>CAVQHB010000018.1:0-124121 GCA_963712195.1 uncultured Alphaproteobacteria bacterium | reverse complement strand
GTTCTTGAACAGCAAATCAAGTTGGTTGCGGGGGCACGAAACCACCGAGAGTTAACTACCCTAAGAACCAAAAGCCCCGCCTAGCGGTCAATTCGTCTTGTACAGCCTGTCCGACCCGAGGGGCCCACTCCACTCCGGGTCACATCTCGGCGGTAATCACCAGCCTTTCCGCTTCTTGCTCGTCCCGGTTTTCCCGGCCTGGAGCCTGGCAATGGCCGAAACGTTGAGCGCGGCCTGGAAACTCTGGATGGAATTCCTTTAAATCCTATTGATCAGGTGGATTTAGTGTGCATATGTGTTCTTGAGGATTATGGGAACCACATAGCCAATCACCAGCGAGGGACTCTCAACATGACCACCCGCCTTACCCGCCGCGCCGCCCTGGCGCTCTCCGCCGCCGGGGCGGCCTCCGCGCTGACCGCGGCGCCCGCGCTGGCCGATGCCAGTACGCTGCTGAACGTCTCCTTCGACCCCACGGCGCAGCTCTATACCGCCTACGACAAGCTGTTCGCCGCCTATTGGGCGAAGAAGACCGGCGTTACCCCCACCCTGCATTATTCCCACGGCGGCTCCGGCGCGCAGGCGCGCGCGGTCATCGAGGGCCTGCCCGCAGACGTGGTGACGCTGGGGCTGGCCTATGACATCAACGCCATCGTCAAGGCGGGGCTGATCGCGCCGGACTGGCAGTCCCGCCTGCCGGACAATTCCACCCCGTACACCTCCACCATCGTGTTCCTGGTGCGCAAGGGCAACCCCAAGAACATCAAGGATTGGGATGACCTGGTGAAGCCTGGCGTGCAGATCGTGGCGCCGAACCCCAAGACCTCCGGCGGGGCGCGCTGGAACGTGCTGGCCGCCTGGGCGTGGGCGCAGAAGGCCTATGGCAGCGACAAGGCCGCGCTGAACTATCTGCAGAAATTCTTCGCCAACGTGCCGGTGCTGGATTCCGGCGCACACGGCTCCACCCTCACCTTCACGCAGCGCAATATCGGTGACGTGCTGGTGGGCTGGGAGTCGGATGCGTTCCAGTCCATCAAGCAGGCGGGCAGCGATGCCTATGAGATCGTGGTGCCCTCGCTCTCCATCCTGGCCGAGCCGCCCGTCGCGGTAGTGGACAAGAACGTGGACAAGCACGGCACCCGCGCGCTCGCCACGGCGTATCTCGAATACCTCTACTCGCCAGAGGCGCAGGAAGTGATCGCGCAGAATTTCTTCCGCCCGCGCGATGCTGGCGTGGCGGCGAAATATGCCAGCCAATTCCCCAAGGTGAATCTCATCACCGTCGCCAATTTCGGCGGCTGGGCCAAGGCGCAGCCGGAGTTCTTCGGCAATGGCGGCTATCTGGACCAGGCCTTTGGCCAGAGCGGCGCGCAGTTCTTCGGCATCAGCAGCTGAAGCGCCCGGCGTGAGCGCCTCTGTTCACCCCGCGTCGCGCGGCTTCACCTGGCGTCCCGCCAGCGTGCTGCCGGGTTTTGCGCCCAGCCTCGCCATCACATTGCTCTGGCTCTTTGTCATTGTGCTGGGGCCGCTGGGGGTGATGCTGTGGTTCACCGCGGGCATGGGCTGGGGCGCCTTCCTCGCGGAGATCACCCGGGCGCGTGTGTTGGCTGATCTGTGGGTGAGCCTGCGTTCGGCATTATACGCGAGCCTGGCCAATGCCGGGTTCGGGCTGCTGGTAGCCTGGGTGCTCACCCGCTACGAGTTTCCCTTCCGCCGCATCGCCGATGCGCTGGTGGATTTGCCCTTCGCCCTGCCCACCGCCGTTGCCGGCATCTCGCTCTCGGCGCTGTACGCGCCGAATGGCTGGATCGGCGGCATTCTCGCCCCTCTGGGCGTCACCATCGCCTTCCAACCCGCGGGCATCGTGGTCGCCATGATGTTCGTCTCCCTGCCTTTCATCGTGCGCACGGTGCAGCCGGTCATCGAGGATCTGGAGCCCGAGCAGGAGGAGGCGGCGCAACTGATGGGCGCCACACCCCTGCAAATCTTCCTACGCATCTCCCTGCCCGCCATTCTGCCCGCGCTGCTTACCGGCTTCGCCCTGGCCTTCGCCCGCTGCCTCGGCGAGTACGGCTCCATCATCTTCATCGCCGGCAACAAGCCGATGATCTCCGAGATCGTGCCGCTGCTCATCGTCCAGGAGTTGGACCAGTTCGACTATCAGGGCGCCACCGCCATCGGCGTGCTCATGCTGGCGGTGTCGTTCCTGCTGCTGCTCACCATCAACCTGCTGCAAGCCTGGATGAGGAAGCGCCATGGCCAATAGAATTCTGCTCATCGGCACCGCGCTCATTTTCATGGCGCTGTTTCTGCTGCTGCCGCTCATCGCCGTGTTCGCGCAGGCGCTCTCGGCCGGGTTCGGCGCCTATGTCGCCGCCATCGCCGACCCCAATGTACAGTCGGCAATCTGGATGACGCTCACCATCGCCGCCGTGGCGGTGCCGGCGAACCTCATCTTCGGCATCTGCGCCTCCTGGTGCATCGGCCGGTTCGACTTCAAGGGCCGCAACCTGCTCATCACCCTCATCGACCTGCCATTTTCCATCTCGCCGGTCATCGCCGGCCTGCTGGAGGTGCTGCTGTTCGGCCTCAATGGCCTGCTCGGCGGCTGGCTCTCGGCGCACAACATCCAGATCATCTTCGCCTTGCCGGGCATGATCATCGCCACCGTCTTCGTCACCTTCCCCTTCGTGGCGCGCGAGGTGATCCCGCTGGTGCAGGAACAGGGCAATGAGGAAGAGGAAGCGGCGGTGACGCTCGGCGCTTCCGGCTGGCAGATTTTCTGGCGCGTCAGCTTGCCGAAAATCCGCTGGGGCCTGTTCTATGGCGTGCTGCTTTGCAACGCCCGCGCCATGGGCGAGTTCGGCGCCGTGTCCGTCGTCTCAGGCAAGGTGTTCGGCTCCACCGACACGCTCTCGCTGGCGGTAGAATCCCTCTACGAATCCTATGAAATCCAGGCGGCGTTCGCGGCGGCCTCGCTGCTCGCCATGCTGGCCCTTGTCACCCTTGTCCTCAAGGCGGCGCTGGAATTCTCGCTGCGCGAGGAGCTCGCCGCCGTCAAACGCAGGAAAGCACGCTGATGCCCACCGAGATCAAGATCGCCAACGTCTCCCGCGCCTTTGGCGGCCAAGTGGTGCTGTCGGACGTGAACCTCACCGTCCACCCCGGCGAGTTGCTGGCGCTGCTCGGCCCCTCGGGCTCGGGCAAGACGACGCTGCTGCGGCTCATCGCCGGGCTGGACCAGCCGGACTGGGGCAGCATCCGCGTCGGCGCGGACGACGCCACCAAACGCCATGCCAGTGAGCGCGGCGTGGGCTTCGTGTTCCAACATTACGCGCTGTTCCGGCACATGACCGTGTTCGAGAACATCGCCTTCCCGCTGCGCATCCGCAAAACCGCCAAGCCGGTGGTGAAGGCCAAGGTGGAGGAGCTGCTGAAGCTCATTCAGCTGGAGACCCTGGCCAGCCGCTACCCGGCGCAACTTTCCGGCGGTCAGCGCCAGCGTGTGGCCCTGGCCCGTGCGCTCGCCAGCCAGCCGCGGGTGCTGTTGCTCGACGAGCCGTTCGGCGCGCTGGACGCCGTGGTGCGCCGCGATCTGCGCCGCTGGCTGCGCCAGCTGCATGACGAGATGCACATCACCACCATTTTTGTGACGCACGACCAGGAAGAGGCGTTCGACCTCGCCGACCGCGTGGTGATTATGAAGGACGGAAAAATCAGCCAGGAGGGCACGCCGATCGACATCTACCAGAACCCCGCCACCCCGTTCATCCATGAGTTCCTGGGCGAGAGCAACCGTCTCGCCGTGCAGGTGCGCAACGGCGTGGTCCGCGCGGAGGCTGGGTTCGAGATCGGCCATGCCAGCCTGCCGGATGGCGGGGCGGAGGTGTTCATCCGCCCGCACCATCTGGTGCCGGTGCCGGCGGCGCAGGGCAGTTGGCGCGTGGCGCGCATCGCCGCCACCGGCGCGCAGGCACGCATCAGCCTCACCCGCGGCGACGTGACTCTGGAAGCCGCCATGACCGCCGACGCGCTGCTGGAAGCCGGGCTGCGCCAGGGGGAGCAGGCGGAGCTGCGCTTCACCGGCGGCACCCTGTTCGCGCCGGGCGCCGGGCCGGTGCGCGTTTCCGGTTTACCGCAGGCTGGCGCTCGGTTTTTCCAGAGCGGCCGTGCCGGGGCGTAGTTCCGTGGAATTTTTTGAAACGGTATTGACAGTTGCGGGGGGGTCTGGAATTTACGCTAATCACCCCATTAATGCAGTAGGTTTAACAGATAAACTGGGAGATAAGTTTTATGCGTAAGGTACTTCTGGCCTCCGTGGCCTCGATGGGCGCGCTGCTCGCCGCTGGCGGCGCCGCGAACGCCCAGCCGGTCAAGCCCGTCGCTCCGGGCACCATTGCCGTTCATGTCAACGGCTACTTCCAGTTCGGCCTGGATCATGTCGGTTCAACCTATAACAACGTCGGCGGCAACAAGCTGAACCCGGTCACCACCAACGGTGAATTCCGCCTGTACCCAGGCTTCGACGCGACGACGATTGGCGGCATCGCCTACGGTGCCCAGGTCGAAACGCGCGTCACGTTCTCCGACGCCGGCAAGGGCGCGAAGCCCACCAGCTCCTCCAACTCGACGGCCGGCACCAGCAGCCTGTATGTCCGCCGCGCCTATGGCTATATCGGCACCCCGGATTACGGCTATGTCCGTTACGGCCAGACCGACGGCGCCTTCTCCCTGCTGCAGACCGGCGTGATCGAGCAATTCGGTGATGGCACCCAGTGGGCCAGCAACGACGGCTCGCAATACGTCGTGCCCAGCAAGGCCCGGCCCGGCCAGTTCATCTATGGCGACCAGGGCGCACTCTACACCACCGACAAGGTTGTACTGATCTCCCCGTCGTACCAAGAGCCGTACCTGGGCGGTAAGCTCTCCGCCATGGCCTCCTATGAGCCGAATGGTAACGGCATCAAGGAAGGTTACGCGACCTGCACCGTCGCTGGCCCCACCTGCGCTTCCATCAGCTCGACCGGCACCTTCAACACCACCCTGGCGACGGAGCGTCAGAACACGTTCGACGTGGCTGGCCAGTACGCGCTGAAGGCGTACGGCTTCAACTCCAAGGCCTCTGTCGGCTTCCTCGACGGCAACCCGATCCGCTACACCGGCAGCATTGCTGGCGCCAACGCGGCTTACAACCTCGACAAGCTGCAGGTCGTGCAAGCTGGTCTGCAGACCACGTATAATGACCTGTTCCTCGGTGGAGATGCCGTTACCCTCGGCGCCAACATCAAGTGGGGCCAGACCCTGGATGGCTACGCGCCGAAGCCGAAAGGCACGCGTGACGCGCTGGCCTACATCGTCGGCGGCAACTATGTCATAGGGCCCTATGTGATCGGCGCCAGCTTCTTCGACAGCCAGACCGCTGGTAACCAGTATGCCGGCAAGAAAGGGGAAGCCCGTACCCTGTCCGAATATGGCGCCGCCGTCGGTGGCAACTACGTGATCGGCAAGGATCTGAGCCTGTACGCGCAGTACCTTTACGGTCACTCGCACCAGCCCAGTAACAGCAACCTGGTCAACGGCAACACTCAGATGCAGCTGGTCAGCCTTGGCGGTACCTTCAAGTGGTAACTGCGTAGCCGAGGGCGGGCCCCCGATCACTCAGCGGACATCGGGTCTAAATCCCATGGGGCGGCCCTTTCATGAAGGTCAGTGACAGACCCTATCTTGGCACATCCGATGCCATGGGCCGTTCCACCCCAACACTTCTCTGCGGAACTGGCGCGTTGCGAATGGATCGAGACGCGCCAGAACTGCATCGCCCTGAAATGAACGGCGAAAGCTTCCGCCGCGCTACCAGCAAAAAGGCCCAGCGACGATCCGCTCAGGGGGCAAATGCCCCCGCCAAGACATCAACCGATGGAGACGCCGCCAATCCGGCTACGGCATCGGCGGTATCCGCCCCACGATGGACGAGATGTTCGAAAAGAAGATGCTCGTTTTTAGGCAGGTGGACTGAGCAGGCGGTTCGGATCAGGGCCACGGCGTCCTTTCGCGCGGCTATTATCTCGGGAATTCGGCTTTGAGGGTTTGTTGTGGATACACAATTAGTTGCCGGCGGCCAGGCCGCCGGCGATGGGGTGAAACCGGAGCCGCGCAAGGTTGACCCAGGCGCAAGCCGCCAGCGGCGGCCTCGAGCTCGCGACGCGGCTTGGCGATAGGCTGGGGCGCCGCGGCTGCGCCGAAATCACTCTGGTGGACAAGGCAAGTGCGCATCTTTGGAAGCCGCTGCTGCATGAGATTGGTCGTCACAATCAGCCCGCAACCTCATATCATACCCCGTATACGGGGCGATAAACGTGCGACCGGATGAATGTTGCAACATCCGCCGGCCGATCGACCCGGGCCAGGTTCTTGTCGAAGATGTGTTCGGCGACCCGCGTCGGCGACATGCAGCGAGGCTTCGAAGATCTTGCTCTGCGGCGGATAGATCAGCCCGGTGTCGAGATTGGCCTCCGTCACCTGTTCCGCGACGGCTTTCGCGGCCACGATGAACATCTCGTCGGTGATGCGCGTCGCCTCGGTCGCGAAAACGGCCAAGCCCATGGCGGGGAAGATATAAACGTTGTTGCCCTGACCCGGCACCAGGGTCTTTCCCCCGATTTCAACCGGCGGGAAGGGGCTGCCGCTGGCGAAGATCGCCCGGCCTTCCGACCAGCCATAAGCCTCCTCGGCCGTGCACTCAGACCGCGATGTGGGGTTGGAGTACGGGAAGATGATCGGCCGTTCGTTGATCTCGGCCATGGCCTCGATGACCTGCTGATTGAACAGTTTTGGCACCGTGCTGACACCGATGATTCCGGTCGGCCGGAGCGCCTTCACCGCTTCCACGAAGCTCGTGATCGGCTCATGGTCCAGCACAAAAGGCTTCTGAAACGCGTTCAGATCGGTTCGCGAGGTCACCAGCAGGCCGTTGACGTCGAACAGCGCGTTGCGGGACCGCGCCTCGGCGATGTCCATCCCCTCCATGGCCATCGCCTGGGAGATCAGCTCGGCGATGCCGGTCGCGGCCGAGCCGCCGCCAAGAAACAGGAAGCGCTGATCGGTGAGTGCCTGCCCGGAGATGCGCAGGGCGCCATAGATTCCGGCCACCGCGACGGCCGCGGTCCCTTGAATGTCATCGTTGAAGGTGCAGACCTTGTCGCGAAAGCGCGCCAGGATCGGCGCGGCGTTGGGGTTGGCGAAATCTTCCCACTGGATGCAGCACTTCGGATAGAGCGCCTGCACCGCATCGACGAATTCGTCGATGAACGCCATGTATTCGTCGCCGCGCACGCGGTTCTGCCGCAGGCCGAGATAGAGCGGGTCTTCCAGAAGCTGTCTTGATTATTCGTCCCCACATCGAGCGTGATGGGCAGGCAGTATTGCGGCGGCACGCCGGCGCAGGCGGTGTAGAGCGACAGCTTCCCGATGGGGATGCCCATGCCGCTCACGCCCAGATCGCCCAGGCCCAGGATTTGCTCGCCATCGGTCACCACGATGAACCGCACGTCCTGCTGCGGCCAGTTGCCGAGGATTTCACGCAGACGGCCGCGCGCGCTGATCGGCAGATACATGCCGCGGGGATGGCGGAAGATATGGTCGAACTTCTGGCAGACCTCACCCACCGTCGGCGTATAGACGATCGGCATGAAATGCGCCGGATCCGACATCAGCAGTGCGTAGAACAGGGTTTCGTTGCGCACCTGCAGGTCGGACAGCAGCATGTAGCGTTGCAGGTCGCTGTCGAGCTTGGCCAGCTCCGCTTGCAGTCGCGCGAGCTGCAACTCGAGCGACAGCGGCGCGGGGGGCAGCAGACCCTCGAGTTTAAGGTCCCGGCGCTCGGCAGGGCTGAACGCGGTCCCCTTGTTCAGCCGCGGCGTGCGCAGCAATGTGTAGCCGGTGATCGTGTTTGTTGACATGTGACTTCCCTTCTCAATGGGTTCAGTTGTCTCGGGTATCCGGGATGGCGGATGGCCACCGGCGTGATGCCGGCGCCGGCAGGAAATGCTCGAACAGCATGCGCGGCAGGATCAGCCCGATGGTCATGGCCAGGATGATCAGGAACGCCGTGGTCCCGTTCACGACGATGCTCGTAAGCAGATCCGCCGGCGCGTCCGGCCCGATGGAGACCAGCTCCGTCAGGGCGCTCGCGGCGCGAAACAGGAAGAAGCCCGGCATCATCGAGACAACCGCCGAAAAGCCGAGCGCCGCGAAGGGCAGATGCAGCCGGTCGGTCACCGGCGTGATGATGATGCTCGCCAGGATGCAGGCGACGAGAGCCCCGGCCGCGACATGGGCGCCCGCGAGCGAGATCATCGCCCAGCGCGCCGCATGCGCCAGCATGCCGGCGACGACCGGTACCGGCAGCAGGCGCCACGGCATGGAAAACAAGGTGCCGAAGCCCGCAACGGCGCACCCCGCCGCGATCACGTCGGCGGCAAGCGGCACGGGGGCGGAAGCTCCGGCGGCCAGCACGGTTGCGCCGCCGCCGGCGAGCCCCGTCAGCAACCCGGCGCATATCATGAGGAGGATAAGCCCCGCATAGGCGAGGCGCGCGAGGCCGAGCGTGATACGCGTGCGCACGAGGTCGATCGCGCCATTGAGAATATGCGGACCGGGAACCAGCATCATGCAGGGGCAGAGCGCGACGAGAGACGGTGCTTCCGCCAGCCGCAACCGGTCAGCCGCGGCGGCGATGGCCCCGGCGAGGGCGGCCGCGCAAAGCGGCTGGATGAAGGGATTGCCGCCAAGCGTCACCAGCCAGCGGCGGAGGAGCGCGCCAGCGCCGGCGCTGAGCGCGATCAGCAGCAGGCTCGGGACGTCGAGCGCGCCAAACAGCACACCCAGGGATGCCGCGCCAATGGCCGCGAATAGCGCGAAGCGCGGCGTGGAGGCTGGCGGCAGACGTCCGGCCGCCGCCAGCGCGGGGCCCGCGGCCTCGCGGGGGAGCGCGCCGTCGCAGACCTGGTCCACAACCGTCATGACGGCCAGCACCTTGCCCATGTCGACGGCGATCGGCGTGACCGGGACCATTTCGGAGAAGGGCGCGCCTTTGACCTGGAGCGCGAGCTCGCCCCAATGGGGATGCAATGTCAGCGGCACGCCGAGCGCGTGACCGAGCCTTTCGGCCGCAATGACCACGCGCTCCGTGGTTTGCCCATTGTTGAACAGAAGCGCCGCCGTAGCCGCGACGGTCTCAAGCGCCGCCGTGCGCGTCAGGTGCGCGGGCCGGCTTTCTGTCGAACTGACCGTGTCGGTCATGGCAATCGTCCTCCAAGCCGCTGCAACCCCCGGTGGCTCCCGGAGCGGCCCTGCTGATCCTCGTGCGCCGTGGCGCTGGTGCGCGGCTCCGGTGATGATGTCAACGAGGAATTCGGCAGCCCTGCCATAGGGGGCAGCAATCGCCATGCCGAGGCTGCATCGCTGGGTCCAGGAACGGAGCTGGGCTCTGGACTTACAATAAAAGTTGCCAAATATGGGCAATGGCGGGGTGACACCCGCCCAGAAACTGAAGCTGGCCACATAAATTCCATAACCAAACCCCGTTAAAAGCGGGGGATTACTGGGGTACCGTGTCGCATTCGCGGCGTGCGTTATATGCCAAGGACTGATGCCCTTATGCTTAAATCCGCCCTTTCCGCACTTGCCGCCGCCGCAGTCATCGTGATTGGCGGGTTTGGGATCTACGCTTGGCATAGCAGCCTGCCTGCGATGAGCCCCGCCGAGCGGCCGAGCTTCGATGCCGCCACAGTCGAGCAGGGACGCCTTGTTGCCGCTGCCGGCTATTGCGCAGCGTGCCATACCGCACCGGGCGGCGCGCCCTATGCGGGCAACTATCCGATGGTGACCAGCTTCGGCACGATCTACGCCTCGAACATCACCCCCGACCCGGAAACCGGCATCGGCGAATGGTCGCCGGAAGCCTTCCGCCGTGCGATGCATGAGGGGGTCGACCGCGAGGGGCGCAACCTGTTTCCGGCATTCCCCTACGACCATTTCACCAAGATGTCGGATGCGGACGTGGATGCGGTCTACGCCTACATTATGACCGACATCCCCCCGGTGAAGGAAATCACGAAACAGCCGTCCATTCCCTTCCCGCTGAACATTCGGCTCTTGCAATCGGGCTGGAAGCTGCTCTTCGTCCATTTCGGCCGCTACGAACCCGACCCGTCGCAATCCGCCGCGTGGAACCGCGGCGCCTATTTGGTCGAGGGCGTCGCGCATTGCGGCGCCTGCCATACGCCGCGCAACGCGCTCGGCGCGGAGGAAACGGGCAAGCAATACGCGGGGGCCGTGGTCGATAACTGGACGGCGCCGCCGCTGGCCAATGCGAACCCCTCCGCCGTGCCATGGAGCGCGGCTGAGTTCACGGCGTATCTGAAGGCCGGCTCCGACCCTTATCACGGCGTCGCCTCGGGGCCGATGGCGGAAGTGGTGGCTGGTTTCCGCCAACTTCCCGACAGCGATATAGCGGCGATTGGCACCTATCTGGGCAGCATCTCCGGCGCCACGAACAGCAACCCGACGCAAATCCCGGCGGTGGTGGCGAGCGTCAACGCTGGCAAGCCTGACCCGGATTACCGCCAGAATCTGGGGGAGCAGCTTTACGCCTCTGCCTGCGCCTCGTGCCACTACAATGCCTCGCCTGACAGCCTAGAGCCCGAGCGCCCGGATCTGGGCATCATCTCCGCCACACGGCTGGATGATCCGTCGAACCTGATCCATACGATCCTCGACGGCGTTCCCGCCTCGCAGGGTGTGCATGGGGTCACCATGCCCGCCTTCCGCACAGCCTTCGATGACAGCCAGATCGCGGCCATTGCCGCCTATCTCCGCACCACCCAGGCCGGCCTGCCGCCATGGCAGAACCTTGAGGCGAGCGTGCAGTCCGTGCGTGAGCACGCCGGAACGAATTGACGAGGACAGGGCCATGATCGAGTTCACCATCAACGGACGCAAGGTCAGCCTGGACGTCGCGCCGGACACCCCCCTGCTTTGGGTCATCCGGGACGAAATTGGCCTGACAGGCACGAAATTCGGCTGCGGCGTGGGGATGTGCGGGGCCTGCACCGTTCATGTCGGAGGCCATCCGACGCGCGGCTGCATCACACCCGTGCAGGATGTCGCGGGGGCGGAGATCATCACGATCGAGGGGCTGGACCCGAATGGCGACCACCCGGTGCAGATTGCCTGGCGCGACCTTCAGGTGCCGCAATGCGGCTACTGCCAGTCAGGCCAGATCATGACGGCGGCGGCGATGCTCAGGGACATCCCCGACCCGACCGACGAGGATATCGACGCGGTGATGACCGGAAATCTGTGCCGCTGCATGACCTATAACCGCATCCGCGCCGCCGTGCGGCAAGCCGCCGCGGCGATGAGGGGGGCTGTCAACAATGGCCAATGACATGTTCCCGCCCCGCAGGGCGGCGAGGCTGGAACTCGGCCGCCGCGGCTTCCTCGTCTCGATGTGCGCGGCCGGTGCCGTGTTCGGCTTCCCGCGCCGGGCCCAAGCCGTCATGAATCCCGAGGCGCCGGACGGCCTGCCCCTGGACGCCGTGGGGGCAAAATATGAACCCACGCTGTGGTACTGGATCGACAGCACCAGCAAGGTGAACGTCAACATCATCCGGGCCGAGATGGGCCAGCATGTCGGCACCTCGATCGCGCGCATCCTCGCTGATGAGCTCGGCGCCAACTGGGACGATGTGCATATCGACCATGTCGACAGCGACCCGAAATGGGGGACGATGGTAACTGGCGGCAGCTGGTCCGTATGGCAAAGCTGGCCGGTCTACCGGCAGGCCGGCGCCGCGGGCCGCATCGCGCTGGCGGAAAAGGCGGCAAGCCTTTGGGGCATTGATGCTTCCCGGATCACGGTCGAGAACGGCATTGTCTCTGGCGGCGGCAAGACGGCCAGCTTCGGCGAACTCGTGACGCAGGGTGTCACCCGCACCTTCACCGCCGCCGAACTGCAGGCCATGCCTCTGAAACCCCATGCGGATCTGACGCTTCTGGGCAAGACATTGCCCGCCCTCGATATCCGCGCCAAGACCACGGGGCAGGCGATCTACGGCATCGACTCGAAGGTGGACGGCATGGTCCATGCCGCGCCGGTCCTGCCGCCGACGCGCTATGGCTGCACGGTCACCGGGATCGACGACAGCGCGGCGAAAGGCGTGAAAGGCTATCAGCAGACGCTGAAGATCGACGATCCGTCCGGGACCGTGCCCGGCTGGGCGATGGTGATCGCCGACAGCCATTGGGCGGCGCAGAAGGCCGCGAAGCTCGTGAAGGTCAGCTACGACATCAAGGGCAATGCGCAGCAGATTGGCGAGGCCGATATCCAGGCCGAAAACAAGCGCCTGATCGATGATCCGAAAACCGGGGCGCTGCTCGACACCGGCGATACCGACGTTGACCCTGTTTTTGCCAAGGCCGCCGACACGTTGGAGGCTGAGTACACGACGCAGACTGTTCTGCATTTCCAGCTTGAACCGCTGAACGCGCTCGCCTTCCAGAACCAGGATGGCATATGGGAGATTCACACGGGCAACCAGTGGCAATCGCTGTGCCTGCCATGGCTCCAGACGGCCCTCGGCGTCGGCGAGGACAAGGTCATCATGCGCACCTACCTGCTGGGCGGTGGTTTCGGGCGCCGCCTGAACGGTGACTATGCGGTGCCGGTCGCGCTGGCCTCCAAGGCGCTCGGCGGCAAGCCGGTGAAGATGGTCATGACGCGCCCGGACGACGTGCAGTTCGATAGCGTCCGTCCGCCGACCATGTCGCGCCTGCGGATGGCCTTCGATGCCGGCAAGCAGGTGATCGCGATGGATACCGCCGTTGCCTCCGGCTGGCCGACAAAGGTGATGATCCCCGCCTTCATGCCGAAAGGGGTGAATGGCGAGCACTATGATCCCTTCGCCTCGGACGGGGCGGACCATTGGTATGATGTCGGCGCGCAGCGCGCCCGGGCGATATCGAATGAGCTGGCAGAGGCGACCTTCCGTCCCGGCTGGCTGCGCTCCGTATCGCCGGGCTGGATCAATTTTGCGATCGAGAGCTTCATGGACGAGGCCGCCCGCCATGTCGGGCAGGACCCGCTTCAGTTCCGCCTCGACCATTTCACCGCCCAGGGCCGCAACGCGGGGTCCGCGCCGAATGCTGTCGGCGGGGCGGCGCGCCAGGCGGCGGTGTTGAAACGGGTTGCCGAGATTTCGGGCTACGGCAAGGGCGGCCTGCCCGCCGACACGGCGATCGGGATTGCGACGACCTACGGCCAGGCGCGCTCAATGCCCACATGGGTCGGCGGCGCGGTTCAGGTGCATGTGGACCGGACCACGGGCCATGTGGATGTGCAGAAGGTCTGGCTGGTCGTCGATTGCGGCACCGTCGTCGATCCGGATGGCGCGCGGGCGCAGGTCGAGGGCGGCGCGATGTGGGGCGTGTCGATGGCGCTTTATGAGGGCACCGCGTTCAAGGGGGGCAGGGTCGCCGATAGCAACCTGGATACCTACACGCCGATGCGCATGGTCGACGCCCCCGAGATGACCATCGAGATGGTTGAGAGCACCGAGGCGCCGACAGGTTTGGGCGAGCCGGGCACGACCGTCATGGCGCCTGCACTCGCCAACGCGATCTTCGCGGCCGTGGGCGTGCGGATGCGCCATCTGCCGATGACACCGCAGGCAATCCTCGACGCGCTCAAGGCGACGAAGACATGAGCGCCGGGGGAGCGGGCTGTAGCTGGACGCCGCTCGCTGCGACGAACGGGCTGCATCCCGCTCTGCTCGACCCCTGGGACGCCGCCCTGACGATGGGAGATGGCACGGTCATCGCCCTTCTTATGGCGACCGAAGGGCCTGCCTATCGCAACCTCGGCGCAGCGCTTGCCATCTCTGCCGATGGGCATTGCGCCGGGGCGATCACCTCGGGCTGCATCGAAGCGGACCTTATTCTTCATGCGCCGGATGTGCGGGCGAGCGGGCTGCCCAAGCGGCTTCGCTATGGGGCGGGCTCGCCCTTCTTCGATCTGCGGCTGCCCTGCGGCGGCGCGATCGAGGTGATGCTGTTCCCCCTGCGCGATCATGATATGCTTGGCGAACTGGCGCGGCGGCGGGCGGCGCGCAGGCCTGTGTCGCTGTCCGTCTCGAGAGCAGGGACGTTTGTCCCTCGCGCCCTATGCACCAACGCATGTCGCGGACGACGGCTTGTCTCTCGGTTTCCGTCCGCCGGTGCGCTTCGTGATCCTCGGCGCCGGGCCGGAGGCGCTCGTCTTTGCGCATCTCGTGGCAAGCCTTGGGCATGACCATCTGCTTCTGTCGCATGATGGCGTGACGCTCCGTTCCGCGCAGCTGACAGGATCCAGGGCCGAAAAACTCTCGCGGATTTCGGATCTGCCGGATGTCTTGGTCGATGCCGATACCGCCGTGACCCTATTCTACCATGACCACGATTATGAGCCGGAACTGCTGCGTTATCTTCTGGCGAGCGAAGCCTTCTATATTGGCGCGCAGGGCAGCCGTGGGGCGCAACGGACTCGCTTGACGCGGCTGCAGAAAATGGGCGTGCCTGCCGAACAGATTGCCCGCCTGCGCGGCCCGATCGGCCTTATTCCCTCTGCGCGTGACGCACAGACACTCGCGATTTCGGTACTTGCCGAGATCATGGCAGCAGCCAAAACACGCGAGACAGTCAGTACCTCTGCCGCCGCGGAGACGGTTGGCTGATGCGCAGCCTCGGCGTGCTGCTTGCGGCCGGGGCATCGCGCAGGTTTGGCCCGGAGGACAAACTTCTCGCGCCCTATCGCGGCGGGGCGCTGGTGCGTTCGGCTGCCACTTCCCTTCTTGGCGCAGGCTGCGACGCCGTGCTGGCCATCGTCTCTTCTGCGGATGTTGCGGCCGCACTGCCTACGGGAATCGAGATTTGCAGCATTGCACCCGGGCAGCCGATGGCGGTCTCACTCCATACAGCGATTGATCAGGCGGTCGCACGGCGGGCAAGCCGCCTGCTGATCTGTCTTGGTGACATGCCGAATGTAAAACCGGCTCTGCTGCGCCGGCTTGCGGCACATGACAGTTCCTGCGCCTGCCAGGCGGGAGATATCCGCACGCCGCCGATGCTTCTGGCCGAGACCGATTACGCCGCAGCACGGGCAAGTGCGGACGGCGATCGGGGAGCGCGTCAATTCCTTGCCAGGCTACTGCCGGACACTCTGATTGATGTCGATCCCGTCGAGATACTCGACATCGATCGGCCGGCGGACATCACCCCGGCATCGCTATGATGTATGCCTACAGCTGTGTTCTGTATCGTATGCGCGCACGAGCCGTGAACTGGTACCCGCTTGCGAGATGCATGACTCTCTGCCGTCATTGCGAGCGCAGTGAAGCAATCCATCTTTTCCAGCGATGTCGCGGAGATGGATTGCTTCGCGTCGTGCGAATGCACGCATTCGCGTGACGCTCGCAATGACGGTTCTGGATGGGTCATCGTCAACGCGGCTTGGTATGAGTGCCCAGGAGTGTCAATCGGCGTTCAAAAGTAACCCCCGATCGGCGTGCACACGGGACCCATTTGTAAGCTTGGCTTGATAGAGCTGTGGGCAAGTCGCGTGGTCACGGTGGTCAGGATGGCGATGACTCCGGGTCCGGCGCTGGTTCCTGCGCGACCGGCAGCGTAAACCGGAAGACAGCCCCGCGGGGTTGGTTCGGCTCCGCCAATAGTCTTCCACCATGGGCCTCGACGATCGTGCGGCTGATCGCGAGCCCCATCCCTATGCCGTTGGGCTTGGTTGTGAAGAACGGGTCAAACACGCGGTCGAGATTTGCCGTATCGAGTCCCGGGCCGGAATCCCGCACTTCGACGAATACGTTGGCCGAATCGTCTTCGCCGGAGATCACCGCCAACGCGCGGGGGCTGCCGTCCGCCCAGCTCATGGCCTCAATGGCGTTGCGGATCAGATTGAGCATCACCTGCTGCAGTTGGACCCGATCCGCCAGAACGGCAGGCAGGCCGCTTGCGAGACCGCTTTGCAGCTTGATGCCATGGCTATCCAAATCGCGTTGGACCACGGCGAGGGCTTCGAGAATGACATCGTTGACGTTCAGGCGATCCCTGCGCGGCGGCGCGTTCCTGACAAGCGCACTGATGCGGTTGATGATCCCGCCCGCCCGCTCGCCGTCCCGGCCAATACGTTCAAGAGATTGGCGGGCATTCTCAACGTCGGGCGGCTTTGCCGCGAGCCAGCGCAAAGCGGCGCCAGCACTGGCGACGACTGCCGCGATCGGTTGATTCACCTCATGGGCGATCGAGGCCGTCAACTCGCCCATCTGCATCAGCCGATTGGCGCGCGCGAACTCCTCCTGCAGTATCTTGAGGCGCGCCTCCTCCAACTCCCGCGCCGCGCGGCGGCGCTCGGTGATGTCGCGCGTAATCTTGGCGAAGCCGATCAGCCGGCCATCCTCGTCCCTCAGCGCGTCGATCACCACGTTGGCCCAGAAGCGGCTGCCATCCTTGCGTACGCGCAAGGCTTCGGCCTCAAACCTGCCATCGCGGGCGGCGATCTCGAGCGCGCGCTGCGGCATGTTCGCGGCGCGGTCCTCTTCGGTGTAGAAGCACGAGAAGTTCCGGCCGACGATCTCCTCGGCGGTGTAGCCCTTGATGCGCTCCGCGCCTCGGTTCCAGTAGGTGACGATGCCGTTGGGATCAATCATGTAGATCGCGTAGTCGGTCACGCCGTCGATCAGCACGCCATAGCGCCGCTCGCTGTCGCGCAGTGCCTGTTCCGCTGCTTTGCGCTGCGTGATATCGACGATCGCCGACAGCACCATGATTCCTTCATCGGTCTCGATTGGATTCAAACCAATCTCGACCGGAAATTCGCTGCCATCCTTCTTGACGCCGTAGAGATCGCGCCCGACCCCCATCATCCGCGGTTTCGGATCGGCATAAAATGTCTGCCGCAGCCCTGGATGATGGCCGCGGAAACGTTCGGGCACGAGCAGTTCCACCGGCCGGCCCACAAGCTCGTCCCGTGCGTAACCGAAGGTCCGCTCGGCCTGCGTATTGACCATGGTGATTTTTCCGGCTGGGTCGACCATCACCATGGCGTTTGGCGCGGCCTCGACGACCTGCCGGAAACGCTTCTCGCTCTCGCGCAACTCGCGTTCCGCCTCACGGCGCAGAGAAACCAAAGTGGCGACCAGATTCTGGTAGAGATTCTGAATAACGCCCATACCGCCACCCCCTCGGCGTGCAGCAGTCGACCAGGACAAAGGCTATTCTCCACTGAGCCTGATGACAACGATTATTTAGGCCAACCGCGCGGCGCCGCGGCAATAAGCTCCGGCTGCCCGCTGGCATCGAACCCCCACATCGTTCCGAATTCGGAAAATCCCCAGAGCTGGGGATAATCCCGTGGACCTTCCGTGTACACATCGACAACCACCGCTATCCGCCTATGTCCGCTCCAGGTTGAGCGCCCATCTGGCGCCCGCAATGCGGGTGAGCAGGGCCACCCCTGCTCACCAAACCAGACTTTATTCCTGGGAGACAGAAACAGGGCGGGTGAGTCGCGGAGAACCACTCCGGCAACCTCCCGGGAGAAGTCCAGAGCGATATTTCGGGTGACAGCGTCTTGCCGTTCCAAGGCGGGGCGTATAGCCCCGCGCGATGATGGTCAAATCCCATGTCGTTGTCGGCCTCGCGGCGTGGATCGCCGCGGCGCCCTTGCTGCACCTCTCACCTGTCGATCCAGCCTATCTCGCTTTGGCCGTGGCCGGGTCTCTGCTGCCGGACATAGACCACCCCAACTCCTGGATCGGCCGGCGATCCCGGCCGGTCTCAACGGCGATCGCCGCGGCCTTGGGCCATCGCGGCTTAACGCACTCGGCGGTGGCGGTGGCGGGGCTGGTGGCGCTGCTGTTGCACGCAGGATGCCGGCAAGCAGAGGTGTCCGCCTTGGCCGTCGGCTACCTGTCTCACCTGGCTGCGGACATGCTGACACCGCGCGGGCTGCGGCTGGCCTGGCCGCTTAAAAAAACCTGGGGATTGCCGCTATGCCGCACCGGCTCTCCCATGGAGGGCGTCATCGTCGCTGTCCTGGTTTGCGGAGTTGGCTGGCGGTTTTTTGCGCATGACACGAGCCGATTGGCGGCGTTCCTTTAAGCTAGAGCGTTCATCCTTGAGATGAACGCTCTAGCCCTTAATTTTAGCGATCAATTTCATGCGTTTAGCTTGAACCTGCCGATTTAACCTAAACGCATATTGATCTAAGGCGGCCCCACATTTCCACACGCCCGGCCTAATCGAAACTAGGCCACGCAGCGTGCCCCTCTCCCCCATCTCGAATGTCCGCCGCCAGGGCCGCTTCAGTCCATTCCCACGGTCGCATCAACTACCGGGAACGTCGGAAACCAGTTAATCAGACGTTCCTTAACGGTGGAGCCGCCAGGACATCACCTCTGAACACCCTGCCGATATCTCATGCCGTGATCCGAGCGGCGGCAGCCACGCACCGCTCCCGTTCCTCCAGGAAGACCCGGCAGCGTTCCTCGCCGTGCGCGATCAGACGGTTGATATTTGCCGGGCTGCGGTCGAACTTGCCCTCGTAATCCAGTGTCTGCTGCATCTCATCTGACATCTCGATCCACGGTATGTAATACGGCTTGTCCGGCCCCTCCGCAAAAGCTTTCGGCATAAGGACGGGACGCGTGTACTCGTAATACTCATGAAATCCCGGCCGGAACGCGTCACCCAGGATCAGGTCGTTGAGCACTTCCACCAGCTTAAGGTTCTGGAACAGCGAAACATTGCCCTCCAACTGACTGCGCCGATCCGCTATCTCGCCCGGTAGCACAGGTATTTTGCTACGCTTTGTGGGGTTGATCTTGATGACCCATAGTTCGTGCGGGACGTTGCCTTCTCCGACAACCCCCCTTCGCACGAGGTCGTCGATCGGCGGGTTGTCGGAGAACAATCCGTCCCATAGCGCGTCACCGTCCACCTCAACCGCCGGAAACACGTTGGGCACGGCGGCGGAGGCCAGGATATGCTCGATCTTGATTGTCTCCTTTGTCGAGATGAATTTCCGCAGCCGCCCAGACAGCACGCTCGCAGCTCCGATGACCAGCACCGGGCCCGTTGGCTGCGGTCCCCAGGACGCGATTTCATCGAAGTCGATATGCTTTCTCAGCAGCACCGCAAGGTCTGCGAACTCCTTCCGGTGGCCCTGCATCACCAACTGGCTCATGGCGTGCATCAGCGGCATCGCGGGGCTGGTCTGGAAAGATGCCAGGCTTCCGGAGTTGACCCCGCGCATCCAAGCGATGATCGCGGCGTTGACCATCAACTCCCACCCACTTTGGGCCGTGTTATCAAGCCAAAAATCGATCAGCCGCCGCCAGATAGGTGTCTCGTTCTTGCGTATCGCGTACCAGATCAGTGTAGCACACAGCGCCCCGCCCGAGGTCCCGCTGATACCGACGAGTTCGAACGTGTCCCTCAGCCATGGCTCAGACAGTGCCTTCAGCACGCCGGCGGTGAAGGCAGTCTGGCTCCCACCGCCTTGGCAAGCGATTGCAACCTTCGTTCTCATTTCAGCTCCCCTAGGTCGATGCCGACACTACCGGGACTCCCTCATGACCATTGAAGTCCACCTTTTGGCATCAATTGTATCATGTCCGTTGCGCTAATCCATCTTTCCTCAACGGCAGGAATGGGCGTCGCAATTGCCTGTTTTACCGTCTTTGGATTGTCCCGCCAGCGCGACAACAGCCCCTCCCGAAGCGGGAGCCGAGAGCCACCTCACCCATCTAATACTACGAAATTAATTGGGTTTTGTCTCTAAAATCGATCTGGACTACCGTTAGGGGCCGCGCCATATTCAATCCGTTATTACACAAGCGTGGGCATGGGACTGGCAGCCAGCCGCTTGATTATTAAGACCCGTGGTGGGCGATGCCGGACGAAACCCACGGTGCAGTCTTTCGGTTCACGCTGCCATCCGGCCCGCAGGAGGGGTCATGACCAAAGATGAGGAGCCTGTGGTGTTCATCATCGATGACGATGCACAGCTGCGTGACTCTCTGGGAGATCTGCTTCGGTCCATCGGGCTGCGGGTACGGGCGTTCGGGTCTGCGCAGGAATTTCTCCAATGGAAACATCGAGAACTCACCGGGTTGTCTTGTGCTTGATGTCGCAATGCCAGGGATGAGCGGCCTTGAATTCCAACGTGCCCTGGTAAAATTGGGCGTTGACCTTCCGATCATATTTATCAGCGGTCATAGCGACATTCCCATGTCTGTTCAGGCGATGAAATCAGGGGCGATTGAATTCCTGACCAAGCCATTGAACGAGCAGGCACTGCTTGACGCGATCCAGGCGGGACTGGCACGAGATCGTGCCCGACGTGTCCTCCGCCAGAGCCTTTGATGTTCCCGCAGGCTCTTGAAATTGCTCCTCCACGGTCCAACATTTTGCCAGCTTTGCCTTGGCGGCTGCTACCCGGAAGAATCAACCATGGATGGGGAGCTATCGGATGATACGTCGAGAAGCTGTGCGGAAACTTATCCAATCCAGAACCCTGCCCGTCGCGACCGCTGCGGCGGCTATCGCGGTCTTTCTCCTCGACGTGCTCACCCCGGAAGACATCACGTTTTCCATGTTTTACGTCGCGGTGGTGCTGATGGCCTCCAGCTTCTGCAAGCCGCGCGAGGTTTGGCTCGTCGTCCTGGGATGCGTGGGGCTGACGGCGCTGGCCTACGTGCTATCGCCTCCCGCCGCCACACCGTACACCGTCAGCCTCTCAAACACGGCCCTCTCCATCACGGCGATAGCGCTGACGGCTTTCCTCGCCACGCGCTATCAGTCGACGGTCGGAGCGGTGCGCGAGCAGGCCAAGCTCCTCGACCTGACGCATGACTGCATCATCGCGGGCGACATGAACAATGTGATCACCTACTGGAACCGCAGCGCCGAGGCTTTCTATGGATGGACCGCGGCCGAGGCCGTCGGCAAAATTTCCCGCGAACTCCTGAGTTCCACCTTCCCGATGCCGCTGAACGCCGTCATGACCGAGCTCCTGAGCACGGATCGCTGGGAGGGCGAGGTCGTCCGCAGGAAGCGCGACGGAACGCCGGTCATCCAGGCCTGCCGCTGGTCGTTGAAGCGCGACGAGCAGGGCCGGCCTGCCGGGATCCTGGAAACCAACAACGACATCACCGTGCGCCGGCAAGCACAGGAGGCGCTGCGGGAGGCCCAGGAGGATCTTGCGCGTGTCAATCGCGTGATGCTGCTGAGCGAGTTGACCTCTTCGATCGCCCACGAGGTCAAGCAACCGCTCGCGGCGATTGCCGCGAGCGCCGGTGCCGCAACCCATTGGCTCGCCACCGATCCGCCCCATGTCGACGAGGCCAACACGGCGCTCGGCCGGATCGTCCGAGACTGCCAGCGCGCCAGCGAGATCATCAGCCGCGTGAGCGCGCTCGCTAAGAAAGAGGCGCCGCACAAGGATCTGCTGGACATCAACACGACCATTCTCGAAGTCATCGCCATGGCCGATGACGTCTTGCAGAAGAACAAGGTCATCTTGCGAACCGGCCTTTCACCCGGCCTGCCGGTCGTGACCGCCGACCGGGTCCAGATCCAGCAGGTGATCCTGAACCTGATCAGCAACGCCGTCGAGGCGATGAAGGAGCAGGCCGACGGCCGGCGCGAGCTCACCGTGAATTCCGGCTGGGACGACGAGACCGACCTGTTCGTCGAAGTGAGGGATACCGGCGCCGGGCTCGACCCGGATCATGTCGACCACCTGTTCAAGGCCTTCCACACAACCAAGTCCGGCGGCATGGGCCTGGGACTGGCGATCAGCCGCTCGATTGTCAAAGCCCATGGCGGCCGGATATGGGCGGAGCCAAACCAGCCCTGCGGCGCCGTCTTCCGTTTTACCCTGCCGGCCCGCCGGGACATCCCCGCCGCCGCTTAGAGCATTCAGCTTTTAGCTGAATGCTCTAGCTTTAAGCTTGAGCGAGCCATATGCGTTTAGCTTGACCACGCCGGTTCAAGCCAAACGCATATTGCTCTAGATCGTAACGGCATGGGGTAGACACACATCCATCTCAATCCGTCCCCCCCTTGGAGCCCTCGAGAACCGAATGAATGAACGTGAGCACTTCGGTCTCTTTGAATGGCTTGGTAAGATAGCCAACGACGCCGGCCTGCAATGCACGCTCCTTGTCTCTGTCATTCGGGAAGGCCGTTATGAGAATGGTTGGAATGGGGGTGCCTGCCTTAACGAGGCAGTTATAAAGCTCGAGCCCCGACAACCCTGGCATCCGCATATCAGAGATCAAGCAGGACGTGTTGTGGCGCAACTCGGATGCAAGAAACTCCTCGCCGCAAGAGAACGACTCTACCTTGAACCCCATCGCTTTGAGGAGGTCCATCGTCGCCTCGCGGACTGACAAATCGTCGTCCACCACCGAAATCACGGGAACCTGTGGCAAGAGAGTTCTCCTATTTCGAAACCGAAAGTAGCACTATTCATGGATGCGGCACTATTAGCCAGCAAGTGGCTTTTTTACCCGTCAGCATAGTTTTTCTGTCCGAATGGTCTAGTGCTGCCAAATTTTGGGATTAAGCTTCTAATCCTTTGGTTTAGACCGCTCGTGGTTTTTCTAGGGAAATACCCGGCGCAGAGGCCATTCGCAGCAGATCAACCAGCGAACGCGCTTGCATCTTGTGCATGATCTGGCTGCGATGGACCTTCACCGTCGCCTCGCTCAGCGACAGGTGAGCCGCGATCTGTTTATTCAACTGGCCGGCGAGGATCAGCTTAAGAATCTCGCGTTCGCGCGGCGTCAATGAATCGAGGCGCTCCTGCAGTTTGACAGCCGCTTTGGCCGTTTGGCGCAGGACGCGGTCGTTTTCGATCCCCAGCTGGATCGCATCGAGCAGATCCTGCTCGCGCAGGGGCTTGGTCAGGAATTCGATGGCGCCGGATTTCATGGCCTGCACCGACATGGGGATATCGGCATGACCGCTAATGAATATGATCGGAATATGGATGCCCGCGGCCCCCAATGTCCGCTGGAATTCCAAGCCGCTCTGCCCGGGCATTCTAACGTCGAGCACAAGGCACCCCGGTGCGTCGGGTCGCTCGCTCTCGAGGAATGCCTGCGCGGACCCGAACGTCCGCACCCCCAGCCCGACGGACCGAAGCAGATCTTCCAGAGCGTCGCGCAGCGAGGCGTCGTCATCGACGATGAACACAACGGGTTGCTCTTTACTCACGGGACCGGTTGGCATGGGTCTTCCCCAGAAGGTAATCTAGCTTAAAATTATAGCGGCAAATTTTATAGCAGCCAGACGCCTTTTTCGTGAATGGCTTGCTTGTGCCCCGCCGAGGCAGGACGGCCATTCACTTGCCGGCATCACAAGAAGTGGAATGGTAAAAGAAAAATATTGATTTTACAAATTTTTGGGAAATAACCACGTGGCCAGCGGGGGGGGCCACAACCTCAGGCCCCCCCGTAGGTTAATGCACCAGGCTTGGTACCATTTCATTCTGGATGATTGCCGCCGCCGCCAGCGGCGCGTTGGTGGCGATCGCCAGCGGCGTGCCGTCCGCCGCATGAATGGCGAACCCAGGGCCGGTCTCGGTCATCACGGGTTTCACGAAGGCAATTTCACCCACCCCCAGGCTCGCCAACTGCTCGGTCGAGATACAGTGGAAGTCGAGCACGGCTCCGGGAACAACATCAGCCGTGCCGTCATGCGTTTTTGCGTCCATAAGAAAATTCTCCTCTAATCCAAGTCGAATAAGCCGCGTCCGCCTGCTTGTGGCGATTTGTGCACCGCGGGTCAGGACATCGCCGGTTCGCTCTGCCGGATGTGCTCCTTGACCACCGCATAGATTTGGGCCGCCCAGCGGCGCCCGTTGAACAGGCCGTAATGGCCAACGCCCAGCTGCATGTGATGGCGATGTTTCGTGGCGGGCAGGTTGCGGCACAGCACATGCGCCGCTAGCGTTTGGCCGATGCCACAAATGTCGTCGCCTTCACCCTCGACGGTGAGCAGCGCCGTCTGCCGGATCGCCGACGGATCAACCAGGCACCCCTGGATCTTGAGCTGTCCCTTGGGCAGGGAATGCTCCTGGAACACCTCGCGGACAGTCTCCAGATAGAAATCAGCCGGCAAGTCCATGACCGTCAGATATTCGTCGTAGAACGCCCGTGTGGCTTCGGCGCTTTCATCGTCGCCCTGGACCAGGCTGGCGAAGAGTTTGGCCTGCGCGTTGACGTGCCGGTCGAGGTTCATGAACATGAACCCGGAAATTTGCAGGAAGCCCGGATAGACCCGGCGGAACGCGCCGGGATGGTTCGGCGGCATCATATCGATGACGTTGCGCTCGAACCATTCGAGCGGCCGGGACGTCGCCAACTTGTTGACCTCGGTCGGGTTGATGCGCGTGTCGATCGGGCCGCCGATCAGCGTCATGCTGGCCGGTTGCGACGGGTCGCGGGCCTGCGCCATCAACGAGACCGCCGCGATGACGGGGACGGACGGCTGGCAAACCGCGATCACATGGGTGCTGGGCCCAAGCAGGCGCAGGAAGCCGATGGTGTAATGGACGAAGTCTTCAAGACTGAACCCGCCATGCACCAGCGAGACATTGCGCGCGTTCTTCCAGTCCGTGATCCAAACGTCATGGTCGGCCAACAGGGTCCGGACCGTGCCGCGCAATAACGTCGCGAAATGGCCCGACATCGGCGCCACGAGAAGCACGCGGGGCTGTGCGGCGGCGCCCGCCTTTTTGAAGTGCAGCAGGTTGCAGAACGGTTTCGAAGTGGTCACCTCTTCGCTCACCGCGACCTCGCGCCCATCAACCACGACCCGGTCGATGCCGAAGGGCGGCCGCTCATGGTTGATGCCGGCACGGGCGAACATATGACAGCCGGCCGCCATGCCGCGCAGCGCCACCTGGTCACCGAACCAGGGACGTGCCGCTTCCGCGAGACTGCCAGCCATCGCCGCGAAGCAGCGCAGCGGCAGCATGGCGTCGGCATAGTTTTGATAGGCTTCATACAACATGCTTTTCACCGTTTCGTGAACGCGCTTCCGGCAAGCGCGAGTCAGTTTTAAAAAATTCATGGCGTCCGCCGCGCCCGGGGACTCGGCTTTGCCGGGGGGCTTGACAGTACAGCCGGCAATTATCTGCCTGACCGGCGATCGAAAATTAATGATTCGTTGGCACTTCCTCTGGCCTCCTAGCCAAAAATCACGCTAGCACCACGAACGCCCCAAAACGATTACGCAAACGGAGGATTTATGCTTGCGTATGTGAGGTTGACTGCACGTACGGCCTACCGGGGCTAACCTGCGACACGCGGCTTCTAGTGCTTTGGTTTAGAACGCCTTCCCTGCCGGGACGGAAATGCCGGGCTTTCTGGCACCGCAGGGGGCGCGCCAACATTGGCTGGAGGCGTGAAATCAATGCGGGCAGCTGCGGCCCAGCCGATGGCCTCAGCGGGAGCAGCAGCGGTGGCGCTGGACATCCGCCGGACCACGCGGCAGCATTATTCGGCGGAGGACAGGAAGGTTATTCCAAGCCGCCTGATTACGGCGTATAGTGAGTAACTGTGCGGAAGCACACTATCTCCGTCGGCTGCATCGGCATCTCCGATGCCAGCCCTTTTGAGGCAGAGGATTTACTCGCGTGCGTCCGCTCGGCTCTGAGACACGCCATTGGCGGCAGGAGGTAAAAATGGAAACGAATTGTGATTCCGTGCGATGTGCCGGGGGCGTTCTCGGCCAGCATCGTCACATTTGCGCTTTTTTCAACAGCGCGGACGAGGAGTACAGGGTGCTTCGCTCGTTCATCAAAGAGGGCTTTGAGCAGGGGGATAAGGCTTGCCACCTCGTGGCCCCTGAGTCTGCGGGAGGACCATCTCAGGCGGCTCGCCGACGCTGGAATCGACGTGCCGCAAGCGATGGGTACGGGCCAGCTCGAGGTGCGGCGCTGGCAGGATAGTTACCTGCGCGGCGACCACTTCGATCAGGACGCGATGCTTGCCTGGATCGAGGAGACGCTCCAATCGGGGGCCGCTTCCGGTTATCCGCTGACCCGGTTGGTGGCGCACATGGAATGGGCGCTGCTCGACAAGCCAGGCGTCGACGACCTGGTGGAATACGAGACACGCCTCAATTACCTGCTGCCCAAATACGACGATCCGGTGATCTGCACCTATGACCTGTCGAAGTTCGACGCCAGTGTGGTGATGGACATCATGCGGACCCACCCGGTCGTTATCATCGGCGAGGTCATGCAGGAGAATCCGTTCTTCGTTCCGCCTGATCAGTTCCTGCTCGAACTCCGGGAGCGACGCCGGTCCACACAGGCGCAATAATCATAATGGCGGAACAGTGAGTTTTAGGGCCGACGAGGTTCGGCTGCGAAGAGCGCTTCGGGATCTCGTGGCATTGTCGGCCGTCCCGGCGGCATGGGTCGGGAGAGCCCCGCCCGCCATCGCGGCCGGGCTTGCCGACGTGCTGGTCAGTTCACTGTACCTCGACTTTGTTTTTGTGCGTCTGTGCGATCCCGACGGGAGTGCTGCTGTCGAAATCGTGCGAGGAACCGCATGGCACGCATTTCCGGAATGGCTGCGGCAATATTTTGCCTCCCATGGCCGCCTCTCGCGCACGGAAATCGTTCGTGACATCGGCGGTAGCACGCAGGAAGGCCGCGGCATTGTCCTTCCCGTTGGTGTCAATGCCGAGGGCGGTCTGGTTGCAGCGGCGTGTGCTCGCGCGGACTTTCCCAGCGAGCTCGACCAGCTGCTGCTCTCCGTGGCGGCGAACCATGCCGCGACGGCATTTCGGATGGCACGCCTCGTCCACGATCACAGCCGCGCCGAGGAAGCGTTACGCGAGAGCGAGCGACAGCTTCGCAAAGCCCACGACGAGCTCGAGACGAAGGTGGTGGAACGGACCGCCGAATTGCAACGCAGCGAAGCAAAGATCCGGCGCCTGGTCGACGCCAACATCATCGGGATCTTCATCTATGCTTTCGAAGGCCGGATCATCGAGGCCAATGATGCCTTTCTCCGTACGCTGGGCTACGACCGTGAGGATCTCACCTCAGGCCGCCTGCGCTGGCAGGATCTGACGCCGCCGGAATGGCTCGAGCGCGATGAACAGCTGTGGGTGCCAGAGCTGAAGGCGACGGGGATCCTGCAACCGTACGAGAAGGAGTACTTCCGCAAGGACGGCAGCCGCGTGCCCGTGCTGATCGGCGCGGCGAGCTTCGACGAAACCGGGAAGCAAGGTGTTGCATTCGTGCTCGATCTGACGGAGCGTAAGCGGGCGGACCAGGCGCTCCGGGAGAGCGAGGAGCAATGGAAGGCGGTCTTCGAGAACAACCCGGCCATGTACTTTATGGTGGATCCGACCGGCACCATCATGTCCGTGAATCCCTTTGGGGCCGAGCACCTCGGCTACACGGCCGACGAATTGATCGGCCGTCCCGTGCAGAACCTGTTTCACGAAGCGGATCGAGAGATCGTCCGGAGGCATATGGCCAGCTGCCTCGAACAACTCGGCCACGCCTCGAGCTGGGAGCTGCGCAAGATCCGCAAGGATGGCGAGGTGCTCTGGGTCCGCGAGACGGCCAGAGCCATGTTGATCAAGCAGCAGCCCGTCGTCTTGATCGTGTGCGAGGATATCACCGAGCGCAAGCTCGCTGAAGAGACGTTGGGCAAGGTGCAGATGGAGCTGGCGCACGCCAACCGCGTCGCCACCATGGGCCAGCTCACATCCTCGATCGCCCATGAAGTCAGTCAGCCGATCGCCGCGACGATCATTAGCGCCCAGGCCGCACTGCACTGGCTCGGCGCGGAGCCACCGGCTCTGGAGGAGGTGCGACAGGCTCTTGAACGCATCGTCAAGAATGGCAGCCGAGCCGGTGAGGTCATCGACAAGATCCGTGCCCTCATCAAGAAGGCGCCGCCCCGGAAGGATCGCTTGGACATCAACGAGGCAATCCGTGAGGTGATTGAACTCACCCGTGGCGAAGCGGTGAAGAACGGCGTCTCGGTGCAGACGGACCTCGCGGACGGCTTGCCGCTCATCGAAGGCGACCGGGTGCAACTGCAACAAGTGATCCTCAATCTGCTCATCAATGCCATCCAGGCGATGAGCGGCGTCAGCGAGGGGCCGCGAGAGTTGCTGATCAGCACCGCGAGAGCTGAGCCGAACGGCGTAGTCGTTGCGGTGCAGGATTCGGGGCCGGGGCTGGCGCCGGAGGTTCTCGCTCGCCTGTTCGAGCCCTTCTACACGACCAAGCCCGGCGGTTTGGGGCTAGGGCTGTCGATCTGCCGGTCGATCATCGAAGCGCATGGGGGGCGACTATGGGCGAGCGCGAACACGCCACGCGGTGCCATTTTTCAGTTTACCCTTCCGCGCGATGCAATGGAGGTCCGGCCGGAGCAACCGGCATCATTGGTCGAAACTACCGCAGGTCCGGTCGGAGGTTAGCTGCTGTCTGTCGTCGAATGATTTGAGACAACTGGCTGCCTGAATCAACGGAGGATCTTGCTCACCTGTTGGGTTGAAATTTTAAGCGGCTTTTACGGCGGTGTAGCCAGCGCTTGGCCTGTCATGGAGATATTTTCCAAGAACCGAGATCGGTTGCGGGCGGGTGGCATTCATGGCCGCGACGTTCCGTCCAGATCCAGCCACGGCGAATTCGTGAGGGCCGCCAATGGCATCATAAACGCTACGCCTTTTGGCGTAGGATGAAAATGTCCACCTAATGCGGCAATAAGTGCCCTTGTCCGGGACGGATGCTCGACGCGCGCCAACAGTTCTCGCTCGGAATGGAAACGGACGCCCGTCAACTCCAGAGAGACTGTCTGGCCAACTTTTTTTAGCTGCACCATAACTTGTGTATTTGCAGGAACATTTTGCAATGCGTCGCGCAAGAGTGCATTCAAAAGCATGCCAAAGGTAATTTCCGCAATTACTGTTGGCGTAACGTCAATCGGTGACGTCTGGCAGTTGATAATTTTAATTCCATATGAGGAAAAATTTTTTAAGGCCGACACCTCCCGGTTCATCGTGAGAACCAGGCATGGAGCGTCACCGCCGCTCAAGCGAACCCGTCTTTCAATCTCAACCGAAATCGATGCCACTTCCTTCGCAACTTGTGATAAGTGATAACGGACCATTGCGTCTTTTGACTTATCAATTCTCTCCGTCACGATCGCCGTAGCCCTCCGGATAGTAGCACGAACCTCATGCGCCGCTTCGGCAACAATAAAATCAGCCTGAAGGCAGTGATAATTTTGGATTGAGCGGTCGATGTACATGAGTAAGCTCCATTGTTTTTTGCGGGGTTAACTTGTCGCAGCGATGATCATTTGTCCTCAGAAGAATACCGGTTGAAGCCGGTCGAAATTTTGCCGGATATTTACGAGTGGAAATATCAAGCGGTTATCAGGGGGCGGCTAGTGCCCCTGTCGAAACAGCCATAGGGGCGGCGGAAAAGAGAAGCGAAGCCATGCTTCTGTTAAAATTACTGACGCCGCCAGATTAGGCTACTGCAGAGTTGAACATAACAATGATCTTTATTCGTGGGTCAGACAGTCGCAACCTCCTCTGGCCGAACATTTTAACGTGAAGTAAATGGTAATATGGTCCGCAGAGCGGAAGCAATTATACGCGCATACTCGGCCTCTACTACCTAGGTAGGGGGCGAATATCTGGATGTTGGGGAACGCTAAACTTAAGTATTAGGTGGCACTGCCGGATTCGTCCGGCTGTAGAAATATAGGGTCTTGTGAGACATCCTTTTTCTTGGATTTTGTGAAGAAAGGGGTGTTCTATGACGAACGAGGAGCGGGAGCTTCAGCGTAAGTTCCGTGTTCTGCGGCAAGCCGAACAATCGGGGCATGTCTCCAAGATGTGTCGCTATTTTGGCACTTGCCGGGCAAGTTTTTATCGCTGGCGTGCCGCGTATCTCAACTATCATTTTCGTTCAGACTCTTATAGGTGGGCCTGTCATCAAGCGCCAGAACGGTCGCCTCGGTTTCAGATGAGCGGCCATGTTCTCGATTGTGTCTGCCCGGGCTGTGGCGCAAGAGAAGCGTTCAAGGAGCGCCCATCGAGACCAGAACAGAGATATCAACTTGCTATGCGTACATTTGTTTCGTGACATGATTCATTGTTACATTCAGCAACGATTTAGAATTATCGGAGATGATTTTATTTAGAATAAGCCGTCCGATGCAATATATCGGCAAATATTCAGACGCATATTATGCACTGCAATGATCTAGTTCGTACACGTAGCGTCATTTTCAGGATATGACTTAAAAATAGAATATCGTAGACGTGAATATAATTTAACAAATATCGTCACCCGTCCAATGCGGCGACCAGACGATGTAGCGCTGGACTATGAATATGTCATGCACATGGTCGTATCTCCTCGTACACTGCGCCAACTGCATGTCAGAAATTCTATTTTGCACTTGCAGCACGGAACTCATCTGTATCTAATTAATCGTGCGATTTCTCGCCGTCTATCCACACTGGTCTTGCCAAAGGTCGGTGCGGATAAAGCATTCAATAGACCAATGAGGCCGTTAAAAATTCCACGTCGATGCAAATTACCCTTCAAAACAATGGAAGAATTACAATCTTGCATTATTATGATTATGAGATCTCCAATAAGCGACGAGCTATGAATTGAGTCGGTCGAAAGCCGTTGCCTTGAAGGAAAGTGGTTTTTCCGCCATGGCAGACGCGATGCGTGTCGCGCCAGCCTTCCTTATTCGTCTTACCGTGAAACTAAAGGGGGCAATCGCGACGGCACAGCGATCACGCGGAGCCTCCGCCAGTGAAATATAAATTATAAAATACGTAGTTGCATATATACGATTTTAAAACAGACGGACGAAATTTACCAACCAACGAGAGAAGAGAATATGCTCGAAGCTGATGTCCTGAAGCAAGCCTATGCGAAGCCCTTGCATAACCCGTCCTTCCCGAAGGGGCCTTACCGGTTTTATGATCGGGAGTTTCTGATTATAACTTATCGAACAGACCCTGAAATATTGCGCGCCTTGGTTCCAGAGCCTCTTGAAGTTGATTTGGATAATCCGCTGGTGAAGTATGAATTCATCCGCATGCCGGACTCGACCGGGTTTGGCGACTATACCGAATCGGGTCAGGTGATTCCTGTATCATTCCGAGGTCGGAGCGGAAGTTATACGCATGCCATGTTTCTCGATGACGAGGCGCCGATTGCCGGCGGGCGCGAATTGTGGGGTTTCCCCAAAAAACTGGCCAAACCGGTCCTGAAAACAGAAACCGATACGTTGCTTGGTACTCTGGATTACGGTTCTGTCCGCATTGCGACCGCGACGATGGGCTACAAGCATGCCCCGGCGAATCTTGAACAGGTGCGAGCCTCCCTTGATGCGCCGAACTTCCTGATCAAAATCATTCCGCATGTTGATGGCACGCTGCGCATCTGCGAACTGGTCGAATATCAACTGGAGGAGATCAACCTCAAATGGGCCTTCACGGGGCCGGCGGGGCTGACCCTTGCGATGCATGCGTTGGCACCGATCGCTGAGTTGCCGGTGCGTTCGATCGTTTCCGCCTTGCATTTCAAGGCGGATCTGACGCTCGGGCTGGGGAAAGTCGTCCACGATTATCTCGGCTGAATTGTTGCAACGAATCGTCCTGACCCCAAACCAAAAAATCCATAAACGAGAGAGTGAATACTATGAGCGTAAAAGATAAAGTTGCGATCGTTACTGGCGCTGCCAGCGGCATCGGTCTGGAAATCGCCAAGACGTTTGCCCGCGAAGGCGCTAAGGTCGTAATCGCCAACCTTGGCCAGGACGCCGCCGATGCCGCGGCACAGCAGATTAACGCGGTTTATGGCGAAGGCGTCGCCCTCGGCGTCGATATGGACGTCGCCAACGAAGCCCAGGTCAATGCCGGCGTCGATAAAGCGGTCGCGCATTTCGGACGTCTCGATATTCTGGTCAGCAATGCCGGCATTCAGACCATCGCCCCGATTGACGAATTCGACTTTGGCAAATGGAAGCAGCTGCTGGCGATTCATCTTGATGGCGCCTTCCTAACGACGCGCGCCGCACTGCGGCATATGTACCGGCTCGGCACCGGCGGCAGCATCATCTACATGGGCTCGGTCCATTCGAAGGAGGCGTCCCTGCTGAAGGCGCCCTATGTTACCGCCAAGCATGGCCTGGTCGGGCTGGCGAAGGTCGTGGCCAAGGAAGGCGCCAAACACGGTGTCCGCGCGAATGTGATCTGTCCCGGTTTTGTGCGCACGCCGCTGGTCGACAAGCAGATTCCGGAACAGGCAAAGACGCTTGGCATCTCCGAACAGGACGTCATCAAAAACGTCATGCTCAAGGAGACCGTCGATGGTGAATTCACCACGGTCGAGGATGTTGCCGCCGCCGCCCTGTTCTTCGCCGGCTTCGGCAGCAACGCCCTGACGGGTCAGTCGCTGATCGTGAGCCACGGCTGGTGCATGGAATAATTTGTAGGAAAGATCTTCACAATGAAATCCAAAGCACTGCACACCAAGTTAGCTGAAAGAAAATCTCAATTTGGCAATAATCGGCCGCCATTTGAGTGCATCGCCTTAGTTTTACAGGGAGGCGGTGCTTTGGGTTCCTACCAGGCGGGGGTTTATGAAGCCCTTGCCGAGGCTGATCTGCATCCAGACTGGGTTGCTGGCATTTCGATCGGCGCGATCAACGCCGCGATTATCGCCGGTAATGCGCCCGAGGAGCGTGTGAACAAGCTCAGGGGCTTCTGGACAACGATTACGGCGCATCCAATTCTGGATCTGTTCACGGCGCACGAGCATCTGACGCCCAGAGGTGATCTGATGCGCAGCTTCTTCAACCAGATGAGCTCCGGATTCGCCATGCTCTCCGGGGCTGCTGGATTTTTTGAGCCGCGTCGATTGGCGCCATTTTTTCATCCTCACGGCATGCATGAAGCCACGAGCTTTTATGATACCAGAAAACTGAAAACTACCCTGGAACATTTTGTCGATTTTGACCGCATCAACTCCGGTGACATGCGGTTCAGCGTCGGCGCCGTTAATGTGACGAAACGGGAATTTTGTCTATTTCGACAATCAGCGCGATGTCATTCGCCCCGAACATGTGATGGCGAGCGGATCTCTGCCGCCTGGCTTCCCGGCTGTCGAAATCGATGGGGAGTTTTATTGGGACGGCGGCTTGGTCTCCAATACGCCGCTACAATGGGTGGTCGATGGGGAAACACGTCAGGACACTCTGGCCTTCCAGGTCGATCTCTGGCCGGCCCAAGGTGGACTGCCGCGCAATCTCAACGATGTGGCGACGCGCCAGAAGGATATCCAGTATTCCAGCCGGACGCGCGCCGGCACGGATCAGTTCAAAAAAATCCAGCGTATCCGCGGCGCATTGGCCAATCTTCTTCCCAACTTGCCACCCGAGTTACAGAACATCGAAGATATCGAGCTTCTCAGGAGCGTGGCCGATCACAAAGTCTATAATATTGTTCAGCTCATTTACCGTTCGAGACAATATGAAGGGCACTCCAAGGATTATGAATTTTCGAGCTTAACGATGAAGGAACATTGGCAAGCCGGTTACAAGGACGCTGAGCTGACGTTACGTCATCCCAAAATTCTAGAGCGCCCCATCAACCGCGAGGGCGTCTCTAGTTTCGATCTGTTAAAGGAAGGGCGGCAATAAGCCCCGTACGGGCCAGCCATCCTCCGTTATTCAAACCGCCAATTTTGTCTCAAAGGTCCTGACGGGGGACAGCGCAGCACGACTGCATCAACCTGCGCCTGCCACATTCGGCGGGTTCTATCCCTGGGAGTTCGAGACGGAGGGGCGGGCGTTGAATGTTCGCGTCAAGGGCCGCCTGACCTTCAACAACGCGCGGCTCATCCTGCAGGCTGCCGAGGCCGCAAGACGTCTGGCCCGCGTGCTCGCCGATTGGTGCAGGCCCTTTTCGGGCTTTCACCTCTACTACCCCCCGCCGCCAATATGCCCGCTCGTTGATGAGTGGGTCACGGGCATTGGTCTGCGCCGGGAGGAATACGAAACCCACGCCCTGCGGCGGACCAAGGCGTCCATCATCTACAAGCAGACGGGCAATTTGCGCGTCGGGCAGATCCTGCTGGGTCACACTAGATCGCGTTGACATTCAGGATTCCGGCTCGGCCGCGAATGTGATTCAAACTCCTTGTTCGCGAGGAGTTTTGAATGACTGGGGTTCGCCTGATATTAAAAGATCATCAGTGGGCGCGGATGGAGCCTCATTTGCCGGGCAAGAGCAGCGATCCCGGCAGGACGGGTGCGGATAACCGGCTGTTTATTGAAGCGCTGCTCTGGTTAGCTCGCACGGGTTCGCCGTGGCGCGATCTGCCAACCTTTTTTGGGAATTGGAACAGCGTCTTCGTTCGCTTTTCGCGCTGGTCGAAGGACGAGGTCTGGGACCGGCTTTTTGCCGCCATGGCGGATGCCCCCGACTTTGAATACGTCATGATCAATTCCACCATAGTCCGTACGCATCAGCATGCGGCGGGCAAAAAAGGGGGCCTGAAGCTCGTGCGATCGGACGCTCGCGTGGTGGAATGAGTACAAAAAACCATGCCGTCGTCGATGCTTTGGGCAATCCGCTGCGCTTCATCCTCACTCCTGGCCAAGTCAGCGACATTACCCACGCTGAGGAACTGATCGCCGGGCTTCCCGCGGATCATGTCCTGGCCGACAAGGGGTATGATTCAAAGGCACTGCGTGAAACCATCGTGAACCAGGATGCCGTGCCAGTTATTCCGCCCAGAAAAACATCGCCACAGTGGCCCTGCGATTTTGCACTTTACTGTGAGCGAAACCTCGTCGAACGCTTCTTCCTGAAAATCAAACACTTCAGGCGGATCGCAACACGCTACGACCAAACACCGAGGGCATTCCTATCCATCTTGTGCCTCGTCAGCGCGTTCATCTGGACCAAATGAATGTCAACGCGATCTAAAATCGAGAGCACCGTGAGGTATCTCGGCGTTGATATTTAAGATGCTATGGCGCTTGCCGAGGGGACAGAGGTCTAGCCAGAGGTAAGCCCCCACGCATCTCAGCATTGCGGGGGCTTACTGATATAGGAAACGGCTGACCTTACTTTGCCTGTTCGGCAGGTCGTCAGACTGTTTCCAGCCCGTCACCGCGCGCTTCGTGCCCATACTTGTCGCTCTTGAGACTCTCCGCGTGACCCGAAGGCGGCATTTACCGAGGCGTCCTTTTCATATTTTGTGCTTTGACAAAAAATACGCAATTCGTAACGATCGAAATCCAGGGGGCTTAGCGGCACTATATCCACATCAAGGTGGTCAGGAGATATCTGCGGCCTGCATTTCATTCTTATATTGTAGTGAGCTGCTGCTCGACCTGAAGGCAGGCCAGATGACGCTCCACATGGCGACGTCACCCTGCTCGATGAAGCTGGCATCTTCACGGAATAGGCGGCATCCGAGAGAGATCGTTTCGAGCTTCTTCATGGTCTCACAAAGCCACCGCTGCGGTTGATGTTCCAGGTGCCCTTGCTTCAGCTTCCGCCGACGCCATGTCCGACCATTCTTGCCGGATCGACTATCGCATCGAACCGCTGCGCGTCGATGTAGCCGGACTTGAGCGCCGCCTCCTTCAGGGTCAGGCCATCTTCGTTCGCCCGGTGCGCGATCGCCGAAGCCTTGTCGTAGCCGATCTCCGGGCTAAGCGCCGTCACCAGCATCAGTGAACGGCCGACCATCTCGTCGATGCGCTTACGATTGAGCCGGGTCCCCTCGATCGAGAAATGTCGCAACTTCTCGCAGGCATCGCCGAGGATACGGGCGGAATGAAGAAAGTTGTTGATGATGATGGGGCGCATCACATTCAGTTCGAAATTGCCCTGGCTGCCGGCGAACGCTACGGCATTGTCCTCGCCGATCACTTGGATGCAGACCATGACCATCGCCTCCTCCTGCGTCGGATTGACCTTCCCTGGCATGATCGAGGAACCCGGCTCGTTCTCCGGCAAGATAAGTTCGCCCAGACCGCAGCGCGGTCCGGAGGCGAGCCAGCGGATGTCGTTAGCGATCTTCATCAACGTGACCGCCAGCCCGCGGACCGCCGCCATTGCCCCGACCATGGCGTCGAGCGAGCCCTGGGCGGCAAATTTGTTGGGCGCGGTCACGAACGGATAGCCGGTCAGCTCAGCGATTTTCGCCGCGATGTCGCGGCTGAAGTTTGGTGGCGCGTTCAGCCCGGTGCCGACCGCGGTGCCACCGGCGGCCAGCTCGAACAGGCTCTTCTCGGAGTTGCGGATGCGCGTCAGGGCGTCGCGGATCTGGTGCGCCCAGCCCGACCATTCCTGTCCAACCGTCAGCGGCACGGCATCCTGCAGATGGGTCCGCCCGATCTTTACAACGTCGTTCCACTCATTCGCCTTCGCCGCAATCGAGCTCGCTAGCGCCTCCGCGTGAGGCAGCAGGTGCCGCTCCAGCTCGAACACGGCGGCGATGTGCATCGCGGTCGGAAACGTGTCGTTCGACGACTGCCCCATGTTGACGTCGTCGTTTGGATGCACCGGCGATTTGCTGCCGATCTCGCCGCCGAGCAACTGGATGGCGCGGTTCGACAGCACCTCGTTGACGTTCATGTTGGACTGGGTGCCGGAACCGGTCTGCCAGACATATAGGGGGAAATTCTCATCGAGTTTACCGGCGATGGTTTCGTCCGCGGCGCGCGCAATCGCGGCAGCCTTCCATGGCGCGAGCCGCCCTGCGGCTTCGTTGATCAGCGCCGCCGCCTTCTTCACGTAGCCATAGGCGTGATAGAGGCGCTTCGGCATGCGGTCGTCGCCGATCGCGAAATGCACGAGGCTGCGTTGGGTTTGCGCCCCCCAATAGCGGTCGGCCGGCACGTCGATGCCGCCCATCGAGTCAGTCTCGTGGCGGGTGCCCTCCGTGTCGATCCCGATCGAGACGTCGTGCAGGCTGGGGTGTGTAGCGTCGGTCATGGTATCGGCTCCTTCCATCGGGAAAAGGTCGGCTGCCTCGTCCGGGCGGCCGGAAATGACCGGCAGCAGTCGGCGCGATAATCACGGTCAGCGGTGACTCGCTGAAGGCAGATGTGAACGCTCGCTCAGCCCGTCCCGCGGCTGCTTCATCATGGCCGTCATCGTGCACAGCCAAGATTTTAGCGGAAAGATCGCCACCAGCATGATACGCCATATGTCAATATCCTTGGGCGAAGGATCGACCGCATTAGCCATGTTCCACCTTGCAGAATGAATTCAACAGGCGAGGTGCGTCATTGACCAAGATCAACGTCGAAAAGGTTTTGTCTAACAAAACGTCCATTAATCTGCCCCCCGCATAAGCACTCCATCTTTGATGTGGGTTCTGGATGCCGCGGAAGATTTATACCAAGCCGCGTTGATGATGCCCCATCCAGAACCGTCATTGCGAGCGTCACGCGAATGCGTGCATTCGCACGACGCGAAGCAATCCATCTCCGCGACATCGCTAAAAAAGATGGATTGCTTCGCTGCGCTCGCAATGACGGCAGAGAGTCATGCATCTCGCAAGCGGGTATTACAAGCCTGAGGAGATTATTGCGAAGCTTCGCAAGGTTGAGGTTTTGGTCGCAAGGGCGGTCGAAAATTGACGCGATCCGGTCGAGTGGCGGGGGACGAGGGGATCAAGACTTGGGAACTAGCCCCTGATACGGCAGCCGGCTTTCACGCGCGTTCCGCGCTCCTTCTTCTACGTCACCGGATCGCTGGAGACAGTTTCCTGCTCGATACTGTCAAAGCCCGGCGGGAATTTGCTCCACGGATAGCCGCCTTTGGCTTCTTCATATCCGACTTTAAAGAGCGCGTTCATATAGCTTCTTTCGAACGGCATGCTTGGTGTTCGGGTAAACGTGCTGGGGATGTTGGCCAAATTGAAGTCCACGCCGTCACGCAAGGAGACGGCATACAGCCGGTAGAGGTCGCCGATGCCCTGCGTTTGGATAAGGGTCGATATCGCACGTCCGGCGATGCTGAGGGTTTGCCGCTTAACCTGAGCCCAGTCGGGGTCGAGGCGGGCGTTACGGATCACGTAGAGCTTGCGGGTGCGGGATGCGTTGTTGGCCTGCGCAAAACGGCGCAAGTTGATATGCTGGAGGATAGACGAACACCTGGGCGCTTGCGCCCCCGTCGACATGCATCTCCTGATGTGGGATCCCACCGCATTCCACTGTGATCATGGTTGGCGGGAACGCGCCCGGAATGGCCGCCGACGCCAGCAGGATATCCTCGATGAGCTTGCTCGCGCCGGGCGCGCCGCTGGCAGCAATCTTGCCGATATTCCAAATCACCGGCCGGCCGGCGTCCAGGTTGGTGGTGCCGATGAACAAAAGCCGGCCTTTATTATACTCCGCCGCGATGCCAGCCAAAAATTTCTGGTCGATAAAACGCGACACCGTGTTCCGCAAGGGAAGGTTATCGGCCATGGCGTCATTGATCAGGATGGCGATGAAATCGCGCTCGGACAATATGTCCTTCGCGGTAATGCCGGTGTAGACCTTCGTGAGTTGCGGGTCGTAAGCGGACCCCATGAAGGCGAACGGGGCCGACAGCGCCCCGGTGCTGATGCCGGTGACCAGTTTGAAGGCCGGCCGTGTGCCAGCCGCGCTCCACCCGACCAACAGGCCTGCTCCATAGGCACCGTCCGCGCCACCGCCGGAGATGGCCAGGAAGTCGGCCTCGGGCAATGGTCCGGTGTGTCCCTGCAGCTTTAGATAAGCCATCTCGCGCTGGTAGCTCTCAAAGCCCTCCTGGACCAACTGCGGCGACGCCTCATCCCCCCAGTAGCGGATGTCCCGCAGCCCGAGAACGGTAACATCGCATGCCGGGGCCGATGGAACAGCCGGCATGCGGGACAGTCGCTGAGCAGCCGGACACCAGGGAGGTGGCCGCGATGCCAGTGAGCAAACGTCGCCGCGTAGGGGCCGAGGCATTAGCCGATGTCATCAGATGCACTCCAGGACGTGATAGGTTCCTCGCAGCCAAAGTGATAGTTCCCGCTCCGCTGGTGGAGCCTCTCACCGCACCGCGCCCGGCTTCGCCTGAAAGCGCCCCGATTGCCGACCCGCGAACAGGCCCCATTCCCGCACCACCATCTTCCCCCTGCGGCGAAGCATGGTCGGCAAGTCTTCGTGCCCGGCTACGTGGTCAAATAGATCAGCAATGAATAAAGTAGCGGCTATTTTATCAACGACGTGAACTATTCTCAAAAAGAAATTTTTGTTGAGAAACGCGAAAGTTCCATCGTTCGCATCATTACGTAATCGCATTGCCTCCAAAATTCCAGCCTGTTTCTTGCCCGGTCATCCGCCACGCTGCCCCTTGTGCCGAAACCTGCACAACTTAGAGCGCTCGGCTTTTAGCTGAATGCCCTAAGGCGTGCTGAGGCTGGGCAGGCTGTAGCCGTCGACGGCCGAGACGGGGCGCAGCGAGAGGGCGTTGCCCGCGCAGACGGCCTCGGCTTGCCGCAGTTCCTCAACCGTTACCGGCGCCTCGCGCACCAGCCCGGCATCGAGCAGGCAGGCGCGCCTTACCCCCGGCAGCGCGCCCTCGCTCACCGGCGGCGTCACCCAGGCGCTGTGCAGCCGCACGAACAAATTGGCCGCACTTGTCTCGGCCACGCGCCCGGCGCGGTTGAGCATCAGCGCGTCATCGGCGCCGCGCTCGGCGGCCTCCATGCGCGCCAGCACCCCGGGCAGATAGTTGAGGCTCTTTATGGCGCTGAGCGGCGAGTCCTCGTCGCGCCGGATGCGGCTGGTGACGAGACGCAACGGTCCACCGGGCGGCGGCAGCGGCGCGGTGGTGATGAGCAGGGTAGGGGTGGCAGCACTTGGCGGCAGCAGACCGCGCGGGCCAATGCCGCGCGTCAGCGTCAGCCGCAGCGCCGCCTCTTCCAGCCCGTTGGCGGCGAGCAGGTCGTGGATCGCTTCCGCCAGTTTCTCCTGGGCGAGCGGCACGGGGATGCGCAGCAGCGCCGCCCCGGCGCAGAGCCGGGCGTAATGCCGGGCAAGCTCCGGCACCGCGCGGGCATGGGCCGCCATGGTCTCGAACACACCGTCGCCCAGCAGGAAGCCGCGATCAGCCGGGTCGATGCGCGCCTCGCTTGCCGGGCAGCAGCGCGCCGTTCAGCCAGACGTTCATTGGCCCAGTGCCAGAAGGGGAGAAATCTTCACCATGGCTTCGTCATACTCCGCCTCGGCCACGCTGTCCCAGGTGATGCCGCCGCCCGCCTGGGCGTAGAGCGTGTCCGCCGTGGCGGTCAGCGTGCGGATGATGATGGCGCTGTCCATGGCGCCGTCGAACCCGATCCACGCGAGCGCCCCGCAATAGGCGCCGCGCGGCCCGGCTTCCAGCTCGTCGATGATCTGCATGGCCCGGCGCTTGGGCGCGCCGGTGATGGAGCCGCCGGGCAGCGTGGCGGCGAGCAGGTCGAACGCGTCCAGCCCGGGCTTCAGCCGCCCGGTGACGGCGGAGACGAGATGATGCGCCTGGGCGTAGCTCTCCACCGCCCAGAGCTCCGGCACCGCCACCGAGCCGGTCCGGCACACCTGACCGAGATCGTTGCGCAGCAAATCGGTGATCATCAGGTTCTCGGCGCGCTCCTTGGGGCTGGCGTGCAGCGCCGCCGCGGCGGTGGCGTCCTCGTCCGGATCATCGCTGCGCGCGGCGGTGCCCTTGATGGGCCGCGTCTCCACCTCGCCATCAGCGGTGAGGCGCAGGAAGCGCTCGGGCGAGGCGCAGGCGAGGCCGAAGCCCCCGTGCTGGAGGCAAGCCGCGAAGGGGGCCGGGCTGAGCCGCCGCAGCGCCATGTGCATGGCCGCCAGCGGCAGCCCTTCCGGGCGCGGCGCTATGAAGCGCAGGGTAAGATTGGCCTGGTAGATGTCCCCCGCCGCGATATAGGCGCGCAGCCGCTCATGGGCCTCGCGGTAGGTTTCGCGGCTCATCTCCGGCGCCCAGCGCAAAGGCGGCACAGGCGGCAGGGCGGGCGTGGTTTGCAGCTTGGCGGCAATGCCGGGCAGGTCCTCGGCCGGGCCGAGATAGAAGAGCCGCCGCGCCTCGGGGTCGAACCCCAGCAGCGTGGTGTAGAGCCCGAACCAGCCGCCGGGCAGGCCGGGCATGGGCGCGAACCGGCTGGGTACACCGGCGGACTCGCGGGCGAGATCGTAGCCGATCCACCCCACCGCCCCACCCGCGAAGGGAAAGGGCCAGCCTTCAGGCCGTGGGGGAGGTTCGTGCGAGGCCATCCAGTTCCGCAGCGTGGCGTAGGGATCGGCCTCCAGCCGCAGCGTGGCGCGGGGGGAAAGGCAGAGATAGCTGACGCGGGACCGTGGATCGCCCGCCGCGGCGCTGTCCAGAAAGGCGAGGCCGGGGGTATCGGCCAAGGCGGCGAAGGCGGCCTCGGGCGGGAGATAAGGCAGTTCGGCGATCATTGTGCCCGTTTAGCTGCGTTCGATGACGGCGGCGATTGCCTCGGCCAGGGCGTGCCAGCCGGGCGCGGCAGCGGCGGCGGTTGGGGCAGGCTGCGCCAGGAGTTGCGTCAATTCGCAGCAATCCCGCGCGATGGCGGGGGCGTTCGGCGCACAGAGAATGGCCCCCGGCTGGCCGCCGAGCTGCTCGGGCAGGCCGCCGACGGCGGTGGCCAGCACATGCCGCCCCGCCGCCAGCGCCAGCGCCGCGACGCCGGATTGGCTCGCCTCCCGGTAGGGCAGCACCAGCGCGTCCGCCCAGGCGAGCAGGCCGGGCAATTCGGCATCCGCGAACCAGCGCCGCTCCACGGAAACCCCTTCCATGGCCTCAAGGCGCTCAAGCGCCGGGGAGCTTGGGCCGTCGCCGCAGATGCGCAGCTCGAAGGGCCGGTTCTCGCCGAGGAATTCCAGCGCATTGGCCAGCAGGTCCAGCCCCTTGTAGGGCAGCAGGCGGCCGAAATAGAGGAGCCGCGGCCGGGATGTCGGCCGCGCGGCGGGCACAGTGGCGGAGAGCCCGATTGGCGGGTGCCACAGCTTTGTCAGCGTCTGGCCGTTGGCGCCAAAGCCTTGGCCGCGCAGCGCCTGCTCCACATGCAAGCTGAGGCAGAACAGATGCTTTGCCCCGCGCAGCAGCCGGGTCTGGTCCAGCGCCAGGAAGCTCAAGGCGTCGCCCGGGTGGGCTTCGGCGTCATGCACGATCACGGCGTAGTTGATCCGCAGCGCCTGGAGCGCGGTTGTCATGCGGATATCGAGCAGCGCGGGCATGGCGCAAAGGGCGACATCCGGGGCGAGGCGGCGCAAATGCGCCTCGGTGCGCCGCCGCAGGAAGGGCGAGGCAAGCCGCTGGGCGATGAAGCCGAGCTTGGTCCCGTAGGTCGGCTCGCGCCAGTCGCAGGCCGGAGCGTCCGGGCCAGCCAATATCTCCGCCCCTGCGGGGAGGGAGAGCGCGGCGCTCTGGCCCGGCAGGGTGTTCAGCGCCTCCGCCAGCCTTGCCGCGAAAATCGGCCCGGCGCCGCGCCGCCCCCAATGCCAGACGAGTGTTCTCACCCGATGCCGTTGGCGGCGAGCGCCGCGTCCAGTGCCTCCCGCCCCAGCGTGTTCAGGGCATGGCGCTGCCCGGCGGTGCCGAGTTCGGCGCGCAGGGAAGTGTCGTTGAACAGGCGCTGCAGCCACGCGGCGGCGTCCTCGATGTCCGGGTCAGCCCATTCGGCGCCGGGCACCGCGTACACGCCGCGTTCGTCGCGCGCCGGTACCAGCCGGTAGCGCACGAGGCCGCTGCTGCTTGCATCCATGAAGTCCAGATTGCCGGAATAGCCCGTTGCCACCACGGGCACGCCAAGAAGTGCCGCCGTGGCGGGGATGAGGCCGAACCCCTCCGAGCGGTGCAGGGAGAGCACCACGTCGCTCGCCGCGATCAGCCCGCGCAGTTCCGGCTCGCTCACGGTTTCCGTCATCACGCGGATATTCGGCGCATCGCCCACGGCAGCGCGGATGGCGGCGAGATCGTCCTGGTAATTCGTAACGCCGGTGAGCTTGAGCACCAGCAGCGCATCCCGGCTCGCGCCGAACGCCGCCTTGAAGGCGGCGATGGTGCCGAACGGGTTCTTGCGGGTGCAGCTGGAGGCCAGGTTGAACGCGCTGAGCACGATGAAACAATCCGCCGGGAGGCCGAACAAGGCGCGGTCCCCCGCCACGGCGAAAGGCAGTTGGGTGGTGATGGGGTAGGGGACGACGCGGACACGGCCCGGGGCGATGGCCTCGAACGCCTCCGCCACGAAGCGCGTCGGGGCCCAGATTTCATGCACGAAGCGCGCGCCGACGGCCCATTCGGCTGGCACCCTGGAGAGTTCCCAGGCCCACATGCCGATGATCCGCCGCCCGCGCAGCATGTTGCGCGGCTTCAGCCGGGCAAGGCCGACGGGCAGCAACGGGCCGTTGACCACGGCGATGACCGCCGCCCCCGGCGGCAGCGTGCCGGTGAAGGCGGGCGCCACGCTCGGCAGGCCAAGCGGCATGGTGCCGCGCAGCAGGCCCCGGGCGGCAAGCGCCTGGCCGAGGATGCGGCCGCTCTCGGCGATGCCGTTCCGCCCTTCGATGTCACCGGCGATCACCGCGCCGTCGCTGCGGGCGGGGGGCGGGCCGGGCGGCACCGCGACCATGGCGGCCACGCGCGTCATTGCCGCGCGCCTCGCCTCGCGCGGCAACAGCCGCCAGGCGCGGTGGGCGAGGCTCAGCATGCACCATCCGGCGCGCGCAGGATGCGCAACGTCGCGGCGGCACTCTCGATCCAGCTGGCGGGCCGGAAGTTCTGCTGGATTTCCGTTCGCCACGCGCCCAGGGCCGCCGGATCATCCAGCACCTCACGCACCGCGCGCACGGCGTCGTGCAGGTTGTCGGGGTCGAAATACCGGGCGAGCGTGCCGCCCGCCTCGGGCAGCGACGTGGCATTGGCGGCGAGGCACGGCGTGCCATGGGCGAGGCTCTCGGTCACCGGCAGCCCCCAGCCCTCGTACAGCGAGGGATACAGCGTAAACAGGCAATCCTCGTAAAGCGCCGCGAGTTCGCCGTCGCTCGGCGCCTCGATCAGGCGGACCTTGCCGTCCAGCCAGTTGGCGTTTTCCAGCTGCTGCATGAGGTCCGCCACCAGCCAGCCGACGCGCCCGGCGAAGACCAGGGTGGGCACCTGTTCGCGCGGCATGGTGGCCAGCAGCTCCCGCCAGATGCGGAGCAGCAGCGCGTGGTTCTTGCGGGCCTCGATGGTCGAGACGATGAGGGCGAAAGACCCCGGTGGCGGCAGGCGTGGCGAGCGCAAAGGCGCGGGCGGCTGGCCAAAGCCGGTGCCGAGCGGGATCGGCTGGATGCGGCTCTTCAGCGCCAGGCCGGTTTCCGCCGCGTAGCGCTCGGTATCCTCGGCGGTGGTGCGGGAGATGGCCAGGAGTTGATCGGTGAGGGGAACCACGTTGTGGAAGCAGGCGCTGAAGGCTTTTACCACATCCTTGTTGCACCATTCCGGCCGGCGCAGTGGAATGATGTCATAAACCAGCAGGGCGAAGCGCAGCCCGTGGCGTGCGCATGCTGAACTCATTAGCCCGGCATAGTCCTGGAACTGCCAAGGCGAGCCGAGGCTCACCAGCCAGTCGCCCGGCGCGGCGTCGGCCTCAAAGATATCCGCGGCTTCGCGGCCCGGGGCCGAGGGCTGGGCCTTGTTCTCATGCAGATATGCCGGCGCGTTTTTGCGCAGGCATGCGCGCGCGGTGTAGCGCAGGCCTCTCAACGCCTCGACCTGATGGGCGCGGAAATGGCGCAGCGGGCTGGCGACATCCGGCGGCAGCGCGGCCATCACACGGCGCCCGATACGCCGGGCCAGGCTCACGCGCGGAGGCAGGGGGACGGTGACCTCGATACGCGGGGGCTGCGGCTTCGCCGGGGCTGCCGGTTTGGCGAGATTGGCGAACAGGGCTTCGACCTCGCTGAACTTCACGCCCGCGAAGCCTTTCCCTGACGCTGTGTGGCGCACGAAGCGCACCTCCTCCGGGGCGAGATCCAGCATCGCGCGCTGCAGCTCGAAGGCGAGGCGCTGGATGCCGCTGGGGCGGCTCACATGGGCGGCGTATTGGAAGAGATCTTCCACGTCGATCCAAATTTTCATGTCTAACCTTCCTCGTTGCGCACGCGGGCGCGCCAGTCGTTGAGTACATCTGCCAGCGTGTCCTGCCAGGCGATGCGGGGTTGCCAGTCCAGCAACTCCCGCGCGCGGCGTGAATTGCCGATGGCGCGCGGAATGTCGGAGGGCCGGAGGCGCGCCGCGTCTTCCTCGATGCGCACCTCCACTTTCGAGAGTGCGAGGAGCGAGGCGAGGATATCCCCGATCCGCCGCGGTGTGCCGGAGGAGATGTTCAGGATCGTGTCCCTGGGCAGCATGTCGGCCCGGGCGATGGCCGCCACATAGGCGCGGGCGACATCACGCACATCGAGGAAATCCCGTTCCGGCGTCAGCGCCCCCACCCGGATGACCGGCGGCGCGAGCCCGGCCTCGATCCGCGCGATCTGCCGGGCGAAGGCGGGGATGACGAAATCCTCGCTCTGGCCAGGGCCGGTATGGTTGAAGGCGCGCAGCCGCAGCACGGAGAGGCCCTCCGCCGCCATGGCGCCGAGGGCGAGGTCGGCGGCGGCCTTTGTCGCGGCGTAGGTGTTCAGTGGCGCGAGCGGCGCCTGCTCGTCCAGCGCATGGCCGGCGCGAAAGCTGCCGCCGTAGATGTCGGCGGAGGAGATGAAGATCAGCCGGCATTGCGGCGCCAGATCGCGAATGGCGTTCGCGATGTTGAGCGTGCCGTGCAGGTTGACGTCCCAGGCCCGGTCCGGCTCGGCCCGCGCCACGCCGATGGCGGCGATGGCGGCGAGATGCAGGCAGCAGGCGGGCTGGCTTTCACCGATCAGCGCGCGCACGGCCTCGCGGTCGGTGATGTTGGCTTTGGAACGGATGATCTCCGCGCCGGACGCGGCGAGTTCCGCGCAGACATGGCGGCCGGCGAAGCCGCCGGAGCCCGTGATCAGGACCGGGCCGGGCATCACTTGCCCAGGCGTGCGCGATGGCGGGCCAGGTCCGCCTCCACCATTTCCGCGGCCATATCCTCCAGCGAGGTTTCCGGCTGCCAGCCGAGCGCCTGCCGCGCCTTCGTCGCGTCGCCATGCAGGACATCGACCTCGGCCGGACGAAGAAACTTCGGATCAGTGACGACATGATCCTCGTAGTTCAGGCCGACATGCGCGAAGGCGATGCGGCAGAACTCGCGGATGCTCGTCGTGCGGCCGGTGGCGATCACGTAATCATCCGGCGTGTCCTGCTGCAGCATCAGCCACATGGCGCGCACATAGTCGCGCGCATGGCCCCAGTCGCGCTTGGCCTCGAGATTGCCGAGCGGCAATTCCTTCGCCAGGCCAAGCTTGATGCGCGCCACGCCATCGGTGACCTTGCGGGTGACGAACTCGATGCCGCGCAGCGGGCTTTCATGGTTGAACAGAATGCCGGAAGAGGCGTGCATGCCGAAGCTCTCGCGGTAGTTCACGGTCATCCAATGTGCGTAGAGCTTTGCCGCCGCGTAAGGCGAGCGCGGATAGAACGGCGTTTTCTCGCTCTGCTGCGGCTCCTGGATGAGCCCGAACATTTCCGACGACGAGGCCTGATAGAACCGCGCCTTGAGCCCGGTGATCCGCACGGCTTCCAGCACGTTCACGGCGCCCATGCCTGTCACCTCGCCGGTGAGCAGCGGCTGGTTCCAAGACGCGGCGACGAAGCTCTGCGCCCCGAGATTATAGACCTCATCCGGCTGCACGTTCTGCATGACGCGGATCAGGCTGGAGATGTCGATAAGGTTGCCGTCGACGAGTTCCACATCGTCAAGAATGCCAAGCCAGCGCATGCGCTCGCCCACAATGTCCGACGACGCCGAACGGCGCAGCAGGCCGACGACGCGGTAACCTTTTTGCAGGAGCAGCTGCGCGAGATACGCGCCGTCTTGTCCCGTTACGCCAGTGATCAGACAGGTTTTCATGGAGTCACCTTTGTGTCGCGCCGGCGCGCTTGTTCATGGTTGCGGATACCGAAACCTAACATGGCGCAGATGAAAATGACCAGAGTGGCCCGCGCTCTGGCTTTCCGCCGGGGCGCCGGTGCATAAGGGCGCGTGGATACGCAAACGCCTACCCCCTTCCGCGCCGCTGTCATCGGTGGCGGCCCCGCCGGGCTCATGGCCGCCGAGGTGATGGCCCAGGCCGGGCTGGCGGTGACATTGTTCGAGCGCATGCCCAGTGTGGGGCGCAAATTCCTGATGGCCGGGCGGGGCGGGCTCAACATCACCCATTCCGAGCCTCTGCCGCGCTTCCTCGCCCGCTATGGCGCGGCGGCGGACTGGCTCACGCCCTGGCTCGCGGAATTTCCGCCCGAGGCCGTGCGCGAATGGTGCGCGGGGCTGGGGCAGTCCACCTTTGTGGGCAGCAGCGGCCGCGTCTTCCCCAATGTGATGAAGGCGAGCCCGCTGCTGCGCGCCTGGATCAGGCGGCTGGAAAGCCTGGGCGTGAAGCTCGTTTACCCGCGCCGAGTGGACGGGGTGGGACGCCCATGGCCGCCTGCGCTTTGCCGATGGCGCGACCCACGAGGCGGATGCGGTGGTGCTGGCGCTGGGCGGCGCCTCCTGGCCGCGCCTGGGCAGCACCGGCGGGTGGACGGCGCTGCTGCCCGATGTCGAAATATCGCCGCTGCGACCGGCGAATTGCGGCTTCACGGTCGGCTGGTCGGCGCATTTCGCCGAGAAATTCGCCGGCACGCCGCTCAAGCGCATCACCCTCGCCTGTGGCGATGTGACGGTGCCGGGCGAGCTGATGATCACCAAAGACGGAATTGAGGGTGGCGCGGCCTATGCGGTGTCCGCCCTGGCGCGGGAGATGATCGCGCGGGATGGTTCTGCCACTCTCAGCCTCGACCTGCGCCCGGATTTCAGCGCCGAGGCGCTCGCCGCCCGGCTGGCGGGCGGGGGGAGCGAGTCGCTCTCCACCCGGCTGCGCAAACGGGCGGGGTTGTCGCCGGTGGCCATCGGCCTGGTGCAGGAGGCCCGGCATGCCGGGGTGGAGGCTCCCCTCGCGGGGCTTATCAAATCCCTCCCGCTTCGCCTGCTCGCACCTTCCGGGCTGGAGCGGGCCATCTCCACGGCGGGAGGCATAAAGCTCACGGAGCTGGACGAGCATCTGATGTTGCGCCGCCATCCCGGCGTGTTCGCGGCGGGGGAGATGCTGGACTGGGAGGCACCCACAGGCGGCTACCTGCTGCAAGCCTGCCTGGCCACCGGCAGGGCGGCGGGGCAAGGGGTGCTCAACTGGCGAGATTCGCAACCAGGAAATCGAGGAAGGCGCGCAGCTTGGCGGTGAGGTGCCGGCCAGGCGGGTAGACCATGCGGAAGGTGAGCCGCGGCGTGGCGTAATCCGGCAGTACCCGCGCCATCTGTCCGTCGCGCAGTGCCTGCTCAACGAGAAAATCCGGCTGCAGCGCCAGCCCCTGGCCTTGCAGCGCCGCTTCCAGCCCCGCCGCGGCGCTGTTGGTGCGGAAATTTCCGCTCACCTTTATGGTGTGCGTGGCGCCGTCCGCACCGGTGAAACTCCATGGCGCACCGAGCTGCGCGTTGATCACGACGAGGCAGTTATGCGTTGTCAGGTCCTCGGGCGTCGCAGGTGTGCCGTGCCGGGCCAGGTACTCCGGCGCGGCGCAGAGCACGGTTCCGGTGTTCACCAGCGTGCGGGTGATGTAGCTCGTCTCCGGCAGCTGGTTCATGGTCACCGCCATGTCGAACCCTTCTTCCACCACGTCCACGTAGCGGTCGGTCAGGATCATCTCGACGGCGACGTTCGGGTACGCGGTGGCGAAGCGCGGGAGTAGCGGCGCGATCCGCGTCCTGCCGAAGGCCAGCGGCGCGCTTACCCGCAACACGCCCGTGGGGGTGTTCTGCATCTCGCCGGCAGATGTTCTCCAGCGCCTCCAGCTGGGTGAGCAGGTCGGCGCATTGCTCGTAGTAGATGCTGCCGATTTCGGTGAGGCTGACATGGCGCGTGGTGCGGTTGAGCAGGCGCACGCCAAGCGCCTCCTCAAGCTCGCGCACATGCTTGCTGATGATGGTGGGCGACATGCGCAGCGCCCGCGCCGCCTTGGTGAAGCTGCCTGTTTCCGCCACCTTTGCAAAGGCGGTCATTTTCGCCAGACGATCCATGTTCCCCCTCGATTATGAACTATTTGTTTATAGTGAAAGAAAAATTCACCGGATTATCGATTTTCGCAAGAGGGTCCATATCGCCCCGCGAAGACGGGATGAACACCGCCTTGAAGTCGGAACCCTCACACAAATACTCTCTAAGGATTACTCCCATGCGTTTCTCCACCTCTGCCGCTGCCCTGGCTGCCGCCACTCTGCTTGGCCTTGCCCAGCCGGCTGCTGCTTCGGGTCTTTTTTCCCGGGTTGCCACCGTGCAGGTTCCGGTCTCGGGCCCTGAAAGCCAGGCCCAGCTGGCCGCTCAGCTGACCGCCCAGGGCTATGACAACATCGCCCTGGTTTCCGCCTACCCCACCATGGAAAACCCGCACCCTGAGCTGATGGGCCACGCGGCCAACGCCGCCCAGACCCCGGTTCACGCCGGTTGGAACGGTGTTGCCCAGAAGAACGGCCAGACCGTTCAGGTTTACGCCACCCACCCGTAAGCGCTTTGATGTTCTTCTCGCGGGTTAATGGTGCCAGCCATGGCCCCCTCCGCCACCGTGCCATCCGCCGCCATGCCATCCGCCGCCATGCCACCCGCCACCGTGCCATCCGTCGCCGTACCATCCGCCCCAGCCGAAGCTGAACGTGACCGGCGGGTAGAAGTAACCGTAGCCGGGATAGGCGCCATAAGGCGGCGGATAGGCATAGCCGTAAAAGCCGGCGGGCGGCATTGGCGGCACGCTATTGCCTTTGGCCGCCATGCATTGGCCGTAGGTGACATCGTACTGCCATTGCAGACCGGCCTGCGATGCCTGCGTATTCGCGGCACCTGAGGCCGTGCCCAGGACCAGCCCGCTGCCGGCGCCGATGGCCGCCCCCTCTCCCGCATTGCCGGCAGCCGCGCCGATCGCCGCTCCCGCCGCGGCGCCCATCAGCGTGCCGGCCACCGCGCTCGCGGCGCCGTTCTGCTGCGCCGCCTGAGAGGTAGCGCCCGCGGCATAGCCGATGTTCTGCCCCGCGGCAGCGCGGCAGTTATAATCATCCACCTGAAAGGCGTTGAAGGTTTTCCCGGGGCCGGGCAGCACCATGATGCTGGGGCCGCTGGGCGGCGTCACCGCGCAGCCGCCGAGCATGAGCGGCAGAACGGCGGCGCCAAGAGAGACATGTCGCATTTTCATTTGGAGATCCCCCCGCCATTGGCGGGCCTTGACATTATGCAAATTATACGCCTGTTCCGGCCACGGCATTGATTTTGGTCAAAGCCTGGTGCTGTGGATCGTCTAGCCTTTCGCGCACCATGCGCAACCTTGCCGGATTTGCCTTGTGTCTTGGCGTCGTTGCGGCGCTGGCCGGCTGCACTGCCGCGCCCCCGCGCCCGCAGGCCGCCGTCCCGCCGCCGGACTATAGCGCGCCGGTCGCCACGCTGCGCGAGGACATGGCGCGAGAGGTTCCTGATGACACCCCGCGCAGCCCCGCTGATGATGCCGCCTGGATTGCCCGCACCCGGGCCATGTTCGCCGCCTCGCCCTACGTGATCACCACCCCGCAGCTCGTCCTCGCCGTGGACCGCAACCCGGCGGTGCAGCAACTGCGGGTGATCTTCGCCGACCCCGACCGGCCCCTGGCAGGTCATCGGCGGCGGCAAGGTTTCCACCGGCGTGGCCGGGCTCTATGGCTATTTCATCACCCCCACCGGGGTGTTCCCGCACACCGCCGGTATTCTCGATTACCGCGCGCTCGGCACGTATAACGAGAAGCATATTCGCGGCTTGGGGATAAAGGGCCGCCGGGTGTGGGATTTCGGCTGGCAGACGGCGGTGGAGGGCTGGCGGACCGATGGCGAGACCAACGTGATCCGCCTGGCAATCCACGCCACCGACCCGGATGTGCTGGAGCACTTCCTGGGGCGGCCGGATTCCGAGGGCTGCGTGCGCGTCTCCGCCCCCATGAACGTGTTTCTCGACCGCCACGCCGTGCTCGATGCCGATTACCTGCGGCACGCGGCGTATGACCCGGCCGTTGCCGCCATCTTGCCCCCGGATGGTGATCCGTTCCCCTATGCCGGGAACCTATATGGTGGTTTTCGATTCCTCGGAGCCGCCGCCATGACCACCGCCGGACTGGAGACCGAAGTCGCCCGCATCGTCTGGGCCCAGCGCTACCGCCATGGCGGCAGCGCCGAGCCGGACATTGCCGCCACCTGGCGCCGTGTCGCCATCGCCCTGGCGCAGGCCGAGCCATCCGGGCGCGACGGATTGGGCGGCGCGGTTCTATCAGGCGCTGGAGGGGTTCCGCTTCCTCCCCGGCGGGCGGGTGCTGGCCGGGGCGGGGACGCCGCGCCGGGTCACGCTGCTCAACTGCTTCGTCATGGGCGAGATCGAGGATTCCATCCCCGGCATTTTCCGCGCCCTGCAGGAGGGAGCGGTGACCATGCAGCAGGGCGGTGGCGTGGGGTACGATTTCTCCACCCTGCGCCCGCGCGGCTTGCCAGCCTGCATCGCGGGCAACATCGCCTCCGGCCCCGTCTCCTTCATGGCGGTATGGGACGCGATGTGCGCCACCATCCAGTCCACCGGCGCGCGGCGGGGGGCCATGATGGCCACTTTGCGCTGCGACCACCCGGATATCGAGGCGTTCATCGCCGCCAAGCGCCAGCAAGGCGTGCTCAGCCATTTCAATCTCTCGGTGCTGGTGACGGACGCCTTCATGCGCGCCGCCGCCGAGGGCGCGCCCTGGAAGCTGACTTTCCCCGCCACGCCGCCGTACCGTATTTCGCGCGAGGTGAACGCGGCGGAACTTTGGGACAAGCTCATGCTCGCCAGCTTCACCAGTGCCGAGCCCGGCGTGCTGTTCATCGACCAGATCAACCGCATGAACAACCTGTATTACTGCGAGCGGATCAGCGCCGTGAACCCGTGCGGGGAGGTGCCGCTGCCTCATTATGGCGGGTGCGATCTCGGCTCGCTCAACCTCACCGCCTTCATCCGCGAGCCGTTTTCCCCATCGGCGCGGCTGGACATGGCGGCGCTGATGGAAGCCGTGCCCGTCGCCGTGCGGATGCTGGATAACGTGCTGGACGTCTCGCATTTCCCGCTGCCCGCCCAGGCGGCAGGAGGTGCGGGCCAAGCGCCGCGTCGGACTCGGCATCACCGGGCTGGCGGATGCGCTGGTCATGCTCGGGCTGGATTACGGAGCCGAGGCCGCGCGGCATTGGGCAAGCGGGGTGATGCGCGAGATCTGCCACGCCGCCTACCGCGCCTCCATTGCGCTGGCGGCGGAGAAGGGGGCCTTCCCCGCCTTCGCGCGTGATGCGTATCTCGCGGGGTCGTTCATCCGCGCTTTGCCCGAGAATTTGCGCGATGCCATCGCTGAACACGGTATCCGCAACAGCCATCTGCTTGCCATCGCCCCCACCGGCACAATCAGCCTGCTCGCCGGTAATGTTTCCTCCGGCATCGAGCCGGTTTTCGCCGCCGAGGCTGACCGCACGATACTCAACGCGCTCGGCACCCCGCAGCAAGTGACGGTGACCGACCATGCCGTGCGGCTGTGGCGGCATGAACATGGCGCGGGGCTGCCGCCCGCCTTCGTCACCACCGAGGCGCTGCCGGTGCAGGCGCATCTGGGCATGCAGGCGGCGTTGCAGGCGCATGTGGACCAGTCCATCGCCAAGACCATCAACCTGCCCGCCACATGCGGCTTCACCGATTTCGCCGGTACGTTCAGGACCGCCTATGAACTGGGGCTGAAAGGCTGCACGGTGTTCCGCCCGCTGGCGGTGAACGGTGTGCTGAGCGCGCGGGGATGAAGCATGCGTGTTTTGGTGTTGCTTAACATTCAAATATTCGTATATTCGCAATAATGAATATTAATCCCACAGCCATGCACGCGGCAGCGGACCAGGCCAGCGAGCTGCTGAAATCCCTGGCCAACCCGCACCGGCTGATGATCCTCTGCCAGTTGCTGGAAGGGGAACGCTCGGTCGGCGAGCTGGCGGCGTTTCTGGACCTTCGCAGTTCCACCGTCTCCCAGCACCTCGCCCTGCTGCGGCGGGATGGGCTGGTGACCGCGCGGCGTGAGGCGCAGACCATCTATTACGGCATCGCCAGCATGCCCGCCCGGCGGATCCTGGAAACGCTGTTCGAGCTTTTCTGCGCGCCCGAAGCCCTGTGCCGGGCTGAGTCAACCCCCGCCAACGACGACTAAAGGTAGCCAACATGCTGTTTTTCACAGGCAAAAAGACCGATCTTCGAGAATTCACGCCGAAGGAGCTGGAAGCAGCCCTGGCGCGGGGCGAGGTGATCCTGGTGGATGTGCGCGAGCAGGCTGAACACGCAGCCGCCCGTATCGACGGCGCGGTCTGCCAGCCGCTCTCCAGCTTCGACCCCCATGCCCTGCCCAAGGGCGATGTCGTGCTGCATTGCGGCGTGGGCAAGCGCTCGGCCATGGCGGCGGAGCAATGCGCGAAAGCTGGCGTGAAGATCGCCGGACATCTGGCCGGAGGCATCAATGCCTGGGCCCAGGCGGGGTTGCCCGTCAAACGCGGCTGAGCCGCACAGCAGGAGAACTGACCATGATGCAAGACTGGCTGCAACTGATCGAGAACATGAATGGCGGCGTGAAAGCGCTGCGCCAGGGCGCGCCTGATGTGATGAAGGGCTTCTCCGCCCTCGCCCAGGGCGCGAATGGCGGCACGGCGCTGGACAAGAAGACCAAGGAGCTGATCGCCCTGGCGATCGGGGTGGCCACGCGCTGCCAGCCCTGCATTGCTTATCACGCCGAGGCTGCCGCCAAGCACGGCGCCACGCGCGAGGAAGTGCTGGAGACCATGGGCATGGCCATCTACATGGGCGCCGGGCCTTCGGTGATGTACGCGGCGCAGGGGCTGGAAGCGTTCGACCAGCTCAAGGCCGCGCAGGGCTGAACCGCCCCGTCTTTTTGTTTACCCCGAGCCCATAAAAAAACCCGCGGCGGATATGCTCCGCCGCGGGTCATTTGCGTTATGCCGCTTCGCTTACGGGAACTTCTTGCGGGTGGCGAGATAAGCCACCACCGTGAAGCCGAGATAAAGGAAGGGGATGAAGATGATCAGGCCTTCGAGATCGCCGAGCATGATTACACCTCACCGTTGGAGTTGGCTTCCTGCGTGTCGAACAGCACCGCGCCAGCGGCGGCGATGAGCACGATCATCGTCGTGCCCACCAGCCAGGCGAAGTACCATGCGCCGTAAGTCACCGGTGATCACCGCCATGAACAGGGCCAGGGCCAGCGCAGCCGCGAGGCCGATGATTTTGAAGAGTTTACCCATAATCAGGCCTCCTTAGTAGCTGTGCGTAGTCAGGGGTGATGGCATCCACCTTCACCTTGCCGCGCATCACGTAGAAGCACCACGAGGTGTAGGCGATGATGACCGGCGTGAAGACCAGGGCGAAGAGCAGCATCCAGCCGAGGTTATAGGCGCTGCCCGAGGCGTTCCACACGGTCAGGCTCTGGTTCGGGTTGGTCGTGGACGGCATCAGGAAGGGGAACATGCTGGCCCCCACCGTGAAGATGACGCCGATCCAGGCCACGGCGCCGCACCACCAGGCCACCACCGGCTTGCGCGCCGCGTTCATCAGCGCGCCGCCCAGCATGCCCACGAAGCCCAGCACCGGCAGCACCCACAGGATGGGGTAGGCTGTGGTAGTTGTTCATCCACGCGCCGGCCTGCACGGCCACGGTCGGGCCGTTCAGCGGGGTGGCGGGCATGTTCGGGTCAACCGCGGAGGTGAAGGCATAGCCGTTCAGGTGGGCGACCCACACGCCGCCGATGACGAACAGCACCGCCGCCACGATGGCGCCGCCAATGGCTGCCTTGCGGGCGCGGCCATAGATCGGCTCCTCGCCGCGCATCATCAGCATGGTGCCGCCCTGGTGCATCGCCAGGCTCAGCGAGAGCACGCCGCACATCACCGCGAAGGGGTTGAGCAGGTAGCTGAGGAAGGACTCGTCCTGGAAGTACTGGCCGGTCCAGCTGTAGTGGTAGCCGACACCCTCCATGACGTTGCCGAAGGCAGCACCATACACGATCATCGGCAGGGCGCCGGAGATCAGGAAGGCCCAGTCCCAGGTGCCGCGCCAGGCTTGCCACCTTCAGCCTTCGAACGGTACTCGAAGGCGACGGGACGCATGATCATGCTGAACAGCAGCAGGATCATGACGACGTAGAACACCGAGAAGGAGGTGGCGTACAGGGTGGGGAAGGCGGCGAAGATGGCGCCGCCGCCCAGGATGAACCACACCTGATTACCGTCCCAGTGCGGCCCGATGATGTTGAGCGCCACGCGGCGTTCGCCGTCGGTCTTGCCGACGAAGCGCAGCAGGGTGCCCACGCCCATGTCCATGCCCACCATCGTGGCGAGGCCGGTGAGCAGCACGCCTAACAGCACCGCCCAGATAACTTTAAGAACGACGTAGAGTTCCATTTGAAAAATCTCCTGAGAGGTGCGGCGTTATTGCCAGGACTTATCGGCCAGCCGCGGCTTGCCGAACATCGTGGCGCCGCCACCCACGGCCGGTTCCGCATGGTGCTGCGGGCCGAGGCGGGCGAACTTGAACATCAGGTACAGCTCGGCGGCGATGAAGGCGCTGTACAGCAGCCGCAAAGCCGATGAGCGAGAACACCATGTAGCCGACCGGATGGCTCGAGGCGGCCTGGAAGGTCGGCAGCCAGCCAAAGACGGACCAGGGCTGACGGCCAGCCTCGGCGGTGATCCAGCCGAACTCGCAGGCCAGGATCGGCAGCGGGATGGACCACATCGCGGCCTTCAGCAGCAGCGGGTGCTTCTCCAGCTCGTTACGCAGGCGAGTAGTAGGCGGAGAAGGCGAACAGGGCGACGAAGTAGAAGCCCAGGAACATCATGATGCGGAAGGACCAGAAGGTGACGAACACGTTCGGGATCGTGTCCTTCTCGGTCTGCGCCACGATGGCGTCCTGGTTCGCCGGGGTGATCTGGGTCAGGTCCTGGTTCGGCGCGTTCTTCTGGGCCAGGAAGCCATAGCCCATGTCCTGCTCGTACTGCTTGAAGGTGGCCAGCGAAGCGGCGTCATGGCGTCTGCCCGTATTGCTGCAGGGCGTTGATCGCCTTGATGCCGTTCAGGATGCGCGGGCCAGCCTGCTGTTCCAGCGTCAGCAGGCCGGGGATGACCTGGTCCTCGGAGTGCGTGATCAGCGGGGTCAGCACGTAAGGAATGCCGATCTCGGCCGAGTTGCGTCTGGGTGGCGTCATTCGGCAGGGCGAAGAGCAGCCAGGGCGCGCCAGCGGCGGAGCTGTGCGCGTTGCTGTCTTCCCACAGGCCCTTCGATGGCGGCGATCTTGGTCGGCTGAACCAGATAGTCCAGGCGGCCCAGCGCGTCACCCAGCGTCACCACCGCGAGGGAGGAGATGATGCCGAACACCGCGGCCATGCGGAAGGAGCGCGCAGCCAGCGCCTTGTGGCGGTTGGTGAGGATGTAGAACGAGGAAACGCCCATCACGAACAGCGAGCCGGTCACGAAGCCCGCGATCGAGGTGTGGACGAACTTGGCCTGCGCGTCGTCGCTGAACACCAGGTTCACGAACGAGTTGAACTGCATGCGCATCGTGTCGGCGTCGAACGAGGCGCCCTGCGGGTTCTGCATGAAGCCGTTGGCCACCAGAATCCACAGCGCGGAGAGGTTGGAGCCCAGCGCGGTGAGGTAGGTGACGGCAAGATGCGCCGGCTTGGACAGACGGTCCCAGCCGAAGAACATCAGGCCGATGAAGGTCGATTCCATGAAGAAGGCCATCAGGCCCTCGATGGCGAGCGGCGTGCCGAACACGTCACCCACGAAATGCGAGTACATCGACCAGTTGGTGCCGAACTCGAATTCCATCGTCAGGCCGGTGGCGACACCAATGGCGAAGTTGATGCCAAAGAGCTTGGCCCAGAAATGGGTCATCTCCTTGTAGATCTCCTTGCCGGTGATGACATACACCGTCTCCATCGCCGCGATGAGGAACGTCATCCCGAGCGTGAGCGGCACGAAAAGGAAGTGGTAAAGCGCGGTTAGCGCGAATTGAAGTCGTGATAGTTCGACGACACTAGGATCGATTAACGGCATGCCCGTGAGCTCCAGCTGCTAGAAAAGCCTTTTATCAGCAGCCTGGGCTATAGGAGCATATTAGCGTCTAGTGTAGTTGATTTAGATCAATAGGCTGGAAAGATTGAGCCGGTTAGGTATTGCTGGAACCGGCGATCTGCCCCGATTTGAGCGCATGCACCTCGTCCATCAGCGCCAGCCCGGCCGGGCGGTGGGTGATGTAGAGGACGGTCCTGCCGGCCAGCAGCGGCTTGAGATCGCCTAAGAATTCGCGCTCCGTGGCGGCGTCCAGCCCTTCGGTCGGCTCGTCCAGCACCAGCCAGGGTGTGTCCTTCAGCACCGCGCGTGCCAGGGCCACGCGCCGCGCCTGCCCGCCGGAGAGCTTTATCCCCGCCTCACCCACCAGCGTGTCCAGCCCGTCCTTCTGCGCGCGCACGAAGTCCGCCAGCTGCGCCACCTCCAGCGCATGCCAAAGTGCGGCCTCGTCGGCATCGGCCTTGGCCAGCAGCAGATTGTCGCGGATGCTGGTGTGAAACAGATAGCTGCGCTGGGAAATCACGGTGATGTGATCGGCAAGGTCTTCGCTGCCATAGGCGCGCAGGTCATGCCCGCCGAAGCGCGCCTCGCCCTCCTGAAATTCATGGAAGCGCAACAGCAGGTTGATCAGCGTGGTCTTGCCGGCACCCGTGGCGCCGGTGATGCCCACGCGCCGGCCCTGCTGCACGCGCAGGTTCAGGTGGCGCAGCGCCCAGGGCGCGCCCGGCGCGTAGCGCAGCGACACATCCTTCAGCTCCAGCGCATAGCCTTGCGGCGCTGGGGCAGGGGCTGCGGGGGCCGCGACGGCGGGCGCTGTGTCCGCCAGCGCGAAAATCCGCCGCGCCGCGACTGCTGATCTGCCCGAGATACTGGAACGCCAGCGGCAGCGGGGCCACGGCCTCGAACGCCGCCATGCTGCCCAGGGCGAGCAGCGCGAGATCCGCCGGGTCCAGGTGCGCCGCGGCGACTTTCGCGCCGCCCGCGATGACCACGCCGAGCATGGTGAAATTGGTGGCGAGGCTGGCGGCCGCCGCACCCAGCCCGGTGACCCTGGCCATTTGCCCTTGCGCCGAGATCAGCTCCGCCTGCAACGCTGCCGCCCGTGCCTCCAGCGCCGGCGCCGCGCCATAGGTGAGCAGCTCGCCCATGCCCTGCACCGCGTCCACGTATTCGGCGCGCAAGGCTGCGTTCAGCCGCACCATCTCGGCCCCCGCCTGCGCGCCCGGCAAAGCCGGTGAAGCCCGGCACGCCCACCCCGGCGGCGAGCAGCCCCGCCGCCAGCGCCAAGGCCGCGGGCCAGCGAGAAGATGGCGAAGAACAGCACCATCACCAGCGTGGTCAGCGCGGCGGTGAGCAGCGGCACATAAACGCGCAGGTAGAACAGGTTCAGCGTGTCGATATCCGCGACGATGCGCGAGAGCAGGTCGGCGGCGCGGTAGCCTTGCAACGCCGCCGGGGCCAGCGGCTCCAGCTTGGTGTAGAACCACACGCGCAGATCGGCGAGCAGGCGGAAGGTCGCCTCATGCGTCAGCAGCCGCTCGGTATAGCGCGAGACCACGCGCAGCGTGGCGAAGAACCGCACCATGGCCGCCGGGGTAAAGAAGTTGAACGTAGTTCTGCACCGCGTAGCTGGCAAGGCCGGTCAGCGCCGTGGCGGCGAGGAACCAGCCGGAGAGCGTCATCAGCCCGAAATTGGCGAGGATGGTGACGCAGGCGCAGCGCCAGCCCGCCGAACATCCAGCCGCGCTGCGGCTTGAACAATTGGTGCAGGCGGATCAGATCGCGCATTCTTCTGCTCCCTCGCCCTCATAGGCGCGCAGCAATTCGCGGTATGGCCCCTCCTGCGCCGCCAGCGCCTGCGGCGGCCCGGCCTGGGCGACGCGGCCATCCTTCAGCACCAGCACCTGGTCCGCCCGCGCCGCCATGGCGAGGCGGTGGGCGATGACGATCACCGTGCGCCCCTGCGCCACCTCGGCGATGGCATCCAGCACCAGTGTTTCGCTCTCCATGTCGAGATTCGCGGTGGCTTCGTCCAGGATCAGCAAACGCGGGTTCTTCAGGTACGCCCGCGCCAGCGCCAGGCGCTGGATCTGCCCGCCCGAGAGTTTTGCCCCGGCCTCGCCGACATCAGCGTCGAATTTTCCGCGGCAGCGCCTCGATGAAGTCCAGCGCGCGGCGCGCGTCGGCGGCCTCGCGCAGCGCCGCCTCATCGGCCTCCGGCGCGCCGAGGCGCAGATTATCCGCGATGCTGCCATGGAACAAACGCGGGTTCTGCGGCACCCAGGCGAGCGCCTGCCACCATGCCTCCGGCGCGATCTCCGCCAGATCTTGCCCGTTCACCAGAATCTGCCCCGCCTGCGGGCGGATGAAGCCCAGCAGCAGCCGCGCCAGCGTGGTCTTGCCCGCCCCGCTCTCGCCGACGATGGCGGTGATCTTCCCGGCCGGGAACTGCGCGTCCAGCCCGTCCAGCACCGGCGCTTCGGCATAGGCAAAATTCAAGCCCGCCGCAGGCGATTTCCAAAGCCCCCTGCGGCACATCGCCGGTCCCGGCTTCCGGCACCGGCGCATCCAGCAGCGCGAAAATCCGCTTCGCCGCGGCAATCGCCGTCATGCGCGCATGGTAATGCACCGAGAGCCCGCGCAGCGGCACGAAATACTCAGGTGCGAGCAGCAGCACGAGAAATGCCGGGTAGAAATTGATATGCGCATGGAGCAGCCGCGCGCCGAACAGCACCGCCACCAGCGCGATCGCCACGGAGGCGAAAAATTCCAGCACCGCGCTGGTGAGGAACGCGACGCGCAGCCCCGCCATGGTGGTGCGGCGGTAATCGTCGGTGATGCGCGCGACGATGTCGATCTCGTCCCGCGCGCGGCCGAACAGCTTCAGCGTCGTCAGCCCCTGCAGCATGTCGAGAAAATGCGTGCTCATGAGCAGCAGTTTTTCCCATTGCCGCTGGTTGATCGCCTCCGCCTTGTAGCCGACGAACACCATGAACACCGGCACCAGCGGCCCGGCGACGAGCAGGATCAGCCCGGAGTACAAATCCAGCGGGAACACCAGCGCCAGGATGGCCAGCGGCACCGCCACGCACAGCGCCATCTGCGGCATGTAGCGGGAGAAATACGGCTCCAGCGCCTCGATGCCCTCGATCATCGTGGCGGCGACATCGGCACTCGCCTCATCCGCGGCCCCCACCGGCCCGCGGGCCAGCACCCGCGCCAGCAGTTCGGCGCGCAACCCGGTCTTGATCTGCGCCGCGGCCCGGAAGGCGGTGATCTCGGCGGCATAGGTGAGCCCGCCGCGCAGCAGGAACAGCCCGGCCAGGCCCCAGAGGAACGGCGCCACCCCGGCCACAGTGGCGTGGTGGAAGGAGATGCGGGTGACGATCTGCGCCAGCAGCACGGCCTGGGCGATGATCAGCCAGCCCGAGACCAGGCCCAGCCCGATACTGGCCCGAAGCGCGCCGCGCGTGCGGCGCCCTTCCTGCATTAGCCGCGGGTCGATACGGGTACTCATGCCAACAAGCCGCTCCACAGTGCTTCCGGCGCGGCGTGCCGCGCGCCTTTGGCACTAACCGTCATGGGCTCCGAGGACAAGAACCCGCCTTGTTTTGATCCCGATCAATTCCCGCAGCCTCGCCACCGCCTAGTCTGCGCCAAGTCAAGGTGAGGGCGAGGAGATCGAATGCCGGAACAAGCCAGCGAGATCAGGGTGCGCGCCGTCATCCCCGCCACGGCGTTGCAGGCGCTTATCGACGCGCTCGCGCAAACGCACATCGTTATCGGCCCGGTCCTGCGCGATGGCGCCATCATCTACGACCGCGTCGCCAGGACCGAGGACCTCCCGGCTGGCTGGACCGACCGGCAGGAGGCCGGGCGCTACAGTGTGGAGCGGCGCGACGATGCGGCGCTGTTCGGCTACAATGTAGGCCCGCATAGCTGGAAGCAGTTCCTGCACCCCCCAAAGGAAACGCTGTTCACCGCGCGGCGGGAGGGCAGCGAGCTGACCATCACCCCGGAGGAGAGCGCGGGCCAGGAGCGCTACGCCTTTCTCGGCGTGCGCGCCTGCGAGGTTGCGGCCATCGCCCGGCAGGACCGGATTTTCATGGGCGGGGCCTACCGGGATGCGGGCTACGCGGCGCGGCGGCGCAACGCCTTCATCGTGGCGGTGAACTGCACCGAGGCCGGGGCCACCTGCTTCTGCGCCTCCATGGGCACCGGCCCGCATGTGCAGGCGGGGTTCGACCTCGCGCTCACCGAACTGCTCGACGACAACCGGCACGATTTCCTGGTCCAGGCCGGCAGCCCGGCCGGGGCGGCGCTGCTCGCCACCCTGCCGGGGCGCGTGACGGAGGGGGCGGATCTGGCGGCTTCGGCGGCGGGCAAGGCCCGGGCCGAGGCGCAGATGGGCCGCAAGCTGGAAACCAAGGGGCTCAAGGAAGCGCTGCAAGCGAACCCCACCCATTCGCGCTGGGACGAAGTCGCCACACGCTGCCTCTCCTGCGCCAACTGCACCATGGTCTGCCCCACCTGCTTCTGCACCACGGTCACCGATGTCAGCGATCTCACCGGCACCGGCTTCGCCCGCGAGCGCCACTGGGACTCCTGCTTCACGCTGGATTTCTCCTATCTGCATGGCGGGGCCGTGCGCCAGAGTGGTGCCGCGCGCTACCGGCAATGGCTCACGCACAAGATCGCCAGCTGGATCGACCAGTTCGGCGAGTCCGGCTGTGTCGGCTGCGGGCGCTGCATCACCTGGTGCCCGGTGGGCATCGACCTGACGGAAGAAGCCGCGATCATCGCGGCAGGGGATGCCAAATGACCAACGACAACCCCTGGGCCCTGCCGTTTTTCGCCGGGCTGAAGCCGGAATGGCTGGAGCGGCTGGCCGGTTGCGCCACCCCGCGCGCCTACGCCGAGGACACGTATCTGATCCGCGAGGGCGGGGCGGCCGGGCAATGCCAAGTCATCACCCAGGGCCATATCGCGCTGGAAATCGCCGCCCCGGGCCGCCCGCCCGTGGTGTTCCTCACCCTTGGGCGCGGCGATGTCGTGGGCATTTCCTGGCTGGCGCCGCCCTTCCGCTGGTCGTTCGACGCCCGGGCCGTGGAACCCACGCACACCCTGGCGTTCGACGCCGTGTGTCTGAACGAGATGTTCGAGTCCGACCACGAGTTCGGCTACGTGATGATGAAACGCTTTTTGCCGGTGCTGGTGCGGCGCCTGCAGGCAACCAGGTTGCAGGTGCTCGATGTTTACGCCCGACACTGACACGGCGCTCCCGCCGGACGCGTTCCTGCCCGCGCTCTATTGCGTCGCCAGCGTCCGGCGCGACCTGGGCGATACCGTGACCATCGAGCTGCTGCCGAAGCACGGCGCGCGGCCCGAGTTCACCCCCGGCCAGTTCAACATGCTCTACGTCCCCGGCGTGGGCGAGGCCGCGATCAGCATGAGCGGCCACGCCAACGAAAGCCTGGGCTATCTGCACACCATCCGCGATGCCGGGGCGATCAGCGCAGCACTCACCCATCTCGCCCCCGGGGCGCAGATCGGCTTGCGCGGGCCGTTCGGCGCGGGCTGGCCGATGCGGCAGGCCGAGGGGCGGGACGTGCTGATCATCGCCGGCGGGCTGGGCATGGCGCCGCTGCGCCCGGCCGTGGTCGGCATCCTTGCCGACCGCGCCCGCTATGGCCGTGTCTCGGTGCTCACCGGCAGCCGCAACCCCAACGACATCCTCTACCGCGACGAGGTGCAGAACTGGCGCCAGCGGCTGGACCTCGACGTGGTGGTGACCGTGGACCGCGCCGATGTGGACTGGCGCGGCAATGTCGGCGTGGCGCCGATGCTGATCTCCCGCGCCGCCATCGACCCGGGCAACACCATCGCCATGGTCTGCGGCCCGGAGGTGATGATGCGCGTGACCGCCGACATGCTGCTGCACGCGGGCGTGCCGGCGGAGCGCATCTATCTCTCGATGGAGCGGAACATGAAATGCGCCATCGGGCTGTGCGGGCATTGCCAGTTCGGCCCTGGCTTCATCTGCAAGGACGGCCCGGTGATGCGCCTCGACCAGATCGCGCATCTGCTCGCCGTCAGGGAGATCTGAGCGATGGACATGCAGCGCCGCCCCCGTCTCGCGGTCTGGAAATTCGCCTCTTGCGACGGCTGCCAGCTCTCGCTGCTGGATTGCGAGGACGAACTGCTGGCGGTGGCCGGGGCCGTCGAGATCGCGAACTTCCCCGAGGCGACCAGCGCCTTCATCCCCGGCCCGTACGATCTCTCGCTGGTCGAGGGCTCGATCATCACCGCGCACGACGCCGAGCGCATCCAGGAGGTGCGCAGCCAGTCGCGCCATCTCGTCACCATCGGCGCCTGCGCCACATCGGGCGGCATCCAGGCCCTGCGCAATTTCCGCGACGTGCAGGAATGCATCGCGGCGGTCTATGCCTCGCCCCAGTATATCGACACGCTGGCCACCTCCACGCCGATTTCCGCGCATGTGAAGGTGGATTTCGAGCTGCGCGGCTGCCCGATCAACAAGGGGCAGCTGGTCGAGGTCATCAGCGCCTTCCTGGCCGGGCGCAAGCCGGGCATTTCCGCGCAGAGCGTGTGCGTGGAGTGCAAGCGGCGCGGCACAGTATGCGTCATGGTGACGGGCACGCCCTGCCTGGGGCCGGTGACGCATGCGGGCTGCGGCGCCATATGCCCGGCCTATGCGCGCGGCTGCTATGGCTGCTTCGGGCCCATGGAGACGCCGAACACCGCCGCCCTGGCCAAGGAGTGGGGCTTGCTAGGCGCCAGCGAGCGGGACATCCAGCGCGCCTTCCGCAGCTTCAACGCCGCCGCCACGCCGTTCCGGGAAGAGAGTGAAGCGCATGACCACTAGAACCATCAAGGTCGATACCCTCACCCGGGTGGAGGGTGAGGGCGCGCTCTCGCTGCGCATCGAGAATGGCGCGCTCGCCGCCGCCGAGTTGCGCATCTACGAGCCGCCGCGCCTGTTCGAGGCGGTCTTGCGCGGGCGTTCCTACATGGAAGTGCCGGATATCGTCTCGCGCATCTGCGGCATCTGCCCGATCGCGTATCAGACGAGCGCGGTGCAGGCGATCGAATCCGCCTTCGGCGCCACGGTGGACGGGCAGCTCGCCGCGCTCAGGCGGCTGATCTATTGCGGTGAATGGATCGAGAGCCACGCGCTGCATATCGTCATGCTGCACGCGCCGGATTTCCTCGGCTTCCCCGACGGCATCCAGATGGCCGGGGCGCATGGCGAGGTGGTGCGCGCCGGGCTGGCGGTGAAAAAAGCCGGGAACGAGTTGATGACCATCATCGGCGGGCGGGAGATCCATCCCGTCAACGTGAAGCCCGGCGGCTTCTACCGCCTGCCCACCAAGGCCGAGCTGGCGGCGCATGTCCCCAAGCTGACGGCGGCGTATGAGCAGGCAGTCGGGCTGGTGCGCTGGGTCGCGGGCTTCTCCTTCCCGGATTTCGAGCGGGATTATGAGTTCGTCTCCCTGCATGATGGCGTGGACTACCCGATTATCGGCACGCGGCTGGTGTCCAGCGCGGGGCTGGATATCCCGATTTCCGCCTTCGATGACGAGTTCGAGGAACGCCACGTGGAGCATTCCACCGCGCTGCACGCGGTGCTGAAGCGGCGCGGCGCCTATGTGGTCGGCCCGCTGGCCCGCTACGCGCTGAATTCCTCGCTGCTGCCCGTGCAGTTGCAGGCCCTGGCGCATGAGGCCGGGCTGGGGCCGGTTTGCAGCAACCCGTTCAAGAGCATCATCGTCCGCGCCCTGGAAGTGGCCTATGCCTGCGGCGAGGCGCTGCGCCTGATCGCCGCTTATGAGCCGCCCGCCGAGGCCGCCGTGCCGCTCACCCCAAGGGCGGGCGTTGGCTTCGGCTGCACCGAGGCGCCGCGCGGCATCTGCTGGCACCGCTACGAGTTCGAGGCCGATGGCAGCGTGGCGCGTGCCCGCATCGTGCCGCCCACCTCGCAGAACCAGCCGAGCATCGAGGCCGACCTCGCCGCGCTGGCGACCCCGCTGCTGGAGGAGCCGGATGACATCATCCGCGCCCGCTGCGAGTTCGGCATCCGCAATTTCGACCCTTGCATCTCCTGCGCCACGCATTTCCTGAAGCTCACGGTGCAGCGCGAGTGAGCCTGCGTCTCGTCGCCGGTATCGGCCATCCGGACCGGGGGGATGACGCGGCCGGGCTGCTCGCCGCCCGGCAGCTTGAGGGCCACCTGCCGCCCGGCGTGGCGCTTCAGCTCTGCACCGGCGATTTGCTCGGCCTCGCGCAGGGCTGGGCGGGAGCGGAGCTGGCGGTCTGCATCGACGCCGTGGCTCCTTCGGGCCATCCCGGGCGCATCCATGTGCTGGACGGGCAGACGGAATTCGCCACGGGCCATCCCGCTTCCTCGCACGGGTTCGGGCTGGCGGAGGCAGTGGCGCTCTCCCGCGCGCTGGGCACGCTGCCGGAGAAGCTGCTGATCTACGGGATCGAGGGGGCGGATTTCACGCCGGGTGCCGCAATGTCGCCGGACGTGGCGAGCGCGGCGGAAAAGATCGCCCGGATGATCCTGGCCGCGCTGTAGCTCTTAGCGCCCAGCCGCGCTGAGATGCGACAGCACCAGCAGGCTGAGAATCAGGGCGATCAACAGCGGCGGGACCAGCCCGCTTTTCTCGTGGGCGTCGTCAGGGGGCGAATACATCTCGCTCTCGCCCGGCCCGGGGATGGTTCCCGTGCCGAGATGCTGCGCACTCCGATCTCGCAAAAATTTCTTAAATAGGTCTAACATCACATTATCACCGCTTCGGATAATACCGAAACTTTACAAAAAACGACACTGAAATTTATGCACAAACTTATTCGCGGCGCCGCGCGGAACGGCGATTTTCCGAGAAAGTTGCCAATTTGGCACGTTCTGACCCCAGCATGAACCTACGCCGCCGCCATCCACGCAAACTCCTCCGGGCCGGGGTTGGGGCAGAAATATTCCGCCCCGGTCCAGCCCGCATAGGGCAAATGCCGGATGGCGCGGAACAGGCGGGGGAAGTCCAGCTCGCCCGTGCCCGGCGCGCCCCGGCCCGGATAGTCGGAGACCTGGATATGGCCGATGCGCCCCATCCGCCGTGTCAGCCCCTCCAGCGCATCCTCGCCGCCTGCGCGGGCGTGGTACACGTCGTATTGCAAGGCCAGATTATCCTTGCCGACGGCGGTGAGCAGCGCATCCGCCTCGGCGTAGCCGTTCAGGATGAAGCGCGGATTATCCACCCGGTTCAGCGGCTCCACCAGCAACTGCACGCCGCGCACGGCCAGCATGTCGGCGGCGAGGCGCAGGTTCTCCACCAGCACGTCCCAGCAGCGCTCTGGGGCCTCGCCCTCCGGCAGGTTGCCGGCCAGGCAGTTCACGCGCGGGCAGCCGAGCGCGTTGGCGTACTCCCTGGCGCGCATCACGCCGCGCAGGAATTCGTCCTCCCGCCCGGGGATGCAGGCGATGCCGCGCTCGCCCCCGGCGAAATCCCCGGCGGGGATGTTGATCAGCACGAACTCCACCCCCGCAGCACCTGCGGCGCTGGCCAGGGTGGAGGCTGGCAGCTCGTAGGGGAACTGCATCTCCACGGCCGTGAACCCGGCGGCAGCGGCGGCGGCGATGCGCCCGGGCACCGGCAGGGCGGTGAACAGCGTGCTGATATTGGCGGAGAAACGCAGCATCCTTAACCTCTCCCGATGAACGGCATGTTGGTCGCCATCACGGTCATGAACTGCACATTGGCCGAGAGCGGCAGGCTCGCCATGTGCAGCACCGAGGCCGCGGCATGCTCCACGTGCATCATCGGCTCGGGCGCGATGCTGCCATCCGCCTGCATGGAGCCGCGCGCGATCCCGGCGGAAAGTTCCGTGGCGGCGTTGCCGATGTCGATCTGCCCGCACGCGATGCCATGAGCCCGGCCCTCCAGCGAAAGCGCGCGGGTGAGCCCGGTGACGGCATGTTTCGAGACCGTGTACGCCACGGCCTGCGGGCGCGGCACATGCGCCGAGATCGAGCCGTTATTGATGATCCGCCCGCCCTGCGGCGTTTGCGCGGCCATCACCCGGAAGGCGGCGCGGGCGCAGAGGAACATGCCGGTCACGTTCACCGCCAGTGCCGCGGAGAAATCCGCCAGCTCCATTTCGGGCAAGGGGGCAGGGCGGGAGAAGGCGCCGGCATTGTTGAACAGCAGATCCACCCGGCCGAAGCGGCGCACGGTTTCGTCGAATAAATGCTGCACGGCGGCCTCGTCCGTCACGTCGGCAACGATGGGGGCCAGGGCGGGATGCGCCGAAGCCGCCTCCTCCAGCGCCACCATGCCGCCGCCCGGCCAGCACCACCTGCCAGCCGGCCTCGGCCAGTTTGCGCCCGGCGGCGCGGCCAATGCCGCTGCCCCCGCCGGTGATCACCGCCACCTGCGTCATGTCCTCATCTCCTGTCGTGCTCTATCGCCCGGCATCCACCAGCACGCGCCGTCCCGGCGCCTTCTGGCGCAGGGGGACGATGCCGTGCACATCCTTGCTTGCCTCGGCGATGGTCAGCCCCGCCAGTTGCGGCGCCAGCAGCCGGCCGGTTTGCTCGTACAGCCCGAACCCGCGCAGCATTGGCGTCCAGCCGCAGGGCGGGGCGAACAGCGCGGGCACATGGGCTTCCACATGGAAGAACAGGTTGCCGAGCAGCCGGCCGAGCTGGCCCTCGGAATAAGGCTGGCCATGGCCGAAGGGCGTGCTCTCCGCGTGCGCCCACATGCCGTGCCGGTTCGGCACCACCACGATCAGCCGCCCGTCATCCTTCAGCAGCCGCCAGGCCTCGCGCAATATGCGCCTGGCGTTGTCCGCCTGCTCCAGCCCATGCACGAGCAGGATGCGGTCGAACATCAGGTCGGGGAAGGGCATGGCGTCCTCCTCCGCCAGGCAGGAGAGCGAGGCCCGTCCCGCCGGCCAGGGTGCTGGCCCCATGTCCCGGGGCGAGACGGCCAGGCAGCGCACCGCCTGCTCCCGCCACAACTCCAGATACGGCCCGGTGAAGCCCAGGCCCAGCACCGAGAGCCCGGCGCAATCCGGCCACAGCGCCGCGAGCTTCTGCCGAAGCAGCCCGGCTGTCAGCCGCCCCAGGGGCGTCGCGTAAAATCCAGCCGCATCTCGCGCATCGATCGCCATTGCCCTTATATAGCGCGGCAGACGGAAAGGAGCGACACACATGGCGGTGACGGTACAGGCGATCCCGATGCTTTCGGACAATTATTCCTGGCTGCTGCATGAGCCGGTGACGGGCAAGACCGGCATCGTCGACCCGGCCGAGGCCCAACCCGCCATCGCGGCGCTGGAGAAAGCGGGCTGGGTGCTGGACTTCATCTTCCTCACGCATCACCATTTTGACCATATCGGCGGCACGGAAGAGCTGGTGGCGCGCTTTGGTGCCAAGGTGGTGGGCAATGGCGCGGACGCGCACCGCCTGCCCAAGCTCGACATTGCCGTGCATGAGGGTTCGCTGGTGGATTTCGGCGCGGCGAAACTGCGGGTGATCGAGGTGCCGGGGCATACGCTCGGCCATATCGCCTATTACATCGCCGATGGCCGCATCCTGCTGCCGGGTGACACGCTGTTCAGCCTGGGCTGCGGCCGGCTGTTCGAGGGCACGCCCGCGCAGATGTTCGCCTCGCTGGCCAAGTTCGCGGATCTGCCGGATGCCACGCTGGTCTGCTGCGGGCATGAATACACCGCGTCCAACGCCAAGTTCGCGCTGACCGTGGAGCCGCAGAACGCGGCGCTCGCCGCCCGCGCGACCGAGGTGGCGGCCCTGCGCGCGGCGGGCAAGCCCAGTCTGCCGGTGACTTTGGGGCAGGAGCGCGCCACCAATCCGTTCCTGCGCGCGGAAACAGCGGAGGAATTCGCCCGCCGCCGCGCCGCCAAGGATAACTTTTAAGCTTTAAGCGCCGCCAGCGCGGCCTTGAGCTGGGCGATGGCTTGTGCGCGGTGGCTGATCTTGTCCTTCACCGCCGGGCCTAGCTCGGCATAGCTCTGCTCGTAGCCGTCGGGGATGAACACCGGGTCGTAGCCGAACCCCCCCGCCCCGTGCGGCGCGGGGGCGATGCGCCCGTAAGCCTGGCCGATATAGGTGGCGGTGCTGCCATCCGGGCTGCGCCAGGCAGAGCGCGCAGGTGAACCAGGCGCGCCAGTCATCGGCGGCGCCGGCGGCTTCGATGATGCGGGCGAAGGCGGAAGGGTAATCCCCCGCCGCGTAACGCGCCGAGAACACGCCCGGCCCGCCGCCCAGGGCCGCGACCGAAAGCCCGGAATCGTCGGCCAGCGCCGGCAGGCCGGAGGCTTGCGCCGCCGCCAGCGCCTTGATCCGCGCATTGCCGGGGAAGGTCTCGGCGGTCTCGTCCGGTTCGGGCAGGCCGAGTTCGCCGGAGGAGGTCACGCCAAACCCCAGCGGCGCCAGCAGGAACAAAAATTCCTTCAGCTTGCCCGGGTTATGGGTGGCAATCACAAGCTGCTTCATGCCCGCCCCGCCGCACCGGAGAGCATGCCGGGGTCGATGCCCAGCTTGGCCAGGGCCCGCTGCCATTTCGTGTTATGGGCGGTGTCGAAGATAATGGCGTCATCCGCCGCCACGCTCAGCCAGGAATTCTGGCGCATCTCCTGGTCCAGCTGCCCCTCGCCCCAGCCCGCATAGCCAAGCAGCAGGACCGCCTTCTCCGGCCCGCCGCCTTCGGCCACGGCCTGGAGAATGTCCAGGTTGGCGCTGAGCGTGTGGGTGTCGTCCACCTGCAGGCTGGTGTCGGAGAACCAGTCCGCGCTGTGCAGCACGAAGCCGCGTGTCTCATCCACCGGGCCGCCCACGCCTACTGACAGCTCCCGCCGCGGCGGGCTGGGGGCAACGCCCAGCTGGCTCAGCAGATCGGCGAATTTCGGGGTGCGCAGCGGGTGGTTGACAACCACGCCCATCGCGCCCTCCTCGGTGTGCGAGCAGACGAGGATCACGCTCTGCACGAAGCGCGTATCCTGCATCGCCGGCATTGCGATGAGCAACTGCCCAGTCAGCCAGTTGGGCGGGTCCGCCCGGGAAAGTTTTGCCTCGGCCATTGCGCCAATATATTCATGGCCTCTGGCCAGGACCAGCCCCATCTGCCGCTCTCTCTTCACGGCCCGGGGCAGTTCGTATAGGTAGCAATATCTGCCGAAGGAAAGACAGACAGCATGATCAAGATAGGCGACAAGATTCCGGCCATGAAGCTCATGGTGGCGACGGCTGACGGCCCCCGCGAGGCCGATACCGCCGAGCTGCTGGGCCAAGGCAAGGTGGTGCTGTTCGCCGTACCGGGCGCTTTCACCCCCACCTGCAGCGCCAAGCACCTGCCGGGCTTCGTCAAGCACGCGGCGGAGTTCAAGGCCAAGGGCGTGGACAGGATCGTGTGCATGGCCGTGAACGACGCCTTCGTGCTGGGCGCCTGGGGCAAGGACCACAGGGCGCTGGACAGCGTGGTGATGCTGGCCGACGGCTCCGGCGTCTTCACCAAGGCGCTGGGGCTGGAACTGGACCTGGTGGCCCGCGGCCTGGGCGTGCGCAGCCAGCGCTTCGCCCTGGTGGCGGAAGACGGCGTGGTCACGCAGCTTTTTGTCGAGGAACCGGGCGGCTTCGAGGTCAGCCGCGCCGAGGCCGTGCTCGAAGCGCTCTAGCCCGCTGTGGCCTATACCCTCACGGTCGTCGTGCCGTGCTACAATGAGCGCGGCAATGTCGCGCCCATGGTGGCTGCTCTCAACAATGCGCTTTCCGGCATCGACTGGGAGGTCGTGTTCGTCGATGACGACAGCCCCGACGGCACCTCCACCGCCGTGCGCGCGCTGGCCCGCGACGATGCCCGCGTGCGCTGCATCCGCCGCGTCGGCCGGCGCGGGCTCGCCTCCGCCGTGATCGAGGGGGCGCTGTCCTCCTCCGCCGATTATGTCGCGGTCATCGACGGCGACATGCAGCATGACGAGAGCCGCCTGCCGCTGATGCTGCAGGCCGTGCAGGGCGGGGCGGACATGGCGGTGGGCAGCCGGCATGTCGAGGGCGGGGATTCCACCGGGCTGTCCTCGCCGCTGCGCGTGAAGCTCTCCGAGACCGGCATCCGCGTGGCGCAGATGCTGACCCATACCAGCATCCACGACCCGATGAGCGGGTTCTTCCTGCTCCGGCGCGAGCTGTTCGAGCAGCTGGCCGGGCGGCTCACCGGCCAGGGGTTCAAGATCCTGCTGGACCTGATCCTCGCCTCGCCCCGGCGGCTGAGCATTGCCGAGATCCCCTACAAATTCCGCCCCCGCCATGCGGGCGAGAGCAAGCTGGACGCGCTGGTGCTGGCGCAATTCGCCGGGCTGCTCATCGACAAGGCGCTGGGCGGCACCGTGCCGCTGCGCTTCATCTCCTTCGCGCTGGTCGGCGCCTTCGGCGTGCTGGTGAACATTCTGGTGTTGCAGGCGGCGCGCGCGGCGGGGCTGCATTTCGGGCCAGCGCAAACGCTTGGCACGGTGGTGGCCATGATCGCCAACTTCCAGCTCAACAACCAGCTCACCTACCGCGCCCAGCGGCTGAAGGGCGCGCGCGCCTGGCGCGGGCTGGTGCTGTTCCTGGCGGTGTGCAGCCTGGGCGCCTACGCCAATATCGGCATCGCCAAGGCGCTGTACGCCGAGAACGGGCATGGGCTGCTGGCCGGTGCCGCCGGCGCGGCTGTGGGCGTGGTGTGGAACTACGCCGTCTCCGCCACGCTGGTCTGGCGCATCCGGTAGCATGCGTCTCGCGCTCGCGGCGCTGCTGGCGCTTACCGCCCTGCGCCTGGCGCTGGCGGCGAGCCTGCCTCTGGTGCCGGACGAGGCGTATTACTTCCTCTGGTCCACGCATCTCCAGCCGGGGTATTTCGACCATCCGCCGATGGTGGCGCTGTGGATCAGGGCCGGCACCGCGCTGTTCGGCCCCTCGCCGCTGGGGGTGCGGCTGCTCGGCCCGCTCTCCACCCTGGCCGGCTCGCTGCTGGCATGGGACGCGGCGGAGCGGCTCTTCCCCGGCCGCCGGGCCGGGATCACCGCCGCGGCCTGTCTCAACGCCACGCTGATGTTCGGCGCGGGTGCCGTGCTGATGACGCCGGACACGCCGCTGATGTTTTTCTGGACCGCCGGGCTCTGGGCCATGGCGCGGCTGATCCAGTCCGGGCGGCCGGGCTGGTGGCTGGCGGTGGGGCTGGCGGCCGGGCTGGCGCTGCTCTCCAAATATACCGGGCTGCTGTTCATCCTCGCCGTGTTCGGCTGGGTGCTGGCGGGGCGCCAGGAGCGCGCCTGGCTGCGCACGCCCTGGCCCTGGCTTGCCGCCGTGCTGGCCGTGCTGGTCTTCGCCCCGGATATCGCCTGGAACGCCACGCATGGCTGGGCCAGCTACTTCAAGCAGGGCGGGCGCGAGGCGCGGGTTCCACCCGGGCCGGGCGCTGGGCTTCCTGGCCAATCTTCTTGCCAGCCAGTTTCTCCTGTTCACCCCGGTCATCTTCGTGCTGGCGGTACGCGGGGTCTGGGGCCTGCGGCGTGAGCACGGCCCCGCGCCGCGCCTGCTGCTCTGGCTCACCCTGCTGCCGGGCGCGGTGCTGCTGGAGCATGTGCTTTCCCAGCGGGTGGAGGGCAACTGGGTCGCGGTGCTGTACCCGTCCGCCTGCCTCGCCATCGCCACCTTGCCTGCCGCGATCCTGGCGCGCTGGCGCAACCCGGCTCTGGCGCTGGGCTTTGGCATCACCGGGCTGGTGTATGTGCAGGCCCTGGCCGCGCCCTTGCCCATTCCGCCGCGCCTGGACACCTCGGCCCTGCAAATGGCGGGTTGGACGCAGCTTGGCGAGCAACTCGCGGCCATGCACCCGGATTTCGTCACCGCCGACGACTACGCCACCGCCGCCGCTCTGGCCTATTACGCCCCGCCTGGGCTGCGCGTGGCGGGGTTCGAGCCGCGCTGGAGCTATTTCGACTGGCCCTCGGCGGCGCTGGAGGGGCAGATGGGGATCATGATCACGCACCGGGCCAAGGCGCCCTGTGACCAGACCGGCACGCTCGCCCGCACGCGGGACGGCAAGCTGGTGCAGGATTACCGGCTGTGCCGCTACACCGCGCCGGGGCCCGGCATCTGGCTGCCGCGCCCGTGAGCGCTCTAGACGCGGCGGCTTACGCGGCCGCGCGCTTCTCCACCTCTTCCGGCGACATCAGCACCAGCGCCTCGTAGTCGGCCTTCAGCGCCTCGGTGATGCTGCTCGGCTCGAAATGCAGGTCGCCGATCTGGCGCACCGGGGTGATCTCGGCGGCGGTGCCGGTGACGAAGGCTTCCCTGAAGTTCGCCAGCTCCTCGGGGAGGATATGGCGCTCGACCACCTCGATCCCGCGGGCCTTGGCCAGGGCGATCACGGTCTTGCGGGTGATGCCGTCGAGGAAGCAATCCGGCTTGGGCGTGTGCAGCTTGCCGTCCAGCACGAAGAAGATGTTCGCGCCGGTGACCTCACCCACGAACCCGTCCCAGGTGTACATCAGCGCGTCGTTGAAGCCCTCGGCCTCGGCCTTGTGCTTGGCGAGCGTGCCGATCATGTACAGCCCGGCGGCCTTGGCGGCGGTGGGGGCGGTCTGCGGGTGCGGGCGGCGCCAGTCGGCGATGCCAAGGCGCACGCCCTTCATGCGGTCGGCCCCGAACAGGTTCGGCCATTCCCAGCACGCCACCATCAGGTGGATCTTGGTCTGCTGCGCCGACACCGCGAGCTGCTCCGAGCCGCGCCAGGCGAGCGGGCGCAGATAGGCTTCGGTCAGGTTGTTGGCCTTCATCACGTCCTTGCAGGCCTGGTTGATCTGCTCGCGGGTGAAGGGGATCTCGAAGCCCAGGATGCGGCCGGACTCGATCAGCCGGTCGGTATGCGCGTCGAGCTTGAAGATGTTGCCGCCATAGGCGCGCTCGCCCTCAAACACGGCGGAGGCGTAGTGCAACCCATGGCTGAGTACGTGCAGCTTCGCGTCGCGCCAGGGGATCAGCTTGCCATCCCACCAGATGAAGCCGTCACGATCGTCGAAAGGAACCAGCGCCATGGTCAAAAATCTCCGTTTGCGCTACTGTAACAAGACAGGAAAAATAGTATAATAGTCAGATGTACTGCCCTGCCAATGCAAGGCATAGCTCTCAAGGCCAAGAAACTGCCATGCAAGACCCGTCCGCTCAACCCTTTCCGGCCACAAAACGCGAAACTCTGCCCGGCACGGCGCACACCGCTCCCGGCTCCGGGCTGCTGTTTTTGCGCGAGGACGAGCTTCGTCTGGCACAGGACATGCTGTTTTTCGCGCACCGCGACCTTACCGAAGCGCCGGACGCGATCCTCGGCGAGCTGGGCTATGGCCGGGCGCATCACCGCTGCCTGCACTGGATCGCGCGGCGGCCGGGGCTGACCGTGGGCGAGCTGCTCGCCATCCTCGGCATTACCAAGCAGAGCCTCACCCGCGTGCTCGGGCCGCTGATCCGCGAGGGCTACGTGGCCCAGGTTCCCGGCGCGCAGGACCGGCGCCAGCGCCTCCTCACGCTGACCGAGAAGGGCGCCACGCTGGAGCGGCGGCTGTTCGAGGCGCAGCGTGAGCGGCTCGTCGCCGCCTACCGCGAGGCCGGCGGCCCGGCGGTGGAGGGGTTCAAGCGCGTGCTGCGCGGGCTGATGCAGCAGCAGGGCCGCGACTACTTAGACGGCCAGGACGCGCATCGCGGCAAGGGGCAGCGGAGCGGCGCCTGAACGCATGAGCGGCGACGCCCCGCATATCCTGCTGGTGGATGACGACGCCCGGCTGAGCCAGCTGGCCGCGCGCTTCCTTGCCGAGCAGGGTTTCCGCGTGACCCAGGCCGGCTCCGCCGCCGAGGCGCGCGACAAGCTGCGCTTCCTGGATTTCGACCTGATGGTGCTGGACGTGATGATGCCCGGCGAGACCGGGCTGGAGCTGACCCTCGGCCTGCGCGCCGAGCGGGCGCCGGACATGCCGATCCTGCTGCTCACCGCGCGCGACACGCCGGAGGACATCATCGCCGGGTTCGAGGCCGGGGCGGATGATTATCTCGGCAAGCCGTTCGACCCGCGCGTGCTGGTGGCGCGCATCCGCTCCATGCTGCGCCGGGCGCAGCCCCCTGCCGCGCCGCTCGGGCCGTTGCAGCTCGGCCAGGCGAAATTCGACCCCGCCCGCGGCGAACTGACCTTGGCCAATGCCCCGGTGCGGCTCACCGGCGCGGAGCTGGCGCTGCTCGCGGCACTTGCCGCCCGGCCGCATGAGATCCTCTCGCGCGAGGCGCTGGCCGCGGCGCTGGGCCTGGATGACGTGAACGAGCGCGCCATCGACGTGCAGGTGACCCGCCTGCGCCGCAAGATCGAGCCCGACCCGCGCGAGCCGCGCTTCCTGCATACGGTGCGCGGCAAGGGCTACACGCTGAAACCGGGTTTATGACAGGCGTGCCGCAGATACGCCTGTCAGCGCGCGGGGCTGGCGGGGCGGCCGCGCGCAAAATAAAAAGTAATGCAGCGCGCGGGGCTGGTGGGCGGCCGCGCGCAAAATAAAAAGTAATGTCGGCGGGGCCGGAGCCCCGCAGGCATGAGGCTCAACGACTTCGGCGCCGAGCGTGCCCTCCGCAGGATCCTGCCGCGCGGGCTGTTCGGGCGCTCGCTGCTGATCGTGCTGATCCCGATGGTGCTGCTGCAGGCGGTGGCGCTGCAGATCTTCTACGGCAACCATCTCAGCGAACTCTCCCGCCGGCTGGCCGGGGGCGTGGCCGGGGAGGTGGGCTTGATGGTCGGCGAGATCGACAGCGCCACGCAGGGCCGCACCGCGATCACCCAGCAGGCCGACCGGTATTTCCAGTTCAGCACCACCTTCCTGAAAGGCAAGGCGCTGCGCCAGCTGCCGCCGCCAGATGTGCCCGGCCCGGTGGACACGGACCTCGCCCGCGCGCTCGCCGCCGCCCTGCACCGGCCCTTCAATGTTGACTGGAACGCCGTGCCGGACACCATCGTCATCAACGTGCAGATGCCCGATGGCGTGCTCGGCATCGATGTGCCGCGCAAGCGCCTGTATATCGGCACGTTCTATTTGTTCCTTGTCTGGCTGATCGGCACCGCAGCACTGCTGTTCGGCGTGGCGGCGCTGTTCCTGCGCAACCAGGTGCGGGGCATCACCCGCCTCGCCGCCGCCGCCGAGGCCTTCGGCATGGGGCGGGATGAAGGGCCCATCCGCCCGGAAGGCGCCATCGAGGTGCGCCGCGCCGCCACCGCCTTCAACCGCATGCGCGAGCGCCTGCGCCGCTTCCTCGTCCAGCGCACCACCATGCTGGCCGGCGTCTCGCACGATCTGCGCACGCCGCTCACCCGGCTGCGTCTGGCGCTGGCCATGCAGCCGCAGATTCCGCCGCAGGACCTCGCCGACATGACCGGCGATATCGAGGAGATGGAGCGGCTGATCGGCATCTACCTCAGCTTTGCCCGTGGCGAGGGCAGCGAACAGCCCGCGCCCATCGACATCGCGGCGCTGCTCGACGAAATCTGCGCCGCCGCCCGCCGCGCCGGGGCCAGCATCAACCTGGATGTCCCGCCCGGCCTGACCGCCACCATCCGCCCCGAGGCCATCCGCCGGGCGCTGACCAACCTTATCGACAATGCCCGCCGCCACGCCAGCCGGATCTGGGTCAGAGCCAGCCAGACCGGCCAGCGCACGCTTGCAAATCCTCATCGACGACGACGGACCCGGCATCCCCGCCGCCAAGCGCGAGACTCTGCTCCGCCCCTTTGAAAGCCAAGACCCAGCCGGCACCGGGCTCGGCCTCACCATCGCCTGCGATATCGTCGTCGCCCATGGCGGCGCCATCCGCCTGCTCGACCGCCCCGGCGGCGGGCTGCGCATCGCTATCGAATTGCCCGTGTAGCCCTGCGTCTGGGCCGGTGCATCAGGGGGCGCTGCCCCCTGGCCCCCGCCAAGGGCCGAGAGGCCCTTGGAACCCACCCGGATCAAAAAAGCTCCACAAGGAGCCCTCAGACTGCTGACAAACCCCTGGCGCGAGCCGGGGGTTTTTATTCACTGCTGTGATGCTGAAGCCCCCCACCTCGCCGCAAACGGCACTTGAGATTGTGACGCTGGAGAGCCTGGTCCCGCCTGACCACCTACTGCGCAAGATCGACGCGGTGATTGATTTTTCGTTCATCCACGATCTGGCGGCAGGGCTTTACTGCCCGGACAACGGCCGTCCGCCGCTTGATCCAACACGGCAAGAAGCCGTTGCAGCCCAAGCAGCGCCAGCCCGAGGAGAAAGAGACCAAAGTCTCGCGCACCGACCCTGCGTCCGGCTATATGGTGCGTGACGGCAAGCCCACGGGGTTCTTCTACCTCGACCACCGCACGGTGGACGGCCATCACGCCATCATCACCGACAGCTACACTACACCGGCCAATGTGCATGACAGCATCGTCTATCTTGGCCGGCTCGACCGGCAGCGTCAGCGCTTTGGCTTTGATGTGAAGGCGGTGGGGCTGGACGCCGGTTACGCCACTGCGGGCATCGCCAAAGGCCTGGAAGACCGCGAGATTCCGGGGGTGACCGGCTATCGCCGTCCCACACCGCCCAAGCCCGGCATGCTCGGGCCGAAGGATTTTGTCTATCAGGACAACCCAGAAGGCTACCGCTGCCCGCAGGGCCAGGTGCTCGCCTATGCCTCTACCGACCGTCACGGCTACCGCCATTATAAATCAGACCCCGCCATTTGCCGGACCTGCCCGCTGCTCGCCTCCTGTACCAGTAACGCCAAAGGCGAGCGCAGCATCACCCGCCATGTCTGGCGCGATGCCCGCGACCGCACCGATGCCAACCGCCTCACAAGCTGGGGCAAGGCCATCTACAAACGACGAAAAGAGACGGTCGAGCGATCCTTCGCCGATGCCAAGCAGCTCTTCGGACACCGCTACGCCAGGTTCCGAAGTCTAACCCGCGTCACCTGCCAGTGCCTCCTCGCCGCCGCCGCTCAGAATATCAAGAAAATCGCCATGGCACTTAACAAGAAACCAAGCCAAACCCCGGCATAAGGGAGAGCACCCGCCCCTCAAATCCACCAAACAACGAAGCCAGAGCAAAATAAAACAAAACCCCGCCAAAAATGACGGGGTTTGTCAGCAGTCTGGGGGGCCTTCCGGCCCCCTTTCCGCATTCCGCGCCTTAGCGCGTCTTCAATCTTTCCATCTCCTCCTTCAATCGCAACTTCTCCACCTTCATGCGGGCCAGAGCGGTGGCATCCGGGCTGGGTCGGCGGTCTTCCGCCAAAATCTTGCTTTCCAGGCTGGCATGCCGCCCCTTCAGGGCATCGATACGCGATTGCAGGTTCATAGTGGCTCCTTAAGGCTCTTAACGATGGTCCCCAGGCAATTGCCTTACGCGGGCAAAGCCCAGGATGCGGAGGCTAATCCTGCTGCCACGGAATTGTCACGTGAAAAATACGGGCAAAAATTCCGGTTTCAGTACGGCGCAAATGCTATTATTGCTCAGTCATGCTGACTGACAGAGACAATCTTCTGCGCCGCCTGCACGCGCTGCGCAGTGAGCACCGGGACCTTGATACCGTGATCGCCCGCATTACCGAGATCGGGCCGATCGACCAGCTGCAGGTGCAGCGGCTGAAGAAGCGCAAGCTCGGGCTGAAGGATGAAATCTCGCGGCTGGAAAGCCGGCTGATCCCGGACCGCACCGCGTGAGTGCCCCGCTGGTTGGCATTATCATGGGCAGCCGCTCGGACTGGCCCGTGATGCAGCATGCAGCCGAGATGCTGGAAAAGCTCGGCGTGGCCTATGAGGCGAAGGTGGTGTCAGCCCACCGCACGCCGAAGCGGCTTTACGACTACGCCACCTCCGCCGAGGCGCGGGGGCTGAAGATCATCATCGCCGGCGCGGGCGGTGCTGCGCATCTGCCGGGCATGGCGGCGTCCATGACCAACCTGCCGGTGCTCGGCGTGCCGGTGGCGGTCACGGCGTTGCAGGGGCAGGACGCGCTGCTTTCCATCGTGCAGATGCCGGGCGGCATCCCGGTCGGCACGCTGGCCATCGGCAAGCCCGGGGCGATCAACGCGGGCATCCTCGCCGCCTCCATATTGGCCCTCTCCGACGACGCGCTGCGTAGCCGCCTCGCCGCCTTCCGCGCCGCGCAGACGGACAGCGTGCCGGAGACGGTGGAGTGAGCGCCCTGGCTCCTGGTGCGGTCATCGGCATCATCGGTGGCGGGCAGCTTGGCCGCATGTCCGCCATGGCGGCAGCAAGGCTCGGCTACCGCGTGCATGTGTTCTCGCCCGAAGCGGACGGCCCGGCGGCGCAGGTGAGTGCCGCGAGCACCGTGGCGGATTACGCCGATCTCGAGGCGCTGCGGCGCTTCGCCGATGCGGTGGATGTCATCACCTTCGAGTTCGAGAACCTCCCCGCGGACTCGCTGGAACTGCTGGAGAGCCTGAAGCCGGTGCGCCCAGGCCCCCGCATTCTCGCCATCAGCCAGGACCGGCTGCTGGAGAAGCAGTTCCTCAACAATGCCGGCATCGCCACCGCGCCCTGGGCGAAGGTGGAGAGCGAGGCGGAGTTGGACGCGGCGGTGGCCAAGCTCGGCCTGCCTTCGGTGCTGAAGACCACCCGCCTGGGCTATGACGGCAAGGGCCAGGCGCTGCTGCGCACGGCGGAGGATTTGGCCCCGGCCTATGCGCGCCTCGCCCCCAAGCCGCTGGTGCTGGAGGGCTTCGTCAATTTCGCGGCGGAAGTCTCGGTGATGGTGGCGCGCGGGGTGGATGGAACCGTCGTCACCTACGATGCGGTGGAGAACCGCCACAAGCACCATATCCTGGACCTCACCCTCGCCCCCGCGCCGCTGCCGCAGGATCTGCTGGCCGAGGCCCAGGACATTGCCCGCCGCGTGGCGGAGGCGCTGGAGCTGGTCGGCATTCTCGGGCGTGGAGATGTTCGTCACCGCCGATGGCGGGTTGCTGGTGAACGAGATCGCCCCGCGCCCGCATAATTCCGGGCATTGGACCATGGATGCCTGCCCCTGCGGGCAGTTCGAGATGCATATCCGCGCCGTGGCCGGGCTGCCCTTGCCGCCCGCCATGCGCCACTCGGATGCCGTGATGAAGAACCTGATCGGGCCCGAGGACATGGCCCTATGGCCGCGCATCCTGGCCACGCCGGGGCTGATCCCGCACCATTACGGCAAGACGGAAGCCCGGCCGGGGCGCAAGATGGGCCACTTCAACAGGCTCTTCCCCAAGGGCAGCCTGCCGGGGGAGTTCGGGATCGAGGATGCGCTGGAGCTGGCCGACTAAACGGTCGCCGTGACCGGCACGAGATTATCCAGAAACCGCTCGGCGCAGGAGCGCCAGGAATAGGTCTCCGCAAACGGCCGGCAGGCGCTGCGGTCGATCTCCAGCGCCTTCAGGCAGGCGATGCGCAGATCCTCGTCCAGCGCGCCGACGGGCACTTCGGCCTCGGCCAGAATATCCTTGGGGCCGGTGACCGGATAGGCCGCCACCGGCAGGCCGGAGGCCAGCGCCTCCAGCACCACCAGGCCGAACGTGTCGGTCTTCGAGGGGAACACGAACACATCCGACCCCGCGTAGGCCTTGGCCAGTTCCGCCCCGTGCCGCGCGCCGACAAAATGCGCGTAGGGGAATTCCGCCTCCAGTTCGCGGCGCTGCGGGCCGTCGCCCACCACCAGCTTGGAGCCGGGCAGGTCCAGCTTGAGGAAGGCGCGCAAATTCTTCTCCACCGCCACGCGGCCGACATAGAGGAAGATCGGGCGCGGCAGGTCAAAGTTCTCCTTCGGCTCCGGGCTGAAGGCGGCGAGGTCCACGCCGCGCGACCAGGGGCGCACATGCTCGAAGCCCCGCGCCACCAGCTCATCGCGCAGCGACTGCGTGGCCACCATCACCGCGGCACCCGCGCCATGGAAGCGGCGCAGCCAGGCATAGGAGATGAATTCGGGGATGCCCGTCCGCGCCTTCAGGTATTCGGCGAAGCGGGTATGGAAGGCGGTGGTGAAGGCCACCTTGCGGCGTATGGCGTAAGCCCGCGCGGCCATGCCCAGCGGACCCTCGGTGGCGATATGCAGCGCGTCCGGCTGGAATTCGTCGATGATCTTCTCCAGCCGCTTGCCCGGGAAGATCGCCAGCTGGATTTCCGGATAGCTCGGCATCGGGATGGTGAAGAAGCGGTCCGGCCCCACGACCTCGACCACCTTGCCCATGTCTTGCAGCTCCTGCACCACGGTGCGCAACGTGCGGACCACGCCGTTCACCTGGGGTGTCCAGGCGTCGGAGACGATCAGGATGCGCATCGGCCCGGCGGCGGTGAGCAGCGTGTCAGGCTCCGGCTGATACAGCACTGGCGGTGTCGATCTCACGTTGCACGGCGGCGATTTCCGCCGCGACGGCCTGCACCGCGGAGGAGTCAGCCGGGTTCATCTTGGCGGCGGGCTTGGCCAGCATGGAGAGCTGGTTGCGCGCCACCCAGTCCACCAGCTCCAGCGCGCCGTCGTCATGCTCGACCAGCGCGGTGCAGCTTTCCACCCAGTCGCCGTCGTTCAGGTACAGCACGCCGTTCACCATGCGCATCTCGGCATGGTGGATGTGGCCGCAAACCACGCCGTCGAACCCGCGGGCCTTGGCGTCGTCGGCGAGCGCGGTCTCGAAGCGGTCGATCGCCTTCACCGCCTCCTTCACCTGCAGCTTCAGCCAGGCGGAGAGCGACCAGTACGGATAGCCGAGCCTGATCCGCACCATGTTGAAATAGCGGTTCACGCCCAGCGCCACGGTGTAGGCCCAGTCGCCCAGCAGGGCGAGGACGCGCGCATGGCGCACCACGCTGTCGAACGCATCGCCATGGGTGATGAGCAGGCGCTTGCCATCGGCCGTGGTGTGCTCGGCCTCCATCTGGATTTTCACCCCGCACACCTCGATGCCCAGCGCCAGGTATTTGCGCAGCATCTCGTCATGGTTGCCGGGCACGTAGACGACATTGGTGCCGTTGCGGGCCATCTTCAGCACGCGGCGCAGCACCTTGTCGTGGTGGCGGTCCCAGAACCAGGAGCGCTTCAGGCGCCAGCCGTCGATGATGTCGCCGACCAGGAACAGGTTCTCGCAGGTGACCGACTTCAGGAAGTCGGCGAGGAATTCGGCGCGGCAGCCGCGCGTGCCGAGGTGCGTGTCCGATATGAAAACACTGCGGTAGGCGGTTTTATCCATGTAGCGGAGCGACCCCGTTGCATTCATAGGGCCCCGCATAGTCTGGAGTTCGGCGCTCATGACAGTGAAGATTCCGTGACGCTTTCAGAAGAATCCAAGGCTCTCCGGGCGTTGCCGATTGTCATGCTGGCGTCATCCTTTTGTCATCGGGGTGTAACCGCAGTGGTGCATTTGGGGAGATTACGCTGCGAGTCCCGAGAATTGATGAATGTTAATTATTTTTAATCCTTTTGCCGGACGGCGCCGCATCGCCCTGCTTTGGCGGGTGCTCGACATGCTGATGCACAACGGTGTGAAGCTCGAGGTGGTGGAGACCGAGCATCCCGGCCACGCCATTGAGCTCGCCCGCGAGGCCGCGCGCGAGGGGCGCGGCATGGTGGTGGCCGCCGGCGGCGACGGCACCATCGCCGAGGTGGCGAACGGCCTGATCGGCAGCGCCACCGCGCTGGGGGTGATCCCGCTCGGCACCGCCAATGTGCTGGCCAAGGAGTACGGCCTGCCCTCCAGCCCGCGCGCGGTAGCCAACATGCTCGCCTATAAACGTGTCCGCCCGCTCTGGCCCGGCGTCGCCAAGCTGCCGGGGCGCGACCATGTCTTCGTGCAGATGGCCGGGTTCGGGTTCGACGGCGCGGTGGTGCATGGGCTCCCGCCGCTGCTCAAGCGCGCCATCGGCCGTGGCGCTTATGTATGGCAATGCTTGTGGGAGAGCCTGGCCTATAACTTCCCCACCGTGCGCCTGGCCATCGACGGCAAGCCCTACGAGGCGGCGAGCGTGGTGGTGAGCAAGGGGCGGCTCTATGGCGGGCCGTATATGCTGGCGCCCGAGGCCCGGTCCGACGCCCCGGGCTTCCAGGTGGTGCTGTTCGAGCGCCCGGGCACGTTCTCCGCCCTGCTGTCCGGCGCGGCCCTGCCGCTGGGGGTTTTGCCCCGCTGCCCGGGCGTGCGCATTCTGCCTGCCAGCCATGTTGAATTTCCAGGCAATGCGCGGATCTGGGCGCAATGCGACGGTGATGCGCTGGACGGCTTGCCTTTCGCGGTGACGAATGCCGAAGCCCCGATTTCCCTGATCACCGGTTAGGCGCGGGCGGGGCTTGACCTCGCCCCGTGAAGTTTTAAGGGAAAATCGCCCAATTCAATGGAGTCACAGACATGAAAACCCCCGTGCGCGTTGCCGTCACCGGTGCCGCTGGCCAGATTGGTTACGCTATCCTGTTCCGTATCGCCAATGGCGATCTGCTCGGCAAGGATCAGCCGGTGATCCTGAACCTGCTTGACCTGCCGCAGGCGCAGAAGGCGCTCACCGGCGTGATCATGGAACTGAATGACTGCGCCTTCCCGCTGCTCGCCGGCGTCACGCCGTCCGATGATCCGCGCGTTGCCTTCAAGGACGTGGACATCGCCATCCTGGTCGGTTCGCGCCCCCGCGGCCCGGGCATGGAGCGCAGCGACCTGCTCGCCGCCAATGCCGAGATCTTCAAGGTCCAGGGCAAGGCGCTGAACGATGTCGCCAAGCGCGACGTGAAGGTGCTCGTGGTCGGCAACCCGGCCAACACCAACGCCTATATCGCCATGAAGTCCGCTCCGGATCTGCCGAAGGAGAACTTCACCGCGATGCTGCGCCTCGACCATAACCGCGCCGTGTCCATGCTGGCCGAGAAGACCGGCACCCCGGTCAAGGACATCGCGAACGTCGCCGTCTGGGGCAACCACTCCCCCAGCATGTATGCCGACTACCGTTTCGCCACCGCCGCCGGCAAGCCGATGCCGGAAGTCGTCAACGACGAGGCCTGGTACAAGGACACCTACCTCTCCGCCGTCGGCAAGCGCGGCGCCGCCATCATCGAGGCGCGCGGCCTCTCCTCCGCCGCCTCCGCCGCCAACGCCGCCATCGACCATGTGCGCGACTGGGTGCTGGGCACCAACGGCAAGTGGGTCTCCATGGGCATCCCGTCCGACGGCTCCTATGGCGTGCCGGAAGACGTGATCTTCGGCGTGCCCTGCACCTGCGAGGGCGGCAAGTATCACCGCGTCGAAGGCGCTGCCGATGGACGAGTTCTCCAAGGGCCGCATGCAGCACACGCTGAACGAGCTGCTCGAGGAGCAGGCTGCTGTCGCCGACCTGCTGAAGTAAGGCAGGAAGCAGCGTTAAGACTAAGAAGGGGCCCCTGGAGGGCCCCTTTTTCGTGCGCCGGGTCTGACAGGCCAGTAACACGCGCCCTGAAATCGTCCCCGTCATGCTTCCCGGCGCGGGGACGTGTTTGCTAGCGTGAAGGCGTGACCCAATCCTTCGCCATGTATGTGGGCCTGCCGGGGCAGGGGATGCATCTGCATCTCGACGCCTTGTCCGTGCTGTTTCTGGTCATTCTGCTGCCGCAGGTGGTGGCGGGCGCGATGGCGGGGATGCGCAATTCCGTCACCTTCTGGGCATTTGTGCTCGGCATGGGGCTGGCCGTGGTGGCGGCGGACGCCTTCACCCTCGTGTTCGGCTTCGAGCTCATGAGCGCCGCCTCCTGGCTGCTGGTGCTGCGCGGCGACCAGCGGCCAGCCACTTTATATGTAGGCGTGGCGATCTTCTCCGCCGCCTGCCTGGTCCCGGCGGTGTTCCTGCCGGCCGGGCCCATCGCATTCCTGCTGATCGTGCTGGGCGCTGGCGCCAAGGCCGGGCTGGCGCCGCTGCATTTCTGGCTGCCGCGGGCGCATCCGGCGCCGCCGGCGGGCGTGTCGGCGCTGATGTCGGGCGGGATGGTCAAGGTCGCGCTGTATGTGATCATCCGCTACGCCTTCGTGGTGCTGGCTCCTGCGGCGCAGCCCTGGTGGGGCGGGGTGCTGGTGGTGGCGGGCGCGGCCTCGGTGCTCATCGGCGCGCTCAGGGCCATGCTGGAGACCGAGCTGAAGACCGTGCTGGCCTGCTCCACGGTCGAGCATGTCGGGCTTATCGCGGTCGGGCTGGGCATCGCGCTCCGGGGCAAGGCCATGGGCGACGGCGCCATGACCGGGTTGGGGCTGGAGGCGGCACTGCTCTGCGCCGTGGCGCACGGGCTGTACAAGCCGTTGCTGTTCATTGGCGCGGGCGAGGTGAAGCACAACGTCGGCACCACCTCGCTCAACTGGCTGGGCGGGCTGGTGCGCGGCATGCCCAAGCTTGGCCTGCTGATGATCGGCGGGGCGGCGGGCATGGCGGCGCTGCCGCTGGGCCCGGGTTTCGCGCCGGAATTCATTCTGTGGCATGCGGCCATCGCCGCGGCGGGTACAGGCGGCATCGTCGCGCGGATCGGCTTTACCGCGCTGCTGGCGGTGCTGGGCCTGAGCGCCGCTTTGGCCCTGGGTGCTGCGGTGCGGCTGGTTGGCATCGGCTTTCTGGGCCGGCCGCGCACCTTGCAGGCCGCCGCCGCCGAGGAAGCGCGGCGCTGGCCGCTGATCGGCATGGCGCTGCTCGCGGCGCTGTGCGTGCCGGTGGCGCTGCTGCCCGGCTTGGTGCTCGGCATGATGACGCCGGTGATCCGGCTGCTGGCGCCGCAGGCGGATGCGCCGCCTCTGGCCTATGCGCCGCTCTCGCTGGCGGTGCTGGCCGGGCTGGTGGCCGTGGCGGCGGGCTTTATCCTCCACCGCTATGGCGTGCGCGGCTCGCGCGAGGTGCCGGCCTGGAATGGCGGGTTCGGCAAGCCGCCGCCCTGGCTGCCCTTCGGCGACCCGGTGACCCAGCCATCCGCCACCGGCTTTGGCGAGCCGATCGCCCGCGCCATCGGCCGCGGCCTGCTGGCGCCCGGCGGGGGTGACCTGGCCGAAGTCTTCCTTCTCGCGCCGTTGGCCCGCCTTAACTTGCGCTGCATCCGCGTGGCCGAGCGCATCCGCCGCGCCACCATCCGCCAGCGCCTCGCCTTCATCTTCGCAGCACTTGTGGCGTTCCTGCTGGCCCTCGGGCTCGGGGAGGGCGGGTGATAGTGCTGGACTTCCTGCTCCGCCTGATCGCCACGCTGCTGCATGTGGCGCTGACCTTCGCCCTCGCCCCGCTGGTGATGGGCGTGGTGACGACATTGCGCGCCCGGGCGCTGGGGCGGCGCGGCCCGCCGGTCATCCAGCCCTACCGGGATTTGTACAAGCTGCTGCGCAAGGCCACGCTGGTGCCAGACACCGCCACCGAGCTGTTCAGCGCCTGGCCGGTGGCGTGCGCGCTCAGCATCGCCGTGGCCGCCATGCTGGTGCCGGGCTTCTGCACCGGGCTGCTCACCGCGCCGCTGTCGGACTTCATCACCATCATGGGCCTGCTCACCCTGGCGCGCGCCGCCACCATGCTCGGCGGGCTGGAGACGGGCTTCGGCTTCGGCGGGGCCGGGGCGTGGCGCGAGGCGCTGTACGGCGTGTTCGCCGAGGGGGCGCTGCTCGTCGTGCTGCTCGGCTTCGGGCTGCTGGCGCATGGCGTCACCGTCGATGGCATCGCCACCGCCTTCGCCAGCGAGCATATCGGCATCTCCGTCTCGCTCGGCTTCGCGCTCGTCGCCATGCTCGCCGTGGCGCTTACCGAGACCGGGCGCATCCCCACCGACAATCCGGCGGGCCACCTGGAACTCGCCATGGTGCATGAGGCGATGCTGCTGGAATATTCCGGGCGCAACCTGCTGCTGCTGAATTACGCCGCCATGCTGCGGCTGCTGTTGTGGATGAGCCTGATCGGCACCATCTTCCTGCCCTTCGGCATGGCCCGCGCGACCGACATCCTCTCCTGGCCCGGCGGGCTGCTGCTCTGGCTGCTCAAGCTCGGCGCCATGGCTGTGGTGCTGCCGGTGTACGAGGTCTCCAGCGCCAAGATGCGCGTGTTCCGGGTGCCGGAATTCCTCGGCGTGGCCATGCTGCTGGGCATGCTGGCCGGGATCTTCCTGTTCGTGGCGGCGAGGATCGGCGCATGAGCTTCACCTTCTCGCTCGCGCACCTGATGGGCGGCATCATCCTGGTGTTCGGCTTCTCGATGCTCTCGCAGCGGCGGCTGGCGGCGATGATCACCATCTACCAGATCCAGGCCTTCGTGCTCTCGGCCGCGGCGTTCTGGCAGGGCTTCGCCCAGCATGAGGCGAATCTCTACCTCACCGGGTTCATCACCCTGGGCATCAAGGCGGTCCTGCTGCCCATCGGGCTGCGCCAGATCGTGGCTGCGCTTCAACATGATCCGCGCGGTGGAGACGGCGATGCCGGTGCTGCTCTCGACGCTCATCGGCGTGGGGCTGATCGGCGTGGCGGTGCTGGTGGTGCTGCCGAGCACGATGAGCGCCGTGTCGCTGACGCGCGAGGACCTCGCCATCGCGCTCTCGGTGGTGCTGCTCGGGCTGCTGGTGATGGTGACAAGGCGCAATGCGCTGGCGCAGATCATCGGCTTTCTTTCCACCGAGAACGGGCTGGTGCTGGCCGCCATCGGCATGCCGGGCATGCCCTTCGTGGCGGAATTCTCCGTGGCACTTCTGGTGCTGCTGGCGTTTCTCGTCGTCGGCGTGTTCCTGTTCCGCATCCGCGAGCATTTCGACACGCTGGACCTCACCGGCCTCGAAGAGATCGAGAGGCGTGGAAGATGATCCTCACCGCCATCTTCCTGCCGCTGCTCGCCGCACCATTGCTTGGGCTCTTTGGCTCGCCCCGCCAGGGCGCGGTGGCCAATGCGGTGCTGAGCGGCATCGTGTTCCTGCTCACCCTCGTGGCCTTCGCCGCGCCGGGCTCTGGGCTGGTCCACGCCGACGAGCTCGGGCTGGTCTTCGGCGGGGTCACCGGCTTCACCGGGCTCACCACCGCCGTCGCCAACATCTTCTACCTGCGCGAGGCCGAGCCGCGCTTCAGCCTGCGCCGCTGGCGGGTGTACCACGCCATGTGCCAGGTGGTGCTGGGGTCCACCCTGCTCGGCCTGTATGCCGATAATATCGGCCTGCTCTGGGCCGCGGTGGAGAGCGCCACCATCGCCGCGACGCTGGCGGTGAGCATGCCGCGCACGGCCTCGGCGCTGGAGGCGGCGTGGAAATATTTCATCCTGGGCGGCGTGGGCATCGGGCTGGCGCTGTTCGGCACCATGCTGGTCTATCTGGCGGCGCAGCCAGCACTGGGGCCGGGCTTCTCGGCCATGAGCTTCACCGCCCTTGCCGCCCATGCGCCCGGGATGGACGGCTCCCTGCTTACCCTGGCCTTCGTGTTCATCCTGTTCGGCTACGGCACCAAGGCGGCGCTGGTGCCGCTGCATGGCTGGCTGCCGGATGCCTATGCCGAAGGCCCCGCCCCGCTCACGACCTCGCTCTCCGGCCCGATGCTGAACGTGGCGCTGATCGCCATTCTGCGCTTCCGCCACCTGCTGGAGGCGAATTTCGCCTCCGGCGGCACGGCCTTGCCGCCGGGGCCGTTCCTGCTCACGCTGGGGCTGGCCTCGCTGTTCCTCGCCGCCTTCTCCTTCTCCCGCCGGCGCGATGCGCGGCGCTTCTTCGGCTTCTCCTCCATCGAGCATTCCGGCATCGCGGCGTTCGCCTTCGGGGTCGGCGGCGCTGCGGCGATCTTCGGCGGGCTGCTGCACATGCTGCTGCACACGCTCATCAAATCCGCGCTGCTGCAGGTGCTCATCCGCGCGGCGGCGCTGCGCGGCTCCACAGCGCCTGGGCATTACGGCTTCTCGCATCTGCGCGGGCTGATCCACTCCAACAAATACACCGCACTGGTGCTGGGGGCGGCGATGTTCGGCCTTACCGGCCTGCCGCCCTCGGGCCTGTTCGCCTCGGAGTTCATCATCATCAGCCAGACCATCCAGCGCAGCCCCTGGGCCTCGCTGCCGCTGGGGCTGGGGCTGCTGCTCTGCGCCATCGCCATATTGCGCAATTTCGGGCCGCTGGTGTTCGGCCGCGCCCCGGCGCACACCAAGCCGGCCAAGGCCACGCCGGAGACGCATCTCGTCACACTGCACCTCGCGCTCTCGGTGGTGATGGCCTTCGCCATGCCGCCGATGCTGGTGCATCTGCTCTCCGACGTCGCGGAGGCGCTGAAATGATCCTGCTCTCCCACGAGGACTGGCAGGCGCATCAGGGCCGGTTCATCGCCCTGTGGACGGATGCGCGCCACGCCTACGCGCTGTACGAGCCGGGGGAGTTGGTGGCGGTGGAGTTGGTGGATGGTGCCTACCCGGCTCTGCCCCATGCCGGCGCCGGCTGGTTTCAGCGCCTCGCGCGGGACCTCAACGGCCATACGGCCACAGGTGCTGCGGATACCCGCCCGGCCATCGAGCATTCCCGCGAGGCGGATGGCCGCGGGCCCTGGCCGGACTTCAAATCCCCTGAGCTGGAGGGCGTGCACCAGGTGGCGGTGGGGCCGGTCCATGCCGGGATCATCGAGCCCGGGCATTTCCGCTTCTCGGTCATCGGCGAGCAGGTGCTGAAGCTGGAAGCCCGGCTGGGCTATGCGCATAAGGGCACGCTGGGGATGATCCGCGGCAAATCCCCGCGCCTGGCGGCGCGCTTCGCCGCGCGTGTCTCGGGCGATGCCACGGTGGCGCATGGCACGGCCTTCGCCCATGCGGCCGAGGCGGCGCTGCGGCTGGAGCCGCCGGCCCGCGCCATCTATCTGCGCGCGGTGATGGCGGAGCTGGAGCGCCTCGCCAACCACACCAGCGACATCGGCGCCATCGCCGGCGATGCCGGGTTCGCCTTCCTCGACTCCCGCTTCGCTTTGGCGCGCGAGCGGATCTGCGCGGCTTGCGCGGCGGCCTTCGGCCACCGGCTGATGATGGACATGGTGATCCCCGGCGGCGTGGCAGGCGACATCGCCACGGGCGGCGCCGCGGCGATACTGGACGCGCTGGACGCGCTGGAGGCGGAGCTGCCCAGCCTGAAGCGGGTGTTCGAGGATTACGCCAGCCTGCAGGACCGCGTGGTCGGCACAGGCATCGTGCCACCCGCCCTCGCCGCGGCCTATGCCGCCGGGGGCTATGCGGGCCGCGCTTCGGGCCAGACGCATGATTCCCGGCTGCTGCCCGGCTACCCGCCCTACGAGACCTTCGCCCTCTACGTGCCGGTGGAGCGGGATGGCGACGTCGCCGCGCGCATCCGCATCCGCCTCGCGGAAATCCCGGAGAGCATCCGCCTGATCCGCGACATGCTGCACGCCCTGCCCGACACGCCGATCGCCATCGCCCCGCCCATCGGCAGCGGCGATGGGCTGGGCGTGGCGGAGAGCTTCCGCGGCCCGGTCTGGTACTGGCTGCGCATCGAGTCCGGCGCCATAGCCGACGTGTTCATCGCCGACCCCAGCACGCTGCACTGGCCGCTGCTGGAGCACGCGGCGGCGACGGCGATCCTCGCCGATTTCCCGCTGATCAATAAATCCATCAACGGCTCGTATTCAGGGGTGGACCTGTAATGTGGAAGACCGTCGCACGGCATTTGCTCTCCCGCGCTCCCCTGCCGCGCACGGCGGACCCGGCGGTGGTGAAGAGCCTGCGCGAGCGGGTGGGGGCCTCGAGGCTGGGGCGGTCACTGGCCATCCGGCACGTTCCGGCCGGGAGCTGCAATGCCTGCGAGCTGGAGCTGCGGGCGACGCAGAACCTGATCCATGACCTGACCCAGTATGGCTTGAGCTTCACCCCCAGCCCGCGCCATGCGGACATACTGCTCGTCACCGGCGTTTCGGGGAGGAACATGCGCGAGGCGCTGCTCCAGGCGCGCGCGGCCATGCCCGAGCCGGTGCTGGTGGTGGCGGTGGGCGATTGCGCGGTGGATGGCGGGGTGTTCAAGGGCTCGCCGGCCATTTCCGGCGGGACGGACAGCGTGCTGCCGGTGGATCTGATGATCTCGGGCTGCCCGCCCAGCCCGGCGCAGATCGTGCAGGGGCTGCTGTCGCTGATCGAGGCGAATGAATTCCCGGCCAGGGCGCCAGCGCCCCGGCGGGAACCACGCTAGCCCCAGTCTAAAAACTCGCTCTGCGAGTCAGTCAGCGTGTTTTTCGAGGACCGGAGCGGAGCGTACGTTAAGTACGTGAGCCCGTTGCTTCGCGCGCTCGAACCGATGGCGCGCACTCGCAACCACAGAAAAGCGCGCTGAATGGCTGCCGGAGTAGAGTTTTAGCTCCGGTAGGAGCCGTTGATGTCGATATAGCCGTGGGTGAGGTCGCAGGTCCAAACCGTGGCGCGGCCTTCGCCGAGCCCGATATCGACCGTGATCTCGATCTCCCGGCCCTTCATGTGCTGCACCACCGGGGTTTCGTCGTAGCCGGGCACCACGCCGCCCGCCTGCGCCATCCACACGCCGCCCACGGCGACGCCGAGCCTGTCGCGGTCGGCCGGCTCGCCAGCCTTGCCCACGGCCATGACGATACGGCCCCAGTTCGCGTCCTCACCGGCGATGGCCGTCTTCACCAGCGGCGAGTTGGCGATCACCATGGCGATGCGCTTGGCCGAATGGTTGGAAACCGCGCCTTCCACATTGATGGTCACGAGCTTCTGCGCGCCCTCGCCGTCGCGCACCACCATGCAGCGCCAGATCATGCAGCACCTCGTGCAAAGCGCGGCGGAAATCGGCGAGATGGCCGGGATCCTCCGTCGGCGCGTTGCCCGCCTGGCCGGTGGCGAAGAGCAGCACCGTGTCGGAGGTCGAGGTGTCGCTGTCGATGGTCACGCAGTTGAAGGTGCTGTCCACGCCCTTGGCCAGCATGGCCTGCAGGGCCGGGGCGGGGATCGCGGCGTCGGTGAAGATGAAGCTCAGCATGGTCGCCATGTCGGGCGCGATCATGCCGCTGCCCTTGGCGATGCCGTTGATCCGCACCTCCACGCCGCCGATCCGCGCGGTGCGCGTGACGGCCTTGGGGAAGGTGTCGGTGGTCATGATCGCGTGCGCCGCCTCGGCGAAGCGGTCCGCCGCCAGACTGGCCTTCAGCTCGTCCATCACCGCGACGATCTTGTGCGCGGGGAGGGGCTCGCCGATCACGCCGGTGGAGGCGAGGAAGATCGTCTCCGCCTTGGTGCCGAGCGTGGCGGCGGCGGCGCGGGCCGTCTCCTCCACCGCCCGCACACCGGCAAGGCCGGTAAACACATTGGCGTTGCCCGCATTCACCACCAGGCCGCGGGCGAGGCCGCCTTCCAGCGCCTCGCGGCACCAGGTGACCGGCGCGCCGGGGCAGAGATTCCTGGTGAACACGCCGGCGACGGTGGTGCCCTCCGCGAACTCGGCCAGCAGCACGTCCGTGCGGCCCTTGTACCGGATGCCGGCCTCCGCCGTTGCCATCCGCACCCCGGCGATGGGGGGAAGCGGAGGCAGCGGCAGCGCCAGCGGCGAGACGGGAAGCGCGCCAGCCATGTTAGTTGGACTGGCCGCTCTGGGCCGGGGCGGAATCGGCCGGCTTGGCGGGGGTGCCATCGGCGTTGAAGATCTGGACCTGGACCTGGCTGCGGGCCTGGTCCAGCGTCGCCTGCACGGCCTGGTCGGCCAGCTTCTGCTTGATCTGGTCCTGAACGTCCGCCAGTGCCGGGGTCGGCGCGGTGCGCTTGCCCTCGCACAGGATCACGTGCCAGCCGAACTGCGTCTGCACCGGGGTCTTGGTGTACTGGCCGGGCTGGAGGGCGAAGGCGGCGGTGGCGAAGGCCGGGACCATCTCGTCCTGCGAGAACCAGCCGAGCTCGCCGCCGTTCTTGGCGCCGGGGTCGATGCTGTCCTTCTCGGCCAGCTTGGCGAAGTTAGCGCCCTTGTTCAGCTGGTTGATGATGTCCTGGGCCTGCGCCTGGGTCTGCACCAGGATATGGCGGGCTTCGACCTGCTCCGGGCCGGGCTTGCCGGCGTAGTCGCGGTTATAGGCGGCCTGCACGGCGGTGTCGGTCACCTGCGGGGCGACCTTCTCCTGCACATAGGCGTTTTCCAGGCGGATATTGGCGGCGTTCTGCATGGCCTTGGCCACGTCCGGGTTGTTCTGCAGGCCTTCCTTCTGCGCCGCGACCAGCAGGGCCTTGCGGTCCACCTCCTGGTTGACCAGCAGCGGGAAGAGCTGGTTGGGGGGCAGCTGCTGCACCTGCGCGGGGGCGCTCTGCGCGTCGGCCTGGATGTCGCTCATGTAGATTTTCATGCCGTCGACGATGGCGACCACCGGGTTGGCGTTCGCCGGGGCGGCCGCGGGGGCGTTGGACTGGGCGAAGGCGGCGGGGGCTACGAACAGGGTGGCGGCAGCGAGGACGGAACGCAGAGTAAGACGGCGCATAGGGTTGAAACCTTCCTTTTTGTCACGCTTCCTATGCGGCAAAGCCGTGCAACCGGCAAGACTGGCCCGCCTCGGCGCCGAGGGTGTAAGCGGCCGGCCATGATCGTCCGCCCCCGCCCGACCGGGCTCGTTCTGCTCTACGCCATGCGCGGCTCGGTGCTGCCCGTCATCGCGCCGCGCCTGCTGCTGGTGGCGGCCCTTTCCGCCGCGGCGGTGTGGCTGCAGCATGTCCGGCCCGGCTGGTTCACCGCGGTGAACCCGGCGCCGTTCACCCTGCTGGGGCTGGGCGTGTCCATCTTCCTCGGTTTCCGCAACAGCGCCTGCTACGACCGCTGGTGGGAGGGGCGCAAGCAATGGGGCGCGCTGTTCAGCATCAGCCGCAGCCTGCTGCGCGACATCGCGGCGCTGCTGCCCGAGGCCGGCGGGGCGCGGCGGCACGCGGCGCTGCTGGTGCCGGAATTCGCCCGCGCGCTGCGCGACCAGCTGCGTGCCCCCGTGCCAATGCCGCCCAACCGCTCCGGCGAGGCGCTGCGCCAGCTGGCGGAGGCCTTCGCGGCGCAGATGCGCGCAGGCGAGATCACCGACATCATCTACCGCCTGTTCTCCGACCACCTGGACGGCATGACCGGCATCCAGACCGCCTGCGAGCGGCTGCGCAATACGCCGATGCCCTTCGCGTATTCGCTGATGCTGCACCGGAGCGTGTGGCTGATCTGCCTGCTGCTGCCCTTCGGCATGGTCGATACGCTGGGCATGGCGACCCCGCTGCTCACCTTGGTGCTGGCCTATGCCTTCCTCGGCCTGGACGCGCTGGGCGAGGAGCTGGAGGAGCCCTTCACCACGGCCCTGAACGGGCTGCCGCTGGACGGGCTGGTGCGCAATATCGAGATCGCCGCCGCCGAGACCCTGGGCGATCCCGCCCCGGAACCGCTGGCGCCGCGGGATTTCGTGCTGCTTTAGAGAGGCGGAGCAAAGGGGCGATTTGACCCGTTACAACCCCGCGACTATGTGAGCGGGCAGATTTCCTTACTTTGTGAAGCGGATTCCGCCCCAGCATGTTTGCCAGCCTCGCCCGCGCCATCTTCGGCACCAGTAACGACCGTGTGCTGAAAGCATACCGCCGGCGCGTCGCCGCCATCAACGCGCTGGAGCCCGAGGTTTCGGCGCTTGACGATGCAGCGCTGCCAGGGCAAGACGGCCGCCTTCCGCGCCCGGCTGGAAGCGGGCGAGACGCTCGACGACCTGCTGCCCGAGGCCTTCGCCGTGGTGCGCGAGGCCTCCAGGCGCGCGCTGGGGATGCGCCATTTCGACGTGCAGCTGATCGGCGGCATGGTGCTGCATGACGGCAAGATCTCCGAGATGAAGACCGGCGAGGGCAAGACCCTGGTCGCCACCCTCGCCGTGTACCTGAACGCCCTGGCCGGCAAGGGCGTGCATGTCGTCACCGTGAACGACTACCTGGCCCGGCGCGACGCCGAGTGGATGGGCCAGATCTACGGCTTCCTCGGCATGTCCACCGGCGTCATCGTGCCACGGGCTGGACGAGCCCTCCCGCCGCGCCTCCTACGCCGCCGACATCACCTACGGCACCAATAACGAGTTCGGCTTCGACTACCTGCGCGACAACATGAAGTACCGGCTGGAGGACATGGTCCAGCGGCCGTTCCACTTCGCCATCGTGGACGAGGTGGACTCCATCCTGATCGACGAGGCCCGCACGCCGCTGATCATCTCCGGCCCGGCCGACGACCGCACCGCGCTCTACGCCCAGGTGGACGAGGTGGTCGCCGCCTTCCTGGCCAGTGGCAAGGTGGGCGAGGACGGCAAGCATGAATTTTACGAGAAAGACGAAAAAGCCCGCACCGTGACGCTGACCGAGCCGGGCGCCGAGACGGTCGAGGATATGCTGCGCGAAGCCGGGGTTCTGCCCGATGGCAAGCTGTACGACCTCTTCAATGTCTCGGTCGTGCACCACGTGCAGCAATCCCTGCGCGCCCGCACGCTGTTCGCGCGGGACGTGGATTACATCGTGCGCGACGGCAAGATCGTCATCATCGACGAGTTCACCGGCCGCATGATGGAGGGCCGCCGCTACTCCGACGGCCTGCACCAGGCGCTGGAGGCCAAGGAGAAGGTGCAGGTGCAGCAGGAGAACCAGACGCTGGCCTCCATCACCTTCCAGAACTATTTCCGCCTGTACCCCAAGCTCGCCGGCATGACCGGCACGGCGATGACCGAGGCGGACGAGTTCGAGCGAGATCTACAAGCTCGACGTGGTGGAAATCCCCACCAACGTCGCCGTGGCGCGCGACGACCAGGACGACGAGGTGTACCGCAGCGCCGGCGAGAAATACGAGGCGGTGGCGAGGCTGATCGAGGAATGCCGCGAGCCGCGGCCAGCCGGTGCTGGTCGGCACCACCAGCATCGAGAAGAGCGAGATCATCTCCGCCCTGCTGAACAAGAAGGGCATCAGGCACAGCGTGCTGAACGCGCGCTTCCATGAGCAGGAGGCGACGATCGTGGCCCAGGCCGGCGCGCCGGGGGCGATCACCATCGCCACCAACATGGCCGGCCGCGGCACCGACATCAAGCTCGGCGGCAATCTACGAGATGCGCCTGGCGCTGGAGCCGGGCGTGGACCCGGCGGCGCTGAGGGCCGAGATCGACGCCAACCACGCGAAGGTGAAGGCCGCGGGCGGGCTGTTCGTGATCGGCACCGAGCGCCACGAGAGCCGGCGCATCGACAACCAGTTGCGCGGCCGCTCCGGCCGCCAGGGCGACCCCGGCGCGCTCGCGCTTCTTCCTCTCGCTGGAAGACGACCTGATGCGCATCTTCGGCTCCGACCGCATGGGCGGGATGCTGCAGCGCCTGGGCCTGCAAGAGGGCGAGGCGATCGTCCATCCCTGGATCAACAAGGCGCTGGAGAAGGCGCAGAAGAAGGTCGAGGCCCGCAATTTCGACATGCGCAAGAACGTGCTGAAATACGACGACGTGATGAACGACCAGCGCAAGGAGGTGTATGCCCAGCGCCAGGAGTTCATGAGCGCGGAGAGCGTGTCCGATATCGTCGCCGAGATGCGCGAGGATGTGATCGCGACGCTCGTCGCCAACCGCATCCCCGAGAAGGCCTTCCCCGAGCAGTGGCAGAGCGCCGAGCTGGCCGCCGACCTCAACCGCGTGCTGGCGCTGGAGCTGCCGATCGTGGACTGGGCGGCGCGAAGAGGGGATCGACGAGGTCCATCTGCGCGAGCGCATCGAGCAGGCGGCGGCGGAAGCAGCCTGCGGCCAAGGCGGCGAAATTCGGCGAGCAGCTGACCAATTACATCGAGAAATCGATCCTGCTGCAGACGCTGGACCATGTGTGGAAGGAGCACCTGCTGGCGCTGGATCACCTGCGCCAGGGCATCGGCCTGCGCGGCTATGGCCAGCGCGACCCGCTGAACGAGTACAAGCGCGAGGCCTTCGCCATGTTCGCCGCGATGCTCGACGAGCTGAAGGAGCGCGTGACCGGCTCGCTGGCACATGTGATGGTGACCGAGACGCCCGCAGCGCCGCCGCCCCCGCCCCCCGTGCCGATGGTGGAAAGTCACCCGTTGCCCGGCCACGTGGCGCCCGAGTTGGCGCTGACCGAGCCGGTGGTGCATGCGAGCAACAATGTGCGCCCCTACCGCGACGAAGACGTGGACCCGGCCAAGCCCGAAACCTGGGCGGCGACCCCGCGCAATGCCCTCTGCCCCTGCGGCTCGGGCAAGAAGTTTAAATACTGCCACGGCAAGGTTTAAGGCCCGCGCCCCGTTGCCGGACGGGGTGGTTTGCGGATAGAAGGAGAAGGCACGGACCCGTAGCTCAGCTGGATAGAGCGTTGCCCTCCGAAGGCAAAGGTCACGCGTTCGAATCGCGTCGGGTCCGCCAAGGTTTTCACTGTAAAATCAATAAGATGCCAAGTTAATCCGTTCCGGTTAAGAAGTGAATTTTAGTCGCGGAAGCACCACGGAAGCAGGTGCGCCCAAAGAGCCGAATCCGGACGGGTCACTGACAATGAGCATTTGCTGTAGGATCGGCGGGTGTGGGCGACCTCGGGATCGCCCGATCCGGCGCATTTTGACAGCTTTGCGCTAAGGATTTACAGGTCACGTGGTCAGACTGATTTAGCGCGTAATCCTTCAAGACCATCGCCGATTTCTGCCGCGACACCCGGGCAGCGTTCTAGTTGGTCTTCCGCCAGTTCGTGATCTTGTGCCGCGAACTCGACCTGTTCGGGCGCAAGCTGCTGGCCGTCGATGGCGCCCGCCGTCGAATTTTTGAATTCCGGCATCATGCCGTCACTAGCGGCAAGGCATTGCCCCTTACCCAAACTGCCAGGAGCCGTTAAGGTTGCACCAGTGTCGGAGGCAGGGATGACAATATCTAAAATTCATTCAACGGTCCCCTGTAGCAGGTTCCCGCAGCTGTTCGTCAAGGCTGATTCCTGCGAAATGACGCACGTTAGGCTCGGCTAGCTCCGATCATTTGAACCCGCCGCACAGGACGGGCAAAGCAAATAGTACCCAGATACAGCTCAACGAAAAGCGGAAAAGAACGAACTCATGTCGCAAACCAATGTGGTGGCAACCCTCGGGCAAGGAAGTTTTGTCCAGTTACGAGGCCGCCCGTGGCTAGTTGAGGAAGTCTGTGGCGAAAATAGCGATCTTCAAACGTTGTATCTGTCATGTATTGCCGATGACGCCCAGGGCGAAAGGCTCGAGGTGCTCTGGGATGCAGAGATCGGTGCCGTTGTATTCGATGAGGACGGTTGGAGCCGCGTCGGCGATGGGCTGCCGGATAGGGCCGAAATCCTGGCGGCGCATCTGAGGACCGTACGGTGGCGTTCCGCCACGGCGGCCGACCGGGACCTCCTTCAGGCGCCGTTTCGGGCTGGCATCCGGCTCGACGCCTACCAACTTCTGCCACTTCGTAAGGCGTTGCGGCTTCCCCGCGTCAATCTGTTGATCGCTGATGACGTGGGTCTTGGCAAGACCGTCGAGGCAGGTCTCGTCGCGCGGGAGCTGCTGCTGCGCCGCCGGATAGATTTCATCGTCATCGCGGCACCGCCGGCAATGACGATCCAGTGGAAGGACGAACTCGAAGCGAAATTCGGGCTTTCATTCGAGATCATCGACCGGGAGCGCATAGGCGAAATGCGCCGCCTTCGGGGTTTCTCGGTGAATCCTTGGGCGACCGGCTCGCGCTTCATCATCTCGCACCGGTTGCTCACCGATGAAGTCTATGCGGCAGGCCTGCGCGATGTGCTCGGCGAGTTTCGCGCCCGCGCGCTTTTCATCCTGGACGAAGCGCACCACGCCGCCCCGGCGGCCGGCATTCGCTACGCAATCTCAAGCCAGCTCACGAAGGCGGTTCGTGAACTTGGCGAGCGGTTCGAGCACCGCCTTTTTCTGACCGCGACGCCCCACAATGGGCACTCCAACAGCTTCTCCGCATTGCTCGAGATGCTCGATCCTCAGCGCTTTGAACGCGGGATCGACATCACGCCCAAAGATGCTTGAGCCAGTCATGGTCCGCCGGCTCAAGGCCGATCTTCGCCGGCTTGGCGAAGCGTTTCCTGAGCGGATCATCGAGGCGATTCGCATAGCGGACTTGCCGGAAGACACGCCTGAGCTCGAACTGGCGCGCCAGCTTGCCGCCTACGGCGAGATGCGGATGCGGCGCATCGCCAATCTTCCGACCCAAAAGGCGTCGATGGCGAAGCTGGCCTTTGTCGGTCTCCAGCAACGGCTCCTGTCATCGGTTGCCGCCTTCGCGCGGACGCTGAAAGTCCACAGGGCGACTTTGCAGCGAATGCTGGACGGCGAAGAGGCCGGCCTGGTCGCGGCCGCTGCCCTAGCGTTCGTCAGGCGGCCCAGCGAGCGAAGACAGCGCCGAACTTGGGCTTGAGGACGAGCGAGCTGAGAAGACCATCGACGCGGATGACGATGCCACGGCGGAGGCTGCTTCAGCCCTTGGCGTTGCCGACGCCGCCAAGAGGCGACCTGCGCACTGAACTTGGCCGCGGTCGATGATATGCTGGCCATCGCAGAGCGTTACGCGTCGCGGCCCGACGCCCGAGTGCGCTGGTTGACCGATTGGATCAAAGCCAACCTTCTCACCGGGCCAGAACTGGAATTGCCGGCGTCTCATCATCTTCACGGAGTACGAGGACACGCGGCGGTGGCTCGAACGGCGCCTGCGGGAGGCGGTGGCAGACACGGATCGCGCTGACGAGCGAATTGGCGTCTTCACCGGCGCGACAGGATCGGATCGAAGGGAAGAGGTCAAACGAGCCTTCAACGCTGATCCCGGATGTTGAGCCGTTGCGCATCCTCATCTGCACTGACGCGGCCCGCGAGGGCATCAACCTCCAAAGCTACTGCTCCGACCTTATTCATTTCGATCTGCCTTGGAACCCCTCCCGGCTGGAGCAGCGCAACGGCCGCATCGATCGTAAGCTTCAGCCGGCGAAACAGGTCATTTGTCGATACTTCCGCTACGAGCAGCGTGAAGCCGACATCGTGTTGGAGGCGTTGGTCCGGAAGACGGAGACCATCCGCGAACAGCTCGGATCGGTCGGCCAGGTGATCGAGGACCGCATCGCGAAGCGTCTGGCCGAAGGCGGCATTTTGCGCGGCCAGGGGGCGGCGATCGCTCGGGCCATCGCTGAGGAAAGCGACGCCGAACGGCTCAATCGCGCGCGCGCCGAAATGGACGACGACGAACGCGCCCGTCACGAACGGTTGCTGAAGGAGCAGGCCGATCTGCAACGCGCCCTCGAACGTTCGCGTGAGCGCGTCGGTGTTGATCCAGAAGATCTGCATCGTGTGGCTGCGGCCGCGTTGTCGCGCGCGGGCTATGTTCTCGATGACGCCCGTGGGGCGGCGGTCGGCAAAGTGGAAACCTACCGGCTCAATCCCAACGATCCAGCGTTCACGAAAGACGCGGGTTGGGACGATGCCTTCGACGATCTGCGGGTTCGGCCGCGCAAGCGCGGTGAGCGTCTCGGCGACTGGCGGCGCGATGCGCCCATTCGGTCGATCGCATTCAGTCCGCCGATCTTGGCCGACGGCCGCGACGCCTCGGACGTGGTGCAGGTGCATCTTGAGCACCGCCTGGTCAGGCGGCTCCTTTCTCGCTTCCTCAGCCAGGGCTTTCAGTCGAAGCTGTCGCGCGTGTCGGTCATCTACGGGCCGGGCGCGCAGCCGCGTGTCGTGCTGATGGGACGCCTGGCCGTCTTTGGCGCCGGCGCTGCGCGGCTGCATGAAGAAGTCATCCCGATTACCGCGATCTGGACGGAGTCAGAACGCGACCGCAAGTCGCTCCGACCGCTGGGCGAGAGCGGCGAGGAAAAGACCCTCAATCAGCTCGAAGAGGCGCTGCGTGACGCGCGCGAAGCGCCAGGCGCCGCGGTCGCTCGTATCCAGGCTCTGGTCGCGAAGGATATTGCCGACCTTGTCCCGGCATTGGAAAAGATCGCCGCCGAGCGACTGACTGACGGTTACAGCGCAACTCCAAAAGCGTGGCGAGGAGGAAGCGCGCTCACTGTCCGACCTGCTCGAACAGCAGCGATCGCGCATCGCCAAGGCGGCAAAGGAGTTCGACCCCAATCAGCTCACCCTCGATCTCGTGCCCGAGGAGCGGCGCGAGCGAGAGGCAGACCGGCGGCACTGGGAAGGCCGCTTGACACGCCTTGAGCGTGAGTTGCGCGATGAACCGAAGCGCCTTCGCGACTCCTATGAGGTGCGTGCGCACCGCCTGGAGCCGGTCGGCCTTGTCTATCTCTGGCCGGTATCGGGGTAAGCGCGATGGCTACGGAAATCTATCGCGATCCTGATCTTGAATGGCTCGACCATGTACCGCCGGTGGGCCTCGTTGTCGCGCCGACGCTCCTCAAGGAATTGGGGCTACCGCCGCTTAGGCAAACGCCAATCGACACCGGCCAGGTTGCCGAGATCATCGGCTCGGACCTTTCCAAACCGGCACTCACCGATCCCTGGGCGTTCGTCGAGACAGGTGCTCGGCTGGGAAGCGCGCCATGTTGCCGGCGCGCCCGGCGGTCCAGCTATTCCTGATGAATTGCTCGTGGCGCTCCCCGAGCACGGCACGACGCTGCGGCCGACTTGGGCTGTCGCTGAGCTCGGGGACGGCGATCGCCGCTGGCAGCTCCTCGTGCGTATCGAGGCGCCAGGTATCGATCCCGATGCCCGGAACGCGCTCGACGGCTGGGAGGCGACGCCGCACCAGCGCTTTGAGCGACTATTGCGCGATACGGGCGTCTTTGCCGGCCTGCTGATTTCCGAGCGGGACGAACGCACAGGATGGCGAGGTTCGGTACTATCCCGAATTTCGCCTGATTTATGCGCCGCGCGGCGAAACGTCAGGCCATCAGAGCTTTCCGATCCGCCCCATGGCGATGGTTGCTGGCCGGCCTATGCTTGGCGGCCTGAAGCTGCTGCTTGATCGCTTCCGCCTCTTTTCAGGACGCCGATGATCGCCGCCTGCCTGCGCTTCTGAAGCGGAGCCGCGACGCTCAGGCATTGGTTTCCACTGCGCTGGCCGAGCAGGTGCTCGGCGCGCTTCACGAGCTGCTGCGCGGGCTGGACAGCGCCGAACCAGGCGCTCGTGCGCGAACTCGCGGCCAGCCGTCCCGATCATCTCTATGAAGGACTGCTGACCGTCCTGATGCGCCTGGTCTTCGTGCTCTACGCCGAAGACCGGGACCTGCTTCCGTCGCGATCCGATGCCCGCGCGCGGGAGATCTACGAGACCAGCTATTCGGTTCGCGGCCTCTACGCCAAGCTCACGGAAGACGCGGCGCTCAATCCCGACACGATGGACGAGCGGCGCGGCGGATGGGGCGGATTGCTGGCGCTGTTTCGGCTGATCCACAAAGGCCACAAAACCGGCTTCGTGCAGGCTCGTGGCGGCAAACTGTTCGATCCAGATGAATTTCCTTTCCTTGAAGGGCGCGCCTCGAAAGATGACCCGGCCCGGATTCTGGACGTGTCAGACGGATGCCTGCTGCGCATCCTCGAAGGGCTGATGACCTTGAAGCTGCGCGGCGCGGAGCGCGAGCGGCTGTCCTACCGAACCCTCGACGTCGAACAGATCGGCTCGGTCTACGAGACCGTCATGGGCTTCACGGTCGAGGCCGCCAAAAGCCGCGTGCTCGCCATCAAGGCTGGCAAGAACAACAAGACGCCGGTGTTCGTCGCGCTCGACGACCTTCTCGCCAAGAAGGGCAAGGACCGGATCAAGGAGCTGAAGGATAATGTCGGGCGCGCCCTGACGGCGGCGCAGGCCAAGCCGGTCGAGGACGCCGAAAATCGTCGAGGATCTTGTGGCGGCGCTCGACGGCATGGTCGATGAGCGCGGCTCGCCCAAAAAGAGGGTCGCGGCATCCGGGCACGCCGATCCTGCAGCCGACGGGCGAGCGGCGGCGGACCGGCAGCCATTACACGCCTCGCTCGCTCACAGCGCCGATCGTCAAATATGCGCTGGAGCCGGCCTTTGAGCGGCTGGGGCCGGACGCGACGCCGGAGCAAGTGCTGGAGCTGAAGGTGTGCGACCCGGCCATGGGCTCGGGCGCCTTCCTGGTCGAGGCCTGCCGCGCTTTGGGCGAGCGCCTGGTTGCGGCCTGGGCGCGTTGGCCGGAGACGCGGCCCACCATTCCGGCGGATGAGGACGAGGAGCTTCATGCCCGCCGGCTTGTCGCGCAGCGCTGCCTCTATGGTGTCGACAAGAACCCGCGCGCGGTCGATCTCGCACGGCTTTCGCTTTGGCTGGCCACGCTGGCGCGGGACCATGAATTTACGTTCCTTGATCATGCGCTGAAATGCGGCGACTGCCTTGGTTGGGTTGACCGCACGGCAAATTGGTCGGCTGGCATGGAAGGATGGACAATCTGACTATTCGCCATTTGATGGATTTCTGCAGGAAAGAGTGGCTGAGGCGATGGTCGCCCGCCGTGAAATTCAAGACGCGCCGGACGATATTGAGCGCGCAATTCAGGAGTCGCGACATCGGCATATTGAAGCACGCCTGAATGACATAAGGATCATCGGCGACGCAGTGATCGCTGCCTTTTTCTCCGCCGATAAGCAGAAGCAACGCGAGACTGCCCGTCAGCAATTGAGCGTATGGGGAGGTCTGAAACCAGAGTATTTTTGGCCGAAATTCCGTGAGTTTGCGGCCGGTCTTTATGAAGAGCCGCACTTACTTCATCCGTTCCATTGGGATATCGAATTTCCTGAGGTTTTTGCGCGGCAGGATAAGGGGTTTGATGCTATTGTTGGCAATCCACCGTTTGCCGGCAAGAACACGCTGATCAACGGCAACGCCAAGAATTATTTGCCCTGGCTACAAACCCTGCACGAAGGTGCACATGGGAATGCCGATCTCGTAGCGCATTTCTTTCGCCGGGCTTTTGGGCTGCTGCGACAAGGCGGTGTGTTCGGCCTCATCGCCACCAATACCATCGGCCAGGGCGACACGCGCGCCTCCGGTCTGACTTCGATTTTGCAAAGCGGCGGCGCGATCCTTCGCGCAAGACGGCGGCTGAAATGGCCCGGGGAAGCAGCCGTTGTTGTCTCGGTCGTCCATATCATTAAGGGTGAAACCATTTCGCCTGTTCTCGATACAAGACAGGTGCGTCGGATATCGGCTTACCTTGTGGAGGGGGACCTCGATACCTCTCCGGTGGCACTGGCGGCGAATTCAGGCAAGGCCTTCGTCGGTTCCTACGTCCTTGGCGTAGGCTTTACTTTCGATGATTCAGCGGCAGCCAAGGGCGAGGCCGAAAGCCTCGCCACTATGGAAGCGTTGATCGCCAAAGATCAAAGGAACGCACAGCGGATATTTCCGTTCATCGGCGGCGAAGAAGTTAACACTGACCCCGAACATCGACACAACCGCTATGTGATAGACTTCTTTGACCGCCCCCTTAAGCGGGACCCTGCTTTGCGTGCTTGGGCGGACATGAACGAAACCGAGGTCGCAAAATGTCGGGTAGAAGGAATTGTTCCTGGAGATTATCCTGGCGACGTGGCCGAGGATTGGCCTGACCTGATTGAGATTATTCGGCGTAGGGTTAAGCCAGAGCGCGATAAGCAGACCCGTCCAGCGTTAAAAACGCGTTGGTGGCAATACGCTGAAAAACGACCGGGACTTTATCGGAAGATTGCACCGCTTCGATCTGTTTTCGTGAACTCAAGCAAAGCAGCGCCCCAATATGCAATTGGATTGCTGCCGAACGGACTCGTTTATTCGCAAAACCTCAACGTGTTCGCCCTTGAAGGTTTCGCGCCTTTTGCGTGCCTTCAAACATCGATCCATGAGATTTGGGCAAGGTTCGTTGGCACGACTATGAAGGATGATCTGACATATACGATCGAAGACTGCTTCCGCACGTTCCCATTCCCAGAAAATTTCGTAACCGACACCGCACTCGAAGCTGTAGGAGAGGCCTATCACATCTTCCGCGCACAATTGATGATCGCGCGCCAAGAGGGGCTAACAAAAACCTATAACCGCTTCCATTCGCGCGGTGAAAACAGCACGGATATCGCCAGCCTACGTACGCTCCACCACGAGATGGATGTCGCTATATTGCTTGCTTATGGTTGGGACGATTTGGCCGATCGTGCTGCCCCCGAGTTTATTGAGCAGGACGCCGACGAAGGCAGAACACCCAAGACGCGCTTCGACTGGCCGGCAGAGTTTAAGGACGAGGTACTCGCGCGCCTGCTCGCCCTCAACGCCGAGCGTGCCACCGCTGAACGCGCCGCAGGTGTCACGGCCACGCCGGAAGATGATGAACTAGTCGACAGTGAAGAGGTCGACTAACCGAGGCAAAAGGCGCTCCAGCCGATTACGGCCGGCGCCACTTGTCTGGATGGCCCACCTTAGTCTGGCGCACCCGCTCGACGTAAACGTCCGCGCCGCGTTGCTGGGCCCAGTCAATTGCTTTCTCCTGGGTCGGCAGAACAACGCTGGCCCGCTCCGAGCCTGGTTTGCGCACCGCGTAATCGCCTTCGCCGGAGCGACGCTCAATGAAAACCCGCTTATCCGTCATGGGAACCTCCATGGGTCAAAAGGGACGAACGACTCGACCTTTGAACGCAAGATAATCTTGCATTTTCTAATTCGCAAGATTATACCGCTCAGACGGAGGCGGTCATGACCACGAATTTTATAGGAGCGAGGATCAAGGCGTTGCGCGAGGAGCGAAAGCTCTCGCAGGACGATCTTGCGCGCCTGTTCGGCTTCAAGGACCGCCAGACGGTTTCGGCGATCGAGACCGGCGAGCGGCGCGTCACAGCTGAGGAGCTGGTTCTCGCCGTCGAGAAACTCGGCGCGCCGCTGGACTACTTCACCGACCCGTTCCTGCTCGTCGGAGAGGGTCGGTTTTCGTGGCGGCAAACGGATGTGGGGCCGCAGAGGCTGAGCGCCTATGAGCGGAATGCAGGACGCTGGATCGCCGCTTTCCGTGCCATCGCGCCGCAGGTCGGACGGTCCGCGCCGTTGCTGCGGCGGTCGCTCGGGATTGCGCGCCATCAGCGCTTCGAAGACGCCATGGAGGCCGGGGAGCGCTTTGTAACGGAGTTCGGGCTTGGCGACATCCCGGCGAAGCGCCTCGTTGAGGTCATGGAGAGCGAGTTGGGCATCCTCGTGCTCATGGTGGATGCTTTCCAGGGGATTTCCGGCGCGGCGTGCCGTCTGCCGGAACTGGATGTCGTGCTGATCAATCGGCACGAGGTCGAGGGGCGCCGCCACTTCGACCTGGCGCACGAGCTGTTCCATATCCTCACCTGGGACGCGATGCCGCCCGAGCATTCGGAAGAGGCGCGGGAAACTGGCGGTAATCGCATTGAGCAGCTTGCCAACAATTTTGCGTCGGCGGTTCTGATGCCGACGCCCGTGCTCGATCGGTATGGCGATTGGTCCGCGATCGACGCTGGCGAGCTCGCCGGCCGTTTGAACGCGGTGGCGAATGAGCTTCAGGTCACGGCCTCGGCGCTTAAATGGCGGCTTGTCGCCATGGAACGGTTAAAGCCCGCCGTCGCACGGGCGATTCCAGATGCAGCGCTCCGCAACAATGGACGTGATGCGGTGCCGGCGATTGTGCCGCCTCTATTCTCGAAGCCGTTCATGGAAGTCATCGGCCTCGCCGTCGACGAAGGCCGCGTGTCAGCGCGCCGGGCGAGTGCGCTACTGGACCTGACAGTTGACGATCTCGCCGATCTCTTCACGACGCATGGGGTTCAATCCCCTGTCGAGCTGTGAGGTCCAATGGTTCGCCACCAGGGGCCGGTCCTCATCGATACCAACGCCATCTTGGAGTGCTTCAGGGTCGGATCCTGGCGCGCGCTTTCGAGTGGCTACAGCGTTGAGACGGTCGAGGATTGCGTGACCGAGACACAGACCGGTTTTCAGCGCCGGCGGCCCGAACAGCAGATCGATGCTGCCCAACTGGCGGCGACGCTCAAGGCGGTCCACCCGGTGGGGGATGCGCAGCGCGCCGCCGTGGCTGTTCGGGCGCCCGACATCGCGCTTGACGTGGGCGAGCGGTCTTTGTGGGCGCACGCGCTGACGCGAAGCGATGCGTGGGTTCTCTGCGGACCTGACAAGGCCAGTATGCGTTTCGGCGTTCGGCTTGGGCTCAAGGATCGGCTGATCGCTCTGGAAGCGCTTATCGACGATGTAGGGCATCGACCGAAAGAGGCCCTGAAATTGGCTTACACCACCAAGTGGCTCGAAAAGGTCCTTGGAGAACTATTTATCTCGGAGGGGCTTGGGCGGTCATGACAAACTCGGTCGATATTCGCGCCCACATCGTGGACGTCTTTCGTCGCGACCTCATCGGCCCGGGGCCGCAGGACGGTGATCTGGCGAACGAGCGGCTGAACGAAAGCCCGGCACGCTGGTATCTGGCTGGATTTCTCGCGCCTGCGGAGGATCCGCTCTCCCTCGATGGGGATGACGACGAGAACGATCCGTCCGCCCAGGAAGAGATGGAAATCGACGTCGAGGAGCCGGACGCTGATGGCGCTGGCGGCGCCGCGACCGACAACGAGGAGCCCGAGGCCCCGAATGCCCGCCGACGCTTTCTGCCGTCATCCATCGGACTGACGGTATTGCTAGATCCGGATGTGACGTCGATCGAAGCGCGCGTTTCCTGGGGTGATTATCGAACCGAACCGCCATTGCCTGAGGCGATCCTTCTGCCCGAACCCTTACCCGAGGAGCTTGGCGAGGATGGCAAGCGCAAGCGCACCGAGCGGCCCATGGTCGACTGGGTTCGGAGCCCGAAAGACCGGGTCATGGTTCTTCCGATCAAGGACGGGCGCGGCAGTCCAATTGTCGTGCCGGAGAGCGCGGCCGAACAACGCCGGGGTGGCGGCCTGGCCATGGAAACACACTCGCGTCTGTTCAGTTACACGACGCCGGACGGCAAGACTGAGCGCGTCCGCGCCCTCACTGTTTTCCTCGTCAATCGGCGCGCCACGGTTCATCGCTTTTATGCCGATGTCAGCTACGCGTTTCAGGCGCGGCTCGAGCTTGTTTGCGAAACGGGATTCCGACCGCGTCGCGACCTGTCCGGCTATCGCGCCCAGGATTGGGACCTGCGGATCGCCGATCTGCATTATCGCGATATGCGAGAATGGGCCGTGGGACGAAACGCGGCCGCTGGATGGGACACCTCTGCAGACGGCGCCGGGGGTGTGACGCGGGTATGGACCGATCCGCTGCCATCCGCGGAGGTCGAACGCGTTGCGCCGAATGAAGATGCTGAATTCAGGGCGCAGGTCACGTTCGGGATGGAAGCGCTCGCGCAGTTGGCGGAGGGCGATGGAGCCGGACTTCGCGCCGCTCTAGCCGATCTGCCGGTACTCTATGGAATGTGGATCGACGCCGAGCGCAAGAAGCTCGCAGGTCTTCCCATGCGCCGCCGCGAGACCGGCGAACGCCTTGTTGCCGAGATGGAGACCGCGAAGAACAGGATCACGAAGGGCATCGAGATCCTCTCAACTGACAGGAAGGCCCGCACGGCGTTCGGGTTCATGAATCTCTCTGTTTCCATGGCCGCGCGTCGTCGTGTTGCCGGCGCGATCGGCGATCCGAGTGCGCTCGATGAGCCCCAATGGCGGCCGTTCCAGCTCGCCTTTGTGCTGCTCAACATGGCTGGCCTGATCGACCGAACTCATGTCGACCGCGAGACGGCGGACCTGCTGTTCTTCCCAACAGGCGGCGGCAAGACCGAAGCCTATCTCGGCCTTGCAGCCCTGGTGATTGCGCATCGGCGGCTGGGTGGATCCGGCGTGCTCGGCGCTGGTGTCGCCGTCATCATGCGCTACACGCTGCGCCTTCTCACGCTCGACCAGCTTGCCCGCGCCGCTGGTGTAGTCTGTGCCCTGGAACTCATGCGCACCGACGCCAAGAACGTTGATGAGGGCGGCCGCCGGATGCTGGGTGACTGGCCGATCGAGATCGGCCTGTGGGTCGGCTCCGACGCATCGCCGAACAAGCTCGGCGGTAGAGGAAAGTCTGACGAGACAACCGCAGTCGGTCGAGTTCGGCGATATCGCAACGGGCGTGACAAGCGTGCGCCGGCCCCGCTCAAGGCCTGTCCTTGGTGTGGAACGGAGTTCACGCCGTCATCCTTTTCCTGCGCGCCGAATGAGCATGCGCCGACCAATCTGGAAATTCGCTGCGCTAACACTGGCTGCGAATTCAGCAGGAATCGACCGCTGCCGGTCCTTACGGTGGACGAGCCCATCTACCGGCGCCTGCCGGCGTTTCTGATCGCCACGGTGGACAAGTTCGCCGCGCTTCCATGGGTGGGGGAGACCGGCGCTTTCTTCGGACACGTTGACCGTTTCGAAGATGCTGTCGGCTTTTACGGTGCAGCTGAGCCAGGCGAAGGCCGGCCGTTGGGTAACGGCTGGTCGCTCGACCCGCCCGACCTCATCATCCAGGACGAATTGCACCTTATTGCCGGGCCACTTGGAACGGTCGCCGGTCTGTATGAGGCGGCGATTGATCAGCTTGCCTCGCGAGGCGCCGGCGACAACCGCGTGCGCCCCAAAATCGTAGCTTCGACCGCCACCGTCAGACGCGCCGCCGATCAAATCGCCGCCCTGTTTGATCGCGACACAACCAGCATTTTTCCGCCGCCTGGTATCGATCGCGTCGACAGCTTCTTCGCGCGTACGGTGCCATCAACGACAAATCCTGCGCGGCTCTATCTCGGCATCGCGGCGCAAGGTCGTGGCCCGAAGCTTGTCTTCCTGCGGTCTTTGACCACGCTCGTCGCAGCTGCGCAGGCGGCATACGACGCGAATATCCCCGCTGACGGCGAGACTCGAAATCCTGCCGATCCGTATATGACGGCGCTTTGCTATTTCAACGCTTTGCGCGAGTTGGGCGGCGCACGGCGGATTGTCGAGGATGAAGTACGTGATCGCGCTGCTCGCTACGGCTCCCAACGCCGCCGGGTGGACCCTGCCGATACCCCATTCGCGGATCGAACTATCAAGGAGCCGATGGAACTCACGTCTCGTGTCTCGACCGATGAGGTGGCGAAGGCGAAGCGGCGTCTAGAGGCGATCTTTGGCCGGGATGCCGAAACCGTCGATGTGGCCCTCGCGACCAACATGATCTCGGTTGGTCTCGACATCACGCGCCTCGGGCTCATGGTCGTGCAAGGGCAGCCAAAGACGGCTGCGGAATATATCCAGGCGACCAGCCGCGTCGGCCGCGACCATTCCAGGCCGGGTCTCGTGCTGGCGGTTCTAAATCTCCACAAGCCGCGTGACCGGATGCACTTCGAGCAATTCGGCCAATTTCACCGCACCTTCTATCGCGCCGTTGAAGCGACGAGCGTCACACCTTGGGCGGCCCGGGCACTGGATCGCGCCTTGGCTGCAGTCGTGGTCGCTGCGGCGCGCCATGTGGATGGTGCGCTCACCCCGGATGTCGCCGTCAATGAACTGAAGAACAATGTCGGGATACGCGACTTGGTCCGAGACTCGATCGTTGCTCGTGCGCCGGAACGGATGATCGCCGGCGGTCGCGTGGCTCTGTCAAAGCTGATTGACGACATCTTGGATGCATGGATTGAAACTTCCGATGAGCAGGTGGCCGGCGGCAATGCTTTTGCCTACGCCAAGAAGAAGAGTCCGCATCGGCTACTGCACATGCCGCTCGAACTTGAGATCGGTAACTTGGCGGAACCCCACCGCCGCTTTGTGGCGGGCCGTTCCATGCGCGACGTGGAACCCAACGTCATCTTGAAGGTCAGGGATCCTTACGGAAACACAATCGCGAACGCGGATGATCTAGCATGACCAAGAATGCCCAGCGCCTAAGCCAGTTGATTTCGACCTTCGGTCCGGGGGCGATGATCGATCTGCCAACTCGATCTGTCGTGGTAGGCGGACTCGAACAGTGGGACATGAAGGGCAACGCCTTCGCGACCCTTCCAGAGCCGCGTTTGACGATGCGTCTTGAGCAAATTCTGAAGGAACAAGGGCGCCTCGATCCGGCAGCCAGTCTGACCTTGAGAACACCGCCCACGTCGGTTGATGAACGGAACGGCGTGCCCCGTGGTGTTGCAGCGCCGATCTTCCCGACATGGTTCATTTGTGAGCAGGTGGAAACGAACACCTCGGGCGCCAAAACGGCGCGGCGTCGGCGGTTGGTGCGTTGGCAAGATCTCGACAGCAAGGGCCGTCGAAGGTTCCAATACGATGACGGGCGAAAGAGCGATGTGACGCCTATCCGTTTCGTGTGCGCGTGCGACAAGGGGCATCTCCAAGACATTGATTGGCGCTGGGTCGTTCACGGTTCGGGGGCATGCCACGAGCCGATGTGGGTGGAGGAGAAGGGAACCAGCGCGGACCCCGCCGACACCAACATCGTGTGTGGATGCGGCCGTCGTCTGTCCCTTCAGGACACCTTCCAGCCAGGGCGTCTCGGCAAATGCCGCGGCGAGCGTCCGTGGCTGCTCGATCGAGACCCCGAAGGATGCGGGGATAATCTCAAGCTGCTGACGCGAACGGCGACGAATACCTATTTTCCGCAGGTTCACACCGTGATTTCGCTGCCGACCGAGGAGGATGAACTCAGTCAGCTTGTTGATGAGCTCTCGGGTGATCTGGCCGGCGTGCAAACAGTCCAAGATGTCGCCCAAGCTAAGAAATTCAATCCAAAGGTATCGGCGTCGCTTGGTCCTTATGCGGACGGTGACATTTTCGATAGGCTTCAGCGTATTCGTGAGGGTGCAAAAACAGACGCCACGCGTTCACCAAAGCTGTCCGAGTTTGATACGTTTGCCAGCGGCCGATCTGAGATCGGCGCGAACCATCCGACCGCAAAGCTCTATGCACAGACCCTTCCGCGAGATGGTTGGGCGGATTCCGATGCTGGCATAGACCTGTCCGCGATCAAGAACTTGGTCGCGGTGCATCGCCTGAGGGAGGTGTCATGCCTCTACGGGTTCACGCGATTTGAAGCGGCGCCTACGGGATCTGATGGCGATATCGAAGATATTCATTTGAGCGTTCGTGGCGCGCCCATATCGCGTGATGCGGACTGGTTGCCAGCAATCGAGCAGTTTGGGGAAGGAATCTTCATCCATTTTGATGCCACTGCGATTGCCGCATGGCTTAAAAAGGAAGCCACTGCTGTCCGTAATCAAAAGCTCCTGGCTGGATACGGACACTGGCAAAGGCGCTTTGCTGGGAATGCGCCGGCGTATCCTGGAACCGCCTACGTACTTCTTCACAGTATATCTCACGCATTGATGGCTGAGATCGCCCTCGATTGCGGCTATCCGGCCAGTTCACTGAAGGAACGTGTCTACGCGCTGTCAAACACGCGAGGCGGCGGCGACGTCGACCGCTGTGGAATACTTATCTATACCGCGAGCGCAGGTGCGCAGGGCACTCTAGGAGGTCTTGTCGCAACCGCCCCAAGATTTGCAAATATCCTTAAGAACGCGTTGGACCGTCTGCGTATTTGTTCAAATGACCCAGTTTGTGCCGATCATGAACCAGACGATAGGAGCGGCGATCGAGCAACCCACGGCGCCGCGTGCCATGGATGCCTCCTTATCGCCGAAACGAGCTGCGAAATGCGAAACCTATTTCTTGATCGCAATCTACTCGTTCCTACCATGGCGGACGATCTGGCATGTTTCTTCAAATAACAACGCGGCACCGGGATGGGCCGCAGAATTGCCCCCATTCGGTATGAGAGTTATACGATATCATATTTCGAAGCGTTCGAGAGCAGTTACATTCGTGCTAATGTCTTCGATATGGTGTTAGAGCATTTTCCGATCAAATTGACTGATATCCTGCTTTGGCGAAGAAATTTTTGCATTCGGTTGGGATGAATTTTTCGATTGCGTTGGCAGCGGCTTTCCTGAGGTCTTCGAGGGTTCTTGGCTCTGCGGCTCTGATGAGAGCTTTAAATTTTGAGAAGGCCATCTCGATAGGATTGAAGTCTGGGGAGTATGGCGGAAGATAGAGCAGGTGCGCGCCGCTGGTCTCGATGGCGCTGCGCACGCCGGTAATTTTATGTGCTGGCAAATTGTCCATGACAACGATGTCGCCTGGCATCAGTTCTGGCACCAAGAACTGCTCGACATAGGCCAGGAAGTGCTCACCATCCATGGGACCGTCCAGCACCATTGGCGCGGATAGTTTGCCTAGACGCAGACCTGCGGTGAAGGTTGTCGTCATCCAGTGGCCGTGAGGAATTGCGGCGATGCAGCGCTCACCCCTTGGGGCTCTGCCGCGCAGGCGGGCCATCTTGGTGGTGATGCCGGTCTCGTCGATAAACACCAGCTTCTCGGGGTTCAGGAGCGGCTGATCGGCCGCCCATTTATCGCGTGCAGCCGCTACGTCGGCGCGTTGTTGCTCGGCAGCGTGCGCTGTCTTTTTTTATATGTGATTTTGCGGCGGTTGAAGAACCGCCAAAGCGTCCCAATGCCGACCCGGGTTCCGTGCGCCGCGAGTTTTTCTTGCAGCTCAGTCAGTGTGATGTCACGGCGTTCCTCGACTTGGCGAAGAATGAACTCAGCTTCCGCCTCAATCCGGCCAGACTTACGATCGCCACCGTTACGCAATGGAGCAATGTCACCAGAGGCTCTCATCTGCGCCTGCCAGCGGATCGCACTGGACGCGCTGACCTTGAAACGTGCCGCCGCCTCGCGGCACGAAAGACCTTCCGATATTGCAGCACAGACGCGGCGCCGAAGATCAATGGAAATCGGTTTGGCCATGCATGCCGGCCCCCTTCGCCAGCACACATCTTGAATCAGATCAAAGCCGTTTTGGGAATCCCATCCGATTCAATCAGATGGGAATACGCTCTAGATATCACAGCAGGTTAATTTTGTTTTTTGATGAAGTCGCTCGCCGCACCTTCAGAAATTCGCGATCAGTTGCCATGAACCGGATCACCATGGGCGCAATCAGTCGTGCCGGGTCGGGGATCAATTGGCCAGTCTCGTCGCCCGAGCACTTCGGCATAGGCAAGAAGATCGCGATGAGTGGCGGCCGAAATTTCAATGGTGAGTTTCACGGGTTTGTCGTCGGAGATAACGCCGAGTTTCAACTTTACCATGGTCCCTCCTTCATCCCTGATATGGCGCAAGCACGAGGTCGCGGTTGACGATCACCCGGACCGGGAAGCCTGGCCGAATGGTGAGTGTAGGCTGGATGTTGAGTTCGCGTTCAACGATTTCCTGGCCGGTTTGGTTGATGCTGTCGGACGCGCCGCTGCGGATGGCCTGGACGAGGTTGTTCTCCTGGTTGCTGGTTCCTGCCTCGGCGCCGACGCTCAGGAATGTGGAGAGCAGGGCGGCTTCGAATAATGAGCCCCAGTGGTTGTCCACGCCGTCCTGCAGCCCGGAATAGCCTTGGGTGTCGGCGCCCGGCTGGTTCTCCAGAACGATCGAGCGGCCATCCGGCAGAATCAGGCGGGTCCAGACCAGTTGGACACGGCTTTGCGCGAAGGCGACCTCGCTGTTGTATTCCCCGATGAGCTTCGAACCCTGGGGGATCAGGAGGTATTGGCCGGTTGGGCTGTCATAGACGTTTTCCGTTACCTGGGCGGTGACCTGGCCGGGCAGGTCTGAGCGGATGCCGGTGATGAGGGCGGCGGGGATCACCGAGCCGGCCTGAAGGATGTAGGGCGATGCCGCGTTGGTCAGCCGGTCTGGGCTGACCGTCGGCGCGTCGGAGGGGCCGTTCAGGAAGGCCAGTTTTTGGTCCTGCATGTTCTGGGTGGCCGTTGGATCGGTCGGCGATGTGGTGCCAGAGGCGCCGGTATTGCCCGGTCCTGATCTGAGGTCCGCAACCTGCCCCTGTTCCGGAGGCGGCGGTTGGTGTGGCGGTTTGAACGAACAGGCTGCTCGTGCGGGCAGAATTCTGTTCCTGGGCCAGTTGCTGATCCGCCTGGTCATTGCCCGCCGGGACGCTGCCCTGCTGCTCGGCATGGAGGATTGGCGGGCCGAGATCGCCGGGCAGCGGCGGGCCGAGTGGCGGCGTGGGTTTTGGCAGGTCGTTGTAGCTGCTTGGCAGGCTGGTGACGCCGTCGGCGATGTTCTGGTTTTGCGTATTGTAGAGTTCCTGGTTTTCAGGTTTTACGCCGCGCGATTGCAGCGCCCAGTAGGTCAGCCCGAAGATGGAGAGGCTGGCGACGGTGCCGAGACCGATCAGCACCCGGCGCGAGAGGCGTGTGACGCTCGGGCCGGTTTGGCCGCAGGCGCAGTTCGGCGGCCAGCGGGCGGGTTGCGCCGTTGTCGGGGTCCTGGTCGGTCATGGCGAAGGTGTCCCGTCGGTGCGGACGATGCGGACGCGCTGCTCGGAATTGCCGTCGCCCATTTGCAGCTCAGCGGCGGCAAACAGCGTGTCGACGATCATGTCGGTGCCGCGCACTCGGTAGTTGACGAGGTCGGATGTCTTGCCGCTGGGGCCGATGACAAAGAGCGGCGGCATGTCCCCCTGCCCGATGCCATTTGGGAACTGGATAAAAACCTGATGGCCGTCGTCGAAGGCGCGCAGCGGACGCCAGGGCGGGTTGTCGCCTTCGATCTGGTAGCGGAAATTCAGCGCGGAAACATCGACGCCGGTTGCGGCTGGCGTGGCGGCGTCGGCGGCGTTGTTCTGCTGCTGCAGGGCGATCAGCTCGTCTTCCGGATATTGCCAGGAGATCGAGGCCATGTAGGTGACGCGCAAAGAGCGCAGCTCCAGATGATAGGTGCGGCGGTCGGTGTTGATGATGAGGTTGGTCACCAGATCCGGGCGCGTCGGTTTGACCAGGATGTGGACCTGCGTCGTTGGGCCCGTGCCGCTGGTCGTGTCGCCGATGATCCAGCGCACGGTGTCGCCGGCGGCGACCGGGCCGGAGCCGACGAGTTGCTCGCCCGGTTGCAGGGCGATGTCGGTGATTTCCTCCGGGGCGGCGTAGACCTCGTAGAGCGCGCCGTCGGTGAAGGGGTAGACCTGGATGGCGTTGATGTAGCCGTCGCTGGTCGGCTGGATGCGGGCGGCTGCGTTCGCCGCCGCGACCCGCACCGTGGGGTTGGGCGACTCCGCCGGTGCGGTTTGGCCTGCCGGGAGTGGCTTTAGCTGGTCGGGGAGCGGGAGCGGTGTTGGGATCTGCACGATGTCGACGGGCTTCGGCGGGTCCGGGAGCAATACCGCTGGTTGGGGCGCGGTGTCGTAGCTGATTCTGGGCGGTTTGTAGGTCGTGCAACCCGCGACCACGAGCATCGAGGACAGGGCCAGCATGGAGACGGAAATTTTCATCAGTCGAGCTCCTTCGACCAGTTGATGGCATCGACGTAGACGCCAAGGGGGTTTTTCTGCAGGCGATCGGCATCGGTGGGTGGGGACAGGACGATGGTGAGGATGGCGGTCCAGTGTTCCGTCGAGACCAGGCTGTCGTCCTGGTAGTGGCGCTCGACCCAGGCGACCTGAAAACTGTCGTCGGAGGCGCGGATGACGCTGGAGACGTCGACGGCGACCTGCGCCTTGCCGATATTGGCGAAGGGATCGTTGTTGCGGGCGTAGTCGTTCAACGCCATCGCCCCCTGGCTGGTGGTAAAATCGTAGGCGCGGAGCCAGTTCTGGCGGACGATGACGGGATCGTCGGGGATCGAGCGCACGTCCTCGATGAACTGGGCGAGTTGCCAGGCGATTTGCGGGTCGGTGGGGCGGTAATCGGCGATGGCGGGGGCAATGGCCTGGGCCTGGCCGAGATTGTCGATTTGCACCACCCAGGGGACGACGCTGCCGTGCGCGGATTGCCAGACGAGGCCGCCGGCCAGCCCACCGGCGAGGATCAGGTTGCCGAAGGCGATGAGACGCCAGTTGCGGGCCTGGACGCGGGCGGAGCCGATGCGTTCGTCCCAGACTTGGGCGGCTTTCTGGTAGGGGGTTTCAGGTTCGGGGGTGCGGCCATAGCGCGTGCCGGCGCGGCGGAACTGCATTATTTCTCTCCCGAAAGATCGACGTTGGTGGAGCCGCCGCCATGGTCGCCGGAGCGCATGACATGGGTGGCGGTGGAGACGCCGTGGCTGACGGCTTGACGGCGGCGCATCTGCCGGGCCCAGCCGGGTGGGCCGCCTGCGGCGTCACCAGTTGGTGCGGCCTCGGCTGATGGGCTGGAGGATGCGCCGCCGGTTGCCTGGAAAGCGGCGCGGCCACCGGCGGCAAAGCTCTGTTTCAGATTGTCGGCGACGCGGGCCACCATCGCGCGCGGCACGGCGGCACCTGCCTTGGCGACGCCAGCCATGCCTGCGGCAGCACCTTTCAAGCCGCCTTCGCCCGAGGCTGCGGCGCCGAGGCGATAGGCCGTTGAGGTGGCGCCCGCGAGGGCGGCGCCACCCCGTGTGCCCGCCACGAGCGCGCCAGCACCGGCACGAAGCGCACCGGCCGAGCCGATCAGACCGGCGGCGCCAATGCCGCCCGCGGCGAGTGCGGTGCCGATGGCAGCACCGGCGCCAAGCTGTGGCGCGCCGGAGAGCAGGCCCGTGGCGATGCCTGGGCCAAAAATGCCCAGGCCGAGCAGGGACAGAGAGGCCAGGACCAGCGAGAGCGCATCCTCGATGGTTGGCTGGGTGTTGCCAAAGCCCTGGGTGAACTGGCTGAACAAGGTGGTGCCGATGCCAACGATGACGGCGAGGACCAGCACCTTCACGCCGGAGGCGACGACGTTGCCGAGGACTTTTTCGGCGAGGAAGGCGGTTTTGCCGAACAGGCCGAAGGGCACGAGTACGAAGCCCGCGAGCGTGGTTAGCTTGAACTCGATCAGCGTGACGAAAAGCTGGATGGCCAGGACGAAGAAGGCGATGACCACGAGGAGCCACGCCACCATCAGCACGAAAATCTGCACGAAATTGCTGAAGAACGAGGTGTAGCCCATCAACTTTCCGGCGGCTTGCAGGATCGGCATGCCGGCATTGATGCCGATTTGGGCGAACTGGCCGGGTTGCAGAAGCTGCGTTGCGGAGAGGTTCGAGCCAGTGGCTTCCAGGCCGAGGCCCGCGAAAGAGTTGAAGACGATCTCGGCGAGGGCGTTAAAATTGCCGATGATGTAGGCGAAGAAGCCGATGTAGAGCGTCTTCTTTACCAGGCGCGCCATGATGTCTTCGTCGGCGCCCCAGGCCCAGAACAGCCCGGCGAGGGTGATGTCGATGGCGATCAGGGTCGAGGAGAGATAGGCGACGTCGCCATGCAGCAGGCCGAACCCGCTATCGATGTAGGTGGTGAAGACGTTCAGGAAATTGTCGATGACGCCGGGGTTCATGGTGCGCGGCTCATTGCTGATGGAACATTTCGACGGGCTGAGGCTGGTAGCCGGCGCCCGTCGTCAGGAATTGGTTGAGCTGTGCTTGCGCCTGCGCCTCGCTCTCGGCGTCACTCGCCCCTGCCAAGGCCTGGGCACGGCCCTGGGCTGCGATCAGCGCGGTGAGGTCGGCGAGTTGGCCGCTCTGGATGGCCAGCATCTGATTGCCTGCCTGACTGGCCTGGAGCGCGCCTTCGGCCGACTGGCTGGAGGAGATGAGCGCGTCGATCTGCGCGTGGGTCGTGGCGAGATTTTGCACGACACCGGCCTGAACGTTCATCGAATCCTGATAGCTGGCGCGGGCGTTCTCCCAGCGGGTCTGGGCGTCGCTCTCCAGTTGCGAGGATGATGCCGTGCTTGCGTAGGACTGCGGGTAGACCTGGGTGAAGGCCTGATTGATCGTGGTGACATCGTAGGCGATGTTCTGGGCCTGGCTGAGCAATTGCTGGGTCTGGGTGACGGATTGATCGAGCTGGGCCAGCGAGGAGTATGGCAGGCTGGCGAGGTTTTTGGCCTCGTTGACGAGCATGGTGGCTTCGTTTTCCAGGCTCTGGATTTCGTTGTCGACCTGCTGCAACTCACGCGCGGCCGTCAGCACATTTTGCGAGAAGTTGGTGGCGTCGAAGACGGCGATTTGCGCATGGGCTGGCGCGCTGGCCATGACCAGCGAAAGCATCGCGGCGCCCGCGATGAACGTGGCGCGATAACGGGGCGTAATCATCATGATGCCTCCGAACTGAGATTGCCGAGAAGGTCCGCCGCCCAGTCCGCGCCTTTGTGGCGCAGCCAGGCAGCGGCGAAGCCGGTCTGGCCGTGCGCCGCCAGGATTTCCGTGATCGCGTTCTGGTCGGTCTTGGAGGACGCGGCGGTGAAGGCGAGTGCGGCGTCGCCGAGGCCGAGTTCGAACAGGCGGTTGCCGCGCCGGGACTGGCAGTAATAATCGCGGCGCGGGGTGGCGCGGGCGAGAATTTCGATCTGGCGGTCGTTGAGGCCGAAGCGGCGATAGATGGCGGTGATTTGCGGCTCGATGGCGCGCTCGTTCGGCAGGAAGATGCGCGTTGGGCAGCTCTCGACGATGGCCGGGGCGATGGCGCTGGTTTCGATGTCGGCGAGCGACTGGGTGGCGAAGACGACGGAGGCGTTTTTCTTGCGCAGGGTTTTCAGCCACTCGCGGAGCTGGGCGGCGAAGCCGGGATCATCCAGCGCCAGCCAGCCTTCGTCGATGATGAGCAGGGTTGGCCGCCCGTCGAGGCGGGCTTCGATGCGGTGGAAGAGATAGGCGAGCACGGCGGGCGCGGCGCCGGTGCCGATCAGCCCTTCGGTCTCGAAGGCCTGGATTTCGGCGTCGCCGAGCCGTTCGGATTTCGGCGTCGAGCAGCCGGCCGAATGGGCCGCCGACGCAATAGGGGCGGAGCGCCTGCTTCAGCGCGTTGGATTGGAGCAGGACGGACAGGCCGGTCAGGGTCCGCTCCGCCACGGGCGCCGAGGCCAGGGAGGAAAGCGCCGTCCAGATATGCTCCTTGGCTTCTGGCGTGATGGCGACTTTCTCGCGCTCCAGGATGTTGGCGATCCATTCGGCGGCCCAGCCGCGCTCGGCGGCATCGTCGATCCGCGCGAGGGGCTGCAAGGCGACGGGGGCGGCGTCATCGGCCAGCGCGCCGCCGAGATCGTGCCAATCGCCGCCCATGGCCAAGGCCGCCGCGCGGATCGAGCCGCCGAAATCGAAGGCGAAAATCTGCGCGTCTTCGTAGCGGCGGAATTGCAGGGCCATCAGCGCCAGCAGCACGGATTTACCGGCGCCGGTCGGGCCGACGATGAGCGTGTGGCCGACATCGCCGACATGGAGGGAGAAGCGGAACGGGGTGGAGCCTTCGGTCTTGGCGAAGAACAGCGGCGGCGCGTTGAAATGTTCGTCGCGCTCCGGCCCCGCCCAGACGGCGGAGAGCGGGATCATGTGCGCCAGGTTCAGGGTCGAGATCGGCGGCTGGCGCACATTGGCGTAGGCATGGCCGGGCAGCGAGCCGAACCAGGCTTCCAGCGCGTTCACCCCTTCCACCATGCAGGTGAAGTCGCGGCCTTGGATGACTTTCTCGACCAGGCGCAGTTTTTCGTCGGCGATGCGGGCGTCTTCATCCCAGACGGTGACAGTCGCGGTGACGTAGGCCTCGCCGATGGCGTCGGCGCCGAGTTCCTGGAGCGCCAGATCGGCATCGGCGGCCTTGTTGGCGGCGTCGGTGTCCAGCAGCACCGAGGCCTCGTTGGTCATCACCTCCTTCAGGATGGCCATGATGGATTTGCGCTTGGCGAACCATTGGCGGCGGATTTTGATGAGCAGCCGGGTGGCGTCGGTCTTGTCGAGGCAGAGGGCGCGGGTCGACCAGCGATAGGGAAAGGCCAGCCGGTTCAGCTCGTCGAGGATGCCGGGCTGCGTGGTGGACGGGAAACCCATCACCGTCAGGGTGCGCAGATGGTTGGCGCCGAGTTTTGGTTCCAGGCCGCCGGTCAGCGGTTCGTCGACCAGGATGGCGTCCAGGTAGATCGGGATTTCCGGCACGCGGACGCGCTGGCGTTTGGTCGAGATGGTGGAATGCAGGTAGGTCAGCGTCTCGGAATCGTCGAGCCATTCGACCTCGGGGACAAAACCTTCGACGAATTGCAGCACGCGGTCGGTGCGGTCGATGAAGCCGCGGAGTACCTGGTGAGGGTCGACGCCGCCCTTCTCGCTGCCTTCGTAGAGCCAGCTCTCGGCGCGCGCGGCATCTTCTGCGGGTGGCAGGAACAGAAACGTCAGGAAGTAGCCGCTCTCGAAATGCGCGCCTTCCTCCTCGAACTGTGCCTTGCGCTCGGCATCCACCAGGGCGGAGACCGGATCGGGGAAGTGGCTGTCGGGGTAATGGTTGGCCTGGGTGCGCTGCGCCTCGACGAAGATGGCCCAGCCCGAACCCAAGCGGCGCAGGGCGTTGTTCAGCCGCGCCGTCGTGCCGATGAGTTCGGCTGGGGTGGCGCTGTCCAGATCCGGGCCACGGAATTTTGCGGTGCGCTGGAAGGAGCCGTCCTTGTTCAGCACCACACCGGGCGCGACGAGCGCCGCCCAGGGCAGAAAATCTGCCAGGCTGGTGTTTTTGGCGCGATATTCGGTGAGGTTCAGCATGGCCGGACCTCACGCCCTGAAATGGCTTGGGTAGCGAAGATGCCGGCGCACGACGTCGACAAACTGCGCATCCCGCTTCGCCGCCCAGACCGCGGCGCCGTGGCCGATGAGCCAGAAAGCGATGCCGGCGATCCAGAGGTGCAGGCCGAGACCGAGGGCGGCGGCGAGTGTGCCGTTCAGGATCGCCACCGAGCGCGGCGCGCCGCCGAGCAGGATTTGCTCGGTCAGGGCGCGGTGGACCGGCGCCTCGAAGCCGGGGATTGGCGCGGCGGCGTCCATCAGATCAGTGCCCCGCCGCCGAAGGAGAAGAAGGACAGGAAGAAGCTGGAGGCGGCGAAGGCGATCGAGAGGCCGAAGACGATCTGGACCAGCTTGCGGAAGCCGCCGGAGGTGTCGCCGAATGCCAGCGACAGGCCGGTGACGGTGATGATGATGACCGAGACGATTTTGGCGACCGGGCCCTGGACCGATTCGAGGATGGAGTTGAGCGGGGTTTCCCAGGGCATGTTCGAGCCCGCCGCGTAGGCGGGGGCGGTGAGGATGAGGCTGGTGATCAGGCCGGACACGACGCCGAAAGGGCGGCGCAGCCGGTTGGGGAGCAGGTTCGTCATGGGCGGTCTCCTGTGGGCTTGAGGTTGTCGGGGGCGGGAACGGCGGAGGTCAGGACGTAATCGCCGGCGCTGGAGAGGCCGCAGACCAAAGCGAGGTCGACGAGGCGGCGTTGGGTGCCACGCCCGGCCAGCACGGCGATGACATTGATCGTCTCGGCGATCATCGCGCGCGGCACGGTGATGACGGCTTCCTGGATGAGTTGTTCGAGACGGCGCAGCGCGCCGAGCGCCGAACCGGCGTGGATGGTGCCGATGCCGCCGGGGTGGCCGGTGCCCCAGGCTTTCAAGAGGTCGAGAGCTTCGGCGCCGCGCACCTCGCCGATGGGGATGCGGTCTGGCCGCAGGCGGAGCGAGGAGCGCACGAGGTCGGATAGCGAGGCGACGCCGTCCTTGGTGCGCAGTGCCACCATGTTGGGTGCCGCGCATTGCAGTTCGCGCGTGTCCTCGATCAGCACCACGCGGTCGGTGGTTTTGGCGATCTTCGGCGAGCAGGGCGTTGGTCAGCGTGGTCTTGCCGGTGGAGGTGCCGCCGGCGACCAGGATGTTGCGCCGCTCGGCGACGGCGATGCGCAAGAGCGCCGCCTGGTCGGAGGTCATGATGCCGGCGGCGACGTAATCCTCCAGCGTGAAGACGGCGACGGCGGGTTTGCGGATGGCGAAGGCGGGGGCCGCGACCACGGGCGGCAACAGGCCCTCGAAGCGCTCACCCGTTTCCGGGAGTTCGGCGGAGACGCGCGGCGCGCCGGGGTGGACCTCGGCGCCGACATGGTGGGCGACGAGGCGGACGATGCGCTCGCCATCGGCGGCGGACATTTGCTGGCCGGTGTCTTCCAGCCCGCCGGACAGCCGGTCGATCCACAACCGCCCATCCGGGTTGAGCATCACCTCCACGATGGTGGGGTCTTCGAGGAACGTGGCAATTGCCGGGCCGAGCGCGGTGCGCAACATGCGCGCCCCGCGTGAAACCCTCTCCGACGGTATGCTGTGAAGCGCCATCTCCATCCCCGTTCACCGGGACCGCGAGGGGCGGCCCAGGGCAGCGGATGATTAGATGGCGATTGCCGGACCGAGAGCAGTGCGCAGCATGCGCGCCCCGCGTGAAACCCTCTCCGACGGTATAGCTGTGAAGCGTCATCTCCAACCCCGTTCACCGAGACCGCAACGGGCGGCCCAAGGCAACGGATGATTAGAAAAGGCAAGAAACTTGGCGGCGCAACAACGTTATGAGAGGCGTAGGGCGCTGGCGTAGAAACACAGGGAAATGGCGGAAGTAGTGGCCGGGCAAGCAACAATGCGGGCGATCCCAGCCGCCGGGGGTGCTTTGGGTGGAAACGGAACGTCGGACATTCGAACCCTAGATGGCAGCTCCGCGCCCATGGACGAACCCGCTCGCGGGGATTGGTGCTTGAGGTGAGGTAACG
>CAVQHB010000017.1:0-16473 GCA_963712195.1 uncultured Alphaproteobacteria bacterium | reverse complement strand
TCGCTATCTGGCTAAGTGGTCGCTGAGTCCGCTCATTACGCCGATCCGGCCACTTCATCAGGCAGTGACGCAGCGCCGCCGAACGGGAGAAAGTGTTTGGTGTTGCGGGTGACGATCATTCACCGTGCGCGTCTGGATTCCGGCGATGATCGCATCCGCCATCCCCGGACTATGTCCCGCAGAAATCGTCTTGGCCTCCAACTGACCTGCGAGCGCCAGCGGGGACGTCGAGGCGATTATCTTGTCGTCATAGGCAGAACGAGCCCTGCGAGCCAGATTGAGGCCCGCCGCCTTCGCCGTGGCCCCCTTGTACTCAAGCAGCGCGATCCCTTTTTCGATCTCATGGATCGCGACGACCGACAATATCCTGCCTTCACCATCCATGCGCTCCAGCCATTCGAGAACGCCGCCCAGCACCGGCCTTCGAAGGCGAGAGCATCGAACCACATTGGTGTTGAGCACGACCGCTCAAAGCTCGATATCCCGCGAAGGCGAGCGTTACGTTCGAACTCGCCGCCGGGAAACGTTCTCAGATTAGCGACAAGGCCCGGGCGCTTCCTCTCGTCGCCTTGCGCGCGATTTCCGCCGCTTCAACGGAAACGAGCGCGGCAACGGGCTTGCCGTGACGGGTGATTGTCACGAACTCGCCCTTGATGGCTTCATCGACAAGGCTGGAGAAGCCGGCCTTGGCGTCTTTCAGATTGATGGTCAACATCTGGTAACCTATCAGAAGGTGGTCATATATGACCAAAATAGCGCTGTGTGGCCTGAGATTCAAGCTTGATCACCGTCCGAGGAATCTACCGGCTAATTCATTTCGTTGTTCCGAATTGCAGCCCAATCAACATGAGGACTCCCTGGTACCGGTGGGAGGTGCGCGTTCCAGCATGCTTTTGGCCGACCAGGCATCACCAAAAGCCTGGGTTTTGCCGGGGCCAGGCTAATCCGGCCAGAGGAAGCCGCCCCCATTGCCGAATTTCTCACCGCCGTTGACATGTCGCGCAGCGCATCAGCATCCCGTCGGCCACGGCGCAGAAGCGCCTGCTGCCGCCAAGGACCACGATCGCCAGCCGCCTCGGCGTGCATCTATCCGGTCTTCCGCCGCTCATCCCCAAGCAACCCATCAAGGAACAATCCCGCGCTTGCCGCGACGCGCCCCTGTGTGAACAGCGGCCGCATCCGACGCTTCACATCCCGCAACGACGATGCCCACAACTCAAGCGTCGTCCCAATCTAGGCAACCGACATCCATAAACTCCAAATCAGAGTGCCCCGCAAATTCAGAGTTCAATCAAAATCACGATTAAAAAATTACAACTGTAATGCTGGCCGCTGAGTGGCTGTCGGAGCGGCGAAGCTAGCAAAACGGCCTGCTTGCGGTCGCCTGAAAAATTTCGCCACCGGTGTCTGGGCCTCGCTCCAGTCGGGCTACGCCGCGTCCTTGCGCGACGCCCAGACACCGGCATACTACATACCAACCCGGCAGAGCTTCCACTTATAGAAATCGAAACGGTATTAAAACAAAGTCAGCCACCTCTATAATTCTGGAATTCTGGACAAAGCGCACTCCGGCCTCAATTTTGGCCGTCACCTGACGGCTTGCAACTGCTTCGCCAGCTCAGACAGGCCAATGGCGTCCGTCTCGGAGTTGAGTGGATACCGCTCCGTGCCGCTATATACGACGAACCGTTTGGCCGGATTTAAGTCCGCACAGGCTTGATGAAAGCCGCGCTCCAACTTGGGGGCGGAACCGCGCTTTATTTCCACCGCCCAGAGTACATCACCTGGCAGGGTCAGCAGCAAATCAATCTCGGCGCCCGCCGACGTGCGGTAGAAGCTCGCATCCGTGCCTTGAGGCGTGGCTGCGAGCAATGACTCGATGATAAAACCCTCCCAGCTCCCGCCAACCACAGGATGCCCCAGCACATCCTCGCGGGTAGATAGGCGGAGAAGGGCGTGGACAATGCCGCTATCGCGCACATAGAGCTTCGGCGACTTCACCAGCCGTTTGCCTTCATTGCTGTGCCAGGGCTGTAACCGGCGCACCAGCAGCAGATCGACCAGCAGATCAAGGTAGCGGGCGACCGTCTTATTATCGACGGCGAGCGCGCGAGCTAAATTCGCGGAGTTGAGCAGCTCGCTTTGGTTATGGGCCAGCATTGTCCATAACCGCCGCAGCGTTTCTGCCGGAAGGCGCGGCCCGAATTGCGGAATATCCCGTTCCAGATACGTCCGTATAAAATTCTGCCGCCACCGGAAGCTGACCGCATCGCTGGATGCCAGCAAGCTGGAGGGGAATCCCCCGCGTGCCCAAAGTGTTTCTAAATCGGAGGCAGGGGCTTCCAGCGCGTCAATTGGCCCAAGCTCCAAATAAGAAATGCGCCCCGCCAGGCTTTCGCCGGACTGGTGGAGCAGATCGACCGAGGCCGACCCCAGCAGAAGAAAGCGCCCCGTCTTTTTGCCTTTGCGCCGTCCTCGGTCGATAAGGCCGCGCAGGCTTTGGAATAGCTCCGGCACACGATGCACCTCATCCAGAATTACCAGCTCATCTTCATGGCTGGCGAGGTAGGCTTCAGGATCGGCGAGTTTGGCGCGGTCCGCATTGCTCTCTAGGTCAAGATAGATAGAGGGGCGTGTATCGCCAATTTCCAGCGCGAGCGTCGTCTTGCCGACCTGGCGCGGCCCAAGCAGGGCTACCGCAGGGGCATTATCTATGGCTTCGACCAGTCTTGGCTTGATATGGCGCTCAATTATCCTTGCAATTATGGCGCTAGATGCCAATTTTGCAAGGATAAATGGCTTAATTTCCCGTGTGTAGTTCGCGCTACAGCGGCATGTTTGTTGTGGTTGTGAATTTGTGTGCAACCATGATTTATCAGATCAAAGCAGCCCACTTCCCGGCCTATAAGGATCTGGCCGGCTTCGACTTCGCCGCCAGCGAGGTGAATGAGGCCCTGGTCCGGCAACTGCACCGCGGCGACTTCATGGATGGTGCCGACAATGTCGTGCTGATCGGCGGGCCCGGAACCGGCAAGAGCCACCGCCTTGGGCGTGCGGGCGGTCAAGCATCACCGCATGAAGGTCCGGTTCTTCGCCACCGTCGATCTGGTCCACGCGCTCGAGCAGGAAAAGGTCCTCAACAAGGCTAGCCAGTGCCTCCGCGCCGTCGCCCGGGTGTCGACCTGATGGCGGATCAATTGATGCGGCACAGAGTAGAAAAATCCGCGGACCTCGACGTGATAATCCAGCGAGACGCGGGCAAAGCCCCATTAGGCGAATTCATAATCCGTCTCGGGCAGTTCAGCCAAAGCCGGGCGCTCGACCGTCTTGAACAGATGCCGCCGGTTGAGCCCAAGCTGGCGCATCACATGCGCGTTGACGCTTATGGCGATGCCATCATCGAGGCTGGGGCGGAAACCGGGTTGGCCGAGAGCACGTTACCAGCCGATTGCCCCGGGTCCTTCAAGCAGATGATGGCCGATGATTTCTGGCCGGAAGCCTGAGCAACACCTTAAAATCCAGCGATATCTCGCGGACTCTATTTCCGGCCTGAACGCCGGAGCTTGCGGGCCTACAAACCGGGTCATTGATCATTTCGGAGATTCCGCAACAGGGATATCTGTTTTACTGAAATCATCCCCTTTAAAGAGAAGGGCTGCTTTATGGGCTTTTGTGCTGGCATAGGCGAAGCAATCCCCCATATTCAGGGAAGCCGGATGCCTGCCTTTGCCGAAGTCTGCATAAGCCTGCGCGGCAAGTTCGTATTCACGCTCTCCAATGGTGGCCAGTTCTATGCCGTGGGCGTCGATGAAGCTCTTGATTGTGGTACGGGCCGTGCTCACGGTGAAGCCGTAGCTCCGGCATAGCCCTGCCGTGGTTCCCCAGAGGGATATTGGCGAACAAAGGCGGACGCGATGGGTGGCGAGAATATCCGCCAGCATGTCTGCATCCTCTTCACCGGCCATCATAGAAATCATGGCTGAGGCGTCGATGAAAATCACGGCTCGCCCGACAGGTCATCGAAAAACCCTTTGTCGGCCTTCAGGCCGGTGGGCGGTGGAAAGGGGTGGGTCTCACGCCAGGCCCTTATGCGTTCGCGAAGCGGCTTTTCGTTTTGGCCGCGAGCAAGTTCAGCCGTAACGGCGAGCTTCACGGCGTCTTGTTTGGTCAAGCCCCTAGCTTTCGCCAATTGGGCTACAAGCTCGGCGGTAGCATCATCGCGGATATACAGCGGCATGATCCCTCCAAGATATTCAGATATTCTTTTTTATATATTTGAATATTTTGCCGACGCAAGCAAATTCGGCCCTTGGCTAGGGGGGCAACCCGATCGGCTTCGTGGCGCATTTTTCTGTGGGCCGAAGAGGAAATCCCGTTTAACAAGCTACCACCCAAATTAGGTGCAGTGCTCGAAGCTCTACCGCAACCAAAACGAAGCTCCGTGGCACCAGTAATTATGACCATATCTCTTTGACTTCCTGCGGCCAAATGCCCAATATTCGTGGGCAAATGGCGCGTGCGGAAAAAACTTCAGATCGCGTGAAACCACGCCGGGCTTCAGTTAAGCCGGCTGAGCCGGGCGCGCCGGCTGTTGGTCGGAAGGAGATATCGCCGGAGGTCGCAAAGGGCTCGGTGCGGATTTACGGGCGCTATAGAGGCAGCCAGGCGACGAAGACAGAAGCTGAGCGGAATCTTTCGTTCATTATTTTTTATACCTGCGATTCCGTCGACACCGAGTTGGTACGGCTGCACGCCATTCGGCGGGGCTTGCCGGTGTCGTTTGTGGACGAGATCGTCCAGTCCGGTGCGATAATGCGGATTCCGACGGAAGCCGGCCAGGGATACCGATTTGGTGTCGGCCACCGTTCCGATTTGAAGCCGGCCACCATTCCGATTTAATTCCGGCCACCTGGCGGGGCGATCCGGCGTTTTCGGTTGGGTCAGCAACTCGGGCATTTTTCCCCTCGTAATCAACCACGAGGAGGAATGGATGCCGGCGAAAAGAGAGCTGACAATGCGGCAGATACGACAGACATTACGGCTGGCCAGCGACGGCATCAGCGCGCGGCAGATCGGGCGCATGCTCGGCGTTGCCCGCAGCACGATCCAGGATAATCTGAAGCGAGCACAGCTGGCGGGGCTGGCTTGGCCGCTACCGGCCGATCTTACCGATGCGGTTTTGGAGGAGCGGTTGTTTGCCCGCGGCGGCGCCCAGCGCGGAGCGCGCCGGCGTGTCGAGCCAGCCTGGAGCGACCTGATCTGCGAGCTCAAGCGCCCCGGCGTCAACCTGATGGTGCTGTGGGAAGAATATCGCGCGGTGCATCCCGACGGGTACAGCTACAGCCGATTCTGCGATCTGATCAGGGAGTTCGAAGCCCGGCTGTCGCCGGTCATGCGCCAGGAGCACCGGGCGGGCGACAAGGTCTTCGTCGATTACTCCGGCAAAAAGATCGGCATTACCAACCCGGCGACGGGGGCTGTGAGTTTCGCGGAAATTTTTGTCGCGGTCCTGGGGGCATCGGGCTTCACGTATTGCGAAGCGAGCTGGAGCCAGACGCTACCGGATTGGATTGGCGCCCATGTCCGCATGTTCCGGTTTTTCGGCGGGGTGCCGCGGCTGGTGGTGCCGGATAATCTGAAGTCGGGCGTCACCAAAGCATCGTTCTACGATCCCGAGATCAATCTCAGCTACGGCCGGATGGCCGCGCATTACGGTGTTGGCATTCTGCCCGCGCGGCCAAGGCGACCGAAGGATAAGGCCAAAGTTGAGGCCGGGGTGCGCTTTGCCCAGAGCTATATTCTGGGCCGGCTGCGGCGGCAGACGTTCTTCTCCCTGGCCGAAGCCAACCAGGCGATTGCCGGCATGGTGGCGCGGATCAACGATCACATCATGCGCCGACTTGGGGTCAGCCGGCGGCATCTGTTCGAGACGATCGAGCGCCCGGCTTTGGCTGAGCTGCCCGAGACGGATTACGAATTCGCCGAATGGGGCTTGGCCCGCGTCTCGCTGGATTATCATGTCGAGGTCTGCGGATTTTTCTACTCGGTGCCGCATCAATTGATCCGCCAACAGGTCGACACCAGGGCGAGCGAACGGATCATCGAGATATTTCATCAAGGCAAGCGAGTTGCCGTGCATCAGCGCCGGTATAGCGGATCAAAACATGGCACCGATCCTGAGCATATGCCGAGCGCGCACCGGCGCTACGCCGAATGGACGCCGGAGCGCTTCCGCCGCTGGGGTGCTGCCATTGGTCCCAATACCGAGGGCCTGGTCATCGCCATTCTCGCCAGGCGGCCACACCCGGAACAGGGGTTCCGAACCTGCCTTGGCGTGCTCCGGCTGTTCAAGGACCTTGAGCAAACGCGCGCCGAGGCGGTGGCGGCCCGCGCCGTCGCCTATGAGGCGTTCACCTACAAAAGCGTCGCCTCGATCATCGCCAACAAGCTCGACCGCGCCAGCGCCGCTGCGAGCGAACCGCAGGCGGTGATGACCCACGGCAATCTGCGCGGCGCCAAATATTTTCATTGAAAGGATCAACATCATGCTCACCCATCCAACGCTCGACCAATTGCACGAACTCGGGCTTCACGGCATGGCCAAGGGGTTCAAGGAATTCGCGGCGCAGCCGGAGACCGCCAACCTGACCCATGCCGAATGGCTCGCTTTGCTGCTTGACCATGAAGTCACGCTGCGGCGGCAGAAGCGCTTCGAGAGCCGCGCCCGTACCGCCAAACTACGGCAACCCGCCAGTATTGAAGATGTCGATTACCGGGCACCGCGTGGCCTAGACCGGGCATTATTCATGAAACTTGCAGACTGTGACTGGGTCCGTGCTAAGCACAATTTACTCGTTACCGGCCCAACTGGGGTCGGAAAAAGTTGGCTCTCCTGCGCGCTCGGGCAAAAGGCGTGCCGGGAGGATCTGTCCACCGCCTACCATCGCGTGCCGCGCCTGTTCTCCGCCCTTGCTCTGGCCCGAGCAGATGGCCGCTACACCAGATTACTGCGTCAGATCGCGAAGGTGGACCTGCTCATCCTGGACGATTGGGGGCCCGAAACCTTGACCAACGACCAGCGCCGCGACTTGCTGGAGATCATTGATGACCGCCACGAGATGCGCTCGGTCATCATCACCAGTCAGGTGCCGATCGGCCAATGGTACGAAATCATCGGCAACCCCACCATCGCCGACGCCATCCTCGACCGCCTCATCCACAACGCCTATCGCATCGAACTGACCGGCGAGAGCCTCCGGAAAAAGAAAAATCCGCCCCTCACCAACGCCCAAACTTGACCGCAGCAAAGGACCCGATAATCATTCACCAAGACCCAACCGAACGACGCTCAGGTGGCCGGCTTCAAATCGGAACCCTGGCCGGCTTCATTTCGGAATGGGTGGCCGGCTTCAGATTGGAATGCATGGCCGGCTTCATCGGAATACGCACGATAACGCTGGGCGAAGTTAATGAGCTCATTCTACCGAAGAGAACACTGAGCCGCCGACGCCAGGCCGGCACTCTGACGCCCGACCAGTCTGACAAGCTGGCGCGTGTCGCCAGGGTGGTCGCCAAGGCCGAGAAGACGTTCGGCAACAAGGAAAAGGCTCGCCGCTGGCTCCGCCGCCCGACTGCACCGTTGAACAACGAGGAGCCGCTGAAGCTGCTCGATACCGAGGCGGGCGCCAGGATGGTCGAGGATCTCCTGGTCAGGATTGACCACGGCATAGCGGCGTAACGCCATGCTGGTTTGGCCGTTGTGCCGTCGTCCCCATGCTGATCTGTCTGGTGAAGACGGCTGTCTGGTCTCTGCTTGCCGCCGTTTTGGATGTGCCCACCTCCATGTGCCAGATCCTCGCCCCGACAGAGATGCGTATATCGCCGCGACTGCCCTGGCACATAGCATGACCGTCGTTACGCGGAACTTGGCCGATTTCGCTCCAACCGGCGTTCCGCTACTGAACCGTGGAATAGTATTCCTCAATAATCTTAAGCTTCGTAAATCGAGGAAAACCCGCCGCCGCGTTTATTATACGCCGATACTGTTTGGAGTTGGAATCCGTCTCGGTTTGTATGCTCTATCTGATTGTTGGCTTTCCAACGAACTGGTCACGCCGTGCCGGAAGATGTCGTCGGGTGCGGCAGCTGCATCCAGGCGAGAATGCGCGGTATTAGCTGGGCGCCGCTGGCGGTAAGCACCTTCTCCACAGCATCCAGCCTTAACATAGCCAGGGCGAGCTTGCCGGCGGTGGAGCGGATTTCGCCCGCCTCATGGCCATCGGCCATCACAGGCGTACCGGGGGCCGCGCCGGGGGTGTTGAGCTCAACCGGCACCAGCCGGCGCTTCACCAGCCCGCGATATTTCGTTCGCGCCGTGATGTGTCCTTGCCCATATACCAGCCCTTGTTCCAGTCGACGCCGCGCAGCTCGTCGAACCCGGCCTCCAGCAGCAGGGTTTTCTCCGACTCCAGGTCGGGCGCGCCATCGGTAGGCCAAGCGCGATGCGATGCTCCGCGTAATCTGTGGTGCTGGCGTTAGTGGCGAGCGTCGCCTCGCTCAAAATCAGAAACCCCTTGCCGATTTACACTTACCGCCACATGCTGCGCATCCGCGCGGTGACATCAACCCGTGGGCCTTGGCTGGCCGTGCGTGCCGCCGCGGTGGCGGCAATTGGCCAGGCCGTGCACTGGAACAGGTTCAGAATTTCGTTCGGGATGAACCGTGTTCGCGCCGCGTAGACATGGCGGTCACCCATCGTATTCTGGCCGTAGGTGTAAAAGCGTTGCGGCACCATCAGGTGCAGATCGTCTTTGGCCCGGGTCATGGCCACATAGAGCAAGCGCCGCTCTTCCTCGATCTCGTGCGCCTGGCCAGTGCCGAGATCGGAGGGCATGCAGCCATCGACCACATTCAGGACAAAGACGGATTTCCATTCCTGGCCCTTGGCGGAATGAATGGTCGAGAGATTCAGATAATCCTCATCGAGCAGTGGCGCGCCAGCCTGATCGCTGGTGGCATCTGGCGGGTCGAGCGTCAGCTCAGTCAGGAAGCGCTCGCGCGATGGATAACCGCTGGCGATCTGCTCCAGCTGCAGCAGGTCGGCCCGCCGCGTGATGGCGTCCTCGTGGTTGCGGTCGAGATGCGGCTCATACCAAAGCCGCGCCAGCCCCAATTCGGCCGGCCATGTGGCACGGCCGAATTTGATGGCCTGAACCGTCTCGACAAAATTCGGCCAATCCTCGCTGGCGCGGGGCGGGGCTGGGGACTCACGCAAAGCGGCGATGGGATCCGATACCCCGAGTATGTGGTCGAGGATGCGTGCGGCTGAGGCCGGGCCTTATGGCCACCTGATGCTGCATATGCTCGGTGCTTCTGGTTCTGCCCCCTGGCTCATAACAGCCCGCGCAAGCGAAACCAGGTGATCGACGCGATCGCGCCCGCGAGCGGCAGAAAAATGCCGAGTGCAAGGAAGATGACCAACCCGTTGATGTTGTTTACCATCCAGCTGAAATTCATTCCAAAAAAGCCTGTCAAAAAGGTAATCGGCAGGAAAATGATCGATACCACCGTTAGCCGGCTGATCTGTTCGCCCTGCCACTGCGCCAGTGCGGCCTTGTAATCCTGCACCACAACTGATCCCCAATCGACGCGTTCCGACAGCCGGCTCGCCAAGTCTTCCACCCTCTCGGCATACTGATCCAACTCATCGACACCGTGCTCGCTGATACCTGGCATCGTAGCGACACCGACCGTCGCCGCGCGGACTGCGGCGGCGTGGCGCTCAAGCTTCAGCCATCGTGCCCGCAGCATTTCCAGTCTACGACTGATGTCGGAGAACTTGAGCGATCCCGGCCGCTCCCTCACCTGCACGCTCAGCGTATAAATCGTTTCGTCAATGGCACTAAGCAACGAATAATGCGTGCCAAGCAGCAACTGCAGCATGATCGCTGTCGCGTGATAAGGGCTTTCCTGCATACCCGCGACACGATCCGCGAATTCGCGGCGCGCTTCGTCCAGAACATGTGCGTCACCGTTCCAGATCGTGAATATGTAGGTGGAGGACGAGCGGAAATGTACCTCGACAAAATCATGCTGCAGGTCGGCCACCCAAGTGACACCACGGATGCCGTGGCGCGTGAGCGTGATGCGCCCAGCCTGGCCGAATCTAAGCGCCCTGGCGATGTCGGCGTCCTCCACGCCCAATGCCACGAGGTACTCCTTCGCGACGGAGGGCTCCACGCTGCAGATGTCGAGCCAGAACGGCTTGCCGGCGGAAATCCGCTTGGCCAAATCCGCGACAGAAGCAGGCTGCTGCACGCCTGCGCTGTCGATAATGCTGATCACACCTGGAACCGGTGCATCAGGGGTTGTGCCGCTCATCAGAGAATTCCTTCAGTTGCAAGAGGCGCTTACCATTCAGGTTGGCGCTCGAGATCGAAGCCGCAAGCCTTGCCCATGGCCATGAGATCCTTCGGCAGCCCGGGCCGGTTCCGACCATTCTTCTCTCAGATTGGCCCCCTTCGCCAGCCTGCCGCTGCTTGGGATTGAGTTTGGAGAGGTACGCCGCCGCGGCCGTCACCGAAGGAGCTTTCCAAAAAATCAGGGGTGGTCAGGTTCCGATTTTCTTGTTTTGTTCGCAAGGGGTTTTTCCCTGTTTTTCATCCAGGCTGCCAGTTGGGATGCCCGGTCAGGCCGATTCTGCGCTTGACTCTTTCCGCACGCAGGAGAACAAAAAAGGAACATACCAACCCGATTTTGAGGATACCATTGCCGTGGGATCACCTCCCGCCATTGCCGTTTTGCGCGAAAAAATCCGGCGAATTGAAGCCGGTAGCCGCCATGCGGCGGCGGTGCTGCCGTTCGATCTGCCGGCGATTGACGCGCGCCTGCCGGGCGGCGGATTGGCGCTGGGGGCGCTGCACGAGGTGGCTGGCGGCGGCAATGGCGCGATTGACGGCGCTGCTGCCGCCCTGTTCGCCGCCGGGATTGCCGCGCGCAGCAAGGGGCCGGTGTTGTGGTGCGTGATCCGGCAGGATCTGTTCGCCCCGGCCATCTCCCAGGCCGGTCTGGCGCCTGATCGGGTCGTGTACGCGGAGGCGGAGGACGAGAAGGCGGTGCTGGCCTGTTTTGAGGAAGGATTGCGCCATGGCGGGCTCGGCAGCGTCGTCGCCGAGATTGGCCGGTTGAGCATGACCAATTCGCGGCGGCTGCAACTGGCGGCGGAAAGCTCCGGAACGCTCGGTATCGTGCTTCGTCGCTGGCGGCGCCAGAGCGACGCGGCGGATTTCGGCCAGCCGACGGCGGCGGCGACACGCTGGCGGGTGACGGTGCTGCCGTCGGTGCCTTTGCCCGTGCCCGGTGTCGGGCGGCCGCGCTGGCTGGTGGAGTTGATTCGCTGCCGTGCTGGCGAAAGTGCGGATTTTGAAGTGGAGGCATGTGATGCCCAGGGTCGTCTCAGTGTTCCTGCCGGCCTGGCCAACCGACAGGCTTTTCCGGCAGCTGGGCGCGGCCGCGCCGCCGGTTGAGACGCCGTTGATCCTGAGCAGCCGCACCGGCAGGCGCCGGGTGGTATTCGCCGCGAATGAAGCCGCGCAAGCCGCCGGGCTGCGCGTCGGCATGGCGGTAACCAAGGCACAGGCGCTGGTGAGCGATCTCATCATCAGGGATGCCGAGCCAGCCGCCGATGCCGAGGGGCTGGAGAAGCTCGCGGTGTGGGCCTTGCAGCGTTATTCGCCGATTGTTGCCACCGATCCGCCGGATGGGCTGATTCTCGACGCCACAGGTGCGACGCATCTGCGTGGCGGCGAGGCGGCCATGCTCGCTGATCTCGTGGGCCGGTTGTCAGCCGCCGGTTTCAATGCCCGCGCCGCGATGGCCGATAGTTGGGGCGCGGCCCATGCGATCGCCCGCCATCTCGCCCGGCCAACGGTTGTCATACCGGAAGGCAAAAGCGGCGAGGCAATGCTGCGCCTGCCGATTGCCGCCTTGCGTCTGCCGTCCGACATGGTGGCCCATCTGCGGCGGCTTGGCTTTGAGCGGATCGGCGATCTGGCCGACAAGCCCAGAGCCCCGCTGGCCTTGCGGTTCGGCCCCGAGCTGCATCGGCGCTTGGACCAGGCCATGGGCCGGTTGCGAGAGCCCATCGAGCCGGCGCGGCCGCCGGAGCTGCTTGAAGTCCGGCGGCTATTTGCCGAGCCCATCGGGGCGCCGGAGACGCTGGCGCGGTATACGGAAAAACTGGTCGTGGCGCTGTGCGAGATGCTGGAAGCCAAAGGGCTCGGCGCGCGGCGGCTCGACCTGCTGTTCCACCGGGTCGATAGCCAGATGCAGGCGATCCGCGTCGGCACCGCCACGCCGGTGCGCAATGTTAAACGTTTGACCCGGCTGCTTTGCGATAAAATCGAGACCATCGATCCTGGTTTCGGCGTCGAGATCATGAGCCTGTGCGCTACGCTCGTGGAGCCGTTCGAGACCAGGCAAATCAGGACTTCCTTGCTGTCGGAAGAGCCGGAGACGGATATCTCTGGCCTGATCGACATCCTTGCCAACCGTGTGGGCGAGTCGCGGCTGTATCGCTTCGCGCCGGTGGCCAGTGATGTACCGGAACGCTCCGTGTGCCGGGTGGCGCCAGCCGCGCCCCGAACCGGGCACGACTGGCCGGAGCAATGGCCACGGCCAGCGCGGCTGTTGCCAATACCCGAGCAGATCGAGACCGTGGCGCTGCTGCCGGATCATCCGCCGGTCAGCTTCAGCTGGCGCGGCATCCGCCGCCGGGTGAAACGCGCCGATGGGCCGGAGCGCGTTTTCGGCGAATGGTGGAAGCGTGACGCCGAGCTGGCGACGGTGCGGGATTATTTCCGGGTCGAGGATGAGGCTGGCGAGCGCTTCTGGATTTACCGTGCCGGCGATGGCGAGGATGCCGCGACCGGGTCCCACCGCTGGTTTTTGCATGGCATTTTCGGATGAACGCCCCCCGGTATGCCGAACTGCAATGCACTTCGCATTTCAGTTTTTTGCGCGGCGCCAGTTCCTGCGAGGAGCTGTTCGCTCAGGCCGCGTATCTGGGTATCAGGGAAATGGCGATCGTCGATCGCCACAGCATGGCCGGCATCGTCCGCGCCCATGTGGCGGCCAAGGAGGCGGGGATTCGGCTCATCGTTGGCTGCCGGCTTGATCTCACGGATGGCATGGCGGTCCTGGTCTTTCCCACCGATCGCCCGGCCTATGCGCGGCTGTGCCGGTTGCTCTCGCTCGGCAAAAAGCGCGGCGGCAAGGCGCAATGCAGGCTCGATTGGTCCGATCTGGTTGCCTATGGCGAGGGGCTGATCGCCATCCTGGTGCCCGATGCGGCGGATGATCTTTGCGCCTTGCGTTTGCGGCGGCTGTCCGAGGCATTCGGCAACTGCGCCTATATGGCGCTGACCTTGCGCCGCCGGCCGAACGATCAGCTGCGGCTCTTTGAACTGTCGAACATGGCGGCGCAGGCGCGTGTCCCCACCGTGGTCACCAATGACGTGCTGTTTCATGTGCCGGCAAAACGCATCCTGCAGGATGTCGTCACCTGCATTCGCCATGGCTGCACCATCGACGATGCCGGTTTCCGCCGCGAGCGCCATGCGGACAAATATCTCAAACCGCCAGCCGAAATGCACCGGCTGTTTGCCCGCTACCCGGAAGCCTTGGCCCGCACGGTGGAGATCGCCGAACGTTGCCGCTTCTCGCTGGACGAGCTGACCTATCAATATCCCGAGGAAATCCTGCTCCCCGGCCTCACGGCGCAGGAGGCATTGGCGAAACTCACCTGGGAAGGCGCAAAAGCGCGTTATCCTGATGGCGTGCCTGATGAGGTGATCGCGATCCTCAAGCATGAGCTGAAGCTGATCGAGACGCTGGGCTACGCGCCATATTTTCTGACGGTGAATTCCATCGTGCGCTTTGCCCGCAGCCAGGGAATTCTGTGCCAGGGCCGTGGGTCTGCCGCCAATAGCGCTGTCTGTTACGTGCTAGGCATTACCTCGATCGACCCGGCGCGCAACGATCTGCTGTTCGAGCGGTTCGTTTCCGAGGAGCGCCGCGAGCCGCCGGATATCGACGTCGATTTCGAGCATGAACGGCGCGAGACCGTCATCCAATGGGTGTTCGATACCTATGGCCGCGACCATGCAGCACTTTGTGCCGTGGTGATCCGCTACCGGACGCGCGGGGCGCTGCGCGATGTCGGCAAGGCGCTCGGCTTGCCGGAAGATCTCATTGCGATGCTGAACGCGCAGGTTTCAAGCTGGTCGGAAGACGGGATCGACCCGGAGCAGGCCGCTGAGCTGAGTTTGAACCTCAACGACCGGCGGCTGAAGCTGGCGCTCGAGCTGGCCCGCGACCTGATCGGCGCGCCGCGGCACCTGTCGCAGCATCCGGGCGGCTTCGTGCTGACGCGCGACCGGCTGGATGAGCTGGTGCCGATCGAACCGGCGGCGATGGATGGCCGCCAAGTGATCGAATGGGACAAGGACGACATCGACGCGCTGAAATTCATGAAGGTCGATTGCCTGGCGCTCGGCATGCTCTCCTGCATGCAGCGCGGCTTCGAGCTCCTCGCCCAGCATAAGGGCATCGCCCTCGACCTCGCCACCATTCCGGCCGAAGACCCGCGCACCTATGCGATGATCTGCCGCGCCGACACGGTGGGGACATTCCAGATCGAGAGCCGGGCGCAGATGTCCATGCTGCCGCGCATGCAGCCGCGGACCTTCTACGACCTGGTGATCGAGGTGGCGATCGTCCGGCCCGGGCCAATCCAGGGCGACATGGTCCACCCCTATCTGCGCCGCCGCGAGGGGAAAGAGAAAGTCGAATACCCAACGCCGGAGCTGGAAAAAGTGCTGGGCAAAACGCTCGGCGTGCCGTTGTTCCAGGAACAGGCGATGCGCGTCGCCATCGAATGCGCGGGTTTCACTCCCGGCGAGGCCGATCAGCTGCGCCGCGCCATGGCGACGTTCAAGCATACCGGCAGCGTGACAAGATTTCAGGAGAAACTGGTCAGCGGCATGCTTGCCAATGGTTACGAGCGGGAGTTCGCCGAACGGATTTTCAAGCAGCTTGAGGGCTTCGGCAGCTACGGCTTCCCGGAAAGCCACGCCGCCTCCTTCGCCCTCATTGCCTATGCCTCGTCCTGGCTGAAATGCCATCACCCGGACGTGTTTTGCGCCGCCCTGCTCAACGCCCAACCCATGGGTTTTTATGCCCCGGCGCAGATTGTACGCGATGCAAGCAATCATGGGGTCGAGGTCCGGCCGGTGTGCATCAACGCCTCGCGGTGGGACTGCACCTTGGAGCCGACGGATGATGACAGCCGGTTCGCCGTGCGGCTTGGCCTGCGCATGGTGAAGGGGTTGTCCAATGTTCATGCCGCCACGATGATCGGTGCCCGGGCGGATCAGGCTTTTGCCTCGGTGGATGATCTCTGGCGGCGCGCTTGTGTGCCCGTGGCGTCTCTTGTGCAGATCGCCGAGGCTGATGCTTTCCGGCCGTCGCTGAAACTGGCCAGGCGCGAGGCGCTCTGGGCCATCAAGGCATTACGGGATGAACCGTTGCCGCTATTTGCGGCAAGCCGTGAGGCAGGAGACATTCCGGAGCATAGCGAGCCGGCCATTGCCTTGCGGCCGATGACCGGCGGTGGGGAAGTGGTTGAGGACTATAGCCATCTCGGTCTGACGCTGCGCGCGCATCCGTTAAGTTTTCTGCGGCCAGATCTGCGCCGCCAGAAAATCGTTACCTGTGGCGAGGCGATGCAGGCCCCTGACAACAAATGGCTCGAAGCGGCGGGGATCGTGCTGGTCCGGCAAAAGCCGGGTTCGGCCAAGGGGGTGATGTTCATCACCATCGAGGACGAAACCGGCATCGCCAATCTCGTGATCTGGCCTACGGTTTACGAGAAGCACCGGCGGGCCATTCTCTCCGCGGGCATGATTGCAGTTTATGGGCGCATCCAGCGGGAAGGCGAGGTCGTGCATCTTGTCGTCCACCGCTTGGCCGATCTTTCAGGCTTGCTCGGCAGTGTCGCGCAGCGTGACGTGGCAGCTGCAGCGCCGCCCGGCCCGATGGATACCAGGGAGCCCGCAGACACACATGATCCTGGTTCCCTGCGGCAGCAGATCAAGGTCAGGACGCGGGATTTTCGGTAGGCACATAAGCTCCCGCAATATCCGTCGCGCCGATCAGAGCGGAACGAGCAGGCTGGCGTCATTATGTCCTGGGCTGTTCACGCGCCAGCTGACCGGCCACCGACACTACCGCCTGGGGCACGACCGGTCCTGTAATTAGGCTAGACTGGACTAAGTCTGGTTTAATAGACTATTTTAGAGTAATATGCGTTCAGCTTGTACCGATTTGGTCACGATAAACGAATGAAGTTGCTCGCTCAAACCTAAAGCTAGAGCATCCAGCTAAAAGCCGAATGCTCTAGCTTTTCTTGGAGGT
>CAVQHB010000016.1:0-26692 GCA_963712195.1 uncultured Alphaproteobacteria bacterium | reverse complement strand
CCTTCAAGAAATGCTAAAATAGTCCATTGAACCAAACTTAGTCCAGTCCGATCCTATTACAAGGCCAGGACATGGAGAGAGGCATCGAGGACAAGACGATGAGTGCCGTGACGCCGGGCGCCTCTCAAGGAACCACCTCGGTGACCAACGACAAGATTACGCTTTCCACGCTTTTGGAGAAGTCCTCCTACGCCAGTTTTCTGCGCGACATAATTGGTTTTGCAGCTGAGCGGCGGATGCAACTGGAGACCGAGGCGATTTGCAATGCCGCTTCGGGCGAACGCAGTGCCGATCGCCGCAACCAGCGTAACGGCTATCGTGACCGGGACTGGGAGACGGATGGATGATGCAAGAAAGAAGAACCTGATCCGAAGGATGTTGTTCAGGACGGGAAAGAGCTCATCCGATGGTCCGTCCAGGAAATCCGGGCGGCTCGCCCTGAAGCTCACTCAGAGCCAACTGCCCGTCGCGCGGATTCTTCAATGGTCAATATTCAGACGCGCCCATCAAGCCGCAGCTAGACGAGCCCATCTTAAATTAACAATGCAACTGTAGCGCCGCAATTTCTGACCTATCTGGCCGAATCTGGAAACCGAGCAGCAAGCTCGGGGCAGCTGCCAGGCATATTGGGTAGGCGGAGCGCTGTTACATATACATATGCCAAAGCATATGCTAAAAGCTCCACATGGAAAGCATCCGCCACGTCAAGATCTTCAAGAACGGCCGGAACCAAGCCGTGCGCATCCCCCGGGAGTTTGAGCTACCCGGTGAAGACGCTACCATGCGCAAGGAGGGCGACAGGCTCATCATCGAGCCGGCAGCGCCCAGGTCGCTGCTGGCGCTACTGGCCACCCTCCCCGCGCTGGAGGAAGATTTCGCGCCGATCGGCGATCTCCCGCCGGACGACGTTGAATTCTAATGCGCTACCTCTTGGACACCAATATTCTCTCCGACCTCGTCCGACATCCGCTGGGGCGGATCGCCGAGCAGATCAGGCGAGTTGGGGAAGCCGAGGTGTGCACCAGCATCATCGTCGCGGCCGAGTTGCGCTTCGGTGCCGCCAAGCGCGGCTCCCCACGGTTGACCACCCAGCTTGAGGCGGTGCTGTCCGTGCTCGACGTCGTGCCGTTCGAGCAACCAGCGGACGAAGCGTACGGCGTCATCAGGGCGCAGCTCGAGCAGACCGGCACGCCAATCGGCGGGAACGATCTGCTGATCGCGGCCCACGCCAAAGCGCTGGGGTTCACCGTGGTGACGGACAACGAGCGGGAGTTTTCCCGGATCGAGGGGCTGGCGTATGAGAACTGGCTGCGGGGCTCATAGCCAACACCAAGCAGCATGAAGTCCTCCAGCATCTCGAGGAGTCCGACCCAGCCAGAGCTCAAGTCTCTCTTGGCGCGACGCGGCGTTTGACAAGACGCATGGCGATATTGCCAGATTAACAGAAATTAATTTGGCCAATTAATTCCGATAAATAGCCGAATTAATTTGTCCGCCAAGCGCCGCGGCAGCGGCGCTCAGTGGTCGATTGTCGTGTTTTTATGGCTTCGCCGTGCGATCTGTTTTGACAACATGAGCTAAGCTTGTGGGACAATACCAATTTCGGCGGCCGATTTCTGCCTCGTTTACCGCGCGCGGGCGGGAACTGAGGGGCATTTCGGCCTCTAGTCCGACGATTTTGCCTGCAGCAATCGGGGCGTGGGCGGGGCTGCGCTGGGAAATGGCGGTTTACCTAGCTTTCTCGCATAACGAGGGGTTTGGTTAGGCGATTTAATTTTGTTCGATACCCCCCATTAAGTCGCCATTTTATAAAACAAAATAGTCACTTCACATCAAAAATATGCCGTTTCACAAAACTTTCATACCAAGTTTTGCACGCGGCAGCGCCCGGCAAAAGAGGCGGTAAATCGATTTTGAAGAAAATTGCCCCGAAACAGAGTTGGTATGAAAGTTTTGTATAAGAGCAACCCGGAGTTACCCAATATCCCGTCCGAGAAATAATTAGATCTAATAGATCTAATAGAACACTTGGCACACGATGTGCCAGAATTGGAGAATCCGAATTTTTGAGTTGTTGCTCCGCCAGCAAAGCCCGGCCAGCGAAAATCGGATAGAGAACATATATCATCCGCAAGCGTAACCGCGCGGAGCAATAGCGGGAGAGAGAAGAATACCTCGCTCTCGCAAAACTGGTGCAACCCGGCGCCATGTGCGGCCGTTTTGCCTCCCACACCCGCCCGATACCATCCCCCGTATAATGGGCGCGGCGAACCCGCCCCCTAACGTGGCGCCGAGTTGGAACGTCGCGCCGAGCCAACCGGCCATCGTGGTGCGGCGCCATCCCGTTACCAGCGATCGACACCTCGACCTGCTGACCTGGGGCTCTCTGCCCCATTGTGCCGTTAATCCGAAGGCCGAGCACAAACTGATCAACACCGGGGCTGAGACGGTAGCGACCACCCCGATGTTCCGGGCGGCCTTCGCCCATAATCGATGTCTGGTGCCAACCGACGCCTACTATGACCGTGAGATCGTTGGTTCCGGCGGCAGCGAGATCGCTTAACCAGGATAAAATCTTCCTGTCTCAGCTCATCAACTCAGAGCCGGCAGGTGCGAGTCCTGCCGCGAAGTCGTCGTTAGCACCGCTCGGACGGCGCACTGACCTGAAAGCTACCTATATGTGGTTTTAGACAGGTTTAGTAGGAGCGGTGTAAATTCGCGCGACGTTTGCCCCCCGATTGGCGTCGAATGATGCCCCCTGGAAAACGACTTGGCTCTTTTATAATTGACACCAATTTACCACATGTCATAAAGCTAAAACATGACACAAATAGAGGCGCGGCGATGCTTCAAGCAAATCTAACCATAGCCGCCAATGGCAGGATCGTGATCCCGGCCAACATGCGGGCGGAACTTGGCTGGCGGAGCGGCGGCAAACTTCTGGCGCGGCTCGTCGATGGCACCGTCATACTCGAGCCCATAGACGTCGCCATACAGCGAGCTCAGGCACTGGTCAGCCAATACGTGCCCAAAGGGTCTGGCTTGGTCGAAGAGCTCATCTCCGAACGCCACGCGGCGGCCGAGCGTGAGTGAAGCTGTTTTAGATAGTTCCGCCGTCCTGGCGGTACTCCTTGCCGAACCCGGCGCCGACAAGGTGCAAGCCGCACTGCCAGGCGCTCTGTTCTCTGCGGTAAATTTTGCAGAGGTCGTGACCAAGCTCTGCGAGCGTGGCATGCCGCAAGACCTTGCCAGAACGGCCATTGAGACGCTTGGCGTTGAAATCATCAATTTTGGCGTGGAGCACGCCAGCATAACCGGCGACCTGCGGAACGTCACGAGGTCTGCCGGTCTTTCACTTGGAGATCGGGCTTGCCTTGCCCTCGCTCAACAGCGCCAACTCCCGGCGATGACCGCAGATACGGCATGGGCACAGCTACCCGGCTTCAATGTCATCGTTATTCGAGGGGCTGGATAGCCATTGAATTCTATTCGGTACGAGCCACAAGCTTGGCCGCTTTTTCTCTGGCTCGGGCAACAAACCGATCGCGAATAATGCGGAATATGTTAGGCAACAAAAATCCGTAGGGCCACGAAAACCGATTAACTTCACTCACGCCGACCAAGGACCGCTCACCATCGAGCCCGAGACGCGCCTTGGTCGATAATGGAAGCTCAATTTCTGCGTCTGACGGCATAGGTGGAGAATGGGCAATGGGCACCACGTAGACGCGCGTTATTCGGCGCGGGGACCCCACGCCGGTCGACACGCTAAGTACTTGAAGCATTTAACTATGGCAGGGTCCCACTTCCGCTCCTATTTGCGCAGCACAGCGCCGACATGCTCCTCTCCCAGTTCGCCCGCCAGATTTTCCTGCCGCTGGCGCTCCCTATAACCGGCTCGTTGCTCATCGGTACGTTCGCTATGGCAGGCCGGGCAACTAACACCGTCCTCGAAGAGTGGAGATAAATGGTCGCCCTCGTTCACAGGGCGGCGACAAGCGTGACACAAACTATGCTTGCCCAGTTCAAGGCCGTGACTCACCGCGACACGCTGATCAAACACAAAACACTCACCCTCCCACAAGCTTTGCTCCGGCGGGATGGTTTCCAGATATTTCAAGATGCCACCTTGCAGGTGGTAGACCTCATCCAATCCCTCCGCCACCAGGAAGGCGGTGGATTTCTCGCAGCGTATGCCGCCGGTGCAGAACATCGCCACTTTTGGCGACGTGCCTTCGCCAAGCAGTTTATCGCGCTCAGCACGGAACCAAGCAGGAAATTCACGGAACGTGCGTGTTTGGGGGTTGATGGCACCGGCGAAGCTGCCCACAGCCACCTCATAGTCGTTGCGGGTGTCGATCAGGATCGTTCCCGGCTCGGAAATCAGAACATTCCAGTCCTGCGGCGGAACATAATGGCCCGCGTTGACCAGCGGATTGATGTTCGGCTCACCCATCGTGACGATCTCCCGTTTGATCCGGACCTTCATCCGGTAAAACGGTGGCGATGGCGCACGGGAGAATTTAACCTCGATGTCCGCGCACCCCGGCAATTGCCTGATATGAGACAACACTTGGCCCATCGCCTCATCTGACCCGGCGATGGTACCATTGATCCCTTCGCGAGCGAGAATCAGCGTGCCCTTCACGCCTTGCGCGCGGCAAAGCTTTATCAAATCCTCTTGAATGCCCGCGCAATCGTCAAAGGGCGCAAACTTATAGAGTGCTGCGACACAGACAGACAGGTTGGCGGCGGCCCCTTCCTCGGGCGTAGGGTGCTTCAGCGATGGCATCGCTGACAATTAGCAGGGATAAGCACTTCCGTCATGGCCAAGCCTCCCTTGGCCGCTGGGTTGCGCTCCAAGAAATGAAGAGAGAGAATTGCGGATGGGGCGGCATGCCCGTCGCCGCATTTGGCAAACTACAGGCCAACAAAGCCGGCTAAGCTGGCCTGCCGTGAGGAGACACCGCCATGGCAAACAACAACCCCTTGCTTGATCTGCTTGGCATCCGCCTGCCGATTATTCAGGCGCCGATGGCTGGCGTGTCTTCGCCCGCGATGGCTGCCGCGGTCACTGAGGCCGGCGCGCTCGGCTCACTTGGCGTTGGCGCCACCGACGCGGCAGGCGCGCGGGAGATGATCGCGGCAGTGCGCGAGCGGTCAAACGGGCCGCTCAATGTGAACGTCTTCTGCCATAAACCTGCTATGCCAAACCGCGCGGTGGAAGCGGCCTGGATCGAGCGGCTGCGCCCCGAGTTCGAGACGCTGGGCGCGACACCTCCGCCAGCGCTGACCGAGATTTACCGCAGCTTCGTTGAGGATGACGACATGCTGGCCCTGCTGCTCGGCGTTCGACCGTTGGTCGTCAGCTTCCATTTTGGACTACCGCCGGAGGCCGCGATACGCGCACTACGTGATTTGGGGATTATCTTACTGGCCTCGGCTACCAGCCTTGCAGAGGCTCGCATCGTCGCCGCGGCGGGCATTCACGCAATCATCGCGCAGGGTTGGGAAGCAGGCGGTCACCGCGGCGTGTTCGATCCGGATGGGCCGGATGATCAGACCGGCATCATGGCGCTGACAAGGCTGCTTTCCCTCGAGATCGACCGCCCGGTGATTGCTGCCGGCGGGATCATGGACGGGGCCGGAATTGCCGCTGCGCTGAAGTTGGGCGCATCGGCGGCCCAGCTCGGTACTGCGTTCATCGCCACCGATGAGAGTCTGGCCGATGCGGGCTATCGCGCGGCACTTCTTAGCGACGCCGTCAATCATACCGTGGTGACCCGCGTTATCTCGGGGCGCCCAGCGCGGAGTCTCGCCAACCGCTTCACCGCCCTCGGCGTGGAGGTGCCGGCGGTTCAAATTCCCGCTTATCCGATCGCCTACGACCTTGGAAAGGCGCTCCACGCCGCCGGCAAGGCGAAGGCCGAATTTGGCTATGGCGCGCAATGGGCGGGCCAGGGTGCGCCGCTTGTCCGGCCAATGCCCGCAGCTCAGCTGGTGGCGACCCTGGCCGCCGAACTCGACCAGGCTTCCTGACCGGGGATTGTTGACGGTGGGATTATGAGAGGGCAATCCGGGGATGCAGTGCGCGCCGCCGGCGAGCGCTGGCAGGTTGACGCGCTCGACGCGGCTCTGCGGTGGCCATGCATTCACAGGTGCCCAGGCCGAGCACTCGCAGAAATGCCGGGATAGTGTGAAATCAGGTCAATCTATGAGCCCGGTTCCCTGTAAGGCGCCCAATCTGGCTCGTTAAGGAACACGAAGTCGTAGTAGCTGCGGTTTGCAAGCCGCGCGGCAGCCGCCTCGTCGGCGATCACCAGGCAACGCGGATGCAGCTGTAGCGCGGAAGCACTGATGGTTGCGGTGAGTGGTCCTTCGAATGCGCGTGCCAAAATCTCCGCCTTGGCCGGTCCTGTGGCCACCAGCAGAATCTCCTCCGCCTCCAGGATCGTGCCGACTCCCATCGTCAACGCCCGGCTTGGTACCGCATCTGGATCGCCGCCGAAGAAACGGGCGTTTTGTTCACGCGTACGGGGCGTCAGCGTCTTGTCACGGGTGCGCGACATTAATGCAGATAACGGCTCGTTGAAGCCGATATGCCCGGTCTCGCCGAGGCCCAGCAGCTGCAGCCCGATGCCACCTGCCGCCCGTATCGCCGCCTCGTAGTCTCTCGCCTCGCGTTTGAGGTCGGCGGCACGCCCATTCAGCATATGCGTCCGGCCGGGTGCGAAATTTACACGGTCGAACAGCAGGCGCCGCATCGTGGCGTGGTATGAGCGGGGGGCGTCGGCCTCAAGGCCAATATATTCATCGAGGTTGAACGAGGAGCAGCCGGAGAAGTCGAGCCCGTTGCGGTGCATGTCGGCGAGGCGCTCGTAGATGCGCTCCATGGTCCGTCCCGTCGCGAGCCCGAGCACGAGTGTCGGCCGCTCTCTGATCCGCGTCGAGATGATTTGCGCCGCAAGTTTGGTCGCGCGTTCGGCGTCCGCCTGAACAATAATCTCCATGCGCTCCTCCGCATATTGGCTTTGGCCTGTCGCCTCGTCTGCAATGCGTTGGCCACGTTGAAAGGACATATGGGGGCGTAGCACACGACTGTAACGGCCGTCTCATTATGTGGACGCGCTTGGGCCGAAGCCGGATAGGCCGGGTTTGGATAGGCAAGAGCAATAGGCAGACGTTTGTTCATGGACATTGCCGACGGCAGGCAGCGAACCCAACGCGGCCGACGGTCGCCTCGGCCTCTGCTGGTACTTCTTCATGTTGAGCGGTCGTCAAAGCGAGCCAACTGGCAAATTACTCAATCACCGAAATGGCTTGCTAAACACCATAATTCCACTATGATGGAATCATGGAAAAAAATGAGGCTGTTGCGGCTCTTGCGGCACTTGCCCAGGACTCCCGCCTGGATGTCTTCCGCCTGCTGGTGCAAGCCGGGACGAATGGATTGCCTGCTGGCCAGATTGCTGAGCGGCTTGGCGTTCCGGGCAATACTCTCTCGTTTCACCTCAATCAGCTTCGCCACGCCGGCTTGGTGACATTTCGCCGGGAGGGGCGGTCGTTAATCTATGCCGCCGAATACCCGGCCATGAATGCCCTTCTGGCCTATCTGACCGAGAATTGCTGCCAGGGAGATGCCGCCGCGTGCGGTGTTGGCGCCTGTGACAACTCGTCCCTCGTTAAAGACAAATTGCACGCATAAGAACCGGAAAAAGGAGAGCGCCAATGTCTGATCGTGTCTATAACGTGATGTTTCTTTGTACCGGCAACAGCGCCAGGTCGATCATGGCGGAAGCAGTGCTGCGAAAGGATGGTGCTGGGCATTTCCGGGCATTTTCAGCGGGAAGCCATCCGAAAGGGGTGATCAACCCGTTCGCGCTCAAGGTGCTCGAAAGCTATGATTACCCGATCGAGGGTCTGCGTTCAAAAAATTGGGATGAGTTCGCTGAGCCGGGTGCGCCAGAGATGGATTTCGTGTTCACGCTTTGCGACAATGCCGCGGCCGAGACTTGCCCGGTCTGGCCGGGGCAGCCGATGACCGCGCATTGGGGCATCGAGGATCCCGCTGCCGTCGAAGGCTCCGATATCGATAAGGAAAGAGCTTTTGTGCAAGCCTTCAAGTATATCAAAAATCGCCTTAGTGTTTTCCTCAGCTTGCCGCTGGCCAGCATCGACAAATTGCTCCTCGATAAGCGCCTGCGCGATATCGGCAGAATGGAAGGCGCAACGGCTTCACCGGCAAAGGCGGGCTGAAGATGTCACGCTTTGAACGTTATCTGACGGTCTGGGTCGCCCTGTGCATCGTTGTGGGAATTGTGCTTGGGCAGCTCTTGCCGGGCGTGTTTCATGTTGTTGGCGGGGCTGAAATCGCTCATGTGAATATCCCTATCGCCATATTGATCTGGTTGATGATTATCCCGATGCTGGTACGCATCGATTTTTCGGCCTTGAAAGAGGTCGGCGCCCATTGGCGTGGCATTGGCGTGACCTTGTTCGTGAATTGGGCCGTCAAGCCTTTTTCGATGGCTTTGCTCGGATGGCTGTTCATCGGCTATCTTTTCCGGCCGCTTTTGCCCTCGATGCAGATCGATTCCTATATCGCGGGCCTGATCATTCTCGCCGCCGCGCCTTGCACTGCCATGGTGTTCGTTTGGTCAAATCTTACGAGAGGCGAGCCGCATTTTACGCTTTCCCAGGTGGCGTTGAATGACGCCATCATGGTGGTTGCCTTTGCCCCGGTTGTCGGACTTCTTCTAGGCATCTCGGCGATTACCGTCCCCTGGGCAACGCTGACCCTCTCCGTCGGTCTTTACATCGTCATTCCTGTCATCCTGGCGCAACTTCTACGTCAGTATTTTCTGATGAATGGCGGCCAGATCGCGCTTGATGGCCTGCTGCATCGATTGCAGCCAACCTCTCTGGTTGCACTGCTGGCGACTTCTCATTTTGCTGTTCGGCTTCCAAGGGCAACAGATTATCGCGCAGCCAGCGGTGATCTTTTTGATAGCGGTGCCAATTATCATCCAAGTTTATTTCAACGCTGGCTTGGCTTACATTCTCAACCGGCTCAGCGGGGAGCAACATTGTGTCGCCGGCCCTTCGGCACTGATTGGCGCTAGCAACTTCTTCGAACTTGCCGTCGCCGCCGCCATCAGCCTGTTCGGGTTTCATTCGGGCGCCGCGCTCGCCACGGTGGTTGGCGTTCTGATCGAAGTGCCGGTGATGCTTTCCGTGGTGTGGATCGTGAACCAAAGCAAGGACTGGTATGAGCGCGGGTCCGCTGTCCAAAACGCCTCTGCCCATCGGAGGCCGGCCGAATGAGTGTTACCATTTACCACAATCCTGCTTGCGGCACGTCGCGCAACACGTTGGCGATGATTCGCGCAACGGGTGTCGAGCCCGTCGTGATCGAATACCTGAAAACGCCGCCAAGCCGTGAAGAGCTTCGCAGCCTTGTTCAGCGTATGGGCGTGCCGTTGCGCGATATTTTGCGGCAAAAGGGGACGCCTTATGGTGAACTGGGTCTTGATAATCCGGCGCTGTCGGACGATGCCCTACTGGACGCAATCGAGCTTCACCCGATCCTCATCAACCGGCCGATCGTCGTGGCCCCGAAGGGCGTTCGGCTTTGCCGTCCGTCTGAGCTCGTGTTGGACCTCCTCGACAAGCCTCTTCTGGAAGATTTTATCAAAGAGGATGGAGAACGGGTGTCCGTAAGCTCTCAATTTATCTAACCAGAAAACACTGAACTGAAACAAACTTCGACGTAATCGTGAGAGCCACGATGCGCTCACTGGAGAAATTCACATCATGACTGACGCTCCTATTCATGTTCTCGTGCTGTGTACCGGCAATAGCGCCCGGAGCATTCTGGCCGAATGTCTGATCAACGAACTCGGCGGCGGCAAGTGGAAGGCGTGGAGCGCCGGCAGCCATCCCACCGGGCGGGTCAATCCGCTGTCGCTGGAAATCCTCCAGGAGAAGGGGCATTCAATCGAGGGGCTACGCTCCAAGTCCTGGGATGAATTCGCCGCTCCCGATGTGCCCAAAATGGATCTGGTCATCACGGTGTGCGACAATGCCGCCGGTGAAATGTGCCCGTTCTGGCCCGGGCATCCCTCGAAGCTGCATATCGGCTTCCCTGACCCTGCCGCGGCCGAGGGCACTCATGAGGAGCGTCTGGCGGAATTCCGCAAGGTCTATGAAATGATCGAGACCAAAATTCGTCAGCTCCTGGCGGTTGGTGTGGAGCGTGTGATGGAACTGCACTGAGGAGCACGAATGTATTCGCCGCCGGTGACGTGCAGGATAAGATCTATCGTCAGGCCGTCACCGCTGCAGGCACAGGCTGCATGAGTGCGCTGGATGCCGAACGATTTCTGTCCCATCAGATTCAGCCAGCCGTTGTTTTAGCTTAAGAGAGGTGTCGTCAGACCTCGGAAGAACAGAAAAAATTCCGCGCCCATTGGAAGTAGAATTTCTGAGGAACTAACATGGCGCGGTCGCTCTCGAATGGAATTTTACGCGTACTGCTAGATAGCGTTGACATTCATTTAGTCCAGATGAACGCGCTGACGAGGCACAGGATGGACAGGAATGCCCTTGGTGTTTGGTCATAACGTGTCGCGATCCGCCTGAAGTGCTTGATCTTCAGGAAGAAGCGTTCGACGAGGTTTCGTTCACAGTAGAGGGCAAAATCGCAGGGCCACTGTGGCGAGGTTTTTCGGGGCGGAATAACTGGCACGGCATTCTGGTTCATGATGGTTTCACGCAGCGCCTTTAAATCATACCCCTTGTCGGCCAGGACATGATCCGCTGGAAGCTCGGCGATCAGTTCCTCAGCCTGGGTAATGTCGCTGACTTGGCCAGGAGTGAGGATGAAGCGTAGCGGATTGCCCAAAGCATCGACGACGGCATGGATCTTGGTACTCATTCCACCACGCGAGCGTCCGATCGCACGAGCTTCAGGCCCCCCTTTTTGCCCGCCGCATGCTGATGCGTACGAACTATGGTGGAATCGATCATGACGTATTCAAAGTCGGGGGCATCCGCCATGGCGGCAAAAAGCCGGTCCCAGACCCCATCCTTCGACCAGCGCGAAAAGCGAACGAAGACGCTGTTCCAATTGCCAAAAAAGGGCGGCAGATCGCGCCACGGCGAACCCGTGCGAGCTAACCAGAGCACCGCTTCAATAAACAGCCGGTTATCCGCACCCGTTCTGCCGGGATCGCTGCTCTTGCCCGGCAAATGAGGCTCCATCCGCGCCCACTGATGATCTTTTAATATCAGGCGAACCCCAGTCATTCAAAACTCCTCGCGAACAAGGAGTTTGAAGCACATTCGCGGCCGATCCGGAATCCTGAATGTCAACGCTATCTAGGGAATGGAGCTAAAAAATGACTACTATCCAAATATTTGATCCCGCCCTGTGCTGCAGCACCGGGGTGTGTGGCGTCGATGTCGATCAGGCGCTGGTCAACGTCTCGGCTGACCTGGATTGGGCCAAGCAGAGCGGGGCTCAGATCGAACGATTCAACCTGGCGCAACAGCCGCTGGTTTTCGCCGAGAATAAGGCGGTTAAAGCCTTCCTGGAACGCTCCGGTCAGGAGGCGCTGCCGCTGATCCTGGTTGATGGGGAAGTGGCTTTGGCCGGGCGTTACCCAAACCGCGCCGAGCTGGCCCGGTGGGCTGGCATTGTCGAGGTGACGGAACCGAAAGCGCAAAGTGGTTGTTGCTCCGGCAAAAGCTCCTGCTGAATACACGATGAAGTTCCTCGATCAGCCGCCGCGCTTTCTCTTCTTCACCGGCAAGGGAGGCGTGGGCAAAACTTCGATTGCCTGCGCCAGCGCGGTGCAGCTCGCGGGCGAGGGCAAGCACGTGCTGCTGGTCAGCACCGATCCGGCCTCCAACGTGGGTCAGGTGTTCGGCGTCGCCATAGGCAACCAGATCACGGCGATTCCCGCCGTGCCGAACCTGTCTGCCTTGGAAATCGACCCGCAGGCAGCCGCGCAAGCCTATCGGGATCGCATCGTCGGCCCGGTGCGCGGTGTGCTGCCCGAGCCCGTGGTGAAGAGCATCGAGGAACAGCTCTCCGGCGCCTGCACCACTGAAATCGCCGCTTTCGACGAGTTCACGGCACTGCTGATCGACTCAGCTTTGACGGAAGGCTACGAGCACATCATTTTCGATACCGCGCCCACCGGACACACCATTCGCCTGCTGCAACTGCCGGGCGCATGGAGCGGTTTCCTGGAAGACGGCAAAGGCGATGCCTCATGCCTCGGCCCGCTGGCAGGGCTGGAGAAACAGCGCGCGCAATACAATGATGCCGTTGCGTCTTTGGCCGATCCGCTGCGCACCCGGCTGGTTCTGGTTGCTCGTGCCCAACTCGCCACGTTGCGCGAGGCCGCCCGCACCCATGAAGAACTCGCGGCCATCGGCCTGTCGCAACAATATCTCGTTATTAATGGGGTGCTTCCGTCCAGCGAAGCCGCGCAGGATGAACTGGCGGGGGCGATCTGCACGCGTGAGCAGGCTGCTTTGGCCGCTATGCCGAATGTACTCAAATCCCTGCCGCGCGACCAGGTCGCGCTGAAGCCGTTCAACCTGGTCGGATTGGACGCTCTGCGCCGGCTGCTGAGTAACGCCACCGTCACGCCCGAAGCCAGCCTCGTTGCTCTACCTTCGGCGGTGAACGCGCCAAGCTTGTCCGCTTTGGTCGACGGCATTGCCGCCGATGGCCATGGTCTGGTCATGCTGATGGGTAAAGGCGGTGTCGGTAAAACCACGCTGGCGGCGGCGGTTGCCGTGGAACTCGCGCATCGCGGGCTATCCGTGCATCTGACGACCTCAGACCCTGCCGCAAACCTGACAGACACGCTGGCGGGCACGCTGGCCAACCTGACGGTCAGCCGGATCGACCCTCACGCAGAAACAGAGCGCTACCGCCAGCACGTGCTGGCCACCAAGGGGGCGCAGCTTGACGCCGCCGGACGGGCCTTGCTGGAGGAGGATTTACGCTCTCCCTGCACCGAAGAAATCGCGGTATTCCAGGCGTTCTCGCGCATCATCCGCGAGGCGGGCAGTAAGTTCGTGGTGATGGATACCGCGCCCACCGGACATACCCTGCTGCTGCTCGACGCGACCGGAGCCTATCACCGCGAAGTCGCCCGGCAGATGAGCAGCGCGAGTGTTCACTACACGACGCCGATGATGCAGTTGCAAGACCCCAGGCAAACCAAAGTGCTCATCATTACCTTGGCGGAAACCACACCAGTATTGGAAGCCGCCAACCTGCAAGCCGACTTGCGCCGTGCTGGTATCGAACCGTGGGCCTGGGTGATCAACAACAGCATCGCCGCCAGCGCGCCTCGCTCAATGCTGCTTCGGCAACGGGCATATAACGAACTGCCCGAGATTAGCGCCATCGCAACCCGGTACGCCAAGCGCTATGCTGTCGTTCCGCTCTTGAAAAATGAAGCTGTGGGCGTGGACCGCCTGTTGGAACTGGCGGCTGGAAACCATGGTCACGAGGTCATGATTTCTGAAAAATTATAGAAATCGACCAAATCCGATGCTGATGAGGAATGAATTGCAGCTGTCTTTCGTTTACGGCCGGTAGCGCAATGCCTCCACCAGCAGCGCGAAAGCCGGGGTGGGCTGGCGGCGGCTGGGGTAGTAAAGATGAAAGCCCGGAAAGGGCGGACACCAATCGGCAAGGATGCGCGCCAGGCGTCCCGCGGCCAGGGCCTCCTGCATGTGGTCCTCGAGGAGAAAGGCGATGCCGAGCCCGGCCTCGGCGGCCTGCAGAATAAGCCGCGCGTTGTTGAAGGCCAGACGGCCCTCGACGCGGACATTGAGCGCCCGGCCATCCTTCTCGAATTCCCAAGAGTAGAAGCCGCCCCGCGTGGGCAAACGCAGGTTGATGCAGTTGTGCTGGGCGAGGTCATGCGGCGTCTGCGGCGCCGGATGCCGCGCCAGATAGGCGGGGGCGGCGACGGCGGCCATGCGCAAATCGGGCCCGATGCGCACCGCCACCATGTCCTTCTCCACTTGCTCGCCCAGCCGTACCCCGGCGTCGAACCGCTCGGCGACGATGTCTGTGAGGCCCCACTCGACGCTCAGCTCCACCTTGATGTCGGGGTAGCGTGGCAAAAAATTTGCCAGCACCGGCCAAAGTCGCGTGGCGGCGGCCTGCTCCGAGGTGGTGATACGAATGGTCCCCGCCGGTTTCTCCCGCAATTCTCCCAGTGCGGCGAGTTCAGCCTCGATGCCGTCGAAATGCGGGCCAATGCGGGCCAGCAGCCGCTCCCCGGCCTCGGTGGGGGCAACGCTGCGCGTGGTGCGGGTAAGCAGCCGCACGCCCAGGCGTTCCTCCAGCCCGGCGATGGTCTGGCTCAACGCCGATTGCGACACGCCGAGCCCCGCCGCGGCCCGGGTGAAGCTGCGCGCCCGGGCGACGGCTAAAAAGGCGGTGAGGTCCGAGAGTGTGTCGCGTGCCATTAAGAAGCCCTGCTTATAAAGCCATGCGGATTATATCGTCTAATCGCCGGGGTGGCGCGGGTCTAGATAAAGGGTCCCCAAACCAAGGAGAGTCTCCATGGAGATCAAACGCGCCGGTTCGCAACCCTCGGGGTGCGGCCCCGCTGAGTATTTCACCGGCAATGTGCGGGTGGACCCGCTCAACAACCCGCCGGCCCCAGCCCGCGTCTCGATGGCGCTGGTCACCTTCGAGCCCGGTGCCCGCACCGCTTGGCACACGCATCCGCTGGGGCAGACGCTCATTGTCACAACGGGCTGCGGGCGCGTGCAGCTTGAGGGCGAGCCCATACAGGAGATCCGCCCCGGCGACGTGGTGTGGATCGCGCCGGGTGAGCGCCATTGGCATGGCGCGGGACCGAAGACGGCGATGAGCCATATTGCCATCCAGGAGCGGCTGGAGGGTTCCGCCGTCACCTGGATGGAACACGTCACCGACGAGCAATACGGGAGCTGAGACATGGAAAAACGTCAACTTGGCCGTAGCGGCCTGGAAGTATCCGCCCTTGGCCTGGGCTGCATGGGGTTGAGCTTTGGCCTCGGCCCAGCCACCGAGCACGGGGCAGCTATCGAGCTCATTCGCGCCGCCTATGAACGTGGCGTGACCTTCTTCGACACCGCCGAAGCCTATGGCCCTGGCACCAATGAGGAGCTGCTGGGCGAGGCGCTGGCGCCGTTCCGCGATGCAGTGGTGATCGCCACCAAGTTCGGTTTCAAGGATGGCGTGGTGGCGCAAGGGCTGGACAGCCGGCCCGAAAATACCCGCGCCGTGGTGGAGGCGTCCTTGAAGCGCCTGCGCACCGACCGCATCGACCTGCTCTACCAGCACCGTGTCGACCCGAGCGTGCCCATGGAGGACGTGGCCGGAACGGTGAAAGAGCTGATCGCCGAAGGCAAGGTGAAGCACTTTGGCCTCTCGGAGGCGGGCGCGCAGAGCATCCGCCAGGCGCATGCGGTGCAGAAGGTGACGGCGCTGCAAAGCGAGTATTCGCTGTGGTGGCGTGAACCCGAGGCGGAGATTTTGCCGCTGCTGGAGGAACTGGGCATCGGCTTCGTGCCCTTCAGCCCGCTGGGCAAGGGCTTCCTCACCGGGACCATCAATGCCCAGACCAGCTTCGGCGAAAATGACTTCCGCAACGTCGTGCCGCGCTTCGCGCCAGAGGCCCGCGCGGCCAACCAGGCGCTGGTCGAGCAGCTGACGCAGATCGCCACGGCCAAGGGCGCCACACCGGCGCAGATCGCCCTGGCCTGGCTTCTGGCCCAGAAGCCCTGGATCGTGCCCATCCCTGGCACCATCAAGCTGCACCGGCTTGAGGAAAACCTTGCCGCGGCCGACCTTACGCTCACGGCCGACGACCTTGCCACCATCGGACAGGCGCTGACGGCGATTCCCGTCATCGGCGACCGCTACCCGGCCGCTCTGGCGGCAATGGTCAATCGCTGAAAGGAGACAGGATACCTTCCCTAGATTCTTCCCGGCCAAGATAGCGCCGCACATAACCATACGTAAGGCGCAAGGAAAGCGCTCCATCCTGCTCGCGCCGCCATTGAAAACGCCACGTTGTGAACGATCATCCTGGTGAGACAATGGCAGGCCGGCGGCTCGATCCCCCGTCGCATCAGCCAGCCGATCATCAGCCCCGATCCGTAAGCGGCATCCGCTGTCAGCCGCCCCGGATGCAGGCCAAAGCGTTCCTTGGTTCTCTCGAGCATGGTCTTCGTGGCGGCGACTTCGGCCTGCCAGCGCGCCGGGGTGGCTTCGACGTCAACGATGATCGCCAGCTTGTTATCGATCAGATAATTTGTGCCGCAGGCAAAGGCGAGCTTCGAGCACCCTTTGCTGGTCCAAGCGGCGGTGGGATCGGTGAGCGAGGTTACCTGCGGCTCCGAGGCGAGATTGCCGGGTGGCATATCGTCGTCACGCTTCGCCTCCGACTTGGCTTCAGCCGCGGCGGCCTGCTCAAGCGCATCCAGATATTCGCGCACCGGGTGCGTCACCTCTTCGTCGTCGGGCCAAGCCGTGCGTGGGGGTAGGCGAGGAGGGCCGGGGGCTTCCGGTATTTTGAGATTGGCATCTGTCTATTTGGTGAGAGCACACTATATATGTCCCCAATGCAGCCACATGTCGCTCTGAGTGACCTCCTGAGATTGATTGACCGGATTGTTCGCCCTGGGCGTCCCCGGGGCTCTGCGCGCTCTAACCGGGTAATCAGCGATGGATGCCCCGGTTTTGGCCCTCGCTGATCAGATCCTGCAAAAACAACAACAATTCGACTCTCTACAGGCTCCAGTTCTATGCAAGACTCTGATTTCGCTCCAACCCCCCTCCCCGCGGCCGAAGCTAACTGGCGCAACGTGATAGCGCCTTATACGAAACCGGATACAAGGCGGGCTTTTATTCAGGTGTTAAATACCGGCCTTCCGTTCATCGCAGTGATGCTGACCATATTGGTCGCTTTGCACCATGGGTTTATCGCGGCAACCATTCTATTCCCTGTTGGCGCGGTGTTCTTGGTCCGGCTGTTCATGTTGCAGCACGATTGTGGTCATGGCGCATTCTTCGCGGCGGCGTGGGCGAACAGCCTGTTGGGCTGGGTATTGGGCATATTGACCCTGACACCCTACACTTCCTGGCGGCGCGATCACGCGATTCACCATGCGAGTATGGGTAATTTGGACCGCAGAGGCATCGGCGATGTGACGACGTTGACGGTTTCCGAATATCTGGCTTTGCCGAAATGGCGGCGGTGTGCGTACCGGCTGTACCGGCATCCGCTGGTTCTGTTCGGTCTTGGCCCGATCTGGCTGTTCTTTCTGCGGAATCGCATTCCAACGGGAAATCCACGCCAGCAATGGCGCAATTGGGTAAGCATTCTCGGCACGAATGCGGCGCTTGCCGTTATTCTTGTGACACTATTGCTGACATTGGGGCCTGTACCGGTGTTGCTGGGCTGGTTGCCGGTCATGTTGCTGGCTGCCACGATTGGCGTTTGGCTATTTTACATTCAGCATCAGTTCGAGAATGTATATTGGGAACCGCGGGGGAGCTGGGATTTTCGCGCGGCCGCCCTCACAGGGTCTTCATTTTACGATTTGCCGCAGCCGTTGCGTTGGTTGACGGCGAATATCGGATTTCATCATATCCACCATCTTTCAAGCAAAATCCCCAACTACCGGCTGCACAAATGCCATGTCGACAATCCGGTGCTTCAGACTGCGCCACGGTTGACCTTGCTTGGGAGCCTGAAATGCGCGCGGCTGGCGCTGTGGGATACGGAGCACCGGAAGCTGGTGCCGTTCAGCGCTCTGGCCGCGCGTTAGAAAACGCCTAATCAAAGTCTATGTCAGGTATTCAAAGCCCTGATCCAGAAGCGGACCGGCAAAAAATCCACCCAGCCAACCCCTCGGCCGAAGAATTGCGCGGGACGCCTTTGGGCCTGAACGGGTGCGAAGCGGCAGTCGCGAGCGGGTGTCCAATGTCCCGTGTGAAGCCATTACTGCCGGGTGAGGCGTCGACTACCTGAAATCCCGCGTCTTTACCTTGATAGGGTCAACGCGAAGATCTGGGCTGTGAATGCCTGTGCCCTTATGGCCCACGGCTTTATGTGCATGGGGAGCACCGGCAATTTCTGCCGAGATGTCGCAATCATGCGCTTCTGACAACACGCCCTCTCGCTCCCCGACACCCGCCAATTCGCGAGACAAGTCGACAATCCGGTAGGCGACGAGATGCACGACCTCGCCTTCCCGCTGGATACGGCCATAAGCGGCAATCATGCCCGCGGAAAGAATGACCCGGCGGTGCTTCTCGTAGACCGTCGGCCAGATTACCAGGTTGGCGATGCCGGTCTCGTCCTCGATGGTGATGAACATCACGCCTTTGGCCGAGCCAGGCTTTTGCCGAACCAGCACGATCCCCGCCGTTTCGAGCCACTTGTTATCAGATGCCCGCATCGCCTCGCCGCAGGCGACGATTTTCTGGCGGCGTAAATCAGCACGAAGGAAGGAGACGGGATGCGCGCGCAGTGTCAGACCAAGATGGCTATAGTCCTCGACCACCTCTCCTCCCCCGGTCATCGGCCGCAAGGCGATGGCCGGCTCGCGATGCTCGGGAATGTCTCCCGCCACACGGCTGGCCGCAAATAGCGGTAAAGGTTCATCACGCAATGCCTTGATCGCCCATAGCGCCTCGCGGCGAGCCAGTTTCAAACACTGCCGGAAAGCATCGGCCTCGGCGATCTGCACAAGAGACGCCACCGGGACGCCAGCCCGGCGCCAGAGATCATCCACCGAGGCAAAAGGCTGGTCCGCCCGGGCACCGATCACCGTGGCGGCATGGGCGTTGGACACCCCCTTCACCATGCGCAGGCCCAGCCGCACCGCGAACCGGCTTTCATCATCCGTCGGTTCCAAGGTGCAGTCCCAACGCGAGGAGTTGATGCACACCGGCCGGATCTCGACCCCATGATTGCTTGCATCGCGTACAATCTGCGCCGGGGCATAAAAGCCCATGGGCTGGGCGTTGAGGAGGGCGGCGCAAAACACGTCCGGGTGATGGCATTTCAGCCAGGATGAGGCGTAGGCGATGAGGGCGAAGGAGGCGGCGTGGCTTTCCGGAAAGCCGTAGCTGCCGAAGCCCTCAAGCTGCTTGAAAATCCGCTCGGCGAACTCCCGCTCGTAACCATTGGCAAGCATGCCGCTGACCAGTTTCTCCTGAAATCTTGTCACGCTGCCGGTATGCTTGAACGTCGCCATGGCGCGGCGCAGCTGATCGGCCTCGCCGGGAGTGAAACCCGCGCATTCGATGGCGACGCGCATCGCCTGTTCCTGGAACAACGGCACGCCGAGCGTTTTGCCCAGCACTTTTTCCAGCTCCGGCGTTGGGTATTCGACTTTCTCTTTCCCCTCGCGGCGGCGCAGATAGGGGTGGACCATGTCGCCCTGGATTGGCCCGGGCCGGACGATCGCCACCTCGATCACCAGGTCGTAGAAGGTCCGCGGCTGCATGCGCGGCAGCATGGACATCTGCGCCCGGCTCTCGATCTGGAATGTCCCCACCGTGTCGGCGCGGCAGATCATCGCATAGGTGCGCGGGTCTTCGGCCGGAATGGTGGCGAGGTCGAGGGCGATGCCCTTATGCTGGGCGAGGAGCTCGAAGCCGCGCTGCATGCAGGAGAGCATGCCGAGCGCCAGGCAATCGACCTTCATGAATTTCAGCGCGTCGATGTCGTCCTTGTCCCATTCGATCACTTGGCGGCCATCCATCGCCGCCGGTTCGATCGGCACCAGCTCATCCAGCCGGTCGCGCGTCAGCACGAAGCCGCCCGGATGCTGCGAGAGGTGCCGCGGCGCGCCGATCAGGTCGCGGGCCAGCTCGAGCGCCAGCTTCAGCCGCCGGTCGTTGAGGTTCAGATTCAGCTCAGCGGCCTGCTCCGGGTCGATCCCGTCTTCCGACCAGCTTGAAACCTGCGCGTTCAGCATCGCAATGAGATCTTCCGGCAAGCCGAGCGCCTTGCCGACATCGCGCAGCGCCCCGCGCGTCCGGTAGCGGATCACCACGGCACAAAGTGCTGCATGGTCGCGGCCATAGGTATCGAACACCCATTGGATGACGGTCTCGCGCCGTTCATGCTCGAAATCGACGTCGATATCCGGCGGCTCGCGGCGCTCCTCGGAAACGAACCGCTCGAACAGCAGATCGTTGCGCGCCGGGTCGATCGAGGTAATGCCTAGCACGTAACAGACAGCGCTATTGGCGGCAGACCCACGGCCCTGGCACAGAATTCCCTGGCTGCGGGCAAAGCGCACGATGGAATTCACCGTCAGAAAATATGGCGCGTATTCCAGCGTCTCGATCAACTTCAACTCGTGCTTGAGGATCGCGACCACCTCATCGGGCACGCCATCCGGGTAGCGGTCTTTCGCACCTTCCCAGGTGAGTTTCGCCAATGCCGCCTGCGCCGTGAGGCCGGGGAGCAGGATTTCCTCGGGATATTGATAGATCAGCTCGTCCAGCGAGAAGCGGCAGCGCTCGGCGATCTCCTCCGTGCGGGCCAGGGCTTCCGGATAGCGGCTGAACAGCCGATGCATTTCCGCTGGCGGCTTGAGGTATCTGTCCGCATGGCGCTCGCGGCGGAAGCCCGCATCGTCGATGGTGCAGCCATGGCGGATACAGGTGACTACATCCTGCAGGATGCGCCGGTGCCGGGACATGAAACAGCACGTCATTGGTGACCACGGTGGGGACCCGCGCCTGCGCCGCCATGTTCGACAGTTCAAACAGCCTCAGCTGATCGTTCGGCCGGCGGCGCAAGGTCAGCGCCATATAGGCGCGGTTGCCGAATGCCTCGGACAGCCGCCGCAAGCGTAGGGCGCAAAGATCATCCGCCGCATCGGGCACCAGGATGGCGATCAGCCCCTCGCCATAGGCAACCAGATCGGACCAATCGAGCCTGCATTGCGCCTTGCCGCCGCGCTTTTTGCCGAGCGAGAGCAACCGGCACAGCCGCGCATAGGCCGGGCGATCGGTGGGATAGACCAGGACCGCCATGCCATCGGTGAGATCAAGCCGGCAGCCAACGATGAGCCGAATCCCCGCCTCCTTGGCCGCCACATGGGCGCGGACGATGCCGGCCATGCTGTGGCGATCGACGATCGCCATTTCCCTGATACCCAGATACGCGGCCTGAGCGAACAGCTCCTCGCAGGAACTGGCGCCGCGCAAAAAACTGAAATGCGAGGTGCATTGCAATTCGGCATACCGGGGGGCGTTCATCCGAAAATGCCATGCAGAAACCAGCGGTGGGACCCGGTCGCGGCATCCTCGCCATCGCCGGCACGGTAAATCCAGAAGCGCTCGCCAGCCTCATCCTCGACCCGGAAATAATCCCGCACCGTCGCCAGCTCGGCGTCACGCTTCCACCATTCGCCGAAAACGCGCTCCGGCCCATCGGCGCGTTTTACCCGGCGGCGGATGCCGCGCCAGGTGAAGCTGACCGGCGGATGATCCGGCAGCAGCGCCACGGTCTCGATCTGCTCCGGTACTGGCAACAGCCGCGCGGGCCGCGGCCATTGCTCAGGCCAATCCTGCCCGGTGCGGGGCGCGGCTGGTGCCACCCGGCACACGGAGCGTTCCGGCACATCGCTGGCCACCGGCGCGAAGCGATACAGCCGCGCTTCGCCCACACGGTTGGCAAGGATGTCGATCAGGCCAGAGATATCCGTCTCCGGCTCTTCCGACAGCAAGGAGGTTCTGATCTGCTTGGTCTCGAACGGCTCCGCGAGCGTGGCGCACAGGCTCATGATCTCGACGCCGAAACCAGGATCGATGGTCTCGATTTTATCGCAAAGCAGCCGGGTCAAACGTTTAACATTGCGCACCGGCGCGGCGGTGCCGACGCGGATCGCCTGCATCTGGCTGTCGACCCGGTGGAACAGCAGGTCGAGCCGCCGCGCGCCGAGCCCTTTGGCTTCCAGCATCTCGCACAGCGCCACGACCAGTTTTTCCGTATACCGCGCCAGCGTCTCCGCCGCCCCGATGGGCTCGGCAAATAGCCGCCGGGCTTCGAGCAGTTCCGGCGGCCGCACCGGCTCGATGGGCTCGCGCAACCGGCCCATAGCCTGGTCCAGGCGCCGATGCAGCTCGGGGCCAAACCGCAAGGCCAGCGGGGCTCTCGGCTGATCGGCCAAATCGCCGATCCGCTCAAAGCCCAGCCGCCGCAGATGGGCCACCATGTCTGGCGGCAGGCGCAAGGCGGCGATCGGCAGGCGCAGCATTGCCTCGGTGCTTTTGCCTTCCGGCACGACAAGCGCTGGCCGGGTGATATGCCGGGCGATAGCATGGGCCGCGCCCCAGCTATCGGCCATCGTGGCGCAGGCACTGAAACCGGCGGTAGACAACCGGCCCACGAGATCATCGAGCATGGCCGCCTCGCCGCCATGCAGATGCACGGCCCCTGTGGCGTCGATGATCAGTCCATCCGGCGGATCAGCGGCAACGATCGGCGAATAACGCTGCAGCGCCCACACCGCGAGTTTCTCCAGCCCCTCGGCATCGGCGGCTGGCTCGGCATCCCTGATGACGAGACCGCTCACCAGCGCCTGCGCCTTGGTCACCGCCATCCCCACGCGTAGCCCGGCGGCTTGCGCGGCAGCATTCGCCGCGAACACCACCCGGCGGCTGCCGGTGCGGCTGCTCAGGATCAGCGGCACCTCAACCGGCGGCGCGGCCGCGCCCAGCTGCCGGAAAAGCCTGTCGGTTGGCCAGGCCGGCAGGAACACTGAGACGACCCTGGGCATCACATGCCTCCACTTCAAAATCCGCACTTTCGCCAGCACGGCAGCGAATCAACTCCACCAGCCAGCGCGGCCGCCCGACACCGGGCACGGGCAAAGGCGCCGAGGGCAGCACCGTCACCCGCCAGCGTGTCGCCGCCGCCGTCGGCTGGCCGAAATCCGCCGCGTCGCTCTGGCGCCGCCAGCGACGCAGCGCGATGCCGAGCGTTCCGGAGCTTTCCGCCGCCAGTTGCAGCCGCCGCGAATTGGTCATGCTCAACCGGCCAATTTCGGCGACGACGCTGCCGAGCCCGCCATGGCGCAATCCTTCCTCAAAACAGGCCAGCACCGCCTTCTCGTCCTCCGCCTCCGCGTAAATGACCCGATCAGGCGCCAGACCGGCCTGGGCGAGGGCCGGGGCGAACAGATCCTGCCGGATCACGCACCACAACACCGGCCCCTTGCTGCGCGCGGCAATCCCGGCGGCAAACAAAGCGGCGGCGGCGCCGTCAATCGCGCCATTGCCGCCACCAGCCACTTCGTGCAGCGCCCCCAGCGCCAGACCGCCGCCCGGCAGGCGCGCGTCAATCGCCGGCAGATCGAACGGCAGCACCGCCGCCGCATGGCGGTTACCGGCTTCAATTCGCCGGATTTTTTCGCGCAAAACGGCAATGGCGGGAGGTGATCCCACGGCAATGGTATCCTCAAAATCGGGTTGGCTATGTTCCTTTTTTGTTCTCCTGTGCAGGGAAAGAGTCAAGCGCAGAATCAGCCAAGCCCAGCCGCCAAACTGGCAGCCTGGATGAAAATCAGGGAAAAACCCCTTGCGAACAAAACAAGAAAATCGGAAGCTGGCCACCCCTGATTTTTTGGAAAGCTTCTTCGGTGACGGCCTCGGCGGCGTACCTCTCCAAACTCAATCCCAAGCAGCGGCAGGCTGGCTAAGGGGGCCAATCTGAGAGAAGAATGGTCGGAACCGGCCCGGGCTGCCGAAGGATCTCATGGCCATGGGCAAGGCTTGCGGCTTCGATCTCGAGCGCCAACCTGAATGGTAAGCGCCTCTTGCAACTGAAGGAATTCTCTGATGAGCGGCACAACCCCTGATGCACCGGTTCCAGGTGTGATCAGCATTATCGACAGCGCAGGCGTGCAGCAGCCTGCTTCTGTCGCGGATTTGGCCAAGCGGATTTCCGCCGGCAAGCCGTTCTGGCTCGACATCTGCAGCGTGGAGCCCTCCGTCGCGAAGGAGTACCTCGTGGCATTGGGCGTGGAGGACACCGACATCGCCAGGGCGCTTAGATTCGGCCAGGCTGGGCGCATCACGCTCACGCGCCACGGCATCCGTGGTGTCACTTGGGTGGCCGACCCGCAGCATGATTTTGTCGAGGTACATTTCCGCTCGTCCTCCACCTACATATTCACGATCTGGAACGGTGACGCACATGTTCTGGACGAAGCGCGCCGCGAATTCGCGGATCGTGTCGCGGGTATGCAGGAAAGCCCTTATCACGCGACAGCGATCATGCTGCAGTTGCTGCTTGGCACGCATTATTCGTTGCTTAGTGCCATTGACGAAACGATTTATACGCTGAGCGTGCAGGTGAGGGAGCGGCCGGGATCGCTCAAGTTCTCCGACATCAGTCGTAGACTGGAAATGCTGCGGGCACGATGGCTGAAGCTTGAGCGCCACGCCGCCGCAGTCCGCGCGGCGACGGTCGGTGTCGCTACGATGCCAGGTATCAGCGAGCACGGTGTCGATGAGTTGGATCAGTATGCCGAGAGGGTGGAAGACTTGGCGAGCCGGCTGTCGGAACGCGTCGATTGGGGATCAGTTGTGGTGCAGGATTACAAGGCCGCACTGGCGCAGTGGCAGGGCGAACAGATCAGCCGGCTAACGGTGGTATCGATCATTTTCCTGCCGATTACCTTTTTGACAGGCTTTTTTGGAATGAATTTCAGCTGGATGGTAAACAACATCAACGGGTTGGTCATCTTCCTTGCACTCGGCATTTTTCTGCCGCTCGCGGGCGCGATCGCGTCGATCACCTGGTTTCGCTTGCGCGGGCTGTTATGAGCCAGGGGGCAGAACCAGAAGCACCGAGCATATGCAGCATCAGGTGGCCATAAGGCCCGGCCTCGGCCGCACGCATCCTCGGCCACATACTGGCGGCATCAGATCCCATCGCCGCTTTGCGTGATTCCCCAGCCCCGCCCCGCGCCAGCGAGGACTGGCCGAATTTTGTCGAGGCGGTCCACGCGATCAAATTCGGCCGCTCCGGCTGGCCCGCCGAACTGGGGCTGGCGCAACTCTGGTATGAGCCGCATCTCGACCGCAACCACGAGGACGCCATCACGCGGCGGGCCGACCTGCTGCAGCTGGAGCAGATCGCCAGCGGTTATCCATCGCGCGAGCGCTTCCTGACTGAGCTGACACTCAACTCGCCGGATGCGACCAGCGACCAGGCTGGCGTGCCGTTGCTCGACGAGGATTATCTGAATCTCTCGACCATTCATTCCGCCAAGGGCCAGGAATGGAAATCCGTCTTTGTCCTGAATGTGGTCGATGGCTGCATGCCCTCCGATCTCGGCACTGGCCAGGCGCACGAGATCGAGGAAGAACGCCGCTTGCTCTATGTGGCCATGACCCGGGCCAAGGACGATCTGCACCTGATGGTGCCACAATGCTTTTACACATATGGGCAGAACACGATGGGCGATCGCCATGTCTATGCGGCGCGAACGCGGTTCATTCCCAACGAGATTCTGAACCTGTTCCAATGCACGGCCTGGCCAATTGCCGCCACCGCGGCGGCACGCACGGCCAGCCAAGGCCCACGGGTTGATGTCACCGCGCGGATGCGCAGCATGTGGCGGTAAGTGTAAATCGGCAAGGGGTTTCTGATTTTGAGCGAGGCGACGCTCGCCACTAACGCCAGCACCACAGATTACGCGGAGCATCGCATCGCGCTTGGCCTACCGATGGCGCGCCCGACCTGGAGCCGGAGAAAACCCTGCTGCTGGAGGCCGGGTTCGACGAGCTGCGCGGCGTCGACTGGAACAAGGGCTGGTATATGGGCAAGGACACATCACGGCGCGGACGAAATATCGCGGGCTGGTGAAGCGCCGGCTGGTGCCGGTTGAGCTCAACACCCCCGGCGCGGCCCCCGGTACGCCTGTGATGGCCGATGGCCATGAGGCGGGCGAAATCCGCTCCACCGCCGGCAAGCTCGCCCTGGCTATGTTAAGGCTGGATGCTGTGGAGAAGGTGCTTACCGCCAGCGGCGCCCAGCTAATACCGCGCATTCTCGCCTGGATGCAGCTGCCGCACCCGACGACATCTTCCGGCACGGCGTGACCAGTCGTTGGAAAGCCAACAATCAGATAGAGCATACAAACCGAGACGGATTCCAACTCCAAACCGTATCGGCGTATAACAAATGCGGCGGCGGGTTTTCCTCGATTTACGAAGCTTAAGATTATTGAGGAATACTATTCCACGGTTCAGTAGCGGAACGCCGGTTGGAGCGAAATCGGCCAAGTTCCGCGTAACGACGATCATGCTATGTGCCAGGGCAGTCGCGGCGATATACGCATCTCTGTCGGGGCGAGGATCTGGCACATGGAGGTGGGCACATCCAAAACGGCGGCAAGCAGAGACCAGACAGCCGTCTTCACCAGACAGATCAGCATGGGGACGACGGCACAACGGCCAAACCAGCATGGCGTTACGCCGCTATGCCGTGGTCAATCCTGACCAGGAGATCCTCGACCATCCTGGGCCCGCCTCGGTATCGAGCAGCTTCAGCGGCTCCTCGTTGTTCAACGGTGCAGTCGGGCGGCGGAGCCAGCGGCGAGCCTTTTCCTTGTTGCCGAACGT
>CAVQHB010000015.1:0-93101 GCA_963712195.1 uncultured Alphaproteobacteria bacterium | reverse complement strand
CGGAAGCGGAATGGCATTTTTGGAGTGCGCAATGGCAGATAGCGGACGTTTAGACTGGCATTGCTAAGACGACGCGGGAGGGTGCCCGCACCAAGTGGGTGGTGTTGCTGACGGTGGGATTATGAGAGGGCAATCCCGGGATGCGGTGCGCGTCGTCGGCGAGCGCTGGCAGGTCGACGCGCTCGACGCCGCTGAGCGGTGACCATGCATTCACGGGCGCCTGGGCCGAGCACTCGCAGGAATGCTGGGATAGTGTGTAATCAGGTCAATCTATGAGCCCGGCTCCCTGTAAGGCGCCCATTCTGGCTCGTTAAGGAAGACGAAGTCGTAGTAGCTGCGGTTCGCGAGCCGCGCGGCAGCCGCCTCGTCAGCGATCACCAGACAACGCGGATGCAGCTGCAGCGCGGAAGCACTGATGCTCGCGGTGAGTGGTCCTTCGAATGCGCGTGCCAAAATCTCCGCCTTGGCCGGGCCCGTGGCCACCAGCAGAATCTCCTCCGCCTCCAGGATCGTGCCGACCCCCATCGTCAACGCCCGGCTTGGTACCGCATTTGGATCGCCGCCGAAGAATGGGGCATTTTGCTCGCGCGTACGGGGCGTCAGCGTCTTGTCACGGGTGCGCGACATTAATGCAGATAACGGCTCATTGAAGCCGATATGCCCGGTCTCGCCGAGGCCGAGCAGCTGCAGCCCTATGCCGCCTGCCGCACGTATCGCCGCCTCGTAGTCTCTCGCCTCGCGTTTGAGGTCGGCGGCACGCCCATTCAGCACATGCGTCCGGCCGGGTGCGAAATTTACACGGTCAAACAGCAGGCGCCGCATCGTGGCGTGGTATGAGTTGGGGGCGTCTGGGTCGAGGCCGATATATTCATCGAGGTTGAACGAGGAACAGTTGGAGAAGTCGAGCCCGTTGCGGTGCATGTCGGCGAGGCGCTCGTAGATGCGCTCCATGGTCCGTCCCGTCGCGAGCCCGAGCACGAGTGTCGGCCGCTCTCTGATCCGCGTCGCTATGACCCGCGCCGCAAGTTCGGTCGCGCGTTCGGCGTCCGCCTGTACAATAATCTCCATGCGCTCCTCCTTGTGTTAGCCTTGGCCTGTTGCCACGTCTGCGAATACGTTGGCCAAGTTGAATGGACATATGGGGGCGTAGCGCACGACCATAATGGCAGTGTATAAAACGGCACCATCGGCCACGGAAGCGGAATGGAAAGTTTCCGGCGGTTAGGCCGGGAAAGCAGCCGACCCCAAAGCTACCGGAACAGGAGTCAGGCGCTGCACGATGCGCTTGGCAAGCCGCTCGACTGGAGCTGTGTTGCGTTCCAAGAAATGAAGAGGGAGAATTGTGGATGGGGCGTCATGCCCGTCGCCGCATTTGGCGAACTACAGGCCAACCAAGCCGGCGAAGCTGGCCTGCTGTAAGGAGACACCGCCATGGCAAACAACAACCCCTTACTTGATCTGCTTGGCATCCGCCTGCCGATTATCCAGGCGCCCATGGCGGGTGTGTCTTCGCCCGCGATGGCTGCCGCAGTGACTGAGGCCGGCGCGCTCGGCTCAATCGGCGTCGGCGCCACCGACGCGGTAGGCGCGGGGGCGATGATTGCGGCAGTGCGCGAACGGTCAAACGGGCCGCTCAATGTGAACGTCTTCTGCCATAAACCTGCTACGCCAAACCGCGTCGTGGAAGCGGCCTGGATCGAGCGGCTGCGCCCCGAGTTCGAGGCGCTGGGCGCGACGCCTCCGCCAGCGTTGACCGAGATTTATCGCAGCTTCGTTGAGGATGACGATATGCTGGCCCTGCTGCTTGACGTCCGACCGTCGGTTGTCAGCTTCCATTTTGGACTGCCGCGGGAGGCCGCGATACGCGCACTACGTGATTTGGGGATTATATTGCTGGGTTCGGTTACCAGTCTTGCTGAGGCTCGCATCGTCGCTGCGACGGGCATTCACGCAATCATCGCGCAGGGTTGGGAAGCAGGCGGTCATCGCGGCGTATTCGATCCGGATGCAGATGCAGCGGACGATCAGATCGGTATCATGGCGCTGACAAGGCTGCTCTCCCGAGAGATCGGCCGCCCGGTGATTGCTGCCGGTGGGATCATGGACGGGGCCGGAATTGCCGCCGTGCTGAAACTTGGCGCATCGGCGGCCCAGCTCGGCACCGCATTCATCGCCACCGATGAGAGTTCTGGCTGATGCGGGCTATCGTGCGGCGCTCCTCAGCGACGCCGCCAATCATACGGTGATGACCCGCGTCATTTCGGGGCGCCCGGCGCGGAGTCTCGCCAACCGCTTCACCGCCCTCGGCGTGGAGGTGCCGGCGGTTCAAATTCCCGCTTATCCGATCGCCTACGACCTTGGAAAGGCGCTCCACGCCGCCGGCAAGGCGAAGGCCGAATTTGGCTACGGCGCGCAATGGGCGGGCCAGGGCGCGCCGCTTGTCCGGCCAATGCCCGCGGCCCAATTGGTGGCGACCCTCGCCGCCGAACTCGACCGGGCTTCCTGACCGGGGATTGTCACGCCAAACAATCGCCCAATGGAGATAGGGACCACGCAACCCGCTAGGCAGCCATTGGGAGGGGATTATTGAAAAGTGGCCATCCCCTAATGCTCGCTTCTCGGCAGCTCTCGCGCGACGACAGCATTCGCTTCCCGGATCGCGCGGGCTTCGTCGCCGGTTCGGCTTAGGCATTCGTTTGCGACCTTGGCCCAAAGCTCCTTCAAAGCCCGCGTGGTTGCTTTGTGCGTATGCCTTTCGGCGTCGTCCGGAGTCCACGGCACTTCATAAACCTCCAACAAATGGCTGGCGCTCGCAGAATTACATCTTGTGCCAACACCGCCGAGTCCAGGACCGCCGGCTCCGTCCCCGTTTGGCCAGGGCGGGCCGGTAATTGCCTGACCGTTTTCAGGCGGCCCGGCCGGGAAAACGGCCAATCCCTGATCGACCCAACCTGACCGCTGTTAAGGTATTTGTAACCAGATTTCGGACGATTTATGTTTTAAATTGGGCAATTAATGATTTGAGGGAGGTTGGCTTAAGCGGAACACAAGTCATGGAGGGCATGAAATGACTGGAAAGCTAGAGCGCAAAAACCTCGACAAGCCCGACGAAACGCGCCCGTTCAAGGATGAAAAAGGAAAGGTCGATGTCGTCACGGTGGGCGATCACACTCTGGGCCGAGGCGTATTCGAACCTGGATGGCGGTGGTCGCAACACGTTAAGCCGATCGTTGGAACAGCATCTTGCCAAGCCGCACATACCGGCTACGTCTTGGAAGGGCAAATGGCGGTAAAGATGGATGACGGAACCCAGGTCGAGTACGGCCCCGGCGATGCTTTCTATATGCCGCCTGGCCACGATGCCTGGATTGTCGGTGATAAACGGTGCGTGTTGATCGACGTTACCGGCGTAGCAAAATACGCAAAACCTGTTTGAATTTTTTCTCCGATTGAAGAGGCGTCGGGCTTGCACGAATGAGTAGAGACCGGGCGATTCCTGGTTGACGTTCGCCGCCAGCCGATATCCGTTGTTGAGCAGGCCCGTGCGCCGTCTTAACGACCGACTAGGGCGCCATTGTCGCAAGGGACCGATGCGGCTTGGCGGCTTTCGGGCAGCCGGGATGGAAAAGCGGACATACGCCGGACCACCAGATAGAGACAGGTGTCGACTTAACAGGCTGCGGAAAAAGGCTCTTTCTTTGTTCGTAATGTCGTGATTCCCTACGGCCAGCATCTTACTGAGGACGAGGCATGCGCGGCGGTGACATCAAGAGCGAAAGTTTGTTTTCGTATGTGAACTGCGAAGCGCGGGTTCCCCCGGATCATCCATTACGGCCGATCCGGTCCATCGTGGACGAGGCGCTGGAGGTGCTTTCGCCCGAATTCGCGGCGCTCTATTCGCCGATCGGCCGCCCCTCGATCCCGCCGGAGAAGCTGCTGCGGGCGCTGCTGCTCCAGGTCTTCTATTCGGTACGATCCGAGCGCCAGTTGATGGAGCAACTGGATTACAACCTGATGTTCCGCTGGTTCGTTGGCCTGTCGATGGATGCGCCGATCTGGGACGTGACGGTCTTCACCAAGAACCGCGACCGGCTGCTCGCGGGCGATCTCGCCGCCAAGTTCATGGCGGCGGTGCTGCAGCAGCCACGGGTGAAGGCGCTCTTGTCGCAGGATCATTTCTCGGTGGACGGCACCTTGATCGAAGCCTGGGCCAGCATGAAAAGCTTCAAGCCGAAGGATGACGGCCAGGGCGGCGGGGACGCTGACGGTGGCGGCCAGGCGAAGGCCGCGGGCCGCAATGCCGAGCGTGATTTCCGCGGGGAGAAACGCGGCAACGACACCCACGTCTCGACCACCGATCCCGATGCCCGGCTGTATAAGAAGGCACAAGGGCAGGCTGCCAAGCTCTGCCACATGGGTCACCTGCTGATGGAAAACCGCCAAGGTCTGATCGTCGATGCCGTGCTGACCCACGCCACCGGCACGGCCGAGCGGGAGGCGGCGCTGACCATGCTGGAGCGGCTGCAGGGGCGCCACCGCATCACGCTGGGCGCGGACAAGGCGTACGACGTGGCTGACTTCATCGCCAAATTGCGCGAGATCAACGTCACGCCGCATGTGGCGCGGAACACCGCCAACCGGCGCTCGGCCATTGATGGCCGTACCACCCGCCACCCCGGTTATGCCGTCAGCCTGCGCATCCGCAAGCGCATCGAGGAGGCGTTCGGCTGGATGAAGACCTGCGGCGGCATCCGTAAGGCCCGCCATTGCGGGAAGGAGCGCGTCGGTTGGACTTTCACCCTGACCGCCGCTGCCTGTAACCTGGTAAGGTTACCAAAACTGCTGGCGGCAGCATGATCATGCCCGGACGCCGCCCAGATAGCGGAACAACGAATGATCGTGACCGCCGAAGACTGAGTAAGCACCCGTTAATGCGGCAGGTGCTCCCCGTGCCAGGCAGAAACTGGCCAAGATGACCGCCTATTTCCGCAGCCTGTTAAAGCCGTCAGCATGGGGGTGTCCCGGTCACGGCCATTTGGACAGATTGGGGTGATTGAATAACGGAGGATTTCTGGCTCATCGTGACGACGAAGGAGTGCAGATGAGCCGGAAATCCTTGCCGCCCAAGCCAGCCAAACCCGCCGCCGAGGCTGTAGTGCGTGACATCCGCCGGGCCACGCGGCGGCATTATTCGGCCGAGGACAAGATCCGCATGTGCTGGAGGGCCTGCGCGGCTTGCAAAGCATCGCCGCCGCTAAGCGCGGGCGCGGTATTAAATTCGATCCCCTATGTCGTCGTGATGCGGTGCTCCTCCCGCAAAAAATCAACCAACGCCCGCAAAGGCGGCCGCATCTGCCGCCGGCTTGAGTAATACAGGCAAAACGCATCGATCTGCGGTTGGGCGCAGCTCTCGAGAAGCGGGACAAGCCGGCCGGCATCGATCTCCGGCTTCAGATAAGCAAGTGGCAGCTGCACGAGACCCGCGCCGTCGATCGCCGCGCGAATGCCAATGCCCGGCTCATTAGCAATCAGGGGGCCATCAACTTGCACCTCGACCATTCGTCCGTTGCGAATGAAGCGCCACGGAACCAGTGTGCCGGTCCCGGACCGGAAGCGGATGCAGGCGTGGTCGGTGAGCTGCTGCGGGGTCTTGGGCACCCCGCGCCGTTGGACATAGGCCGGAGACGCGGCCACCCCGAAGGGCATGTCGTCGCTGATCCGCACAGCGATCATGTCGCGCGCGATACGCTCGCCCGGCCGGATACCCGCATCAAACCGCTCTTCGACGATATCGATGAAGGCGCGGCTGATCGAAATGTCGAGGATGATGCCGGGATATTGAGCCACGAAACGGGCGACGATGGGCGCCAGAACGAAATCGGCGGCGGGCGGCGGCACGGTCAGGCGCAAAGTGCCGGTCGGCGCGGTGCGAAAGTCCTCCAGAGCGTCGAAGGCGGCCTCGTAATCGTCGAGCAGCGGCCTTAGCTGGCGGAGCAGGTGCTCACCGGCGGCCGTGGCGGCGACCGAGCGGGTTGTCCGCTCGACCAGCCGGACTCCCGTGCGCTCTTCGAGATTGCGCACCAGCTCGCTGACCCGGGCCGGCGATAGTCCGAGCAGCTCCGCCGCCTTGGTGAAGCTTCTCTTCTCGAGCACCGCCACAAGCGCGCTCGTTTCGGAAAAACCTGGCGACAGCATCGGGATCACCTCATTATTCGGAATTCCAATAAGGTCCATTCTGATTTTTCGATCTTATCGTGCCCCCCCGTGCGCGTCCATCTTGTCGGCAGAGCGAAGCGCAACCTCACCTTTGGAGGCCGGCATGAGAATTGCAGTCACGGGCGCAACGGGACAACTCGGCAGCCTCGTGCTGGACCGGGCGTTAGAAGCGGCTCCTGCGAATCTGGTTGGCATCGCCCGCAACCCAGAGACAGGAGCGCGCTTCGCCGCGCGCGGCGTCGAGATAAAGCAAACTAGACCAAGGAGTAAGAAGCCATGACATCAAGAAGTGACCAGAGACCGCCGGTTTGGGTCGGTCATGTGTACCTTTCGGTGAAAGATGTCCGTTCTGCCGCACGGTGGCTGGAAACAGTCGGTCTACGCCCGATCGTGGTGCGCGATGAGGCCGCCGTGCTTGAGCTGCGGGGCGGCACGCATGTTGTGGTTCGCCAGGCGCCCGCAGCCGGCGGCACCGCGCCGTTCGATTTGATGGTCGATGACATCGACGCGGCGCACCGCGGCTATGGCGAGAAGGGCTTGTCGCCGTCACCGATTTACCGGGGCAGTGCCCAGGCCCGGTTCGACCATGACACGTTCGAGCTGCCTGGCCCCGACGGTTGGGTCTTCACCGTCTATTCATCGCACGTTGGCGATCGGCCTGTGTGATCCTGACCCTCAGCTAGTTTCCCGCTCATGCTGTCGGCCGCCTTTGCGCGGGCGGGAACTTGCGAAGCAGACTAACTCAGCAGACAGGAGTCCTCGATGAGTAAGCAGACAGAGCCTTGGATCAGGGGGCGGGAGAACGCAGAAATCATCCGCCCTTTCGGCAACGAAATGAAGGTCATGCTTTCTGGGGCGCGCACAAACGGCACATGCTCGGTGCTGTTCGCCGACCTGAAACCGGGCGAAGGAGCGCCGCCGCATCTGCATCGCGAGTACGATGAATATTTCTTCGTGGTAGAGGGCACTATCTCCTTGGTCATCAATGGCAAGGAAAGCACGATCGTGCCCGGAACTCTCGCCTTTACGCCGCGCGGTGCTATCCATTCGTTCAAGAATATTGGGGCGTCGACTGCCAGTATGCTTGAGTGGACCATCCCCGGCGGCAACGAGCCTTATTTCCGTGCGGTATCCGAAATGGGCGCTGACATCGATCCAAAGCGGCTGGCCGAAATCAATGCGCACTTCGCAACCGAGTTTATTGACTCCTAAGAGGTTGCTGTGATTTCGATTGTCGACGACGATCTGTCGGTCCGCGAGGCGACGATGGACCTTATGAGAGCGCTGGGCTTCACCGCGGCGGGGTTCCCGTGCGCCGATGACTTTCTGGCATCCGAGCTGCGCCACGACACATCCTGCCTGATATCGGATATGCGGATGCCGGGAATGTCGGGGCTGGAACTTTACAACCGTCTGGTCGAGGCGGGCCCCCCCATTCCGACCATTCTCATGACCGGCTCCCCGAATGAGCTGGACCGGGCGCGCGCATTGCAGGCCGGCGTCGTTGGCCTTCTGGCGAAGCCATTCAGCGATATTGAATTGCTCGCCTTCATCCAATCGGTTCTCTAGTTTTCTGACTCCAACGCCTGTTTCCCTCGGCAAACCTTGGTGAGGATATCGGCGGCCTTGGCGGCCCAGACGAACGGCTTGGGGTGATCGTTGTGTTGGGCAAGGTAGCTGTGGATGGCGATTTCCAGGCCGGTGACGCTCTTAAATACGTTGCGGCGGATACGCGTCTAGCGTCTGCTTTCGGAACCCGGCTGGTAGCGCGGGAGCGTCCAATTTGGGCGCGAAGCAGAACTGTGGGATATGGCGGGACCGGGCCGATAACAGTCTGACCGCTTACTGGCGGCGCGACAGGAAAAGCGGCCGATCGCAAAACGACCCTACCCGGTCGCTGGTACCCCCTCCTGCACGTCCCCCAAAGCGGACAGCCGACATCGGTGACCGAAAGGCGCGTTGCCGACCGATAGGGGAGCTGCTTGCAGGCGCAGCGAGAAGCGCTAGACGACTGGTCTAATTGCATCTATAGCCCGACCATGAACGTGACAGGGCAAACTCTCGACGTCCGGCAGCATATCATGGACACGGCCCAGCCCATCATCAGCGGCAAGGGCTTCTCGGCTGTTGGCCTGAACGAGATACTCGCCGCTTCCGGCGTGCCGAAGGGGTCGTTCTATCACTATTTCAGCTCGAAGGAGGCGTTCGGGGAAGCGCTGCTCGGGTGTTATTTCAGTAAATATCTGGAAGAGCTTGACATCCTGCTCGAGAAGCCAGGGTTCAGTGGCGCAGAGCGCCTGATGAGCTACTGGCAGAAATGGCTGGAAACGCAGGCGGCCTGTGATCCACAAGGAAAATGCCTGGCAGTGAAACTGGGCGCCGAGGTTTCCGACCTCTCCGAAGCCATGCGCGGCGCCCTGCTGAGTGGAACAGCCAAGATCATCAAGCGGCTGACGCGAGCGGTCGAAGCCGGAATGGAAGACGGATCGCTCGTGGTCGAGGGCGATCCAAGCCGGGTGGCCGAAACACTCTACCAGATGTGGCTGGGCGCCAGCCTGCTGGCCAAGATCACGCGCGATCGCAAGCCACTCAACGCCGCGCTGGCGGCGACATACGGGCTGCTCCGCCTCGAAGAGCCCGCAGTCGAACGCCCCCAATTCTAATCCCCCGGAGAGACACCCCATGACCAACACCATCAACCGCCGCATCGTACTTGCCTCGCGTCCCAACGGCGCCGCGGTGTCCGGCAACTTCCGCCTGGAGGAAGCGGCCAGGCCGAACCCCGCCGAAGGCGAGGTTCTGCTGCGCAATCTCTATCTGTCGCTCGACCCCTATATGCGCGGCCGGATGAGCGACGCCCCTTCCTATGCCGCGCCGGTCGAACTGGATGCTGTCATGGGCGGCGCCACGGTCGCACGCGTGGAAGCATCGCGCCATCCCGGCTTCGCGGAGGGTGAGCTGGTTGCCGGGGTCGGCGGCTGGCAGGATTATGCGGTGTCGAACGGCGAGGGCCTGACCAAGCTTGGCACGGCGCTTGCCCACCCCTCTTATGCGCTCAGCCTGCTCGGCATGCCCGGCTTCACCGCATGGTACGGGCTGCTCTCGATCGGCGAGCCCAAAGCCGGCGAGACCGTCGTGGTCGCCGCGGCGAGCGGCGCGGTCGGCTCGGTCGTTGGCCAGATCGCCAAGCTCAAGGGCTGCCGGGTCGTCGGCATTGCCGGCGGTGAAGACAAATGCCGCTTTGTCCTCGACGAACTCGGTTTCGATGCCTGCATCGACCGGCGCGATCCCGCCTTTGCCGAGCTGCTGCGACAGGCGGTCCCCAACGGCATCGACGTCTATTTCGAAAATGTCGGCGGCGCCGTTTTCGCCGCGGTGCTGCCGCTGCTGAACGACCATGCGCGGATCCCGCTTTGCGGCCTGATCGCGAACTATAACGACACCGAACTGCCGGCGGGCCCCGACCGGCTGCCGCTGCTTGCCCGGACGCTGCTGGTCAAGCGCATCAAAATGCAGGGCTTCATCATCTCGGAGCATTACGGACCGAAGTTCGAGGCCTTCCTCAAGGAGATGGGGGCGTGGGTGGCCGAGGGAAAGGTCAAGCTGCGCGAGGACGTGGTCGATGGTCTCGAAAACGCGCCGCAGGCCTTCATCGGCCTGCTGGAGGGCGAGAACTTCGGCAAGCTTGTCGTCCGCATCGCCCAGGCCTGACACGGCCCCACACGGAAGTGGCCGCGGTGCAGCCCCGCCCGCACGGAAAGGTTCATACTTATGAAAATCCTGATGATACTCACCTCGCACGGCCAACTCGGGACTACCGGCGAGAAGACCGGTTTCTGGCTCGAGGAGCTTGCCGCCCCCTATTTCGCCTTCAAGGACGCCGGCGTCGATATCACGCTCGCTTCACCGAAGGGAGGACAGCCGCCGCTCGATCCCAAGAGCAACGAGCCCGACCTGCAGACCGATGCCACCCGCCGGTTCGCGAAGGATGCCGAGGCTACGGCAGCGCTCGCCAGCACACGCAAGCTCTCCGAGATCTCGCAGGAGGGGTTCGATGCCGTGTTCTACCCCGGGGGCCATGGCCCGCTCTGGGATCTCGCCGAGGACGCAGCCTCGATCCGGCTGATCGAAGAGACGATCGCCGCCGGCAAACCCGTGGCACTGGTTTGCCATGCGCCGGGCGTGCTCAGGCACGTCAAGGCGGCGGACGGCAAGCTGCTCGTCAGCGGCAAGTCAGTCACCAGCTTCTCGAACTCTGAAGAGGAAGCTGTCGGCCTGACGCAGGTGGTGCCCTTCCTCGTTGAAGACATGCTCAAGCAGAATGGCGCCACCTTCTCGAAGGGGGAGGACTGGCAGCCCCATGTCGTCACCGATGGTCTGCTGATTACCGGGCAGAACCCGGCCTCGTCGGATGCGGCCGCTCATGCGTTGCTGGCCCAGCTTGAAAGGGCAAGCGCATGACCGCCTATGTCGTCATGGTACGCGAGCGGACCACCGACCTGGCGGAATTGGATCTCTACCGGCAGAAGGCGCCTGCAGCGCGTGACGGGCGGGACATGACGCCGCTGGCCTTCTACGGGGCGCTCGAGGTGCTGGAGGGCCCAGCCATGGAAGGTGCCGTCATCCTCCGCTTCCCGAGCATGGCGGCGGCACGGGAGTGGTACATGAGCCCCGCCTATCAGACCGCTCTTTCGCATCGCTTCAAGGGCGCCGAATTCCGGGTGTTTCTGATCGAGGGCATCGACGCCGTTCCCGCCGCCTAGCGAAACAAGCGCCTGGGGGCCGCGACCCGAGCACGCGACGCATCACCACCACTCTACACCCCGCTTGACCCACGTTGTTGCATTCTCGAAATGTTTTATATAGCCTCTTCTGATTGTTCTGCGGTTCCGGCCTGGCAGGCTCGCTATGGTCGCGCATCGGTGTAAATCGGCGTCACGCTGCGACCTCATAAAACCAAGCTAAATCTGACGGTTGGCGCTCTGATAGGCGCCGAAACCCTATACGCTATTCACTGTCCAGGCCGGCGGGTACAGTGAAGTGAAAGATGGCGCCGTGGGGCACGTTTTCGCTTACCCACAATCGGCCGCCATGCGCTTCGATGATCGACCGGCAGATCGACAGCCCCAGCCCCAACCCGCCGGCTTTCGTCGTGTAGAAGGGCTCGAACAGGCGTTCGAGAACCTCCGGCGCGATCCCCGGCCCCGAATCCTGCACCGCAACGAGTATGCCGTTCGGCTCGGCTCGCCCGGTGCTGATCAGCAACTCTCGCGGCCCCTCGCTGACGCCGCTCATCGCCTGAACGGCATTGATGAGCAGATTGAGGATCACTTGTTGCAGTTGCACCCGGTCGCCTTCGATGAGCGGCAAGCCGTCCGCGAGGTCCGTCTGCACCGAGACGTTGTTCTTCACCGCTTCGCCACGGGTGAGTTCAATCACGTCGCGAATTGCCTCGTTGATGTCCAAGCGATCCTTCCGGGGTGGCGCCTTCTTGATGAGGGCGCGGATCTTGTCCATGACCTCGCCGGCCCGGCTGCCATTTTTGACGATGCGATCAAGAGCCCGTCGCACCTCCTCCAGAGCTGGCGGCTCCGCGTCGAGCCAGTGCAGCGCGGCGTGGGCGCTAATGATCGTCGCGGCGATCGGCTGACTGACTTCATGGGCGATCGAGGATGTGAGCTGGCCCATGGTGGCGACGCGGTTGGCGTGCGCCAGCTCCATCTGCATCTTGCCCAACGCCTCTTCGGCGCGTTTGCGCTCGCTGATATCCTCGCACACGATCAAGACGACGGGCTGCTGCTTGATCAACATGGCTCTGGCCGTCTCGCGGACCCAGAGCACCTCGCCATCCTTGCGGATCTTGCGCAGCTCCCAGCTCGAGGCGTGGCCGAGTTGTTCGAGGCAGCTGGCCATATGCCTCCGGACGATCTGTCGATCCGCTTCGTGAAACAGGTTCTGCACGGGACGGCCGATCAATTCGTCGGCCGTGTAGCCGAGGTGCTCGGCCCCAAAGGGATTCACGGACATGATGGTGCCGGTCGGATCCACCATAAAGTACATGGTCGGGTTGTTCTCGAAGACCGCCTTCCATTGCTCCTCGCTCTCCCGGAGCGCCTGGTCCGCCCGCTTATGCTCGGTCAGATCGAGCACGAAGACGACTCCTTGTGTGTGAGTTTCGTCAAAACTCGCAGCGCCGATCAACACGGGTACGCGGCTGCCATCCTTGCGAAAGTACTCTTTCTCGTAGGGTTGGAAGGTCCCGGTTATCATCAGCTCGGCCTGAGCTTGCGCAGTACGGTCGCGCCATTCGGGAGGCGTCAGGTCCGCTCGCCGAATGCGACCCGAGGCGAGATCCTCACGGTCGTAGCCCACCATACGGAGAAAGGCGTCATTGACCTCAACGAAGACAGCGTCACCAAGGTCCGGGCTCTGACCTTCGCGCTGCCAGGTGCAGATCCCGATGATGTTGGCGTCGACCAGGCGCCGGATCTTTGCCTCGCGTTCCGCGACCTCGCGATACAGACGCGTATTCTCCAGCGCGATCGCCGCCTGCGAGGCGAGCAGCTTCAGCACTGCGATCCGGGCCGGCGCGAAGACGCCCGGGGCCAGGTTGTTCTCGAGATAGAGCGCGCCGATGAGCTTGGCCTGGGTGAGCAGCGGCAGGGCGAGGACGGAGCGCGCCTGGCGCGGCCGGATGTACGGATCGGCGGCAAACGGGCCCTGCGCCGCGGCATCGTCGAGAATGACGCTCTCCCTGGTGCGCAGGACATAGTGGAGGATCGCCGCGGGCAGCATCGCCGCGGTCACGGGCTCGTCGCACAGACGCACGAGGACCATGCCGCCGTCGATCCTGGCTTCCGCGGCGATCCGCGGCTCCGCGCCGCGCGCCATGACCAAGAGACCGCGCTCGGCACCCGCATGCTCGATCGCGGTGCGCAGGAGCGTGTCGAGCAGTTTTTCCAGGACGATCTCGCCCGAGACGGTCTGGGACACCTTGATCACGGTCGCGAGGTCCAGCTGTTCTACCGTCGCTCCGATCGTGCTCGTCGACGCGGGCGCAGGCTCTTTCTCTCTAAGGTGCGGATGGAGCTGGTCGAGTTGCCGCACCTTGCCATCGGCGCCCCAACGCAGATAGCCATGCCGGGCATTGCGCAGATAGAGAGTCGCGATCTCCTGGAAGCCACGCGCCGCGTAGAAGTGCGCGGCCACCTCGTAGGCAAGCGCTTCGTTGTGGACAAAGCTGTTGGCGTGGGCTGAGCGGACGGCCTGCTCATAAAGCTGCTCCGCGTCGAGCGCCCGGCCTTCGACGCGGGCGATTTCCGCGCCGACCAGCGCGGCGCGGGTCTCAAAGTTCTCAGGGCAATTCTTGGCCCAGACCTGAAGCTGGCGATGGTGGGCGGCCAAGACCTCCAGGTGGCGGGCCCGCTCCGGGGTGGGGGCCGCATCGCAGAGCGCGGCGTACGCCAGTGCGGCATAGAAATGGTACTCCGCCCGCTCGAAGACAGCCGGCGACGTCCAGAGGTGGCGTTCTGCCTTCGCCGCTGCCGCCACGGCGGCGGTGTAATCGCCGGCAAAGACGCGCGCCTGCAGCTTGCGGATCCAGTACCAGCAGGCGGCGATCGCCAAGCTCGGATTGGTCTCCAAGCGCCGCTCGAACTGCCCCTCGTCGAACCCGGCTTCGTCGAAGCGGCCGAAGATCGGGGTCAGGCCGCGCAGCATTCGGATCAGCTGGAGCTGCCCGGTGATCCGGTCGACGATGAGACCGAACCGCGCTTGGCGAGCGAAGTCGAGGCCGGCCTCGGCCTCGCGCTGTACCTCGATGAGCGGGTCGCCACTGGCGAGAAGGTTCGTGATCAGGTGGGTGCGGCTATAGGCGGCGTAGGTGAGGTCGCCGGCCTGCTGCGCCGCATCGAAGGCGCGCTGCAGCAGCGGGCGGCCCGTCCGGACATGCCGTGTCCAGAGAGTCACGTGGCTCCCGAACACCATGTAGGCACGGGCGGCGTTGGAGCGGCCCAGCCCGCGCTTCTCCACCAAGTCGAGGCCGAGCTGGCCGAAGCGATACCCCGCCTCGTAGTCGCCGAAATACGGCCCCAGCACGGCGCCGAGCAGGACGTAGGCGTGGCACGACGCGTCGCTGTTGCCATGCTCAAGGCTGAGGTTCGTCATCCGGCAGAAGACGAGACAGAGCAGATTTTCGTCTGTGTGCAAGGCTGGCGGTGCGAGCGCCGTGAGTATGTCCATCGTCGCGCACGCAACCGGCTCGACCATTCGCGGGAGATCCATTAGCCCCTCGATCTGGCGGTCGCCAATCTCTCGCCACATCCGCTCGTATTCCTTCCGCACCTCCTCTTGCGTCGGGTGTGCCGACCAGGAGAGACCGACGCGGCGCAGGTAGTCGAGGCCCGCCTCGACGGCGCGATCGCTCCGACCCGAAGCTATAAAGAGCTCCACCCGCAGCTGGGTGACGACGGCCAGATCGGGAAGGGTGGCGGCACGGCGAGCCAGCTCGGCCAGGCGCGCCTCCGCTTCCGCCAGCGCGCCGGTCAGGAACTCGCATTCGGCGCGGTGCAGCTCGAGTGCAAAGCTGAGCTCATACCGGCGCTCCCACGAGTCTTCCGCCAACAGCGCGGCCCCGGCGGCCAGATAGGTCAGCGCCGCGGCGTAGGCCGTCGACGCCTTGGCGCGCTGGCCCGCGATCAGGTTGAACTCGGCCAGCTGCTCGCGCTCGTCTGGCGTGGAGATCAGCGAGGCGCCGCGATTGAGTTGATCGACGATGTCGAAGATCGCCTCCTCCCGCTTCTCGGGAGGTGTGTGCGCCGCGAGCAATCTGCCGATGCGGAGATGGACCTCGGCGCGCCGCTCATTCGGGACCAGCGAATAGGCGGCTTCCTGAACACGATCGTGGATGAACTGGTAGGCGCTGGCCAGGCGCATGACGAACTCCTGACGGACGGCCTCCCACAGCACGGCATGGGCCTGCTCCTCCGATGCCTCGAGGACGATCGAAATTATCCCGATTTCGGCCGTGTTGCCGAGACAGGCCAGCAGCTGCAACGCCTTCTGCGTTTTGGCCGGCAGGCGCGTCAGCTTGCCGACCATCAGCTCCACGACGTTATCGGTGTAGCGCTGCGCGTGAATGCGCTCGAGATCCCAGGACCAGCGCGCGGCGTCATGATCGAAGGTGAGCAGTTCTTCTTCGGCGAGCGTGGTCAGGAACTGGATGGCGAAGAACGGGTTGCCCCCCGTCTTCTCGTGCACCAGTTGCGCGAGCGGCGCGGCGTGCTCGGGTTCGCAGCGTAGCGCGTCGGCGATCAACTGCCCGAGATGCTCCTTGGTGAGCGGCGCCAGCGTGATCTCCGCGACCTTGCCGCCGGCAGCCTTGATGGCGTCGAGCTTGCGCCGCAGCGGATGGCTGGCGGTGACTTCATTATCGCGATAGGCGCCGATCAGCATGAGGTACCGTAGATCCGGCTGGGTCAGCACGTCCTCCAGCAGATCGAGCGTCGCCGCATCGAGCCATTGCAGATCGTCGAGGAAAAGGGCGAGTGGATGCTCCGGCCGGGCGAAGACGCCGATGAACCGCCGGATCACCAGTTGGAAACGCCGTTGCACCTGCTGCGGCTCAAGCTCAGGAACCGGCGGCTGGTCGCCGATGATGAGCCGCAGCTCCGGCACGAGATCGACCATCAGCTGGCCGTTCGGCCCCAGCGCCTCCACAAGGGCATCGCGCCAGCCGCCGAGTTCGGCGTCGCTCTTGCTGAGCAGAGACCGGACGAGGCTCTGAAAGGCTTGCGCCAGGGTCGCATACGGGATGTTGCGCTTGTGCTGGTCGAACTTGCCTGACGCGAAGAGCCCGCGCGGCGGCACCAGCGCCTTGTGCAGCTCATTGACGACGGCGGATTTGCCGATGCCGGAATAGCCGGAAACCAGCACCAGTTCCGGCGTACCGCTTTCGACCACGCGATCGAAGGCGGCGAGCAGGGTCTTGACCTCGCGCGCTCGGCCATAAAGCTTCTCGGGCATGATCAACCGGTCGGACCCGTCATGTTCACCGAGGGGAAACGCTTCAATCCGATGCCGCGCCTGCCATGCCGCCAGGCAGCGCCGCAGGTCGCTCTCCAGGCCGGAAGCGGTCTGGTAGCGGTCCTCGGCCGTCTTGGCGAGCAGCTTCATGACGATCGCCGAGACGGGGCTGGAATTGTCTGGTACCCGCTCGGCGGGGGCGACCGGTTGCCGCGCGATATGGCAATGCACCCACTCCATCGGCTCGGCGGCGGTAAACGGCAGCGCGCCCGTCAGCATCTGGTACAGCGTCACGCCGAGCGCGTAGAGGTCGCTGCGGGAGTTGATCGAGCGGTTCATCCGTCCGGTCTGTTCGGGCGCCATGTAGGCCAGCGTTCCGGCGATGCTCTCGGGCGGCTCGGGCGCCTGGCGTTCGCGCGGCAGAAGCGAGGCAATCGCCGAACCCGGTGAGCTTGATCTCCCCGCTCACGGGATGCACGAGAATATTCTGCGGCTTGATGTCCTTGTGCACGAGACCGCGCCGATGGACCTGCGCGAGGGCACCGGCGATGGCGATCGCGAGGGGCAAGAAGTCTTCCATCGCCATTGGCGCGCCGAGCCGCCGCTCCAGCGGCTCGCTGGCGGGATCCTCCAGCACCAGCATGGTCCCGCCGCGGTCGCGGACGAACTCCAGCGGCCGCGCCGCCCAGGTTCCGTCCAACTCGTCCCTCAAGGCATATTCGTGCGCCAGGCGATCCAGGGTCGCCGGTGCCGGATGCTCCGCGGCCGGGAGCACGGCCAGCACGGCGTGCCGGCTGCCATCGGCGCCTGGGCGCCAAGCCCGGCAGAAAACGCGGTCGCCGTCCTCCCACAAGACCTGGAAGTTGCTGTCTCCGTCTGCGCCGAACCGATGAGTTGGGCTCAACTGCCGGACTCCATCATCAAGCCGGTCGCCGCTCCTGGGCTGAGAACCTCCTGCGACCGTTCCTCCGCTCCTCTGGCCAAACCAGACTTGCGCGGAAACTATGCCACAGATGCGCCAGCGTGGCGACGTCCGCTGGCGGCAAGCCCCGGAATCAACCCAACGACCGGCCAGGGTGCGTTGCTGTCGGCACTGGGCGGCGCTGAACGTCAGCTCCTGAGATCACCGCCAGGGCCGGCCTATGCCCGACTTGGGCGCACGGCCGCCGACACCGGGCGCCGCTGAACGTCCGGCTCTGGGATCGGCAGTTTGCCGCTCCTACGGCTGCAATGTCCAAGCTGTGTAAAAACGCCGATTTCATTTAGGGAGCCAGATGGGCGCCGATTCACATCTCACGCGCTCGATGCCGGTACGACAATGCATGGGAGCTGTCGCCCGTTGAGCGTTGCGCAGGCGTTGGCGGCCGCAGCCGCTGACAGGTTCGTCAGCCGGGCGCGGTACAGCACCAGCCCGCCGAAACGGGTTGTTGCCGGCAAGGAGATGGTGGCCACACCAAGCTCAGCCGGCGCTTCAGCGCGCGCCCCCTCCGCCACGGCGCGGGCTAGGCCGGAACTCGAAAACGCGCCAACTTGAACGGCCCAGTTTCCGCCACTTGCCGATGGGGACAGCGGCGGAGTGGGCTGTGCAACGGACACCGAAGCCGTTATTTGATCGGGCTGAGCTGGGGGATTGCTGACCGGCTGATAAAGGGCTGAACCGGCGATGGTGGCTGCCTGAGAAGCCGGCACAGGACGTTCCGCCTCAGGCCCAGTGTCGGCGACGCGAATTGGCGCCGGTGCCGTCTCGTTCGCAGGTGTGCAAGGGCTATCAGGATTATAAGCCATGTCCGCGTCACAACTGCCGGCGGCAGCGGATCCGCCTGGCGCCGATGTGCAAGGGCTATCCGGATCATAGGCGGCATCCGCATTGCAAACGCCGGCCGAAGCCGTTTGCACGGCTTGGATTTGCTTGGCGGCTGGCACCACTGCCGCTGGGGTCTGTACGGCGGAGCAGGGATGGTCGGGATCGTATGCTGCGTTAACGTCGCACCCCATAGCGAAACTGGCCGCACTTGGGGCGGTGACCGGGGTGGTTTCGGCGCCGCTGGCTGACGCATAGACTGCAAGCGGACCTGTCATCGGAATGCTGTTGCCGAGGTTCGGCGCTACCGCCGCCAGGTAGTTTATGGTCTCCGTAGGCAGATCGCCATTTCCGGCGAGATAATAATCGAGGTCAGCAGGACCAGCATTATAGGCCGCGAGAAAGGCTGGAGCGCCATATCGGTCGTACATCTCGCGGATATAGGCGGTCCCAGCCAAAATATTGTCCTCGGGATTGAACGGATCCTGGCCCAAGCCATCCTCTTCGCGCAGCTCCTCATAGGTACCCGGCATGACCTGCATCAGGCCCATCGCACCGACGGATGATACGGCCTGTTCCTGCCCGCCAGATTCCTGGGCCATGACCGACCGTATCCACTGCTCTGGCACATTGTAGCGGGAGGCGGCCTCCCTGATATACGGCCCCCATGGATCGTCAGGCGGCCCCGGAGGCGGGTAATATTGGGTCGGCGCATATGCCAGATTACCATAAGTATTGCTTTGAGACATGCCGCCCGGTCTAAGATTGCCCTGCTGGGCGCAAGCGGTGACCAGAAGAAATGGCAAAGCATGAAAAAACAGCAGGAATAACCAGCGTTTTTGGTCCGCCTTGGGGTTCATCTTCCAAGATTTGCCCTGAAAAATTTCCGGCGTTCGCCTCTGCGGCGCGAGCCGCCCGTGCTCCTCACCGCCAGCAGGTAGGCCTGTTACAACAAATTGCCGCGACATCAGTCTATTACAACCAGTTGCTGTGCCGCCAATCTTACCTCAAGATATTTCTAGACGCTCGAAATTTTACTCTGAATGCCAGAAATTTTACTCACCAGTCGGTAATGTAGGCGACACTTGGCGCTCTGAAGAAAGCCACCAGTGAGCCTGCAACATCTACGGCGCCTGCGATTACGGCGCCTGCGATGAAGCTGTGCATCGCACGTGTCGGAATGAAATAGGTTGTCGGTGCCACGCACGAGTGACCGGTAAGATCAGCTATCCGTTCAGTTCATCACTGCCGGGAGATCCTTTCCTGGTCTCGTCCTCGCCCCCGGCTGGACGTTGGACTGACGACGTGTATGATTGAAAGCGTGCTACCTTCGGTTCCCGAAGGACACCACGAGGGCTCCGCCCACAAAAAAAGTACCTGCTCTGGGAGCGACGACGATGGCACGATTCGACGAAGTGAAGACGGTTCTCCGCGTTACCAGCGGCAACTTCCTTGAGATGTTCGACTTCTTCCTGTTCGGTATCTATGCCAGCCATATCGCCAAGGCGTTCTTTCCCAGCGATAACGAATTTGCCTCGCTAATGTCGGTCTTCCTGACCTTCGCCGCCGGGTTTTTCATGCGACCGATCGGCGCCATCGTCCTGGGCTCGTATATCGACCGCATCGGTCGGCGCAAGGGCCTGCTGTTAACCTTGGTGATTATGGCCATGGGCACAGCCTTGATTGCCGCCGTTCCGGGCTATGCCACCATCGGTATCGCAGCGCCGCTGCTTGTTCTGCTTGGCCGGCTACTGCAAGGCTTCTCCGCGGGTGCAGAATTGGGCGGCGTGTCGGTCTATCTGTCGGAAATGGCGCCGCCCGGCCATAAGGGCTTCTATGTGAGCTGGCAATCGGCCAGCCAGCAAGTGGCCATCGTCGTGGCTGCGCTGATCGGCTTCAGCCTCAACAAGCTTCTGGAACCGGCGCAGGTCTCGGAATGGGGATGGCGCATTCCCTTCTGGATCGGCTGCATGATCGGGCCGTTCATCTTCGTCATCCGCCGCTCCTTGCAAGAGACTGAAGAATTCAAACACCGCCCCCATCATCCCAGCCTGCGCGAGATCGCAGCCAACTTGTTCGCCAATCCGGCCGTTGTGCTGGGCGGCATGGGGCTGGTGGTGATGACCACGGTGTCTTTCTATCTGATCACCGTTTACACGCCGTCCTTTGGCAAGAATGTGCTGAGGCTGACAGAAGCCTCCAGCCTGCTGGTCACCATCGCCGTCGGCCTGTCGAACTTCTGCTGGTTGCCGATTTTCGGCGCGCTGTCCGACAAAATCGGCCGCAAGCCGATCTTGATCTTCTTCACCATCCTGGCGCTGGTGTCGGTCTACCCGGCTTTGTCCTGGTTGGTGCAGGGGCCGACCTTTGCCAAGATGCTGGCCGTCGAGCTGTGGCTCTCCTTCATCTACGCCGGCTACAATGGCGCCATGGTGGTGGCCCTCACCGAGCTTGTGCCGGTCGAGGTGCGTACGGCGGGGTTCTCGCTGGCCTATAGTTTGGCGACAGCCATTGGCGGCTCGTCACTGGCGGCATCGACCTGGCTGATCCGCTCAACTGGCGACAACGCCTCGCCCGGCTTCTTGATGGGTTTCGCCGCCTGTAGCGGCCTGCTCGCCACCCTCTACCTCTACCACCGCCGTCAGGTCTGCTTGAGACCCGCTTGAGAGAGGAAGGGGAAACATAACGCCGATTGTCCCCCGTCAGGCCCAAATAGACAGAAGCGTGCGATTGAATAATGGAGGATTTTTGGCCCGTAGCGTCTGCTTCCGGAACCCGGCTGGTAGCGCGGGAGCGTCCAATTTGGGCGCTTTGCGGCCATCCCCAGCAGGCGAGCCGTCGTTCGGCGTCACGATCCAAGCGGGTGATGCTTTGGTCATGAACAGTTGAATCCGTTGACGTCCAAACCCAGCTGCCGCGTGATGCGAAATCGATAGAGGGGGACAGCATGGCCGTTCAGCTCAACCACACCATCGTCTGGTCATCCGACCAGACGATGTCCGCCCGGTTTCTCGCCGAGATGCTCGGCCGGCCGGCGCCGGTCCGCTTCGGTCATTTCGACGTGGTGGAACTCGACAACGGGGTCTCACTCGATTTCGCCGACGCCGAAAGTCCGATCCGGCCACAGCATTACGCTTTCCTCATCAGTGAGGCCGATTTCGACGCTGTTTTCGGGCGCATCATCGAGCGTGGTCTCGAGTACTGGGCCGATCCGGCGCGCCGTCGTCCCGGCGAAATCAATCACAATGACGGCGGACGGGGTGTCTACTTCCCCGCCCCCGATGGCCATTACCTCGAAGTTATCACCCGTCCCTATGGGAGCGGTGCCGGCTAAGCCTATTGCTTCGGGCAAATACCCGGCCGAGGTCAGAGCACACATAAGCTTGTGTATAATAAAAGCGCGCCGTCGCCGGGAGCGGAGCGATCAGCCTTCCAATGAAATCAATGATTTGCAGTGCCAAGTTTCGTCGCCCATGGCACGCCATCATCTACAACCAATTGAAAAAACCACGATTTATACCAGCCCGCCTTACTTCTGACTCTCCGTGGGGGATTCCCAAGGGTGGGAATTTCCGATTCGATGCCCTGATGGGGAGATTTGCATCGGGGGGCATGTTATGGGGGCGAAAGTAGCGATTACACGCATGGATCATACGGGTGCCGAGTTGCGGGCCCAATCGGCCAAATGCGCCGATGGTGCGCAGGTCCGTCGCATGCTGGTGTTGGCCCTGGTTTTGGATGGCCGGTCACGGAGCGAGGCTGCGGTGCTGAACGGCATGGACCGGCAAACCCTTCGTGATTGGGTGCATCGTTACAACGAGGCTGGCATTGAGGGGCTGAAGTCTCGCAAAAGCCCTGGCCGTGAGCCTTATCTGACAACCCAACAAATGGCCGAACTGCGCGAATTGGTGATCAAGGGGCCCGATCTGGCGACCAACAAGGTGGTGCGTTGGCGGTGCGTGGACCTGCAGGCGGAAGTGGCGCGCCGCTGGTCGGTGGAGGTGCATGAAAGCACGATCGGAAAATGGCTGGGTGAACTCGGCCTGACGCGATTACAGCCGCGGCCCGTGCATCCCAAGAAGGATGCCGCGGCGGAAGCGACTTTTAAAAAAACTTCGCCAGTCTGGTGCGCGCCGCACTCATCGACACCACGGCTGGCGCGCCGATAGAAATTTGGTTCCAGGACGAGGCCAGGGTGGGTCAGAAGGGAGGTCACGCCTATATCTGGGCGCCACGTGGCTCACGGCCGCTGATGGTGCGTGATAACCGCCATGACTCCGCCTACATCTTTGGTGCGATCTGCCCGCAGCGCGGCGTTGGGGCTGCGATCATCACGCCTGGCGCAAACACCGAGATGATGAACTTGCACTTGGCCGAAATCAGCACGCAAGTGGCACCGGGTGCCCACGCCGTGCTGATTTGCGATGGCGCCGGCTGGCATCAGAAGGGCAAGCTCTTGCACATGCTCGAGAATATGACCTTGCTGCCCCTGCCGCCCTACAGTCCTGAATTGAACCCCATGGAGAACGTCTGGGACTATCTTCGGCAGAACAAGCTCTGCGTCAAGGTCTGGGACAAATACGACGATATCGTGGATGCCTGCAAAACCGCATGGAATTGGTTCATCGCCGATCCAGACCGCATCAACTCAATCGGTAGCCGCGATTGGCCGTGTGTCAGTCTTTAGGCGGATCGGTATTTGAGGCGAATTCATCGCCGGAAAGGATTCCTTTGGCGTGAAGTTCAGCGAGTTTGTCGATCGTCGCGAGAATATCGCTATCGCCGGCATTGGTCGTTTGGCTGGGGGATTGCGGCGGAGATTGCGGCATGCCGTTGACCGAGATGACGGGTAAGTCGGCGACGCTTACCAGGCCATGCTGGCTGGAGAAGGTAATTGAACCGCCGTAGGACTGCTGCTGCGAGAACCCGCCTATCTGATGATCAAGCGTGTCATAGACGGTGACCGTGCCGTTGATCTCGATGGCGAGGCGCCGGGCTTGCTGGAAATAGGCATAGCGAACATTGTCTTGGGCACCCGTACTATTTGGCCAACCGATCCCCGCCGGCCACCACTCCCCCGAGGTTCCCGCTGGCGGTGGTACGAACAGGCTCACCGGCCCCGCCGAATTCTGTTGCTGGCTGCTACCAGACGGCGCCCGTTGATAGTTACCCTGGGATTGGTTGCCCTGGCTTTGCGATTGGAAACTTCCGCTACGGACCAAATCCGGTTGGCTCGCGACCAAGCCCGATAATTCAGAACAGAGGCTGTCGATCCGCCCCTTGAGGTTGTTATTGAACATATCGGAAATCATGATCATGCCACCGCGCATCCATTGCCCGGATCCACTGAATTCGGGGTGGTTGAACTGCGCCATGCTGCCGTTGCCATTGATGACGGCGTCAAGCATGTTGAGCGTGGCGTCGTTACTGAATCCATGTCTTCGGGCTAAGTCGGATATCGCCTGTTCGCCCGACGGAGATAGCTGTCGCATGTTCATTCGCTCCCGTTCAATGCGGCCTTATCGAACCTTTCGCGCCTGCGTTGATAGGGCCGGCCGGTGGGTAACCAGCGTCCGGTGGGCGTCGGTCCGCCCGTCTAGCGGTATATATACCCCATAAGACAGGTTCGGAGAAGGAGCTCCGAAGGCTAGGGAACACTCTCCGCCTGGCTTGATCCATTATTTAGATGGGGCCAGGGCAAGGCAGGGACGCGATTCAGGGCCTCCTGGCTGGGAAAGCGCGCCCATAGGGGCTCTCCGCAATAACCGCCGAACTAATTGATATCGTTTATAAATTTTATCTTGCGTGCGGGGGCCATCTACGTATGACCCCTCTTTCCTGTGGTGCGGACTTTCAGGACAACATGACATTTCCAAGCCGCATTAATTGCGCGAATGGCTCCTGGCAGAAACCGCGGGAACGGGTGTTCACGCAGCAAAGGCCAAAAAACATGCAAATTCATATGGTTGCGCTCTAAATAATCAAGGGGTTAGAAGCACTTTCTTGTGCAGTCATTGTTGTTTTTTGGCAGTCTAGCCAGTTTAGGTGTTGTTTTTTGTGGCGCGTTAATTGCATATACCTTTCCATCAATGAGGCTAAGTGATGGTCAGCGCGAAATTTTGTTATCAAGATGGTATTTCACCAGTGTCGCCACGATAACTGGGGCGATGCTAGGTGGACTGGTGGCTGTTGTGCTGCCGACAATGCCAAAGCTGGTTTTTGCCCCGCTCAGCTTGTTGTTGCGTCTCGATCGGCACTTATTTCGCGCATGAGGCCGCCCACGATAGGGTGGGTGCTGCGCTATGCGGGCTTTCCAGCCCGGCCATTGGGAAGCTCACCAGCCTGACGCGGAACCATCTCCGTCCCAATGCCGATCGGCTCGTCATCGCTCAGCCCATCGCGCCTCCCGTCAAACCGTAGATGCCAAGTTATACGGTGTCACTTTTTGCCCCCCCTGGTCATCAAGCGGCCGGGGCAACTGAACGAAAGCATAAGGAGTAAGTTATGGGACAATCTGTCAGCCCAAATGCGTCCGGTACGCTCAGGCGCGACGTCCGCTTTATTAGCCTGCTGTTTGCCAGCACCACCAGCATCATCGGGTCGGGCTGGCTGTTTGGCGCCTATCACGCCGCACGGATCGCGGGCCCGCTGAGCATCTGGAGCTGGGTGGTCGGTGCCGTGATCATCATGTTGATCGCGCTGTGCTTCGCCGAACTGGCGGCGCTGTTTCCGCGCAGCGGCGCGTTGGTGCATATGAGCCACGCGAGCCACGGGGAAGGGCTTGGACGCATCTGGGGCTGGATGCTGTTCCTGGCCTATGTCCCTGTCCCGGCGGTTGAAGGCGAGGCTGTCGTCACTTATGCCAACAACTACCTGCCGTACTTCATCCAACCGCATAGCAATGGCCTGCTGACAACAACCGGCTTCATCGTTTGTGCGCTACTCCTGGCGTTGTTTGCGTTCCTGAATCTGCTCGCCGTACGTCTATTGCTGCGTTTCAACGCCGCTATTACCATGTGGAAGATCGCGGTGCCGCTGCTTACCGTTATCGTGCTCATCTGCGCCAGCACGCACTGGAATGTCGGGGCCGCGGCTCCGGGCACCTACCAGTTCTCGGGCATTTTTACCGCTCTGCCGACGGCAGGCGTCATCTTCAGCTTCCTCGGTTTCCGCACGGCCATCGATCTCGGTGGTGAAACCTCCAACCCGAGCCGCAATATCCCCCTGGCGGTGATCGGCTCGGTGCTGGTTGCGGCGGTCGTTTATGTTCTGCTGCAGGTGGCGTTCCTGATGGCGTTGCGCCCGTCTGACCTGGCAAATGGCTGGAATCATCTGAGCTTCACCGGCCAAGCCGGGCCGTTTGCCGGTCTCGCCGCGACGCTAGGCATCGGCTGGATGGCGACGCTGCTCTATGTGGACGCCTATATTTCGCCGGGCGGCACCGGGTTGATGTACCTGACCGGCGGCGCGCGGATCCTTTTCGCCCTGGGCGAGACGAAGGCCGGCCCGCGCGGATTGATGGCGCTCAACAAGGCGAAAGCGCCCTGGCTCGCGGTGCTGGTAATGTGGGGTGTCGGCGTCCTGTTCCTGCTGCCGTTCCCGGCATGGCAGCTGATGGTGGGCTATATCACGTCCGTTACGGTGCTGACCTACGGGCTGGGGCCGATTGTGTTGCTGGTTCTGCGCCGCAGCCAGCCCGCGCTGCACCGGCCATTTCGCCTGAAAGGTGCTGGCTATCTCGCGCCGCTCGCCTTCGTCTGCAGCAATTGGATCATCTACTGGACCGGCTTCATGACCACCACGGTCCTGTTCGCCATCATTGCCGTGGGGTTCGTGCTGTATGCGGGCTATTACCATCTCATCACGAAACAGCCGGCGTCGGAGTTCGGTTGGCGCTACATCGCCTGGCTGCTGCCTTGGTTTGGCGGCATGTGGGTGATCTCCGCGCTCGGCAATATCGGGGGCGGCTTCGGTGTGATCGGTTTCTGGTCAGGCGTGGTCCTGGTTGCGATCTGGAGCCTGATCGTTATCGCCTTCGCCCTGCGCTCCGCGCTGCCTGCGGAAGAGACCGCGGAGATGATGGTACGCATGGAAGACATCATGTGATCGCTCCCGCGCGGGAGACAGCCTGAAAAGCTCTCTCCTGCGCGGACAGATCCGCGCATGTGGTGCACGGGCATCGCAAGAGAGCGTGATCGCTCGATCCGGCGACTGGCAAATTCCGGCCGGCCTGCGACCCAGGCGCCGCCGCAGTGATCTTTTGATTCAAAAATTACGCTAAATCTATGGAACGAGAGTTAATGCCGACTACAGGATTCGATGATACCCGGAATGCGTTGGACGTTGCCCGTCACACGCCCTCAGAACCGAACCGGTTCTTGAAATGTGCGGGTATTATGCCCAAAACAGGCTACCTTCTGATGGGTCTCTTCAGCGTTGGCCCGTGCTTATCGGCGCACGCGCAGCAGGCCAGTGAGACATCGATCGAGCAGCAAACCGTGAGCAACCAATGGTTCACCGGCTCGCTGGTCTCGCCCTCGCCGGCGTTGCCGGTGGCCGGGCTGGTGGCGATCGAGCCTTACGATATTCTGACGCTGAATACCGGCTCCTATGACGCGCGCGGGAACCACCACGGGGGTAGCAATAACCCCCGGAGCAACACGGAGCTTTCGCTGCTCGAATACAGCATCACGAAACGGCTGAGCATTGAGACGATTCCCGTGGGCACTTACGCGTGGAACAGCAAGACGACCTCGCACGGGGAGCAGATAGCCGACCTGCCTGTCGACCTGAAATACCGGGTGCTCGATCAAAACACCGTCACGGGCGCGCCGTCCGTGACCTTTGACCTTGGTATGGAATTCCCCACCGGCGCGCATGACCAGCTCGCCACCGGGCTCGACGGCGCGGGCGGCGGCAGCTTCAATTTGCGCCAGGGCATCACCCTTCAGTCGCTGTTTGACACCTGGGGCAACCATCCGCTGCGCATCCGCGTCTGGGAGCAGTTCCAGCTGCCGCTTACTCATCCCTCGGTCAAGGACGTAAGCGTCTACGGCACCGGGGCTGGGTTCAATGGCACGGCGCATCCGGGGGACCAGTGGGCCGCCGGCATCTCGCCTGAATATGCGATCAATCAGCGCTGGCTGCTCGCGACGGATATTGTCTACAGCTATTCCGACGGTTCCAGGGTGCGTGGAGAGGACGCCTTTGGGAACAATGTGAATTTCAGCTCGGGCAGCAGCAAGAACTGGTCCTTCGCGCCGGCGGTGGAATATAACTGGTCGTGGCAATATGGCGTTATCGTCGGCGTGCAGTACACCTTGGGTGGCCACAATAGCAGTTCTTATGTGTCTCCGCAGATCGCGTTGAACATGGTCTTCTGATGCAGGCGTTTGATGTAAGGCCGTTTTCATGAACGAGACATCCGAGGCACTGCGCCGCGCCTTTGACCATGCCACCGCCTATCTCGAGGGGGTTGACGATCGCCCCGTCGCCACGACGGCGACCTTGTCGGAGCTTCGCAGCCGTTTGCGCATCCCGCTCGCGGCCACGCCGACGCCCGCGGTGACGGTGATCGACGATCTCGTCGCGGCAACCGAAGGCGGGCAACTGGGGTCCGCCAGCGGCCGCTTCTTCGCGTGGGTCATTGGCGGGGCACTGCCCTCCGCCTTGGCAGCCGATTGGCTGGCATCGGCCTGGGATGTCAACGCATGCCTCTATGCCTGTGGTCCAGCCGCCGCGGTCGTGGAGGAAGTGGCGGGCGAGTGGGTCAAAGATGTGCTCGATCTGCCGCGCGACGCCTCTTTCGCGTTCACGACCGGATGCCAGTTTGCGCACATGACCTGCCTCGCGGCGGCGCGGCACAGCCTGCTGGCCGCGCGCGGGTGGGATGTGGAGGCGAACGGGCTTTCCGGCGCGCCGCCGATCCGGGTGCTCGCAACCGAACAACGCCACGGATCGGTCGAAAGGGCCTTGCGCTTTCTGGGTATCGGAACGCGCGCGCTGCACCCCCTGCCGACTGGCGATGATGGAAGGCTGCGGGCGGCGACATTGGCGACGGCGCTCGCAGCTTCAGACAGCCCGACGATCGTCGTCCTGGATGCGGCCGATCTCAATGTCGGCGCCTGTGACCCCTTTGCCGAGCTTATCCCGCTGGCGCGGGAGGCTGGCGCATGGGTGCATGTCGATGGCGCATTCGGCCTGTGGGCGCGCGCCAGCCGGCACCACCGCCATCTCGTCGCCGGCGTCGAACTCGCCAACTCGTGGGCGACTGACGCGCATAAATGGCTGAATACGCCCATGGATAACGGCATCGCGATCGTGCGGGACCGGGCGGCTCATCGGGCGGCGATGACGCTCAGCGCCCATTATCTCGTCGCTGGCGGGGATGCGCGCGACGCGATCGACTGGACCCCGGAGTGGACGCGTCGCGCACGCGGATATGCTGTCTATGCGGCGTTACGGGAGTTGGGCCGCGATGGCGTCGCTGCATTGGTCGACCGCTGCTGCGAACATGCCAAGGCGCTGGCGCATGGAATTGGGGCGCTGGCCGGAGCCGAGCTGATCGCCGCCCCGACCCTCAATCAAGGGCTGGTGCGCTTCCTCGATCCGGACGGAGACCATGACCGGTACACCGATGCGATGATCGCGGCCATCAATGCCGAGGGGACAGCCTTCTTCAGCGGCACGACGTTTCGGGGATGCCGCGCGATGCGCATCAGCGTGGTCAACTGGCGCACCAACGAGATGGACGTGCGCCGAACAATAGAGGCCATAGGGCGTGTGCTGGCGAACGGCCGCGTTCGGGCAACATGACACATCAAGATGTAGTGTTAGAGGGACGGCTGAAAGTTCCTGCAGAGCTGGTCCTGGCGTTTATCACCCTGATCTGGGGCTTCACGTTTCTCGTCATCAAAATCGGCCTTGCGCATGGTGGGGCTTTGGCACTTGTGGGGTTTCGCTTCGCGATGGGGGCGGCGCTGCTCACGCTGATTACCCGCCCGTCATGGCCAACGGCCCGGGAATGGCGCGCCGGCTTCCTGATCGGCGCTTCGATTTTCGCCTGCTACGGCTTGCAGGCACAGGGGCTTACGTCGATCGCGTCGAGCCGATCGGCCTTTTTCACCGCGCTGTACGTCCCAATGGTGCCGCTGTTGCAGTTCGTGTTTTTCCGCAAGCGGCCGGGCCGGATTGCTCTTGCCGGCATCCTGCTGGCCTTTGGAGGGCTCGTTCTGCTCTCCCACCCCAAGGGGCTCAGCCTGCATTTGTCATTGGGCGACCTGCTCACAATTGCCTGCGCGCTCGCCTGCGCCATCGAGATACTTCTGCTCGGCCGCTATGCGCCGCGCTGTAATCCGTCGCGCCTGGCGGTGGTGCAGATGAGCATGGTCGCCGTGTTCAGTCTGAGCGCCAGCCTGATCACCGGCGCGGAACCGCCCTGGGCCTATCCTCCCTTTTGGTTCGCCACCGGGGCGCTGGGCGCCGCGACCGGCCTGATCATCTTCGGCCAAGCCTGGGGCCAGGCGCGCGTTCCGGCGCTTCGGGCAACCGTGATATACGCCATGGAGCCCGTCTGGGCTGGCGCCGTTGGGGCGGTGGCCGGTGACCCGATGGATACGGCTACGCTCGCCGGTGCGGGGATGATTCTGGCCGGCATCCTGGCTGAGACCCTGAAACGGTTCACGCGTGAGGGCTGACTGGGCGCCGATTCACGTAAAGGGGGGATGATGAGGGGCGGTGATGGACGGATCCGGTCCGACGGGGTGCGGCAAGGCAACTCACGCCACCGCAGCTCATACTCCCCAGGCAAATCCGGCCTTGAAGTGTAATGTATAGTACGGTACATAAGGCGGCACAAACTAGATTTATGAGGTTTTCATGTCCGTCACCGTACCCCGGCTGCTGGGTATTTCCGGCAGCATCCGCAAGGAATCGACCAACACAGCGATCCTCAACACCCTGGCCGACACGCTGGGGGCGAAGGCGTCACTCACAGTGTTTTCGCTGAACGACATCCCGCTCTACAACGGCGACCTCGAAGGCGAGGTGTTGCCGCAGCCGGTGCGCGCGCTCAAGGCGGCCATCGCCGCCTGCGACGGTCTCATCCTCGCCACGCCGGAGTACAACCACGGCATGTCTGGCGTGCTGAAGAATGCGCTCGACTGGGCCTCTCGGCCTGCCTTTGCCTCGCCGCTCAAGCACAAGCCGGCGCTGCTGATGACCTCGTCGCAGGGTTATGTCGGTGGTGCCCGCGCCCATGCGCAGATGCAGGAAACCCTCGCCTCCACGCTCTCGCGCGTCGTCGCCCGGCCGCAAATCGTCATCGCCGGCGTGGCGCAGAAGATCGTCGATGGGCGGCTCGTGGACGAGGCGACTCTGAAATTCTGTGGAGAGGCGATCGACGACCTGCTGACGGAGATCCGTCTCCTGCAACGGGCCGCAGCCACAGTCCGATGAACACCGAGCCGGGGGGCGAGCGGCCGGAAGCACGGCGGACGCGGCGGGGCGAGGCGCGCGACGCGCTGCTGCGCGCCCGCGCCGCGGATCTGTTCCTCGAGCGCGGCTATGACAGCGTCACCATCGACGATGTGGTGCGCGATGTCGGCGGCTCGAAGGGCAGCGTCTACAGCTTCTATGGCGGTAAGGACGGTCTGTTCCTTGCGGCCATGGACGATACGCTCAACGACCTGGCCCTGCCGCTCAAGCGCCTGGAGCTGAAAAGCCTGTCGTTGGAACGGGGCCTCAGCGAGTTCGCGGGCACGCTGCTCTCCGTGCTGCTGCAAGAGCGCCATCTGGCGTTCCAGCGCTTGGTGATCGCGGAGGCCGTGCGGCACCCGCAGGTCGGCCTGAACTGGCACCAGCATGGGCCTGCCGCGACCCGCGCCATCCTGGCGGGATTCCTTGCCAATCAGCAGGCGCTCGGCCGGGTGCGCCCGGATGCCGACCCGGCGCGGGTCGCCACCCTGTTCCACGACATGATCACCTTCGATCTCCTGAACCGGGCCATGATGAGGATTGGCGGCGGCCCCGGCCCGGAGGAGGTTGCCGAGACGATCCGCGATGCCGTTGCCGTGTTCACGCGCGGCATCGGCCAACCGAAGGAGGCGGAACCGGCATGAAGCTCTCTGCCGGCAGCCTCGCCTTCACCATTTTCCTGGGCGCGCTCGCCGCCATGCCGCCATTGTCGATCGACATGGCGTTGCCCGCCCTGGTGCCCTGGCGATGTCCGGCATCATGACCGCCGCAGCCCTTGCGGCGCTGCTCGTCTATCTGCCGCGCAGCTCGCAGCGGGCGCCGTTCTCCCTCGCCGTGGCGGAGCCAGATTGATGCGCGTTCGAAAATATACGTCCCTTGGCGGCGCCGTTGGGGATAAATCGGCTGAAGGGTCAAGCTTCCAGCTTAAGGAGATAAACATGCTTGCAGCTTCAACCCAGGGCGTTCGCCCTGTTGTCATGACGACCCCGGGCCAGCCCACCTCCGACGGCGCGGGCGTCAAGCTCACGCGGATGATCGGAACGCAAAGCCTGCATACGCTCGACCCGTTCCTGATGCTCGATTTCTTTGCCACGGATAAGGCGCAGGATTATATCGCCGGGTTCCCCGAGCATCCGCATCGCGGCTTCGACACCGTAACGTATATGCTCGCTGGCCGGATGCGCCACCGCGACAATCATGGCCATGAGGGCGTCATCGAGGCCGGTGGCGTGCAATGGATGACCGCCGGGCGCGGCATCGTCCATTCCGAGATGCCGGAGCAGCGGGAGGGGCTGATGAAAGGCTTCCAGCTGTGGGTGAACCTGCCGGCGCGGCTGAAAATGACGCCACCCGCCTATGCCGAGTTCGACGCCAGCGAGATTCCGAGCGAGCAACGCGGCGGCGCCAGCCTGCGCGTGATCGCGGGGACGACCAGCAGCGGTATGGTTGGGCCGGTACAGGCCGCGCATGTGGATGCCCGTTACTTCGATGTGACGCTCCCGGCGGGGGAAACGCTGAAAGAGCCGCTGCCCGACGGGCACAACGCGATCCTGGTCGTGTTCGAGGGTGTGATTGCCGTTGCCGGCCAGGATGTGCGCGCCCGCAGCCTCGCCGTGCTTGGCCGCGAAGGCTCTGTCGAAGTCTCGGCCGGGGCGGAGGGCGCGCGGTTCCTATTGATCTCCGGGCGCCCCATCGGCGAGCCGGTTGCCTGGGGCGGTCCCTTCGTCATGAATACCGAGGCCGAGGTGCGCCAGGCTTTCGCCGATTATCGATCCGGCCGTTTCTGACCGGACACGGCAAACGGGGGATACGCGATCAGGGCTTCTGTTCGCGCTCCTCCGCCAACTCGCCAACGCCTTTCCCGAGCGATTGCGCCAGCGCCAAACCTGAGCAGAATGCCTTTTAATGGCCGCCTGCGCAATGACTGCCTTAACGAAACCCTGTTCACCTCACTGCGCCCGGTGTTTCGGGTTACCCCATGAGGCGTGAACCGGCGTCACGCTGTGATCCCATAAAACCAAGCTAAATCTGATGGTTGGCGCGACTGGGTGCTGATACCCCTTGCCGGTGTACCCCGTTCCGCCCTTGCCAGGGCTGATCGCCTCCACTACCCTGCCTGGGCGCAAGCTGTGCGCAGGGGTGAGGGCCGTACTCAGCGATGTCGGCATTGACGATGGACAGTCACCTTTGACTTTCCCCCGGCTGCCAGGGCCGCCGTCTGTAAAGCAGGCGAGGCACAGACAAATAGGCAGTATGGCTGGCTAATGGAGTGAACGACGAATGTTCACACGATCTTAGCTTGGCGCTACGCCCAATGCGGAGACGAATGCCCATCCCAGTTTTGATAGTGCCGGGCATCGGCCCGGCGTGACAAGGAGAAGCCTACTGTGACTCAGCCTTCCACAGCCGCCGTCCAGCCGCCTGCGCCCGCCAAGGCGCAAGAAAACTTGCAGAAACAGGCCGGCATTCCAGCGCCGTTCGCCTTGAACGCATCCGGCGTGCCGGCACCGGGAGCTGTCTTTGAATATTGGCGCGACGCTGCGCAAAGGTCGGTCCTGTTCATGGACATCATGCGCCGCCGAGGCAATCAGTACGAGGAGATGGAAGCCCGCACCATCGACGACGTTCTGATCTATGATTTCGAGTTCGTGCTGCGCGGTGACGAATTGCCGCGGCCAGTCAATTACGCGCTGGTCCGTATCCTTCCGCCGCCGGGTGTCGAACTCGACGAGCGCAAGCGGCCGGTGGTCGTCATCGACCCGCGTGCTGGCCAAGGGCCGGGAATCGGTGGCTTTAAGCCGGTCAGCGAGATCGGCGATGCGTTCAAGTGCGGACATCCGGTTTATTTCATCGGCTTCTCGGCGGAGCCGGTGGACGGCCAGCAAGTCGAGGATGTGGCGCGCGCGCACACCGTCTTTATTGAAAAAGTCGGCTCCCTCCACCCCAACGCGCCGGGCAAGCCTATGGTCATCGGCAACTGTCAAGCCGGTTGGCACGCGATGATGGCGGCCTGCATGCGCCCCGAGGTCACGGGGCCGATCCTGATCGCTGGTGCGCCGCTCTCCTACTGGGCCGGCGTTCGCGGCAAGAACCCGATGCGCTATCTCGGCGGCCTGCTGGGCGGGAGCGTCCTGGCCCGCATGACGAGTGATCTCGGCAACGGCACCTTCGACGGCGCCTGGCTGATCGCAAATTTTGACGCTGGTAACCCCGCCAATACCTTCTGGGGCAAGGAGTACAGCGTCTGGGCGAATCCGGAGGAGCAGGAAGGGCGCTATCTTCAGTTCGAGAAATGGTGGGGCGACTTCATCATGCTGCGCGGCGAAGAGCTGCAATACATGGTCGACAACCTGTTCATCGGCAACAAACTCTCGACGGGGCAGCTGGTCACGAGCGATGGCATCCGCCTCGACCTGCGTGAGATCAGATCGCCGATCGTCTGTTTCTGCTCGCAAGGGGACAACATCACGCCGCCGCAGCAGGCGCTTGATTGGATCCTCGATAACTATGAAAGCGTGGATGAAATCCGGCAGGCCGGTCAGACCATCCTCTACTGCCTGAACCAGAAGGTCGGGCATCTGGCGATCTTTGTCGGCACCGCAGTGGCCGCGAAGGAGCACGCGGAGTTCATGAACTATATGGACCTCATCGATGCCATGCCGCCCGGACTCTATGAGATCGTCATCAGCGATAAGCCGGTGGACGCGGCGGCAAGCTCAGGGGGGGGCGGCGGCTACGATATGCGCATCGAGGCGCGCGGGCTCGAGGATATCCGCGCCTTGGGGTGCAATTCGATCGATGACGAGCGCGAGTTTGCGGCGGTCGCCCACGTGTCGGAGCTCAATAACAGGCTCTATGAAACCTTCGTTCAACCCTGGGTCAAGGCGGTTACAAGCCCGCAGCTTGCGCGCGTCACGCGGGAGTTGCATCCGCTGCGTCTGGGCTATTCGATCTTTTCCGACAAGAACCCGCTGATGCGCACGGTGGCGCCTCTGGCCGAGCAGGCCCGCGCCAAGCGTGCGCCAGTGGCGCCGGACAATCCGTTCGTCGCCATGCAGGAGCAGGTCTCGCAAGCAATGACACAGGCGCTGGACCGCTATGGCGAGATGCGGGACCAGTTCAACGAGCAGCTCTTCCATACGATCTACGGTTCACCCCTGGTCCAGACCTTGTGCGGGATCTCGAAGAATGAGGCATCACCACGCCAGCGCCCCGGGCGCTCGCCCTCGACAAAGGCGGCGCTGGAGGCGGAGATCCATTGCCTGAAAGGGCGGATTGCCGAGGGCGGCAAGGTCGAGGCGGCGGCGCGGATTGTTGTCTATCTGAGCAAGGCGCACGATCTCGTCGAGGCGCGCTGCTTCGATGCCCTGCAAGGGCTGCTGGCAGCACATCCAGAAGTCAGCTTCGCCCGCTTCAAGGATGCCGTGCGCGAGCAGTGGGCGATTCTGACGATCGACGAGCGTGCGGCGATTGACGCATTGCCGCGGCTGCTGCCCGCGGACATGGACGAACGCCGCAAGATGTTCGACAGCCTCATGTCGATCGTGGCGGTGGCGGGCCATGCCGATGCGGATGTCCAGCGCCGGGTGAGTGAAATCGAGCAGATGCTCGTTGGTCAGGCCGCCGCGCCCGCCGCGCAAATCCCGGCCGAGCGCACCGTAGCGGACAGCACGCCCCCGGTTGCGGTGCCGGTGCCCGTGAAGGCGGACACGGCGCCCAGAAAGCGCGTCCCCGCCAACCGGCAGAGCTAGAGTGTGATCGGAACGGGCTGAACCTGGTTCAGCCCGTTCCCGCACAAAATTGTCCCTGCTTTAAGACGAATCGATACTCATCGCAGCCAAATTACGGCTGCGATGAGTGAGGTCCTTGTGTGTGTGTCCTGGTGGGTGAGGGGCTGGCAGTGACCAGTTTTCCCAGGGCGGGTGCTGGACGCATCCATCGCAACTGAGTACGGCAATTCGGTCCGCCCCTCAGCGTACCATAAAATGACTGCATTGGACCCACGCATGACCGTCGCCCACCCCCGCCCCATCCTCGTCACCCATAGCGGCAAGTTTCATTGCGACGAGGTCTTCGCCTACGCCGTGCTGCGCCTCGCGCTGGATTTGCATCAGCCCGGCGTGGATCATACGCTGCTGCGGACGCGTAAGCCGGAGCTCATCGAGCGTGGGGATATCGTCTGGGATGTCGGCAGCGTGTTCGACGCGGCGCAGAACCGCTTCGACCACCACCAGCGCGGCGCTCCGGTGCGCCCCGACGAAACACCATTCTCTTCCGCAGGGCTGGTTTGGCAGTCTTATGGAGAGCGCGCCGTCGCGGCACTGCTCCGCCCCAGCGGCGCCGAGACCTTCGCGGCTGCCATCGCGGCAGAGCTTGATGACAAGCTGGTTCGGCGGATCGACGAGATTGATAACGGCGTGTCCGCAACGGGCCCGGTCAAACGCGATACACTTGGCCTGGCTTCAATTGTCGGAGAGTTCAATCCGACATGGGACGACCCGGCCGCAAACGGGCCGCAAGCTGGCGACGATGCCTTTTTGGAGGCAACAGCGCTGGTGATCGCCATGCTGCGCCGCCGCGTCGATAATCTGCGGGCGCGTCTGGTGGCCGAGGCAACCGTCCTGGCTGCCCACCAGGCTGGCGACGATCCACGCCTGCTCATCCTTGAGACGGGCATGCCGTGGAAAAACGCGGTGTTCACGCATGAGCTGCCGGTGCTTTTTGCTGTCTCGCCCGCCTCCAACGGAAACTGGATGATCGATACAATGCCCCCCGAACCGGGTTCCTTTGAGCAGCGCCTTGCCCTGCCCGAAAGCTGGGCCGGGCTTCAGGCTGAGGAACTGGCACAAGAAACCGGCGTTGCCGACGCGGTTTTCGTCCATGTGCGCCGTTTCGTCGGGGCGGCAAAGTCCCGCGCCGGCGCTGTCGAGCTGGCGTGCAAAGCGCTTGTGATGGCGGAATAAGACAGATCGGCCGGGCGGCGGAGCCATGTGCGGCCGCCGCCCGGCTTGCCGGTCCACAATCGCCAGCTGTGTCCTTCGTCAGGGCCTGTAAGGCAGAGTTAAAAGAATTTTTTCTCTATGTCGGTGCTTGAACGATTGCCGATGTCATCGAAATGCGCGGCAAGAAACGCGTCGGCCTTGGCCACGCCGAGCGCATATAACTGCTGTAAAAACTCCTTATCCGCGTTGAATTTTGACGAGGCATTGAGGGCGCCGAGTTCCTCCTCCGCATCGATCGTGTGGATATAGATCCTGAGAAACCGGTCCTGCGATAATTCGCCACGGTCGATCAAGTCGGTGACAAACTTGATCATGCGCATTTCCCGCATCAGCGATGAATTGAAAGAGAGCGTATTAATGCGGTCGAGGATGCTGCGCACATCCTTCGGCAGGCCAGGAATATTGATCGGATTGAGTTGAACGATCAGCACGTCTGGGCCGCCACCCATGTAGATCAGCGGAAAGATCGGCGGATTGCCGCAATAGCCGCCATCCCAATAGTGCTGGCCGTCAATTTCCACCGCATGGAACATCATGGGCAGGCAAGCCGAGGCCATGATGGTGTCAACCGTAACCTCATGCCTCTCGAACACGCGGATCCGGCCGGTCATGACATTGGTGGCGCTGATGAAAAGGGCGGGCTCTGTGCCTTGCCGCAACCCCGCGAAATCGACCGTCTTTTCCAGTACTTGCTGTAACGGGTTGAAGGCCGCCGGGTTGAGTTCGTAGGGGGAGAATACCTTGTTCAGGACATCGACAACCTGCCACAAAGGGGAAAAATCCATATTTCCCGATCCCAGCATGCGGTCGAGAAGGCTTGGCTGCAAGGGGGAGAAAGCCGCCAGGTCCGCGACCTCTTCCCAGAATATGCGCAGCTCACGCCGGGCAAATTCAGGACCGCCGCGCACCAGCCCGTCCACCAGCACGGCGGCGTTCATCGCGCCCGCGCTGGTGCCAACGACAGCCTCGATTTCCAGACGCGGGTCGGCGAGCAGCCGGTCCATAACGCCCCAGGTGAAGGCGCCGTGGGAGCCGCCGCCCTGCAAGGCGATCTTGATCCGCTTGCGGTCATTCGGCACTGGCGGGGCTTCTGTCATTTGACATCCATCCTTACCAAAGGCGACCAGCCGGGGGCGGCTTTGGACGCCGGCCGTCGAGAGGCGCTGGGCGTAGACCGCCGCGAGGGGAAACGTTCCGATGCGCTGGACCCTCTCGAGCGCCGCCCGCGCCGCGGCAAAGTCGCCGTTCCGGTAGGCCGCCACGCAATCCTCCCACGCGTCCAGCGAGGCGAGCTCGGACTCCTTCGCCTGCAACGCCGGCGCCGCTGTTGTGTCGGCGATGCCGAGAAGCTCATGCACCGGCATCGGCACGGCGGAGCCTTTCAGGATGACAATATCTGCCGGACGGAACACGAAGCCTGGGCCTGCAGCCACCCTCGTCGCCTCACTGACCAGGATCTGCGTGCCGTAGAGCTTGTTCAGCCCCTCCATCCGGTTGGCAAGGTTCACCATCGCCCCCATCGCCGTGTAGGTCATCCGGTCGCTGGAGCCGACATTGCCAACCACCGCCTCGCCGGTATGAACGCCAAAGCGGGTAGGCAGGGCTGGCCAGCCACGCGCGGTGAACTCGCCAGCCAGCCGCAAGGTTACCGCGCGGGCGCGCAAAGCGGCCGCGCAAGCATGAGCGGCATGGTCCGGGTCGCGCCTGGGAGCATTCCAGAACGCCATGACCGAATCGCCGATATATTTATCGATCGTCGCGTGCGCGGCGAGCAGCTCGCGCGTCACCGCCTCGAAATAGGCGGAGGCGATTTTTGTGAGCTCTTCCGGCTCGCGCGTTTCGGCGATGGTGGTAAAACCCTGGATGTCGCTGAACATTACGCTCAGGGTCACGCGCTCGCCGCCCAGCCGCGGCTCGATGCCGGCGGCCAGGAATTGATGCACCAGATCGCGCGGCAAATAGACGGTGAAACTGGTCAGTGTCGCCTTCATCGCCGCGATCGCCTCGGTCAGGCGTTCCACCTCGGTGATCCGGCTCCGCAGGTTCAGCGGTGCCGTGAGTTCCAGCCGCCGGATTGCCTGGGCCTCGCGCGTCAGCACGCCAAGCGGTTTGGCGATGCGCCAGGACATCAGGGCAATGGCGCCGAACCCGGCCATGAATGCGCCCAGGGCGAGCAATGTGCCTTGCCTTACCGCGTCATCGACCGGGGCCGTAAAGTCGCGGCGCGGCGCCACAACGGCCACCAGCACGGGCGGGTTTTCCAGTGTCTCCACAGGCTCCAGCCTCGCCAGCATGGTGATGCCATCAACGTCGAGCTGTCCGCTCTGGCCAGGTACCAGTTGACTGCTGGCATAGGCATTCCAGACGGCCTCCAGAACCGGGTCGTGGGAGTCTTGCAGGGTTGTCCAGCTGACGCGTCCGTGTACCGCCGCACGCACGACGCGCGCGGCGTCAGGATGGGCGAGCAGGATGCCGAGATCGCTGAACAGGAAGGCGGTGCTGTGCGGCGTGACTTGTTGAGCCCTGAGAAAATCGCTGAGACTCCCGAGAGTGATGTCGAGCGCGATGACGCCGCCGCCAGCCAGCGGACTGCTGACGCTGAGTCCGACTTGCCGTGTCAGACTCAGCACATAGGGGGTCGAGACATATACGCCAGGTGCCCGGGCCTGCAGGTACCATTGTGTGCCACGCGGATCGGCGGGGTGGCCAAACGCCGCGCCGGAAATCACGGTCCGATCAGCCGCCAGGAACAGCCAGGATTTCGCGGCATCGCCGGGCCGGCTGAAGCAGAGAACATAGGCCGCGCCGGCCGGCAGCGGCGGCATCGCGGCGGCGGGAAGCAGGCCTACCGGCGCCGCCTGCAGCAGCGTGCCATCTGGCCACGCTGCCGACACGGTGCGGATCTCCGGCTCCTCCGACAGTAGGGACAGCAGTTTCGTCCCTGCCTGGGCATTGGCGGGCCTGTCGCCTATGCCGGTAGCGGCAACCTCGCGGATGAGCACCAGAACCGGCTGCACCAGCGCATTGGTCCGCGCCGCCACCGTGGAGGCGGTTTCGGCCAGGCTGACATCGGCTGTTGCTATGGCGGCCTGCTCGGCCGCGCTGCGAAAGCCAAACACCGCCACGCTGAGAATGACTGTAAAGATCAGGGTGAAAGCGATCAGGATGGTGACGGTGAAGCTGAGACTGGGCCGGAACAGTACAGGCTTGAACATCACACCGCCGCCACCGCCGCACGGTAATGCGCCCAGGCTTCACCTGGTGGCATGGCATCCAGCCGCCTGGCGCCCGCTTCCGGATCGCCATCTCCCAGGCCCGCCATGGCCGCGAGTTGTGCCGCGACGCCAGCCTCCAGCCCCAAATTCCGCGCAGCCTCGGTCATTGGCCGCTGCGCGCGCAGCCACTGCAGCCGCCCGGCGAAACTGCCAGGGGGAGGCGCGGCATTGCCCCCGGCGGCACGGACTTCGCGGCCAAAGGCCTGGCTCAGCCGCCAGCCCAGCTCAGGCGTGAGGCTGGCGAACACGTCTGCCTCACGCGCCAGCCGGCAGAGCATGCTGTCCTCATCCAAACCTGCGGCGGCGCGCGATGGATCTGTCGCAAGAATGACCTGGCGGATCTGGTCCTGGACGGTCTGATCCAGCCCTGCCTGTGCCGCCAGGGCTGCGGTAAGCTCGGCGGAGTGGGCTTCCAGCGTGCCGGGGGGCGGTATTGAACCATCGTGCTGCAGGTCATGCCCCGCCATGGCCAGGATGCCGGCAACGGCATGTCCGGCGTCGATCTGGCCAAGGCGGAGAGCCTCGGCGCACAGCCAACCCATGGCCAGAGTAGCCTCTGCCTGGTGGTGGTGATCGTGATAATCGGGTTCGCCGCCTGGCGGGAACGAGGCCGCATGCGCTTCGACAGCCCGGGCAATGAGAGCCGCCGCTTCAGCCGCCCCGGGTGGCGGCCCTTGGCCGCGCAGCACCGTTCCCAGCGCTTCGGTGAGCGCCGCCCCCATGTCTGCCGGCCGGGCGCGGAGGCGGACCAACTCCGCCTCCGCCCGCTGCAAGGCTGCGCCTGGCGTGCTACCCGTCATTTTCAACACCCGGAGGAATGTTTGATGCCGTACCGTGCCTATATAGGCACGCAGCGCCGCGGATGCATGGCCGACACCAAACTATCATGCAAAGCCTTCGGGCTTATGCCATGTTATGCAATCCCGCATCGACAAAGACCGTTTCGCCCGTCAGCCCAGAGGCCGAGCCGCCCACGAGGAAGGCGACAACGCGGCCGACCTCGGCGATGTCCACCAGGCGGTGGGCAGGGGTGCGGGTAACGGCGGCGTCGATCAGCTCGTCGAACTGGGAAATGCCGCTGGAGGCGCGGGTATTCAGCGGGCCGGGCGAGACGGCATAAACCCGGATGCCCTTCGAGCCCAGCTCGGAGGCCAGGTAACGGGTGGTGGCCTGCAGCGCCGCCTTTACTGGCCCCATGATGTTGTAGTGGTTCACCACCTTGTCGGCGCCATAATAGCTCATCGTCAGCAGCGCACCGCCATTGGTCATCAGCGGTTCGGCCAGTCGCGCCATCTCGATGAAAGAGTAGCAGGACACATACATCGCCTGCTCGAAGCCGTGGCGCGAGCAATCGACGACGCGGCCGTGCAGGTCCTCGCGTGGCGCGAAAGCGATGGAGTGCAGCACGAAATCAAGCCGCCCCCAGCGGGTGCGGATTTCGTCGAACACTGCCTCCAGCTGGCCGGGCTGCTCGACATCGAGCGGCATGATGATGTCCGCCTCGAGATGTTCCGCCAGCGGGCGGACATATTTTTCCGCTTTTTCGTTCAGATAAGTGACGGCGACATCAGCGCCGAACGCGCGCAGCTTGTCGGCGCAGCCATAGGCTATGGAATCTGCATTGGCGACACCGACAACAAGGCCCTTCAGCCCCTTCAGCATATCGCCGATGCGGGTATCCGGATCCCAGGCGATCGGCAGGGTGTCGTGGGGATTTAGGGGCATGCAAGACTTTCCTGTAAGGCGAGGGTAGGTGACGGTTCGGACGGCGTGGCGCCGGCGAGGGCATCGAGCGTGTGCCGGGCGATCATCGCCTCCTCATTGGTCTGGATGATGAACACTTTCACGCGCGAACGTTCGGAAGAGATGACCTGACGATTGGCACGGTTGGCTTCGCGGTCAAGCTCCACGCCGATCCATTCCATGCCCTCCAGCACGCGCTCGCGTACGCGCCAGGCATTCTCGCCAATGCCGCCGCAGAATACGACGGCATCAAGCCCCTTCAGCACCGCCGCGAGACCGCCGAGCTCGCGCCGGATGCGGAAGACAAAATATTCGACGGCCTGGCGCGCTTCCGGCGTATCCACCGCTTCCAGCTCGCGCATGTCGGCGGAGAGGCCGGAAAGACCTTTGAGGCCGGACTCCTTGTACAGCATGTCGGACAGGGCCTCCGGCGTCAGCCCCTTGGTCTGCAGGAGATACAGCAGGACGCCAGGGTCGACTTGGCCGCAACGCGTGCCCATCGGCAGGCCGTCAAGCGCGGTAAAGCCCATGGAGCTGGCGATGGAGAGCCCGTCGCGGATGGCGCACATGGAGGCGCCATTGCCCAGATGCGCCACGACGACGCGCCCGGCCGCGTGCAGCGGCGAGATGTCGGCCAGCTTGCCGCAGACATATTCGTAGGAGAGGCCGTGGAAGCCGTAGCGGCGCACCCCCTCGTCATACAGCTCGCGCGGCAGGGCGAAAGTGTCGTTGACGAACGGATGCGCGCGGTGGAAGGCGGTGTCGAAGCACGCCACCTGCTGCACATGCGGCCAAGCCTCCTGCGCCGCGAGGATGCCGGCGATGTTGTGCGGCTCATGCAGCGGCGCCAGCGGGATCAGCGTGTGTAGATAATCCAGCACCTCCGGCGTCACGACCGTCGGGGTGCTGTAGCGCAACCCGCCATGCACCACGCGATGCCCGGCGGCAACCACCTGTGCATCAGGAAAGGCGGCGCGGCGCCAAGCCAGCACACGGCGCAGCGCATCGGTGTGGAAGCCCCCCTCGGCCGGCTCCCAGCTTTCCTCATGGGTCACAACCCCGGCGCCGTCCCGCACCTTCATGTGCCGGGTGTCGCCGGTTTTCTCCACCAGCCCAATGGCGAGGGCCTGAGGCTCGCCATGGTCGAGCTCAAACAAAGCGAATTTGATGGAGGATGAACCAGCGTTCAGCGTCATGACATGCGGCATGGCGGGGGCCTCCATGAGGTTAGGCGGCGGGGGCGGGCGGCACGGCGCTCTGGCCGGTGCGCAGCCAGGATTCGTACAGCACCGCGGTGACACAGGAGAACAGCCGCGCCGTGGCGTCGTCGGCACGGCTGGTCAGCAGCACGGGAACCGAGGCGCCGAGCACGATGCCTGCGCCTTCCGCCTGAGCCGCGTAGGTGAGTTCCTTGGCCAGGATGTTGCCGGCTTCGAGATTGGGCACAACCAGGATATCCGCCCGTCCCGCGACCGAGGAGATCAGCCCCTTGGTCTTGGCCGCCGCCAGGCTGATCGCGTTGTCCATCGCCAGCGGACCGTCGACGATGCCGCCACGGATCTGTCCGCGCTCGGCCATCTTGGCAAGTGCTGCGGCATCCAAGGTCGCTGGCATCTTCGGGTTCACCACCTCCACCGCCGCCAGAACGCCAACCTTCGGCACCGGGATGCCCAGTGCCAAGGCGAGGTCGATGGCGTTTTGCGTGATATCAACCTTGTCTTCCAGCGTCGGCGCGATGTTGATCGCGGCATCTGTCACCAGCAGCAGGTTGTGCAGATGCGGGACGTCCATGATGAAAACATGGCTGATGCGACGGCTGCCGCGCAAACCCCCCTGGGATTTGACGACATGTTTCAGAAGCACGTCCGTATGCAGATTGCCCTTCATCACCGCGGCGGCGCGGCCCTCATGCACCAGTTCCACGGCGCGCGCGGCGGCGAGATCGTGGCTGGCGATGTCGATGATCTCCACATCGCCGAGTACGGCATTATGCGCGGCGGCAACGGCGCGGATTTTCGCCGCGTCGCCAACCAGGATCGGCGTGATCAGCCCGGCCTGCATCGCCTCCAGCGGGCCAAGCAGCGAGCTCTCATCCTCCGGGCTGGCCACGGCGGTCGGCATGGGCGGCAGCGCCTTGCAGGCGGCGAGCAGCCGCGTGACATGGCGGTGCCGGGCGATGGTGATGTCCGGCAGCGCGGCGTCACCAATCTTCTGGCGCTCGGCGGGCGGGCAGACTTCCGCCTTGCCATCCACCAGCATCTCCTCGCCGCGGAAAACCTGCGTGCGCAGAACGATCGTCGCCGGCGGGCGCTTCTCGGTCACCTGCACGGTTACGTTCAGGTCATCGCCCGCATGGGCGCGGCCCAGAAAGCGCAGATCCTGCGCTTCGTAGAGCGTTCCCGGCCCCGGCAGCAGATTGCCGAGAATCGCCGAGAACAGAGAGCCGAGCCACATGGAGGGCGCAGGATGTTGCCCGGCATCTCCGGCTTCGCCGGCCGCCGGCAAATGCATCGGATTGAGATTGCCGCTGGCATGGGCAAACACATAAAGATCGTCCGGCGTGACGGTGCGGCGGATCGACACCATGTCGCCGACCGCCACGTCGTCGAAGGTCTTGCTGAAGGCGGGTGGCGGGTTCTGCGGGGCGTCGGCGTCAAGCGGCATTACACTGTTTCCTTGGTCTGGACTTTAGGTTTCGCCAGAAAAATGGCCTCAATTGTCGCCAACCGTTCTGCCGTGCGCGGCGAAAGCTTGCCGACGACGTTGGCGACACGGAGGACGGCCTTCAACAATTTCTGCCGCTCCTCAAATGATTCCGGCAGCAGATCAGGCAGGGTCTTCAGCGCTGCTTCCTGGTTCCAGCCATTGATCAGCGCCTGCGTGCGCAGCGCTTGCTTGAACTGGCTGAAGGTGAGGCGGTGGGCATCATCGAGCTCGGCCTGGTATTCCGCCAGCGATTTGAAGGCGCGGTCGTCAACCACGCGCTCGGCGCGGTGGATATAATTCACCGACCGCAGCAGGGCCTCCACCGGTCCGCCCTCGCTCAGCTTGTTCTGTAACTCGAATTGGAGTTTCGCAGCGGCCGCTTCGCGCATCACGCTACGGCCCAGGCGCTGGTGCGGTACGGTGTTGGAGCCGAGCAGCCCTGTTGCCGCCTGCAGAGCAGGCGACCCGTAGATCGCGCGGAAGGTGGTCTCCTTCCAGATATCCAGCATCAGCCCGTAGGCTTTCAGTGAATTTTCGATCTGCACGGCGGCGGCGTGCTCCATCTGCCGGAACGGATTGCCGTCATCCACGGGCTTGCGGTTCTGCTGGGCGTCCTCCACCAGAGGCGCCAGCACCTGGCTCATCGGGTTCTTGTCGGACACGGCGGCATAACGCAGACGCTGCGGATTGTTCTGGCGGATCTTCTCCGCGATTTCCGGCGTGACGGCGGCCTGAACCAACGGTTGCACGAATGTGCGGTACAACCCGTTATTGATTTCCGACAACCGCGCCACGGTGGCGAATTGCAGCTCATCCTCCGGAGAATTATGCCCAAGCGCGCGGATATGGTCGAGCGTGCGCACCTCCAGCCGGAACAGATAATTGCCGGTGATCATGTCCGTGTGTGCGGTGTGTACGCCGACATCCTCGATCACGGCCTCGTACAGGCCCGGCGGCATCAGATCGATCATGTCCATGCAGCTGGCGAATTCGCCATGTTCCTTCAGGGCGATCTTGCCGGAGACGAAAATGCCGAGATGCCCGATATTTTCATGGATCGAATAGATGATCGTCTGGCCATTGGCGACGATGTCGCGCTCATGCTCGTACAGGTCGAGCAGCCAGCCCAGCGCTTGCGGCGGCGGCGTGATGTCGTCACCCCAGGAGCAGAACACGACGATCGGCGAACGAATGTTACGCAGGTCCACGTGAACACCGTCCGACGTGAGCAACTGCCCCGAAGTGAGGCGGTTGCCGACGAAGAGGTTATCGGCGATCCACTGCATTTCCTCGGCATTGAGCAGCACGGGGTTGCCCCACCATTTCTCGAATTCCAGGAAGCGCTCAGCCTCTGTGTCGACTTTGTCGAACACGTTATAAGGCTTGCGGAAAAGCGTGTTCGCCGGGTTCATGCTCTCGAAATTGCCAACCAGGCCGATGCCGTCGAAAATGCCGGCACCGAGATCGCCCGAGAGCGCGGTGAGCCATGTACCGCCGAGCAGGCCGCCAAGATAGCGCAACGGCGCTTTGCCGCGATTACCGGCCCAGTAGGAGAGCGGCGCGCCCGCAATGAGGATCGGGCCGGGGAGTTCCGGCTCGATCGCGGCGGTCATCATGATTTGCCAGCCCGCCTGACAGTTGCCGATCAGAGCAGGCCGCGATGGCGCCTGGGGATGCAGGCTGGATACCGTGCGGATGAATTCTGCCTCGGCCCGGCAAACATCCTCCACAGTCTGCCCCGGCACGGGACGAGTGGTGAAGCCGACGAAATAGCAAGGATGCCCGGCATGCAGCGCGGCACCGATCTCGCTCGCCTTCTTCATGCCGCCGATGCCGGGGCCATGCCCCGCGCGCGGATCGAACACGATAAATGGGCGCTTGGCAGGGGCCACGGTGACGCCGGCAGGCGGCTTGATGTGCAGCAGGCTGTAATTCACCGGGCGCGGGAGAGTGTGCCCATCGAGCACAAGCTCGGAGTCGAAGGTTAAAACGCTGGGAGCCGTGCGTGCGGTGGCTTCGCTCACCTCATTGCCGCGGCGGCGCAAGGTGTCCCAGAACAACAGGCTGCGCTGCGCCGCGTCGATCATGTAAGCCTGGGCATCGGCAAATGCGCTTACCGGCCCGCTGCCACCTGCAAGTTTCGCCCAGGCAGTGGGAAGGCCAGACAAAAAATTCTCTTGTCCAGCAAAGAAAGTTTTGCCGGCACCGTTGGTTACGGACATGTTGTGCCGCCTTCTTCTATGTTTAGGGTCTGTATTTTCTATTTCGTTGCCGTGCGGCTGGCAAGTGACAGAATCGGGAAGTTGCTGCCCCGTATGGCGGCCTTAATCCTGGATCTGTTTTTTCATCGTTGCCATGGCCGCATCCTGCACTGCGCGGGGTAGCGGTATGTAGTGCAGGCTGGCGGCGATATCTGCGCCATTCTTATAGGCCCAGGTAAAAAACCTGACGACATTGGCGCTCTGCACCGGGTCGTCGGGATGCCTTGGGATCAGAACGAAGGTGGCGGACACGATGGGCCAGCTCTCGGCTCCGGGCATGTTAATTATGCTAACAGCAAAATTCTTCGCTGTCAGCCAATCCGCTTGTGCCGCTGCAGCCTGAAAGGCGGCGAGGGACGGCGACACGTAATAACCCGCTTGGTTGCGCAATTGCACGGTGATCAGGTTGTTCTGAAGAGCGTAGGTGCTTTCCACGTAGCCTATGGCGCCTGCGATTGCGCGGATGCTGGCCGCGACGCCGGCATTGCCCCTGGCCCCGAGCCCAGCGGGCCAGGACACCTCGGTCGCGGCGCCGACCGTGCGTTTCCAGGCAGGGTTGATATCACAAAGGTACGAAGTCCAGACATAGGTCGTACCCGAACCATCCGCGCGATGCACCGGGGTGATCGCGAGATGCGGTAGAGTGAGATCTGGATTGGCGGCGGCAATACCGGGGTCGTCCCACCATGTGACGGTGCCGGAGTAGATGCCAGCCAGTATTGTATCCGGCAGTTTGAGCTGATTCATCCCGATGCCGGGAATGTTCACGATGACCACGACCGCGCCCATCACCGTTGGCACCTGCAGCAGATCGGCCGCCGCCAGAGTGGCCGGGGCCATCGGCGCATCGGAGGCGCCGAAATCGACAGTGCGGTTGAGGATTTGCTCCTGTCCGCCGCCCGAACCGATCGCCTGATAGTCCAGTGTCACGCCGGTCGCCGGAGCGGCGGCTTCAGCCCATTTCTCGTAAAGCGGCGCCGGAAACGTTGCGCCCGCGCCGGATATCTGCTGTGCCGCTGCCGCCAGCGGCGCCAGCACGGCAAATATCACGGCAGCGAAGCGGCACATGACCCGCGCCATTGCAGCTTTAGCCGGGCTGGTTCAGCGCCATTTCCGGCACGTCGCCATTAATCAGCAGCGGCGCGCCGGTCATGGCGATGATCTCCTCGACGCTCACCCCCGGCGCGCGCTCGCGCAGCGCCAGACCTTCCGTCACAGGCTCAATCACCGCCATTTCGGTCACCACCAGGCTGACGCGCCGGGCCGCGGTTGGCGGCAGTGTCAGTTCCGGCACGATCTTGGAGACACCCTTCGCGTGGTGCTGCATCGCTATGATCACCCGCCTTGCCCCGGCGACGAGGTCCATCGCCCCGCCCATGCCCGGCACCATCTTGCCCGGCACCATCCAGTTGGCCAGATGCCCGTGCTGATCCACCTGCAGTCCGCCCAGCACCGTCATCGCGAGATGGCCGCCGCGGATCAGCGCGAAGCTGAAGGCACTGTCGAACGCCATGGCGCCTGGCAGCGCGGAGATGAAAGAGCCGCCCGAGTCGGTCAGGTCCGGATCCTCCATGCCCTCGGGTGGGGGCGCGCCGAAGCCAATGATGCCGTTCTCACTCTGAAAGGCGACATTCATGCCTGCGGGCACGTAGCGCGCCACCATCGTCGGCAGGCCAATGCCGAGATTGACGAGCATGCCGTCGCGCAGTTCCCGTGCCACCCGCCGGGCGATGATTTCCTTGGGATCCATGGCGGGATGCTCGCTCATTGTTTCGGCCTTTCCAGCAGGTGCGTAACCAGAATGCCCGGCGTGCGCACGGCGTCGGGCGGGATCATGCCAACGGGCACGATCTCATTCGGCTCAGCGATGACACAATCAGCGGCCAGCGCCATCAGCGGATTGAAATTGGTTGCGGTCAATTGATAGGTAAGGTTGCCGCTGTAATCGGCCTGGGCTGCGTGGATCAGCGCGAAATCGGCGCGCAAGGGCTTCTCCAGCAGGTAGGCCACCCCATCAACCTCGATCTGCTGCTTCCCCTCGGCCACCACGGTGCCGACCCCGGTGGGGGTCAAAAAGCCACCCAGGCCCGCCCCGCCAGCGCGCACCTGCTCGGCGAGCGTACCCTGGGGCACGAGTTCCACCTGCATCTCGCCGTCTATCATCTTTTTTTGGGTCACCGGGTTGGTGCCGATATGCGAGGCAATGACCCGGCTCACACAGCCGGCGTCGATAAGCTTGCCGATGCCGACGCCAGGTCGGGCGGTATCGTTGGCAATGACCGTCAGGTTACGGGCCTGCCGCGCGACCAGAGCGTCAATGAGCCGGTGCGGCGAGCCAACACCCATGAAGCCGCCGATCATCAATACTGCTCCATCGGGGATCAGCGAGGCGGCCTGAGTGCTGGATATGGCGTGGAGCATGACGGGCACAACCTTAAGTAAAGAATGATGTCTTGTTTGTATACGCTAGCACCCGGCTTGGCCAGTTCCGCATGTTGTTATTGTGAATTTCAGAGGGGGCGGGATGTCCGGCCCATCTGCCTTCCTTTGGCGCTACGATGGGCCGGAAATCCGCCGTCATTCAATACGCCGGCTTTGTCTCGTAGGCCCTGCCGGGGACAGGATGCCGCATCAGATGGGGGCTGAACCCGTCGAGCGCAGGTCAGGGGTGCGAGTTCGACGGGTTCAACTGAACGCCATGGTCTTTGCCGGTGGATGAAGCCGGCCTTGGGGGCGTTTTCGTCCTATTGAGCGTTATTGGTGGCGATGCCGATATTGGTGATGCCGGCTTTGCGGGTGAGGTCCATGACATTCATCAACTGTTGCAAGTTGGTGCCTTTGTCGCCGGCCACGACCACATCCGTGTCGTTGGTGGCCTTCACGCCCTGCAGATATGTCTCCAGCGCGTCCGCGCTCATGACCTGATCCTTCACATGCATATTGCCAGCCTGGTCGATGACGATGACCACTTGCGTGTGCGGCAATTGCTGCGCCGTGGAGGCGCCGGGCAGCGACAGCGTGACGCCGGAATCCGGGATCATTTTCAGCACGATCATCACGAAGAACACGAGCAGGAACATCATGATGTCGATCATTGGCACGATTTCGAGCCGTGGCTTCTCGCGCTCCATAAAGTCGCGGCGTTTGCGCATGGGCTTATACCCCCGCCAAAATGCGCGCCGGGCGGGCGGCGGATTCGTTGGTGCCGACCCCCTGACCGTGGGTACGGTTGATGAGGATGAGCTTGATCAGATCGAGCTGATGCATGATCTGGCGCGTGAGCGCGTTGAAGTAGTTCACGAAATAGACGGCAATGATGGCGATGAACAGGCCAGCGCCGGTGGAGATCAGCGCATCCGCGATGCCGCCGGTGACCTTGGACGGCCCGCCATCGGAAGAGATCACGTTGAATGCCTGGATCATGCCGATAATGGTGCCGAACAGGCCGAGCAGCGGCGCGATGGTGACGACAGTGTCGAGAACCCACAGCAGGCCCGTGATCTTGGGCGTGGCGGAGAGGATCTCCTCTTCCAGATGCATTTCCATCTCTTCCGCATCCTCCCCGCGCGAAGCGATGGCGGTTGCAATGAGATGCCCCTGCAGCGTGTCAGCGGTTTCATTCGCCAGAGTCTGAAGGCCAGAAATATCCTGGAACTTCACCTGCCGCAGCTTGTTGTGAATATCGCGGCCTTGGCGCAGGATTTTTTTCAGCAGATAGAGCCGCTCGATAACCACCGCCAGCGCGATGACGAGCAGCGCCGCCATGATGAGCAGCAGCCCGCCACTGAGAACGATCAGCCTGATAATTTCACTCATAAATTAAATCTCCTGAGGCAAATGAGGACGCAATTGTGGTGCGGCGCTGATCAGCGCCTTGGTGTATCCGTGTTGCGGGCACGAAATCAGTTTGCTTGTTTCGTTCATTTCCACGATGCGCCCGGCGTTCAGCACGGCGATGCGGTCCGCCATGTAGCTGACGACGGCGAAGTCGTGGCTGATGAGAATGTAGGAAAGCGCCAGGCGTGAGGCGAGATCCTTCAGCAGGTTCAGCAGCATCGCCTGGGTGGAGACATCGAGCGCCGAGGTGGGCTCATCCAGCACGATGATCTCGGGCTCCGCCGCAAGGGCGCGGGCGATGGCGATGCGTTGGGCCTGGCCGCCCGAGACCGCGCCGGGCAGGCGTGCCGCCATCTCCGGGTTCAGCCCCACGCTGGCGAGCAACGCCTCCACGCGTACGCGCAGGGCCGCGTTGCTCATGCCCCCCTTCAGGCGCAGCGGCTCGGCAATGACCTCGCCGATGCTCATGCGCGGGTTCATGGATTCGCGCGGGTCCTGGAACACCACCTGAAGCTTCCGCCGCTGCGCGCGCCGGTCCTGGCCCCGCAATGAGGAGAACGAGCGCCCCTCCAGCACCACCTCGCCTTCGTAGGGCAGCATTTGCAGCACGGCGCGGCCGAGAGTGGACTTGCCGGAACCGCTTTCCCCTACCACGCCCAGGCACTCGCCACGGCCCAGGGTGAGGGAAACTTCCGCCAGCGAGGGGGGGTGTTTCCTGGTCCCGCCGAACCAGCCGCTGGCGCCGCCATAGCGCACGGCGAGGTCCTGCAACTCCAACTGCGGCGGAAACTGCCGCGGCGTGGCCGGAAGCGGCGGGGCGGCGGCGTAGGCCGGTTGCGCGCCAGCCGGCAGCGGGTACAGGCAGGCGGCCGCCGTGCCGCCCGCAGGCGAGGGCAGGGGATAAGCGGCGCTGCAAGCCGCCTGCGCATAGGGCAACGCGGCGTGAAGCGGCAGCCTGCCGGGCGGGATTCCGGCTCCGGCAGATTGCCTGGAATGTTCTGCAGCCTGGCTTGGCCGAGCCTGGCAACGGCGCCCAGCAGCGCCTCGCTATACGGGTGGCGCGGATGCGCGAAGAATTCCTTCGCCTTGCCCCACTCCACGCTGCGCCCGGCATACAGCACATGGACGCTGTCGGCATGTTCCTCCACCACCGAGAGGTCATGCGTGACGAACAGAACGCCCATATTGTGCTCACGCCGCAGCCGGGCAATGAGCGTCATGATCTGCTTGGCGATCAGCGGGTCCAGCCCGGTGGTGGGCTCGTCCGCGATGAGCAACTGCGGCGAGCAGGCCAGCGCCATGGCGATCATCACGCGCTGGCGCATGCCGCCGGAGAACTGGTGCGGGTAATCGTCCAGCCGGGAAGCGGGGTTGGGAATGCCGACCTCGCCCAGAAGCTCCAGCGCCCGGGCCCGCGCGGCCTTGGCCGAGCCGCCCTCATGCACACGCCAGGCTTCCATGATCTGCGACGCCACGGTGCGCGTGGGGTTGAGCGCCGAGAGCGGGTTCTGGAACACCATGCCGATCTTCTTGCCGCGTACGCGGCGCATCGCCGCCTCATCCGCCTGTGCGAGGTCCATGCCGTCCTGCCAGATCTCGCCGGTGATTGCGGCACCTTTCGGCAGCAGGCGCATGATGGAAAGTGCTGCGATGGTCTTGCCGGAGCCGCTCTCCCCCACCAGCGCCACCATCTCTCCTGGCGCCACGGTCAGGTCGAGATGTTCCAGAATGGGCACATTGCCAGCGCCACCACGCGGCAGCGAGACGGAAAGATTCCTGATGTCGAGTACAGCGGTCATCGGTTATTGCCCCATAGGCGCAGCAGGCCCTGTCCGGTGAGCGAGGCCGCGAGCAGCGAGCCGAATACCAGCAGGCCGGGCGGAACAATGAGCCACCATGGGTCGAGCGCGATAATGTCCAGTGCCGTTTCCAGCAGGCTGCCCCAGCTCACTTGCGGCGGCTGCACGCCAAGCCCCAGAAAGCTCAAGGCGGAGAGCGCAAAGATCGAATCGCCGATCATGAAGGTGCCGTTCACCACCAGCACCGGGGCGATGACGCGCAGCAGATGCGCGCGCGCGAGATAGAGCCGGCCGGCGCCGGATTGCTCGGCGGCGAGGATGAAATCCCGTCCGCGCTGGGCCAGCACCTCGTTGCGCACCAGCCGCGCCAGGCTGGGCCAGGAGATGAAGCCAAGCAGCAGGATGAGGCTGGTGTTGTTCAGCGTCACCAGCGAGGCGAAGAAGATGAGCACGATGAGGCTGGGCAGGGCGAGGAACACGTCCAGCAGGCGCATCAGCAGCTTGTCCAGCCAGGCGGGGGCAAGGCCGGAGATAAGCCCGTAGGCCAGCCCGGTGAGAAACGCCACCAGCGCCGCCGGCAGCGCCACCACCAGCGTGGCGAGACCGCCGGAGAGCAGCAGCGCCAGCCCGTTCCGCCCCAGCTCATCCGTGCCCAGGGGGAAGGCGAGGCTGGGTGCTTCCAGCGCATGCGCCGGGTGGATGGCGTATGGGTCCGGCGTATAGAGGAACGGCGCCACGAAGCCGATGAACAGGATCGCGGCACTCAGGACCAGCCCGGTTGTGAGCGTGCCGTGTTTGCTGAACGCGCGCGACACCATGCGGCTGGGCGAAAAAGCCATGGCGGCGTTACTCATAGCTCGCCCTCGGGTCGAGCAGGCCGTTCACCAGGTCGGCCAGGAGGTTGCCGATGACGGTGAGCAGGCCGATGAGCAGCACGATGGCGATAAGGATGGGATAGTCCTGCGAGAGCGCCGAGCGCCACATGAGCCAGCCGAGGCCGGGATAGTTGAAAACCGATTCCACGATGACACCACCAGTGAAGATGTAGGGAAAGGACAATCCGAGCATGGTGACGAGCGGACGCAGCGCATTGCGCAGCACATGGCGGAACAATATGGCGGTGAAGCCCACGCCCTTGGCCCGCGCCGTGCGCACGTAATCCTTGCTCAGTTCGTCATGCACCGCCTCGCCGAAATAGCGCGAGAGCGAGGAGACTGTGAGCAGCGCCACCGTGGTAACCGGCAGCACCAGATGCGCTGCGAAGCTGCCAATGCCAGGATGCACCTGCCGGAGATCCGTAATGCCGCTGGCAGGAAACCATGGAAGCTGCACGGAGAACCACAGTACCAGCATGGCGGCGACGAAGAAGGGCGGCAGCGCGTAGAACCCGAGCTGGAAGCCGCCGATGAGCTTCGCCGGCCAGCGGTTGAAGTACACGCCCTGCACCAGCCCCAGAAGAATGGAAAGCGCGGTGCTGACCACGATCGCGGTGGTGTAGAACACCAGCGTGTTCACCTCGTACTGCCACAGCAGCGCGCCGACCGGGCGGTTGAGCAGATAGGAATAGCCCAACTGCCCATGCACCAGATGCCACCACCACACGGCATATTGCTGCCAGAGCGGGTGGTCGAGCCCCAGCCTTGCATTGAGCTGCGCGACCGAGGTGGCGGTCGCCTTCTGTCCGAGGATGGAATAGGCCGGCCCGCCGGGTGTCAGATGCGCCATGAAGAACACCAGCGTGACCAGGATGAAGATGGACAGGCTGGAGGACGCCAGGCGGCGGCAGATCATTTTCATCATTGTTGCGCGCTTCCCCAGTGCAGTAGAGCTTATCCGGGTAATAATTATATGCCGGATCCATGAAATCCCGCACGCCGTGGATGTTGTTGCGAGCCAGAATGGAGATCGACTCCTTCTCCTGAAAAAGCACCGGCTGCTGCGCGCTGGCGTAGGTCTCGTAATCATACAACCCCTGCAGCCCGGGCTGGTTCGTGCTTTCGTCGATCAGCTTGTCCATGGTCGGATCGGAATAGCCGCCGGAATTCAGGAACGAGCCGGTCTTATACAGCTCCTCGCCGGTAGGGTAGCCAGGGTCGTCCTCGCCCAGTCCCGCCGCCTCCCAGTCGGCTTGCGGATTGTTCAGCAGCGCCAGCATCTGGTTGAACTCGATGTCCCGCACTTTCATCTCGATTCCAACCCGTTTCAGGTAAGCCTGGTTCATCATCCGTGATCTGCTCGATCAGCACATCGCCGGTGAGGTTCAGATAGGTGAAGGAAAGGCGCTGGCCGTTCTTCTGCATGATGCCGTCCGGCCCCGCGCGTGTACCCCGCCTCCTGCAACAGCGCGATTGCTTTTGCTGGATCATACGAGACCGGATAATGCCCCGCCTTGCATCGCCGGAGTGAGATAGGTGGGCGGCACGGGCGGCACCGGGCCGTAAATTTCCGTGCCGTGGCCGTGGTCGATCAGCGCCACCATCTCCGCCTGATTGATCGCATCCGCCATCGCCTGACGCACGCGGACATCGTTGAAGAACGCCACCTTCGGGTTGCGGAAATTCAGCATGATCTCATTGAAATCGAGCGACGGGGGCAGGTTGACCATGTAAATTCCGCGGCAAGTTCTGCACCGCGTTCCACAGCCCCATCGGGACATTGGCCATGTCCAGATCGCCCGATTCCACCTGCTGCACAGTCTGGCCGTCTGACTCCACGAATTTCACAGATCAGCCGGTTGAAATGCAGCTTCGGCCCTTCCCAGCCCGGATTGGGAACCATGACGAGATCGAGCCCGATTTCGAGCTTCTGCGGCAGCAGCGGCCCATCCACTACCTGAAAAAAGGATGTATCGCTCTGTGACTGGAAGATCTGATCGGCGCTGTATTTTCCCCAGGCATGCTGGGGCAGCGGCTGAAGTTGGCCAAGGCCGTTATAAATGTACCAGTTCGGGTTCACCTGATGCTTCAACACCACCTGGAACTGCGTGGGGCTGATGATGTTCAGGGCCTTGACGATGTCCGGCATGCCGCCAGCGCCATAAGCGGAATAGGTGGTGCCGAACTGCTTGATGAGGCTGAAGGCGTAGGCCACATCCGCCGTCGTCACCGGCACGCCGTCCGACCAATGCCAGGGGCGCAGAGTGACATCATAGGTAGTGCCGTTATCCGGCGTGGTGATGGCGCTGGCCAGGCTGCGCGACCAGTCGATCTGCCCCGTATTGCCGTTGATCCAGATCAGCGGCTGGAACATCAGGCTGGCGGCTGTCTGGTTATAGAGCGAAGTGACAAGCAGCGGGTTGAGCGAGGTGATATCCGCGCCCGAGGCAACACCTATGCCGGTGGGAATGATAATGGTTCCGCAATCCCCTGGCGCCGCCGCCGCCGGGCTGGCGAGAAGCGTCGTGCCAAGGGCCAGAAGCTTCAGCGCGCGTCGCAATACAGCTTCTCCGGCGCCCAGTTGTAGCCGAACGTGTTGAGGAAATCCTCAACGCCATGCAGCCCGTTGCGGACCAAGACCGAATACTCCTCGTCGGGCAGGAAGATCAGCGGCTCCTGCGCGCTGGCGAAATCCTCATACGCGAAGAGCCCATCCATCCCTGGCGCATCCGTGCTCTGGGCGATGATCTTGTCCATTTCCGGGTTGGAATAGCCAGTATTATTGAGATACCCGCCGGTGGCGAACAGTTCTTCCCCCGTAGGATAGGCGCCGATATCCTCCGCGATGAGAATGGCTTGCCAAGCCTGCGGCTCGTTCACCATCTCGGTCAATATCTGGTTGAACTCCACCTGGCGCACCTGCATGTCGATGCCCACGGCGTGCAGATCCTGCTGTATGGTCTCGGCCATTTCAATCCGCAGGGGCTGGCCTGCGGGAATCTGCAGCACAAAGGAAAACGGCTTGCCATCCTTTTGCAGAATACCGTCCGGCCCAGGAGAAAACCCCGCGGCGGCGAGCAGGGCCTTCGCCTTTGCCGGGTCATAGCCCACCGGGTAATTCCCCGCTCGTTCAGCCGGCGAGAGGAAGTTTGGCGGGTAGGGCGGCACCGGCCCGCGCACCACCTCGCCATGGCCGTGCATGGAGAGCTGGATGATCTTGTTTTCGTCGATGGCATCCGCCATTGCCTGCCGCACCCGCACATCCGCGAAATATGGCGTGCTCTTATTGAGCATGTTGGGAGAAATCTCTTCCCAGGAATAACTCGGCCGCATCGTCACGGTATAATTCCCAGGCAGATGCGTTGCCTTGTCGTAGAGGTCGAACGGGATATTGCTCATGTCGAGATCCCCGGACTCGACAGCTTGCAATTCCTGCCCTTCAGAATTCTCGAATTTCATGATGAAGCGCGAGAAGTGCATCTTGCCCCCACCATAAAGCGGGTTGGGCACGAATTCGGCATCCACGCCCACGGTGAGTTTTTCCAGCAGCAGCGGCCCATCAGACACACGGAAGAAATCCGGGTCGCTCTGCCCCTGCCAGATTTCATCCGGCGTAAATTTGCTCCACACATGCTCTGGCAAAGGCTGCAATTGCGCAAGCCCGTTGTAGATGAACCATTGCGGATTTACCGCATGCGTCAGCACGACATGGACATGCGCAGGATCGGGCGCGGTGATGCTGGCAATGATGTCGGGTATGCCGCCCTGGCCATACGCGGCGTAATTGGTGCCGTAATCCTTGATGAGCTGAAAGGTGTAGAGCACATCAGCCGATGTTACCGGCACGCCGTCCGACCATTGCCATGGCCGCAGCGTCACGTCGTAGGTCTTGCCGTTATCGGGCGTCGTCACCGCACTGGCGATGCTGTGCGCCCAGTCAATTTCATGAGAATCGTTGAACCAGAGCAGTTGCTCGAAGATCAGCGCCGAGGCTTCCTGGTTGTATAGCGATGTGAGGAACAGCGGATTGAAGGAGGTGACATCCGCCCCCGGGCCGATGCCAAGGCCTGGCGGAATGACAACGGTGCCGCAGTCTCCTGCGTTTTTTTGCGCCAGTGCTGGTGAGGCGAGAAGCGAACAGGACAGAACCAAGGACAAGAACCGCATGCCTATGCGTGCCCCAGAAACGGGCGTGCTGGCAAGAGCGGCAGTCGTGAATTTTTTAAAAAGTGCTGTTGTCATGTGCAGTTTAGTCCCGGCGGGGTTTTTGCGCCCGCCGGGGATAGCCATCAGAACTTTGCCGAGACGTCGAACATAACGGAGGCCGGTGGCCCGACCAGCGCGCTCGCGACAGCCGGTTCGCCAGGTCTGCCATACTGCCCGCCCTGCGGCAAAAGCTGGCTGTAGTAGTAGTTAGCGTAGTGCTCGTTGAAGATGTTTTGTGCGTTGATCGAGAAGTCCAGCTGCTTCAACGCGCCGTAGTTCACCTTCATCTTGTAGGTGAGCAGCACGTTGAACACGACATTGGCTGGGTTGAGGAAGTTCGTGTTCGTGACCGTTGCGCCATTGAGGATCGGGTTACCGGGGGCCACAAGATCATAGGTCGTATATTCGCGCCCGGTGTACTGGCCGGTCACGCGCGCCGAGAATGGCCCGTGATCTTCCTCGAAGCCGAAATTAGCGAGCCAATTTGGTACGTTGGAAATCGGCGTGCCGCGATAGGCGTAGCCGAACTGGTCTTCCGCTATGGTGTCGAAAGCGGAATAACTGGTCAGATATTGAGCCCTGTTGTAGGAGCCGTTGCCAAAGATCTGCAGTTCTGGCGTCACTTGGTATTGCGCCGCCATTTCCCAGCCGCTGAACAATTCTGTGCCTGGGTTGCCGTAGATCTGCTCGTTGGTCGCAAAGTCGTCGAAGAATCCGAACGCGTGGTTCACCTTCTGATAGTAGTAGTCCACGTTCAGGTAGAGCTTCGGCGTATCGTAGCGCACACCGCCCTCGTAGAGATGCACCGTCTCCGCGCCCGGTGCCACGGTGGTGCCGGACGAGCCTACCTGATAGTCGTTGACCGGCGCAAACACTTCCGCCTTGCCGAAGCTGCCATAGGCGGTGAGGTGTTCGGGCAGATCGTAGCTCACGCCGATATACGGATCGCCGGAGCGCGAGTAGTTTTGCAGCTTATAAGGGTTGTAAATACCATAATTGACCTGATTGATGTTGCTGCTGTAAGCGCCGGTGGCACGCAACCCGCCCAGGATGTGGAGTTTGTCGTGCAGAAGATCGATCTTATCCTGCACATAACCCATATAGACGCTTCTCTGCATGCCTCCGCCGAACTGCGTTGAATTATAGCCGTTGATCTCCGGCATGTTTGGTGAGCCGTAGATGTATTGCGATTGCTCGGAACTCTCCTTGGCGACCAGCGCACCCACCGTAATGGTGTTATGCGGGAAAAAGAACGTGAATTTCGGCGTGATGCCGACTTCATTGCTGTGGAAGTAGGTGTTCTCGGACGACTCGCCATAGGCGTAGCTCTGCACCTGGGTCGGATCGCCGCTGGGGTTGAAGATCAGCGGCTCGTAAGTGAAATAGCCAGGAGAATAGAACGGCCCGCTGGCCGTCCCGTTGCCAACGGCCGTCGGGCCCATGGCGCCAAAGAAGGACCATGGATTCTGGATATTCGCCAGATATGGGGTGGTGTTGTTGTAATTGTCGATCAGCTGCTGCGGGTTTGCGTAGCTCTCCGTTGCCATCGTGCTGTGCAGGTAGAACAGCGATCCGTCGAAGATCGCGTGCTGATTGATGTAGGTTTCATCGTGCAGGATCGTGGTCAGGAACTGGCCAGCCTGGTTAAAGTAACCGTCGCTATACGGGAAATTATACCTGTAGCCGTTTTGATTCAGCAGATCCGTTGGGGTGGGCTGCGTCTGGATATTGCCGCGGCCCTGGTTGTAGATCACCGTCAGCCCGATATTAGACAGCCCGTCATCGTAGGGCTTGTTAATATTGAAGAGCATGTCGTGATATTTGGCGGGCGTATTATCCACGTAGCCCGCGGTCTGGCTCTGGTCGTATTGCAACAGAGCGCGCGGCGCATCGGGGCTGTCCCACATCTTGCCGGTGCTGAGGGTGAAGCCCTCATGCGAAGTGCTGAACGAGCCGTAGCCGCCCTCCAGCTCGCCGTAGCGTTCGTCCGTCGCCTGCTTGGCCGTATAGGCGATCGTGCCGCCGACAGTGCCGTAGCCCTGTTTGTCCGGCGGGGCGACGCCGGGATACACTGTGACGCCGCTGAGTTCGCCGAGCGTGATCGGCGAGCCGACATTGTTGGTGAGATAGTTGCCCGAGCCGTTCAGCAGATCGGTGATGGGAATCCCGTCCAGCGTTTCGGAGAGTTCGCTGTTGCGCACGCCGCGAATTGAGAGGGTCGGCGCGCTCTGTCCGGGGCCCTGGCTGTAGGCGTTCACCGAAGGCGTCTGCTTCAACAAGGTCTGGATCGACCCCATGGTCGTCCCCTCGGCCTTGATCTGCTTCTCGGTGATATGAGTCACCGCGTTCGGGATGTCCTTCTCCTTCAGCAGCAGCTTTTTATAAAGGATGTGGACTTTCTTGATTTCGTAAGCCTCCGCGCTGGTGGATGTGGTGGCACCCGAAACAACGGCGGGGGTTGGAGAAGCCGTTGTGGTTTGCGCGGCTGCCGTTCCGGGAAGAACAGCACTGACCATAGTGCAGGCCGTGAAGGCCATCAGATGTCGTCGCAAGTTGATTGCTCTGTTTTTCACTTATATCCCCTTGTCTGTTGACCCGCGACACTCAAAGGCTGCCCTCGCTAATCTGCTTGGGCGCAATAAATGTCCGGACCATGACAGCAAGGTTGATGCCAAATTTCAGCCGGCGCGGAACACATTACCAAAAGGTGAGTTATACGACATAAACGTTCGTTTCCTCCGGTAACGGATTCCGAAAAATGTCTCATGTCGGTAAGATTTTGTTCAAAAATATTACTCACCCCGCTCGGCTCCAAGGAAACTCTTAAAAGTTGCATTGTTTTGGCGAAAAACACGGCAATGAAAAAAATCACGCCACTCTCGTGGCGTGATTTTGGTCAATCATTTAAATCTTGGGCCGAATAAGCTTAATATTTAGCGCGGCAATATTGTTTGACGTCTTATTGGTCTGTGTTCGGGGAAATCTGCACCGGCACGGTGAAGACCAGCGGCTTGTCTGGCATTTCGTTGTTGAAGGGCGGGTAGGTGGCGTGCTCCGCATGGTCGAGCGCCGTCTGGTCGATGAGCGGCACGCCGCTGGATTTGGCGACCACAGCCGAGATCACATGCCCGTCCGGCGCCACGGTGAGGGTGATATAGGCCGTGCCGGAAACGCCCAGCTGCGCCAGTGCCGGCGGCACGCTCTGATTAGCCTGAATGATATTATATATGCCGTTGCCATAGGGCCCAATGCCGCTGGTGGGCTGCGCCGGTGCTGCGGCTGCCTGCGGCACCGTTGCGGCCGGGTGCGGAGGCTGGGAAACCGGAGCCGGCGGCGCGTGGTTGATAACCGGATGCGGCGCTGGCTTGAAAATATGGCGTACCGGCGGCGGCGGCTTCGTCGCCACGGCAATCTTGCTCTGCACCGGCGGCGGCTTGGGGATCACGGCCGGAATCGGCTTCGGCGGCGGCACGACCTTTGGCGGCGGTGGCGGCGTAGGCTGGGGCAGGGTGGTGAGCGTGGCTTGCGTCACTTGTATTTGCGGCGCCGCCGGCTGGGGTGTTGGGCTGGTGGCGAACCACACACAGAAGCTGGCGGCCAAGCCGGTGACAATGAGAGCAGCCAGCAGCGTGGCGCGTGGCATGCCGAATTCCGGCGCCTCCCATTCGGAGAAATGTTGTTCAGCGTTAGCGTACAAGTACAATTTCCTTCAGCATGCGGCACTGCCTGCTTGCGCGGCAGACCACGGTATTTGCCGATATGGCAGATGTATCCTTGCAAAAACCATGCCTCTGTTTGTCGCGTACAATTTTTGCGTGCAGGGGCTAGGCAGGTCGCATCGCACAAAATATCATCCCTCAATCCGCTGGGGGTTTTTCGATAATACGTACACTGCCTATTCTTGTTGCATTATCTGCCGCCATGCCCGCGTGGGGGCAGGCGGTGCAGGTGCAATCTGTCGCTTTGGCAGCCACAAATTGGCGGCCGCAGGCGGAACTGTCCGCCTCCCTCGCCGCGCCGCAGGGCGCCACCCTAGCCGCCGCGCAGAGCGGCATCGTCACGCAGGTGCTGTTCACGTCCGGCCAGAGCGTCGCCGCCGGGCAGGTTTTGGTGCAGTTGCAGAACGGGCCGCAGCTTGCCCAGGCCGCGCTGGATTCCGCCAAGCTTGCCCAGGCGCAACGCGACCTCGCCCGCACGCAAAAGCTCCGGGCGATTTCCGGCGCCAGCCAGTCAGCCCTGGAACAGGCCGAAGCCGCCACCGCCGAGGCCGCCGCGCAAGTCAAGCTGGACCAGGCCAATCTGGTGCAGTTGCAAATCACCGCCCCATTCGCTGGCACCGCCGGCATACGCCAGCTGGACCCGGGGGACTATGTCCAGGCCGGGCAGGCGGCCCTTACCCTCACCGCGCCGGGCCCGCTGCGCGTGCTCTTCGCCGTGCCGCAGACGGAGGCCACCAGCCTCGCCCCTGGCGGCAAGTTCACCCTCACCGCCCCGCTGGGAGACGGCACGAACATTACCGCCACCGGCACGCTCACTGCGCTCAGCCCGCAACTTAATGCCGCCACCGATGCGCGCGACGCCGAAGGTCGGCTGGATACCGCCCCGCCAGCCCTGCTCGCGGGCATGACTGGGGTGGTGGACATCGCCACCGGCGCGCCGCAACCCGCTTATGCCCTGCCAAGCACGGCGCTGAACGATTCCATGCTAGGACCTTATATATATGCGCTCACTCCCGCCGGCGGCGGAAATTACACCCTTGGCGCGGTGTACGTTAAAGTTCTCGGCAGCGCGGGGGCGCAGAGCTTCGTCACCGCTCCAGGATTGCAGGCAGGGCAGAAAATCGTGGCCATCGGCGGTTTCAAACTGTCGGCTGGCGCGTCGGTCAGTTTGGCATCGCCTTGACCTTATGGGCTAGCCTTCTGCGCCAGCCCGTGCTGGTGGGCCTTGCCGCGTCTGCCCTCGGGCTGTTCGGCTTGGTGGCGGTGCTCAGCCTGCCTATTCGCTCCAGCCCCATCATTCCGCCACGCTATATCGACATTTCCACGGGCTTCCCGGGCGCGGACGCCGCCACGATGAACCGCTTCGTCACGCTGCCGCTGGAAAACAGCCTCGCCGCGCTGGCGGGTGTTAAATACGTCACCGGCACCACCCAGCCAGGCAACGCGGACATCAACGCCTTCCTCGCTCCTGGCGCCGTGCCTGACACGGTGTTCGCCGAGGCGCTGGCGGCGGTCAACGCCGCGCGCAGCAATCTGCCCGCCGGCGTACAGCCCTCCACGCTGAAAATGGTGGGGGATGACAACGCCAACCAGGAACTGAACGTCGCCGTGCTGTTCCCGCCCAGCCTGGACGTGGCGGCGATCACGGCCTTCACCCAGTCCAATCTGGTGCCGCGGCTGGAAACCGTGCCCGGCATCGGCCCGGTCACGCTTTATTCCGGCAGCCCGGCCTTGCATGTCACCATGGACCCGCTGCGCATGCAGGCGCTGGGTGTTTCGCCGCTGACATTGGAGCAGAAGCTGACCGATGCCGCCGCTATCGCCCCGGCTGGCAGCCTGCGTGGCAGCGCTGCCGCCACGCCGGTGAACGCCGGGACCGGGCTGAACACCCCAGCGGATTTCGCCGCCCTGCCGATCCTCACCCGCAACGGCGTCACCATTCCGCTCGGCAGCGTCGGCAATGTGGCGGTGGATTTCAATCCGGGCACGGACCTGGCGTGGTGGAATCGCGGTCCGGCCGTTTATATCGCCGCCGGCATCGCCCCCACGGGCAATATCATCGAGGTTGCGCGGAGCGTGCGGGCGCTGGTGGCGCAGATGCAGCCAATGATGCCGCCGGGCGTGAAGCTTGCCGTCGTCTACGATGAATCCATCGGCGTCACGCAATCGCTGCACGATCTTGCCGTCACTCTGTTCGTCACCATCCTGCTGGTCGGCGCCATCACGCTGGCCTCGCTCGGCAGCGTGCGCGCCGCGCTGGCGCCGTTCCTCGCCATCCTGCTCTCGCTGCTTGGTGCTGCGGTCGTCATGCAGGTCACGGGCCAGAGCTTCAACCTTTTCACCATCATCGCGCTGGTGCTGGCGGTTGGTCTGGTGGTGGATGACGCGATCGTGGTGGTGGAGGATATCTTCCGCCGCACGTCGGAAGGCGCAAAACCGCTGGAAGCGGCGCAGGCCAGCATCACGCGGCTGGCGCCGGTGCTGGCGGCTATCTCCTCCACTCTGGTTGTCGCCTTCCTGCCGCTGGGGTTTCTCTCCGGCCTCACCGCCGCGCTGTTCCGTCCCTTCGCGCTGGTGCTGATCTCTGCCTTCCTGCTCTCCCTCGCCATCGCGCTCGGCATCGTGCCCAGCATCGCCATGTGGGCCAGCCGGTCTTACGTGCACCGGGAACGCGAGAGCTTCCTCGACAAGCTGCGCGCCTTGTACCTGCGCCTGCTCGGCAAGGCGTTGCGCCGCTCATCGTTCATCGCCGGAGCGGTGTTTCTGGTGGCGCTGGGCTGCCTCGCCCTCGCGCGCATCGCGCCGCAGAACCTGGATCCGGCGCCGGACGGCCTGGACGTGAACATATTCGCCGCCGCGCCCAATGGCGCCTCCATCGGCTACATGCAGGAGCAGGCCGGGCGTATCGAGGATGTGCTTCACGACACTTATCCCGCCATGCCGGAATGGCTCGTCGCCTCCGAGCAGAACCACGCCATTTTCGGCGGCTATACATTCGACAAGCCCGCCCAGGCGGCGGACGCGGTCACGCGCCTGACGGCGGCGCTTGGCGCCATGCCGGGACTTGCCGCCTACGTGGCGCAGGATTCCGGCCTGCCGGGGGCGGAGGATCTGCCGGTCTCCATCAACGTCTCGGGCCAGACGGATGCGGCGCGGCTGCTTGGCATCGCGGACAAGCTGCAGGCGGCGGCCTATGCCAGCGGCGATTTCGATTTCGTGCAGATCAACCCCGGCCAACCGCAATACCAGTACGATTTGCAATTGGACCGGCGGCTCGCGGCACAGCTCGGCATCGCGCCGGGCGATATCGGCAACACGGTGGCGGCGGCGCTGGCCGAGGGCAATCTCGGCCAGGCCAGCGTCAACGGCACTTCGATGAATATCGTCACCGGCCTGCCGGGTGACGCAGCTGCGCGCGACCTGCTGGCCCTGCCGGTGGCCACGGGCAACGGCGCGCTGGTACCGCTCGGCACGGTCGCCACGCTCACCGGGGTTGAACGTCCGAACGCGCTTGGCTCCTGGCAGGGGCTGCCCAGCATCAACATCCAGGCGCAACAGAAGCAGGGTGTGGCGCTGAGCAAAGCGCTGACGGATCTGCGCGCCGCATTCGCCGCCACCGGGGCGCGGGATCTGAGCTTCGGCTATTCCGGTCCCTCGGAAATGTACCAGGAGGCGAACCAGCAAAACGAGAAGCTCTTCGCCCTGGGCCTAGCCGGGCTGTTCTTCCTGCTCGCGGCGCAGTTCCGGAGCCTGCGGGACCCGTTCGTCGTCATCACCACCGTGCCGCTGGCCAGCCTCGGCCCGCTGGTGCTCTGCATCGCCGGAGGTGCCACGCTGAACATCGTGACGGAGATCGCGCTGCTCACCGTCTGGGGCCTCATCGCGCGCCAGGGCATACTCTTCGTGCAAGTGGCGCATGAGGGGCGGAGGCTTGGCTTCCCGCTCCGTGCCGCGGCCATGCGCGCGGCGCGGCTGCGCTTCCGCCCCATCCTGATGATCACGCTCGCTTTGCTCGGCGGGGCCATACCGCTCATTTTTGCAGCCGGCCCGCAAGCGACGATCCGCTACGATCTCGGCGCCATTCTCGCCACGGGCATGGGCGGCGGCTTCGTGCTCTCCCTGTTCGCCGTGCCGGCCATGTACTGCCTGTTGCACCGGGGGCGGCATGAATCATAAGGCTCTGCTGCTTCTGCTGCCGCTGGCAGCCTGCGCGCCGCCGCTGCCGAAGCCCGATACGGATGTGGCCGTGCAAGGCTATCTGCCGGGAGAAGGCGTGGCGGCCAGCCCGGTGCCGGAGGCGTGGTGGACCATCTTCGGCAATCCTGGCCTGAACGCGTTGGAGGCGAAAGGCCCGACGGCGAATCCGGATATCGGCCAGGCGGCGCAGAACCTGACGGCAGCGGCGCAGAACGCGGTGGCGGCCAATGGCGCCTTCCTGCCGCAAATCGGGCTGAACCCGGCGGGTTCGCCTGCACTCTCCCGGCAATCCTACCCCACCGGTCCGAACGGCTCCCCGCCATATACGATTTACGCCCTCACCGGGCAGATCAGCTACGATCCCGGCCTGTTCGGCGCCCGGCACTACACATTCGAGAACGGTCAGGCGCTGACCGAATACCAGGCGGCGGAGCTGGACGCGGCGCGCCAGAGCGTGGCGGGAAACATCGCCGCCGCCGCCATCGGCCTTGCCGGGGCGCAAGCGCAGATCGCCACGACTCAGGACATCATCGCCGCCGAGCAAAGGTTGCTCACCCTGCTGCAGGGCGAATATGCCGATGGCGCGATCCCGGAGCTCAACGTGCTGCAACAGCAGGGGGTCATCCTCGCCGCGCAGGCCACGCTGCCGCCGCTGCAGAACCAGGCGCAGGCGCAGCGGGACAGGCTGGCAATTCTCACCGGCACGCTGCCCGCGGATTTCACCGATCCCGGCATCATGCTGGACCAGCTGGCCCTGCCCGCGAAAATCCCCATGCTGCTGCCCTCTGCCTATCTCGCCAACCGGCCGGATATCCGCGCCGCGCGGGCGCAGGTGGCGGCGCAGAACGCGGCGCTGGGCGTGGCGGTGGCGCATCTGTACCCGGATGTCTCGCTCACCGCCTCCGGCGGCTATGCGGCGGGGACGCTCGGTGCGCTCTTCAACACCAGCTCCGCGCTATGGACGCTGGCAGGAAATCTGCTGGTGCCTTTGTATGAAGGTGGAGAGCTGCACGCGCATAAAAAAGCCGCGCAGGCGGAACTGGCGGCGGCACTCTATGCATATCGCGGCGCGGTGCTTGGCGCCTTCGGCCAGGCGGCGGATGCGCTCTCAGCCGTACAGACGGGTCAATCCACCCTCGCGCGGGCGCAAGACGCGGCGAGTACGGCGGATGTCGCCTATAACCTCGCCGCCGCGCAGTATCAGCTGGGTGCGGTGGACTACACCACCGTGCTCACCGCCCAGGCCAATGCGGCCCAGGCGGCGCTTACGCAAACCCAGGCGCGGACGAATCTGCTGCTTGCCATTGCCAGTCTGCAAGCAGCCATGGCGAAATAGCGCTTTTACCAGTTCCGCTATGAAAACGCCTTCTCAAGCTCCGGCAGGATGTTGAAGAGATCGCCGACGAGGCCGTAATCGGCGACCTGGAAGATGGGGGCGTCCTCGTCCTTGTTGATGGCGACGATGACCTTGCTGTCCTTCATGCCGGCGAGGTGCTGGATGGCACCGGAGATGCCGACGGCGATGTAGAGGTCCGGGGCGACGATCTTGCCGGTCTGGCCGACCTGGTAGTCGTTCGGCACGAAGCCCGCATCCACCGCGGCGCGCGAGGCGCCGACGGCGGCACCCAGCTTGTCGGCGATCGGGTCGAGCAGCTTGGTGAAGTTCTCGCCATTCTGCATGCCGCGGCCACCGGAGATGATGATCTTCGCCGCGGTCAGCTCGGGGCGCTCGCTCTTCGAGAGCTCGGAGCCGAGATACTTGGACTTGCCCTCAGCCGGGGCGATGCTCACCGCCTCGATCGCAGCAGTTCCGCCCTCGGCCGGCACCGGGTCGAAGCTGGAGGCGCGCACGGTCAGCACTTTCTTGGCATCGGCCGTCTTCACCGTGGCCAGCGCGTTGCCGGCATAGATCGGGCGGACGAAGGTATCGGCATCGACGACGCCGGAGATGTCCGAGATCACCTGCACGTCGAGCAGCGCAGCGGCGCGGGGCAGCACGTTCTTGCCCATGGCCGTGGCCGCTTGCAGGATGTGGCTGTAGTTCGGGGCCAGCGCCACGATCAGCGCCGCCACCGGCTCGGCCAGGTCATGGTCGTAGCCCGGCGCGTCGGCGACCAGCACCTTGCTCAGGCCCGGGATCTTCGCCGCGGCCTCGGCGGCGGCGGCAACGCCATTGCCAACCACCAAGCCGTGCACCTCGCCCAGCTTGGCAGCAGCGGCGATGGCGGAACGGGCCGGCTGCTTGATGCCATGGGCGTCGAAATCGAGAACAACAAGAGCCGTCATGGTCAGATCACCTTCGCTTCGTTACGCAGTTTCTCAATCAGGGTGGCGACATCCGGCACCTTGATGCCGGCCTTGCGCACCGGCGGCTCGGAGACGCTGACGGTGGTCAGGCGCGGGGTGACGTCCACGCCGAGATCGCCCGGCTTGACCACGTCGATGGCCTTCTTGCGCGCCTTCATGATGTTCGGCAGCGAGGCATAGCGCGGCTCGTTCAGGCGCAGATCGGCGGTGATCACCGCCGGCAGGGCCAGCGCCACGGTCTCCAGCCCGCCATCCACCTCGCGGGTGACGGTGGCGGTGCCATCGGCAATCTCGACCTTGGAGGCGAAGGTGCCCTGCGGCCAGCCGAGCAGCGCCGCCAGCATCTGGCCGGTGGCGTTCATGTCGTCGTCGATCGCCTGCTTGCCCAGCACAACGATGTCAGCGCCTTCCTTCTCGGCCAGCGCCTTCAGCAGCTTGGCCACGGCCAGCGGCTCCACCGCCACCTCGGTCTCCACCAGGATGCCGCGGTCGGCGCCCATGGCGAGCGCGGTGCGGATGGTCTCCTGCGCCTGCGTCACGCCGATCGAGACGGCAACAATCTCAGTCGCAACGCCCTTCTCCTTCAGGCGCACCGCTTCCTCGACGGCAATCTCGTCAAACGGGTTCATGGACATCTTCACGCCTGCGGTCTCAACGCCCGTCTTGTCCGACTTCACCCGGACCTTGACGTTGTAATCAACCACGCGCTTCACAGCGACCAGCAATTTCATGCTCTCTAAACCTTCTGTCTATTCTCAGTTACGCAGCGGCTTGCCCGTGGCCAGCGTGTGGGCGATGCGCGCCAGTGTGGGCTCGGTCTGGATCAGACGCAGGAAGTTCTCCCGCTCCAGTTCCAGCAGCCGCGCCTCGGTCACCGGCACGGTGGGGTCGGCATCGCCCCCGCTCAGCACTGTGGCCAGCGCCCGCGCTACGGTCAGGTCGTGGGCGGTGGCGATGCCACGGGCGTGCATGCCCTCGGCAGCCATGTCCATCAGCACATAGCCCGCCGGACCTGGCAGGGTCACGTCCACCGGCGCGGGCGGCTCGTAACCCGGTGCCAGCGCCAAGGCGCGGGCCTTGGCATCGGCCAGTAGGCGGTCGCGGTTCATGGTGATGCCGTCAGTGGGGCGCAGGAACAGCTTGGCCTTGGCATCGGCCGCGGATTTGGAAACCGCAGCGGTGCTGACGAGCTCGAACACCTTGAGGGTTGCCGGAACCGGCCCGCGCGGCAGCTTGCCGAGCGTCTGCCAGCGGGTCAGCATGGCGGCGCAACCGCCCCAGCCGGGCAGCAGGCCGACGCCGCATTCCACCAGCCCGATATAGGACTCCGCATAAGCCTGGATCGCGTCGCAATGGAGCAGGATCTCGCAGCCGCCGCCCAGCGCCATGCCGGCGGGCGCGCCGACCACCGGGAAGGGCGCGTATTTCAGCGCCTGATAGACGTTCTGGCCGCTGGAGATCAGGGTCTCGATATCACCCCAGGCGCCAGCCTGTGCCGATTGCATGGCCTTGACTAGATTGGCGCCGACGGAGAAATTGCTGCCCTCGTTATAGATCACCAGCGCGGTGAAGCGCTCGCGCACCAGGGCGATGCTCTCCCCGATCAGCGCCAGGATGTCCGTGTCGAGCGCGTTGCTCTTGCTGGTGAACTCCAGGCAGGTCACACCGTCGCCGATATCCCACAGCGCAGCACTCGGGTTGCGCAGCAGCGGGGTGGCGGTGCGCTTGATATCTTCCAGCAGCAGCACGCCCTCGGGGCGGGCAAGGGCATGGTACTGGCCATCCAGCCCCAGCGCCTCGCGCTGGCCGTTCTCGACGCGGTAGAAGCTGCGCCCGGCGGCGAGCTTCAGCAGCTCCGGCGCGGCCACGCCATCGGCGGAAAGCTTCTCGACCAGCCAGTCAACGCCGATACGGTCCGCCAGCTCGAACGGGCCGTACGCCCAGTTATAGCCCAGCCGCATCGCCTCATCGATGGCGGCGATCTCGTCCGTCGCTTCCGGCACCAGGCTGGCGGCGTAGGCGATGGTGCGGCCAATCACGCGCCAGGCATATTGGGAAACCGGGCTGCCCCCGCCGAGCAGGGCGCGCAGATCGCGCCCGCCATCCGCCAGTTCCGGCAGCTTGGCGACTTCTTCCGGGCGGTAGGTGCCGGTGGCGAGGTCGATCGCCTCCTTCACCTTGCGCCCGCCTTCGCGGTTGAGGCGGTAGAACCCGCCCTTGCCCTTGCGCCCGGTATGGCCGCTGGCGATCATGCCCGCGATCAGCGGCAGGTCGCGCTGCGCCTTGTGGAACTCATCCCCAGCGGGCAGCAGCTTGGTCAGGCTGGCATTGATATGCGGCATCAGGTCGATGCCGACGAGGTCGATCAGCCCGAACACGCCGGTGCGGGGGATGCCGAAGGGCTTGCCCATCACGGCGTCGGCGGCCTCGATGGTCAGGCCGGCATCCATCGCCTCCAGCACGCCCAGCTGCAGCCAGTACACGCCCAGGCGGTTGGCGATGAAGCCGGGGGAGTCTTTGCAGGCGACGATGGTCTTGCCCAGCACGGTATCGGCGAAATGGCTGATGCGAGCGACTGTCTCGGGGTCGCTCGCGGTGCCGGACACTACCTCCAGCAGGCGCATATAGCGCGGCGGGTTGAAGAAATGGGTGATCAGGAAGTCGCGCGCGAACGCCTCCGGCAGGCCGGCGACCAGATCGGCGATGGGAATGGTCGAGGTGTTGGAGGACACCGCCGTGCCGGGGCGGCGCACGGCGTCGATCTTGCGGTAGAGGTCCTGCTTGAGGTCAAGCCGCTCGATGATCGCCTCGATGATCCAGTCGCACTCGGCGAGCCGGGCGAGGTCGTCCTCGGTATTGCCGACCTCCACCAGCTTCGCCGCGGCGGGGGACATGAAGGGCGCGGGCTCGGTCTTCAGCATTTTCGCCACGGCACCGGCGGCCACGGCGTTGCGGTCGGCCGGGTCACGGACGATGTCGAGCAGCAGCACGGGGAAACCGGCATTGGCCACCTGGGCGGCGATGCCAGCCCCCATCACGCCAGCGCCGATGACGGCGACTTTGCGGACCTGCTGCATCAGATGCGCTCCAGAATGGTGGCAATGCCCTGGCCGCCGCCGATGCACTGGCTGGCCAGCGCGTAGCGCCCGCCGGTGCGGGCGAGTAGGCTCGCCGCCTTGCCGGTGATGCGGGCACCGGTAGCGCCGAGCGGATGACCGAGCGCCAGCGCGCCGCCGTCGAGGTTGATCTTGGCTTCGTCGATCTCAAGCTCCTGGGCGCAGGCCAGCGCCTGGGAGGCGAAGGCCTCGTTCAGCTCGACCAGATCGATATCGGCGATGGTGAGGCCCGCGCGCGCCAGCGCCTTGCGGGTTGCCGCCACCGGGCCGATGCCCATGATATCCGGCGCGCAGCCGGCCACGGCGACGCTGCGGATGCGCGCGATCTTGGGCAGGCCATTCGCGTCGGCGTATTCTTCGGAGCAGACCAGCACCGCCGAGGCGCCGTCGGTCAGCGGCGAGGACGTGCCCGCAGTTACCGAGCCCTCGGCGGAGAAGGCCGGCTTCAGGCCCGCGAGCGTGGCGGCGGTGGTTTCCGGGCGGATGCCGCCATCGCGCGTCACCTTGCCGATGGGCACGATCTCGTCATCGAACAGCCCCTTGGCCTGCGCCGCGGCGGCGAGCCCATGGCTGCGCACGGCGAACGCCTCCTGCTGCTCACGCGAGATGCCCCAGCGGCGGGCGACATTCTCGGCGGTCTCGCCCATGCCCATATAGGCGCCCGGCTGCTTGGCGTGCAGCGCGGCATTCGGCATCGGGTTGAAGCCCATCATCGGCACGCGGCTCATGCTTTCCACGCCGGCGCAAATGAACACATCGCCGGCGCCGAGCTGGATCTGCCCGGCGGCGAAATGGATGGACTGCATCGACGACCCGCAGAAGCGGTTGACGGTGGTGCCCGCGACGCTGATCGGCAGGCCGGCCATCAGCACCAGCAGCCGGGCGAGGTTGAAGCCCTGCTCGCCCTCGGGGAAGGCGCAGCCCAGAATGAGGTCCTCGATATCCGCGGGTGCTACGCCGGTACGGGCGACCAGGCCGCGCACCACTTCAGCCGCGAGATCGTCCGGACGAACGCGGGCGAGCTCACCCTTTTTGGCGAGCGTGAACGGCGAGCGGGCATAGCCAGCGATGACGACGGATTTCATGGAATAACTCCGGTGAAAAAGAAGAACGTGCGGGATGATTGGGCTCTTGCAAGCTGCCTGTTTTTTGGAGCGCCAAAAATTCAGGTCTGCCAGATGGCGGGATCGGCACTGGCGGGCATTGAAATTGCGCGCCCGGCGGGGGGGGGAAGCGATGGCTCTGCCGGCAGGGCCGGCAGAACCGATGGGTACTGAGCTGAAACTATGCCCAGCCTTGTCTCGCGGCTTTATCGTTTGGATAAAGCCGCGTTTGGATCAGAACTGCTCCACCGGCAGTTCCGGGGCGTACGAGCTGCCAGCCTGTACCGTGGTCAGCAGGGCGCTGGCCTTGGGCAGGATCTGCTCGGCGTAGAACGCGGCGGTGGTGATCTTCGCCTTGTAGAAGTCGTCCGCCGGGTGCTCCTTGAGCGCGGCATTGGCGGCCAGGGCGGCGCGGGCCATCAGCCAGCCGCCGCTGACATAGCCGGCCAGCATCATGTAGTTGACCGAAGAAGCCAGAGCCGCCGCCGGATCGCGGGCGAGCGTCTGCAGCATCCAGGTGCTGGCCTGTTCCAGCGCGTCCACGCCAGCGGTGAGGTGCTGGGCGATGGCGGCGAACGCCGGGCCTTCCACGTCCGCAACCGCCTTGGCGACAGCGCGGATGTCGGTGATCAGCTCGGCCATCACCGCGCCCTGCTGCATGGGCAGCTTGCGGGCGGCGAGGTCGGCAGCCTGGATGCCGGTGGTGCCCTCATAGATCGGCAGGATGCGCGAGTCGCGCAGATGCTGGGCGGCGCCGGTTTCCTCGATGAAGCCCATGCCGCCATGCACCTGGATGCCCAGCGACGTGACCTCCACGCCCAGCTCCGTGCACCAGCCCTTGAGCACCGGCGTCAGCAGCTCCACACGGGACTGGTGACGGGCGCGCTTGGCGGCGTCTGGGTGGTGGTGGGCGAAATCCACATCGGCCGAGACCAGCAGGGCCAGGGCGCGCATCGCCTCGATCTGGCTCTTCATGGTCAGCAGCACGCGCCTCACATCCGGGTGGTGGATGATGGGCAGCTTCTCGCCCGGCGCCTGGCCCACGACGCGGCCCTGGATGCGCTCCTTGGCGTAGTCGCGCGCCGCCTGATAGGCGCGCTCGGAAATGGCGAGACCCTGCAGGCCGACCTTCTGGCGCGCCTCGTTCATCATGGTGAACATGTGGTTGAGGCCCTTGTTGACCTCGCCCACCAGGTAGCCGATGGCGCCATCGGCTTCACCGAAGGTCATCACGCAGGTCGGGCTGGCATGGATGCCGAGCTTGTGCTCCAGCGCGGTGCAATGGGCGTCGGTGCGGGCGCCCAGGCTGCCATCCGCGTTGACCAGGAACTTCGGCACCAGGAACAGGCTGATGCCCTTCACGCCCTCGGGCGCGTCCGGCAGGCGGGCGAGGACCAGATGGATGACGTTGTCCGTCATGTCGTGGTCGCCCCAGGTGATGAAGATCTTGGTGCCGAAGATGCGGTAGTGGTCGCCATCCGGCACGGCGCGGGTGCGCACGGCCGCGAGGTCGGAACCGGCCTGCGGCTCGGTCAGGTTCATCGTGCCGGTCCACTCGCCGCTGATCATCTTCGGCAGGTACTTGGCCTTCAGCTCCTCCGAGCCATGGGCGCGGATGGCCTCCACGGCGCCGGTGGTGAGCAGCGGGCACAGCGCGAAGGCCAGATTGGCGGCGTTCCACATCTCGGAGGCAGCGGCACCCAGCACGTTGGGCAGGCCCTGGCCGCCGAATGTCGGGTCGCCGGTCATCGAGGCCCAGCCATTCTCCACGAATTGCTGGTAGGCGGCGCCGAAGCCCTCGGCCGCCACCACGCCCTGCGCGGTAAGCATTGGCGCCGGTCTTGTCGCCGCTGGCGTTGATCGGCGAGAGCACCGCGCCGGCGAACTTGGCGGCCTCCTCCAGCACCGCATCGGCGAGGTCGGGCGTGGCCTCGGCGAAATCGGGCAGGGCCAGAACGTCGTTCAGCCCGGCAAGTTCGGTAAGGGCGAAGCGGATGTCGCGAAGTGGCGCGATGTAGTCGGTCATGATTCGGTTCCTTAGTTAAAGCCGGATCAGACAGTGAAATCTTCGCGTAGAACGCGTTTGTTGAGCTTGCCGACACTGGTCCGGGGCAGTTGGTCGACAAATTTCACATGTTGCGGCACCGCGAAGGCTGAGATCAGCCCCTTCGCGACGAAGGCCTGCAAATGCAGCCTTATCTCGTCGGCCTCGACCTCCTGGCCGGGGCGGAGCACGATGATCGCCATCGGCCGTTCGCTCCATTTCGGGTCGGGCACGCCGATCACCGCCACCTCGGCCACCGCCGGATGGCGCAGGATCAGATCCTCCACGTCGATCGAAGAGATCCATTCGCCGCCGGACTTGATGACATCCTTCAGCCGGTCGGTGATTTTGAGATAGCCATCGGTGTCGATCAACCCAATATCGCCGGTGTGCAACCAGCCGCCCGCCCACAGGGTTTTGGAGTTGCTCGGGTCCTTGAGATACCCCTTGGTCAGCCAGGGCGCGCGGACAACGATCTCTCCCGCCGTCACGCCGTCACGCGGCACATCGTTCATCTCGGGATCAACGATGCGCAGCTGGACCAGCGGAACGGCGCGCCCGGCTTTGCAGCGAACTTCCGCCTGCATATCGGCGGGCAAGGTCTCCATGCCGGGGCGCAGCTGCGCCACGGTCAGGAGCGGGCAGGTTTCGGACATGCCGTAGCCGGTGAAAACATCGACGCCCATGGCCAGCGCCTGCTTGCACTGCGCCAGCGGCAGGGCCGCGCCGCCAATCACCACTGTCCAGCCGTCGAGGCGCGCCCCGCGCTTTTCGGCGCCGTTCAGGATCATCTGCAGGATGGTCGGCACGCAGTGCGAGAAGGTCACGCCCTCGCGCTGGATCAGGTCGAGCAGCGTCTCCGGGTGATAGCGGCCGGGATAGATCTGCTTGACGCCCATCATCGTCGCCAAATACGGCATGCCCCAGGCGTGAACATGGAACATCGGGGTCACCGGCATGTAGGTGTCGGTCTCGTTGAACCGCCCTTGCCCCTTGCCCGCCAGCGCCGCCTTGCCCGCCAGTGTGTGCAGCACGAGTTGGCGATGGCTGAAATACACCCCCTTGGGCAGGCCGGTGGTGCCTGTGGTGTAGAAGGTGGTGGCGCGGCTGTTCTCGTCGGGATTGGGAAAGTCGAACGACGTGGCGGCCTGGGCCAGCAGCGCCTCGTATTCACCGGCGATCGGCAGATTCGTCGCGGGCGCCTCGGGGGCGTCGTTGAGCAGGACGAGGGTCTTGCCCGGATCGACCCGGTCCCACATCTGCTCCAGCAAGGGCAGGAATTCGCCATTGACGAGGATGATGTCATCCTCGGCGTGGTTGATCGTGTAGAGAATCTGCTCGGCGGAGAGGCGCACATTGATGGTGTGCAGCACTGCCCCCATCATCGGCACCGCGAAGAAGCATTCGAGATAGCGGTGGCGTGTCCCAGTCCATCACGCCCACGGTTTGGCCGGGCCGCACGCCCAGCGCCGTCAGGGCGGCGGCGAGCCGGTGTACCCGCTCGCCGAACACTTGGTAGCTGTAGCGGCCACGATCGGCGTAGATGATTTCCTGCGCCGAGGCCGTGGCCATGGCCGTCTGGAACAGGCTGGCAATTAGCAGGGGGCTGTCCTGCGCCAGCAGCAACGCACCGGTTTGATTATCCGTCATTCCGTTTCCTTCCCTGGCGCGTGCGCCTGTGGTTCGTGCCAGCCGTGAAGGTCTGGCATCATCTTGCGGGCACTTTGTTCGCGGCTTAATCTCAATCACATCCCCCAAACGGGGGGGAAGAACGCCCCTCTTTGGGGCAAACGAATGGCGGCAACGCCACGGAACATGTTTTTGCGTTCGCGCTGGGGCAGGTGGCATGAGTTTGCCGGGAAGATAGGTCAGCTTGCCTCCCGTTTATGCGATGAGTACCATGCGGGTGATATGAAAAACGAGGTTCCGGCCCAGTTTCTGGCAACGAAGACAACACGGCCACGCCGCCCCCCTGGCCTGATCGACCGTCTTCGTCTGCTCGAAGAGCTTAACCAGGCGCAGACCCGTCGGCTGATCATCATCAAAGGCGCCGCCGGGTTTGGCAAAACCAGCCTGGCCATCACATGGGCGGAGCGTTTGCAAGCGCAGGGGCGTGGCGTGGCCTGGCTGTCGCTGGACGCCGAGGATGACGAGCCGACCCAGTTCCTGTTCTATGTCGCCCATGTGTTGCGCGCGGCCTGCGATGGGCTGGGAAAACCAGCACTCGATCTTATCGAAGAGATCATGCTCGTCCGCCCCCACACGATCGTCCGCTCGCTGATCAACAGCCTGACGGAGCTGGAGGACGATGTTTTTCTGTTTCTGGACGACTACCACGTCGTCACCCATCCCGGCATTCACGAGGGCATCGCCTATCTGCTGCGCCATGCCCCCTCCAACCTGCATCTCGTGCTCATCACGCGGACCGAGCCGGAGCTGCCGCTGGGGCGCTGGCGGGCGCAGAACCAGTTGCTGGAAATCGACGGCGCCGCGCTGCGCTTCGACCTTGAGGAGACGCGCCACTTCCTGGAGCAGGAGCTTCCCGCCAGAGTCGGCCAGGCCAAGACAAGGGAACTGCACGCCAAGACCGAGGGCTGGCCGGCGATGCTGCGCATCGTCGCCACCGCCTCCGCCCAGTCCGGGCAGGAGCTGACCCAGTATATCGACCATCTCTCCGGCAAGATCCGCCCGATCCGCAGCTATATCACCGAGATGCTCGATGGCCTGCCCGCGCCCCTGGCCGGGTTCCTGCTGCGCACCGCCATCCTCGACCAGCTTTGCGCGCCCTTGTGCCAGGCGGTCACCGGCCTCGCCGGCAGCCAGGATCTGCTGGAAGACATCGCCACACGCCGCCTGCTGCTGATCCCGCTCGACCAGGACGGCACCTGGTTCCGCTGCCACAAGCTGCTGCGTGACTTTCTCCTGCAGCGGCTGGAGGCGGAGCTGACGGACGAAATCCCCGAGCTGCACCGGCGCGCCTATGCCTGGTACGCCGGGGCCGAGCTGTGGACGGATGCGATCCAGCACGCCATCGCCGCCGGCGATACGGCGCAGACCATCGGCTGGGTCGAGAATTGCGCCATGACCCTGATCAAGCGCGGCGAACTGCTCACCTTGCTCACCTGGGCGCGGCTGATGCCACCGGCCGTGATGAAGCGCCAGGTCAAGGTGCGGCTGGCGATCGCCTGGGGCATGGCGCTGGCCATGCGCTTCGACGAGACTCTGCAGCTGGCAACCGAAATCGAGCGGGAGCTGGAAGGGGGAGAGGCGCGGGTTGTCGAATCCCTCGGTTGCGAATGCCTGACGATCCGTGCCGTGGCGCTGGCGCTGCGCGACGACACAACCGCCGCGCTGCAACTGGCCGAGGAAAGCCTGCGCCGCAACAGCAGCGGACGCTGGACCAGCAATGTCGCCGCCAATGTCGCCCTTCTGGGCTATTGGAAGCAGGGCGATGTCGCCCGCTATCACGGCGTGCCCTGGATTACGGCTTCCGGCGAGGATGGCAGCCGCAATGTGGTGGCTACAGTGTACCGGCTCTGCCTGCAGGGGCTGGTGGAGTACGAACAACTGCGGACATCTTCGGCGGCAAGGCATTTCCACAAGGCTTTGCAGGTGGCGGAGGACCATGCCGGCGTAAATTCAGTGGCGGCCGCCATGCCGGCAAGTCTTTTGGCGCAACTCCACTATGATCAGGGCCGCCTGGACGAGGCTGAGGAGCTGGTTATCAACCGGCTCGGCGCCATTGATGCCGCCTGCATGCTTGAATGCGTGCTGCGAGCCTATCTGGTGCTGGTCCGCGTGGCCATGAACCGGGGCAATGCCGAGCGTGCCTATGCGCTGCTGGACCAGGCGGAGAGCCTGGGCAAGGCGCGGCATTGGGGGCGGCTCGTTGCCTCAATCATGCTTGAGCGCGTGAGGATCAATCTCGGCGAGGGGCGTGCCGTGCAGGCGGAAGTCAACGTGGCACAGCTGGACCGGCTGGCTCTGGACTATCCCGCGCCGGTCCGTTGTGCATGGTCCGAAATCCAAGACCACGCTGCCATGGCCCGCGTCGAACTGCTGTCAGCGAAGAAGCGCCACCCGCAAGGTATCGCGGTTCTGCGGCAGCTCTTGCAGGAGGCAAGAACGGCACAGTGCCATGACCAGGCTTTGCACCTGACCATCCGGCTGGCGGTCGAGTTGTGCCGCGCCCAGGAGTTGGACGAGGCGGCGGCGCTGCTCTGCGATGCCATCCCGGTGGCGGCGGCCAGCGGCATTATCCAGCCTTTCCACGATGCCGCCCCTGGTATCATCCCGCTGCTGCCGCGGGTCCAGGATGAGCTGCAGCGCCGTGGTGCCGTCGCCGACTCAGTGAATTTTGTTGCCAGCCTGCTGAGCCATCACCAGGGCATGCAAATGCCGCCGCAGGCGCTGGCCAGCGCCCCGGAAACCGCCGACCGCCTGAGCCCGCGTGAGCTGGGCGTGCTGATGTTGCTGGTGAAGGGGCAGTCGAACAAGGACATCGCCCGGGGCCTCAGTATCGCGCCGGAAACCGTAAAATCCCACCTCAAGAACATTTTTATCAAACTTGGCGTTGCCTGCCGGGCACAGGCAGTCTCGCGGGCGCTCAGTCTGGGGCTGGTGAATGCCAGCTGACCGGACAAAGAGGCGCTTAACACCATCCGCATATGAGGTTCTCCTGTGAAGCATCGTAGAAACTGTCTGAACTCACGGTCATTTTGGCCATTAGCTCTGGCGCCTCTGAGCGGGTGCGGGGTTGTGGGCGGCGCGCCGTCCTATACGGTGGTCGGGAGCTTCTTCCCGGCCTGGATGTTCTGCGGGGTTTTCGGTATTTTCATCGCCATCGGCGCGCGTGCCGCGTTCGTCTCGCTTGGGCTGGCGAATGTGCTGCCCTACCAGCTGTTTGTCTGCACCGCGATCGGGCTGACCGCGGCGATGCTGGTCTGGCTGCTCTGGTTCGGGCAATGAGCATGAAAGCCGCCGGTATCCACAAATCTAGCCTCCGCCCCAAACTTATCTCGCTCGCGGTCATCCTCGTCGCGGCCGTAATCGGGCTTTATGTGGACCATAGAAACACTTATTTCCCCTCGACCGATGACGCGGAAATTGATGCCGATGTTGTTCAGGTTGCCTCCGTGGTCGGCGGGCGTGTCATCTCGATTCCGGTTGAAGAGAACACCCACGTCTCCAAGGGTGATGTGCTTTTCCAGATCGACCCGGTGCCCTACCAACTCGTGGTGGCGCAGACCCAGGCCGATCTCGACCTTGCGAAAGCGCAGCTCGGCACGCAGCAGCGCGCGCTGACACTGCAGCGCGCTGCCGCCGATATCGCCGCCAAGCAGGTCATCAGCGCCACCGCCAATTACGAGCTGGCGACGCGCAATGTCGGGCGTCTGACCCCGCTCACGGCCAAGGGGTATGTCCCGGTGCAGCAACTCGACCAGGCCCAGGTGGCCCAGCACGATGCCGCAACCGCGTTGGCGCAGGCGCAGGTGCAGCAACAGGCCACCCAGCAAGCCATCGACACCTTGGCGGCGACGGAAGCGACGGTCGCGGCGCGCCAGGCGGCGCTCGCCATCGCGCAACGCGCCCTCAGCGATACCACCGTGCGCGCGACGCATGACGGCTTCGTGACCGGCCTCACCGTCTCCTCCGGCGAGATGGTGGCGCCCGCGCAGATTCTCTTCACCCTCATCAATACCGACCAGTGGTTCGCCGTTGCCGATTTCAGGGAGACGAGCGTGAAGCACATCGCCGTTGGCGACTGCGCGACGGTCTATTCGATGATCGACCGCTCGCAGCCGATCAAAGGGGTAGTCCAGGGGATTGGCTGGGGCGTGTTCAGCACGGAGCGGGTGGAAACCCCCCTTGGCGCGCCTTATGTCGAACGTTCCTTGAACTGGGTCAGGGTGGCGGAGCGCTTCCCCGTGCGCATTGTGCTGCAAAATCCGCCGGAGAATCTCAGCAGGCTGGGGGCGAGTGCGGTTGTCGAAATCAATCGCGGTGCCGAGTGCCACTGATGCTCAGGGAGCGCGCGCAGGAGTTTCTGCGCCTGCTCGCACCGGCGCCCGGGCGGCTGGAGTTCGCTGCCCGTGTGGGCGTGATTTGCATACTGACGATGCTGGTCACGGAAATCTACCAGACGCCTGACCCGGCGCTGACCACCTACATCGTCTTCTTCGTCGTTAAGCCTGACCGCACGAGCAGCGTCGTCCTGAGCCTGACGATGCTCGTCGTCATCACCTTGACCATTGGCCTCCTGATTCCGCTGTCGATGCTGCTGATCAATGTCTCGCTCTGGCGTGTGGGCGCCATGGTGGTGTTCTCGTTCATGCTGCTGTTCGCGTCGTCGTCGTCGAAATTGCAGCCCATCGGCAACATCGTCGCGCTGATCATGATTTATGCGCTGGACCTGCTGACCACTGTGCCGGACGGCGAAGTCGCCTTGCGCACATTGCTTTACGCATGGCTGTTTGTCGGCATCCCGGTCGGCATGTCGCTCGTGGTCAATCTGGTCATGGCGCCGTCGCCCCGCAGCTTGGCGCAGCGCGCGTTGGCGATACGTCTCGGCGTGGCCGCCGCCATGCTGCGCGATCCCACGGCGCGCACGAGGCGCTCGTTCAAAGCCGTCATGGCGGCCGGCACGGGGGGCATTCTGGAATGGCTGGAGCGGACTGGCATGGAGAAGAGCTCGCCGCCGGCGGATCTCGCCGCTCTGCGCCAAGCCACGGACTCCATCGCCCCGGTCCTGCTGCTCACCGACCTGATCGACCGCGACCCGGACAGGATGCTGCCACAGCGGCAGCGGGAAATCATCGCCCAAACGCTGGGGGGCATGGCGGCGATCTTCCAGGCCGGCGGTTATCCGGTCGATGTGAAGCTCGAAAACGACGCCGAGGCGGGTGCCTTGTCAGCGTCAGCAGCGGCAATTTTCGGCGAATTCCAGGAAGTTCTCGGCAATTTCGCCGTGCCTCCGTCTCCTCCGGCCGCAGCCGCGCCGAAGAAGAAGAGCGGCTTCTTCCGCCCGGACGCCTTCACCAACCCTGACCATGTCTATTACGCGCTCAAGGGCACGCTGGCGGCGATGTTCTGCTACATCGTGTACACCTCGCTCAACTGGCGCGGGATCCATACCTGCCTCATCACCTGCTACATCGTGGCGCTGGGGACGGCTGGAGAGACCGTCGAGAAGCTGAGCCTGCGCCTGCTAGGCTGTGTCCTGGGGGCGAGTACCGGTCTCGCCGCGATCGTATTCCTTATGCCTGACCTTGATTCAATCGGCGCGCTGATGATCGTCGTCTTCCTGTTCACCCTGCCCGCGGCCTGGATCGCCGCCGGCGGACCGCGCATCGCCTATGCCGGGCTGCAGATGGCGTTCGCCTTCTATCTCTGCGTTTTGCAGGGGCCGACACCGGCCTTCGACCTGACGGTGGCGCGCGACCGCATTATCGGCATCCTGTTCGGCAACTTTGTGACCTACATGGTGTTCACCAATATCTGGCCGGTCAGCGTCGTCAAACGCATTGATCCCGCCATCGTCTCAATGCTGCGGCAATTGAGCGGGATGGTGAAAGCGGCGAGCTGGCCGGAGCGCCGGGCGCTCGCCACCCGGGCGCAGGCCGCGCTGAGCGCCGTCGAGACCGACATCACCGTCGCGCAATACGAGCCGTCCTCGATTCGCCCGCCGGAGACGTGGCTGCGGGCGCGCCGCCGCACGGCGCTCGACATCGCAGCGCTCGAGGGCCCCCTCCTGCTGACCGCCAACCAGACGCCAAGCCTGTGCCAGGACATCGCCCACCGGCTCGACAGGCTGGCGGACAGTTTAGGCACGCTCAAGGAACCTGCTATGCAGACTAACGGCCCATCGCCAGCATCGAACGCCTTGCCGCCGCTGGATGCGCTTAGCGAAGACCAGCATCCGGTGCGCCAGCTGATTGAAATACACCTGGAAAACCTGGAGCAGATGTTCGCGCAAGGACAGGCCGGGAAAGGAGCGGTGAATCATGCGCCAGTATAAGGCGGTACTTTCGCTGCTGCTCTTGAACGGATGCGCGACGTCCGCCCTGGACATGGCGCCGCCAAGCCCCGACCAGCCCTGGGCCCCCGCCATCACGTCGACAGGCGAGATCATTCCCGGCGCCAGCGGCGCCGCCAGCGGCAACGGCTACGTCCTGCCGCCCAACACGGCGCTCGGCAACCTGCCGCAATCCCCCCGCATCGACCCCAGCAAGGCCTACACCCTGCCGGAACTGATCGACATCGCCGAATCCAACGATCCCGCGACGCGCATCGCCTGGGAGAATGCCCGCAAGGCGGCGCTCGCAGCCGGCATCGCGGAAAGCGCTTTTCTGCCCAACCTCACGGCCAGCGCCGTGGGCGCTTATCAGAATAACTCCTCGAACACCTCGACGCAGGGGGGCAGCGTCAGCGGCACCGACACGGCGCATGGCGTGATCTCAGCAGTGTCCCTCAATTGGCTACTTTTCGATTTTGGCGAGAGAGCGGCGCTGGTGGACGTGGCGAAGCAGGGATCGGTGATCTCCAATATCGCCTTCACCGCCGCGCACCAGCAGCTTATCTATAATGTCTCCCTGGCCTATTACGCGAACGAAGCCGCCCGCGACCATGTCGCCACGGCGGCGCAAACGCTGGCGACCGCCAAGACCGTGCAGGCGGCGGCGGAAGACCGTTTCGCCCACGGCATAGGCACCACCATCGAGGTTGCGCAGGCCCGCCAAGCCGCGGCCCAGGCCGAACTGGCGATGGTGCAGGCCAACGGCGGCGAGCAGGACGCCTATCTGGCGCTGCTGACGGCGATGGGCATTTCGCCCCTGACCAAGATCACCATTGCCCCCTTGCCGCACCGGGATCTTTCACCAGCCATGGACGCCCCCGTGGAGAGCATCGTTTCCACGGCGCTGGCGCGCCGCCCGGACGTGCTGAGCGCCTATGCGGCGCAACAGCAGAGCCTGGCCGGGGTGCAGGCGGCGCGGGACGAGTTCATGCCGAAAGTGTTCCTCTCGGCTACCGGCGCCTACAACTCGGGAAGCCTGAGCCTCTCGGCGCTGCCATCCGTCGGCGGACAGGCGGCGACCGAAAATCTCTCCGGCAACCATATTGGCGGCACCATTCTCGCCGGCGTGACATTCCCGCTCTACGACGGCGGCACCCGCGCCGCGATCCTGGACCAGGCCAAGGCGCAGGAGGGCAGCGCCGATGCCGCGCTGAACCAGGTGCAGGACGAGGCCGTGCGGCAGATCGCCCTCGCCAATAATTCGGTACACACCAGCCTTGCCGCCTACAGTGCCGCGCAGGCGCTGGAAGCTGCCGCGCAGACGACCTTCGATGCCGCCCTGACCGCATATCGCAGCGGGGTGGGGTCGATCACCGACCTCACCGTGGCGGAAAGCCAGCTTAGCCAGGCCCAGGACGCCGCCACGGATGCCTACAGCGCTGCTCTGTCCGCCGCCGCGACGCTCGCTTTTTCGACCGGCGCGCTGGGCGCTTCGCCGCAATAGGCAGCATTCATAGTCACGACAAAAGCAGCACGAGGAGGGGCACGACGATGGCGGTAACGACGCCATTGATGGCGATCCCCAGAGCGGCAAAGGCGGCGGCCATGCCGTCGAGCGGGGCTACCTGCGCGGCCGCAATACCGCTGCCGGCGACACCTGCGGCAAGGCCGTGAACACGCCAATCCTCGATCTTGAACTGTCGTAGCAGACGCTGTCCGACGACCGCGGCGACGATGCCGCCCAGGATGGCGAGGGCCGCGGTGAGCGCCGGGATGCCGCCGATCTCCTGCGACACGGCGATGGCGATGGGCGTTGTCACGGCCTTCGGTGCCATGGACAGGGCGACAATGCGCGACCCGCCGAGGAGCCACACGATGCCGACACCGGTGACGATCGAGGTCATGGACCCGGCCAGCAAGGCCAGGCCGATACTGTGCAGGCTGCGCAGTACATGGTGGATGTTGCGCGCCAGCGGCACGGCCAGGGCCACGGTGGCCGGCCCAAGCAGGAAGTTGATGAACTGCGCACCCTCGAAATATCGCTTATAGGGCGTGCCGGTGAGCACAACGATAACCGCTACCAGCACGATGGTGATCAGCACCGGATTGAAATAGGGCTTGCCGCCGAGCAGCATCTGCACCCGCCGGGCGGCCAGATACATGCCCAGCGTGATGACCAGCCAGATCAGCGGCGAGAGTTCCAGCGGAACCCAGATTGCGGTGATTTCCCGGCCCATCATGGTGCGGTTCCCTCCTGCGGGACAATGGATGTTGTGTTGCGTACAAAATGATGCATGACCAGCCCGGTCGCGGTCAGGCTGAGGACGGTTGAGCCGACCACCCCGACCAGGATCGGCATCCATTCCTGTCGCAGCAGACTGGCCTCGGCAATGATGCCGACGCCCGCCGGCACGAACAGCAAGCCCAAATGCTGGAGCAGCACGCCAGCGGTCTTGTCGAGCGCGGGTGGGGCCTCGGGATTGAGCGGCGCCTCGCGGCGGTAACGCCAGACCAGAGCAGCGGCGAGCAGCAGCATGCCGATGACCGGGCCCGGCACGGCGATGTGCAGTGCGCTCCGCAGAATCTCGCCAACAAGCTCGAACAGCATGAGGATGAATATTGCCCCGATCATGACTGGTGTATCCGGGGGGAGGAAGGCGAAAGCATTGAAACGCTCCATGGTGGCGGCAAATAACGGGACCGTATGGACTGTTGCCTTGCGTCCCGAAACGCCCAAGATTACAAATTATCTTTGCAAAAACGGGTAGAGCAGGGCGATGGATTATCTGGCGGCCATGCGGGCGTTCGTCCGGTCAGTGGAGCTTGGGAGCTTTTCCAAGGTGGCCGCCGAGGAAAAGCAGAAAGTCTCGACCATCTCACGCTATATCAGCGCGCTGGAAAGCGATCTAGGTGCTGCCTTGCTGAACCGCTCGACGCGGCGGTTGCATCTGACCGAGGCGGGGACCACCTTCTACGAGCGCGCCGTGGTTGTGCTTGCCGGAGTGGAAGACGCCAGGCAGGCGACGATGTCCCTGAATGCGACGCCGCAAGGCCTGCTGCGCATTAACGTGCCGGGGGCGTTCGGGCGCCATCACATCGTGCCGCACATAAAGGATTTCCTCGAAACCTATCCGAAAATCCGCCTTGATATCACGCTGACTGATGTGACGGTGGATTTGATCGAAACGGGAACCGATGTTGCGGTGCGCATTGGCGCCCTGGCGGATTTAACGCTGAAGGCGAAATATCTGGCGCCGCAGCACCGTATGCTGGTGTGCAGCCCGGATTATCTGGCGCGGCATGGGGAGCCGGCCGAACCGCAGGATCTGGCCCGGCACGAATGTCTGATCTTTGCCTTGCAACCTGCCGATGCCTGGTATTTTTCCAAGCCGGGCGGCGAAGCTACGGAGATGAAAATCACCGGGTCCCTGCGCGCTAATGATTCCGAGGCGCTGCTCCATGCCGCGCGCGCGGGGCTCGGCATCGCGCTGTTGCCAACCTGGCTGATTGGCGAGCACATCAAGCAGGGCCGGCTGGTTAAAATTCTCCCCGACTGGGACTGGATGATCGCCCTGGGGCCGGAGCGGGCCATCTGGGGCGTCTATCCGCCGAAAAAGACGGTCTCGCCCAAGGTTTGCGCGTTTTTAAGCTTTCTTGCCGAGAGGTTTGGTAAGCCGCCTTATTGGGACCGGCAGGTCGTCTCCCCGCATGTATGATGCGGCTGCCTGAGGCTTAGACGAGGGAGGGTGCTTGATGCCGTTTCCGGAGCGAAAAAACGAATGATCCCACTTAATGATATATCGCGTGGTCCTTCACGCTTTCCCATCGTCACGACGAGCATCATCGCACTGAATGCTCTTGGCTTTGGCCTCGAACTGATAGGCGGTGATGCGTTTGTAGAACAATGGTCGGCGGTTCCGGCGGATATTGTTGGCGGCCATCACCTGATAACCATTCTGACAGCCATGTTCATGCATGCGAGCTGGTCGCACATTATTGGCAACATGGTGTTCTTCTGGGCGTTCAGCCCCGAGATCGAAGACGCGATGGGGCCGAAGCGGTTCGCGATGTTTTATCTGTGCGGCGGTATCGTCTCCATGCTCGCGCAGATTGCTGCCGATCCGGGGTCAACGCTCCCCACTCTGGGCGCGAGCGGCGCGATTGCCGCGGTAATGGGCGCGTTTCTGGTCACCTATCCACGCGACAATATCCGCACGATTTTGTTGCTTGGCTGGTTTACCCGCATCACGTTCATACCCGCTGCGCTGTTGATCGGGTTTTGGTTCTTGACCCAGCTTCTGAGCCTTGGCTTGGTTTCCGACATGCAGTCCGGTGGCGTCGCCTATATGGCGCATATCGGCGGCATTATCTTTGGCGCCGTCACCGCGCGTCTGTTCGAGTATCCGCGCCCGCCCTCTGGACCATGGGGAGAAGAATGATCCTCCAGGGCGGAGCTGACGGTCCAGAGCTCGACCGGCGACTCAGTAGCCGGTCAACTGCTTGTAAACGCCGCGGGCGGAACCCCCCAGCAGCCGCACGGCAATGTTCAGAGCCGTGGCATCGGCCCCCACCCGCCAGAGCACCTTCTTGCCATGGACGGCCTTCCACACCGTCTCGGCCACCGCCTGGGGTTTCACCTTTACCCCCAGCTTCTCCACCGACGAGGCTTTCACCTCGGCGGCGTTGACCATGGGCGTTTGCACGTAAGCCACCAGGATGGCGCTCACCTGGATGTCAGCTGGCTCCAACTCGATGTTAAGCGCCTCGGTCAGGCCGCGGACGAAAAATTTCGAGGCGCTGTACATCGCGTGGTCAGGCGTGCCGTATTCGGCCGAGGTCGAGCTCATGCTTACGATATGCGCGCCAGGTGTGCGCGCCAGCGCTGGGTAGGCGGCGTCGATGCAATACACCACGCCCTTGATGTTCACATCGACCAGCCGGTCGATGCGATCGGGCGCGATCTTCACATGCGGTCCCATTTCCAAAAGTCCGGCGCAGTTGAACAGGGCATCGAGGCTGCCCCTGGTCACTGCGGTGGCGGCGTCCACGATGGCACGCGCCCCCTCGCGTGTGCGCACATCTCCGGTAATGGGGACGAGGCTGGAACCCAGCTCGGCGGCGAGTTGCGCCAGCGCCGGAGGGTTGATGTCTGCTGCCGCAACCTGCCAGCCGCGTGCCACGAACAGGCGTGCGGTTTCCCGGCCAATGCCGGAGGCCGCGCCGGTAATAAGGATCGTTTTCATGGCCAAATCTCCCTCAACCGGCGGTGTAGCCGCCATCGACCAGCAGGTCCGAGCCGGTGACGTAGCTCGACTCATCGGAGCACAGGAACAGGATGGCATTGGCCACTTCCACCGGCTGCGCCAAGCGGCCCATCGGCGTGCGGTTCAGAACCTTGGCCTGAAACCCCTGCGCGATTTCGGGCGGCATCGCGCCGATGGCGTTCAGCACCAGCGGGGTTTCGACAAATCCCGGGCACACCGCATTGATGCGAATCTTGTAGCCGGATTTGGCGCAATGCACGGCGGCGGATTTTGTCAGCAGCCGCACCCCGCCCTTGGTGACGTTGTAGGCCAGCGCCATGGGTTCACCGACAATGCCCTCGATGGAGGCGAGGTTGACGATGGACCCGCCATGTTCCTTCATCTCGCGCACGCCAAGCTGCACGCCGTGGAACACGCCATCGAGATTGATATCCAGCGTCTTGCGCCAGCTCGCCCAGTCCACGCTCTCGATGCTGCCCGGAATAACAATCCCGGCATTGTTGACGATGACATTGACGCGCCCGCCAAATTCCCTGGCGGCGTGCAACGCGCTTTCCCAGGCGTCGCGCTGGGTCACGTCGTGCTGCTGAAAGCGCACAGCCAGGCCGGATTCCGTCAGCGCGGCGGTGGCGGCTTCGCCTTGCGCGGCGTTGATATCGGTGAGCAGCACCTTGGCCCCTTCCTGCGCCAGGCGCGTGGCGGTGGCCAGGCCAATGCCATTGGCGGCACCGGTGACGATGCAGGTTTTGCCGGACAGACGTTTCATAAGCCGTTTCCTTTATTGTTTTATGTTTGTTTTTATGGCCGCCGGTGAATGGCGTGCGGCTCGCGCTCGAAAGCCTCGATCAAAAACCGGTCCTGCGGTTTTTCGGATGCGGTTTTGGGAATCTGGTGCATCACCTGGATGAAGCTGGGGATGAAATTGGCTTCGAGCCGGTTCTTGCAGACATCGAACAGGCGCTGTGGGTCGAAACAGATTTCGTCCCGGGGCACGATGGCGGCGACGACGTCCTTCTCGCCGGGAACGTGGTTCCTGGCGGGGATGCCATAGACATAGACATCGTCGGCAAGCCCGGATTCGGCGATGACCTTCTCGATGAAGGCGGCGTTGATGAACTCGCCATTGCGGCGGATGCCGGCCCCTTTTCGGTAATCGAAGTAGAGCCAGCCATCCTCGTCTTCATGCACAACGTCGCCCATGCGCAGCCAGCCGCCGGCGCATTTCTTCGCGGATGCCGCCGGATCGCCGAAATATTCGACGACATAGGCCGCGCCGCTGGCCGGGCGGAACAGCAGCTCGCCAGGCGTGCCGCGCGGCACGTCCTTATCCTCGTCATCCACGATACGGTATTGGAACATCGCCGGCGGTTTGCCGATGCTGCCCACGGGGCCGGTGCCGGGATAGTTGAAGGTCAAGCCGCCCTCCGCCGCGCCATAAAACTCAAGTATCTTGACGTTGAAGCGCTGCTCGAAGGATTTCCAGATCGCCGCGGGCATGCCGGCGGAGATAACGAGGCGCACCGGATTTTGTCCGTCATCGGGGCGGGGCGGCTCAGCATAGATGGCGGTGGTCATGCCGCCCAGCAGCGTGAAGCTGGTGGCGCCGTATTTGCGGGTGATGTTCCAGAGGCGCGACTTGGAAAAACGCCGCGACAGCACGCAGCGCAGCTTGCAGGCCAGCGCCGCGCCCAAGGTGAGGATCTGCGCGTTGGCATGGGTGAGGGAGAGGCCGGAATAGAGAATGTCGTCGTCGCGATAGCTGAAGAGCTTCTGGGCAAGCAGCGTGGTGTCGCAATACCGGCGGTTCGTCATCACGATCCCCTTGGGATCGCCGGTGGTGCCGGAGGTGAAGATCAGCTCCAGCGGGCTGTCCGGGTCGGTGGTCAGCACCGGCAGCGCGGGTGCCCGTGCGGGGGCGAGGGAGGCCCAGTCCACTACGCCGGGGTAGTCGGCGAGCGGGCGCGGTCCCTCATCGGTGACGAAGCTCGCCACCCAGGCGAGGCCGGGCAGGGCGGCGCGCACCTCTTGGATGTTGTCCAGCGCGTAATCGGCGGCGAAGACGCCGCTGCACGCCGCACGCTCCAGCATGAAGCGCAGCTTGTCGCCCTTGGTGCGCGGGTCGATCGGCGTTACCGCGGCGCCGAGAATGCTGGCCGCCACCATGGCTTCGACAAACTCAGGGTGGTTGGCCATGACCAGGCCAAAGCGCTGGCCCGGCTTCACCCCCAGCTCCAGCAGCACCTGTGCCAGGCGCTGGCTGTTCTCCCACAGCTCGCGGTAGCTGCGGGTTTCGTCGGCGCGCACGCCTGCGCCTTCGAAGGTCAGTACATTAAACTCGGGCATCTCCTCGGCGCGGTTGGCGATGAGGTTGGCCAGAATGCTTTCGTTGCGCGTGGTCATGGTTCAGCGTCCCAGAAGAGTGAGGCAAGCAACGGCTTCTTCAACCCCCGCCAGGCCGCCGCCGTTTTCGGCCAGGGCGATGCGAGCGCCCGCCACTTGCCGGGGGCCGGCTTCATGGCGCAGCTGCGTCACCAGTTCGAAAATCTGCGCGAGTCCGGTGGCGCCGATCGGGTGGCCCTTGGATTCCAGCCCGCCCGAGGGGTTGATGGGAATGCGCCCGCCGATCGAGGTCTCGCCGCACTCAGCCGCCGGCCCGCCGCCGCCGAAGGGGATCAGTCCGAGCAGTTCGGATTGCAAAATTTCGCCGATGGCCGTCGCGTCATGCACTTCGGCCACGCTCACCTCTTCGGGGCCGATGCCGGCGCGCTCGAACAGCTTGCGCGCGGCCTTGCGGACCAGGTGATTCTCCAGATCAGCTGGCGCCCGCTCGCTGCTGGTTTGCAGCGCGCAGCCCAGCACGCGCACCGCGCGCCCCGCCTGGCCGCGCAGCCGCTTCAACCCGGCTTCGGTGCACAGAATCGCGGCGGCGGCGCCATCGCTGACCGGCGAGCACATCGGCAGGGTCAGCGGATAGGTGATCGGCGGAGCCGCCAGCACCTGCTCGATGGTGTAGGCATCGCGATACTGGGACAGCGGATTATGCACGGAATGCATGTGGTTTTTCGCCGACACCGCCGCGAACTGGCGCTGCGTCGTGCCGAATTCGCGCATGTGCATGCGGCCCATGGCGGCGTAAATATCCATGAACACGCTGTATGGCTTTTCTGACATCGTGCCCGGCGGCGGTTCAATGCCGCGCCCCATCTCCATCAGCTTCGCCTGATTGGCCACGGTCTCGTGCACATCCCAGGCGCCATCGAAGGCCGCGAAGGTGCGGGCCTTGTCGGTGGAGAACATCTTTTCCGCGCCGAGGGCGAGGACGATATCCGCCGCCCCGGCCAGCAGATGGTTGACCGCCAGATGGAACGCCGTGCTGGCGCTGGCGCAGGCGTTTTCCACATTCACCACCGGCAGGCCCTCAAAGCCCATGGCACGCAGTGCCAGTTCGCCGCGGATCATGTGCTGGCCATCCATGTGGCCCTGCGTGGCGTTGGCGAAATAGGCCGCCTCCACCTGGGTCTTCTCGCATCCGGCATCTTCCAACGCGGCCGTCACGGCCTGTGCGGCGAGATCCTTCACACTCAATGACAAGTGTTTGCCGAACGGCGTCATGCCGATCCCGGCGACGTAGATGGTCTGGGTCATGTTCACCTCGAATAGGGAAAGCGGCGCGGCGGGAGCACCACCGCGCCGTGCCGGCTAGACGTGCTTGATCTCGTAGGAGAGGTAGCCATCCTCCGCCTGCGCCGTAAGCAAACGCCGCGCCCCGAGGATCGCGGAACCGGAGCCAAAGCCGATGTTTTTCAGTTCACCGGCGAGCACCGCACGGGCAGCCTCGGCACCGAAAACCCCGGTCTGGGAATAGGCGGAATTGCCGCGCAGGATCACGCTCACCGATTGCGTGTTGCCGCGCGCCTGGCAGGAGATGAGGGTGCGGTGAATTTCCGGCGTCTCGCGCGGCGGCTCCTTCTGCGTCACTTGGCGGCCGATCTGGTTGGTCACCTCTTCCTGCGCCGCGGCGTCGAGCTGACGGTAGTTCTCTTCGAACTGCTTCAGCAGGCCGAGAACGTTCATCATCATCTCCTGGTTGCCCAGCGAGAACATCACCGAGCAGTTGCGCACGCGGGCATCACCCTCGTACCACACCGGCTCACCGGCTCCGCCCCAGGGCATGGCCTTCAGCATGCGGTGGATGCCGGGCACGGAGACATCATACGCCGTGGCCCACGGCCATTGCACCAGCTGCCCCTGGCTCAGATAAAACATCGGCTTGGTGCACATGCGCAGGAAAGACATCGTCGAGGCCACGCTGACTTCGGCATCGCCGTAATAAAGCAGGTCCAGCGTATCGATGCCCGGGGTCTCCAGCGCGATTTCGGCGGCGATCGTGCCAGCCGTCCACATGTAGGAATTGGCCGGGCACAGCGCCAGCTCCTTCGCCGCGAAGGCGGCGGCGAATTCCTTCTTCAGGTACAGCATCCAGTCGGTTTCGCCGGTGGTGTCGAAGTAATGGCAACCGGTGGCGAGTGCGGCCTCCACCACAGGCTGGCCGAGCTGCATGAACGGGCCAACGATGTTGAGCACGACCTTCTTGCCGGTGAACAATTCCGTCAGCGCGGCGGTGTTGTGCGCCACGCTCACGCACTGGTAGTCATGGCCCTTCAGCTCGGGGACTTTCTCCATCTCCGAGGCAAGGCGCTCGGCATTGCGCCCGGCGGCGATGAAGGGGATGCCGCGCTTGGCCAGTTTCCAGGCCGTGAGCTTGCCCGTGTAACCGCTGGCGCCGTACAGCACCACTTGATAATTCGTTGTCATTTTTGGACGTCTCCGTTTTTTATAATGAAAGATCAGGTCACAGCAGGTCGGGGTTGGTGAGGTAGTAGCCGCCCTTGATCGCCAGGATCTCGTTGCAGCCATCCTCGATCAGAGACGCACGCGCGTCGCGCAGGATTTTCTCGATCGGGTAGGCGCGGGTCAGGCCGTTGCCGCCGAAGAGTTGCAGCGCGTCGTTGGCGACTTCGAAAGCGGTCTGCGTGCCGGTGACCTTGGAGGTCATGGCGGCGTGCAGCGCCGGCTGGGCGCGCCGCGAAGTTGTAGTGCGCCACGCGGCGGCCGAGGGCGCAGGAGGCCTCGACCTTGCGGAACATGTGGAACAGGCGGTGCGCCACGGACTGGTGGCGGATGATCGGCACGCCGCCGGCCTTGCGTTCATGCGCATAGGCATGGGCGAGGTCATAGGCCGAGCGCGCGCAGCCGGTGAACACGGCGCCCATCAGCGTGTTGGCGAAGGTATGGATGGCGTACACGGCGGTCTGGTACTGGTCCGGCCCGGCGAGCAGATGCTCCTTGGACAGATGCACGTCGTCGAAGAAGATCTCGCCCTGGTTCAGCGCGCGCTGGCCCATCTTGTCCAACGGCTTGCCGCGGCTCACGCCCTTGGCATCGCCGGGCACGATGACCACGGCGCCGTTCTTCGTGCTGGGGCCGGACCCGGTATCCGCCGCGGCGTACAGGATGCACACCTGGCCGATGGTGCCATTTGAAACCCAGGCGGATTTCTGGCCCTTGATGATGATCTCGTCGTCCTTGATGGTGACGACGCAGTTCGGCCGGCCGTAATTGCCCTGCGGGTGGAAGATCATGCGGTTCGGGTCGAGCATGTCGGTGCCGTGGTCGGGCTCGGTGATCCCCCAGCAGCCGAGCTTGCCAACGGTGAGGTTGCGGCAGAATTCATTGCCGAGCACAGTGCTCATCAGCTCCGCCAGCATGCCCGCGCCGATGCAGATCGCCAGGCCGGAATCGCCCCAGCCCAGCTCCTCGAACAGGATGCACATGATGCGCGCGCGTTCCGCCGGCTCCAGGGCCAGCAGGCTCTCCACGGTGAAGCCAAGTGCTGGCGAATTGCTGCAGGGCGCCCCAGAGCGGGGAGTCGGCGGCGATCACCTGTTCCGGCGTCATGCGGTCGAGCGCGATGCCCACCGGGCGCAGGACATCGTGGCGAAGCGCCGGGCCGTGGCCTGCACGGCGGCGGCGGCGTCGGTGAAGTCAGGCTCGGCACCCAGCGGCGTCAGCGGGGCCGATGCAAAAGCTTGCATGGTTGTCATGTTTTTTCTCCTTGG
>CAVQHB010000014.1:0-229149 GCA_963712195.1 uncultured Alphaproteobacteria bacterium | reverse complement strand
CCCGACTTGGCCAAGCCCAGTCACCCCCTTGGTCTCCCATGCCCTGGATAAGCTCTCGCCGAGCCCATTGCCGCCCCTTGTACGCAATAAAAATTCTAATCCGTGGGATAGAGGTTGTAATTAAAACCCTGCGGCCCCGGTGGTGCCATACCCGGCCAGCTTTGCGGGCGACCGTAAAAGGCGTTGGCGATATAGTTGGCCACCGGAACATAACTGGGCGGGTTGGTCGCGGGCTGAGGTGCCACCGCATCGCTCGGCGGCAGATAACTGCCATGATCATAATCGATGTTCGAGGGCGGCGCGGGTAAGGGGATTTGCCATGGGCCGTCGACAAGGGCGGCCTCCGATATTGAGGGGCCTGCATAACCGAGCGCCGGCTCAAAAACCGGATGGTCGTCGTGCAAAAGATCAGCCAACGGGTCGCCGAGCGGAAACGCCAGTTTCAGCACATTATCGCCCTTGGAGGCGAGCACGGAGAGGCTGGTGGAATTGCGCGCGGCGGCGGCATATTCCTGCACCAGGCAACTTTGGTTGATTGCACCGGCCATGAGTGTCACTGAGCGCGCGGGCCGGTCCAGCCCAAGCAAAGCCTGCAGTACCACGCGCGCGCCCAGGCTGTGCGAGGCGAAGGAGAAGCTTCGCGCGGAGGCCAAAAAAGTCCGGCAGAAGGTAGCGATCGCCTTGCCGGCGGCGATCGCTACATTTCCCTCGAATGGGTAATCGACAACCGGTATAAAACTGTCGCCTGGCCAGAGCACGCCGATGGCGAGATCGCCGGCCGCCAAATTGAGCAGCGGGCGGAGGCGGTCGTTCATGCGCGCCCCGGCGGCGAAATTGACGTTAAAGCCATGCACGATGAAGAGCAGGTTGCGCCCGCCGACCAGTTGCGGAATGTTTGCCCAGGACACGGCGGTAAGGGAGTTTAAGTCCGTGGCCGCGGCCCCTTGCAGCATGTAAGGCTGGTCCAGCACATAGCCGCCGACCGTAAGTTGCCTCAAATTGAGATAGAGCGTCATTTCAGCAGCGCGCGCAATTGCCCGCTGCTTTGCACGGCGGTGTTGATGGCAGTGGTGAGATCCTTCACGACCGGCGCGAGCGGCGTGGCGATGGCGCCCATCACGGCGTAGAGCAGCCAATTTACGGGCGCGCCTGGCGGGGTGACGGCGTAGCCACCAATCAACGCCAGGACGATTCCGATGGCCGCCGCCAGAGCCTTGGCAGTGTTGCGGTAGCGCTGGTCGGCTTTCTCGTATGCGGCGTCGATGACGGCGCTGAGGATTGCATCCAGCCGCCCATAAATATTCACCTGCGGCGGGCTGAGATCGACCCCGTTGGCGATGTTTTCCGCGAGCAGGGCAAGCCCCGCCCCCGGCAGTCCGGTGGCGGCTTTCATCGCGTTCACGGTGGCAGGCGCAAAACCAAGCTTGATCAGCGCCTTGGCTTTTGCCTTCTGGTCCTCGATGGCGGCGCCATTAATCCAAAGGCCGTAAATCGTTGCGTAGGCCGCCCCTTCCGGGATGGTGCTGAGCAGCGGTTCGAACGGTTTGAGTTGCTGTTTTATGGTGGCGTAGCCGGCGTTGGAGACGCCCCCGCCAAACAATTTGGTAGTGTCCACAAGCCCGGTCGCGGCCGTGCCGAGCGCGCCAACGGCGCTAATGATTTCAACGATTGTTGTAATTTCCATGGGCAGCCTCGTGCCATCTACTGCCGCATCATGGGATGGTTTCGAACTATATCGCAATGAGATTCTACTGCGTGCAGCATCCCTCCAATGCGCGGTGCCATTGGTGTCCAGCGGAGGCATGGGGTACGCCGTACTTTAATGCGGCAAGTCTAGTCATTGATGGCAAGTGACCGATTTTCCGATAGCGTCGATCATGAATGATATGGTCTGGTGCTGAAATATCTTCCATGCCGGTCTGACCTGATGGCTTCTTTCCGCGTTGCTTGTAGGAAACCGGCTGGTCTGCTCCCGGCCCTCAATACTGCTGGTTGGTCGGCCGGTAGAGGATCTCGTTGATGTCCACGCTCTCGGGCTGGCCCATGGCGTAGAGCACCGCCTCGGCGAAGGAGTCCGGTGAGATGGCATAGGCGTCGTAGAAGGCGCGCGTGCTGGCCGCGATGTCGGGCTCGGAGATGCTGTCGGGCAGCTCGGTGTCTACCGCGCCGGGCGAGATCACCGTGGTGCGGATGTTGTACGGTTTCACCTCCTGGCGCAGCCCCTCCGAGATGACCCGCACCGCATGCTTCGTGGCCGAATACACCGCGCCGCCCGCCCGCACCTTGTGCCCGGCCACCGAGGCGACATTGATGATATGCCCGCGCTTCTGCGCCTGCATCACCGGCAAGGCGGCGGCGATGCCGTAGAGCACGCCCTTGATGTTGACGTCGATCATGCGGTCCCATTCGTCGATGCGCCGCCGCTCCAGCGGCGATTGCGGCATGAGCCCGGCATTGTTGATGATGACATCGAGCCCGCCGAAGGCCGCCACCGCCGCATCCACCAGGCGCTGTACTTGGGCGGGATCGGTGACGTCGGTTGGCACGGCAAGCGCCTCGCCGCCCGCCGTGCGCAGCTCTGCTACCAGCGCCTCCAGCCGGTCCACGCGCCGCGCCCCCAGCGCCAGTCTGGCGCCCCGCGCCGCCAGATGCCGTGCCGCCGCCGCGCCCAGACCCGAGCTGGCCCCGGTGATGACCACCACCTTGCCCGTGATGTTGTCGCTCATACGCCTGTCTCCTTTCAGCGGTTGGCCCCAGCATCGCCGCCGACCCTTTTGAGGGTTTTGAGGGTGTGTCGTTTAGGGGTATGACGAAAAATTCTGGTGACGACCTGGGCGCGGATGAGGTCGAGTTATGACCGCCGCCGCCCTGCTTCCCCGACTGCGCGCTGCTGGGGCGGGGGTGGCGCTGCGCGGTGACAAGCTGGTGCTGACACACGCCAGCCGAGTACCCGCTGAACTGATGGCCGAGGCCCGCGCGCGGCGGGCTGACCTGCTGGACGAACTGGCGAACGACAACGCCGAGCCGGGCGACCGGCCATTCGTCAATGACCCGGTGGAGCGCGCCGCCATCCAGACCGAGGAACAGCCGGTTCGGCGTCTCCGCAAACGTATGACAAACTGGGCGCAAGCTGGGTTGGGCGACTGCGTGATGTTGTCCATGACGCCTCAATCCTATTTGCGGTTGATGTTTGGGGAACTGGCCCTGATGGGAAGCCTACGCCAGAAGCCGCGCAAGAAGCGGCTACTATGGGCGAAGAGATAGCTTCGACTGCCCAATCTGCTCCCTATATGTCACCCCAAGATTGCAAGGACTTTGAGGCCTCTGGGAAACTTCAACAATTACAAGACCTTTTTGGAGACTTTGAGGTGCATTTGTTGGCGAGCGTTACGCCAAGCGACTGACTAAGCTCCTGTAACGAAATTTGTTGGGAGGCGAGAGGCTGAAATCCCGCCGAACCTCGCGCCATATTCAACGCCGCGCGTGCGAGTCGCGCGCGCGCCAGCGTGTTGCGTCCGCGCGTTACAGCCACGTTCTGGCGTCTATCAGGCCGTCCTTGAAGCCCCATCGAGAGCGGCCAAGCATTGAGAGCCGCGCAATTGCTGGAGAAAACAGGAAAAGGCTTGCTGATTGTATGTTATCGGGTCATGCGTTCCGGCCGGCTTCCGAACTCGGGGCCGCTGCAATTCATTTTGACGGGTGGCGTGTCCGAATAGGGTCTAGGAAATTCCGCCCCACGTGTCCCAAAAGCCCTAAAACCGACCCGTATGGGACACGTTAAGAACCCCCTTGGGGCGTCCCGCAAGGGGAAGCCCTATTCGGACACGATACCGTGCAACGCCGCCGCCATCGTCGCCGCGATCCGACCGCGCCCACCGGCCACACCGGAACCATAGCCACACCCATCCACCGGCATGCGTTCAGCCGCAGCAAGGGCCACAGGGAGGAAGCCTCGCCCCCGCCCGTGCCTACCTATGCCCAGCGCCGCCCGGCAGACGGTGAGGGGATGGATAGAGCGCCACCGCCTCGGGCCTTTTTCCTGTGGCCATACCCTGAGCCTTCCGCACCTGATGCCGACCCGATGCCCCCTGGAGCATCAGGCGGGGGGTTTTTGGCTGAAAACAGCCGTTTATTTGAGATTTGCCACCTGATGCCCACCTGATGGTTCCTGATGCTTTTTGGAGCATCAGGTGCAAAAGCTTCAATATATATCTACAACTTTTGCAAAAAACCTGATAAGTCCTATGCCAAGTGCTATCCCGCGCGTCGAAAAAATACTGTTTTACGGTTCTACGGGGCGTGAATAGCCCATGAGTCCTATGCCCCATGCGTGTTATGTCAGTGAAAATTAGATCAGCCCGTCCCGCACCGTATATGCCGTACATATGCCGTACAGCCTTTTAACGGGCTGTAGATAAGTGCAAATTATATAGGAAAATCAATGGCGTCCCGTAGGGGATTCGAACCCCTGTCGCCGCCGTGAAAGGGCAGTGTCCTGGGCCTCTAGACGAACGGGACGAGGCAAGAGGCCATTAGGCCAAGGGAAAAATTAATTCAAGCCATCGGCGGCATCATTTTTCCGCAAATCTCACGGCAGGGTTTGCAGCCCTACCCGCACCGTGCCGCTCGCCGGGTCCAGCAGCAGCACACGGTCGCCTTTGGGGCCGCTCACCCACACGGCCACATCGGGCCCGGCACCAGCGATGCCAGCAATATGCTCGCCCGGCGCCAACGCGGCGGCAACCGGCACGTTTCCCGCCACCGGGGCCACGGGTGCGGCCAGCGGTGCTACGGGCATTGGCGGCGCGGTAAACCTGGCATAAAGCCGGTGGATGACCGTGCCGATGACCACCGTAGTGCCGATGACGATCAGCACACCCATGACCCCCACCAGCGCCTTCAACCCCCGCAAATTCTGTGGCTGACCCTGCATCTTTGCCCCCCGACTTCATCCTCACGCCCGGCCCGGAAGAGGCCGGCACCAGGCTCGACTCGTTCCTGGCCGCCCGCATCGGCACGCTATCGCGCTCCCGCGTCAAGGCCCTCATCCTGGAAGGTCATGTCACACGCTCGGGCGCGGTAACGAAAGACCCGTCGGAAAGCGTCCAGCCGGGGGCCACCTACCGCCTCGCCCCTCCCGCGCCGGAACCGGCCACGCCGCAGGCACAGGAAATCGGGCTCGACGTATTATACGAGGACGAACACCTGCTGGTGCTGAACAAGCCTGCCGGCATGGTGGTGCACCCCGCCCCGGGCAACCCGGACGGCACGCTGGTCAACGCACTCATCGCCCATTGCGGCGACAGCCTCACCGGCATCGGCGGCGAAAAGCGGCCCGGCATCGTCCACCGGCTGGACAAGGACACCTCCGGCGTCATGGTCGTGGCCAAGACGGATCTGGCCCACGCCCGGCTTTCCGCCGCCTTCGCCGCGCGGGATCTGGAACGCGCCTACCTGGCCATCTGCTGGGGCGTGCCCGTCCGCTTCCACCGGCAGCATCGAGGGCGCTATCGGCCGCGACCCGCGCGACCGCAAGCGCATGGCCGTGGTCAGCCGCAACGGCAAGCACGCCCTCACCCATTACCGCGTACTGCGCGTTTTCGGCCAGGCCGCGGCACTGCTCGCCTGCCGGCTGGCCACCGGGCGCACGCACCAGATCCGCGTGCACCTGGCCCATATCGGCCACCCGCTGGTGGGCGACCCGGTGTACTTGAACGCCGCCCCGCCGCCGCCAAGTACCTCTCCGAACCCGCCCGCAGCTTGGCGCTGGACTTCCCCCGCCAGGCCCTGCACGCGCAAACGCTTGGCTTCAACCACCCCATCAGCGGCGAGGCTCTGCGCTTTACCGTGCCGCCGCCGGCGGACTTCCAGGCCCTTGAGGACGCATTGCTCGCATGCGCCTAAAACAGGACCTGCAGAGTCCTTTTTGTTGACTACCCCTTTATGGGCTCCTAAGCTCCCCTTTAACTCCACCCGAGGGGCCTAGCCGCATGGCCGGAACCTTACTGCCTTTTTAAGGGGTATCTCTGGTCGATGGTGCTAGCTTCCAGGCTCTGGCGGTGGCCACAAGCTTGCTTTGCGCCGTGCCGCTTATTTTTCCGGCAGGCGTGGAGCGGGATAAATATTGGGGAACCCGTTTTATGGCCTCAGCCGTTACTACATTGGCGCCCGATGGCAACCTGACGCGGTATCTGCAGGAAATCCGCAAATTCCCGATGCTGGCGCCTGAGGAAGAGGAGCGCCTGGCCCGCGCCTGGCGCGACCAGGACGATCATGGAGGCGGCGCACAAGCTTGTCACCTCGCATCTGCGCCTGGTGGCCAAAATCGCCATGGGCTACCGCGGCTACGGCCTGCCGGTCGGCGAGCTGATCAGCGAAGGCAATGTCGGCATGATGCAGGCGGTGAAGCGCTTCGACCCGGACCGCGGCTTCCGCCTCGCCACCTATGCCATGTGGTGGATCCGCGCCGCCATCCAGGAATACATCCTGCACAGCTGGTCGCTGGTGAAGATGGGCACCACGGCGGCGCAGAAGAAGCTGTTCTTCAACCTGCGCCGGCTGAAGGGCCAGATGCAGGCGATCGACGACGGCGACCTGCAGCCCGAGCAGGTGGCAAAGATCGCGCATCTGCTGGACGTGCCGGAGCAGGACGTGGTCAGCATGAACCGCCGCCTGGCCGCGCCCGATCACAGCCTGAACGCCCCGGTCGCATGGACAGCGAAGGCGAATGGCAGGACTGGCTGGTCGACGAGTCCGAAAGCCAGGAAACCACGATCGCCGAGCGCGAGGAGCTGACCGGGCGCAAGGCGCTGCTGGCCAGCGCGCTGAAGACCCTGAACGAGCGCGAGCGGCACATCCTGATCGAGCGCCGGCTGAAGGACAACCCGACGACGCTTGAGGAGCTGTCGCAGCAGTACAGCATCTCGCGCGAGCGGGTGCGCCAGATCGAGGTGCGCGGCTTCGAGAAGCTGCAGAAGGCGATGAAGGCGCAGATCGCCGAGCAGCGCCAAGCCGCGGCGGCACGGGCGCGGCTGGTTTAATCTTCCGGCTTGTTTCTGCGGGGCGTCTTGTGGGCGCCCCGCTTTTCGCGCGCCGGGATCAGTCGTCCCGGTGCACCTTCTCCATCCGCTCGTGGCGCTCCTGCGCCTCGATGGACATGGTGGCGATGGGCCTCGCCTCAAGCCGCTTCAGGCCGATCGGCTCGCCCGTCTCCTCGCAAAAGCCGTAGGTGCCGTTCTCGATTCGCTGCAGCGCCTGGTCGATCTTGCCGATCAGCTTACGGGCGCGGTCACGGGTACGCAGCTCCAGGGCCCGGTCCGTCTCCACGCTGGCGCGGTCGGTGATGTCTGCTTCCAGAATTCCGCCCTCGCCAAGCGAAGCCAGCGTGCCATTGGCCTCCTTCACCAGATCGCCCCGCCAACGCAGCAGCTTCTGCCGGAAATACTCCGTCTGCATCGGATTCATGAACTCTTCGTTCTCCGATGGGCGGTAGTCGGGTGGCAACGAAATTAGCATGCCGTCCGTTCCTTCAATGTCTTGAAGCCGCCAACAATGACAGCCTCTGAGGTTGAGCGGGCTTATAGCGATGCCGCCCGCCCTCGCCAAGACGGCAACGGCGACAGAACAATGACTTGGCATGCGCCTTGGCTATCTGGCCGAGGGCGCGGGAACATGGCATGAAGCACGGCATGTTGATTACCAAACCATGACAGTTCCCCTTTCATGAGCATCCGGGGGGTGGGTTTCACGCTGCGGGATGCGGTGGCGCTCGGCCAGGCGGCCGGCCCCGGCACGCGGCTCGCCCTCGGCCCGGCGGCGGAAGCGGACATCATCGCCCCCACTGGCCTCACGCTCACCCCGCGAGAGGCGCGCGGCGCCCTTCCCCCCGCCTCGCGGTACTTCTTCAGCTTCGGCAATCAATCGGCATTCCCCGAGATCGAGTCGCTCGCACCGGTGCTGGACGAGATCACCGAACACTCCGGCACCGGCTTCATGCTCGCCTGCCTGGCCGAGCCCGGCTTCCGCCGCTTCGTCTATCAGGGCCATCTGTTCCAGGATGGCCAGCTGGCCGCCGATCTGCGCCGGACCCTGACGCCGCACCTTTCCGGCCGCCCGTGATCATCCCCTACGAGGCGGTGGCGGCAGGCGGCACCGGCTGGCCCGGCGCATCAGCGCCACGCGCGAGCAGGGCGCTTCCCTGGCGCTGCTGGACGCGGTGGATGAAGCCCAATGCGCCGCCCTCGCCCCCGTGGTCGCGGCGCAGCTTTGCACCGGCGGCCCTGCCTGGGCGGCAAACCTGCCCCCGCCTTTGGCCACGCGGGAACCGCCCGGTGGCCGGGTGGCCATTCTCTCCGGCGCGCTGGACCGGCAGACCCTGTTCCAACTCGGCACCGCGCGCGAGCAACTGCCGCTGCGCCAGATCGACCCGCAGGCCCCGGATATCGAGGGCGCGCTGGCCTGGGCCGCGGCGCAGGAGCGGAACTTCATCATTTCCACCTCCGCCCCGCTCGACAGGCGCGCCCCGGCGACAATACTGGCGGCGGAGGCGCTGGCCGAGATCGCCGCCGGTCTGGCCGCGCGAAACCTCAGGCATTTCGCCATCACCGGCAACGACACCGCCTCCATCATCCTGCACCGTCTTGGCGCCGGCAGGCTCACCGTCAGGGGCGAATGGGAAGGTCTTCCCTGGCTCGACGCCGGCGATTACAAATTTTTACTAAAACCCGGGGGCTTTGGCGGCCAATATCTTTTACTGAACGGATTTGGGCCACAGATACGCCTTAATGACGCGGCTGAATCATAACATGAATATCGAAACCCGTTTCCTGACCCAGGCCGAATCCGATGCCAGCGCCCCGCTGATCTCCGTGGTGGTGCCCGTGCATAACGAGGCGCCGAATCTCAAGCCGCTGATCTCCGCCATCGGCGCCGCGCTCGCCGGGGTGGAACACGAGATCGTCTATGTCGATGACGGCAGCTCCGACGGGACGCCGAAGATCCTCGCCGAACTCGCCGCCACCACGCCCACGCTGGTCCGCGTGCGGCACAAGCAGAGCTGCGGCCAGAGTGCTGCGGTAATCACCGGCGTAAAGGCGGCGCGGGGCGTCTATATCGCCACGCTCGATGGCGACGGGCAGAACGATCCCGCCGACATCCCCGTCATGCTCGCCGCGGCGCGCGACGCCGAGGAGCGCGGGCCGCTGCCGGTGCTGATCGCCGGGCACCGCGTTGCCCGCCGGGACAGCAGTTCCAAGCGGTTGGGCTCGAAGATCGCCAACCGGGTGCGCTCGTATCTGCTGCAGGATGCCACGCCCGACACCGGATGCGGATTAAAGCTGTTCCGCCGCCAGGCCTTCCTGGAACTTCCGCATTTCGACCATATCCACCGCTTCCTACCTGCCTTGTTCATCCGCGCCGGCGGGCATGTCGTCTCCGTGCCGGTGCGCCACCATGCGCGCGCGCACGGCGCCTCGCATTACAATAACTGGCAGCGCCTGAAAGTCGGCATCGTCGATCTGTTCGGCGTCGCCTGGCTGCAGCGGCGCTGGAAGGTACCTCAGGTCGAGCATAGAGAATGAGCCAAAACCTGCCCCGCGCCGCCACCGCCACCGTCGCCGCCAAGGCGCTGAAGCCCGCTCTGATGGCGGGTGGGCTGATAGCAATTGCCGCCGCCCTGCCGCTGGTAACCAATGGCGCGGCGCAAACGGAACTGACCAACACCCTGGCCCAGGGCGGTTTGCGCGGGCAAAGCCTGTTCCTGCTGCTGGCCACCTTCCTCACCGCCATCGGCCTGCCACGCCAGATCCCGGCCTTCGCCGCCGGCTACGCCTTCGGTCCGGTTTACGGCTCGGCCATCGCGCTCGTCTCCCAGGTGCTCGCCTGCAGCCTGGATTTCATCTGGGCGCGCGCCATCGGCCAGTCTTTCATCCGCCGCCGCTTCGGCGACCGGCTGGCACGCATCGACCGTGCCCTCGCCGCGCATCCCTTCATCACCACGCTCACGCTACGGCTGATGCCGGTGGGCAATAACCTGCTGCTCAACCTCGTGGCGGGGCTCACCTCGGTGCGGCTGCTTCCCTTCCTGGCCGCTTCCGCCATCGGCTTCGTGCCGCAAACCGTGGTGTTCGCCTTGTTCGGCAAGGGCAGCCTGCCGAGCCACACGCATCTGCTGCTCATCGGCTGCGGCATGTTCGCCGCCTCGGCCCTGCTCGGCATCTTCATCTTCCGCCGCGCCCGCCCCACGGCGTAACCGGCGGCTCGCGCCGAGCGGCAGTGTTCGCGCATGGTGATTGCCCGCTACTCTGAGTCCGCCTGTACCCGGCTGCTGTCCAGGGCGCGGTGGCGCACCAGGGGGCGGGACAAGGCATAGCCCTTGAGCAGCCCCAGCCTGGGCATATGCTGTTTGTGATGGTGGTGCATGATGATCGATTTCACCCAGCTTTCGTCTGGCAGATTATCGAGGTCCGCCTGCGCGGTGACATAGCGCAGCAGCCGGCCATCCACATGGCCGAAATACAGATCCGTGCGGCATGCCTCCACGAGCTTCCTGGCGCCACCTGGCGTTAGCAGATATCCGTCAGTGCCAAAGCCGTCCCGGTCAAAATGGCCGGGCCTGGTCCGATCCAAGTCTTTCCTGACCAGGGAGTGGAGCATCTCGGTTACCTTGACCTCGTCATCCTTCCAACCGCCCGACATTCTGTCGTTAAGAAAGATGAACTCGGCGTCAGCCGGTATGCTCAAGGACCAGACCTCCTCAAGCCCGCTGATATCGCTGTCATCCTCAAGAACTATGGCAAACGGCACGGGCAGTTGCGCCACGATCTCCCAGGCCCGTACATGGGACAGAAAACAACCCAGCGCACCTTTGTTAGGCAGCCACATCTGGGAATCGGTAAGCAGCATGCGCACGCAATCCGGCAGGGTATCGCCCGCCACGCCTTTGACAATCCGCGCATCAAACATGGGCTTATCGTCGAATTGTCCGAGTATCTCGGCGCGGCGTTCGGCATCCCGCTCCAGATTCACGACAAGAGCTGGTATTTTTTCCATCACACTCGTCATCCGTGGCCGACAGCCTCCAGCGCCTCAGCCATGCGGACGATCGAAGGCCTGAACAGCTTTCACCGGAAGATCTTCCTCATACACCGCCACAAACCCCTCCACCATCTCCGCACGGCTCGGCGGCGGCTTGATCCCCTCGGCCAGGGTTTCCCACAGCCCCTCCTCCGTGCAGGCGCGGTACATGGCCTCGGCCAAAGCACGGGCATCGCCCAGCTCGAACAGCAAGCCATCCACGCCATCACTCACGCGCTCGGCCGGGCCGCCGGCGTTGGAAGCAATGACCGGACGCCCGAAGCTCCAGGCCTCGGAGATCACCAGACAGAAGATTTCCCACCACACGGAGGGCACCACCACCCAATCCACCCGCGCCATGCGCGCACGCAATTGGTCCGGGTGGTAGGAGCCATTGAACACCACGTTGCGCTCGGCCAGTGGCAGCTTCTCCTCCTCGGCGAGGAAGGCCTCGATCTCGGCGCGGCGCTTTGGCGTGGCAAAATGGATGTTGTCGCCGTTGATCTCGACGGTGAAATCGGTGAACCCGCCGGCGCGCAGCAGCATCACCGCCTCCAGCAGCACATGCAGCCCCTTGGCATCCACCAGCTGGGCGAAGAAGCCGAAGCGGTTGCGCCGCTCGCCCTTCGAGGCCGCGGGAAGCGGCATGGCGCGCGGCAGAAGCCCATTCGTGACATGCACGAATTTCGATTCATCCAGCCCCCAGGCGGCGTAATGCGAAATCATGAAGCGGCTCGGCGTGGTGAACACATCCACCGCGTCGAGATGCCGCTTCATCCACATCTCGCGCATGAAATAATGCTCGGGCGGGCGCTCTGGCAGGCATTGGTGGCAGCGCACGGCGGACGCGCGTGTGCAGAGCGAGGCATCGGTGCGCCGTACCATGTGCCCGTTGGCCGGGCAGATGGAGAGGAACTCATGCGCGGTGAAGACGATCTTCACCTCCGGCAGCACGCGCCGCGTCAGCGTCAGCAGGTCGATGCCGAGGGTGAGGAAATGGTGAAAATGCACCACGTCCGGCTGGATGAGTTCAAGGAATTCCTTGAACGCCTCGACGAGCAGCAGGTTGCCGCCCTTCTCCCAGGCGTAGTCATATTCCTGCGAGAGGAACAGGAACTCATTCGGCCGCCCGTCGAAACCGGTGATGCGCGCGCCGCTCTTGAACAGCGCCGGGCTGTTATGGTCCGCCGAGGCGAGCAGATACGGCTCCACGCCGGGCTTCTGCTTCAGCCCCTCGAACAGCTCGAAGGCGATCTGCTGCGCGCCGCCACGCACCAGTTCCGGGTGATACAGGCTGACGATCAGGATTTTCATGCCAGCGCTTCCTCCTTGACCGCCGCGCGCAGCGCGGGGTGGGCGGGCTCGGGCCCGAGCAATTCGCCAAGCACCAGATCTCCCCAGGTTTTGGTGAACAGCCAGCGATTCACGGCGGAGCCGCCCTCATGCACCGGCCTGCGGACGGAGCCCTTGCCCTCCAGGTGCCACAGCCGCACATCGTGCAGCCAGGGCGTCCGCCCGGCTTCCAGGCTCTTCAGGCACAGATCCGCATCCTCGTAATGGCCGAAGATGTAATCCTCGGTGAAACCGCCGAGGGTCTCGAACCAGTCACTGGCGATGGAAATGAACGCCCCGGTCACCGCCGGCACCGGGCGCGGGCGCAGGAACCGCGCTGTCTCCGGCGGGGCACCCTTGCCGTAATGCTCCACGCGCAGAATGCTCGTCTCCGGCTTGCGGCCAGGAGCCAGCTCCGGCACCGTATCGACCTCGAAATACATTCCCGCATGCATCAGCGAGCCGTCATCGTAATACAGCGGCACGCCAAAGAGCTGCGTCTGTGCCGCCGGCAGTCCGGCCAGCACATCGTTGTGCTTCGCCGCCCAGTCCTGGTCGTAGGGAAACACGTCCGGGTTCATGATGATCAGGCGCGGGCTGGAGGCGTACTGGGCAGCAACATTATTGGCGGCGCCGAACCCGGCATTGGCGTTGAGCAGCACCAGGGTGAGGTCCAGCCCGTAGATCAGGCTGCAGCGCCTCGCCTCTTTCAGCAGCGTCTCGGCGATCTCGGGGCTGTTGGAAACATAGATGAACTCGTAGTCGCGCATCGCCGGATGGCGGGAGAACAGGGCCTGCTGCAGGAACAGATATTCCGGCTTGCCATAGAGGCAAACGATGATCGAGCCCTTGTAGCTGGCCCCGTGGCGGCCGAAGCGCTCGACATACGGCGCGTTCACCGCGCGGCGTGTCAGCATCTGGTTGAAATCGACGAGTTGCGCGCCGATCGCCGCGTCCACCGAGGCGGTGGCGGCGAAATACGGGTTGCCGAGATATTGCGCCTGTGCCAGCTGGCCGAGCGCGATGTTGCGCATCTCCTGGTCCTCAACGGATTCCGCCGTGAGCATGAGCGAACGCTCCGCCCCGGATTTCATGCGCAGCACGGCGTTGCAGGAACCGCCGGAGAGGCGGCGCGCGGCGTAGAGGAAGCCCCAGAACCCGTAGGCGTGCGGTGTGGCGATGCCCATCGCGGCCTCGGCGTCTGGCCGGCGGATGCGGGCCAGGCTGGCGCCGTCAAAGGAGATGGACCAGCCGGGAAAGAACAGGTCGACGCGGTCCAGCCGGTCCTGCGTGTCATTCACCCAGCCGACGATATAGATCCCACCCGCGGGGGAGATGCGGATGGAATTGAGCGAGCCCACGGGCGGGCGCGGCTGCTCGGCCACCTGGTCCGGCTGAGCGGTGAGGATAACGCGGCCGCACGGTGGGACACCGGGGGCCGCGACCAAACGGCCCTCGGCCCGGCCGAAACGCTCGTAATGTTCCCGTCCAGAGCCGAACTTGCCCGCCGCCACGGCCACCAGCACGTCAGGGTTCAGGCGCAGATACATCTCTTCGTCGAAAACCGGAACGGGCACCTCCGGGCTCTGCGGGGGGGCGGCCTGCTCAAGCCGCGATGCTGGTGCCTTCGTCATTCGCCCCTCCGCCAGAACCTTAAAGCCTCGCCATCAGCATGGATTACCGGCATGCCCCCGCCCGCACAAGCTGCGCTATTTCTTGGTCGGAGCTGGCGTGGCGTTGAGATAGCCGAGCATATCCCCCGCCTGCTGGAAGGTGAAGGCGCAGGGCAGGATGCTGCCGTAATCCACGGTGTAGCGCAGGTGCTTCAGCAGCAAATGCGGCCCAACGAGGGACAGCGTCACCGTTTGCCCCGCCGGTATGTCCAGGCTGTCCAGTTCCTTGCCATCCGCCCCCACCAGTTCGGTGCTGTCGGCGATGCTGCAATTCGCGGCGGTCAGCACATCCGCAACGCTGCCGGTGTTGTGGATCTGCAGGAACCCTGCGGTCTGCACGCCCTTCTGATCGGTCTGCCAGACGGAGCCATCGTCCAGTGTCACGTCGATCTCGGCGAGGGCGAATCCGGGGCTCGCCAGCAGCGGCAGCGCCAGGAGGAAAAGGCGGAGCTTCATGCGAGACTTTCATATTTCTCGAGTTGCCAGGATACCGGTTCTTTTGCCGCCATCTCGTACCAGTTGGCAACCAGCGGATGCGCCCGCACGGCGGCGCAATAGGCCTTCGCCACATCGCCCAGCGGCGGGGCGTAGGTGATGAACCGCGCCACGATCGGCGCGAACATGGCATCAGCGGCGTTAAACATGGCGCCGAACAGATACGGCCCGCTTGCGCCGAAGCTTTCCCGGGTTTCCGTCCAGATCGCCTCGATGCGCGCCACATCCGCCAGGCTCTCCGGGTTCTGCCCAAGCCCGGCATAGTCGCGGCCCAGATTCATCGGCATGGCGATGCGCAGGTTGCGGAACCCGGCATGCATCTCGGAGGCGATGGCGCGGGCATGGGCGCGGGCAATGCGCTCCGCCGGCCACAACGCGGGGTTCAGTTCCGCGCAATATTCGGCGATGGCGAGGCTCTCCCACACCCGGGCACCCTCATGCTCCAGATACGGCACTGTGCCGGAAGGCGACACGGCCTTCACCGCCGGGGAGTTGCCGCCCGCGAGCGGCACGAAGATCTCCTCCGCCTCCAACCCTGCCAGACGCACCATGAGCCAGCCGCGCAGCGACCAGGAGGAATAACGCGCCGTGCCCAGATAAAGTTTCGCCGTCATCAAACACTCCGCATGATTCGCCCCCAGGCGTAACACGGCCAGGTGCTGGCGCAAAAACTTGGGGGGCGCGGAGGGTCGTGGTAACGGAGCGCATGGCTACCAGTTCTCCGCCCGTCTGGGCCGGCTTGCCCCTCACCCGGCCGCTGGTCATGGGCATTCTCAATGTCACCCCCGATTCCTTCTCCGACGGCGGGCGGCATTTCTCCCCGGAGGCCGCCATTGCCTCCGGGCGGCTCATGTTGACGGAAGGCGCGGATATTCTGGACATTGGCGGGGAGAGCACGCGCCCCGGCTCCACCGCCGTGCCGCCCGAAGAAGAGATGGCGCGCATCCTGCCCGTCATCCGCGCCTTGGCGGCTTCGGGGGCGGTGATCTCGGTGGACACGCGCAACGCCGCGACGATGGCGGCGGCGCTGGCCGCGGGAGCACGGATCGTCAACGACGTCTCGGCCCTACGCCACGACCCGGCCGCCCTGCCTCTGGTGGCGGCGCGCGGTTGCCCGGTGGTGCTGATGCATATGCGCGGCACCCCGGAGACAATGAACAGCCTCGCCATCTACAATGACGTGACCCGTGAAGTGACCGCCGAGTTGCTGGCCGCGCGCGATGCCGCCCTGGCAGCCGGGGTGCGGGCGGAGACTATCTGCCTGGACCTTGGCCTCGGCTTCGCCAAGCGCGGGGGGCAGAACGTGGAACTGCTGCGCGCCACGCGGCGTCTGGCCGAACTTGGCCACCCCCTGCTCGTCGCGCTCTCGCGCAAGCGCTTCCTGGGCGAGATCAGCGGCGAGACGGAGGCTGGCAAGCGCGACCCGGAATCTCTGACAGCGGGGTTGTTTGCGGTGCAACAGGGCGCGCATATACTGCGGGTCCATGACGTGGCGGGCACCGTGCGGGCTTTAAGCGTCTGGCAGGCTTTGAATGCGAGAGATGATGGATAACACGGTAAAGCGCAGGCTATTCGGCACGGATGGAATTCGCGGAACAGCCAACACGGCGCCGATGACGCCTGAGATGGCGCTCAAGCTCGGCCAGGCCGCCGGGCTGCTCTTCACCCGCGGCAATCACCGCCACCGCGTCATCATCGGCAAGGATACACGGCTCTCCGGCTACATGCTGGAACCGGCGCTCACCGCCGGGTTCATCTCGGCGGGCATGAACGTGACCCTCGCCGGGCCGCTGCCCACCCCGGCCATCGCCATGCTCACCCGCTCCCTGCGGCTAGACCTCGGCGTAGTCATCTCCGCCTCGCACAACCCGTTCGAGGATAACGGCATCAAGCTCTTCGGCCCGGACGGCAACAAGCTCTCCGACGAAACCGAGCAGGAGATCGAGGCGCTGATGGCGCAGGACCTCTCGGACCGCCTGGCACCCCCGGCCAAGCTCGGTCGCGCCGTGCGCCTGGTCGATGCCGCCGGGCGCTATATCGAGGCGGCAAAATCCTCGCTCCCGCGTGGCCTGCGGCTGGATGGCCTGCGCATCGTGCTCGATTGCGCGCATGGCGCGGCCTACAAGGTCGCCCCCGCGGCGTTGTACGAGCTGGGCGCGGAGGTGATCCCTCTCGGCGTCACCCCCGACGGCTTCAACATCAACCGCGACGCCGGCTCCACCGCGCCGAGGCAGCTCTGCGAGGCAGTGCTGGAGCATGGCGCGGATCTCGGCATCGCGCTGGATGGCGACGCCGACCGCGTGATCCTGGCCGACGAGCAGGGCGAAATTATCGACGGCGACCAGATCCTCGGGCTGATCGCGCGGGACATGCACGCCCAAGGGCGGCTCGCGGGCGGCGGCATCGTCGCCACGGTGATGTCCAACCTCGGGCTGGAGCGTTTTCTCAGCAGCCTCGGCCTGCGCCTGCACCGCACCAAGGTGGGCGACCGCTACGTGGCGGAAGCGATGCGCGAGTTGGGCATCAACCTCGGCGGCGAGCAATCGGGCCATGTCATCCTCTCGGATTTCGCCACCACGGGGGATGGTCTGGTGGCAGCGCTTCAGGTGCTGGCCGTGCTGGTGCGCTCGGGCAAGCGCGCCTCGGAAGCCTGCCGGGTATTCGCCCCGCTGCCACAACTGCTGCGCAATGTGCGCTATACCGGGGCCTCGCCGCTCGGGCTGCCGCACATCAAGACCGCCATCGCCGCCGCCGAGGAACGCCTTGGCAGCACGGGCCGGGTGCTGATCCGCCCCTCCGGCACGGAGCCTCTGATCCGCGTGATGGCCGAGGGCGAAGATTCCGTGCTGATCAACGAGATCGTCGGCGGGCTGTGCGAGACCATCGCCCAGGCCACCGAACACGCGGCATGAAACGCGTCCTCACCATCGCCGGGTCGGATTCCGGCGGCGGGGCGGGAATCGAGGCGGATATCAAGACCATCTCGGCGTTGGGCGCCTATGCCTGCACGGCCATCACCGCCGTCACCGCGCAGAACACGCTGGGCGTGGCCGGGGTGCATACGCTGCCCGCGGACTTCGTGCGCCTTTCCATCGAGACGGTGCTCTCCGATATCGGCGCGGATGCCATCAAGCTCGGCATGCTCGCCAACGAGGAGATCATTCGCGCCGTGGCGGCATGCCTGCCGCAAAACATACCCGTGGTGCTGGACCCGGTGATGGTCGCCACGTCCGGCGCGGTGCTGCTGCCCGATGCCGCCATCGCCGTGCTAACGGCCGAGCTGTTGCCGCGCGCCAGCGTGGTCACGCCCAATTTGCCGGAAGCCGCCAAGCTCACCGGGCTGAGGGTGGAGACCGAGGAAGAGCGCATCGCCGCCGGGCGGGCGCTGCTGGCCATGGGCGCCAAGGCAGCGCTGGTGAAAGGCGGGCATGGCAGCGGCGAGATGCTGACCGACTATCTGGTGACGGCGGAAGCGGTGGAGGCAATCGCCCTGCCCCGGCTGCATAGCCGCAACACCCACGGCACCGGCTGCACCATGGCCTCGGCCATCGCCACCGGGCTGGCCCAGGGGCTGCCGCTGATCGAGGCCACGCGCCGCGCGCGGCATTATCTGCAGGAGGCGATCCGCACCGCGCCGGGCTTCGGCGCCGGGCATGGGCCGGTCAACCATCTCGTCCAGACCGGCAAAACCCGCTTCTGAAAAAACCTCTTAACCCGATTTTAACACCGGGTACGTAACATTAGCTCTGCAACTTAACGGCGGAGCCCTATGTCCAGCCTGCAACCCCTTAACGACCGGCTGAACTTCATGAATTTCGGCACGCATGCGCAAAACCGCCTGCGCGGGATGAAATCCATCCTCCTGTCCGCCCTGCCCGGAGCGTTGGATGCATTCTACGAAAAAATGCGCACCGTGCCGGATGTGGCGAAATTCTTCCCGAACGAGGAGATGGTCCGCCTGGCCAAGGGCAAGCAGCACGGGCATTGGGACTACATCACCGATGGCCGGCTGGATGAGCGCTACGCCAAGGCGGCGATGCATGTGGGCGAAGTGCATGCGCGCATCGGGCTGGAGCCGCGCTGGTATATCGGCGGCTACACCATCGTGCTGGAACACCTGATCAATGCCGTCGTCACCGCGCGCTGGCCGGCATCCCGTTGGGGCCGCAAGGTCCGCGGCCAAACCGAGCTGAAGGAGGAAATCGCAGCACTGGTCAAGGCCACCTTCCTCGACATGGATTTGGCGCTGACCGTCTATGCCGGCACATTCGAGACAAGGCGCGCCGCGGCGGAAACCAAGCTGCAAAGCGCGGCGGACAGCGTGGTGGGCGCCATGGGGGCGGCGATGCGGGCGCTGGCGGCCGGGGATCTCACCCACCGCCTAGGCAACGACATCCCGCCCGAATATTCGCAGCTGCGGCTGGATTTCAACGCCGCGCTGGAGCGCCTCTCCGGCACGCTGGCCAGCATCCAGAGCAACTCGCGCGCGATCAGCGGAAGTGTCGAGGAGATCGCCGCCGCCGCCGATGACATGTCCCGCCGGACCGAGGGCCAAGCCGCCAGCCTTGAGCAAAGCAGCGCCGCGCTGAACGAACTGACCGCAGCCGTGCGGCAGACCGCCGATGGCGCCGCGCAGGTGAGCAATGCGGTGAAAGCCACCAATGCCGGCGCCACGGAGTCGCGCAACGTGGTGAACGAGGCCGGCGCAACAATGGGGCAGATCGAGACCTCATCACGCGAAATCGGCAAGATCATCGGGCTGATCGACGAGATCGCCTTCCAGACCAATCTTCTGGCGCTCAATGCCGGGGTCGAGGCCGCCCGCGCCGGAGATGCCGGGCGGGGTTTCGCCGTCGTCGCCTCGGAAGTGCGGGCCCTGGCGCAGCGCTCGGCCGAGGCCGCCAAGGCGATCAAGTCGCTCATCTCCACCTCCGGGCAGCAGGTGACGCAGGGCGTGGAACTGGTGCGGCGGAGCGGCCTGTCGCTGCAGGGCATCGGCGCCAATGTGGGGCAGATTGAAGGGTTGGTCTCCGGCATTGCCGGCTCGGCGCGGACCCAGTCCAACGGGCTGGCACAGGTGAACGAGGCCATGACCCAGATGAGCCAGGCAGTGCAGCAGAACGCCGCCATGGTCGAGGAAACCACCGCTTCCATGCACTCCCTGCGCGGCGAGATCGGCGATCTGAACCGCGCCCTCGCTGCCTTCAAAATCACCCGGGAGACCGGTTTCAACCTCGCACCCGCCCCGGCCAAACGCCGCGAGCTGGCGGATTAGCCGCCGGTATTCGGCCGGTAGGCCGTGGCGAATTGCTGAACCGCATCCTCGATTTCGGCCTCGGACAGCAATACCGGCCCGCCTGCCGCCAGCGAGAGCAGATATTGCTGCGCCAGCACTTCCAACTCGGTGGCGGCAGCCAGCGCCGCGCCCACATCCCGCCCGGTGGCGATGCCGCCATGGTTCTCCATCAGGCAGGCGGTGCGGCCTTCCAGCGCCTTGAGCACATTGGCGGAAAGCTCCGCCGTGCCAAACAGCGCATAGGCCGCGCAGCGCAGCGGTGCGCCGCCGAACCGGGCGATCATGTAATGGCAGGCCGGAATCTCCCGCCGCGCCATGGCCAGCGCCGTGGTGTAGGGCGCGTGATGATGCACGATGCCGCCCACTTCCGGCCGGGCGAGATAGATATCCAAATGGAACCGCCATTCCGATGACGGACGGTATCGGCCCTCGAAGGAGCCATCCGGCTTGAGCAGCGGGATCATCTCCGGGGTCAGGCTCTCATAGGGCATGGCCGAGGGGGTGATGAAAATCCCCTCCTCCGTGCGTAGGGACACATTGCCCGAGGTGCCAGCGGAAAGGCCGCGTGCTGCCATCTCCCGCGCCGCTTCGATGAGATTTTTCCGAAGCTCCGTCATATCACTCAGCCGGTGCGAAATGCAGGTCAGGCGAGACGCCGACCGAGCTGCCATCCCAGCTCAGGGCAAGCGACGCCTTCTGCGCGGAGGCGTTGGCGAAAGTCTTCGCCTTGCAGGCGGCATCCGCCATGGCGGCGGGCACGTAATCCACCTGCGCCGTGGCGAAGCTGCCGCCGCGCGCCAGCGAATCGATGCCCAGCAGCACCGCCTGATCCGCTGATTTCCGCTGCCCGCAATTGGCATTCGGGTCCATGGTCTCGCGCATATCGCTGGCCTTCAGCACAGGTGAGAGGCTGATCTGACTGCCGCCACCGGGAATGGAGACGAGGAAGAGGCTGGTATCCGTCTCGCCCTGGCCGGTATAGCCATAGAGGCAGAGGAAGCGCGCCCGCCCCTGCGAGTTCAGCGAGAGGCAATGCTCCATCGCCCCGCCCGGATACCAGCCGGAAAGCGCCCAGCCGTTGCCCTGGCGGTGGAACAGTATCCCGCCGCCGAAATTGGTGGCATGCGGCTCGAAGCTGCCCAGGTAGGAAACATACGCTTCATCTGCATCATCGCCAGTAAGGTGGCCGTAGATGACGCCGGTGAGCGTGATGCCCAGCCCCGTCCCGGCGCCGCCGTAATCCTGGCTCGGATAGCCCGGCAGGCTCTGGCAGCTATGGGCGTAACCATCCGCCCCGCCTGAAACGCCGCCGCACACCAGCGGCAGGAACGCCGCCTGCTCATCGCCGGTGAGCCCGCGCGGGTCGAAGTTCACTGTCACGCCTGGTTGGGACTCCCCGCCATGCCGGGGCCAAAGCTTATACGCCCCCACGCCAATGATGAGCAGGAGCAGGAGCAAGACGGCAGAGCGCTGCATGGGACCTCCGTGGTACGATTCACTAGGCATTTGCCCTTTTTCGCAGGCCGGGTAAATATCGCGACAATCTAGGGTTTTGGCGGAGGCATACGATTATCCACAGGCGCGTTTTGCTCCTCGGCACGTTCGCCCTGCTGGGCGGCTGCGCCTCGCTGCGCGCGCCGGGCTCCAGCCTGCCGCCACTGCCGCCGCTGCCGCCCGGCCCCTACCGGCTCGGCCCCGGGGATGGGCTGAATCTGCGCATCTACAACCAGCCGCAACTCTCCGGCGCCTATATTGTGGATGACAGCGGCAATATCAGCCTGCCTCTGCTCGGGCTCGTCCGAGCGCAGGGCCGCAGCACGGACGAACTGTCGGCCGCCATCACCGCCGCACTGCAAAGCGGCGGGCTGATCCTGCACCCGAGCGTGGCGGTGGAGGTTTCCACCTACCGGCCCTTCTACATACTGGGCGAGGTGAACACCCCCGGCCAGTACCCATTCCGACCAGGAATGACAGCCCTGACCGCGATTTCAATCGCCGGAGGGTTCACGTACCGGGCATGCCAAGATTATGTCGGGGTGACGCGTAATACGGGCAGCACTCCTGCCCAGTATCGCGCCCCACTTTTTGCACTGGCGCAACCTGGCGATGTCATCACGGTTTTTGAGCGGCGGTTCTAGGCAGATCACCATCGCGGCGGCCGCCGCCGGGTTCCTCACCTTCAGCAACATGTGGTGCACCCAGGCGCTGCTGCCGGTGCTGGGTGCAGCACTGCATGCCACCCCAGCGCAGACGGGCCTTACCGTCACCGCGCCGCTCGCCGCCACTGCCGCCGTGGCCCCGCTCATCGGCGCCATCTCGGACCGTTTCGGCCGCAAGCGCTTCATCGCCGGGGCGGCGTTGCTGCTGGTCATCCCCACGCTGCTGGCCGCCGCCTCGGTGAACCTGCCCATGCTCATCGCCTGCCGCTTCGCGCAGGGGCTGCTGCTGCCGTTCATCTTCATCGTCACCATCGCCTATATCGGCGACGAGCTGGCGGGACAGGCGGTCACGCGCCTCGCCGGCATATACACGGCAGGCACCATTCTCGGCGGGTTTTCGGGCCGGTTCATCGCCGGGCTGACGACCGAGGCTTTCGGCTGGCGCACGGCCTTCGTCTGCATCGGCCTGCTCACTTTGGCGATGGCGCTGGTGGTGTGCGCGCTGCTGCCCAAGGAACGTAACTTCAAGCCCGTCCGGGGCATTGCCGGAGCGCTGCGCTCCTTCCCCGACCATCTCAGCAATCCGCGCCTGCTCGCCACCTATGCGGTCGGGATTCGGCATGCTGTTCAGCCTGGTGACGGTGTTCACCTTCATCAATTTCCGCCTGGCCGAGGCGCCCTACAATCTCGGCCCTGCGGCTTTGGGGAGCATTTTCGTCGTGTATCTCGGCGGCGTCGCCATCAGCCCCGCCGCCGGGCGGCTGGCCGCCAAGCATGGCCACCGCGCGGTGATGGCGGGCGCGCTCGTCCTGGTCTTCTCCGGCTTGGCGCTCACGCTGGCCCAGCCGCTCTGGGTCATCGGGCTCGGGCTGCTGCTCATCTGCTGCGGGCTGTTCACCGAGCAGGCGATCGCCACGGGCTACACCAGCCTCGCCGCCCGCGCCGCCAAATCCACCGCCGTGGGGCTGTACGTCACCTGCTATTATATTGGCGGCAGTATTGGCGGCACGCTGCCCGCGGGCGTCTGGCACGGCAGCGGCTGGCCGGGCTGCGCTGCGATCACCGCCGCCATGCAGCTCGCGGCCTTCGCCTTGGCTATGGCCTTTTGGCGCCCGCTCGGGCCTCGCGGTTAGCCCATCGCTTCCAGCGCGCCGAGGGATTCGGGCAGGACCTGCCCGCCATCCACGGTGATGGTCTGGCCGGTGATGTAGGCGGCTTCCTCGGAAGCCAGGAACAGCGCGGCGTTGGCGATGTCCTCCGGCGTGCCTAGGCGCTTCAGCGGGATCGAGGCTTCCATCGCCGCGATGTAGTCCGGGCCGTTCCCCTCCAGCCCCTCGGTGAGGATATTGCCCGGCAGCACCGCGTTCACGGTGATGTTGCGCGGCGCCAGTTCGATGGCGGCGGTGCGCATGAAGCCGAGCTGCCCGGCCTTGGAGGCCCCGTAATGCGCCCAGCCGGGATAGCCGGTAATGGGCCCGGTGATGGAGGACGTAAGGATGATCCGCCCGCTCCCCGCCTTGGTCATGGCCGGCAGCACCGCCGAGACGGAGAGGAAGGCGCTGCGCAGGTTGGTGCTGATGACATGGTCGAACTCGGCCGGGGTCATCTCGGACAGCTTGGCCGCGGGGAAGATGCCGGCATTGGCGCAAAGAATATCGATGCCGCCAAACTTCTGCACCGCCGCCTCGGCCATCGCCGCACAGCCCTCGGGCGTGGACACATCCGCTGCCAACCCCGCCGCATGCGGGCCGATCTCCGCCGCCACCTTGTCCGCATCCGTCTGGCTGCGGGAGACGGCGAGCACGTTGATGCCCGCGCGCCCGAAGCGCAGCGCGATGCCGCGCCCGATGCCCCGGCTGGCCCCGGTGACGATAACGGTTTTACCTTGCAACGATTTCAGCATAGGAACTCCTGAGGCTGTGCGGTCTAGGCAAAATGTGGTAACTCCAACATCAATATGATGCAGACCCAACACCCACAATCAAGCGGAATTTGCGGAGCCCAAGACGCATGAGACCAGAAAAATCGGCGCGGCAGGTGAAGATCCTGGCGGCGCTGGAAACCGCGCCCAGCCTGCGCGTGGCGGAACTGGCGCAGAACCTCGGCGTCTCCACCGAGACAATCCGGCGCGACCTGGACGAGATGACCAGCGCCGGGCTGCTCAACCGCACCTATGGCGGCGCCGTGCGGCCGCTGCACGCCGAACCCACCGTGGTCGAGCGTCACACCATGTTCGTGGAGGAGCGCCAGCGCATTGCCCGCGCCACCCTGCCCATGCTGCGCGGCGCGCGGGTGCTGATCCTCGGCTCCGGCTCCACCGTGGTGCATGTGGCTCACGAGGTCGCGGCCAAGCTGAAGAACATCATGGTCATCACCCATTCCTTCGGCGTGGCGGCGGCGCTCTCCGTCAACCCCACCATCAAGACACTGATGCTGCCCGGCGAGTACCATGCCGGAGAGGGCACGCTGCTCGGCGGCCATACCATCGCCTTCCTGCAGGACCTCTACGCCGACTGCACCATCCTGGGCGCCAGCGGCCTCTCGGAGGAAGGGCCGACCGACGCCCTGCCCGAGACCGCCGCCGTGTACGCGACCATGGCGGCGCGCGCGGCCAAAACCCTGGTGGTGGCCGACCAATCCAAGTTCAACCGGCTGTTCACCGCGCGTTACGCGGATTGGCGGCGGATCGGCCATCTGGTGACAGATGCGGCGCCGGAGGACGCCCTTGGGGCGCAGCTGCAACGCAGCGGCACGGACATCGTTTTGGCCTGACCCGCCGGGCTTGAAAAACCCGCGCGCCCGGTTAGCGTAATGTTACGGGAGGGATTTCAGGCCGTTGTGCAACCAGGACACCAGGCCACGCTTTGTCTTCGCTGTCGCCGGGGCGGAGCATGCGGCCGGGCTCGCTCCGGCGCTGTCCTTCCTGCGCCGCGCCACCGGGCATGAGATCATCGTGGTGCAGCGCGCCGGAGACCCGCCCGCCTTGCACAGCCACATCCTGCCCGTGGAGGTCCCGCCGCAGTTCACCGCGCACCAGGCCGCAATCTGGCTGAAGACCGGGCTGCACCGCATCCTCGGGCTGGAGCGCCCGTTCTGTTACCTCGACTCCGACGTGCTGGCGCTGAGCCCCGGGATCGACACCGTGTTCTCCGCCGTGGACGCGCCCATCGCCTTCGCGCCGGACCACGCCATGCTCGACCAGTTCAGCCGCTCCGCCCTGCATTGCGGCTGCGCCTCAGCTTGCGCGCATCTGCGCGAGGCACTGTTCTGCGCGTTCGGCGCTGACCTGCCGGGCGAGTTCCGGCTCTGGAATGGCGGCGTGTTCGTGGCCCGCACGGGCGCCGAAGCGTTCCTGGATGACTGGCACCAGATGGCGCAGGCGATCTTCAACCGCCCATACTGGCGCACGCGGGACCAGGCAGTGCTCGCCGCCGCCATCGCCCGCGCCGGGCTGCAAGGCGCCCCCACCCTGCCGGAACGGTTCAACACCATCATCGACTGCTACGACGGCATTCCGCTCCGCCACCGCGCCGCGGCAAGGCCGGAGTCGCTCGCCGTGTTCCCCCGACACCTGCCTGTGCCGCAGGCTGTAGCGGCGCATCTCATCAATGACGGCATCGGCCGCGCCGGCTGGCCGCATTGGGACAATCTGGCAAAACTCCTGGAGACAACAGCGTGAAAATCCTGGCGCCCGTGCATGCCATGTGGCTTGGCCCCGAACTCTCGGGGCTGGAGCTGCTCACCCTCGCCTCCTTCAGCGCCCAGGGGCATGCGGTCACGCTCTGGGCCTATGACGAGATAAAAACCCCAATCCCGCCCGGCGTGGCACTGCGCGACGCCGAGACCATCCTGCCGCGCGCGCGCATCACGCCGAAGCGCGAGGCTGACCCCATCGCCGGCATCGGCAAGGGCAGCGTCGGCGGCGTGTTCTCCGATTTGTTCCGCTACCGTGTGCTGTACGAGCATGGCGGCATCTGGACAGACATGGACGTGACGGCGCTGAAGCCGCTGGACTTCCCCGGCGAGTACGCCTTCCGTCCGCATCGGCTGGGCATGGTCGGCAGCATCATGCAATGCCCCAAGGGCAGCCGGTTGATGCAGGAGGCATACGAGGCTACCGAGGCCGTGGCCGATGCCGACACGCCCTGGCTTCTGCCGATCCAGATCCTCAATGCGCTGGTGCGCAAGGCAGGGGTGGAGGGCAGCATCATCCCCGGCATGACGAACCTGGACAGCTGGACCGAGATCCGCCCCTTCATCGAGGACCGCCGCGCCTTCCCGCAATCCTGGCACGCCGTGCATTGGATGAACGAGCTGTGGCGGACGCTGCGCGAACAGAACGGCTATGTGAACGGCGCGAAGATGACCGAGCGCGTGCCGGACAAGAACGCCCCGCCGCGCGGCTCCATGCTGCACGAACTGTACCGCGCCTACGGGCTGAACGACATGTTCGAGCCCTACAGCATCGCAGCACCCGGCCGGGCCAGCCTGCCCATGGCCAAAGACCTGCCCCAGGCCGCCAGACGCATCGACATGCTGCTCCCCGCCATCGCCCCCGGCGGGGCAGAGCGGATCGTGCTGGAAACGCTTGGCGCGCTCACCGCCGATACGCAATGCCGCCTGCATGTGCTGGGCAGCACGCCGCCGGAACTGCCGGTGCCGAAGGGCGTCTCCCTGCATCGCCCCTCCGGCAGCCGGGCGGAGAAGCTGCGCGCCATCGCCTACGACCTGCTGGCCGCCAGCGCCGTCACGCTGCACACGCATCTCATCCGCACCGAGGACCTGGAGACGCTCTGGGGCTTTGGCATCGCCACCATCCCGGTGCTGCACAATGCCCGCCCCGGCTGGCAGGATTCGCCGACGCGCTACAACACGCCGCATGTGCCGCTGGTGGTGGCCTGCGCGGAGAGTGTGGCCGCCCAGGCGCGGGAGAGCGGCCTCACCCGCCCGCTCACCGTGCTGCGGCACGAGTTGCAAGCCCACCCCACGGCCTCTGCACTGGCGCGGGACCGCGCCGCCATACGCCGCCGCCACGGCATAACCGACGACACGGTGCTGATCGGCATGGTCGGCCAGTTCAAGCTGCAGAAAGCCTATCACCGCGCCGCCGCCGTGCTGGCAGCGTTCAAGGCCATGGGCGGCAAGGCGCGGCTGATGATCCTGGGTGGCTGGGACCATGAATGGGGCTCCGGCCGCACGGCCTATGAGACCTTCATGCGCGCGGCGTTGAAGGCCGGGGTGGTGGCGGACATCATCTGCCCCGGCGTGGCCGAGCCCGCCGCGCCGTATTACGCCGCGTTCGATGTGGTCCTGAACACCTCGGCCTATGAGGGCTACAGCGTGGCGATGCTGGAGGCGCTGGCCGCAGGCTGCCCGGTAGTGGCCGCGGATGTCGGTGGTGCGCGGGAGCTGCCGCAGGAGAATGTGACGCTCATCGCCACGCCGGATGAACCGGAACCCTATGCTGAGGCGATCCTCGACGCGCTGGGCCGCAGCGCCCGCATAGTGCCCGCCGCGCCGCTGGAACCGGCGCTGATCCCGCGCCTCTGGCAACTGCTCGGCGCCGTGCCGCGCGAGATCGACGCCAGTTGGACCGGCGCGCTGGTGCTGATCCAGGCGCTGGAACGCGGCGGCCCCGCAAGCTCGCTAGTACGCCTGGCTGAGGCGCTGCCGCCCGAACGCAAGCTGCTCGTGGGCGTCGCCGGGCCGGTGCTGGCCACTCACGAGGCCAGGCTGAAGGCCGCCGGAACGAAACTGCTCTGCGCGGCCGGGCTGAGCTTGGCTGGGCAGGCGCAGACCATCCTCGGCTGGGTGGCGCGCTACAGGCCGCGCACGGTCTGCGTCTGGTATCTGCGCCCCGAGCTCAAGCTGCTGCTGTCCAAGCTGCTGGAGGCGTCACCGCTGCGACTGATCGATGTCAGCCCCGGGCCGATGCTGTTCGACGAGATGGAGGCGGCCACCGATTTCGCCCGGCGCATCGCCTTCACGCCGGAAGCGTATTTCGCCCGGCTGGATTGCTTCGTCAGCCTGTATAAGGGCGGCGAGGCCCCCGCCCCCGCGCGCAATGTCATCGCGCCGCTCGGCGTGCCGGAACCGCCCAGCTTCGTGCCGCTGCCCCCGCCCTGGGCGCTCCCCTCCCCGGGCTTCGACCCGAAGCTGGTGGTGGGCACCATCTGCCGCCTGGTGCTGGACAAGAACGTGGAGATGCTGCTCGGCGTCGCCCGGCGGCTGCGCGAGCGCGTGCCCGGCGCGGTGCTGATGGTGGTGGGCGGGCCGGATGCGGGCTCGGTGCCCTACGCCCAGGCGCTGATGGCCGAGGCCGTGCAGGAGCCGGGCATCATCTTCACCGGGCCGTGCGACGACCCGTTCCCGTTCCTGCGCCTGTTCCGTGTGTTCCTGCTCACCGGCCAGCGCCAGGGCTGCCCCAACGCCTCGCTGGAGGCGATGGCCATGGGCCTGCCCGTGGTGGCGCAGCCCGATGGCGGCATCGCCGAGCAGGTGCGCCACGGCGTGACCGGGTATCTGGTGGAAACCGAGGCGGAGATGGCGGAACATACCGCCACCCTGCTTCAGGACGAGGCGCTGCGCACACGCCTGGGCGAGGCAGGCCGGGCGCTCTGGTACGCGAATTTTTGCGTTGACGCAATGAAATCCCGGTACGATAAAGTTTTGTTCAAAGACTGAACCGAACGGTCGGGGGCGGACATGAACGAAGACAAGCACGGGCTTTCCCGTCGCGCGCTGCTGGGCGCGGGCTTTATTCTGCCAGTCGGCTTTGTGCAGGGCGCCGAGGCCCAGCCGATGGCGCAGCTCGCCTATAACGACGAGTTGTACCAGGAACAGCCGGAACCTCAGCCACAACAGCCTGAGCCCGAGCAACCGCCGCAGCAAGGCGCGACACCCGCCGGGTCCGCCTACGAACAACTCCAGAACATGACCAACGGCTCGGAATCGCTGAACCAGGGCTTTTTCGGCGGTGGCGGCGGACCGGACGACGTAACCGTGATCGCGAACCCGCAAGTGCCGGAGGTGCCTGAGCCGACTCCAACCGAACCGCCCCCGCCCGAACCAGAACCGGCATCAGAGCCCGAACCAGAATCGGAGCCCCCGCCTCCGCCGACGAACGCCGAGAGTGACGAGGAGTATCAGCAACTCTCCAGCCAGTACGACGATGCGGTGGCGGAAGCGGCCGCCGCTGCCGCAGTGGCCGCTGCCGCATTCGCCGCCTGGGAGGCGGTTCGGAGCAACCCCAGCACCCCGCCCGAGCAGTACAACCAGACCTACCAGGAGTATCAGCAGGCGCAGTCCGCCCAGACTTGGCAGAACTACAAGGTACAGCGGGTGAAAGCCGCCATGGAGTCACGCAAGCGCGTGATCTACGTGCTCGACGCCACCCCCAGCGGCGTGAGCAAATAATGCGCCTTGGCCTCACCGCCCTGCTGACACTTGGCGGCGCGGGCGTCGCACACGCCCAGGATGCCACCGGCTGCCCCGCGCGCGCCGAAGCCTACAAGATCGAGGACACACCTGCCGCGACCATCATCCATTGCCGCTGCACCTCGGGCTACCATGCCGAGAATGGCGAGTGCGTGGCGCCGCCGCCGCCCTCCAAGCCGCGCCTCTCCTGTTCGGTGGCGCAGGCGCGGATCGATGCCGACCTGCGGCAGATCGAGACGCAGCGCCAGCTCGCGGCGGAAAACCGGCTCCAGTTTGCCGAATGGGACCAGATGAGCGACGACGGCCACAAGGACCTGCTGAAAGCCGGGGTGGAACTGGCCGTCGGCAGCTATGCCGCCCAGGAAGTCACCGCCGGCAAGGATATCGACTCGCTGGAGGAGCAGGCGAACGCCCTGGCCAAAAGCGCTTACAGCGTCAACAAGCTGAAACAGATCAAGGCCGAGCTTGAGGCTTCCGGAATTCCCTTCAACTCATTCGTGGTCAAGCTCACGGCCAAGGCCGGGCTGGACGCGAAGGATAGCTGGGAGCTGGCGAAAGGCTCGATGCATGACGGCTTCCGCGCCGCCGCCGGCACGGATGCGAAGCTCGCCGCAGAGCTGAACGACCCGGAGTTCCGCGAGGCGCTGCTCGGCCCGCCAGAAGAGACCACGACGTACGAGCACACCGCCAACATGGCGAACGCCGCCGTGGGGCAGCTGGCGGGCATGAAGGACTTCCTCGGCGATTACGTAGCCATCACCGCGCCCACGGTGCGTATCACCAGCTTCGTCATCGACGCTGGCTACGCCGATCTGGAAATCTGGTTCGCCGCCAACGGCCGGGCCCAGGCCGACCAGACCGCCGGTCAGCTCGCCCGCGCGGCCGACCTGATCGTGCCGAAATACTGGCGCGACATGGACGCCAAGGAAAACTGCGTGCCGTGAACACGGCCTTCGCCAGCTACGACGCGACACGGAATTTCTCCAACAAGGCGGTGCGCGCGCTGTGCTACGCGCCGCATACCAATCTGTTCTTCGACCGGCTGGGCAGCGCCCGCGTCTGCTGCTGGAACTGGAGCCAGCCGGCGGGCAATGTCACCACCCACAGCCTGGACGAGATCTGGGCCAGCGCCCAGGCGGCGATGTTGCGCGATGAGATGAACGCCTACCGCTTCGCCGAGGGCTGCGGTTTCTGCAAGTTCCAGGCGGCGGAGGGCTGGTTCGGCGGCGCGAAGATGCGCAATTTCGACCGTTTTACCGTCGAATCAAAGTCGCCACACTGGCCGAAGCAGATGGAATTCTCCATCAGCAATGCCTGCAACCTGGAATGCGTCATGTGCGATGGCGAACATTCCTCCGCCATCCGCGCCCAGCGCGAGCGGCGCCCGGCCATGGCCCGGCTGTACACGGATGAGATCCTCGAAGCCTTCCGCAAATACCTGCCGCATCTGCAACAGGCGAAGTTCCTCGGCGGCGAGCCGTTCCTGGCCGTGGAGCATTACAAGCTGTGGGAGATGATGATCGAGGACGGGCTGCAAACACCCTGCCACGCCACCACCAACGGCACGCAATACAATGCGCGCATTGAGCACGTGCTGGAGCGCCTGCCGTTCGGCTTCGCCATTTCCCTTGACGGCGCAACGAAGAACACCATCGAACGAGTGCGGCTGAACACCGATTACAACGAGCTGATGCGCAATGTCGCGCGGTTCCGCGCTTACGCAAAGGCGCGCAAAACGCCCTTCTCCCTCACCTATTGCCTGATGCGCCCGAACTGGGAGGAATTCGGCGCGTTCTGCCTGATGGCCGATGCCTGGGACTGCCCGGTCGGCGTAAACACGGTGCTGCATCCGGCGGGACTCTCCATCTACACATTGCCGCCCGAGGAGTTGCGCAAGATCCTTGAAACCATGGAGCGCCAGGCTGCAGGTTTGCAATTACAGCTAAGTCGCAACAAAGCCGTGTGGTTCGATGAGTTTGAGCGCGTCCGCCGCAAATGCGTGGCGGAGCCAGCCGCACCGCCACCTGTACACAAGGCGAAAAGCGAAAACACCTTCGTCCTCGCCGTGCATGGCGATGCCGAGATCGACCAAGCCAGCCCGGCTTTGCACTTCCTTAAGAAATTTTCGAAGGCCGGGATCATCGTGGCGCAAGGCGGGGCACAACGGCACACGGCGCACGACCAGTTGCTCGATCTGGATGTTCCCGCCACAGTTCCGCCAGGGGCTGCAAAGAATTTCATCAAGATCCAGGCGCTCGCAAAACTTGGCGGTAAATACAAGGAATTCATATTTCTCGACGCAAGTGCCATCACATTGCGCAACAGCATCGACGATCTTTTCCTCACCCCCGCCACACCGGTCAGCTTCGCCAGCACTGGGCTCGGTATCGATGCCGCCAGCCCTTCCCTGGTGAATTGCCACTGCCCAGAGCCGCGATGCCACCATGCGCGGGAGGCGATCCTCTGCGCCTTCGGCATCGACATCCCAAGCTGCGACTGGGAGGTTTTCGACGAGCGGCTGTTCCGCTGCAACGCGCAGGCGGGCGAGTTCGTGGCCGCCTGGCACGAGGCCACATTGCGCCTCGCGCGCGATCCCTACTGGGCGGCGGCGGAACGGGCGGCTCTCGCCGCCATGGCGTGGAAATACGGTCTCGCTACAAATGCGCCCCTGCCGGAAGGCTTTGTCCGGCTCATGCCACCGCCGGAAACGCAAAGCGGCCGGAACGCGCTGCGCCCGGCCGCCTGAGATCGCTTAGAAGCGTTGCCGCTTACTTGTCGCGGAAATGGGTTTCCTTCGCCTCGATCGCGGCCTGCGCCGCGGCCAGGCGCGCCACCGGCACGCGGTACGGGCGAGCAGGAGACGTAGTCCAGCCCGACCGATTCGCAGAACGCGATCGAGGCCGGGTCGCCGCCATGCTCGCCGCAGATGCCGAGCTTCAGCTTGTCCTTCGTTGGCCGGCCCTTCTCGGCGGCGATGCGCACCAGCGCGCCGACGCCCTCGACGTCGATCGAGACGAACGGATCCTTCGGCAGGATGCCCTGCTCGACATAAGCGGGCAGGAACTTGCCCGCGTCGTCGCGCGACAGGCCGAACACCGTCTGCGTCAGGTCGTTGGTGCCGAAGCTGAAGAAGTCGGCGATCTCGGCGATCTGGTCGGCGGTGAGCGCGGCGCGCGGCAGCTCGATCATGGTGCCGACGCGGTATTCGATCGGTCGTGCCGGTTTCGGCGAACACCGCCTTGGCCACGCGTTCGACCTGGGCGCGGGTGATCTCCAGCTCGCTGCTTGGTGCCGACCAGCGGGATCATGATCTCCGGCACCGGGGCCTTCGCCGGTCTCCTCGCCACCTCGACCGCGCCCTCGAAGATGGCGCGGGCCTGCATCTCGTAGATTTCCGGGTAGGTGACGCCCAGGCGGCAGCCGCGATGGCCGAGCATCGGGTTGGCTTCGGCGAGCTCTGCCGCGCGTCCGCGTGATCGTCGCTGCGTCGATGCCCAGCGCGTCGCGCCACTTCCTCCAGCTCGGCTTCGCCATGCGGCAGGAACTCGTGCAGCGGCGGGTCGAGCAGGCGGATGGTGACCGGCAGGCCGTCCATGATGCGTGAACAGCGAGACGAAGTCCTCGCGCTGGAAGGGCAGCAGCCTGGCCAGCGCGGTGCGGCGGCCGGCCTCGTCCTTGGCCATGATCATCTGCCGCACGGCGCCGATGCGCTCCGGGTCGAAGAACATGTGCTCGGTGCGGCACAGGCCGATGCCCTCGGCGCCGAACTTGCGCGCGGTCTCGGCATCCAGCGGGGTTTCCGCGTTGGCGCGCACCTTCAGGCGGCGGATCTCGTCGGCCCAGCCCATCAGGGTGCCGAAATCGCCGGACATCTGCCGGCTCGATCATCGCCACCGAGCGCCGACGAACACCTCGCCGGTGGCGCCATCGAGGGTGATGATCTCGCCCGCGCGGATGCGTGACACCGCCGGCGGAGAGCGTCTGCGCGCCGTAGTCGACCGAGATGCCGCCGGCGCCGGCGACGCAGGGCCGGCCCATGCCGCGCGCCACCACCGCGGCGTGGCTGGTCATGCCGCCGCGGGTGGTGAGGATGCCGCGGGCGGCGTGCATGCCGTGGATGTCCTCGGGGCTGGTCTCGATGCGCACCAGGATCACCGCCTCGCCCTTCTGCGCGCGGCTCTCGGCCTCGTCGGCGCGTGAACACCACGGCGCCGGAGGCGGCGCCCGGGGCTGGCCGGCAGGCCCTTGGCCAGCAGCGTGCGCTGCGCCTTCGGGTCGAGCGTCGGGTGCAGCAACTGGTCGAGCGCTGACGGGTTGACCCGCATGCACCGCCTCGTTGCTGGTCGATCAGCCCTTCGCGCGCCATCTCCACCGCGATGCGCAGCGAGGCGGCGGCGGTGCGCTTGCCGTTGCGCGTCTGCAGCATGTACAGCTTGTTCTGCTGCACGGTGAACTCGATGTCCTGCATGTCCTTGTAGTGCTGTCTCCAGCGTCGCGCGGACCTTCATCAGCTCGGCATAGGCCTCGGGCATCGCCACTTCCATGCGGACTCTCGCCGGGCTTGGCATAGGCCTTGGACAGCGGCTGCGGCGTGCGGATGCCGGCCACCACGTCCTCGCCCTGGGCGTTCACCAGGTACTCGCCGTAGAACATGTTCTCGCCGGTGGAGGGGTCGCGGGTGAAGCACACGCCGGTGGCGCAGTCGTCGCCCATGTTGCCGAACACCATGGCCTGCACGTTCACCGCGGTGCCCCAGTCGGCGGGGATGTCGTGCAGACGGCGGTAGGTGATGGCGCGCGGGTTCATCCAGGAGCCGAACACCGCGCCGATCGCGCCCCAGAGCTGCTCCTGCGGGTCCTGCGGGAACGGCTTGCCGGTCTCTTCGGCCACCATGTCCTTGTAGCCCTCGACCACCTGCTGCCAGTCGCCGCGCGGTCAGCGCGGTGTCCTCGATCACGCCGGCTTCGAGCTTGACGTGCTCGATGATCTCCTCGAAGCGGTGATGGTCGACGCCCAGCACCACGGAGCCGTACATCTGGATGAAGCGGCGGTAGGAGTCCCAGGCGAAGCGCGGATCGTCCGGCGCCGTCGGCCGAGGCCCTCGCACGGTGGCGTCGTTCAGGCCGAGGTTCAGCACGGTGTCCATCATGCCCGGCATGGAGACGCGCGCGCCGGAGCGCACGGACACCAGCAGCGGCTTGTCCTTGTCGCCGAACTTGCGGCCGACGGCATCCTCGATGCGGGCCAGCGCGGCGTCCACCTGGGCCTTCAGCTCGTCCGGGTAGTTGCGGTTGTTGTCGTAAAAGGCGGTGCAGACTTCGGTGGTGATGGTGAAGCCGGGCGGGCACGGGCAGGCCGATGCTGGCCATCTCGGCCAGGTTGGCGCCCTTGCCGCCCAGCAGGTTGCGCAGCGAGGCGTTGCCCTCGTTCTCGCCGGCGCCGAAATTGTAAACCCATTTCGTCATACCCAACTCCTAGCCTTCAACCCTGGAAAAATCTGCGATTTGATTCACCGTGTCCCGGAAGCGCGCGAGCAGTCGCAAACGATTGCGGCGCAATTCTGGCATTTCGGCGTTGACCGTCACTTTTTCAAAGAAGGCGTCGACGACGCTGCGCAGCGAGGCCAGAGCCTGCATTGCGCCGGTGAAATCCTCGGCCGCCAGCAGCCCGGCGGTCTCGCTTTGCACCGCGTCCAGCCGGTCGCGGAAGGCCAACTCCTCCGGCAGGGGCAGTTCGCCCTCCACCTTCAGGCCCTCATGCGGGCCGTCCTTGCGCATCCTCGATCCGAAGGATATTCGCGGCGCGCTTGTAGGCGGCGTGCAGGTTGCGGCCGTCATCGGTCGCCAGCATTTCGCCCAGCGCGTCCACGCGCTTCAGCAGGCGCACGAGGTCATCATCCGCCCCGGCGGCGAGCACGGCATCCAGCACGTCGAAGCGCGCGCCCTCGCCGCGCAGCTTCACCCGCAGACGCTCGATGATGAAGTCGAACAGCTCCTCATCGCCGCCGAGCAGCGGCTTCAGCGCCAGGCGCAGCCCGTTTTCCAGCACGATGCGGATGACGCCGAGCGCGCAGCGGCGCAGCGCATAGGGGTCGCCTGAGCCGGTCGGCTTCTCGCCGATGCGGAAGAACTCGCGCAGCGTGTCCAGCTTGTCGGCCAGGGCCACGGAAACCGCCACAACGCCGGTCGGCACGTCGTCAGACGGGCCTTTCGGCTGGTAATGCGTCGTGATCGCCCCGCCCACGGCAACGCCGCGCGTGCGGGACGCGTAATAGCCACCCATGATGCCTTGCAGCTCGGGGAACTCGCCCACCATGCCGGTGACGAGGTCGGCCTTCGCCAGCAGCCCGGCCTCGGCCGCCTGCCCCGCTTCCTCCGGCGTGGCGCCGAGTTGCGTGGCGATCTCCTCGGCCAGATCGGCGATGCGGTCGGCGCGCACGCGCCTGGGTGCCGATCTTGGCGTGGAAGGTGATCTTCTCCAGCTTCGGCAGCAGCGCAGCCAGCGGCGTCTTCAGGTCGAGATCCCAGAAATGCCGGGCATCGGAAAGCCGGCGCGCAGCACGCGCTCATTGCCGGCGATGATCGCGGCGCCGCCATCCTCGGCCACCAGATTGGCCACGAAGGCGAAGTACGGCGCGGGCTTGCCGGCGGCATCGCGCAGGGCGAAGTATTGCTGGTTGATCCGCATGGAGAGCTCGCGCACCTCGGGCGGCAGGTCCATGAAGGCGTCGTCGATGCGGCCGATCAGCGGCACCGGCCATTCCACCAGGCCCGTCACCTCGTCCAGCAGCGCCTCATCCGGCGCCACGGTGAGGCCCAGAGCGGCGGCCTTTTCGGCCATGCCATCTGCGATTTCCTTGCGCCGTTCATCTTGGTCCACGATGACGTGATGCTCGCGCAGCTTCTCTTCCCAAACGGCGGCGGAGGACACGGCGACCGGACCGGGGCCATGCACGCGGTGGCCTTCCGTCTCGTTCCCCGCCGTGACAGGGCCAAGGGTGAAGGGAACCACCTCGCCATCAAGCAGGCAGACGATGCGGCGCAGCGGGCGGACCCAGGTGAACTCCCCGCCCGAGCCCCAGCGCATGGATTTCGGCCAGGGGAGCTTGGCCAAAGCCTCGGGCAGAACGGCTGCGATGAAGGATTCGGCGGACTGGCTCGGCGTCTTCCTGTTCAGGACCCAGAAATCGCCTTCCTGAACCAGATCTTCCTGATTAGCCCCATGCTTGCGCAAGAACCCGGCCAAAGCCTGTTCCGGCGCGCTCGCGCGAGGGCCGCGCTCGGAGATGGCAGCTTCCGGCACCTCGGCAGCCACCTCGGCCTTCAAGGCGATGCGGCGCGGGCCGGAATAAAGCGTGTCTACGGCAAGATTTCAGCGGTGCCAGCGCCTGGGCGCAGATGCGCCCAAACTGCGACGCGGCGTCCAGCTGCATGCGCGCCGGGATCTCTTCGGAAAACAGTTCGAGGAAAAATTCCGGCATCTCACTCACCCGCCAGCCAGGCTTCGGCGCAGGCCTTGGCCAGATTGCGCACGCGCGCGATGTAGGAGGCACGCTCGGCCACCGAGATCACGCCCCGCGCGTCCAGCAGGTTGAACAGATGGCTCGCCTTGATGCACTGGTCATAGGCCGGCTGGGCCACGCCCGCTTCCACCAGGGCCGCGCATTCGGTCTCGGCGTCCGCGAAGTGCCGGGCCAGCATCTCCGTATTGGCCAGCTCGAAATTATGCTTCGAGTAGTCGCGCTCGGCGCGCAGGAACACGTCGCCATAGGTCACGCCCTGGCCGTTGAAGTCGAGGTCGTACACGTTCTCGACGCCCTGCACATACATGGCCAGGCGCTCCAGCCCGTAGGTCAGCTCGGCGCTCGGCGCCACGCAGGCAATGCCGCCCACCTGCTGGAAATAGGTGAACTGCGTCACCTCCATGCCGTCGCACCACACTTCCCAGCCCAGGCCCCAGGCGCCCAGCGTCGGGCTTTCCCAGTCATCCTCGACGAAGCGGATGTCGTGCACCCGGCGGTCGATGCCGATGGCGTCGTAGCTGGCGAGCAGCAGCTCCTGGATGTTGTCCGGGCTCGGCTTCAGCAGCGCCTGATACTGGTAATAATGCTGCAGGCGGTTGGGGTTCTCGCCATAGCGGCCATCCGAGGGGCGGCGCGAGGGCTGCACATAGGCGGCCTTCCAGGGCTTGGGCCCCAGGGCGCGCAGCGTGGTCGCCGGGTGGAAGGTGCCAGCACCCATCTCCACGTCGTAAGGCTGCAGGATGACGCAGCCCTGCTCCGCCCAGAACCTGTGTAATGTCAGGATGATATCCTGAAAGCTTTTCGGGCGCGCCGGGGCGGTATGGACTGTCATGGACCCTTGTTTAAAGTGTAGAAACCTGTCGCGGCGCAGCAATACGGCCCCGCACGGCGAAGAGCAACCGCAGAGGACGCAAAGGCATGAGCAAAACCGCGAAATGGGGGGCCGCCGACTGGCTGGGCGTGGCGCTGGCGGTGCTGCTTGGCGGCGGGGCGTTCGCTTTCCGCTGGTTCGCCATCATGCCCCGCGCCACGGTGGGGATATGCGCGGCGGCCAATGCGCCCGGCTTCTGCACCCCGCGCCATTGGGTGCTGTCCGGCCAGTATTACGGCACGTTCGGCTGGGCCGCGCTGGCGCTAGGGCTGGCGGCGTTTTTCGGCGGCAAGCGGCTCCTGGGCGCGCTGGCACTCGGGGCCGGCATCGCCGCCGTGGTGAACTACAACGCCACGCAAGGGATCATCGGCGCGGCGCTGGGGCTGGTGGCTTGGCTGAGCCTCGTCTCCGGACGCCCCGGCTGGGGGAAAAAACGGCCTAAAGGCCGACCTTCCCCATCGCGAGGAACTTCTCGCGGCGTTTGGCCTTCAGCGCTTCCGGCGCCATGTCCTTCAACGGGGCGAGCTGCTTCTCCACCGCGTCACCCAGCGCCGCCAGAGCGGCTTCCGGGGCGCGATGCGCGCCGCCCACCGGCTCCGGCACGATCTCGTCGATCAGCCCCAGCTTCTTCAAATCCTGCGCGGTGACGCGCATGGCCTCGGCAGCCACCGGGGCCTGGGCCGAGTCGCGCCACAGGATGGAGGCGCAGCCTTCCGGCGAGATCACCGAATAGATCGCGTGCTCGTACATCAGCACGGCGTTGCCGGCCGCGAGCGCGATGGCGCCGCCGGAGCCGCCCTCGCCGATGATCGTCGCCACCAGCGGCACGGGGGCGGAGAGGCAGGCCTCGATGCCGCGTGCGATCGCCTCGGCTTGGCCACGGGCCTCGGCCTCGATACCCGGGAAGGCGCCGGAGGTGTCCACAAAGGTAAGAATCGGCATGTTGAACCGCCCGGCCAGCTCCATCAGGCGCTTGGCCTTACGGTAGCCCTCGGGCTTGGCCATGCCGAAATTATGCTTGATGCGGGTCTCGGTATCGGTGCCCTTCTCGGTGCCGATCACCATGACCGGCGTGCCACGGAAGCGGCCCATGCCGCCGATGATCGCCGCGTCGTTGGCGAAGGCGCGGTCGCCCGCCAGCGGAATGAAATCCTCGATCAGCGCGGCGATGACGCCGGCCGCCTTGGGTCGATCGGCATGGCGCGCCACCTGGGTCTTCTGCCAGGGGGAGAGCTTGGCATAGATGTTCTTGAGCTGGGCATCCGCCTTGGCGGAAAGCTTCACCACCTCGTCGGCGATGTTGATCTCACCGGTGGCGGGCATCTGCCGCAGCTCCGCGATCTTGGCTTCGAGCTCGGCGACGGGTTTTTCAAATTCGAGGTACTGGCGCATGGGCCTGGGCCTTTAGCACATATACGCGTGGAGGAAAGGGATAGGGCGGTTACTGGCCGTTCTTGTCCCAGGGGGCATTGCCCAGGTTCACCTGCTTGGGCGTGGTGTTGGCCGCCGTCATCGCACCCGCCCCCGCGCCGATGCCAGCCCCCACGACCACGCCGATCGGCCCGCCGACAATGCCAATGAGGGCGCCCGTGGCCGCACCGCCCGCTGCGGTGCCGGTTGTCCGCCCCGTGCCGTGGCCGCATCCCGCCAGCGCCAGCGCCAGCGGCATCAGACAAACCAGTTTGCGCATTCCACTCTCCAAATCTTGCCCCCTTGTTCCAGAGCCCGCCCGCGCCGGGCAAGCGGTTTTCCTCGTCCGATTAACCGGTTGCGAAATACTCGGGCCGCCTTAGAAACATTACGAACACAAAGGAGTCACGGATGTCCGACCTGCTGAAATCCCCGCTCAAGCTGAAGAAACCGGGCTGGCTCGACGATTTCAAAGCCTTCCTCCTGCGCGGCAACGTGGTGGACCTCGCGGTCGGCGTGATCATCGGCGCGGCCTTCACCGGCATCGTCAACTCGCTGGTGAAGGACATCATCACCCCGATCATCGGCCTGATCACCGGCGGGGTGGATTTTTCCAACCATTTCATCGTGTTGAAGGGCGTCCCCGCGGCAACATTGGCGGACGCGCAGAAGGCCGGGGACGTGACGTTCAATTACGGCGTGTTCCTGAACGCCGTGTTCAACTTCCTGATCATCGCCGCGGCGATCTTCTGGATGGTGCGGCTGATCGAAAAGCTCCACAAAGCCCCTGCCGCCGCCCCGGCGCCGACACCGACCGAGGCCCTGCTCACGGAAATCCGCGACGTGCTGAAGGCTAGAGCCTGATCGTTTGAGGTTGAATTGCTTTGCGATTGAACCTCAAACGTGAATCAGTCTCTCATCAACAAGTTAGCGTGCCTAAAACAAAACCGGGGCCTCGCGGCCCCGGCCTCTGCTCAGATCCCCAGATCCTTCTTCGCGAAGTTATGGTGCGCCTCGATATAGCGCACGGTGCCGGACTTGCTGCGCATCACCATCGAATGCGTGATCGCGCCGTGGCCAACGCGCCGCACGCCGCGCAGCATCGGCGCCGGAGGTGACGCCGGTGGCGGCGAACATCACGTCGCCCTTGGCCATTTCCTCGATGCGTGTAGATGCGGTTCGGGTCGGTGATGCCCATGGTGCGGGCGCGCTCGATCTGCGCGTCATCCTCGAACATCAGCCGGCCCTGCATCTGGCCGCCGATGCAGCGCAGCGCCGCGGCGGCCAGCACGCCTTCCGGCGCGCCGCCGGAGCCGAGATAGATGTCGACCCCGGTGCCGGGCTGCGCGGTGGCGATCACGCCGGCCACGTCGCCGTCGCTGATCAGCATGATGCGCGCGCCGGCCTCGCGGATCTTCGCGATCAGCTCCTTGTGGCGGTCGCGGTCGAGGATGCAGGCCACCAGGTCGGACACCTCGCATGCCCTTGGCCCGCGCCAGGTTCTTGCAGGTTCTCTTTCACCGGCGCGTCGAGGTCGACCACGCCATCCGGCAGGCCGCCGCCGACCGCGATCTTGTCCATGTAGATGTCCGGCGCGTGCAGGAAGTTGCCGTGCTCGGCCAGCGCCACGGTGGCGATGGCGTTCGGGCCCGCCCTTGGCGGTGAGGGTGGTGCCTTCCAGCGGATCGACGGCGATGTCCATCTGCGGCCCGCCGCAGCCGACCTTCTCGCCGATATAGAGCATCGGCGCCTCGTCCATCTCGCCCTCGCCGATCACCACGGTGCCGTCGATGGCGACGGTGTCGAAGGCCTTGCGCATCGCCTCCACGGCGGCGCCGTCGGCGTCGTTCTTCTTGCCGAGGCCGATCCAGCGCGAGGCGGCGATGGCGGCGGCCTCGGTCACGCGGACCAGTTCCAGCGCCAGGTTGCGGTCGGAAACTTCGCCGAGGCGGCGGGGTTCGGTCATGGTAAAATCCTTACTTGGGTTCGATACGGATCAGGGCCGGGGTTTCCAGCACGGCTTCCAGCATGGCGATGCGGGCAAGTGCTGCGTTCACCGCATCCTCCCGGGTCTCATGGGTGACGAGCACGATGGGCACGGCCTCGCCCGGCTTGCGCCCGTGCTGCAACATGGATTCGAGCGAGATGCCATGATCGCGCAGGATGGCGGTGACATCGGCCAGCACGCCGGGCTGGTCCACGACCATCAGGCGCAGGAAATAGGCGCTGGTGAGATGCGCCATCGGCACCACGCGGGCCTCGCCCAGTGCACTCTGCGCCATGCCCCAGACGGGGATCTGGTTGCCGCGGGCGATGTCGATCAGGTCAGCCACCACGGCGCTCGCGGTCGGCCCCTCACCCGCGCCACGGCCCTGCAGGAACACCGGGCCGGAGAAATCCCCCTCCAGCAGCACGGCGTTGAACACGCCATCCACCGTGGCGATGGGCTCGGTCACCGGCACCATGGCCGGATGCACGCGCAGCGAGATGCCGGCTTCCATGCGCTCGGCGATGCCGAGCAGCTTGATCCGGTAGCCCAGTTCCTGGGCGAAGGCGATGTCCAGCGCCGAGATGCGGCGGATGCCTTCAACATGGAGCGAGGAGAACTCGATCTTCTGGCCGAAGGCCAGCCCGGCCAGGATGGCAAGCTTATGCGCGGCGTCCACGCCGTCGATGTCGAAGGAGGGGTCGGCCTCGGCGTAGCCAAGGCGTTTCGCATCGGCCAGCACGTCGGCGAACTCGCGCTTCTCCTCGCGCATGGTGGTGAGGATGTAGTTGCAGGTGCCGTTGAGGATGCCGGCGACGCGGGACACCCGGTTCGCCGCCAGCCCCTCGCGCAGCGCCTTGATGACGGGGATGCCACCCGCCACCGCGGCTTCATAGGCCAGCGGCAGGGAGGCAGCCTCCGCCGCCTGGGCCAGGGCCACGCCATGCACAGCGAGCAGTGCCTTGTTCGCGGTCACCAGCGGCCGGCCAGCGGCCAGCGCCTTCTCGGCCAGGGCTTTCGCCGGGCCATCCGACCCGCCGATCAGCTCCACCACCACGTCCACATTCTCGTCCCAGGCCAGGGCCAGCGGGTCATCGTGCCAGATCAGCCCCTCCAGCGAGATCCCACGGTCGCGGTTGCGGTCCCGGGCGGAAACGGCGGTCACGGTGATCGGCCGGCCGGCGCGGGCGGTAATCAGCTCCGCCTGCCGGGCCAGAAGTTTGACCACGCCGGCACCCACGGTGCCCAGCCCGGCAATACCGACGCGCAAGGGTTTCATCATTTGCTCTCCAGATCGTCTTCCGCCGGGGCGGCGTTATCGGTGGCCAGGAAGCTGCGGATATTGCGGATGGCCTGCCGCAGCCGGTGGGTGTTCTCAACCAGGGCGATGCGCACATGGCCATCGCCGTATTCGCCGAAGCCCACACCTGGGGCGACCGCGACCTTGGCCTTGGCCATCAGCAGCTTGGCGAATTCCAGGCTGCCGAGATGGCGGTAGCGCTCAGGGATCGGCGCCCAGGCGAACATCGAGCCATTGGGAGACGGCACATCCCACCCGGCCGAATGCAGGCCCTTGATCAGCACGTCGCGGCGCTCGCGGTACAGGTTGCGCATTTCCTCCACGCAGTCCTGCGGGCCATTCAGCGCCGCCGTGGCCGCCACCTGGATCGGCGTGAACGCGCCGTAGTCGAGGTACGACTTCATGCGGGTGAGCGCCTTGATGAGGCGCGGATTGCCGACGCCGAAACCCATGCGCCAGCCGGGCATGGAATAGGTCTTGGACATCGAGGTGAACTCGATGGCGATATCCTTCGCGCCCTCGACCTGCAGCACGGAGGGAGGCGGATTGCCGTCGAAATAGATCTCCGAATAGGCGATGTCGGAGATGATGAAGATCTCGTTCTTCTTCGCCAACGCCACCAGCTCCTTGTAGAAATCAAGGTCGGCCATGTAGGCGGTGGGGTTGGAGGGGAAGTTGACGATCAGCGCCGTCGGCTTCGGCACGGAGTGGCGCACAGCGACATCGATGGCGCGGAGCATGTCCTCGCCCGGATGCGCCGGGATGGAGCGCACCGAGGCCCCGGCGATGATGAAGCCGAACTGGTGGATCGGGTAGGACGGATTGGGCACCAGGATGGTATCGCCCGGCGAGGTGATGGCGGCGGCGAGGTTGGCCAGCCCCTCCTTCGAGCCGAGGGTCGCGATCACCTCGGTCTCCGGGTCCAGCTTCACGCCGAAGCGGCGTTCGTAATACGCCGCCTGGGCGCGGCGCAGGCCAAGGATGCCCTTGCTGACGGAATAGCGGTGGCTGCGCGGGTCCTGCACGGTTTCCACCAGCTTGGCCACGATATGCGGCGGGGTGGGGCTATCCGGGTTGCCCATGCCGAGATCGATAATGTCCTCAGCCGCGGCGCGTGCCTTGGCCTTGGCGGCATTCACCTCGGCGAAGACGTAAGGGGGCAGGCGGCGGATGCGATGAAATTCTTCGGACATTTTCAACTCGGACTCAGGTGGACGATGCTGGGCTTAATATACCAATTGCGCGAAGCCGCCAGAACCTGAAGCCATCGCGGCGATACGGATATCCGTGGGCGGCACGCCGGCGGCGGTCAGCGCATCGGCGATACGCCGGGCGCGGGAAACGGCCAGGGGCAGAGCGCCCTCGCCAAAGCCGCAGACGCGGATCTGCGCCCCGTCCCGCTGAGCGGCGAACTTCACCAGCACGGAAGCCTGGCCCGGCGGGAGAATGGCCGAGCCGGGCGCGAAGGCGATGGCCTGTGGCGGGCCAGGCGGCTTGGGCGCGGGTGCCGCGGCAACCGGCGCGGGCGCCGGGGCGGCGGGCGTCGGCACGGCGGCGGGCAGGGTCAGCCCCGGCAGGTTGGGCACGGGCGGCGCTGCGGCGGGCAGGGTCAGCCCCGCCAGCGCGCCGGGCGACGGTGTGGAAACGCCCTCGCGCGCCTGCGCCGCGATAGCGGCCTGCGCCCCGACCGGGGTGGCGGTGGGGGCGGCGGGTACATCGGCGAGGTTCGGAAAGGGCTGGTTCGCCCCGGGAGGGGCTTGCCGGTTCTGCGCAATCGCGCCACCTTCGAAACTGTGATACAGGCCGACCGCGCCAGAACAACCAACGAGAGAAAACGCCAAGACTACCGAGAATGCCGTCCCGCAACGCCGCCACAACATCAGACCCGCCTCCAAAATCTGCCGGTTCCGCCGGCCAGAACCTGTTTGCCTGAGAACCGCCTCCACGGAAAGGATCGCCCAGCATGTCGCAGTCCGAGTCGCCCAATGATCCCGATATCAAGCTTCCCGATGCCGAACTGATCGGACGGTCGATGGCCGATATCGCGGCGCGCAGCCAGCGCATCGTTACCGACTGGCTGAAGCGCCAGGCGCGCGAGGGCGTGGACCTGGACCCGCTGAACGTGGGCAGCGCCTTCGTGGAGATGACCGCCAAGCTGCTCTCCAACCCCTCGAAGCTGGTGGAGGCTCAGTTCGGCCTTTGGCGGGACTATCTCACGCTGTGGCAGAACACCACCCGGCGCATCTGGTCCGGCGCGGAGCAGGAACCCGTCATCGCCCACGACCCCAAGGACAAGCGCTTCGCCGACCCTGCCTGGAAGGAGAACGAGGTGTTCGACTTCATCAAGCAGTCCTACCTGCTCTCGGCACGCTACATCGACGACGTGGTGACCCATGTGGACGGGCTGGACCCGAAAACCGCGCAGAAGGTGGATTTCTACGCCCGCCAGTTCATCAACGCGCTCAGCCCCAGCAACTTCGCCCTCACCAACCCCGAGGTGCTGCGCAAGACCCGCGAGACCGGCGGCGAGAACCTGGTGCTGGGCCTGAGCAACCTGCTCAGCGACCTGGAGCACGGACGCGGCAATCTGCGCATCAAGATGACCGACACCAACGCCTTCAAGGTCGGCGGGAACATCGCCGTCTCGCCGGGCAAGGTCATTTACCAGAACGCGCTGATGCAGCTGATCCAGTACAGCCCGGCCACCGAGAACGTGTATGCCCGGCCGGTGCTTATCCTGCCGCCTTGGATCAACAAATTCTACATCCTGGACCTGCGGGCGAAGAATTCCTGGGTGCAATACCTCGTCTCCCAAGGGCACACCGTGTTCATGGTCAGCTGGGTCAACCCCGATGAATCCCTGGCCCAGAAGAATTTCGACGACTACATGACCGACGGCGTGTTCGCCGCGCTGAATGTCATCGAGAAGGCGACCGGGATGCGCGAGGTGAACGCCATCGGCTACTGCCTGGGCGGTACGCTGCTCGCCGCCACGCTCGGCTACATGGAGGCGAAGGAAGATGACCGCATCAAATCCGCCACCTTCTTCGTTACGCTGACGGATTTCACCGATGCCGGGGAGCTGGGCATATTCATCGACGAGGAGCAGCTCAGCGCGCTGGAGGAGAGGATGCACCGGCGCGGGTTCCTGGAGGGGTCCGACATGGCCACCACCTTCAACATGCTGCGCGCCAACGACCTGATCTGGAGTTTCGTCGTCAACAACTACCTGCTGGGCAAAGAGCCGTTCCCGTTCGACCTGCTGTACTGGAACTCGGACGCCACGCGCATGCCGCCCGCGATGCACTCCTTCTACCTGCGCAACATGTACCAGAAGAACCTGCTGGCCCAGCCGGGCGGGATCTCGATGAAGGGCGTGCCTGTCGACCTGCGGCATGTGAAGGTGCCGTGCTACTTCCTCTCCTGCCGGGAGGACCATATCGCCCCCTGGATGAGCACCTATAAGGGTGCCAAGAATTTCGGCGGGCCGGTGCGCTTCGTGCTCGCCGCCTCCGGGCATATCGCCGGGGTGATCAACCCGCCCGGCGGCAAGTACAACCACTTCATCAACAACGAGATGCCGGAAACGCCGGAGCAGTGGCTCGAGGGCGCGACCGAGGTCTCGGGCTCCTGGTGGCTGGACTGGCAGCGCTGGGCGACGAGCTTCGACACCACGCAGGTGCCGGCGCGCATCCCCGGCAAGGCGCGGGGGGTGAAGGTGATCGAGGACGCGCCCGGATCTTATGTCAAGGTGAGAATTTAGCCCCTTGGCGGCACCGGGCGTTCCAGCCTAATCGGCATAATCTTCTGGTTGAACCGTTACGCTCCGGAGTTTCGTCATGCTCATCCTTCACATCATCACCCGGACCGGGCATGCGGGCTGAACGCCTGCGCCAGGTGGCCCTGGCGGCGGCGCTACTCGTGCCGCTGGGGCTGCTGCACGCCTTCGTGCTGGCGGAAATCTGCATCGCCACGGTGGATATCCTGTTCCTCGCGGACTGCGCGTGGCGGCGGGATTTCACCTGGGCCCGGCAAGGCTGGGTGGTGCTGGCCCTGCTCTGGTGGGGCTGGCTGCTGCTGTGCTCCACGCCGCTGCCGCTCGCCGGGTTCGGCTTGGCGGGCTGGGGGATGGGCTTTGTCCAGGTCCTGGTCATCATCCGCCTGCTGCTGTTCGTCGCGGCGCTGCAGAACTGGCTGCTCACCACGCCGCGAGCCCAGCGCGCCGCCTGGAGCGTGCTGGCGGCCTGCTCCCTGTGGATCGGGTTGGAGAGCTGGCAGCAATATCTGACCGGACGCAATATTTTCGGCGATCCGCGCTGGGGGGATGGCTCGCTCACCGGCCCGTTTTGGAAGCCGCGCGCCGGGGCGCTGTACGGACATCTGCTCTACCCAGCGCTGCTGCCGCCGGTACTGGCGCTGCTCACCCGGCCCAGCCGTGCCGCGCGGCTGGGCGGCGTGGCCCTGGCGGTGCTCGGCGTGCTCACCTCGGTGCTTATAGGCCAGCGCATGGGGGTGCTGTTGACCGGGCTCGGCTTGGCCGTGGCGGCGCTCTTTGTCCGGCAACTGCGTGTCATCGCCATGACCGCCTTTGCCGTGGCCGCGCTGGCGGTGGTGCTCACGCCTGTCATCTCGCCGCCTACCTACGCCAAGCTGGTACAGGAAACCGCCAAGAATATGGGGCATTTCGCGCTCAGCCCGTATGGTGAGCTCTATACCCGCGCCACGGTAATGGGCATGCAATCGCCCTGGCATGGCTGGGGCTATAACGGCTTCCGCGTGGACTGCCCGCTGCCGCGCTTCAATGGCGGCCTTCCTACGCTTGGCGTCGCGCCGACGCAGCTTGGCCTCGGCGCGTGCAACCTGCACCCCCATAACTTCTACGCCCAGGCATTCACGGATGCCGGCATTCCGGGATTGCTGCTGTTCATCGCCCTGGTGCTGGCCTGGCTGCGGGCACTGGCCACCAGACTGTTCCGCCAGCCCGAGCCACTGCGCGTGGGGCTGTTCATCGCCGTGTTCACCTTTCTTTGGCCGATCGGCTCGAGCGATGAATTCCCGACCCTCTACATGCTGGGCTGGATGATCTACCTACTTGGTTTCGGGCTGGCCTTGCGGGACGGGACGCGATCGCTAAATCCTGTCCCGGCATAGTTTCACTGGATACCGTATATGTCTGATCTCGTTCCCGTCACCGTCCTCACCGGCTATCTCGGCGCCGGCAAGACCACCCTGCTCAACCGCATCCTCACCGGCACGCACGGCAAGAAATACGCCGTGGTGATCAACGAGTTCGGCGAGCTGGGCGTGGATAACGACCTCGTCGTGGATTCCGACGAGGAAGTGTTCGAGATGAACAATGGCTGCATCTGCTGCACGGTGCGCGGCGACCTGATCCGCATCGTCAGCGGGCTGATGAAGCGCGCGGGCAAGCTGGACGGCATCATCGTCGAGACCACCGGCCTCGCCAACCCGGCCCCGGTGGCGCAGACCTTCTTCGTCGATGACGACGTGAAGGCGAAGACCCGGCTGGATGCGATCGTGACCGTGGTGGACGCCAAGCATTTCCTCACCCGGCTGGAAGACTCGCCGGAAGCGGCGGATCAGATCGCCTTTGCCGACGTGGTCGTGCTGAACAAGCTGGACCTCGCCACGCCGGAAGAGCTTGCGGCGGTTGAAGCCAAGATCAAATCCATCAACCCCTACGCCGTCATCCACAAGGCCACGCGCGGCGACGTGGCCCCGGACCAGTTGTTGGGGCTGAACGCCTTCGACCTCAAGCGCGTGCTGGAGAACGTGCCGGACTTCCTGGAGGAAGACTCCCACACCCATAACGAGCACCTGACCAGCATCAGCCTCTCCACCGACAAGGAACTGGCGGCGGAGAAATTCAACGCCTGGATCGGCCATATCCTGCAGACGCAGGGGCAGAACATCCTGCGCACCAAGGGCATCCTGGCCTATAAGGACGAGGACAGGCGGTTCGCTTTCCAGGCCGTGCACATGATCGCCGATGGCGATTTCCTCGGCCCCTGGAAGGAAGGCGAGACGCGCGTCAGCCGCATCGTGTTCATCGGGCGCGACCTGAACCGGCCGCAACTGCGGCGCGGTTTTGAAAGCTGCGCGGCTTAAACCGGCGGGAGGCTCTGGCGTAACGCAGGCGGGGTGAGTGCCAGCAGCGCCGCCCTCGCCTTGTGCCAGAAGGCGGAGAGCATCAGCAGCGCCGCCCCGGCGAACAGCGCCGTGTAGGAGAGGTCCGAGCCAATGATGCCGGAATGCTTCAGCACCGAGGACAGGGCGTAGACCACATAGCCCAGCGCCGAGACGAGCAGGGCGCGGCGGTCCACCAGCAGCGCCACCACGCCCAGCGCCAGATACACGCCGATAGCCATGGCCGCGCCGCCCTCGCCCGGCGTGCCGCCTACCAGGCCAAGCATGTGGAAGAGCGGGTGCACGATCATCGGCGCGGCCAGCAGATGCAGCCAGAAGGCGACATCGGTGCGCCGCGTGGTGCGCGCACGGTCGGACATGTCCCAGCGCAGCGCCAGAGCGAACACGCCCAGCCCCGCCGCCAGCAGCAGCCAGGCCCAGAACGGGCGCAAGCCGGGGACGAGCCCCATCAGCATGGCCATGCCGAAGAAGATGACACCCGCGGCTCCGGCGGCGGGAGTGATGGGCACACGGAAACGCCGCCAATGCGCGTAGGTGGCGGCGCCGATCAGCGCCGGGCAGATGAGCAGCGCGCCGGAGGCGGCGCCAGGGACGAAGCTGCCCAGCGCCAAGGCCAGCCCGGTGCCCAGATTGAGGCCAATCAGCCAGATCAGGCTGCTGCTCACGCCGAGCGTGTAGAACATCAGCAGCAGAATGCTGGGCAGGGCCATGCGGCGCTGGCGGGTGAAATATTCGGAGAGCCCCCAACTCGCCGCCGCCACGCACAGGCCGGGCACGCCGGTGAACGCGGTAACGGTGCCCAGCGCCACCAACACCAGGGTAAGCGCTACGGAGACGAAGATGTCGTTGAAGCCTGTGAGCAGGCGGACATATTCCTCATCCACCGCCGGCGCGGTTTTTTGCGCAGCGATGAAGTCGCGGAATTTCGTCGCCTCCCCCGGTGAAAGCTTGCCCGCGGCAACCGCGGCGTCGAGATCGGATTCGCTGTACATGTTGCTTGTTTCACCTGTGTTTGCGGTGGCTTTATGGCGCGTTTCCCGGCGCGCATGAAAAAAGCCCCGGGGTTTCCCCCGGGGCTCTCTTTTCGTCCGAACGTATGGGCTGGATTAGAAATCCATGTCGCCCATGCCGCCCATGCCGCCCATGCCACCCGGCATGCCGCCGGCGGGCTTCTTCTCGGCGCGCTCAACAACACCAGCCTCGGTGGTGATGATCAGCGAAGCCACGGAAGCGGCGTCCTGCAGCGCGGTGCGCACGACCTTGGTCGGGTCGATGATGCCAGCGGCAACCATGTCCTTGAACTCGCCGGACTGGGCGTCGAAGCCATGGGCGTACTCGGCAATGTCGAGCACCTTGCCAGAAATCACGGCACCGTCTTCACCGGCGTTCTCGGCGATCTGGCGCAGCGGCACCTGGATGGCGCGGCGGATGATCTCGATACCGGTCTGCTGGTCGTTGTTCTCGGCCTTCAGGTTGGTGAGGATCAGCGAGGCGCGGGCCAGGGCGACACCGCCACCCGGGACAATGCCTTCCTCGACGGCGGCGCGGGTCGCGTGCAGCGCGTCGTCAACGCGGTCCTTGCGCTCCTTCACCTCAACCTCGGAGGCGCCGCCGACGCGGATGACGGCAACGCCGCCAGCCAGCTTGGCCAGACGCTCCTGCAGCTTCTCGCGGTCGTAGTCCGAGGTGGTTTCCTCGATCTGCGCGCGGATCTGGCTGACGCGGCCGGCGATGTCTTCCTTGGCGCCGATGCCCTCGATGATCGTGGTGTTCTCTTTCTCGATCAGCACCTTCTTGGCGCGGCCGAGCATGGCGAGCGTCACGGTCTCGAGCTTGATGCCCAGATCCTCGGAGATGACCTGGCCACCGGTCAGGATCGCGATGTCTTCCAGCATGGCCTTGCGGCGGTCACCGAAGCCCGGCGCCTTGACGGCGGCGATCTTCAGGCCACCACGCAGCTTGTTCACAACCAGGGTCGCCAGGGCTTCGCCCTCGACGTCCTCGGCGATGATCAGCAGCGGCTTGCCGGTCTGCACCACGGCTTCCAGCAGCGGCAGCATCGGCTGCAGCTGGGAGAGCTTCTTCTCGAAGATCAGGATGTACGGGCTGTCGAGGTCCGCGATCATCTTCTCCGGGTTGGTGATGAAGTACGGGGAGACATAGCCGCGGTCGAACTGCATGCCCTCGACGACGTCCAGCTCGGTCTGGATGCCCTTGGCTTCCTCAACCGTGATCACGCCCTCGTTGCCGACCTTCTGCATGGCCTTGGAGATCATCTCGCCGATCTCGGTCTCGCCATTGGCGGAGATGGTGCCAACCTGGGCGGTCTCGGCCGGGGTGGTGATCTTCTTGGTGCGGGCCTTCAGCTCATCGACCACGGCGGCAACCGCCTTGTCGATGCCGCGGCGCAGGTCCATCGGGTTCAGCCCGGCGGCCACGGCCTTCACGCCCTCGCGCACGATGGCCTGGGCCAGCACGGTCGCGGTGGTGGTGCCGTCACCGGCGATGTCGTTGGTCTTGGAGGCGACTTCGCGGATCAGCTGCGCGCCCAGGTTCTCGAACTTGTCGGCCAGCTCGATTTCCTTGGCGACGGACACGCCGTCCTTGGTGATGCGCGGGGCGCCGAAGGACTTCTCGATGACGACGTTACGGCCCTTGGGACCCAGCGTCACCTTGACGGCGTTGGCGAGGGTGTCGACGCCGCGCAGCATGCGGTCGCGGGCGTCAGAGCCGAAGCGGACTTCTTTGGCAGCCATGTGTGTAGCTCCTTAAGATTCGATGATTAAACGACAATGCCGAGAATGTCGGATTCTTTCATGATCAGCAGGTCTTCCCCGTTGATCTTGACCTCGGTGCCGGACCACTTGCCGAACAGCACGCGGTCGCCAGCCTTGACCTCCAGGGCCACCAGGGCGCCGGTCTCGTTGCGGGCACCCGGGCCAGCAGCGACGACTTCACCTTCCTGCGGCTTTTCCTTGGCGGTGTCGGGGATGATGATGCCGCCCGCGGTCTTTTCCTCGGCGGTGATGCGCCGGACCACGACGCGGTCATGCAGGGGACGGAAATTCGCCATGTTGATCGCTCCTAAACGTTATTGTCTTAAAAGCTTTCCAACCCGTCCGGCCCGGCACGCGGCGCCGCGGTTGTTAGCACTCCCATGGCGGGAGTGCCACGGATTTAGCGGTGGCAGCCCGTCAAGTCAAGAAAACGCAGCACTCCCGCGCGGTGAGTGCCAAGCTTCTGTAATATCTTATTTTTTTATTGCATCTCCAACGCGGTTTTGTGGCAATCTGATGAAACCCCGGGGCAAACCATTCATGTTTAAGGAGTAGCCAAGCATGAGTCTTGCCTTGCAGATGCGCGATTACCGCCTGACCACGGCGGAGATTCTCTACCATATGCCGGACCACCCGGGGCTGCTGCAGAGCTATGTCTGGCAGGAGCTGGACCTGGCCCCGAAATTCCCCGTGTTGCGCAAATTCCTGGATTTCTGGGAGCGGAATCTGGACGGCAAGCTGCATTCCGTGCGCGTCGGCGCGGCGGACCTCATTACCCCGGCGCAGTGGCGTGCGGGCACGCTGTACACACTCAACTGAGAGATACAGTGCCGGGTTAGTCGACCCGGCGCTTGTATTTCGGCTTGGGCCTATCGGCGGCCAGCCCGCCATGCAGCGCGGAGCCGCGCCCGGAGAGGGACGGGTTGGTCATGAAATATTCATGCGCCGAGGCCGGCGGATCGCCTGAGGCCACGCGGTGCCAGGTGCCGTCGGCCCGCAATACGGAGCTCTGCGCGTCGTCGCGCAGGTTCACCACCATGATCTGGTCCAGCACCTGCGCATGCACCGTCGGGTTGTGGATCGGCACCAAGGTCTCCACCCGCCAGTCCATGTTGCGCGCCATCCAGTCGGCGCTGGACATGAACACCTTGTTTTCGCGCGAGGGCAGCGCGTGGCCGTTGCCGAAGACGCAGATTCGGCTGTGCTCCAGGAAGCGCCCGACGATGGATTTCACCCGGATGTTCTCGGACAGGCCCGGCACGCCGGGGCGCAGGCAGCAAATGCCGCGCACCACGATGCCATGATCTTCACGCCGGCGCGCGAGGCCTCGTAGAGCTGGTCGATCAGCCGCGCGTCGACCAGCGAGTTCATCTTCAGCCAGATGCCGGACGGCTTGCCGGCCTTGGCGATGGCGATCTCGCTGTCGATCAGCGTGCCGATCGTCTTGCGCGTGGTCAGCGGGCTGAAAGCCAGCTGCTCCATCGCCTCCGGGCGGGCATAGCCGGTCATGTAGTTGAACAGCCGCGCCGCATCGCGCGTCAGCGCCGGGTCGCAGGTGAAGAACGAGAGGTCGGTGTAGATGCGCGCGGTGATCGGGTGGTAGTTGCCGGTGCCGAAATGCGCATAGGAGCGCAGGCTGTTCGCCTCGCGGCGGACGACCAGCTGACAGCTTGGCATGGGTCTTCAGCCCGGCGAAGCCGAACACCACCTGCACGCCGGCGGCTTCCATCGTGCGGGCGAGGCGGATATTGGCCTCCTCGTCGAAGCGGGCGCGCAGCTCCACCATGGCGGTGACGGATTTGCCCGCCTCGGCCGCCTCGATCAGCGCCTTGACGATCGGGCTGTCGCGGCTGGTGCGGTAGAGCGTCTGCTTGACCGCGACCACCGCCGGGTCGTGCGCCGCCTGGCGCAGGAACTGCACCACCACGTCGAAGCTCTCGAACGGGTGGTGGACGATGATGTCCTTGGCGCGGATGGCGGCGAAGCAATCGCCGCCGAAGTCGCGGATGCGCTCGGGGAAGCGCGGCGTGTAGGGCGGGAACAGCAGGTCCGGCCGGTCATCGACGATGAGCTGCTTCACATCGACCAGCCCGAGGAGCCCGGTCTCGCTGTACACCTCCTCGGCCGGGGCCTCGATCGCGTCGACCACCAGCTCGCGCAGATCCTCCGGCATGTCGGCCTGGATGGTGAGATGGATGGCGACGCCGCGGCGGCGGCGCTTCAGCGCGGTCTCGTAGGAGCGGACGAGGTCTTCTGCCTCTTCCTCGAACTCCACGTCGGTGTCGCGGATCAGGCGGAACAGGCCCGAGCCCTCCACGGTGAAGCCGGGGAACAGCCGGTCCAGGAACATCGCCACCAGCTCTTCGAGCATGACGAAGCGGATCGGGTCGCCGAGGGCGACGGCAGGCGGACGAAGCGCTCGACCTGGCTGGGCAGCGGGATCAGCGCCGACATCTGGCCGCGGTCGTCATCGCGCGCCAGCAGCGAGCGCCATCACCAGGCCCATGTTCGGGATGAAGGGGAACGGGTGCGCCGGGTCGATCGCCAGCGGGGTCAGCACCGGGAACACGCGCTCCATGAAACAGGCGTCGAGCAAGACGGCATCGTCCGATGTCAGCTCGGCGGAGGTGCAGACGACTAGCCCGGCCTGGGCCAGCAGCTCGCGCAAATCGGCGAAGGCCGCCTGCTGCGCGGCGATCAGCTCCCGCGCCCGGGCGTTGATCTCGTGCAGCTGCTGCGCCGGCGTCAGGCCGTCCGCCGAGCGCTCCAGCACGCCGGCGCGCTCCTGGCCGATCAGGCCGGCGACGCGCACGGAGTAGAATTCATCGAGGTTGGAGGCGCTGATGGAGACGAAGCGCAGCCGCTCCAGCAGCGGGTGGCGGGCATTGCGCGCCTCCCCCACCACGCGGAAGTTGAAATCCAGCCAGGACAGTTCGCGGTTGATGAAACGGGCTGGATCATCCAGGCCGAAATGCGGAACTTCCGCTGAATTAATCTGATCCATGCTGTAATCCTTAGCAGCGCCTTGATTTTTGTGGCATGATGAGTTTGTAACAGTTAGTCGCTGTCGGCCAGCCCCTCAAGCATTTCCATCGCCAGGCCGCGGGTGATGCGCGCGCCTTTGTCCAGCGCCGCGCGGTCCAGCCGCGCCACGGCCTCGCGGTAATAGGCCGGAGCGCGCGGCAAATGCAGCAGCAGCAGGTTGCGCACAGGAAGGCTAAGTTGCAGCTGGCGCGAGGCACAGAGACGGCTCAACAGCATCTCCAGCAGTTCGTCCTCCGGCGGCAGGATCTCCACGCTCTGGGCGGCGCGCAGACGGCTGGTGAGGTCGGCCAGCTTGTAGGCCATGCGCGCGGGCGGCAGGCGGGAGGCAAGCAGCACGGGAAATCCGGCCTCGGCCGCGGCGTTGAGCAAATGCAGCAGCGCCCTCGGCTCCGGCACCAACTCGGCATCGTCCACCGCCACCGGGCCGGCGGGGCGGATCAGCCCCTGGAGGCGCGTGCCCTCCACGATCGTGGCGCCATTCGCCTTGGCCCAGAGATGCAGCAGATGCGTCTTGCCGCAGCCAGCCTCGCCCCAGAGCACAAGCCGGCCATTGCTCCAGGCATCGGGACGCGCGAGCCATTCCCGCGCCTGCGCGTTGGAGGGCGCCGGGCAGAAATCCTCGGGAGCAAAGTCCTGCTCCTCCACGAAAGGCAGCGATAATTGCTTCATGCGCCCCCGGTCACTCCGGCGCGGGAGCCAGGTACAGCGGCGACTGCAAGTAGCGGCGCAGCCAGAACCGGGTAAGCGCCCCCAGCGTGGCGGTAACCGGCACCGCCAGCATGATGCCGAGGAAGCCGAAGACCGCCGCGCCCGCGAACAGCGAGAAGATCACCCACACCGCCGGCAGGCCCAGCCGGTCACCCAGGAAGCGTGGCTGGATGACATAGTCGTTGAACGTCTGGCCGCAGCCGAACACGAGGAGCACCATGAGAATGCCGTGCCAGCCCGGATTCTGGTTGAGCGAGATGAGGATGGCGGTGATGCCGCCCAGCAGCGTGCCGACATAAGGAATAAAAGAGAGCACCCCCGCCGCGAGACCGACGGTCAGGCCGAAATCCAGCCCGATCAGCGTCAGCCCCAGGGCATAGACCAGCGCCAGCGCCAGGCAGCAGATCGCCTGGCCGCGAATCCAGGCGGCCAGCACCCGGTTCACCTCCATCGCCTGAGCGCGGATCACCGCCTCGTAGGGACGCGGCAGCCAGCTATCGACATGGCGGATGATCGAGGGCCAGTCGCGCAGGAGATAGAAAGTGACGATTGGGGTGACGATGAGCAGCGTCAGCACGTTCACCACCGCGAATCCGCCGCCGATGATGTTCGTCGCCGCCGTGCCGGCAAAGGAGACGATAGCACCAGCCTCGTTGGCGACGATGTCGCGCAGCTTGGCGCTCACCGCCGTGCCGGGGCCGAGGCGCTGCTGCAGATTGCTGATGAGATGTCCGAAATCCTTCTGCGCCGTGCCGATATAGCCAGGCAGGCTCTGCGCCAGCGCCGCCGCCTGATCGGCGATCACCGGGTAGAGCTGCAGGATGAACAAGACGACGAAGATGCCGAGCGCAAACAGCAGCACCAGCGCGCCGAGCCAGCGGCGCACACCCAGATGCTCCAGCCGGGAAACCGCCGGGTCGAGGAAATAGGCCAGCCCCGCCGCCACAACGAAGGGCAGCAAAATCGACGAGAACAGGTGGAAAAACAGCCACACCCCGAACAGGAAGGCGGCCAGCAGCCCCAGCCGCTGCCAGTGCACACGGGCGACTAGGCTTCTATCTGCGCTGAATTCGTTCATCGCGCACCCTTCTGCGATTGCACGGGGCAACCGCCTGTGATGAAACGCGACGGTGTTTGAGGACAGAGCAACGCCATGGGACATGGCTTAGCGCATCGGGGGCTTGCATGACTAGCGTGACATACCGGGACGCGGGGGTTGATATCGAGGCGGGCGACGCGCTGGTCGAGGCGATCAAGCCGCTGGCCAAGGCAACGACCCGCGCCGGGGTCATGGGGGGCTTAGGCGGCTTCGGCGCGCTGTTCGACCTGAAGGCGGCGGGCTTTACCGACCCGGTGCTGGTCTCCACCACCGATGGCGTCGGCACCAAGCTGAAAATCGCCATCGAGACCGGGATTCACGACCATGTCGGCATCGACCTGGTGGCGATGTGCGTGAACGACCTGGTGGTGCAAGGCGCCGCCCCGCTGTTCTTCCTGGACTATTTCGCCACCGGGGCTCTGGACGTTGCCGCCGCGAAGCGCGTCATCGCCGGCATCGCCGAGGGCTGCAAGCTGGCGGACTGCGCGCTGGTGGGCGGCGAGACCGCCGAAATGCCCGGCATGTACGCGCATGGCGATTACGACCTCGCCGGGTTCTCGGTGGGTGCTGCCGAGCGCAACGCGCTGCTGCCCGCCAATGTCGGTCCGGGCGATGCCATCCTGGCCCTGCCCTCCTCCGGCGTGCATTCCAATGGCTTCTCCCTGGTGCGGCGCATCTTCGCCGATGCCGGGCTGAGCTGGGATTCCGAAATCCTGGGCGGCAAGCGCGCCGCGGACGTGCTGATGACGCCGACGCGCATCTATGTCCGCCCCATGCTGGCGCTGCACAAGGCCGGGCTGCTCAAGGGCGCCGCGCATATCACCGGCGGCGGCCTGCCCGGCAACCTGCCGCGCGCTTTGCCCGAGGGCTGCGGCGCCGCGCTTACCGGCCCCTGGGTGATGCCGGAGATCTTCCCCTTCCTGGCGCGCACCGCCAATGTTGCGCCGGAGGAAATGCTGCGCGTGTTCAATTGCGGCGTGGGCATGACGCTGATCGTGAGCGATGCCGATGCCGCGACGGCGGTTCTGCGCGAGGCCGGCGAGGAGCCCTTCCTGCTCGGGCACGTTACGGACAAGCCGGGCATCGCCATCGAGGGCACCGAAAAGCTCTTCGCATGAGCAAGCCGCGCGTTGGCGTGCTGATCTCCGGGCGCGGCTCCAACATGGAGGCGCTGGTCAAGGCGGCCAAAACCCCGGACTTCCCGGCCGAGATCGTGCTCGTGCTCTCCAACAAGGCCGACGCTCCGGGGCTGGAGATTGCCCGCGCCCTCGGCGTGACGGCGGAGGCGGTGCCAGCCAAGCCCTTCGGCAAGGACCGCGAGGCGCATGAGCGCGCGCTGGATGCCAAGCTGACAGAGGCGGGCGTCGAGATCGTCTGCCTCGCCGGATATTTACGCCTGCTCACCCCGTATCTGGTGGACCGCTGGGCCGGACGGATGCTCAACATCCACCCCAGCCTGCTGCCCGCGTTTCCGGGCCTCGACACCCATGCCCGCGCCATCGCGGCTGGGGCAGGCAAGCATGGCTGCACCGTGCATCTTGTCACCGAGGGTATGGATGAAGGCCCGATCCTGGCCCAGGCCGAAGTGGCTGTGTTGCCCGGCGATACCGAGGACCAGCTTGCCGCGCGGGTTCTGGAGCAGGAGCACATCATCTACCCGCGTGCCCTGGCCGAGCTTGCCCGCAAAATCCGCTTGCCAGAGGCTGAGCCCAGCCCCTAAATCTCAGCAGCAGGATGTAAAATCCGCCGAGATTGGGAGAGACAAATGGCAACTCAGACGACGCAGCCCGTCCATGCCGCCGCGCCGGAAACGCCGGTGGATTTCGACACCCCCTCCAAAAAGGGCTGGGAATTCTTCACCAAGTTCCTGTTCGTCAACGTCGTCCTCGCCGTCGTCGTGCTGCTGCTGATCGGCCTGCTCACGGTGTGGCGCTGAGATCAGCCGCCCCATTTAAGTAGCGGCGCTGCCAGCCGGTCCTCGGCGGCGTCCAGCACGGCTTCCGCCGCGCCGCGCATGAAGAAGCGCAGAATGCCGCGCGGCGGGCGCGGGCGCAGCCATACCGGCCTCGCCTTCTCGCCGCCCAGCTCCTTCACCACCTGGTCCACATCGGCGAATCCGTCCACCAGCCCCAGCCCGAGCGCCTGGCTGCCCAGCATGTAGCCGCCGTCGAATATCTTGCTCTCTTCGCCGGTCAGGCGCCCGCCCCGGCGCTCGCGCACCCAGGCCTTGAACATGCCATGCGCCTCGTCCAGCAAGGCGCGGGTGAACAGCTCGTCCTCGGGCTTGAGCGGGGCAAACATGTCGTTGCGGCGCTTGTTTTCGCCGGCGGTGAAGACCCGCCGCTCGATGCCGTGCCGGGCGATGAATTTGTCCAGCCCGAACCCGCCGGTGACGACGCCGATGGACCCCACGATGGAAAGCCGGTTGGCGAGGATGCGGTCCGCCGCGCAGGCCAGCCAGTAGCCGCCCGAGGCGCCGACATCGCCGATCACCGCCGTTATTTTCACGTCCGTCTCCTCCGCCCGGCGGCGGATGAGCTGGCCGATCAGGTCCGACTGCGCCGCCGAACCGCCCGGGCTCTCGATGGCGAGAACCAGATTGCCGCTCTTCCTGCCCAGGGCGAAGCCGCGCTCGACCACCTCGCAATAGGCTTCAAGGTTGATCATCCCCGGTCGCGCGGCGATTAGTCCGCGAAAGGCGATGACCGGGATCTTGGGACGCGAGAAGGGCAGTTTCATGCCCTTCAGCTTAGTCTAGTCGGAGGCCGAGGCAAACTTGGCCTGACGCTCGTACTCGAACATGTAATCCCGCGTCAGCGGCGCCGCCTCCTGGTTGCGCATCAGCTGGATCTGGAAGTTCATGTGGTCCGCGAGACTGAAGGTCAGCTCCGAGCCGGAGAGGTAGAACTCGAACATGCGGCAGAAGCGCTCGTCGTACAGCGCCGCGATCGCGTCCCGGTTGGCGGCGAAGCGCCGGCGCCAATGCGCGATGGTCTTGGCATAATGCAGGCGCAGGATCTCGATATCGCCGATGACGAGGCCGGATTTCTCCACCGGCCCCAGCACCTCGGACAGCGCCGGAGAATAGCCGCCGGGGAAGATGTACTTGGTGATCCAGGGGCTGGTGGCACCCGGCCCCTGGAACCGGCCGATGGAATGCAGCAGGGCCACGCCGTCGGGCTTCAGGCAGCGCTTCACCGTGGCGAAGAAGGTGGGGTAGTTGGGTACGCCGACATGCTCGAACATGCCGATCGAAACGATGCGGTCGAACTGCCGATCCATCGCCCGGTAATCCATCAGCTCGAAATTCACCCGCTCGGAGAGCCCGGCCTCTTCGGCGCGGGCGCGGGCGGCGGCGAGCTGTTCCTCGGAGAGGGTGATGCCGGTGACGCGGGCGCCGTAATCCTTCGCCAGCGTGAGCGCCATGCCGCCCCAGCCGCAGCCGATGTCCAGCACCTCGAGGTCTGGGCGGTTGAGATTGAGTTTGGCGGCGATATGGCGCTTCTTCGCCGCCTGGGCTTCCTCCAGCGTCTCGTCACCGTGCTGGAAATAGGCGCAGGAATATTGCCGGTCGCGGTCAAGGAACAGGGAATAGAGCCGGCCATTGAGGTCGTAATGATGCGCGACATTATGCTTCGACTTGCTGGCCCCGTTGGCCTGCAACACCGGGCGGAGCAGCCGGGCGAGGCGCGCGTTGATGGCCAGGGCCGGCAGGCGGATATCGCGCAGATTGTCCATCATCACGCAGAGCACGTCGTGGATGGTGCCATTCAGCGGGACGACCCCCTCATCCATGTAGCCCTCGCCCAGGGCCAGGCCCGGGTTGAGCACCAGCCCGCGCAACGCGGCCTCGTCCCTGATCTGGATTCCCGCATGGAATCCCTCGCCATTTCCGTATTCGCTTCGCGCGCCGCCGGGCCAGACAACCTGGAACGCCCCACGGCGCACCAGCTTGGCGAGCATGCGATCCAATAGCGTTTGCCATAGCCAGATCACGTCTCTCTCCTTTTTTCTGGAGATTCTCAGCAAGCCGACCATAACACAAAAAAAAGAGACGCAAACAAAAACGTCCTCCACCCGGCGGGTGAAGGACGTTTTTTAAAGACCCTTGAACGGGTTTTAAGCTTAGGCCTCGGCCTCTTCCTGGCCGAACAGGGGCCCGAGTTCGGGCTTCTCCTCGGCTTCCTGCACGATGGCCTCGCCGCGGGCCTGCTTCTCCGCCTCTTCCACGGAGCGGGCAACGTTCACCGTGATCGGCGATGATCACTTCCGGGTGCAGCTCAACGCGCACGGGGGAAATGCCCAGCGTCTTGATCGGGTGGTCCAGCACCACCTGGTTGCGGTTGATGGTCAGCCCGGCCGCGGTGGCGGCTTCGGCGATGTCGCGGCTGGAGACCGAGCCGTACAGGCGCCGGACTCGCCGGCCTGGCGGATCAGCATGACGGTCAGGCCCGCCGACGCGTTCGGCGACGCGCTCCGCCTCCTCGCGGCGCTTCAGGTTCTGCGCTTCCAGCTGGACGCGCTCGCTGCTCGAAGCGCTCGCGGTTCTCCTTGGTGGCGCGCAGGGCCTTCTTCTGCGGCAGCAGGAAGTTGCGGGCGAAGCCCGGCTTCACCTTCACCAGCTCGCCCATCTGCCCCAGCTTCTCGACGCGCTGCAGCAGGATCAGTTCAACGGCGGCCATGGTCTCTGCTCCTCTTAGCTCAGGACGTAGGGCAGCAGGGCCAGGAAGCGGGCGCGCTTGATGGCCACCGCCAGCTCGCGCTGCTTCTTGGCCGAGACCGCGGTGATGCGGCACGGCACGATCTTGCCGCGCTCGGACAGGAAGCGCGACAGCAGCCGCACGTCCTTGTAGTCGATCTTCGGCGCGTCGGGGCCGGAGAACGGGCAGGACTTGCGGCGGCGGTAGAACGGCCGGCGGGCGCCGACGGCGGCGCGGCGCAGGCCGGGGGTTGATTCGGTGGTTTCGGACATCAGATTTCCTCCTCGGCGCCGTAATCGTCACGGTCGGCGCGGAATTCGTCGCGCGCGCGGAACTCCTCGCGGCCTCGTCGAAGCCGCGGCGGCGGCCGCTCTCGAAGCGGCCGGCGGGCTTCGGCCCACGGAAGGTGCGCTCGCGGTCGTCGGACTTGCGCGACAGGATGGCGGAGGGCTCCTCCTCGATCTCTTCCACGCGGATGGTCATGAAGCGCAGCACGTCCTCGTTCAGGCCCAGCTGGCGCTCCATCTCCTGATGGCAGGAGAGGCTGGCGTCCAGGCCCAGCAGCATGTAGTGGCCCTTGCGGTTCTTCTTGATCCGGTAGGCCAGGCGGCGCAGGCCCCAGTATTCGCGCTTCTTGACGGCACCGCCATCGGCTTCGATGGTGGCGACGGCGGCGTCGGCGACGGCGTCGACCTGCTGCTGCGTGACCTCGTTGCGCGCGATCAGCACGGTTTCATAAAGCGGCATATGTCCCTCCCTATGGCTGATTCAGCTCAGGTCCTGGTCTGGACCGCCCGGGGATCGGGGCGAGCATAGCCGGGCGCGATGCCACGCACCCAGCAGGGAAGGCGCGGCTTAAGCACAAGGGGCGCCGGATGACAAGGGTTTTGCGCGCAAAACCGCGCTGGTTGCGGTACGCTATTGCCACAAAAATCTGGCGGTGGTTATAGGGGCGGCCAATTTACCATGGATACCGTACCAATGACCGATACTTATACTTTGGGCTTTCCCGAGGCCGCGTGCCGCCTTGGCGTTTCTGTCGGCGTGCTGCGCCGCGCCATCCGCGCTGGCCGCGTGCCCGCCCCCGCCGCGAAGGTGAACGCCACGACCCGCCTCTCCGCCGAGTGGCTCGCCAGCGTTGAGGCCGCCGCCCAGGAGGAGCCCGGCAAGCTGAGCCGCAGGATCGCGCAGAGCGTGCCGCCCTTCGCCCGCTATCCCGGCACCTCGGCCTGGCGCAAGTACCGCAACCGCGTGCGCGACTACTACAGCTTCCTCGCCGCGACGGCCGCGTAAGCGCCTAACTGCGAAAGCGTTTTGTTGAAACGGCCGGCGGACATTCCGCCGGCCGTCTTTTTTGAATGTACACGGACTACCATAGGCACGCCGTCGAGGCTGGAGAAGCTTGAGGAACCCCCTCACACCACCAGCTTGGCTTCCACCAAGTCCGGCTCGTCGGGTATGCGGGCGATGGTGAAGCCGAGATGCTTGACGAAGGCAAGCATGGGCGCGTTATCGGCCAGAACCTGCCCGATAATCTCCTTCACCCCGTGGGCGCGGCCCCAGTCGATGATCGCTCGCATCAGCGCCGAGCCCAGCCCGAACCCCTTGGCCGCCGGCTCCACCGCCACGGCGAATTCGCCGGTGATGCCGTCGGTATCGTCACGCACCAGCCGGGCAACGCCCATGGTCGCGCCCGTGACCTCGTTCTTGGCGATGAACGCCATCTCGCGCCTGTAGTCCACGTCGGTCATGCGGGTGATCTGCTCCACCGGCAGGCTTCTCATCGGCGAGAAGAAACGGTAGCGCATATCCTCCGGCGTGACGCGCGAGATCAGGGCGATATGCGCGTCCGCATCCTCGGGGCGGATCGGGCGGATGATCAATTTCATCCCCTTGGCCTCGTAGGTGGTAATCAGGTCCGCCGGGTACGGGCTGATGATCGGCGCCGGCCGCGTCTCGCCCGGCGGGCGCAGCACAATGCGCGCGCTGGCCGCCACCGCGCCCTGCTCGTTGACAAAGACCGGATCGAGATCGAGCAGCGAAATCTCCGGCGTGTCCAGGATCAGCTGGCTGATGCGCACCAGGATCGCGGCGATCGCGTCCTCATCCGCCGCCGCCTGGCCGCGATGCGCCGCCAGCAGCGGCGCCACCGGGGCACGGTGGATGAGCGCGTGGGCCAGCGGCAGGTTGAGCGGCGGCAGGTCCGCCGTCAGGGTGGAGACATCGTCCGGATCGCCGCCGCCCGCGCCAAAGCCGATCAGCGGCCCCAGCACCGGATGGTCGGAAACGCGCACCCGCAGCATGGTGCCGCGCGGCGCCTGGGTCTGCACCACGAAACCGGCCTTGCTGGCATCCTCGCCGCGCTGGGCCAACCGCACCAGGATCGCCCGGCCGGCATCGCGCACCGCCGCCGCGTCCGGCAGGTCCAGCACCACCGAGCCGGCAAGCAGATGCGTCGGCACATCCGGGTGCGAGAGCTTCAGCACAGATGGGAAGCCAAGCTCTGCCGCCGCGGCGGCAGCCTCGTCCGGGGTGGTCACATGCCGGCTGGCAATGGCCTTCACATTATAGGCAGAGACGAGCGCCAGCGCCTCGTCCTGTAGCAGCACCTCCTGCCCGCGCGCCCGCGCCGCGCTGATCTGCGCCGCCACCGCGGCCTTGTCCGGGGTGATGCTCAGCACGGCGGAATCCGGCAGTTCACGCGCCGCCGCGCGGTTGCGCCGGTTGCGCAGCAGATGGCGGAACCCGGCCACCGCGCTCTCCGGCGTGTCGAAGCAGGCCAGCCGCGCCTGACTCAATATGTGCCTATGGCGCAGGCCCAGCGCCTCGCCCATCACCGTGATCAGCAGCGGGATCTTCACTGTCTTGGCGCAGGCGATCAACGCCTCGATCGCGACATCGCCCTCACCATCGCTGGGGGCGTGCACCACCAGTATGCCGCCCACCTCGGGCGCCGAGGAAAGCAGCGCCGCCGTATCGGCCAAGCGCGTCGAGCCCTTGCCAACAAAGATCGGCCCGGAGGCGGGAAGCTTGCCGATGGTGAGGGAAAGCACCTGCTGCGTCTCGGGCGATAGTTCGGCCAGCTTCACGCCGGAGCGCACAGCCTCATCCGCCGACAGCCGGCCGATGGCGGTGGAGTTGGTAATAATGGCCAGACTGTCGCCCCGCGCGGGCTTCACCCGGGTCAGGGTCTCGGCTGCGGCCAGAAATTCGCTGATCGAGGAGGTGAGCAATACGCCGGCGCGGGCCATGGCGGCCTCAAGCATGGCGGGGAGCTTCCTTCCGGGGAAGTTTATCTCCATCCCCGGCACGATGGCGACCACCGGGCGAAGCCGCGCCGCCGCGCGCGCCGCCGAGAAGAACAGCTGGGGATCGCGCAGCCGGTCGATCTCGACCATGATGGCGGCGGTGTTGGGGTCGCGGGAGAGCTGGTCGAGCACAAGGCCGAAGCCGATATCGGTATTGCCGCCAATACCGACGAGATGGCTGAAGCCGACGGCATTCGGCGCCGCCCAGTCGATGACCGTGCGGGCGATGGAGGAGGACTGCCCGACCAGCGCCATGCGCCCCGGCTGGGGCATGAGCGCGAAGGGCGAGGCGTTCAGCCCCAGCCCCGGCAGGACCAGCCCGAAGGAATGCGGCCCCATGACCCTGATCCCGGCCTCGCGGCCCATCTCGGCCAGCCCGGTCACCTTATGCGAGAGCACGACGGCGCCCCGCGCCCCCATGCGCGCATGGCGGAGCAGCGCTGCCTGAATATCTCCCGGCTCGTCGGCCACCAACGCGACGTCCGCATGCTCCACCGGTTCGGCGTCCGTGCCGATCTGCCCGGCGAACCCACCAGCCCGCAAATTGGCCAGAATCCGCTGGCCGAGCGGGGTTGAGGTACCGCTCAGACTCACGCTCTCAGGGCGAAAAAGCCGTGCCGCGTCGAACCGCCGCTTCATCGGTACCGTCATGCAGACCTCCGTTTGTCCCCACTATACACCGCCAGGGGCTCCTCATTCCATGCTCCATCCTCTGGCCGCGCAGCAGGGAACCGGGCTAGTATCCGGGGTCATGAATTCGCTCGATACTCCCCCGGTGCTTGGCCTGTCCCAGCGTCTGCCGCCGACCAACGTCCAGGCCGAACAGGCGCTGCTCGGCGCGTTGCTGGCCAATAACAAGGCTTATGAACGGGTTTCGGAATTCCTGACGCCGGAGCATTTCGCCGATCCGGTCCACGCGCCGCATCTTCGCCGCCATCCAGCGCCGCTGCGAGGCCGGGCAGATCGCCGACCCGGTGACTCTGCGCGCCGAGTTCGAACATTCCGGCATGCTCGACGAGGTCGGCGGCACCGCCTATCTGGCCCAGTTGCTCTCGGCCATGGTCGGCATCATCAACGCCGGCGATTACGGCCGCGTCATCCGCGACGCCTGGCTGCGCCGCCAGCTCATCGATATCGGCGAGACGGTGGTGAACCGCGCCTTCGGCGCCGAGCCGGAGCTGGATGGCGCGGCGCAGATCGAGGCGGCGGAGCAGACGCTGTTCAACCTCGCCACCCAGGGCGGGGCGGAGCGCAGCGGCATCAGCTTCAAGACCGCGCTGACCGAGGCGATCGAGATCGCCTCCAAGGCGTTCCAGAACCAGGGCTCGGTCTCGGGCCTGGATACCGGGTTGCGCGACCTGAACAAGCGCACCGGCGGCCTGCACAAATCGGACCTTATCATCCTCGCCGGGCGCCCCGGCATGGGCAAGACCGCGCTGGTGACGAAGATCGCCTTCGGCGCGGCCAAGGCGATGCTGAACAATGCCCGCCTTGAGAACCCGAACGCCATGGCGAAGGAATGCGTCGCCATCTTCTCGCTGGAAATGAGCGCCGACCAGCTCGCCACCCGTCTGCTGGCCGAGGAAGCGCGCGTTTCCGCCGACAAGATCCGCCGCGGCGAAATCTCCTCGCGCGATTTCGACACTTTCGTGAAGGTCAGCCGCGAGATTTCCGATGTCCCGCTGGTCATCGACGATACGCCCGCCATCACGCTCTCGGCGCTGCGCACGCGCTGCCGCCGGCTCCAGCGCACGCAGGGGCTGGGGCTGGTCATCGTCGACTATCTGCAGCTCATGCGCCCGGCCGCCGGCACCAAGCCGGAGAGCCGCGTGCTGGAAATCAGCCAGATCACCCAGGGGCTGAAGGCCATCGCCAAGGAGCTGGCGGTGCCGGTGATCGCGCTCTCCCAGCTCTCGCGCTCGGTGGAAAGCCGCGACGACAAGCGCCCGCAGCTCTCCGATTTGCGTGAATCCGGCTCGATCGAGCAGGACGCCGACATGGTGATGTTCATCTACCGCGACGAATACTACCTGCAGCAGCGCGAGCCGAAGATCACCGCCTTCGACCGGGACGACAAATACCAGGAGGCGATGGAGAAGTGGAAAGCGGACATGGAGAATGTCCACCAGAAGGCCGAACTGATCCTGGCCAAGCAGCGCCACGGCCCCACCGGCAAGATCGACCTCTTCTTCGAGGGCGAGTTCACCCGCTTCGCCGATCTCGACACAATCCACGAGTGACGTTTTGACCGCGCTTCTGGAAATCGACCTTGGCGCCATCGCCGCCAATTGGCGCCAGCTCGCGGCCACGCATCCGGGCGAGACTGCCGCCGTGCTGAAGGCCGACGCCTACGGGCTGGGTGCTGCGCAAGTCGCGCCAGTGCTGGCCAAGGCCGGGTGCAAGACCTTCTTCACCGCGCATCTGGAAGAGGCGGCGGCGCTGCGCGAAATCCTGCCCGAGGCACGCATCGCCGTGCTGAACGGGCTGTTTCCGCACGCGGCGGCGGATTTCTACGCGCACAACATCACCCCGGTTCTCAGCTCGCTGAGGGACATCGCCCTCTGGCATGGCGAGGCAACGGGGCTGGACCGCCCCCTGCCCTGCATGTTGCACCTGGAAATGGGGATGAACCGGCTCGGCCTGACGGCGCAGGAGCTGGAGACGCTGCGCAACAACCCGGCGCTGCTGGAAGGCCTGCAGGTGGACGTGGTGCTGACGCATCTCGTAGCCGCCGATGCGCCGGAGGACCCGGTGAACCAGCGCCAGGCCATGGCCTTCTACGAGGCGGCGCGGCAGTTCCCGGGCGCGAAGAAGAGTCTCGCCAATTCCTCCGGCATGTTCCTGGGGCCGTTCTTCCATACCAGCCTGGCCCGGCCGGGTGCTGCGCTGTACGGCGTCAACCCCACGCCGGGGCGCGAGAATCCGATGCGCAACGTGGTGAGCCTCACCGCGCCGATCCTGCAGATCCACGAGGTCGCGGCCGGAGACACTGTGGGCTATAGCGGCGTGTGGCGGGCCGAGCGGCCGAGCCGCATCGCCACCATCGGCGTCGGCTATGCCGATGGTTATCACCGTGCCCTGAGCAATGCCGCGCATGCCTATTTTGACGATACCCCCGTCCCCCTGGTAGGCCGGGTGTCGATGGACCTCACAACCTTCGACGTAACCGACGTGCCGGCCAACCCCGGCGACGAAATGCTCCTGCTCGGGCCGCAGCACGGGCTTGATGCACTCGCGGCGGAGGCCAGGACCAATGGATATGAGATGCTGACGTCTCTCGGGCGGCGTTATAAGCGCCGGTATATCGGCGCATGAACAAGCTGCTGGATCTGGTCGCGCTCATCGGCGCCGTGGCGCTGGGCACTGTGGAATTCATCGGTGAGCTCAGCCTGTTCGCCCTCTCGGGACTCAGCCATGTCTTCCGCCCGCCTTATTACCCCCGCCTCATCGGCAAGGCGTTCATGGAGATCGGCTATTTCTCCCTGCCGGTGGTGGCGCTCACCGCCTTGTTCACCGGCATGGTGCTGGCGCTGCAATCCTATACCGGCTTCTCGCGCTTCGGCGCGGAGAGCGCCATCGCCTCGGTCGTCGTGCTCTCGGTCACGCGCGAGCTGGGGCCGGTGCTGGCCGGGCTGATGGTCTCGGGCCGCGCCGGCGCCGCCATGGCCGCCGAACTCGGCACCATGCGCGTCACCGACCAGATCGACGCGCTCTCCACCCTCTCCACCGAGCCGATGAAATACCTGGTGGCCCCGCGCTTGATCGCCGGCACCATCGCCCTGCCGGTGCTGGTGCTGCTGGCCGATATCCTCGGCGTGCTTGGCGGCTATCTCGTCGCCACGCAGAAGCTCGGCTTCGCCTCGGGAGCGTATCTCATCAGCACGTTCACCCATTTGAGGGCCGATGACGTGGTCTCCGGCCTGATCAAGGCCGCGGTGTTCGGCTTCGTCATCGCGCTGATGGGCTGCTTCAACGGCTACCGCTCCAAGGGCGGGGCGCAGGGCGTGGGCACCGCCACCACCGCCGCCGTGGTCTCGGCCTCCATCCTCATCCTGGCGCTGGACTATATCCTGACCCAGGTGCTGTTCGTGAAGGTCAAATGAGCCAGCCGAAAATTCGCATCCGCGGCCTGAAGAAGGCGTTCGGTTCCAAGATCGTGCTGGACGGTGTCGATCTCGATATCGAGCATGGCACCGCCATGGTCGTCATCGGCGGCTCGGGCACCGGCAAATCCGTGCTGATCAAATCCGTGCTCGGGCTCATCACCCCGGATGCGGGCGTGATCGAGATTGACGGCGAGGACGTGCTGAAAGCGCACCCGAAGAGGGCGCGGGAGCTTCGCGCGCAGATCGGCATGCTGTTCCAGAACGGCGCGCTGTTCGACTCCCTGCCGGTGTGGGAAAATGTCGCCTTCGGGCTGCTGGCGCAAAAGCGCATCAAGCGCGCCTCCGCACGGGACAAGGCGACGGAAGTGCTGGCGCAGGTGGGGCTTGATGCCTCGGTGGCCGATCTTTCTCCCTCGGAACTCTCCGGCGGCATGCAGAAGCGCGTCGGCCTCGCCCGCGCCATCGCCTCCGAACCGGCGATCATGTTCTTCGACGAGCCAACCACCGGGCTGGACCCGATCATGGGCGCGGTGATCGACGAGCTGATCGTGGATTGCGTCAAGCGCCTGGGCAGCACCTCCATCGCGATCACCCATGACATGGCCAGCGCCCAGCGCATCGGCGACGATGCCGCGATGCTCTACCAGGGCCGCGTGAGCTGGACCGGCCCCGCCGATGAGCTGATGACCAGCACCGACCCGGTGGTGGACCAGTTCACCCATGGCCGCTCCCAGGGGCCTATCAAGATGGCGCTACGGAAGTAATCAGCCCTTCAACCCGTAAGGCACCACGCCGCGCTCGGCCGTGCCTGTGTCCAGCGCCGCGCCCATCGGCGGCACGGAGCGGTGGCGGCAATTGGTGCGCTCGCAGGCCCGGCAGCCGGGACCGATCGGGTCCACCGCCTGGGGGGCCGCGATGTTCAGCCCCTCGGCATAGACGGTCTGCGCCGCGTAGGAGACCTCGCACCCCAACACCACGGCCACGGCGCGCGGCCGCGCCAGATAGGAGCCGCCCCCGCGCCCCACGGTGCGGGCGATGTTGAGATAGATCACATCGTCCGGCGTACTCGCCAGTTGCACGAGAATCTCGCCTGGATGCGCGAAGGCGCGGTACACGTTCCACAGCGGGCATGGCCCGCCGAACTGCGCGAACTGGAAGCGCGTGGCGCTTGAGCGCTTGAGGATGTTCCCGGCGATGTTGGTCTTCACGAAGTAGAACGGAATCCCCGGCAGACCCGGCCGCTGCATGGTGCTGAGCCGGTGGCACACCTGCTCGAAGCTGGCGCCGAAGACGCGCTGCAGGCGCTGGATGTCGTAGCGCACCTGTCGCGCCGCATCGTGGAAGCGCTTATAGGGCAGCATCAGCGCACCGGCGAAGTAATTGGCGAGCGCGATGCGCGCCAAGCCCTGCGCCTCGTCCGATGTGAACTTCACCCGGCGCAGCTCCTTCTCGATCAGCTCCTTCTGTTCAAGCTGGCCAATAACGTGTGCCAGCCAGAATATCTCGCTCTCCGGCGCCGCGTCCTCGGCCAGGTACAGCCGCCGGGCAGAGCGGCTGAGCCGCCAGAACATGCCGGCAGCGAGCAGCCCGCCCGAGGTGCTGGTGGAAATCCCATGCGTGTCGCGCAGATAGCGGCGCAGATCCTCGCGCAACGTGACTGAGGAAAAATGATTATCCTCGAACACCGCCTCGGCCGCGCGGTCCAGCGCCTCGAAATGATTGGCGCGGGACTGCACCCAGTCGCGCACCTCGTCGTAGGGAAAGCGCGGCGGGGTGGCGGCGGGCGTGGAGCCCTGCTCGCTCTGCGCGGTATAGGCGCGGTAGAGCGTCATGAACGCCTCGGCCAAAGCCGGGGCGGCGCGCACCATTGCCCCCACCTCGCCCTGCACGCCACGGATGGAGCGGAACAGCGGGTCGGCCAGTTCCTCCCTCAGCTGCACCTCGCGGCGCGCATCCTCGCTGTCGGAGAAATAAGTTTTCGGCACCTTGAGGATGGCGCATAGCCGTTCCAGCAGCGGCGCGGTGAGCGGACGCTGGTCGCCCTCTATCTGGTTGAGATAGCTGGGCGAAATCGTCAGGCGCTGCGCCAGGGCGGATTGTTTCAGCCCCGCCCGCTCACGCGCCCGGCGCAGCCGCTCGCCAGCAAATATTTTCTTCTGCGTCACGCCCCGACGTTCGCAAAATTTACAAAACGCGGCAAGACCTTCACTCTTATCCGCAAAGCAAATGCTGGACGGAGCAGGCAATCAGCGCAAAGAAAAGCTCAAACAAAGGAGCTCGCCAGGCCATGAAACTTCACGAAGTTCGCGTCTATCCGTCGAAAGTACAACTGAAGCGCGAGGATCAGCTCGCCTGGAAGATCGCCGGCGTCGCCGCCGACAAGGTCGCGGTGGAGCAGGACGTGGCGGAGATGATCGTCAACCGCATCATCGACAACGCCGCGGTGGCGATCGCCGCGATCAACCGCCGCCCCGTCGTCTCCGCGCGCGACATGGCGCTGGGCCATCCGCGCAAGGACGGCGCGCACGGTGTTCGGCGTGCCCGCGACCAGGCGCGTCAGCCCGGAATGGGCCGCCTGGGCGAACGGCACCGCGGTGCGCGAGCTCGACATGCACGACACGTTCCTCGCCGCCGACTATTCGCATCCCGGCGACAACATCCCGCCGATCCTCGCGGTGGCGCAGACGATGGGGAAATCCGGCCGCGACCTGATCCGCGGCATCGCCACCGGCTACGAGATCCAGATCGACCTGGTGCGCGCGATCTGCCTGCACAAGCACAAGATCGACCACATCGCCCATCTCTGCCCGGCGCAGGCCGCCGGCATCGGCACGCTGCTGGGCCTGAAGCAGGAGATGATCTACCAGGCGGTGCAGCAGGCGGTGCATGTCAGCTTCACCACGCGCCAGTCGCGCAAGGGCGAGATCAGCTCCTGGAAGGCCTATGCGCCGGCGCATGCCGGCAAGCTGGCGGTCGAGGCGGTGGATCGCGTGATGCGCGGCGAGGGCGCGCCGAGCCCGATCTATGAAGGCGAGGACAGCGTCATCGCCTGGATGCTGGACGGGCCGCGACGCGCACTACCAGGTGCCGCTGCCGGCGCCGGGCGAGCCGAAGCGCGCCATCCTGGACAGCTACACCAAGGAGCACAGCGCCGAATACCAGTCGCAGGCGCTGATCGACCTCGCGTTCCGCATGCGCGAGCAGATCGCCGACCTCGAGCAGATCGAGAAGATCGTCATCCACACCAGCCACCACACCCACTACGTGATCGGCACCGGCGCCAACGACCCGCAGAAGATGGACCCGAAGGCGAGCCGCGAGACGCTCGACCACTCGATCATGTACATCTTCGCCGTCGCGCTGCAGGACGGGCGCTGGCACCACGTCGACAGCTACGCGCCGAAGCGCGCCGGCGCGCGCCGACACCGTGCGGCTGTGGCACAAGATCGAGACGCGGAAGATCCGGAGTGGACCCGCCGCTATCACTCGATGGATCCGAAGAATGGCGTTCGGCGGCCGCGTCGAGATCTTCATGCAGGACGGCACCAAGCTGGTGGACGAGATGGCGGTCGCCAACGCGCATCCGCTCGGCGCCAAGCCGTTCGGGCGCGAGGACTACATCCGCAAGTTCCTGACGCTGACGGACGGCATCATCACCACGCGCGAGAGCGAACCGCTTCCTGGAAGCGGCGCAGGAGCTGCCGCGCCTGCCGGCGGGCGAGCTGCTCGGCGCTGAACGTCGCGCTGCCGGCCGGCACGCTGGACGTCGGCAAGCCGGGCATCTTCTGAGCCTTGCATTCGGGTGGCATGTCATGCAGAGCGCAAAAGGGGGCATAAAGAACTTAATCAAAGAAAGGGCCAAGACATGAGCGAAACGTCCACGCTGCCCAAGCCGAAGAAAGCCGTCGCCCTGTCCGGCGTCGCCGCCGGCAACACCGCGCTGTGCACCGTCGGGCGCACCGGCAACGACCTGCACTACCGCGGCTACGACATCCTCGACGTCGCCGAGAGCTGCGAGTTCGAGGAGATCGCCCATCTGCTGGTGCACGGCACGCTGCCGACGCGCGCCGAGCTTGCCGCCTACAAGGCGAAGCTGCGATCGCCTGCGCGGCCTGCCCGCGGCGGTGAAGGCAGGCGCTGGAGGCGCTGCCCGCCGCGCGCGCATCCGATGGACGTGATGCGCACCGGCGTCTCCGCGCTCGGCTGCGTGCTGCCGGAGAAGGACGACCAGCAACCAGCCGGGCGCGCGCGACATCGCCGACCGGCTGATGGCCTCGCTCGGCTCGATGCTGCTCTACTGGTTCCACTACGCCCACAACGGCAAGCGCATCGAGGTGGAGACCGACGACGACTCATCGGCGGCCACTTCCTGCATCTGCTGCACGGCAAGCCGCCGCAGCGAGATGCTGCGTGCGCGCCATGCACACCTCGCTGATCCTCTATGCCGAGCATGAGTTCAACGCCTCGACCTTCACCTGCCGCGTGGTCGCGGGCACGGGCTGCGGACATGTATTCGGCGATCACCGCGCGGCATCGGCGCGCTGCGCGGGCCGAAGCATGGCGGCGCCAACGAGGTCGTCGTTCGAGATCCAGAAGCCGCTACGCCACACCCGACGAGGCGGAGGCCGACATCCGCAAGCGTGTCGCCAACCGCGAGGTGATCATCGGCTTCGGCCACGCCGGTCTACACGATCGCCGATCCGCGCAACAAGGTGATCAAGGAGGTGGCGCGGCGTCTGTCGCGAGGAGGCGGGCTCGATGAAGATGTTCGACATCGCCGACCGCATCGAGGCGACGATGGCGGACGCCAAGAAGATGTTCGCCAACCTCGATTGGTTCAGCGCCATCTCCTACCACATGCTGGGCGTGCCGACCGCGATGTTCACGCCGCTGTTCGTGATCGCGCGCACCTCCGGCTGGGGCGCGCACGTCATCGAGCAGCGCATCGACAACAAGATCATCCGCCCCTCGGCCAATTACGTGGGACCGGAAGATCTCAAGTTCGTCCCCCTGGCGGACCGCTAATTTCCGCGCCCCGCCAGACCAACCTGGCGGGGGTTCAGTTTATGGAGAATACCGTGACTTATCTGAGCGCTTCCTCCTACTGCAACATCCCGGCCGGCGACCGCTTCCGCGCGCTGCTGGCCAAGCCCGGCATCCTCGGCATTCCCGGCGCGCATAACGGCCTGGCCGCGCTGCAGGCCAAGGCGGCGGGTTTCGAGGCGCTGCTACCTCTCGGGCGCGGCGATGACCGCCTCGATGGGCCTGCCGGACCTCGGCATCATCACCGTGGATGAGGTCTGCTTCTTCATCCGCCAGATCGACCCGCGCCTCCGGCCTGCCGGTGCTGGTGGATGGCGACACCGGCTACGGCGAGGCGCTGAACGTCATGCACATGGTGCGCAGCTTCGAGGATGCCGGCGCCGCCGCGGTGCATATCGAGGACCAGTTGCTGCCGAAGAAATGCGGCCACCTGAACGACAAGAAGCTGGCCGACCCGCATGACATGGCGGCCAAGATCGCCGCCGCGGCGCATGCCCGCCGGCACCTGTACATCATCGCCCGCACCGATGCCGCCGCCACCGAGGGCATGGACGGCGCGGTGGCGCGCGCGAAGCTGTATCATGGAGGCCGGCGCCGACGCGATCTTCCCCGAGGCGCTGAACACCGCGGAGATGTTCCGCGACTTCGCCCGCCGCTTGCCCGGCGTGCCGCTGCTCGCCAACATGACCGAGTTCGGCCGCACGCCGTTCTTCACCGCAGAGCGAGTTCCAGGATATGGGCTACAAGATGGTGATCTGGCCGGTTAGTTCGCTGCGCGTCGCCGCCCTGGCTCAAGAAAAACTATACAAGGCCATCGCCAGGGATGGCGGCGCGCAAGGCTGCGTGGACCAGATGCTGACCCGCAAGGAGCTCTACGCCACCATCGACTATGCCGGGTTCGAGGCGCTGGATTCCACCATCGTGAGGACGATCGTGCCGGAAGCGCTCACGGAGTAAGCCGCCCCTGAAAACGCGCGGGACAAAACCCGCGTGTTTTTATTTGCCTGCCATCAGCGCCTTCACGAAAGCATAGACCACCAGCGGCACGGCAATAAGCACATACACCCGCAGCACCCAGAGCAGCGCCAGCACCGTGCCGCTCAGCTTGCGGCGCGGATAGGGGCGGTATTTATGCGCGGAACGCTGCGCCGGTTCCAGCACCTGCAGGATGTCGTCCTGGGTCATGACGGAAACACCGTGAGCACGCCGTACACGGCCCCGGCAATCGCGATGCCTACGATGATGGCCCCGCCAGCAATATTGGCGAGCCGTCCATTCGCGAGCCCGCCCATGATCTCCTTGTCATTCACCAGCAGCAGCAGGAACAGCAGCGCCGGGGCCATCAGCAGCGTAGCGATGACGTTCACCGTCAACGTCATCGCCAGCAGCGGCGCACCGGGGATAAGCACGATCCCCGCCGCCAGCATGGTGGAGAAAATCGCGGCGCCATAGAACCAGCGCCCAGTATGGAAATCGAGATTGAGGCTGTGCCGGGAGGATATCGTCTCGGCCAGGGCGTAGGAGGAGCTGGTGGAAATCGTTGCCGCGGCGACCAGCCCGGCCTCGGTCATGCCGAGCGCGAACAGCGTAGAGCCGGCATGGCCGATAAACGGTTGCAGCGCGGTGGCGAAATCCGCGCCGCTGGCAAACTGCGACACATCCGCGTGCGCGGCGTAAAGCGGCGCCGCCGCCACCAGCGTGGCGATCGCCGCCACTGCGGCAATGAATGCGCCTACGCCGGTGTCGATCCGGCCTTGCGTCAAATCCGCGCGGGTGAGGCCCTTATCCACCACCGCGCTCTGCTGGAAGAAGATCATCCAGGGCGTGACAGTAGCGCCGATATTGGCCAGCAGCAGCACGACGAAACCGGTCGTAAACCCGCCCCTCAGCGGCCCCCAGTTGGCGAGCGCGTGCGCCAGCGCCGCGCCGTTGGGGTGCGCCAGCAGTGCCGCCGGAATGAACAGCAGATTCCCCGCCGCCAGCGCCAGCAGCGTGCGCTCCCAGGTGGCGTAGCGGCGCATCGCCAGCGAGGCGAAGACCAGCGCCACCCCCGCCCCCACGGAAACAACCGGCCTGAGCCCGAAATACAGCCCGCCCGCCTGGATGGCGATGAACTCGGTGACCAGCGTCAGCAAATTGCCGAAAACCAGGTCGGCCATGGCGAAATAGCCCCAGAACGGGCCGAAGCGCTGGAAGATCAGCTCGGCATGGCCGCGATGCGTGGCGGTGCCAAGTCGTACCGTCATTTCCTGCACCACATAGGCCATGAGGAAGGTGAGCAGGATGAACGGGACGAAGAACCCGATGCCGTAGGTGGCACCCGTCGTGGCGTAGGAGACCATGGACGGGCCGTCATTCTCGCCAAGCATGACCAGCACGCCAGGCCCGGCCAGCAGCCAGAGCAGCCGCAGCCAGCGCTTCTGCGCCCTGGTTTTCAGCACTTCCAGCCGGTCACGGGCGCGCAGCATGTCTTCGCGCGTCACATCGTCAGCGGAACCACCCTGGCCATTCATCGGCATCAGCATCGCATTGTCAGCCATGCTGGAAACCTAGCCCTGCCCAGGCTTTCGTCAAGGGATGTCCGCCCCCTCCCCGGCGGCGGCGCAATGCCGTATCATCGGCTTCATGCCACATGACCACGCCGCCTCCGGCACGCGCGACATCCCCGCCCTGCTGGAAGCGGCGCAAACACTCTGCGCCAAGCACGGCACCCAGCTTACCGCCCTGCGGCGGGAGGTGCTGGACCTGATCCTGCGCGCGGGCGCGCCGGTCACCGCCTATCAACTGCTCGACCAGCTGAAGGCCGTGCGCAAATCCGCCGTGCCGCCGACGATTTACCGGGCGCTGGACTTCCTGCTCGCCAACCGGCTGATCCACCGCATCGAGCGGCTGAACGCCTTCATCCCCTGCGCCGAGCACGAGCACGAGCATAATGATGTGCAGTTCCTGATCTGCCGGAAATGCGGCACGGTGATGGAGATCGAGGATCACGGCATCTCCGCCGCGCTGGCGAAGGCGGCGGCGGCACAAGGGTTCAACCCAGCCCAGGCCATCGTGGAGCTGGATGGCATCTGCGCCGCTTGTTCTAAAGATTGATGCCGCGCTTCACCCGCGCCGCGAGATAGGCCGCAGCCGACAGCGTGCCGACAAAGAAGCCTGACGGCAGGCTGGTGAGATACGCCAACGCCAGCGCGGCCCAGGCGATGAGCAAAGCCAGAACCATGCTTAGCCCCAGCGCCGGCAACGGGGCGCGGACCAGGTAGCGTGCCGCCGCCGCAGGGCCGACCATGAGGGTGAACACCAGCAGCGCCCCGGCGATCGGCAGCGCCACGGCGGCGGTAACGGCGAGCAGGCCGAGAAACAGCAAATCGAGCCCCGCGCAGGAGAGACCGCGCGCGGCGGCGAGGTCGGGCGCCAGGGCGCTGAAGGTGAGCGGGCGGAAGCAGAGCAGCAGCACAGCCGGCACGCCGAGGCCGATGGCGAAGGCAGGCGGCAGGTCCGCCGCGCCAACGCCGAGAACCTGCCCGAACAGCAGGGCGTAAACTGAGTTGGCGTATTCGCCGGAGAGGCTGAGGAACAGCGCCCCCAGCCCGAGCAGCGCGACCAGCACCAGCGCCGCGGCGGCATCGGGCCGCTGCGCGCGCTTCAGCCAGGTGAGCCCCGCCACGCCAGCCAGGGCGAACACCGCCAGCCCGTAGAACCGCGCGATTCCCAGCAGCCCGGCCAAAGCCGCGCCAGGAAAAGCCGCCATGGGCAGGGCATGCGCCGCGAACCCGGCCCCGCGCAGCACCACGAAATATCCGGCACACCCTGCGGCCAACGCCACAAGGGAGGCGACGATCCAGGCGTCCTGCATATAGGGCGCGAACATGCTTATCCCCTCCTGGCCAGCGAGGCCGCCGCATAAACGGCGAGCACCAGCGCGGTGATGAAGAAGCTCACCGGCCAGACATGCCCTGGCGTCCAGCCATAGCTCTGATACGCCAGCCATACCCCGCCCCACACGCAGAGCAGCCCGAGCAGCCCCGCCAGCGCCATCGCCGCGACCGGGTTCCGTGCCAGCCGCAGCGCCGCCGCCGCCGGGCCTATGAGCAAAGCGGTGGACAAAATCGCCCCCACCGCCATGGCGGAGAGCGTAACCGCCAGGGCCAGCAGCAGCAGGTAAGCGCCGCCAAGCAGCCTGGTATTAACCCCGTTCGCCCTGGCAAGTTCCGCATCCAGCGAGGCCAGCAGCAACGGCCGGTAGATCAGCCCCAGCCCCGCCAGCCCGGCCAGCGCCCCCAGCACCACCGCAAAGCCCAGCCCCGGCGGGGCGGCGAACAGCGAGCCGAACATCACCGTCACCGCGGCGCCGGCGGTGCCTTTCACCGTCACGTCCAGGTACAGCAGCAGCGCGGTCACCCCCAGCCCGGCGCCGAGCACGATCCCCGCCGCCAGATCCCGCCCGGCCGCGCGGCGGGTGCTTATGGCCTCCAGCGCCAGCGCTCCCAGGACCGAGAGGCTGAAGAACCCCAGCAGCGGGCTAATCCCCAGCAGATAGGCCATCGCCCCGCCCGCGCTGCTGACATCCGCCAGCGCATGCCCGGCGAAGGACTGGCCGCGCAGCACGGTGAACACCCCGGCCGCGCCCGAGAGCAGCGCAGCACCTGCCCCGATGAGCAGCGCGTTCTGCACCGGAGCGCTGGAAAAGAACCCCGCTTGCAGCAGCGTCATGGAATCGCCGCCACGTGCTCGGCTCCGTGCGCGCCGTGTTCCCCGGCCACGACCAGGATTCGCTCATGCACGCGGATGACGTCGATATGGTAGCCGTACAGGGCGGAGAGCACCTCGGTGCGCACCACCTCCGCCGTGGTCCCGCTCGCGGCCCGGCCATTGGCGAGGTAGACGATGCGGTCCATGGCGCTGAGCAGCGGATTCATGTCATGCGCCGAGATCAGCACCGTCACCCCCCGTGCTGCCACGCTCTTGAGCAGGACGATGATCTCCGCGCCGGCCCGCAAATCGAGATTGGCCAACGGCTCGTCCAGCAACAGCAGCTTCGGCTGGCGGATCAGCGCATGGGCGATGAGCACGCGCTGCTGCTGCCCGCCCGAGAGTTCACCGATTCGTTGATCCGCAAATGTTTCCGCATCCACGGCGGCCAGCATCTCCGCCACAAGCGCCCGGCGCGCACGCGAGGGAAACGGGAAGCCGAAGCGGTGCCCGTTCAGCCCCAGCTCGACGAAATCCCGCGCCCGCACCGGCATGTCCGGGTCCAGCTGAAGCTTCTGCGGCACGTAGCCGGCCGGTCCGCCCAATTCCACACGGCCCGCGTTTGGGGCGGTAAAGCCGAGGATGGTGCGCAGCAGCGTCGTCTTGCCCGAGCCGTTGGAGCCGATCAGCCCGCAAAACGCCCCCGGCTCCAGAGAGAAGCTGACATCGTGCAGCACCTCCCGCCCGCCGAGCGCGACGCTAAGCCCGGCAACGCTGAGCGCCGGCATCACTGCCCGCTTGCCGCCAGATCCTGGGCCAGGGTCTTCGTCTCGCCCAACATCCAGTCCTGGTAGCTCTTCGCGCCCTTCGGCATGGTCTCATACACGCCGAGCACGCGCAGATCGCTCTGCTGCGCCAAAGCGCGGAAGGAGTCGGAGAGCGTGTCCTGCACCTGTTCGTTGAAGACGTAAACCATGACCTTGCGGGAGACGAGCAGGTCCTGCTGGGTGGACACATCCTGCGGCGCGGGGTCCGTGCCGTTCATCGCCGCGGCTTCCAGGGTGAACGGCGTGGCGATCTTCATCCCCGCCGCCTGCAGCATGTAATCCGCCACTGGCTCGCTCACCGCCACCTCTGTCCCCGCGTAATGAGCCTTGATCTGCGCCAGCTCGTCGATCCAGGGCTTCAGCGAGGCGTCGAAAACCTGCACCTGCGCCTGATAATAGGCGGCATGGGCCGGGTCCTTCGCCGCGAAGGCGGCGGCCACGGCCTTTGCCACCGCCGGCATGGTGGCCGGGCTGTACCAGAGATGCGGGTTGGGGGTGTCATCCGGCAGGTTGAGCACATGCTGCGCGCTGATCACCTCGGCATGCGCTCCGCTCAACAACTTGTCGGCCCAGGCATCGTAGCCCAGCCCGTTTTCTACCACGACGTCCGCACCCGCGAGTTCGCCCGCCACGTGCGGACTGATCTCGAATTCATGCGGATCGGTATTCGGGTCGGTCTCGATGGCGGTGACCCGGACATAAGGACCGCCGATCTGCGCCATTACATCGGCATATTGGTTCTCGATGCCCACGGCATGTAGCACCGGCTGCGCCTGTGCCACTCGGGCACCCAGTACCAGCGCCACCCCGCACGCCAACACGCCAAAACGCATAATTCCCGCTCCCCTGCTTACACGGGAAGCGATGATATATTATATCATTTCCCCCGTCCACAGGGGGCAACCGGCCTGCTCAGCCGCACAAATTCCGCAGCGCCGAACGGTCCACGAGTTCGATCCGCCGTGCCGCCGCCAACCTGATCAGGCCATCACGCTCCAGATGCGACAAGGTGCGCGACACGGTCTCGATGGTCAGGCCCAGATAATCGGCAATGTCCTGGCGGGTCATCGCCAGTTCCACCTCTTCGTCGCGCCCGCCGGCCAAATCCAGCAGGAACACCGCCAGCTTCTGCGGCGCGCTGCCCCGGCCGAGCAGCTGGGCGTGTTGCCGGGCCCGCTCCAGCGACTGCATGGCATAGGTGTAGAGTTGCAGCGCCGTCGTCTCATCGTGCCCGGCCTTGGCCTCCAGCGTACGGCGGCGATACGGCACCACCACGCACTCGGTCACCGCCTCGGCGGAAAGCGCGTGCTCGGTGCCGAGTTCGAAGCCGACCACGTCGCCCGGCTTGTGGAAGGCGTCGATATGCCGGCGCCCGTCATTCTGGAACTTGCAGGTCCGCACCATGCCGCTGACGACCTTGTACATATAAGTCGCCTCGCCGCCTTCGGCGTAGATTTCGGCATCCTGGGCAAAATGCAGGGCCGCCGGGTTGAACGGCGCTTCGCTCGCGCGCTCGACCACGCCAAGCGCCGGCCTGGAACCCCACCCCCTGGCGACCTGCGGGATGGCAAAACTGTTATCTCCACGCAGTGCAATGCTGGCTGACATCCTGGCGCTCCTCGTCCTGATTCGACGCCGGGAGGTGTAGACGGGTGTGGTCCAGCCGCGATATCCGGTTTGTCCCTACGGGATTCTACGTAGGCTTGGCGGCATGGTGGTCTGCCAGCGCATCGGCGACTGCTTCCACCAGCCGGTTATCGAGGATCGGCTTCTCCAGTACCTTCCAGATTCCCGCCGCCTGCGCTTTGCCGCACAGCGCAGGGCTGGCAACACTGGTAAGAAGAATGGCCGGCGGCGATAATTCCCGGGCCCGCAGCTGCTCCAGCACCTCGAACGCATCCATGCCCGGCAGCCGGTCCTTCAGAATCAGGCATTTCGCGCGCGGCAGGTTGCGGCTAGAGAGCAATGCAGCACCATCGGCATGCACGTGCACCTCCAGCCCTTCCAGCCGCAGGACGAATTGCAACGCATCCCGCATGGCCGCATCGTCATTGACGACCATGACCAGCGGCCGCGCCTCGGCCATCTCCCAAACCCCCGCCTCGAACACCGGCACCACGCATCTTCACGCAAAGATATTAATCGATGCCCGATAACAGAGATCGGGACCGCACCAATTGATCCAGCGCAAATGTTCGGAAATCTATACGCCCGGGGCTCGGGAAAGGAGCACCATCCGCACCAGCTCGGACAGGCTGGCAGCGCCCATCTTGGTCATCAGATTCGCCCGGTGCACCTCCACTGTGCGGGCGCTGATATTGAGGTCGTAGGCGATCGTCTTGTTCGGCCGCCCGGCGATCAGCCCGTCCAGCACCTCGCGCTCGCGCGGGGTGAGGGTTTTCAGCCGGGCCCCGACGGCATTCGCCACATTGCTCTGCTGGGCATCGCGGGCGTAGCGGTCGAAGGCGGTGCGGATCGCGGCGATAAGCGTATCGTCCTGGAACGGTTTCTCGATGAAATCGACCGCCCCGGCCTTCATCACCTCGACCGCCAGCTTCACATCGCCATGGCCGGTCATCACGATCACCGGCAGACCGATGCGGCGGCTGATCAACTCGCGCTGCAAATCGAGCCCGGAGAGGCCAGGCATGCGCACATCGGTAACGATGCAGCCAGGCTGCACGGCCACCAGCGCATCCAGGAAGGCCGTGGCAGAGGCATAGATGCGGACGGCGAATCCAGCACTGGCCAGCAGGAACGCCAGGGATTGTCGCACGGCCTCGTCATCGTCGATGAGATGCACGACCGGGTCAGGCAGCATCTTCGTCCATCCCGGGCTGCCCGCCCCCAAGCAAGGTAAAGGAGAAGACCGCGCCGCCCCCCGGGTTGGGCTCGACCCAGAGCCGCCCGCCATGGGACTCGATGATGGTGCGGGACACGGACAGCCCCACCCCCATGCCGTAGCTCTTGGTGCTTATGAAAGGCTGGAACAGTTGCGCCATGATCTCCGGGGCGATGCCTGGGCCGGTATCGGCGACGGAGATGCGCACCATGCCCTCGGAGGCCGGCGCCGTGCTCACCAGCAAGTCGCGCTGCTCGGTTTCCTGCATCGCCTCCATGGCGTTGCGGATCAGGTTGAGCAGCACCTGCTGCACCTGCACCTTGTCGGCGATGACGGCACCGCAATCGGGGTCGAAGGCGAAGCTGACGCGCACCCCGCTCTCGCGCGCGCCGACCAGGGCCAGGGCGCTCGCCTCCTCGACCAGCTTGGGCAGATTCTCCTGGGTACGCTCGGTCTCCCCGCGCGAGACGAATTCACGCAGGCGGCGGATGATCTGCCCGGCCCGCAGCGCCTGCTCCGCGGCGCGCTCGATGCCGTCGCGCAGCATGCCGAAATCGGCCGCCTGCCCGCGCTCCAGCAAGCGGCGGCAACCGTTCAGATAGGTCGCCACAGCGGTAAGCGGCTGGTTCAGCTCATGCGCCAGGGTGGAGGCCATCTCCCCCATGGCGGTGAAGCGCGACATATGCGCCAGTTCAGCCTGCAATTCGTGCAGCCGGGCCTGGGTTTCCTGGCGTTCCGTCAGGTCGCGCAGGAAGCCGGTGAAGGCGCGGCCGTTGCGCGTCACCGTCTCGCCGATATACAGCTCCATGGGAAAGGTCGAGCCATCCTTGCGCAGCCCCATGACCACGCGGCTGGCCCCGATGATGCGCTTCTGCCCGGTGGCGAGGTAACGTTCCAAATAGGCATCGTGCTGCTCGGCATAGGGCGAGGGCATGAGCAGGCTGACATTGCGCCCGTTCACCTCCTCGGCCTTGTAGCCGAAGAGCCGCTCCGCCGCGCTGCTGAAGGAACTGATGATACCCGCCCCGTCGATGACGATCATCGCATCTGGTACGGTGGCGAGAATGGAGCGCAGATGCGCCTCACGCTCACGCAAGGCGGCCAGCGCCAGACGGGCCAAATCCCCAGACTCGCCCGTCTTCGTGGACTGTCCTGCGCTACTCAATTTTTCACCCATGCGGTGTGTTGTTACCCCATCCCGGACAGCTTAGCGCTTACGGGTTAATATACAACAAACCGATGGAGTTAACCCTCACTTACTGGATCTAGGACAAGACCTCATCATAGGATCTGTCGTGGAAACTGATCCGGCCGCTCTCCGCCGAGACCAGCGTGCCGCGCCGCCCGGCCAGGATTTCCGCCAGATCCTCGGGCTTGCCGATGGCGGCTGGTTCGCCCGTCGCCTGCACGAAGGAGAGGGCGGCTTGCGCCTTGGGCCGCAGCGTCCATTCCGGGAAATTTTTCATATGCGCGGCCAGATCCCGCGGCCCAACCGTGGCGATCAGCCGCTGCTCCTCGCCGCCGAAATCGAGGTAGAGCCCGCCAAGATCGGAGAGCATGAGGAAGAAATCCGCATCGATGCGTTCGGCCAGCAGAGCGCCCGCCGCATCCTTGTCGACCACCGCCTCAACGCCGTGCAGCCTGCACTCGGTATCCCGGCGCACCGGCACACCACCACCGCCGCCGCAAATGACGGTGACACCCGTATTGGCAAGACGGCGTATGGCATCGACCTCGATGATATCGACCGGCTTCGGCGAGGGAACGAACCTGCACCAGCCATTTCCGGCCTGGCCGATTGTCCAGCCCAGTTCCGCCGCCAAGCGCTCCGCCGTAGGCTTGTCGAACACCGGCCCGACCGGCACGCCACGGCCGTGAAAGGTATGATCGCGCTTATCCACCAGCGTCTGCGTGACCATGCTGACGACCAGCGCCCCTTCCGGCAGAGCATTGCGAACGGCGAGTTCCAGCTCATAGCCAAGCCAGCCAACCGCCTGCGCCTGCAAAACGTCCAGCGGCATCAGCGCCTCGCGCGGGCTGTTCAGTGTCTGCAACCCGAGCAGGCCAAGCTGGGCAGCGTCGCCAAAGGTAATGACCAGGTGGTGTCCGGCCATCACCGCCCCAGCCAGATGCCCGGCAACTTCAGTAATGCGCTGACGCAGCCCAGCACGAGAGATATGCTCATGGCGGCGCAATAGCGCCGTATTTCCCAGGGAAACCAAAATCCTCATGTACGATCGTTAACACAACGCTTGTTTTTTGTTCTTGATAAAGAGCAAAATATTACAATTTAACAGAATTATCTTGAAGCGTGCGCGACATTAAAATTTTTGTGACATTTAAGCTTGCTCGCTGGGGGCATCCGCCCCCCATACAGACTATCAGGGGCTCAGATAGGCGAGGAAATGCCGCTCCGCCCTGCGGAACAGGAAGATCAGCCCGAACGACACACAGAGATAGATCAGCGCGGCAACGCCGAAGCAGTCGAACGGGTCATAGGTCGCCGAATAGGCGTCGTTGGCGACTTTCAGAATGTCCGGCACCGTCGCGGTGAAGGCCAGCGTGGTGGCGTGCAGCATGAGGATCACCTCATTGCTGTAGACCGGCAGGGCGCGGCGCAGCGCCGAGGGGATGATGATGCGCCGGTACAGCGTGAAGCGGGACATGCCCATGGCCAGCCCGGCATCCACCTCGCCATGCGAGGTCTCCTTGATCGAACCGGCGAAGATCTCGGTGGTGTAGGCGCCGGTATTCAGCGCGAAGGACAGGATGGTGCAGTTGAGGCCCTGCCGGAAGAACTCGTTGAACGGGGCGGTGTTATGGATGAAATCCAGCCCGTAAATGCCGGTATAGATCAGCAGCAGCTGCACATAGAGCGGCGTGCCGCGGAACAGGAACGTGTACAGCCAGACCGGGAACCACAGCAGCGGGTTACGCGCATTGCGCAGCACGGCCAGCGGCACCGCCAGACAGAAGCCGATGCCGCAGGAGATCACCAGCAGCCAGAGCGTCATGGCCAGCCCGGTCATCCGGTAGCCATCGGAATACAGTAGAGCCTGCCAATAGGTTTGGATAATGCCGATCATAGCGCCGCCTTGCGCACGCCGACCGCATATTTGCGTTGCAGAAACATGAGCACGCCGTTGGAAATGACCGTAAGCACCAGATAGACAAGCCCGGCGACGGAGATGAAGAAGAAGGTGCGGAAGGTCGCCTCGCCCGCCGCCTGCGCCGCCTTCACCACGTCGGAAAGCCCGATCAGCGAAACCAGCGCCGTGGCCTTCAGGATCACCTGCCAGTTATTGCCGATGCCCGGCAGGGCGTAGCGCATCATCTGCGGGAACAGGATGCGGCGGAACACCAGCATCGGCCGCATGCCAAAGGCGCGGGCGGCCTCCAACTGCCCCTTGGGCACAGCCAGGAAGGCACCGCGGAAGGTCTCCGTGAAATAGGCGCCGTAGATGAAGCCCAGCGTGATCACGCCGCTAGTGAAGGGATCAAGCGGAAACTCGAAGTCGATGCTGTTCTGGAGCGAGTCGAGGTAATCGGAGAAATCGTTCAGCCAGATCTGCAGCGAGTAGAAGATCAGCAGCATCAGCACCAGGTCCGGCACGCCGCGGATGAGGGTCGTGTACACCGTGCTCATGCCGCGCAGGACCCGGCTTTTCGCCAGCTTGGCCGAGGCGCCGAGCAGCCCAATGATAAAGGACAGGATCAGCGACAGCACGGACAACTCGATGGTCGTCACCGTGCCGGAAAAAATCTGCTGCCCGTATCCGGCCAGATCGAACATTCTATTTCCCGAAGCAGAAATGGCCCCGGCGGTTACTGCCGGGGCCGGAGGTAGCGGAGATTACTTCGCGGCCGGGGTGGCGCTATAAACATCGAAGTTGAAGTACTTCGCCTCGATCTTCTTGTATGTGCCGTTCTTGATGATCTCGGCAATCGCCTCGTCGATCTTCTTCAGCAGCGCGGGCTCGTCCTTGCGCACGCCAACGGCGATGTAAGAGCCAAGCACGTCCTGCGGATCGTAGGTGACATTGCCGCCGAACGCGTAATCAGCGCCCTTCGGCGTTTTGAGGAAGCCGTAATCGGCCTCAACCGAATCCTGCAGGGAGGCATCCAGGCGGCCGGAAAGCAGGTCGGCATAGACCTGGTCCTGACCCGGATAGGACACGACATTCACGCCCTGCGGCTGCCAATAGGTCTTGGCGTAGGTCTCCTGGATGGTGCCGGCCTCAACGCCCACGGTCTTGCCCTTCAGGCTGGCGGCGGTCGGCTCCAGGCCAGAGCCCTTCTTGGTGATCAAGGCGGTCGGCTCGTTATACATCTCGGAGGAGAAATTGATCTGCTTGGCGCGGTCCGGCGTCACGGTCATGGAGGACAGGATGGCGTCGAACTTGCGGGCCTCCAGGGCGGGGATGATGCCGTCGAAGCTCTGGCTGACGAACACGCATTTCACTTTCAGCTCGGCGCAGATCGCCTTGCCGAGATCGATGTCGAAGCCCTGGAACTCACCGCTGGGTGAGAGGCTCTCGAAAGGCGGGTAAGTCGCGTCCACCCCGAACTTGATCTCGGTGAAGGTTTTGGCATGCGCCGCGACCGGCGCCGCAACAATGCCCAGCACGCAAAGCCCGGCAACCACCGGCGCGAAAATCTGCTTCATCGCATTCTCCCATGTTGATAGGTACATCAATGCGTCAGCCGCAATGACATAACAGCCGTTATCATTACCGAAATCATCTGCGCACGCAAATGCGGAGCCACCCTGCAACCCGCAAGAAAAAAGCCAGGGGCCTTGGCCCCTGGCTTCGTATTGTGGCAGTGACGGAGCTTAAGCCCGCAGCGCAACCGGCACGCCGGCAATGGCGTGGTCGACGAGCGCGGCATCGGCCTGCGCACCGAAGCTCTCGCGCAGCAGTGCGGCGGAGGCCGTGGTGGCAACGTCGATGGCGGCGGCACGCACCTCGTTCACCGCAGCGGCTTCCGCGGCGGCGATGCGCTCAACTGCCATGCGCTCGCGGCGCTTGGCGGCAGCTTCCGCCTCGACAGACATGGCTGCCGCCAAGCTGACGGCTTCCTGCTGCGCTGTCTGCAGGATCTTCTTCGCGTCTTCCACGGCCTGGGCCTGGCGTGCCTTGGCATCGGCGAGGATGACCTCCGCCTCCGCCTTCAGCTGCGCGGCTTCGGCCAGCGCGTCGCTCACGCTCTTGGCGCGGGCGTCGAGCATGGAGGTGATGGCTGCCAAAATCTTGCGCCCGGCGAGGAGCGCGAAGATGGCAACCGCCACGAAGACCCAGAACGAGCCGTGGGTGTAAAAGGCGCCGCCGGAGAGAGCTTGGTATTCCATAGCTTATGCCGCCTTGCGCGCGGCCAGCGCTTCGTCGAGGCGCTGGGCGAGCCTATCTTCCGCGGGCTGGCTGCCCGTCAGTTTCAAAAGGATGGAGCTGACTGCCTCCGCGGCCACGGGCTTGATGGCGGCCAGGGCCGCGGCCCGGGCGGCGTCAATCCGCGCCTCGGACTCGGCGAGCTTCGCCTCCAGCTGGCTGGCCAGCGCAGCGGCTTTCGCCGCCGCATCGGCCTTGGCCTCGGCCACGGCTTTCGCCACCTCGGCCTGAGCGGCGCTGCGGGCCTGGGAGATGGTCGCATTGAGCTGCGCCACCGCCTGGTCCGCCCCGAGCTTGGCCGCGCGCGCCGCGGCGAGATCGCTGGCGATCACCCCGGCGCGGTGTTCCAGCACCTTGCCGATTTCCGGCAGGCCCCAGCGCGAAAGCAGCAGATACAGCACCACGAGGATGACCGCCATCCAGCCCACCTGATCCAGAGTGAGCGGGTTGGCGAAATCCATCTGCGGCATGGTGCCATCGGCCAGTGCGGCCGAAGGCGCCAGAGCCAGCAGGAGAGCGGTGCTAGAGCGGCGCATTAGGTGAACAGAATGACCAGCGCGATGACCAGGGCGTACAGCGCGACGGCTTCCGTCAGCGCGAAGCCCAGCAGCACGTCCTTGAACAGGCTGTCGCGCGCCGCCGGATTGCGGCCAGAGGCGGACACGAACGCGCCGAACAGGTTACCGATACCGACACCGGCACCGGCGACACCGATGGTGGCGAGGCCCGCGCCAACGTCCTTGGCGAGCAGAGCGGCAGACTGAGGATCCATGTAACTATTCCTTTCCGAAAAACTTTATTGGCGAAGTCTTAGTGCATATGCACGGCGTCGTGCAGATACAGGCAGGTGAGAATGGCGAACACATAGGCCTGCAGCCCAGCAACCAGCAGCTCCAGCGCCGCCAGGGCCACGTTCAGGCTGAGCGGCACCACGGAGGCGAAGGCGCCCAGCACGCCGAGGCTCGCGGTGAGCAGCAGCATGAAGCCGGCGAACACCTCCCACATCACGTGCCCGGCCGTCATGTTGGCGAACAAACGAACCGAGAGGGAGACGGGACGGGAGAGGTAGGAAATGATCTCGATGGGCACCAGAAGCGGCAGCAGCCACACCGGCACGCCTTCGGGCACGAAGAATTTGAGGAACTTGAAGCCGTGCGTGTAGAACCCCACGCCGGTGGAGAACACGAACACGAACAGCGCCAGCGCCAGCGTCACCGCGATATGGCTGGTGAAGGCGAAGAAATAGGGGAACAACCCAATGAGGTTGCCGAGCAGGATGAAGCTGAAAATGGTGAACACCAGAGGGAAGAAGCGCAGCCCCTCCTCGCCGATCGTGTCCACACACATATTGTGCACGAATTCGTAGAGCATCTCGACCAGCGACTGCGCGCGGCCCGGCACCAGGGCGCGGCTCTTCAGGCCGAGGGCAAACACGGCGACGATGACCGCGGCAGCGCCGAGCATCGCCTCGTTGGAATTGGTGAAGTTGACGGCACGGCCAAGGCTCCCAAGGCCCGTGGTGAGGCTGAATTGTCCCAGCGCGTCGATCGTCGGTCCTGCCATGTCTATCCCGTTCAGCCGCCTGTTTTTCCACCGGACGCGCGAAGCAAGTTGCGCAACCCGGCCACCATACCCACTGGCACCATGAGGATCATCAGCCAGGGTGAGGTATGAAAGAGCTTGTCCAGCCCCCAGCCAATCACCACGGCGATGACCATCGCGGCCACCATCTCAACGCCCAGACGCATAGCCAGCTCGATCGCGCGACGCGCGGAACTGGCATTGCCTTCAGCCGCTTCGCGCTTGGGGCCCGCCGCGGCGTCTTCCGCCGCTTTGAGCCGCTGTTCAAACGCAGCTTTATCCCGACTTTCGTTCATGCACCTGTTTTCAGCGGTTTTAACCGCCTAGACGTTGGCGGGTTGCTACCCATCCCCCCCTGACCTGTCAAGAATACATAGCCGTTTAATCTTGCGTTTCACGAGAACGCCCTAAAATCTACCTGTCCGCTGTTGACGCGGTTACGGGCCAGAAGCCAGTTTAAACGATATTTCCGTAATTTTGAGGATCCGCCTTGCCCGTGGAAGTGCTGCGCGAACTGCCGCTGGACCAGATATTGCTCGGCGACGCCGGGACAATGCTGCGCATGCTGCCTGACGCGTCGGTGCACTGCGTTTTCGCCGACCCGCCGTATAACCTGCAGCTGCGGGGCGAACTGCGCCGCCCGGATGACAGCCTGGTGGACGGGGTGGACGAGGACTGGGACCGCTTCTCCGATTTCGCCGCCTACGACGCCTTCACCCGCGACTGGCTGGCCGAATGCCACCGCGTGCTGCGCAAGGACGGCACGATCTGGGTCATCGGCGCCTACCACAACATCTTCCGCATCGGCGCGATGCTGCAGGACCTGGGGTTCTGGATCCTGAACGACGTGATCTGGCGCAAGACCAACCCGATGCCGAATTTCCGCGGCCGGCGGTTCACCAACGCGCATGAGACGATGATCTGGGCGGCCAAGAGCCAGCAGAGCCGCTACAAGTTCAACTACCAGGCGATGAAGGCGCTGAACGACGACATGCAGATGCGCACGCGACTGGTCGCTGCCGCTCTGCACCGGGTCCGAGCGGCTGAGCAACACAGCATGGGCTGAAGCTGCACCCGACGCAGAAGCCCGAGGCGCTGCTGCACCGCGTCATGCTGGCCTCCACCAGCCCGGGCGACATCGTCGCTGGACCCGTTCCTCGGCACCGGCACCACGGCGGCGGTGGCCAAGCGCCTGCACCGGCATTTCATCGGCATCGAGCGCCACCCCGCCTATGTCGAGGCCGCCTGGGGCCGCCTGAAGGCCGAGGAGCGTGCGCCCAGGAGCGCCGTGGTCGCCCCGCCGAGCGGGCGCGAGGCGCCGCGCATCGCCTTCGGCAGCTTGGTCGAGCGCGGCCTCATCCGCCCCGGCACGCAGGTGATGGACCAGCAGCGCCGCTTCGGCGCCGAGGTGACCGCGGAGGGCCAGCTCATCTCCGGCCCGCATCGCGGCTCCATCCACCAGGTGGGCGCGGCGGTGCAGAACGCGCCGTCCTGCAATGGCTGGACCTTCTGGCACTTCGAGCGCGACGGCGCGCTGCTGCCGCTCGACGTGCTGCGCAAGGAAAGCCACGAGGCCTAAGCCTCCGCGCCTACCCCCAGGCGCCGGCGCAATGCCTTGCTTTCAGGCCCCGCCACGTCCGACCAGCTTGTATTTGTCCAGCACGCCCAGCAGCGCGTCCTGCGCCTCGTTCACGATGGATTGCAGCCGGCAGAGCCCGCCAATCGCGCAAAATGCCCCGGCCTGGCACTCGACCAGAGCCAGCTCGGGCTCCAGCGCGCGCACCACGTCGCCCAGCCCGATTTCCGTTGCCGGGCGGGCCAGGCGCATGCCACCATTGCGCCCACGGATCGTCTCGATCAGCCCCGCCTGGCCGAGCTTATGCACGACCTTGGTCATATGGCTCTCGGAGATCTGGTAGGCCTGGGCGATCTCGGCGATCATCCCAAGCTTCTCCGGCTGGAGCGCCAGATAGATGAGCGTTCTGAGACCGTAATCAGTAAATCGCGTCAGGTGCATGGCGCACCCTACCTCCGCGGACGGCGCGCCTCAACTCTGCACCCGCTCGGCGAAGATCTGCGCTTCCGGCACGCCGCGCGCCCGCGCCGCCGCCGTGACGGCATCCAGCATCTTCGGCGGGCCGCACACATATATGTCCGGCGTCTCGGCTGAATCGGCTAGGTATACCTCCAGCGCCTGCGCCGCCGTACCGGCAAAGCCGCCCCAGCCCGGACCGGGGTGCCACACGCTCAACGTAACCCCCAGCTGCGGCAGGGCCGCGCGCAGCGTCTCGATCTCTTCTGACAGCAGCTCGTCCTCGCGATTCGCGCCATAAATCAGATGCACCGGGGTCGAATCCTGGAAATCCGCCATGTGCCGCAGCATGGAGAGAATCGGCGCCATGCCGCAGCCGCCGCCCACCAGGCAGCGCGGGCGGGGGCTCGCCTCGTCCAGCACGAAATGCCCGAGCGGCCCGCGCACGTTGAGCGCATCCCCCACCGCCGCACGCTCGCTGAGCCAGGTGGAGAATGCCCCACCCGGCACCAGCCGGATGATGAAATCGAGCCGCCCGTCCCAGTTCGGCAGATTGGCCAGCGAATAGGCGCGGCGGATTTCCGTGCCCGGGATCGTCAGCTCCATGTACTGGCCGGGGATGAAATCCGCCGTCAGCCCCAGCTCCGCGTCCGGCTTCAGCCGCAGCGTCAGCGCCACGGCACCAGCACCGGCTGGGCCCATTGCCTCGATGACCGCCTCGCGCACCGGAATCTTGTGCCGCCCCACCTGGGCATCGGTGCAAGGCAGTTCGACGGTCAAATCCCCCTGCGGCAGGCAGCGGCACAGCAGCACGCCGCCCGGCCCGGCTGGCAGCGCCGCCGCGCTGTGCGGGCCCATCTCATAAGCACCATCCACAACCCGCGCCTGGCACAGGCCGCAACTGCCCTCATGGCACATCGAGGGCGGATACAGCCCCGCCGTCTCCGCCGCCGCCATCACGTCCTGGCCCGAGCGCACAGGGAAACCCCAGCCGCGCCGCATCGCGCGTCACCAATGTCACAACCATGCTGCTTATCCTCGCAGAGACGGAGCAACCCAGAGGCCGAAGCCCCTGGGTTGCTCCTGCCGGTTACGCCGCCTGGCGGTTGAGGGAGGCCGCGATGTCCGCGTCCGCCGTGGTAATGGGCAGCACACCGAACTTCTCCACCAGCACGTTCAGCAGCGTGGGGGTGAGGAAGGCGGGCAGGCTCGGCCCGAGCCGCACATTGCGCACGCCCAGCGCCAGCAGGGTGAGCAGCACGGCGGCGGCCTTCTGCTCGAACCAGGACACGACCAGCGAGAGCGGCAGGTCGTTCACCCCGCACTCGAAGGCGTTGGCCAGCGCCAGGGCGATCTGGATGGCGGAGTAGGTGTCGTTGCACTGGCCGATATCGAGCAGGCGCGGCAGGCCGCCGATCGTGCCGAAATCATGCGTGTTGAAGCGGTACTTGCCGCAGCCCAAGGTCAGCACCATCGTGTCCTTGGGCGCGTGGTCGGCGAAGTCGGTGTAGTAATTGCGGCCCGGGGCCGCGCCGTCGCACCCGCCGATCAGGAAGAAGTGCTTGATCGCGCCGCTCTTCACGGCGTCCACCACCGTGCCCGCCACGCTGAGCACGGTATCCCGCGCGAAGCCGACGAGGATGGTCTTCTCCGGCGCGGTCTCGGCAAAGCCCGGCATAGCCAGGGCCGCCTGAACCACCTGGGCGTAGTCGTCGTTCTTGATATGGCGGATGCCCGGCCAGCCCACCGGCCCGGCGGTGAAGATGCGGTTGCGGTAGCTCGCCTGCGGCTCGATCAGGCAGTTCGAGGTCATCACGATCGGGCCGGGGAAGGCGGCGAACTCGGCCTGCTGGTTCTGCCAGGCGCCGCCGTAATTGCCCGCGAGGTGCGGATAGGCGTGCAGCTTGGGATAGCCATGGGCGGGCAGCATCTCGCCATGGGTATAGACGTTAATGCCCTTGTCCTTGGTGGCTTCCAGGATGTTGTGCAGATCGCGCAGATCATGCCCGGAGACCAGGATGGCCTTGCCGGCGACCGGCGTGGTGCGCACGGAGGTCGGGGCCGGGATGCCGAAATTGCCGGTATTGGCGGCGTCCAGCGTCTCCATCACCGCGTAGTTCAGATGGCCGAGGGCCAGCGCCTCTTCCAGCAGCGCGTTGATCTCCACCGGCTCGGAGGCGAGGAAATCCAGCGCATGGGCGATGCCCGCATAGATCTCCTCCTTCGCCTGGCCGAGCACCTCGGCATGGTGGGCATAGGCGGCGACACCCTTCAGCCCATACAGCACCAAAGCGCGCAGGCCGACGACGTCCTCGCCCACAGCCTCCGCGCCAGCGCGCACGGAGGCCACGTTCGCCTGGGCCAGCAGGCCCGGCAGCGTGTCGGAGGGCTCGAACCGCGCCGGGCCGCTCAGCTGCTCCGGCACCTTGCCGGCCTTCACCGAAGCGGCCTCGTAGGCGTCGCGCAGACGATCGCGAATCCGCGCCGCCTCGGCGATCAGTTCCATGAACACAGCGCGGTTGAAGTTCACGTTGGTCAGGGTGGTGAACAGGCCGTACATGATGAAGCTGTCCGCCGTCCGGTCCGGCTGGCCGAGCTTGTGCAGGCGCGCGCTGTACTGGCCGAGGCCCTTGAGCTGGTAGATCAGCACATCCTGCAGGTCGGCGGTGGTTTCGTCCTTGCCGCACACGCCCTTGGCGCTGTGACAGCCCGGCCACACCGTCGGTACGCGAGGTCTGTTCACACTGGAAGCAAAACATATGGGTAATCCCTGAAAATGTTGGCCCTGATACGGGGACACGCCAACCGCATAAGGTGAATTTCACCTGAACCTTTTTTCGCGGACGGTCCTTGATATGGATCAAAGGTTAGGAAAACACCCGACGGAAACCCTTGACCTGAATCGGCCCATCTGCTTATCGGATTGTAATGAAATGCCCCAATATTTTCAAAAAATGCTTGTTCGCAAGCTGATCTTTTTGAACCATACGCCGCCGCGCGCGGCGCTGGGCCAAGGGGTGTGCCCGCCTTGCCGGTGACCGCCGCGCTGCCAACACTGCGCATCCGCGGGCGCAGCTTCATGGCCCTGATTTTCGCGCCGGAACCGCCGCTCGAAGCCTGGTTCACGGCGCTCGACGATCAGCTGCGCCGTGCCGCCAGCTACTTCGTGAACAAGCCCATCGTCATCAATCTGGCCGCCGCGCGTGGCGACGGGGCCAGGCTTGAAGACGTCGTCTCGGCGCTGGAAGCCCGCGGCCTTTATATTATCGCCGTGGAAGGGCTGGAGCCCGCCGAACTCGCCGGCACGCGCTGGGCCGGGCTGCCCGATTTGCGGCAGAAAGCAGCAGGACCGAGAAGACCAGGGCGGCAAGCCGCTGGAAATCCCCGACGACAAGCTGCCCACCCCGGCTGTCCCGGCCGTCACCTCCCTGCTCATCGACCGCCCGGTGCGCTCCGGCCAGTCCGTCATCTTCGAGGATGGCGACGTCACGATCATCGGTGCTGTTGCCTCAGGGGCCGAGGTCATCGCCGGCGGCTCCATCCATATCTATGGCGCCCTGCGCGGCCGGGCCATCGCCGGGCTGCGCGCGGGTGCCAACGCGCGCATCTTCTGCCATAAATTCAGCGCCGAACTCGTCGCCATCGACGGCGTTTACGACACGCCGGAGAGCTGGAGCGCCACGTTTAATAATCGCGCAGCGCAGGTCCGACTCGAGGACGGCGTGCTTAATATTGCGGCCCTGGCATGAACGCGCCGGACAACAGAGAAGGAGCTGTAAATCGCATGTCGAAAGTCATGGTGGTAACCTCGGGCAAGGGCGGCGTCGGCAAAACCACGACCAGCGCCTCTCTTGGCTCGGCGCTGGCACAGGCCGGCCAGAATGTTGTGGTCGTCGATTTCGACGTCGGCCTGCGTAACCTCGACCTCGTGCTCGGCGCGGAACGCCGGGTGGTGTTCGACCTCGTCAACGTCGTGCAGGGCGACGCCAAGCTTGCCCAGGCGCTGATCAAGGACAAGCGGATCGACACGCTCTCCCTGCTCGCCGCCTCGCAGACCCGCGACAAGGACGCGCTGACCGAGGAAGGCGTTAAATCCGTTATCGACGAGCTGCGCGGGAAGTTCGACTGGATCATCTGCGACAGCCCGGCGGGCATCGAGAAGGGCGCGATGCTGGCCATGCGCTTCGCCGACCTTGCCGTGGTGGTGACCAACCCGGAAATCTCCTCGGTGCGCGACTCCGACCGCATCATCGGCATGCTCGACTCCAAGACCCTGCGCGCGGAAAACGGCGAGACCTTCGAGAAGCACCTGATGCTGACGCGCTACAACCCGGCCCGCGCCGCCAGGGGCGAGATGCTGGGCGTCGATGACGTGCTGGACATCCTGGCCATTCCGCTGCTGGGCATCGTGCCGGAAAGCACGGACGTGCTGAACGCCTCCAATCTCGGCTGCCCGGTGACGCTGCACAACCCAGCCTCCACCGCTGCCCGCGCCTATGCCGACGCCGCCCGGCGCCTGCTCGGCGAGACGGTGGAGATTACCACGCCGGTCGAGAAGCAACAGGGGCTGTTCGGCAAGCTCTTTGGACGGAAGGCGGTGGCATGAGCATTTTTGACATCTTTGTCCGCAAGCGCTCCGCCCCGGTGGCGCGCGAGCGGCTGCAGCTTCTGCTGGCGCATGAACGCGCCCTGACCGGCCGCGCCGATCTCGCCGCCATCCTGCAGGAGGAAATCCTGGCCGTCATCGCCAAGCACATCGCCATCGATCGCGACAAGGTGAACGTGAAGCTGGACCGCGGCGCCCAGATCTCGACCCTGGAGATCGACATCGAGATGCCGCAAAACGTGGTAAAGGCCAGCTAGCCGGTGTGGAATAGGGGAGCTGCGTCCGCTCCCCTTTCCCACTCCGCCCAAAATTTGCCACATTCCGCGCACCATGCGCATGCACGCCTCCTGTGCCGCCCGCCAAACACCGGACGGTGACGATGCCGTATTGCTGCTCGGCCCCGCCGGGGCGGGCAAGTCGGACCTGTTGCTGCGCCTGATCGATCGGGGCTTCATCCTGGTGGCCGACGACCAGGTACTGGTGGAAAACGGCATCGCCCGCGCGCCGGAAGCTCTGGCCGGGCTGCTGGAAGTTCGCGGCCTTGGCATTTTCCGCCTGCCCTGCCTGCCGCAGGCGCGGCTGCGCCTCGTCATCCAGCTTGGCGTGCAGCCAGAGCGCCTGCCCATGCCCCGCCGCCATGCGGTGCTGGACCTGCCGGAGATCACCCTGGACCCGGCGCTCGCCTCCGCGCCCGAACGCGCCGCCCTGGCGCTCGAGGCCGCCTGCGGCCGCGTCACCCAGCTCGCCGGCGCCTTCAGCGCATGAATCCTCCGCCGCGCCAAGCTGCAGATCGTGCTGGTCACCGGCCTTTCCGGCGCGGGTAAATTATCAATTTTGCGTGTGCTGGAGGATCTCGGCTTCGAGACCGTGGACAACCCGCCGCTCGACACGCTGGTCACGCTGGCGACCCGGGCGGAGAAGAATCTCGCCATCGGCGTCGATGCCCGTTCGCGCGGTTTCGCGGCGGAAGCCGTGCTGGAGTCGCTGCACCAGTTACGCCAGCACGCGAACCTCGTCCCGTCCCTGGTCTTCGCCACCGCCAGCGAGGAAGCGCTCCTGCGCCGCTACTCGGAAACCCGGCGCCGCCACCCGCTGGCGCAATCCGGCGCCATCGCCGAGGGCATTGCGCTTGAGCGCCAGCTCACAGCGCCGCTCGCCCGCACCGCCGACTGGCTGATGGACACCTCGGTTTTGCCCCTGCCCCGCCTGCGCGCGCTCATCGAGCAGCATTTCGGCGAAGCGGCCCCGGGCATGGTGATCTCCCTGATGTCCTTCGCCTACCGGGCCGGGCTGCCACCGGAAGCCGACCTGGTGTTCGATGCTCGATTCCTTCGCAATCCGCATTACGACCCCGCCCTGCAACCCCTCTGCGGCCGCGACCCGGAGGTTGGCAGTTTCATCGAGCAAGACCCTGATTTTACGACATACTTCCAGAAAGTCACGGATATCGTTGAATTTTTGCTCCCGCGCTTCGTGCAAGAGGGAAAAAAATATGCAACAATATGTATCGGATGTACCGGCGGACAACACAGATCTGTTTACATGATCGAAAAACTCAGCACTCACCTAGCTAATCTGGGCTGGCGCGTCGGCGTCACTCATCGCGAGGCCGCCCGGTTCACGACCGCGAGCGCGACCCCGGAAATATCCGCGAAAGAATGAGCCTCTTCAAATGATCGGTATGGTCCTTGTCACCCATGGCGGCCTCGCCAATGCGCTGCGCGACGCTATGGAGCATGTCGTCGGCAAGCAGAAAAATCTTGCCACCGTCTGTATCGAATCGGACGCGGAATTCGAGGGGCAGCGGGCGGAGATCGCGCGGCGCATGGCGGAGGTGGATGCCGGCGACGGCGTGATCCTGCTCACCGACATGTTCGGCGGCACGCCGAGCAATCTCGCCATGTCGATGGCGGCCCAGCCGGGGGTGGAGATCATCGGCGGCGTCAACCTGCCGATGCTGGTCAAGCTGGCAAAGATCCGCGGCCAGGAAACCCTGCCCGAGGCCGTGGCCCATGCCGAGGCCGCCGGCAAGAAATATATCTGCAACGGGCACGAGCTTCAGGCTCCCGCCTGCCGCGCAGCGGAGTAACGGCATGGACGGCACGTTGATTTCCGTCGATGTCGGCATCGTCAACAAGCGCGGCCTGCATGCGCGCGCCGCAGCGAAGCTCGTGAACCTGGCCGAGCGGTTTTCCGCCAGCGTGGAGGTTGCCAAGGACGGGCAATCCGTCTCCGCGCGGTCGATCATGGGTTTGATGATGCTGGGTGCTGGAATCGGTTGCACGGTGCGCCTCTCGGCCGAGGGGTTCGACGCGAAGGAAGCGCTCGATGCCATCGCCGGGCTGATCGAGGCCGGCTTCCATGAAACCGACTAGGCGCAGCACGGAACAACGCTTCACCGGCCATCCGGTCTCGCCTGGCATCGGCATTGGTCCGGTCCACGAGGCCACAGAGCCGGACCTCGTCGTCTCCACCAAAAAACTCACCGCCGCCGAAGTCGCGCCAGAACTGGCGCGGCTGGAGGAGGCTGTGGCACGCTCGCGCCACCAGCTGCAGAAGCTGAAGAACCGTCTGGAGGCACTACCGGAAGATTCCCAGGCGGAAATCGTGCCGCTGATGGATGTGTACCTGCACATGCTCGGGCCTTCCCGGCTGCTACGCGGCATCAAGGCCCGCATGCAGGAGGATCTGCTCTGCCCGGAAGCCGCCGTGCATGCCGAGGCGGAAGCACAGGCCGAGGCGATCCTCGCCCAGCCGGGGGCGGACAGGGCCGGGCGCAACCGCCGCGCCGAGGAAGTGCGCGAGCTTGGCCGCCGCGTGCTGCGCAACCTCACCCGCCAGCCCTTCCGCAGCTTCGTGGCACTCGACCAGGGCAGCATCCTCGCCGCGCAGGTCCTTCGCCCGGCCGATGCTGCCCTGATCCAGCCCTCGCGCTTCGCCGGCATCGTCACAACGGAAGGCGGAGTGGAGGGCCACACGGCGGTCATGCTTCGCGCCCTGGGCCTGCCCGCCGTGCTGGGCGCGGCCGGTGTGCTCGACGCCGCCTCCCCCGGCAGCCTGGCCATTGTCGATGGCGATACCGGCGAGATCGTCCTCAACCCCAGCAAGGCCAGCCTGGAGGCGGCGCGGAAGAAACTCTCGGCGCTGACCCGCGCCCGCCGCTCGCTGGCGCGCCTGCAGCGCCTGCCCGCCATCACCAAGGACGGCACGCCTGTCGAGTTGCAGGCGAATCTGGAACTGCCCTTCGAACTCGCCCTGATCGCCCAGTCTGGCGCGCATGGCATCGGCCTGCTGCGCTCGGAATTCATGTTCATGAACCGCGAAACCGCGCCGGACGAGGACACGCAGGCCCGCATCTACCAGGACATCGTGGAGGCCATGGATGGCGACCCGGTGACCATCCGCGTGCTGGACTGGGGCTCGGACAAGGAGGTGGAGGCGCTCTCGCGCTACTTGCCGGAGGCCCCGGAGGCGAATCCGGCACTGGGTCTGCGCGGCATCCGCCTGCTGCTGCGCCACCCCGAGCTGCTGGAAACCCAGCTTGCCGCCATTCTGCGCGCCGCCGCGCATGGCCCGGTGCGGATCCTGCTGCCGATGGTCAGTGTGGCCGCCGAGGTGCAGGCAACGCGCGAGGCGCTGACCCGCGTCTGGCGCCGGCTGAAGCGCCGCAAGACCATCACCCTGCCGGAAACCTTGCCGCCGCTCGGCATCATGGTGGAAACCCCGGCGGCGGCGCTGGCCTCGCCTGTGCTGGCCCTGCACGCGGATTTCTTCGCCATCGGCACCAACGACCTCACCATGTACACGCTGGCGGCGGACCGCAGCCTGCCGGCCGGGATGAAGCTCTACGACCCGCTGGAGCCGGCGGTGCTGCGCCTCATCCACCTTACCGCCAGCTTCGCCGCCGATGCTGGCATTCCCGTCTCGCTTTGCGGCGAGCTGGCCGCCCGCCCGCAAGCCACGCCCCTGCTGGTTGGCCTGGGCATCCGCCAGCTCTCAATGCATGGCAACGCCGTACCCCTGGTGAAACAGGCCATCCGCGCCACCAGCCTGCGCGTCTGCGAGCGCTTGGCCGGGGACGCCCTGGCCGCGCCCTCGGCTGATGCGGTGCGGGACATCCTGGCCAGCACCCAAGCGTAACCCGCATGAGCACGATTTTCGCCCCCATCACCGGGCGCGGCGGCGCCGTCACCGTGCTGCGCCTTTCCGGCCCGGCGACACTCGATATAACCGCGAAACTCGCGGGCGGATTGCCGCCCCCGCGCCGCGCCAGCCTGCGCCCGCTCGCTCACGCCGGGCGGCGTCTTGACGAAGCTCTCATCGTCACCTTCCCCGCGCCGCACAGCTTCACCGGCGAGGATGTCGCCGAGGTCTCGCTGCATGGCGGGCGCGCCGTGCTGGCGGCGGTGAGCGAGGCCCTCGCCGCGCTGGGCGCCCGCCCCGCCGAGCCGGGAGAGTTCTCCCGCCGCGCGCATCAGCACGGCAAGATGGATTTGCTGGAGGCCGAGGCGATGGCCGATCTCATCGCCGCGGAGACCGAGGCGCAGCGGGCCATGGCCCTTGAGGGCGCAACCGCCCTGCACGCGGCCTGCACAAATTGGCGCGAGCGGCTGCGGCAGATCATGGCGCAGCAGGAGGCGCTGATCGACTTTCCGGACGAGGATCTGCCGCCGGAGGTGGAGGCCGCGCTGCTTTCCGGCATCGCCGCCCTGCGCGATGAGATGCGCGCCGCCCTCACCGCCGCACCGGCGGCGGAACGCCTGCGCGAGGGGCTGGAATTCGTCATCCTCGGCGCGCCCAATGCCGGCAAGTCCACCCTGCTCAACGCTCTGGCGGGCGAGGACATCGCCATCGTCTCCGACATCCCCGGCACCACGCGCGATGCGGTGGGCGTGCGGATCGATCTCGGCGGCGTGCCGGTGCACATCACGGATACCGCCGGGCTGCGCGACACCGTGGACGTGATCGAGGCCGAAGGCGTGAAGCGGGCAAAAGCGAAGGCGGCGAAAGCGGATTTCCTGCTGCTGGTCGCAGCCCCTGGCGAAGAGTTTCCCGAAGCTCCTTCGGGAATTCCATCATTGCCAATTCACACCAAGTCCGATCTCGCGCTCAATCGAGGGCTTTTCCATTTCGGCGAAAACCGGGCACGGCATGGCGGCGTTGCGCGAGAAACTTGCCGAGGCGGCGCAGGAACTTACCGACACCAAGGGCGCCGCGGCACTCGCCCGGCCAAGGCAGATCGCCTGCGTGCGCGATACGGAAGCGGCACTGGATGCCGCGCTGCGACTGGACGACCCCGAATTGCGCGGCGAGGAGTTGCGCACCGCCGCTCAAGCCCTCGCGCGGCTTGTCGGCATTATCGGCGTCGAAGAAATTCTCGACGCCGTGTTCTCGGGGTTTTGTATCGGGAAGTAGAAACGCCAGCGTTCAGCCTCGCGTATTCCCCGGTGCCGCCAGCGGATTCACGCCCAACGCCGCCAGCCCGGCCCAGCATGTCGCACTTAAGGACGGACGCCGGTAATAGTTGAAGACCTGCGCCGGCACGCCCTGGCGCAATGAGGGACCAACCGTGAGCCCGGTCGCCAGACTCGGCGATATCGTTGCGTAAACATAGCCTTCTGGCGAGATGTTTTTCGCCACAGTGGCCAGGAATGATTCCGCGAAGGACAAATGCCCCATCCGCTTCAGCGCCAACGCGGCGAAGGCCGTGCCCTCCAGCCATATGCCGTCGCTCGCATCGGAAAACCCGATGCCGCTTCCACGTTGCAACACTCCAATCGCATTGAGCGCGGACACCTCGCTCCCCAACCCGGCGAGATAAGGCCAGATCCCGGCATCCGCCGCGGCCAGATGGTTCACCGCCCCATCCGCCCCTGCGCCGGAGTTGAAACGCCCGGCGCTCAGGTCGAACATGCTTTGCACGAATCCCGCCGCGTGCGCCGAATCCTCGGCCCGGCCAAGCGCGCGGAACGCCGCAACCAGATCGATATTCTGCTCCGTGCTCTGCCAGGTCAGCTGAATCTGCGCCGGGTCGTAGCCATAAAGCCCGCCGTAATAGCCGGAAGGCGCGCGCAATTGCTGGTCGAGAAAATTACCCGCCCGGTTCGCCGGGGCAGTCATGCCCAGCGCCGCCCAGAGCAGCATCGCCCAGGCAAGGGGGCCGCTATCCGTGCCGACCTGATACGGGTCCTCGTCCCAGCGCCCGGCCTTGGCGTCCCAGAATCCGGCGAGCTTCGCGGGCTGCGCCATCACCCCGGCCTGGTAGCAATTGCGCAGCCGGCCATCGGCGAACTTCCGGTCATGCTCCTGCGCGACCTCAAGCGCCTGGGCGATGCGCTTCGCCTCCGCCGGATACCCTGCGGCCAGCAGCAGCAGCCCAGCCAGGGCGTTGTCGTACACATAGGCGGCGTTGGCCTGGGTGATGTCGAAATCACCCGCGGCCGGGCCAGCCTGCACCAGATAGGAATTGAGCAGCACCGGACCATCGCCCAGTGCCGCCATCTGTCCCCGCACCGCCTGCACGCAGGCGGTGCCCAGGTCATCCGCCCGCCCAAGCCGGGGCAGCGCCAGGACTGCTCCAGTACCGGCGAGCAGCCCCCGGCGCCGGAGCCTCACTCCAGGATTTCCGCCAGCAGTTCCGTGGTGCGCCCGTTGGCGATAGTCGCGGCGCGCGCATCGTAATGCACGCCGTTCACGCGGGCGAAGGCGTGCTGCGCACCGGGATAGATGAAGGCATCGACCCACTCGCTGTCTTCCAGCGCGTCGAGCAGCTTCTCCTGCGCCGCCGGGGGAACGAACTCATCGTTCTCGGCGATGTGCAGCATCAGCGGCGCGGCGATGTTGTCGAATTCGTCAGCCAGTTCGTCGAGCCCGACACCATAGTAGGACACGTTCAGATCGGCGTCGGAGCGCGTGGCCATCATCACCGCCAGACGCCCGCCCAGGCAAAAGCCCATGGTGCCGGCGCTGCCATTGCAGCGGGGCAGTTCGCGGGCGGCGGCCAGCGTCACCTTCAGGTCTTCAACGCCCTTGTCCTGGTCGAAGCCGTTCATCAGGGCGAAGGCCTGCGTCCACTCGGCCTCGGTCTTGTCGGTCAGGTTCACCCCCGGTTCCTGGCGCCAGAACAGATCCGGCGCCACGGCGATGAAGCCCTGCGCGGCGAGTTCCTCACCCGTGGCGCGCAGGGCATCATTCACCCCGAAGATCTCCTGGATCAAGACGACCGCGCCGGCTTCGCCCGTACCCTTGGGCTCCCACACATAGGCGGTGAACTCACCCGCGCCGTCCGCGGCCTTCAGCTTGATCTCATACATAGCGCTCTCCCTGTTGGAACTGCGCTATACATAATACTCTTGGAGCGGCGCGAAACCATTAAAGTTCTGACTCGCGTAGGTTGTCACATATGCGCCGGCGTGGTGGATGAGCACGCGATCGCCCGATTTGAGCGACAGCGGCAGGTGATACGGCGTCTTCTCGTAGATCACGTCCATGCCGTCGCAGGAGGGACCGGCCAGCACCACCGGGCCCATTTGCCCGTTGCCAGCGGTGATCCGGTAGCGGATCGCCTCGCCCTCGGTTTCGGCAAGCCCGCCATAGCGGCCGATGTCCAGGTACACCCAGCGGCGCGGATCGGCTTCCATCCGGCGGCACACCAGCACCACCTCGGAAGCCACCACGCCCGCATTGCCGACCATCGAGCGGCCCGGCTCGATCAGCATCTCCGGCAGGTCATTGCCGAAATGCTTGACCATCGCATCCATGATCGTGCTGCCGAACGCATCGGTCTCCGGCACGTCCTCCAGGTAGCGGATCGGGAAGCCGCCGCCGAGATTCAGCATCTTCAGCTCCACGCCCTGCGCCTTCAGGTCGGTGAACAGCATCGCCACCTCGGCGATCGCCATCTCATAGGCGGCAGCGCCGGTCTGCTGGCTGCCAACATGGAAGGACAGCCCATGCGGCACCAGCCCCAGCCCCGGGGCGGCCAGCATCAGCGCCTTGGCGCGATCCAGCGTGGTGCCGAACTTCTTCGAGAGCGGCCATTCCGCGCCCGCGTTGTTCACGGCGAGGCGGCAATACACCTTGGCGCCCGGGGCGTGCGCGGCGATCTTCTCCAGCTCCTCGATGGAATTGAAGGCATAGAGCGGCACGCCATGGGCATGCGCGGCGGCGATGGCGGAGGGCTTCTTCACCGTGTTGCCGAAGGAGATGGCCGAAGCCGGGGCACCAGCGGCGAGGCACGCCTCGATCTCCGGCAGGGAGGCGGCGTCGAAGCACGAGCCGCGCCCGGCGAGCAGGTCGAGGATGGGTGCTGCCGGGTTCGCCTTCACCGCGTAGTAGATCTTCGCGGCAGGCAAAGCGCGGCGCAGCGCGGCGTAATTCTCCGCCACGCGGTCAAGGTCCAGCACCAGGCACGGGGTTGCCGGCATGGTGTCAAGAAACGAAGCGATTTTGGGAGTCATCGCCCTCATCCTTTCTCATAAAATACCCGCCTGTTGAGGCGACGGGCATGGTTACAAAACGGTCGAACGAACCAGCCAACTTCCAGGATTTCTCCCGGCTGTGCTGCCAGAACGCTTGACGCCGTTGCGTAACCGGAGACCGGCAGAGGCACGTACGTTGCTGCGTGGGGCGCGAAATAGGGCCATCGCCCCCAAGGTGCAAGATTTATTTTCACCCCGCCGCAAATTGTCACCAAATGCAACTTGGCCTGCCCAAGGGCGCACACCAGCGCTATTGTAACAGGCATGGAAACGCTTCCGCATATTCTCATCGTCGACGACGACCGTGAAATCCGCGACCTGCTGGCGAAATTCCTGGAACGCCAGCGCCTGCGCGTGACCACCGCGCGCGACGGCAAGGAGGCGCGCCGGGCCTTCGTCAACGGGCATTACCAGCTGGTGGTGCTGGACCTGATGCTCCCCGGCGAGGGCGGGCTGGATCTCGCCCGCTGGTTCCGGTCGGAGACCAACGTGCCGATCATCATGCTCACCGCCATGGCGGAGGAGACGGACCGCATCATCGGGCTGGAGCTGGGCGCGGACGATTACGTGACCAAGCCGTTCAACCCGCGCGAGCTGCTGGCGCGCATCCGCGCCGTGCTCCGCCGCACTGGCGACTCCGAGGGGCGCGCCCCCGAACACGCCAAGACCTACCAATTCTCCGGTTGGTCGCTGGAAACCGCGCGCCGTCGCCTTCTCGACCCGACCGGCGTGGAGGTTTCCATCACCGGCGGCGAGTACGACCTGCTGGTGGCGCTGCTGGACCGCCCCAACCGCGTGCTGACGCGCGACATGCTGCTCGACCTCCTGCGCGGCCGCCAAGCCGGGCCGTTCGACCGCGCCATCGATGTCGCCGTCTCCCGCCTACGCCGCAAGCTGGAGGATAACGGGCGCAACGCCCAGCTGATCAAGACCGTGCGCGGCGGCGGCTACGTGCTTTCCACTCCCGTCGAGCGGCTTTGAAGCTTCTTCCCCTGCCCCACAGCCTGGCGCGGCGGATGATCCTCATCCTGCTGACCGGCTTCGCGCTGATCCAGCTGCTCGGGCTGCTGATTCACACCGTGAATCAGGTGCGCCTGCAACAACTAGGGGAGGAGCAGGAATTCGCCACGCGCGCCGTCATCATCTACCGGCACATTGCCCTCACCGCGCCGGAAGACCGCCCCGCCCTGCTGGCCAAGGAGCCGCTACCCAAGGGCGACACGGTCAGCCTCTCTTTGCTGCCGCCGCTGGCCAACACCTATACCATGCCGATGCGACGCGCGGAACGCGATCCGCGCCGCGATCATCGATTACGGCATCCCACCTCCCATCCACACGCACGGGCTGCTGCTGCGCATGCAGGGGTTCCCGCCGCGTTACATCATCAGCTTCGGCATGCCGGATAACCTGCCGTTCCCCATTGGGCCGGGAGGCGGCTTGCCGCCGCCAAATGGCGGCAAGCCGCCTCTGTTCGGCATGGGGCCGCCCGACTTGTCGGCGATGGTACCCCCGACATCTTGGCTCACCATCACCTCCACGCTGCCGCCGCCGGCCCCCTGGCGCTCGCCCGGCTTCGCCACCGCGTACATGGTGATGACGGTGCTCGGCGCGCTCATGATCACCTGGGCTGTGCGGCAGTTGCTGGAGCCGGTGAAAACTCTCGCCGCCGCGGCCGAGGCTTTAGGGCGCGATGTCGCCAACGCGCGGCCGCTGCCGGAGACGGGGCCATCCGAGATCGTCACCGCCGCTGCCGCGTTCAACACCATGGCGGCGCGGGTGCGGCGCTTCGTCGAGGACCGCACCTTCCTGCTCACCGCCATCGGCCATGACCTGCGCACGCCGATCACCCGGCTGAAGCTGCGCGCGGAATACATGGACGACGATGAACAGCGGACCAAGATGCTGGCGGACCTGGACGAGATGGAAGCGATGGTCGCGGCCACGCTCGCCTTCAGCCGGGACGTGACCACCACCGAGACAATTACACGGCTCGACCTCGCCAGCCTGCTGCGCACGATCCTCGATGATGCCGCCGATGGCGACCCGGACCACGCCGATGCGCTCAGCTATACCGGGCCGGAGCATCTGCCGGTGAATGCCCGGCCCCTGGCGCTGAAGCGGGCGCTGGCCAACCTCGTCGGCAATGCGCTGAAATATGGCGACGCCGCGCATGTCACCCTGCACACGCCGGCCAGGGGAGCCTTGCGGATCGATATCGAAGACGAGGGACCCGGGATTCCCGCAGCGGAAATGGAGCACGTGTTCGAGCCGTTCCGCCGCCTGGAGACCAGCCGCAACCGCGAGACCGGCGGCTCCGGGCTGGGCCTGTCCATCAGCCGCAACATCGTGCGCGCCCATGGCGGCGACGTGACGCTCACCAACCTGCCCGAGCGGGGCTTACGCGTAAGCGTGACGCTGCCGGTTTAAGGCTCCTCCCCCCGTCATCACGAAAACTTGCCTACCCGCCATCTTGGCGGTGATTCCAGGTGGGGAACTGTTGCGTTACTATACTGCCAATTGGCACCCGAGGACGGGATGGACGGAAGCACCGGTACGAGACTGAATTTGCCAACGGGCCTCCCCCGCCACTTGCCGCGCCCGCTGATCGCCATCGACGGTCTGCCCTGCGCGGGCAAGACCACGCTCGCCCTACGGCTGCAGCAAATCCATGGCTTTGAATGCCTGCACGTGGATGAATTCCTGCGCCCGGAAGAGGAGTGGCGCGGCTGCCAGCCCGCCTTCCCGTTTCCCTACATCCGCTATGAGGAGTTCCTGCAGGCGGTGACCGATCTCGCGGAGCAGGGCGAATGCACCTACGCGCCGTACGATTGGAAAACCCTCGCGGTCTCCGCCACGCCGCGCCGGATCACCACCCACCGGCCCGTGATCGTGGAGGGCATTTCCGCGCTGGTGCCGCTGCTGGAGCCCTATTACGGGCTGAAGATTTTCGTCGACAGCGACCGCAGAAGCATTCAGGACGTGGCGCGAACGCGCAGCCTGGGCATCTGGCTGCGCGAATGGCGAGAGATTTTCCTGCCCAGCGCGGATATGTACATGCTCACCCGCCCGGAGCGGCGGGCCGACATGATCATCCCAGGCCGCGGCAAAGACAGTGAAATAATCTATGCCTTTAAAGATTAACCACAATATGGTTAATTATTATAACAACAAGTTTACGCTTTAGCCTTCCACCTCTTCAAGCGCCGTATGCGCCTCCAGCCAGTTATGCTCGGCGGCGTCGATCTCCCGCTTCACCACGGCCAGGCGCTGCGTCACCTTCGTCAGCTCCGCCGTCTTGGCCTGGGTGTAGATCTCCTCGCTCGCCAGCCGCGCTTCCAGGCTTTCCTTCTCCGTCAGCAGTTTCGCCAGAACCTGCTCCGCCGCCTTGGCCGCCTGGCGCAGCGGGGCGAGCTTGGCCCGCGCCTCGGCCCGCGCGACCTTGTCGTTCTTCTTGGCTTCCACCTGTTTTGCCGCCGGCGCGGCGCGTTCGCTCATGGAAGCGGCATAGGCGGCCAGATCGCCCTCGAACGGCGTGACCTTGCCATTGGCGACCAGCAGCAGCCGGTCGGCGACGAGGTCCACGAGATACGGATCGTGCGAGATCAGCACCACCGCGCCCTCGAAGTCGGTGAGCGCCTTCACCAGCGCGTCGCGCGCGTCGATGTCGAGATGGTTGGTCGGCTCGTCGAGGATCAGCAGATGCGGCGCCTCGCGCGTGGCCAGCGCCAGCAGCAGCCGCGCCTTCTCACCGCCCGACATCGCGCCCACCTTGGTGTTCACCCGGTCGGCATCCAGCCCGAAGCGCGCGGCCTGGGCGCGGATCTGCGTCGGCGTGGCCTTCGGCAAGCGCGCGGGCGAGATGGTCGTAGGGCGTGTCCTCGAGCACCAGTTCGTCCTCCTGGTGCTGGGCGAAATAGCCGACGCGCAGCCCTTCACGCGGAACTCGCGCCCGCGCAGCGGCGGAGAGCCGCCCGGCCAGCAGCTTCGCCAGCGTGGACTTGCCGTTGCCGTTCTGGCCCAGCAGGGCGATGCGGTCGTCCATGTCGACGCGCAGCGACACGCCGGTGAGGATCGGCTTGCCGTCATAGCCGATATCCACGGCGTCGAGCTGCACCATCGGCGGCGGCAAATCCTCGGGCGAGGGGAAGGAGAATTCGGTGGCATGATCCTCCACCACCGCCTCGATCTGCGGCATCCGCTCCAGCGCCTTGATGCGGCTTTGCGCCTGCCGGGCCTTGGAGGCCTTGGCGCGGAAGCGGTCGACGAAGGACTGCATATGCGCCCGCGCCTCGGCGGCCTTTTCCGCCGCGCGGGCCTGCTGCAGGGCGCGCTCGGTCTTGATCCGCACGAATTCCGCGAAGCCGCCCGGGGTGAGGGTCAGCTTGCCCCGGTCCAGATGCGCGATCGCCTCCACCGCATGGTCGAGCAGCTGGCGGTCATGGCTGACGAGCAGGATGGCGCCGGGGAATTTCTGCAAATAGCCCTCCAGCCAGAGCGTGGCTTCGAGGTCCAGATGGTTGGTCGGCTCGTCCAGCAGCAGCAGATCGGGCTGGGAGAACAGCACCGCCGCCAGCGCCACGCGCATGCGCCAGCCGCCGGAATAGCTGGACATGGGCCGGGCCTGCCATTCCTCGCTGAAGCCCAGGCCGGCCAGGATGGCGGCGGCGCGGGAGGGCGCGGAGTCCGCCTCGATTGGCGAGCAGACGGTCGTGGATCTCGGCCAGCTTCTCATGCGGGCGTGGCGGGGTCGTCGGCCGCCGCCAGCAATTCCGCCCGCTCGGTATCGGCCGCCAGCACCACGTCGAGCGGCGTGATGTCCCCGCCCGGGGCCTCCTGCGCCACGTAGCCCAGCCGCACCCGGTTGCCGAGGCGGATGGTCCCGCCATCCGGGCGAAGCTGCCCGGCGATGAGTTTCAGCAGCGTGGACTTGCCGGCGCCGTTGCGGCCGATCAGCCCGACGCGCCGCCCGTCATCGACCATCAGGCTCGCATGCTCGAGCAATGGCCGGCCGGCTATGCTATAAGAAAGGTCATCCAGGCTTAAAACGCTCATGGGCGAAGCTCTATAGCCTGTGCCGGGGCTTGCCCAGCCTCGTCCGCCCCTGTATTTGCCGCCGCAACATTCACACGGAAGCACATATCATGGCCCTCGAACGCACCCTCTCCATCATCAAGCCGGACGCCACCCGCCGCAACCTGACCGGCAAGATCAACGCCAAGTTCGAAGAGAACGGCCTGATGATCGCCGCCACCAAGCGCCTGCACCTCACCCGCGCCCAGGCCGAGGCGTTCTACGCCGTGCATTCCGCCCGCCCGTTCTTCAACGACCTGGTCGAGTTCATGATCTCCGGCCCGGTGGTGGCGCAGGTTCTGGTAGGCGAGAACGCCATCCAGAAGAACCGCGACATCATGGGCGCCACCAACCCGGCGAACGCCGCCCCCGGCACCATCCGCGCCGAGTTCGCGGAGTCCATCGAGGCGAACTCCGTGCATGGCTCCGACGCCCCGGAAGCCGCCGCGCAGGAAATCTCCTTCTTCTTCGCCGAGATCGAGATCGTCGCCTAAGGTTTAGGTTTCTGGCGCTTTTTGAAAAAAGCGCCGCAAAAACTTTTAAAAGTTTTTTGGGTGCCGCCTTTTTTCCAAAAAAGGCGGCATTTTTCTTATCTTCCCGTCCACTTCGCCTCGTAAACCTTCGCCCCCGGCGGCGGGACAAAATGCTTATCCGCCTCGGCCTCGGCCAGGCGCAATGAATTCAAGCCGATGATCAGCGCCGCGGTGTTCATCATCCCCGGTGGAATCCACTGGATCAGCCCCCCCAGCATCTGGTCGTACGTCGCGGAAATCGACGGAAACAGCCGCCCGCACAACGTGTAGAACGGGTATAAATCCTGGCTGCTGAGCGCGATGGTGGAACTCACCGCGATCTGCGGAAACATCACCAGGAACCCGGTGGCGGCGCGCGACCAGATAGCCAAACCGCGCCTCCGGCTTCGGCCTCGGGTCCAGCACCATCAGCCAGAACAGCAGCCCGCCGAGCAGGCAGGAGATGTTCATCACCGCGTAGAGCAGCGGGTTGAGCATGGCGGCGAAATGCACCGCCGGGATGAGCCAGACATCCGTGCTGGCCAGGAAGATCAGCGTGGCGGGCACGGGGTGGCTGAGCCAGCGCAGCCGCGCCCAGGCTTCCCGCGCCGAGTTCACCACCCAGCCGGGCGCGCCTGCTGCCAGCACCTCGCCCATCCAGCCGATGGCGATGCAGAAGGGTGCCGCCATGCCCAGCGTGACGGCCTGCACGCGGTTGAGGAAGAACATGTGCTGGGAGACGTATTCGAAATGCGTCTGCAGCACGAAATAGATGCCCGCGAGCCCGGCCAGGAAGAAGCCCTGCCGCACCCGGCCCGGGCGGCGCTCCGGCACGATGCGCCGCATGCCGCGCCAGTACCACAGCGCCGTGAGCCAGCAGCCGAGGAATACCGGCGCGTTGAAGACAAAGGGAAACAGGTAAGGCAGATGCGCCGGCAAGACCCGGCAGGCGCCCCCCACGGCCAAGGCGAGCAGGAGGAGCAGAAATTCACCCATTCAGCTTGTCCATGGGCACCCCGGCGACGGCCCGGCTGGTGCGGATGGTCTGCAACGTCTGCACCTTGGCCACGCTGGGGGCGTTGGTCAGCTTGGTGGTAAGCTGGTTCTCATGCGCCGCGTCCCGCGCCACGAGCCGCAGCAGGAAATCCCCGCCGCCACGGATCATGTGGCACTCCCGCACCTCCGGCCAGCTGGCCACCAGCGTCTCGAACGCCTCCAGCACCGAGTGCTTCTGGCTCTCCAGCCCGACGATGACGAAGAACGAGATCTGCCAGCCGAGCTTCTGCGCGTCCGTCTGCGCGTGATAGCCCTGGATGTAGCCGGCCTCCTCCAGCCGGCGCACGCGGCGCAGGCAGGGTGGCGGGGAGATGCCCGCCCGGCGCGCCAGCTCCACATTGGTGATTCGGCCATCCGCCTGGAGTTCGGCGATGATTTTCCGGTCAATTTCGTCAAGGGTGAGCGCTTCGGTCTCGGTCTGCATATAATCCCAATATATAACTCTGTAGCACGCAATATAATTGCGCGGCGGGTTTTGGCTATGGGGGAGCGGCTGTTGACAGCACGGTATGGCGGGATGACCCTCGGTGCCATGTACGATGTAGCGGTTGTGGGCGGCGGCGTTGTCGGCTGCGCGGTGGCGCGGCGCTTCGTGCTGGAGGGCGCGAAGGTGCTGCTGCTCGAAAAGGGCGCGGACATCCTCTCCGGCGCCAGCAAGGGCAACAGCGCGATCCTGCATACGGGGTTCGATGCGCCGCCGGGTAGCCTGGAACTGGCCTGCATGCAGGCGGGCTACGCGGAATACATGGAGATCCGCGAGCTTCTGCGGCTGCCGGTGCTGGAAACCGGCGCGATCGTCGCGGCTTGGAACGAGGAGGAACGGGCGAAGCTGCCCGGCATCGCCGAGGTGGCACACGGCAACGGCGTTGCCGATGCGCGGGTGCTGACGCGGGCGGAGGTGCTGGCGCGGGAGCCGCAACTCTCGCCGCTTGTGCTCGGCGGCGTGCTGGTGCCGCGCGAGCACGTCATCGACCCGTGGAGCGCGCCTTTGGCCTATGTGCTGCAAGCCCTGGCCAATGGCGGCGAGGTGCGGCGGAATACGGTGGTGCTCTCGGGGCACTTCGCCGATGGCGCCTGGCGGCTGGAAACCAACATTGGCCCGGTGGAGTGCGGCACGGTGATCAACTGCGCCGGGTTGTATGGGGATATTGTCGACCACCGCCTGACCGGCGCGGAGCATTTCACCATCAAGCCTCGCAAGGGGCAGTTCGTGGTGTTCGACAAGGCGGCGGCGCAGCTGCTGCGAACAATCCTGCTGCCAGTACCTACAGAGCGGACCAAGGGGATCGTCGTCACGCCCACGGCGTTCGGCAATCTGCTGGTCGGGCCAACCGCGGAGGAGCAGGACTCGCGCGACCGCGCCGCCGTGGACGAGGCCACCTTGCGCATGCTCGTGGACAAGGCAGTGGAGCTGGTCCCGGCGCTGGAGGGCATGGGGGTGACGGCGGTGTATGCCGGCATCCGCCCGGCCACCGAGCGGAAGGAATACCGCGTCCGGCACGAGGCGGAGCGCAACTACATCGTGCTGGGCGGCATACGCTCCACCGGCCTGACAGCCGCGCTCGGGCTCGCGCAACACGCCTGGAGCCTTTACGCGAAGCCGCATGCCAGGCTGGCCGATCCGGTCTGGCCGCAGGCGCCGGTGCTGGCGGAACACTGCGCGCGCGATTGGCAGAGCCCGGGCTATGGCGAGATCATCTGCCACTGCGAAATGGCGACAAGCCGGGAAATCGAGGCAGCACTTGCCGGACCATTGCCCGCGCAGGATTACGGCGGGCTGAAGCGCCGCACCAGGGCCGGGATGGGACGCTGCCAGGGGTTCTACTGCAATGCCCGGCTGGCGGAGATGACGGCGGGGCGCTTCGCCACTCCGCTGGCCGTGGAGCACAAGCATGGTTGACGTGGCGATTATCGGCGGCGGGCCGGCGGGCATCGCCGCGGCGCTGACGCTGAAGGCGCGGGGGGTGAAGCGCGTGGCGATACTGGAGCGCGAAAGCGTGCTCGGCGGCGTGCCACGGCATTGCGGACACCCGCCTTTCGGCGTGCAGGAATTCGGGCGGTTCCTCACCGGCCCGTCTTATGCGCGCCGCCTCGCCATGGAGGCCGAAGCCGCCGAGGTCGAGATCCTGCTCCGGCACTCTGTCACGGCGCTGAAGCCGGATGGCGTGGTGGAGGTGACGACGCCTGAGGGACGGACGGCGATCCGCAGCCTGCGCGTGCTGCTGGCCACCGGGGCGCGGGAAGCGCCGCGCGCCGCACGTTTGCTCGGCGGGGACCGGCCGCTCGGCGTGCTGAACACGGGCGCGTTGCAGGCCTATGTGCATCTGCACGGCCTCGCCCCCTTCACGCGGCCGGTGGTGGTGGGGACAGAGCTGGTGGGGCTGTCTGCGCTCGCCACCTGTCGCAGCCATGGCATCCACCCGGTGGCGGTGGTGGAGTCTGGCAGACCGCCCGGTGGCGCGCTGGCCGCTCGGGCTGTTGCCGAAGCTGCTGCGCATCCCGACCTATTTCAACAACGGGATCGATGAGATTCTGGGCCATGCGCGGGTGGAGGCGGTGCGCCTGCGCGATGGCCGGGAGATCGCCTGCGACGGCGTGCTGCTGACCGGGCAGTTCCTGCCCGAGGCCAGCTTGGCACGCCTCAGCCATCTGGACGTCGACAGGCACAGCGGCGGACCGGCGGTGGACCAGTATGGCCGCTGCTCGGATGGCGCCTATTTCGCCGCCGGGAATCTGCTGCGCCCCATCGAGACCGCCGGGTGGAGCTTCCGCGAGGGCACCGGAGATCGCCGAGTATATCGCCGATGATCTGGCCGGCGGGCTGCCATCCGCCGAAGACAGCATCACCCTGGTCGCGGGCGAAGGCGTGAAATTCGTGGTGCCGCAGCGCTTGGCGCGGGTGACGCCGCTGCGCGGCACGCTGCAATTGCGGGTGGCCGCGCCCATCTCCGGCCATCTGCGCGTGAGTTCGGACGAGGCCGTGCTGTACAAGCGGCGCATCTCCACGAGGCCGGAGCGGCGCATCCTGCTGGATCTGGGCGATATGAAGCCGTTGCGCGAGGCCAAGCAGCTTCTGGTGGAAATCGTCTCGTGAGCGTCATCGCCATCGACCAAGGCACGACGAGCACGCGCGCCCTGCGGCTGGCGGACGGGGAGGCGCGCATCGTCCATGCCGTGCGCCACGCGCAGCATCACCCCCATGCCGGCTGGGTGGAGCACGACCCGGAAGAACTGCTCGGCAATATCCGCGCGTGCTTGCAGGCGGCGGGCAGCGCCGAGGCCATCGGTATCGCCAACCAGGGGGAAAGCTGCCTTGCCTGGGACAAGGTAACGGGCAAGGCACTGAGCCCGGTGATCGTCTGGCAGGACAACCGCACGGCCGCGGACATTGAGGCGTTGCGCGCCACCGGGGCGGAGGCAGAGACCCTGGCGCGGGCCGGGTTGCCGCTGGACGCGTATTTCTCCGCCAGCAAGCTCGCCTGGATTTTGCGGGAGGTTCCGGAAGCCCGCGCCACCCTGGCCGCCGGGCAACTGCGCCTGGGCACCACGGATGCGTTTTTTCTCGACCGCCTGACCGGCGTGTTCGCCACCGATGCCACCACCGCCTCGCGCACATCGCTGATGAACCTAACGACGGGGCAGTGGGATGCGGAGCTGTGCCGGATTTTCGGCGTACCCGCAGAGGCGCTGCCGGAAATACGGGACACGGTGGGAGATTTTGGCGCCATTGGCGGCGTGAAGGTGCGGGCTTCCGTGGTGGACCAGCAGGCGGCGCTGTACGGGCATGGCTGCCGGGCGCTGGGCGATGCGAAGATCACGTTCGGCACAGGTGCGTTCACACTCGCCGTAACGGGCGGGGAAATTGTGCGCGCGCCGGAACAGGGGCTGCTGCCCACCGTGGCGTGGCGCAAGGCGGGGGTGAGCACCTATGCAGTGGATGGCGGCGTGTACGACGCTGGTGCGGCGGTGGAATGGGCGCAGAGCCTGGGGTTGTTCGAGTCCTTTACCGAATTGAACGAGTTCGAGGAGCCGCCCGCGATTTCCCGGGGCTTGGCCTTCGTGCCCGCGCTCTCGGGGCTGGCCTGCCCGCATTGGGACCGCTCGGCGCGCGGCGCTGTGGGTCGGCATGAGTTCCGCGACGACGAAGCGGGACCTGATCCAGGCGCTGCTTGAGGGCATTGCGCTGCGCACGGCGGAGGTGGTGAGCGCGATGCACGCGCGCGTGCCGATCGGCGGGCGGATTTCGGTGGATGGCGGGCTGACCCGCAGCGCGTATTTTGTCCGCTTCCTGGCGAATGTGCTGCAACGCGAAGTGGCCTGCCCGGAATTCGACGAACTCACGGCATTCGGTTGCGCGGCGCTGGCTGCTGGCGGCGAAGTAGCACGGCCCGGCGGCGTGCGGATCGTGGCGCCGGATGTTGCGATGCCTCCAGGCTGGCGCGCAACCTTTGCCGAGGCGGTTAAGCGGGCGAAGGGATGGCGGTAGGGCGGGGGTCTCTTATCGCATTTCGGTTATATTTTTTGAAAAAGATAAGCCATTGATATTTCTACCCTAAAAAATATTTGCAAAAGTCTTGATTACTGAAAAAATTTACCCCTCCATGGATTTAAGTCTAGATTTTTGATCTATTGAATGTCTTAATGCTTTATCGTAACGTCTCTGACGTGCAAATCTACCCCCCACTTTTCTCAAGCCAAGTTTCGTTCTGGAGGCTTCACCGTGGCGAATTCGCCCCCTCTATCGCCTGAAGATCGCCGAGCGTTGTTTGCGCAAGTTATGCAATGTTTGGAAAAGGAGGATAACTTAATACATTACCGGATGACATGGGGGCTACAGTGGAACATTGCCTGCTTTGCCGCCTTATTTGCCGTTCTGTTCGCAGCGAAAAATGCCTATATCTCGGTGAACCGCATTCCATTATTTGAGATCGCCCTTGCGTTCGTCGGCATCGTCGTAAGCGTTCTTTCCCTGATCGGCATTCTAAGTGCTCACAAACAAACGACTTTTTTGATTGTTGAGCTTACTAAACGCCTCGGAATTAAAAACCATGACTGGGAAGATTCTGAGTTTATTAGACCATACGGCGATCCGTCGACAGTTCATCGAAATGCACGAAGAAGTCTCGGCGTTTCTTCCAATACTATTTGTTATTCTATGGATTTCGGTCTTCTTATTTGCGTACCCAAGCATAATCACGCCAGGACATTGATATAGTCATAAATTTTAAGCAACGATATCTGTAATAGGGGCAGTGACGGGAACAAATTCATTGCCGATCAATTACGATCATAACTTTCGAAAGTTCCGAAAATTTTTTTGAATTTTGAAACACCCTAGCGTGGCGGTGGCTTCGGGTTAAGAGCCCGTTGCTTCGCGAACGGCGTGTAAAAAGCCTCGTGGTTGGTCCGCCTGCGCGGGCCCTGACGGTTGGTAAAGAAGATGGATTGCTTCGGGCGGCTCGCGCCGCCCTCGCAATGACGCGGTTTAGTTGCCGTAACCGACGATGCCCTTAATCTCAAGGAAGTCGTGCAGCGCGAAATCGGCGTATTCGCGCCCGTTGCCGGACTGCTTGTAGCCGCCGAAGGGCGCGGTGAAGTCGATGTCCGGGTAGTTGACGTACACGGAACCGGCGCGCATTTCGGCCGCCACCTCGCGGGCCTTGTTGATGTCCTTGCTCTGCACATAGGCGGCGAGGCCGTACACGGTATCGTTGGCGATCTCGATCGCCTCTTCCAGCGTGTCGTAGGGGATGATCGAGAGCACCGGCCCGAAGATCTCCTCCTTCTCGATGGTCATGCCCGGCTTCACGTTCCCGAACACGGTCGGCTTGGCGTAGTAGCCTTTCTCCAGCCCCTCGGGCTTGCCCAGCCCGCCGCAGGCGAGCGTCGCACCTTCGTCGATGCCCGCCTTGATCAGGCGCTGCACCTTGTCGAACTGCATCTGGCTGACCAGCGGGCCGAGCACCGTTCCTTCAGCCCACGGGTCGCCCGTGATCTGCTTGGCGGCTTCGTCGGCGGCGATCCGCAAGGCCGCGTCATGCAACTCGCGCGGCACCAGCATGCGGGTCGCGGCGTCGCAGGACTGGCCGGAATTGATGAAGCACGCGCCGATGCCCTTGCGCACGGCGTCTTCGAGATCGACATCCGGCAGCAGGATGTTGGCGGACTTGCCGCCCAGCTCCTGGCACACGCGCTTGACCGTATCCGCCGCCGCCTTGGCAACGATGATGCCGGCGCGGGTGGAGCCGGTGAAGGACATCATGTCCACATCCTTATGCTCGGCGAGCTTCTGGCCAACCTCAGGCCCGGTGCCGTTGACGAGGTTGAACACGCCCGCCGGAACCCCCGCCTCATGCAGGATCTCGGCGAAGATGATGGCGTTGGTCGGGGCGATCTCGGACGGCTTCAGCACCATGGTGCAGCCTGCGGCCAGCGCCGGGGCAACCTTGCAGACGATCTGGTTCAGCGGCCAGTTCCACGGGGTGATGAGCCCGCAAACGCCGATCGGCTCCAGCGCCACGCGGGTGGTGCCGCGGGTCTCATGGAACTCGAAGGTCTCGAACTTGTCGATCAGCGCCTGGAAATGCCCCTGGCCGACGAAGACCTGCACCTCCTTGGAGAAGGAGAACGGCGCGCCCATCTCGCGGGTGCAGGCTTCGGCGATATCGTCGTAGCGGCGGTTATAGACTTCCAGGCAGCGCTTCAGCAGGTCCAGGCGGTACTGCTTGCTGGTTTTGGAGAAGGTCTTGAACGCGGCCTTCGCCGCGGCCACGGCCTTGTCCACATCAGCACTGGAACCGCCGGAGATTTCGGTGAAGGGCTGCTCGGTGGAGGGGTCGATGACCGGGATGCGGTTCGGCACCACCGGGTCCACCCATTCCCCATTGATGTAGAATTTGAGATGATTCGACATGGAAACTCCTCCTTAATATGTTTCGGTTATCCGCCAATGAGTCGGGGAGCCAGTTGACCATCGAACACACGCCGCCTTGTGTTCCATGGTCAACCAACGGCGCGGCCAGTCATGCCAGCATGGCGGAACTACAAGGGAGATAAGCAGACTTGGCTACCGGTAAACCGCCCATCGTGCAGCTGGAAGGCGTCGCCAAGTCATATGGCGGCGCGGTGGCGCTGGCACAACTCGACCTCACCGTATACGCGGGCGAGTTCTTCACCCTGCTTGGCCCCTCTGGCTCCGGCAAGACAACCACCTTGCGCCTGATCGCCGGGTTCGAGCGGCCCGATACAGGGGCGGATCATGCTGGATGGCGACGATGTCGCGGATCTGCCGCCCTTTGCCCGCCAGGTGAACACTGTGTTCCAGGATTACGCGCTGTTCCCGCACCTTTCGCTTATTGAGAACGTGGCCTACGGGCTGCGGGCGAAGAAAATGCCGAAGGCGGAAGCCCATGCCGAGGCCGAGAAGGCGCTCGCCGCCGTGCAGCTGGCGGATTACGGCGGCAGAAAGCCGACGCAGCTCTCCGGCGGGCAGCGCCAGCGCGTGGCCCTGGCCCGCGCCATGGTGAACAAGCCGCGCGTGCTGCTGCTGGACGAACCGCTGGGCGCGCTGGATCTGAAGCTGCGGCACCAGATGCAGATCGAACTGAAGCGCTTGCAGCACGATACCGGCATCACATTTATCTACGTGACGCATGACCAGGATGAGGCGCTTTCCATGAGCGACCGTATTGCGGTGTTCTCCAAGGGGCGGATCGAGCAGATCGGCACGGCGTTCGACCTGTACGAACGCCCCGCCAGCGTCTTCGTCGCGGATTTCGTGGGCAGCTCCAACCTGCTGGGCGGCACCACGCTGCTGCGGCCCGAAAAGATCCAGCTGCTGGCGCCGGGTTCCGCCGCGCCGGAAAACTTCCAGGCGCGCGAAGGCATCGTGCGCGAGGCGACGTATCTCGGCGCGGTGACGCGCTACCAGGTGGTTCTGGCGGACAGCACCCACCTGCACGTGATGGAAAGCAACACGCGGCCCGTGGGCGAGCGCCTGCGCCTGGCGGCTGGCGATGCCGTGCTGGCGGCCTGGCCGCAGGACGCGGCGAGAAAGATCGGCAACTAGGGAGAGGTAAGATGCGGGACGGCATGAAAAAGACGATCGCGCGGCTGGCATTGGGCCTGTCCGTGTCCCTGCCCTTCGTGCAGGGCGCGGCGGCGGTGCAGCCGTTGCAGTCCATCGGCAAGGGTGAGGGCGTGCTCAACGTCGTCGCCTGGGAAGGCTATGCCCAGGATGACTGGGTGAAGCCCTTCGAGGCCGCGACAGGCTGCCAGGTGCATGCCAAGTACGCCGGCTCCTCCGACGAGATGGTGGCGCTGATGCGCTCCGGCGGCGGCAGCCAGTACGACGTTGTCTCCGCCTCGGGCGACGCCACGCTGCGCCTGATCTATGGCCACAACGTGCAGCCCATCAACATGGCGCTGATCCCGGCCTGGAAAGACTTCATTCCGCAGCTGCAGGGTCCGGATTTCAACACGGTGGGTGGCGTGCATTATGGCGTCTCCTACGAATGGGGCCCGAACACGCTGCTCTACAGCACCAAGGTGTTCCCCACCGCGCCCACCTCCTGGTCCGTGATCTATGATCCGAAATACAAGGGCCAGGTGACCGTGCCGGACAACCCGATCCAGATCGCCGACGCGGCGCTGTATCTGTCCAAGACCCAGCCTTCGCTCGGGATTACCGACCCGTATGAGCTGAACCAGACGCAGATGGACGCGGCGGTGGCACTGCTGAAGTCCCAGGCCGGGCTGATCAAGAAGTACTGGGCGCTGGCCTCGGATGAGATCCAGCTCTTCACCTCGGGCGACGCGGTGGTGGGCGCCGCCTGGCCGTACCAGACCAACACGCTGCAGGCCGCCAAGGTGGCTGTGGCGGATACCATTCCGGCTGAAGGCGCCACGGGCTGGGCCGATACCTGGATGGTCGCCGCCAAGGCCCAGCACCCCAACTGCGCCTATGAGTGGATCAACTGGGTGACCACGCCGAAAGTGCAGGCCCAGCAGGCGATCTACTTCGGCGAGACGCCGGCCAATACCCTGGCCTGCAAGGAGATGGACGCGGAACAGCCCGGCGCCTGCGCGCAGTACCACGCCAACGCTCCAGCCTCGTACTTCGATCAGATCAAGTTCTGGAAGACCCCGCGTACCGAGTGCGGCAATGGCAAAAACGACTGCCTGGACTACACCGCCTGGCAGCGCGAGTGGCAGAGCATTAAAGGCTAAAAATGCAGCGGTTTCTCTCTGCGTTCGGCTGGAGGCATGAGGGGGCGGCAAATGCCGCCCTGCTCGGCCTGCCCGTCATCTGGTTCGCCTGCTTGTATCTGGCTGCGATCGGCGCGCTGTTCGTCACCTCCTTCTGGACAGTGGACAGCCTGAGCGGCAACCTGATTCCCGGCTTTTCCTTCACGAATTTCCAGCAATTGCTGGCTGACCCGATCTACACCAAGATCGGCCTGCGCACGATCGGCATCGCCGCCGCCGTCACGTTCACCGACATCGTGCTGGCTTGGCCTGTTGCCTACGCCATGGTCCGCCTCGCGGGGCCGAGGCTACGTGCCGCGCTGATGGCGATGGTGATGGTGCCGCTGTGGTCGAGCTATCTCGCCCGCGTTTACGCATGGCGCCTGATCCTGGCGCATGACGGGCTGCTGAACTGGGCGCTGGCGGAAATCGGCCTGCCCGGCCTGCACATTGGCTACAGCAACTGGGCGATGTGGATCGTCTTCTCCTATCTGTGGCTGCCGTTCATGATCCTGCCCGTGGCGGCGTCGGTCGAACGGATTCCCCCGAGCCTGCTGGAAGCTTCGGCCGATCTCGGCGAGCATGGCCTGGCGACCTTCCGCCGCGTGATCCTGCCCATGGCGCTGCCCGGCATGGTGGCCGGTGCGATCTTCACCTTCTCGCTGACGCTTGGCGACTACGTGACGCCCATGCTCGTCGGCGGCGAAGGTTCCGACTTCATCGGCAATGTCGTGTACGCCAATGTCGGCGTGACCAATAACATTCCCTTCGCCGCAGCCTATGCCGCGCTGCCGCTCGGGGTCATGGCCGTGTTCCTGCTCATCGCACGGCGGATGGGGGCCTTCGATGCGCTCTGAGACCTGGATCTGGGTGGCTGTGGCTGCGATCATGGGGTTCCTGTTCCTCCCCATCGTCATCATCATCGCCTATGCCTTCTCGGCGGCGCCGATACCGGCCTGGCCGATCACCGGCTTCGCGCTGCACTGGTTTGCCGATACATGGAATGACGACGAAATCCGCCAGGCGCTGACCCTGTCGGTGGAAGTTGCCATGCTGGCGACGGTCATGGCGATCCTGCTCGGCACGCTGGCGGCCATGGCCGTGGCGCGGATGAAATCCGCCGCCAAGGAGGTTGTCAGCTTCATCGCCGTGCTGCCGATCGCCCTGCCCGGCATTCTCACCGGCATGGCGCTCGCCTCGTATTTCGCCTTCTGGGGCCTCAACCTCTCGTTCTGGACGATCGTCGCCGGGCCACGCCACGTTCTGCGTCGTTATCGTCTACAACAACGTGGTCGCGCGGTTGCGGCGCATGCCGCGCTCGCTCACCGAGGCTTCGGCAGATTTGGGCGCGAATGCGTTCCTCACCTTCCGCCGGGTGCAACTGCCGATGATGGCGAGCGCCATCGGCGCTGGCGCGCTGCTGGCCTTTGCCCTCTCGTTCGACGAAGTGATCGTCACCACCTTCACCGCCGGGGCGCAGAACACGTTGCCGCTCTGGATCTTCGGTGCCATCCGCCTCGGGCAGAAACTGCCGGAGGTGAATGTCACGGTGTTCGCGATCATCCTGTTCACCGCCGTTCCGGTGCTGCTGGCGCAGAAGCTGATCGGCGAATCGGGACGGGTTGCGCGGTAATCTGCGGCGTTCTAGGCTCTCGGCTCAGGGAAAATGCCGAGTCATACCGCCAGCGCAGCGGAGTTGAATTGAGATGAGCCATTTGGCGAGGACAGCCCAGGGGGCGCAGGTGGCGCTGGTCGCCACAGCGGGGCTGTTGCCGTTCCTGTCCCAGCTTGGGGCGGATGCCGACAGAATCATGGGCCCGGCCGGCATTGATGCCGGCCGCCTGAATGCTATGGCCGAGGGCAGCATCTCGCTCGCCGCCTATGTGGAGATGATGGAGCGCGCGGCGCGGGTTTCGGGGCACGCCGATTTCGGCCTGCGCTACGGGCGGCAATTCCCGGCCTCCAGCCATGGGCTGGTGGGCGATATCGCGCTCGCCGCGCCGACCATCGGCACCGCGCTGCGGCAATTCGCCGATCTCTTCCCCCTGCACCAGGAAGCCAGCGAGGTGCGGCTGATCGCCGAGGGCGAATTGCTGCGGCTGGAATACCGCATTCTCGACTGGCGGATTTTCGACCGGCGGCAGGATGCGGAGCTGACCATCGCCATGTTCCAGAACCTGCTGCGCCAGGCCTATGGCCGGAATTTCACGCCGGAGGAGGTGCATTTCGAGCACCCGGCCCCGGCGGATGCCTCCGCTCATGAGGAGATTTTCGGCGCCCCGGTGTTTTTCGGCCAGCGCACCAACGCACTGGTGTTCCGGCCTGGGGATTTGCGCCGGCCAATGCCAGGGGCCGATGCCGCCGCGTTTTCGAGACTGCTGGCCGAGGTCTTCATACGCCGCCTGCCGCATGGGGTGGTGCCTCTGCCTGAACGGCTGCGGGCGGAAATCCGCTCGCGCCTGCCAGAAGGCTCACCGCCGATGGAAGAGGTGGCAACAGCCCTGGGCGTCGCCCGCTGGACGCTCCAGCGCCGCCTGAGCGAAATGGGGCTGACCTATGCCGGGGCGGTGCAGGATGTGCGCCGCGTGCTCGCGGAGAGCTATCTGCGGTTTCCGCATCTTTCGCTCTCTAGCATCGCGCAACTGCTCGGCTATGCCGAGCTGAGCCCGTTCTCGCGCGCCTGCAAGCGGTGGTTCGGCGCGTCGCCGGAGCGGATCCGCGCCGAGTGGGAGCTGAACTAGATAATCCCGGACGCGCGCAGGGCGGCGATTTCATCCGTAGAGAGGCCAAGTTCCGCCAGCACCTCATCGGTGGCGGCACCCAGGGCCGGAGGCGGGCGCGTGTCATCAACCGGGGTGCGGGAGAAGCGCATCGGGTTGGCCACCGCGCGTATGCCCTCGCCGAGATCGTTGAAAATTCCGCGCGCCTGAACCTGCGGATCCTCGTCAAGGTCCGGCAACCGGTTGATCGGCCCGCCCGGCACGCCAGCGGCCTCCAGCGCCTCGCACCATTCCTTCGTGGTCTGCTGGAGCAGCAACTCTTCCAGCAGCGGCACCAGAATTGCGCGGTTCCTCACCCGCGCCGGGTTGGTGGCGAAGCGCGGATCGGCGGCCAGCTCCGGCGCTCCCGCGAGCTTCACGAACCGCGCGAACTGGTCGTCATTGCCCACGGCGAGGATGAGATACCCGTCGGCGCTGGCAAACACCTGATACGGCACGATGGAGGGATGCGCGTTGCCAAGCCGCGTCGGCTGCTGGCCGGAAACGAGATAGCTGGAAATCTGGTTCGCCATGGTGGCGATCTGCACATCGAACAATGCGAGGTCGATATGCTGGCCCCGGCCAGAGCGGCCCCGCTCCACAAGCGCCGCGAGCACGGCGGTGGCGGCATACATGCCGGTGAACACATCCACCACCGCCACGCCCGCCTTCATCGGCTCGCCGTCGGGTTCGCCGGTAACGCTCATCAGCCCGCCCATGCCCTGCATCAGGAAGTCGTACCCTGCGCGATGGCGGTACGGACCGGTCTGGCCGAAGCCGGTGATGGAACAGTACACGAGCCGGGGGTTGAGGGCGCAAAGCTGCTCCGGCCCCAGCCCGAGCTTGGCCAGCCCGCCGAACTTGAAGTTCTCCAGCACCACGTCGCTCTGCGCCGCGATGCGCTTGATCAAGGCCTGCCCCTCGGGCTTGCCAATATCGACGGTGACGGATTTCTTGCCCCTGTTGGCGCAGAGGAAATACGCGCTCATCCCGCTCTCGGGCACAAAGGGCGGCCCCCAGGAGCGGGTATCGTCACCCGCGCCCGGGCGCTCGATCTTGATCACCTCGGCACCGAGATCCGCGAAGACCTGGCCGGCCCAGGGGCCTGCCAGGACGCGGCTCAGGTCGAGCACCTTGATACCGGCGAGCGGGCCCATGCTCAGAACGCGGCCAGGCCGGTGATGGCGCGGCCGAGGATGAGGGCATGCACGTCATGCGCGCCCTCGTAGGTGTTCACCGTCTCCAGGTTCACCATGTGGCGCATCACGTGATACTCGTCGGCGATGCCGTTGCCGCCGTGCATGTCACGCGCCATGCGGGCGATATCCAGCGCCTTGCCGCAATTGTTGCGCTTGAGCAGGGAGATCATCTCAGGTGCGGCCTCGCCGGCATCCAGCAAGCGGCCGAGCTGCAGCGCGCTGTGCAGGCCAAGGGTGATCTCGGTCTGCATGTCGGCGAGCTTCTTCTGGATCAGCTGCGTGCCGGCGAGCGGACGGCCGAACATCTTGCGGCCCAGCGTGTAGTCGCGCGCGGCGTGGAAGCAGAACTCGGCGGCACCCAGCACGCCCCAGGAGATGCCGTAGCGCGCATTGTTGAGGCAGGAGAACGGACCGCGCAGCCCCTTCACGTTCAGCATCGCCTCGTCGGGGACGAACACCTCGTCCAGCATGATCATGCCGGTGATGGAGGCGCGGAGCGAGAGCTTGCCCTCGATCTTCGGCGCGGCGAGGCCCTTGGCGCCCTTCTCGATGGTGAAGCCGCGGATGTCTCCCGCATCGTCCTTGGCCCAGACCACGAACACGTCGGCGATGGGGGAATTGGAAATCCAGGTCTTGGAGCCGCTTAAGCTGTAGCCGCCATCGACCTTCTTGGCGCGGGTGCGCATGGAGGCAGGGTCGGACCCGGCATCCGGCTCGGTGAGGCCGAAGCAGCCGACCCATTCGCCGCTGCGCAGTTTCGGCAGGTAACGGTCCTTCTGCGCCTCGGACCCGAAGGCGTAGATCGGATACATCACCAGGCTGGACTGCACGGAGAAGGCGGAGCGGTAGCCGCTATCCACGCGCTCGATCTCACGGGCGATCAGGCCATAGGCCACGTAGGAGACATCGGCGCAGCCATGGGTGGAAAGCGTCGGCCCGAGCAGGCCGAGTTCGCCCAGCTCGTTCATCACCTCGCGGTCGAAGCGCTCCTCGCGGTAGGCGGTGAGCACGCGCGGCTGCAGCTTCTCCTGCGCGTAGGCATGCGCGGCGTCACGGATGGCGCGCTCCTCCTCGCTCAGCAGTCCTTCCAGCTTCAGCGCATCGGCCCAGTCGAAATTGGACAGTTTTCCCTTGGTCATGGCGGTCTCCAAAAAATGCTGAGCAGTTCTGGGCCAAAGCGTTATTCGCCGCAAATAGATTAAAAATTGATTTTGATGCTGATTTCGCATTAAAATGGCGCCATGGAACTCCGCCAGCTGCGCTGTTTTGAAATCCTTGCTGAGGAACTGCACTTCGCCCGCGCCGCGGACCGGCTGGGCACCACGCAATCTGGCGTCTCGCGGCTGATCGCCGGGTTGGAAACCACGCTGGGCGGCAAGCTGTTCAACCGGGCGAAGCGTTCATCCGTGTCGCTAACCGCCACTGGGGCGCTGTTCCTGCCGGAGGCGCAGGCGATCCTGCGTCAGGCCGAGCGGGGCGAGACCATCGGCCGCCGCGCCGCGCGGGGCGAGATCGGCAGCCTGGAGATCGGCTTCGTCGCCTCTGCTGCCTGGGGCGGCACGGTCTCCGCCATGGTTCGCCGCTACCATGAGGTGGCGCCGGGGGTGGAGGTGCGGCTGCGCGAAATGGAAACGCCCCGCCAGCTTGAGGAAATCGCCGCCGGGCGGCTGGACCTGGGCTTTCTGCGCGCCCGCGCGGATTATCCGGTGGAGGTGAAGGTCAGCCTGCTACAGCGGGACGCATTGCACATCGCCCTGCCCGAAGACCACAAGCTCGCCGCCCAGGCCGTATTGCGGCCCGGCCGACCTCAAGGGGGCGAAGTTCATCGTGCCGTATTTTGGCGAGGCGGCGGGGTTCCTCACGCGCATCCGCACGCTCGGCGAGGCAGGCGGCTTTACGCCTGAGATCCTGGCGCCGGTGCGGGATTTCCTCACTGTCCTCACCTCCGTCGCCGCTGGGCTCGGCGTGGGGCTGGTGCCGGAGAGCGCCGTGAACTTCCGCATCCCCGGCACGGTGCTGCGGCCGGTGGAGGGGGTGGAGCTTGTCTCCGAACTGATGCTGGCCAGCCGGCGGGCTGAAGCCTCACCCACGGTACGGCAGTTTTTGGCGTTGGCGGGCGCGCGGGTCTAGAAGGCCGCATGAAACAGGATTTTGACGTTGTGGTGGTCGGCGCGGGTGCCGCTGGGTTGTTCTGCGCCGGTGTGGCGGCAAGGCGGGGCCAGCGCGTATTGGTGCTGGACCATGGCGAGGAGCCGGGGCGGAAGATCCTGATTTCCGGCGGCGGGCGCTGCAACTTTACGAACATGAAAGTTGGCGCGGAGAACTTCCTCTCGGGAAATCCTCATTTCTGCAAATCGGCTCTGGCAGGGTTCACGCCACGGGACTTCATCGCGCTGGTGGAGCGTTATGGCATCGCCTATCATGAGAAGACGCTGGGGCAGTTGTTCTGCGATGGCTCCGCGCGGCAGATTCTCGACATGCTGCTGGATTTATGCGCAGGCGTGGAACTGCGGCTCGGCACGGTCGTGCACGAGATTTCGCATGACGGCGCGTTTGTGCTGGAGACATCGCGCGGGCCGGTCACAGCGCGGAATCTTGTCATCGCCACTGGTGGACTTTCCATTCCCAAGCTTGGCGCCACGGGTTTTGCCTATGAGGTGGCGAAGAGATTCGGGCATAGCGTGATACCGCCGCGCCCGGCTTTGGTGCCGCTGACCTTCGCCCCGCAGGATATAAGCTGGATGCAGGCGCTGGCCGGGGTTTCCGCGCCGGTGCGAATCAGCGCAGGCAAGCGGCGCTTTGAGGAAAACCTGCTGTTCACGCATCGCGGCCTCTCCGGCCCGGCGGTCTTGCAAATTTCCTCCTACATCACGCCTGGTGCTGCGTTCGAGGTTGATTTCTACCCCGGAATGCGGGCGGAGGATGCGTTGCTGGACGCAAAAGCCCGCCGCCCGAAAGCGGCGCTGAAGACCGTGCTGGCGGAGCATCTCCCTGCCCGCCTCGCCGCGCATTTCGCCGGGGCGGATGACCGCAACATGGCGGACCTGCCGGATAAATTCCTGCGCTCGCTGGGCGGGCAGCTGAATCGCCTTGTGCTCACGCCTGCGGGGAATGAGGGCTTCGCGAAAGCGGAAGTCACCGCCGGCGGGGTGGATACGTCCGACCTCGCCTCCAAGACCTGCGAGAGCCGCAAAGTCCCCGGCCTGTTCTTCATCGGTGAGGCCGTGGACGTAACCGGCTGGCTCGGCGGCTATAACTTCCAATGGGCCTGGGCGAGCGGGCACGCCGCAGGCCATGCCATTCAGGCGAGATAACGCGCGGCCAGATGCGCCTCGAAATGCGCCGGGTTGAGAGCTTCGCCCGTCGCGGCGGTGAGTATCTCGTTGAAACCGAGGCTCGAACCCAGGCCATGCACATGTTCGGCGAGCCAGCCGGTCAGCGGCGCGAAATCGCCCAGGGCCAGATGCGCGTCGAGTGCCGGTAACGCCTTCCGCGCCGCCGCCATGAGCTGCGCCGCCGCCATGGCGCCCAGCGTGTAGGAGGGGAAGTAGCCGATCGCGCCGTCGTACCAGTGGATGTCCTGCAGGCAGCCCTGCGCGTCATTGGGCGGGGTGATGCCCAGCAGCGCAGTGAAGCCGTCATTCCAGGCGCCAGGCAGGTCGGCCACGGCGAGATCGCCCGAGAGCAGCGCCTGCTCCAGCCGGAAGCGCAGCAGCACATGGGCGGGGTAGGTCATCTCATCCGCCTCCACGCGGATAAAGCTACGCTCCACGTGGCGCAGGCGGCGCTTCAGGGCGGGAACGGTGACCGGCTTGCTGAAAGCCTCGGTGAGGATGGGCGCAAGATGGGAGAGGAACGCGTCGGACCGCACCGCCTGCATCTCGATGATCAGCGACTGGCTCTCATGCACCGCCATGCCCGCGGCCTCGCCCACCGGCTGGCGGCGGAAGGCGGCGGGCAGGTTCTGCTCGTAGAGCGCATGGCCGGTCTCGTGCAGCACCCCGGTGAGGGCGGAGCAGACATCGGCTTCGTCATAGCGCGTGGTGATGCGGATATCGGTGGGCGTGCCGCCGCAGAACGGGTGGGCCGAGCGGTCCAGCCGCGCCGCGTTGAAATTCAGCCCGGCGGCGGCGGCAAGCTGACGGGCCAGCGCTTCCTGCACCGCTTCCGGGTAGGGGCCGGGGGGCAGTTCCTCGTGCTCGCGCGCGGCTTGCAGCGCCTCGGCGCGGGGCAGAGCGTCTTTCAGGAAGGCTTCGTACTGGGTGAAGATGGCGTTCGCATCGGCGGAGGTGATCCCGCGCTGGTACTGGCTCATCAGTGCGTCGTAGGGCGAAAGCTCGAGCACCTGACCGAGGATCTGCGCGGATTCACGCGTGAGGCTGATCACCTCGGCCAAGGCGGCCTGCACGGCGGCGAAATCGCTCTCCTTGCGCGCCACGCGCCAGATGGTCTCGCAGGCACGGCCGGCGCGGACGCTGGCCTCCACCAGATCGCGCGGCAGGGCGGTGGCGCGGATATAGGCCTCGCGCATCAGGCCCACATTGGCTTCCTGCCAGTCCGTCTCCGGCGCGGCGGCTTCCAGATCCTCACCGATATCCGGCGAGCAGAGACTCTCATGCGCCAGCCCGGCCAGGGTGGCGAGTTGCTCGCCCCTCGCCTCGGCGCCGCCATCCGGCATCATGGCCGCGGCATCCCAGCCCAGCATGGCCGAGGCCTCGTTCAGCACGGCGATGCGGGCGAATTTCTGTTCCAGGCGCTCATAGGCGTTGGTCATGGCTGCTGCAGTCTCTTTCGGGCGAAGAAGATGAACTCGAATACCAGGACGCCGGCGAAGCCGAACCAGGTGAGTGCATACTGATAATGGTTATTGGGCGGCGTGGGGAGGCCCTGCGCCGGCTGCGGCAAGGAACTGCCCGGCGGCGGCATCGGCCCCATGGCGATGAGCATGTAGGGGGCGACGTTGTGCAACCCCATCCCGCGCCGATCTTTGCCGGGTCCAGCGTGTAGTAGAGGCCGTGGGCGGGGTCGTCCTTGCCCGAGAACCAACCGGCATGCAGCGGCGCGTGCAGATAGCCTGCCGGGTTGGGCGGCGGATTTGCCAGCGCCACCGGGCTTTGCTGCGGTACCCAGCCGAGATCGACGAGGACGGTCTCTCCGCTTGGCCGTTGCAGCGCCATGATGAGTTCGCCGCCGGGAACGGGGCCGTGCGGGGTATCGTGGATTTCATCGCCATACAGCGCGGCCTTGCCGGGGAGCCAGTCGCCCGTGACCTGCACTTTCTGGTAGGGCGTGGGGTTGGCGGGCAAGGGCACTGGCGGCGCTGTCTGCGCCTGCCGGATCTCGGCAATGATCCCCTCTTTCCACTTCAGCCGCTGCAATTGCCAAATGCCGAGAGCGATGAGGATGCAGAACAGCGCCAGGGCCGCCAGCCCCGGCGCCAGCAGGGCCTTAGCCCGCGACAATCGCGCTGCGGCCGAGATAGTAAATGCAGACGAAGAGGAACAGCCATACCACGTCCACGAAGTGCCAATACCAGGCGGCGGCCTCGAACCCGAAATGACGCTCCGGCGTGAACTGCCCGGCGCGGGCGCGGAAGAAGCAGACGATGAGGAAGACCGTGCCGACAATGACATGCACCCCGTGGAACCCGGTGGCGATGAAGAAGGACGAGGGATAGATGCCGCCGTGATAGAACGGGAACGGCGAATGCGTGTACTCCCAGGCTTGGCCGCAGAGGAACATCAGGCCGAGGAGGATGGTCACGCCAAGACCCCGCACCAGGTTCTTCCTGTCGCCTTCGAGCAGCGAGTGGTGTGCCCAGGTGATGGTGGTGCCGGAGAGCAGCAGCGTCATGGTGTTGAACAGCGGGATGGCGAACGGGTCGATGGTGGTAACACCCTGCGGCGGCCACACCGGCGCGAAGGCCGCGCCCATTTTGTCCGGGTAGAAGAAGTAGTTGAAATAGTTCCAGAAGAACGAAACGAAGAACATCACCTCGGACGCGATGAACAGCGCCATGCCATAGCGCATGCCAACCTGGACGATGAGCTTGTGCAGGCCGGGGGTGCGGGACTCGGCGATGACATCCCGCCACCAGACGAACATGGTGGCTGCAGCGCAGAGCAGGCCGATACCCAGAACGGCGAAAATATGGAAATGCGCGGCGAGGATGATGCCGGTGAACGTGATCATCGCCGCCGCGGCGCCGCAAAGCGGCCAGAGGCTCGGCTCGACCAGATGATACGGATGCGGGACGGTCGATTTTATCTGGTCGGTGGCCGTGTGGATCGTTCCGCTCATTTCATTCCCCTAATTTTCCTCTGAGGCTTGTTCCTACGGCCTATGCCGCGTTCCGCTCTACCACATCTGGCCATATTCGTGCAGCTTCACGATGGCGATCCCGTAGATCATCAGGCAGAACGCCGCGAGCGCCGCGAGCAGCAGGAAGTTGCGCCCCCGGCGGCGGCGGATGAATTCGGCGCGCTGTTCGTCCGTCCAGTTGGGCTGGCCCAGTTCCGTGCGAGGCATGCGGTTGGCATCTCCCGTGGGCTTCGTCTCGGTCATTTCACACCAGCCGATCAACGGCGCAGGCCGAGAAGAGAACAAACAGATACAGGATGGAGAATTTGAATGCGGCCCTGGCGGGCTTGTCCTTGGTCAGGCTCACACCGGCAGCATCCTGCTTATCGGCATACACGCCCCAGCAAAAATAGACGAAGACCAGGCTGCTGACGAGTGCTGAAACCCCGTAAAAGCGCCCGGTGAGCCCCAACGCCCAGGGCGAGACGGTGAGCGGCAGCAGCACCAGCGAATAGACCAGGACGTTGAGGCGCGTGTGCTTCGCGCCCTTCACCACCGGCAGCATCGGGATTCCAGCCTTCTCGTAATCCTTCGCGGCGTAGAGCGCGAGCGACCAGAAATGCGGCGGCGTCCAGAAGAACACGATGGCGAACAGCAGCATCGGCAGCAGGCCGATATGCCCAGTGACCGCCGCCCAGCCGATAACCGCCGGGAACGCCCCTGCCCCGCCGCCGATGACAATGTTCTGCGGCGTGCGGCGCTTCAGCCACATCGTGTAGATGACCGCGTAGTAGAAAATCGAAAACGCCAGCACGGAGGCAGCGCAGAGATTGGTGGCCATGGCCAGCAGCAGCACGGAGATGACCGACAGCACGATGCCATAGCCCAGCGCGCCGCTCGCCTCGATCTTGCCCGCGGGGATCGGCCGGTCCGTGGTCCGGCGCATCATCGCGTCGATGTCGCGGTCGTACCACATGTTGATCGCGCCAGCGGCGCCGGCGCCCAGCGCGATGCAGAAGATGGCCACCGCGCCCAGCACCGGGTTGATATGCCCGGGCGCGATGAACAGGCCGATCGCCCCGGTGAACACGACGAGGCTAATCACGCGCGGCTTGAGCAGCGCGAGCCAGTCGCCCGGCTCGGCGCCAAGATGCGGGGTGAAGCTGGTGTTATCCGTGGCCATCATGTCAGCGGATCACCGGCACGTCTTCGAACGTATGCTGCGGGGCCGGGCTGGGGATGGCCCATTCCAGCGTGGTCGCGCCCTCGCCCCAGTAATTATCAGCCAGTTTCTCCTTGGAGGTGAACACGCGGTACAAGACATAGAAGAATACCAGCGAGGACAGGCCGGAGATGATGGCGCCGACGGAGGAGACGTAATTCCAACCGGCGAAGGCATCGGCATAGTCCGGGTAACGGCGCGGCATGCCGGCCAGCCCGAGGAAGTGCATCGGGAAGAAGGTCAGGTTCACGCCAATGAAGAAGGTCCAGAAATGCACCTTGCCCCAGAATTCGGGGTACTGGTGCCCGGCCATCTTGCCGATCCAGTAGTAGAAGCCGGCGAAGATCGCGAAGGCGGCGCCCATGGACAGCACGTAGTGGAAATGCGCGATCAGGAAGTAGTCGTTATGCAACTCCTGGTCGAGGCTGGCATTGGCCAGCACGACGCCCGTGGCGCCGCCGATGACGAACAGGAAGATGAAGCCCACGGCCCAGAGCATCGGCGTCTTGAACTCGATGGAACCGCCCCACATGGTGGCGATCCAGGAGAACACCTTGATGCCGGTCGGCACGGCGATGACCAAAGTGGCAACCTCGAAATAGATCTTCGAGTCCGTGCTGATGGCCGAGACGAACATGTGGTGCGCCCACACGACGAAGCCGACGAAGCCGATGATCACCATGGCATAGGCCATGCCGAGATAGCCGAAGATCGGCTTCTTGGAGAAGGTGGAGACCACGTGGCTGATGATGCCGAAGGCCGGCAGGATCATGATGTACACTTCCGGGTGGCCGAAGAACCAGAACAAATGCTGGAACAGCACCGGGTCGCCGCCACCGGCGGGCTCGAAGAAAGACGTGCCGAAATTGCGGTCCATGATGAGCATGGTCACCGCCCCGGCCAGCACCGGAATCGCCAGCACCAGCAGGAAGGCCGTGACCAGGATCGACCAGCAGAATAGCGGCATCTTGTGCATGGTCAGGCCGGGGGCGCGCATGTTCAGGATGGTGGCGATGAAGTTGATCGCGCCCAGCAGCGATGAAATGCCGACAAGGTGGATGGAAAATAGCGAGAAATCCGTGGCGATACCCGGGGAGTACTCCGCGTTGTCGAGCGGGGGATAGAGCGTCCACCCCGCGCCGGTGCCGGAGCCGAGGAACAGGCCAAGCATGACGAAGACGAAGCCCGCCACCAGGAACCAGAAGCTCATGTTGTTCAGGCGCGGGAAGGCCATGTCCGGCGCGCCGATCATGATCGGCACGAACCAGTTGCCCATGCCGCCGATGAGTGCTGGCATCACGAACCAGAAGATCATGATCAGCCCGTGGGCGGTGATGATCGCGTTCCAGGTGCTGCCGCTGGTGATGATGTCGTTGTGCGGATACATCAGCTGCAAACGCATGATCATGGACAGCACGCCGCCGACGCAGGCGCCGATGAACGCCGCCGTGATGTAGAGCGTGCCGATATCCTTATGGTTGGTGCTCATCAGCCAGCGGCTGACGAAGCTCTGCTTGTGGTGCGCGTGGCCTTCGTGGCCGTGAGCATGGTCGTGAGCGGTGGTGGACATGGTGCAGGCTCCTCAGCGCGTGGCGTCAGCCAGCTGGTTGCGGGGCATGGGCGAAGACAGCGGCGCGGCAGGCACGGTGTTATCCGTGTAGGTGGCCAGCGCGGTCTTGGTCCAGGCAATATAGTCGGCAAGCGGCACGGCCTTGATCTCGATCGGCATGGCGTCGTGGTCCAGGCCGCAGATCTGGTTGCACTGACCGAAATAGGTGCCGGGCTTGGTGATCGTCGTCCAGCTGGTGAGCGTGGTGCCAGGGATGGCGTATTTCTGCACGCCGAGCGAAGGCAGGTAGAAGCCGTGCAGCACATCGCCGGAGGTGATGACGAATTTGACCTTCTCGCCCACCGGCAGCACCAGCGGATGATCGACCGAGAGGCGGCGGAGCTGGCCGGGCTTGATCTGGTCGTCGGGCACCATGTAGCTCGTGTAATCCAGGCCCGGCACGGAATTGTAATTATACTCCCAGTACCACTGGTGTCCGGTGACGGTGACCGTCATGTACGGGTTGCTGTCATCGGCCTCGTAATAGATCAGGTCGATCGACGGCACGATGATGACGGCCAGGATCAGCACCGGCACGACGATCCAGATCACCTCGATGAGCGTGTTATGGGTAACCTGGCTGGGCTTCGGGTTGCGGCTGGCACGGAAGCGGATGATCACGTACAGCATGAGGATGCCGACAAAGCCGACGACCCCGGCCATGATCCAGAGCACGTATTGCATCAGCCAGTCGATCTGGGCCTGCATTGGGCTGCCCGCTGCGGGGAACCACATTTCCCAGTTAAACGGCGCATTGACATAGCTATTCGCCGCGGCGGTGGGGTCCGGCGCCACGGTTTGGGCCAGTGCGGCATGCCCAAAAAGGACCAGCAAACCTGCTGCGCCCAAAGCCGATACAACACTCCGCTTCATTGTTCTGGTGCCCCGTTCTTTTTATTCAGACCGTGCAATCGGTCCTTGTATATCACCAGTGATATAGAGCGGACCTCGCAATATCAAGTTTACTTGCGGGTTTGTTGCAATGCGGCGGAAGCAGAGGTCAGGCGGGTCGAACGCTTGCCCGCCGCACCTAGGTGGCAACCGGCACAAGACCGCCGCCATGCCATTGCTGCAGAACGACAAAACTCCCGGCATTCTGCCCGCTCAGGTCGAAATTCACGCCAAAACCGTTGCTCAGCGTGCCGCGCGGCAAATTCGTGCCACGCAGCGTGGCGATGAGTTTGGACGGGTCACCACTGGTTTTGTTCAGGGCCCCGAATACCAGCTTTGCGCCAACATAGGCGGTGAGACTGTCCGCCGAGCGCGGCTGGGTGCCGAATTTGGCGAAATAAGCGGCCTGCACTGCTTCTGCCGAGACCGAGTAGAATGGCGCCCCGATGACAAACGTGCCCGCCAGGGCGGGGCCGAGCGCCGCCTGCGTCTCGCGCAGCTGGTAGCCAGCACCACAACCGATCAGAGTGCGTGGCCGCCAGCCCTGCGCCTGCATGGCCAAGGCGAGGCCCAGCGCGTCATCCGGCCCGGCGGCGTGCAGCAGCACGTCCACCTTGGCGCGCATCAGCCGCCCGGCTTGGTCGTACAGATCGGCCACGTCGTCGGGATAGCCAATGGCGAGCTTCACCGGCAGTCTCGCCGCGTTCAGCGCGCTGGTCACGGCGGCGGCAATTGCGCCATCATCGGCGCCGGTATTGTACAGCAGCCCCAGCGTGCGCCCGGCGAACCGGGCCTGAACGGTGGCTGCGGCAAGCTGCCCCACCATGAACGCGCTCGGCCCCGTGCGGAGAGTGTATTTGAAGCCGCGTGTGAGGATGCCGTCGGCCAGGGCCGTCAGCTCTATAAAAGGTGTCTGCGCCAGCTCGGCCGCGGCGGAGGCAGGGTAGGAAAGCGCCGAGATGCCACTGCCGAGGATGACTTTGGCATGCGCGCCCGAGATCAGGTTCCCCACCGCCTGCGTGGCATAAGCCTGATCCGGCGTGTCCGTCGGCACCAGCGATACCGGCTTGCCGGCAATGCCGCCCGCCTGGTTCACCGCGTCAGCCGCCAGCAGAATGCCGCGCAGCACCTCATCCCCCAGCAGCGCCGCATTGCCGGAGAGCGGCAGCACCGCCCCGATGACCGGCGCGGACGGCGCGGCAGGGGCGGAAACGGTGGACGCGCCAGCCCGCGACGCAAGCGCGCAGGCACCGGCAAAACCCAGCATGAGGCGGCGGGAGAGAGACATTTACAGCCTAACTCGCATCTGCGCCGGGCGGGGGCAAGGGTTGACGCCACGCCCTGAAGGGCGGAGTTCTAGCGCCATGACGCTGCCTGACACGATGCGCTACGTGAATGTCACCGCCCCCGGCGAGCCGGAGGTGATGCGGGTGGAGAGAACAGCCCTCCCCGTTCCCAAAGATGACGAGGTGCTGATCCGCGTCATGGCCGCGGGGGTGAACCGGCCGGATGTGCAGCAGCGCAAGGGGCTGTATCCGCCGCCGCCAGGGGCCAGCCCGATCCTCGGCTTGGAAGTGGCCGGCGAGGTGGTGGCGCTGGGCGCCACGGCCAGCGGCTTCTACCCCGGCCACCGCGTTACCGCCCTGTGCAATGGCGGCGGCTATGCCGAATACGTGACCGTGCCGGCGGCCCAATGCCTGCCCTGGCCGGAGGGCTATGATGCGATCCGCGCCGCCGCGCTGCCCGAGAATTTCTTCACCGTCTGGGCCAATCTGTTCGACATCGCCGGGCTCAAGCCAACGGAAAGCCTGCTCGTGCATGGCGGCACCTCGGGCATCGGGCTCACGGCCATCCAGCTCGCCCGCGCCCAGGGCTCGCACGTCTTCGCCACCGCCGGGTCGGACGAGAAATGCGCGGTCATCGAGCGCTACGGCGCCACGGCGATCAACTACAAGCGGCAGGATTTCGCCGAGGTGATCGCCAAGCTCACGGACAAGCGCGGCGTTGACGTGGTGCTGGACATGGTCGGCGCCTCCTACGCGACGCGGAACCTGCGGAGCCTGGCCCGTGGCGGACGGCTGGTTCTGGTCGCCATCATGGAGGGCGGCAAGGCGGACGGGTTCGACCTGGGCCTGGTGATGGTCCGGCGGCTGACGGTCACCGGCTCGACCATGCGCCCGCGCTCGACCGCTGAGAAAGGCGCCATTGCCACGGCGCTGAAGCAGAAGGCCTGGCCCCTGCTCGCCTCCGGCAAGGTGGCGCCGGTCATCGACCGCGTGTTCGAGCTGGAAGACGTGGCGGCGGCCCATGCGCTCATGGAAAGCAGCGCGCATATCGGCAAGATCATGCTGCACGTCGCCGATTGAGTTTTATCCAAATCGGGCTATTGCGGAGCCGCATGAAGCCGGGATCGTATAACATGAAGCATATTCTGCTGGCCGCCACCGCCTGCCTTGGCCTCGCCGCCTGCGCCTCCACGCCTGAAAGCCCGGCGCAGCAGGCCGAGGATGCCGCCTGCACCGCCCAGGCCGACGCGCAGTACAACCAGGACACCATTAGCGACGCCGGGCACACGGCGCAGAACGGGCTGATGTACGGCGCCACGCCGACGCATGTGTTCGACGCCGAGCACATGGGCGCGATGCACGAGCGCGACAGCCAGATCCAGGATTGCGAAAAGACAGGCAACAATAACGGCCAACCCGTGGTGAACGGCGTTCCGGTCGTGGCCCCGCACATCATCAACTAAGGAGTATCCCATGAGCCGTATTATCCGCACTGAACCCAGCCCGGTCCTCTCCAAGGCGGTGGAGTACCACGGCTTCGTCTACACCATGGGCGTGGTCGCCACGAACCCGGACGCGGACATCACCGCGCAGACCAAGGATGTCCTGGCGCAGATCGACGCCCTGCTGGAAACGCATGGCACCGACAATACCCGCCTGCTCCAGGCGCATATCTGGTTGAAAAATATTGCAGATCGCGCGGCGATGAATGAAGTGTGGACGGCCTGGCTGCCGGAAGGCGCGGCCCCGGTGCGCGCCTGCGTCCAGGCCGAGCTGGCCGACCCGCGTTACCTCGTTGAAATCATGATCACGGCCTGCAGGTAAGGCCCGATTCCCTAAATTATTTCATTTACATTAAACAACTTAGGCGCCGCCGCCGGACTCGGGAAACGAGTTTCGCGGCGGCGCTGCTGTATCTGCTGCATAGCAACATCATTACGCATACGACAGATAGGAACTTTGTCTTAAGTTCTGTTGCGACCTCCACAGAAAAACCACAAAATCTTCACAGTGTGGTATTTTTGCCTCAGTAGCGGGTTGCGCAGAACGCAAACCACCCTTAGCCCTGACACATAGTGGTTTTCACTTGGGCGATCTGGGAATGAGGCATTTTATGGGCGGCACAAAGACACCCTGCAGTCTCTCGGGCTTTGCCCGCAAGATACTTATGGGCGTTTCCTTCTACGTCGCGTCACTCGTTTCCTCCCACGCTGCGATGGCTTCGACCCACCACAAGCGCATCCACAACGTGCATACCGCCAGCGCCGGGCACCACTCCCTGGCGAGCACCAGCCACACCTACCATGCGGCTTCAAACCACAGAATCGGTCATTCCCACATGGTTGCGGCCACCTACCACAACCGCCACCTGCGCTATGCGCAGTACCGCCACTCCGGCCTGCAATGCGTGCCCTATGCGCGTGAGGTCTCGCATGTCGACCTCTCTGGCAACGCCTTCCTGTGGTGGGCGGAAGCCGCCGGCCGCTATGCCCGCGGCAATGCGCCGGAAGAGGGCGCGGTCCTGAACTTCCGCTCCATCGGCCGCATGCCGCTCGGCCACGTGGCCGTGGTGACCGCCGTGCTGGATAGCCGCACCATCCTCATCACCCAGGCCAACTGGGTGCCCGGCACCATCACCAACGACGTGACGGTGCAGGACGTTTCCGCGAATAACGACTGGTCGGAGGTTCAGGTCGAGCTCGGCGACAGCAGCAAGTGGGGCGCGCCCTACCCGACCTATGGCTTCATCTACAACCGGCCCGACACTGGTACTGTGATCGCCTCCAACAACCAGGGCAACGAAGTGGCGGAAGCCCCCGCTGCTACTCAGGTGAGCGACGAAGCGCCAGATCGCAACCTGCAGTAACCCCTCCTGTTCGTGAACGGGAATGGGCATAACTCCATAACTTCAATTGGCTTTTGCCAAGCTGGTGGTTTTTGCTTAGCCTGCCCCTGGAAAAAGCCAGGAGCATCCAAGACATGACCACTGCCAATTCCCGCACCGCCGACCACCCCATCGAGAAGATCTTCCTGGAGCGCTGGTCGCCGCGGGCCTTCACCGGCGAGGAAATCTCCGAAGCCACGCTGCGCACCATGTTCGAGGCGGCACGCTGGGCACCCTCCTCCTACAACTCTCAGCCCTGGCGCTTCATCTATGCCCGGCGCGACAACGCGCATTGGGACAAGCTGCTCGGCCTGCTGAACGAGTTCAACCGCTCCTGGGCGAAGACCGCATCCGCCCTCGTGTTCATCGTCTCCTCCGAAACCATGTCCCTGCCGGGCAAGGACACGCCGGTTCCCTCGCGTACCCATTCCTTTGATACCGGCGCGGCCTGGGCCTATCTGGCGCTGCAGGCGGCCTATATGGGGTGGCATGCCCACGGCATGGCCGGCATCGAATGGGACCGGGCGTACACCGCGCTGAAGGTGCCGGCGGGCTACCAGGTTGAAGCCGCGGTGGCGATCGGCCGCCAGGGACCGAAGACGCTGCTGCCCGAGGCCCTGCAAGCCCGCGAGGTGCCGAGCCCCCGCAAGCCGCTGTCCGAGTTCGTTTCCGAAGGCAGCTTCTGAGCCAGCCCGGCCAGTTGATTTGGATCAAGACATCCGGGGCGCATTTCCCTAAAATGGCGCCGCCAAGAGCGGGAGTGGCTTTGCCGCCCTGAAAAATCCGTGAAGCCAGTGCTCAGCCATTTCCGCGTGGTCGACGCTTCTGCAATGGAGTCACACATGGCCGATACACAAGTCGACGTGAAGAAAACCACCCCCGCGCCGCAGCCTAATGATCCGTGGCGCTCCTTCCGCAACGAGCTGGACCGGGTCTTCGAACAATTCGGCCAGACGCTGTCGCCCTGGTCTCTGTTCCGGGGCGCCGAGAGCGTGAAGCTTCCCTCGGTGGACATTACCGAGGACGACAAGGCTTTCACGGTGACCGCCGAACTGCCCGGCTTGGCGGCTGAAGACGTGGATGTGTCCCTGGAAGGCCGGACCCTGGTGATCAAGGGCGAGAAGCAGCAGGAAACCAAGACCGAGGAGAAGAACTACCACCTCACGGAGCGAACCTACGGCGCGTTCGAGCGCAGCTTCTACCTGCCGGACGGGGTGAATGCGGACGCGATCAGTGCCTCCGTGGCCAAGGGTGTGCTGGCGGTAACGCTGCCCAAAGTGCCTTCCCCCGCCGACACGGCGAAGAAGATCGAAGTGAAGACGGCCTGAGATAGCCGCGCCGGTTGGGGCTTAGGAGCTCCTTACAAAGCCCGCTAGGCCGAGTTGAATGGTGCCGTATTTCGAGCACCGGAGCGCAGAAATGCGGTGCCAGGCGGCCGGGATAGTAGGGGTTTGAAAGGGGCTCTACTGCATCAGTCGGCGCATCGCCTGGTCCAGCCCTTCCAGGGTGAGGCCATACATGCGCTGTTCCATCAATTCGGCGATCAGCCGCGTGGTCTGGGTGTAGTGCCACTGGCGCTCCTGCGCCGGGTTGATCCAGGCCGCCTTGGGGTAGGCATCGAGGATCCGCTTCAGCCAGGTTTGCCCACTCTCCTGGTTCCAGGAGGAGATGGCCCCGCCCGGGGAGAGCAGCTCGTAAGGGCTCATCGCCGCATCGCCGACGATCACGAGCTTCCACGTATGGTCGTAGGTATGTAGCACGTCGGTGGTGGAGACCACGTCCGCCGCGCGCATGCGGGCATCCCGCCACAAAGTTTCATACGGGCAGTTGTGGAAGTAGAGATGCTTCAGATGCTTGAACTCTGAGCTGGCGGCGGTGAAGAGCTGCTCGCAAAGATGTATATGCTCGTCCATCGAGCCGCCGATATCCAGGAGCAGCAGCAGCTTCACCGCGTTGTGGCGCTCGGGCACCATTTGCAGGTCGAGATACCCGGCATTGCGGGCGGTGGAGCGGATGGTGCCGGTGAGGTCCAGTTCCTCTGCCGCGCCCTCGCGGGCGAAGCGGCGCAGACGGCGTAGCGCGATCTTCATGTTGCGCGTCCCAAGCTCGGCATCCCCGGCGAGGTTGCGGAACTCCCGTTTGTCCCAGACCTTCACCGCCCGGCGATGACGGCTGCCCTCCTGGCCGATGCGCACGCCCTCCGGGTTATAGCCGTAAGCCCCGAAGGGCGAGGTGCCGGCGGTGCCGATCCATTTATTGCCGCCCTGGTGTCGGCCCTTTTGCTCCTCCAGGCGCTGGCGCAGCGTTTCCATCAGCGCATCGAACCCGCCGAGCGACTGGATCTGCGCCTTCTCCTCCTCGGTGAGCAGCTTTTCCGCCAGCTTTTCCAGCCATTCGCGCGGGATCTCCTGCGAGGCGACCTCGCCCGCCGCCTCCGGCTGCGGGCTCAACGCGCCTTTGAAATGCTCGGCGAAAACGGCATCGAACTTGTCGAGGAAGCGCTCATCCTTCACCAGCGTGGCGCGGGCGAGGTAGTAGAAATGCTCGACATCGAACCCGGCCAGCCCCTGGACCATGGCCTCCTGCAAGGTCAGAAACTCACGCAGCGAGGCTTTCACCCCCGCCGCGCGCAAGGCCAGGAAGAAGGCCAGGAACACGCTATCCCCGCCGCGCCATGAAGGCGATGCGCTCGAACAGGTGCACGTCCTGCTCGTTCTTCAGCAGCGCGCCATGCAGCGGCGGGATCAGCTTGGCGGCGTTGCGCTCACGCAGCAGCTCGGGCCCGATATCCTCGGCCAGGAGCAGCTTCAGCCAGTCGAGGAACTCCGAGGTGCTGGGCCGCTTCTTCAACCCCGGCAGTTCGCGCAGCTCGAAGAAGCTGGTCAGCGCCTCATGCAGCAGCAGATGGGAGATGCCGGGGTAATGCACATCCACGATACGCTGCATCGTCTCCCGGTCGGGGAACTTGATGTAGTGGAAGAAGCAGCGGCGCAGGAAGGCGTCCGGCAGCTCCTTCTCGTTGTTGGAGGTGATGACGATGATCGGGCGCTGACGGGCCTTGATCGTCTGCCGGGTCTCGTAGACGAAGAATTCCATGCGATCGAGTTCGAGCAGCAGATCGTTGGGGAATTCGATATCCGCCTTGTCGATCTCGTCGATCAGCAGCACGGGCGCGGTTTCGGCCTCGAACGCGTCCCATAGCTTGCCCCGGACGATGTAGTTGGCGATGTCGTGCACCCGCGGCGTCGCCGAGCTGGGAGTCCCGCAGGCGGGAGACGGCGTCGTATTCGTAGAGCCCCTGCTGCGCCTTGGTGGTGGATTTCACATGCCAGGAGATCAGCTTCTTGTTCAGCGCCTTGGCGATTTCTTGCGCCAGTACCGTCTTGCCCGTGCCCGGCTCGCCCTTGATGAGCAGCGGGCGCTCCAGCGCCACCGCGGCGTTGACGGCGACCTTCATATCCTCGGTCGCGACGAAACTATCCGTACCTTCAAAGCGCATGGCCTCTCCCCTTCATCCCCGGAGGGTAGCCGCGCGCATCGCTACGTCAACCCAGGCTTAGGGCTTGTTGCTAAATTATCGCTTCGGATTGCGGTTTGATGGTGTAGTTCCACTCGCCGTGGAAATCGTGGCGATGGAGGTTGAGGGCGTCCATCTCAGCATCGGCGACTTTGACGCCCTTGGGATAGGAATTGGTGTCGATTTCACTGCGGACCGTCAGGCCGGCGTCGGTGGTGGTGGCGGCGATGAGCTGGACGATGGTCTGGTAGCTGATCAGTGGCCGACCGCGCCAGTTTTGAGTGATGAACGAGAATAGCCGGTGTTCGATCTTGTTCCACTTGCTGGTTCCAGGCGGCAGATGACAGACGGTGATTTCGAGACCGAGCTCGTTGACGAGAGCCTGAAGTTCAAGCTTCCACAAGCGCACGCGTGATCCATTACTGCCGCCGCCATCTGCCGTGATCACCAGCCGCGTGGCTTTACGATAACGCTTACGTCCCATGGTCTGCCACCAACGGCGGATCGAATTGACGGCGAAACTTGCAGTATCATGGTCGATGCCGACGCTGACCCATCCAGTGTTGTCGGCGATGTCATAGACGCCATAGGGTGCTGCCCGGCCGAGGTCAGGGATGAGGAAGTCATGCACCCTGACTTTTTCCGGATCACCCTTGGGACGATACTCCCGGCCGTTGTTCTTGAAGTCGCCAACAAGTTCTTTCTTCTTTGTGTCGACCGAAATGGCGGGTTGATCGGCCGCCAACGCCGCCTTCACCTGATCGTTGATGTAGTTGAACTGAGCGTCGCGGTCGGGGTGGCTGGCCCCCTCCAGCGTCTTGCGATTGGCCTGCAGGCTGTAGCCCAGTTCGCGCAACAGGTTGGCCACGACGTTGTGACCGATGCGGTGGCCGCAGCCCTGCAGTTCGGCGGCCAGATTGCGGAGACTTTTGGCTGTCCATAGCAAAGGCGCCATCGGATCGCCGCGCGTGACAGGCTCCACAAGAGCCTGCAGATCCCTCAGCAATGTCCCGTCTGTGGCCGCCAGAGACTTTCTGCCACCACCCACCCGACGCACCCGATCCACAGGCGCCGCCGGTTTGGCGTCATTACGCAGTTCGGCCAAGCCCCGATTGATCGTGCTGCGCGCAATTCCTGTCGCCCGAGACACCGCGATCACGCCGCCGCGGCCTGCGGCCAGCGCCTCAGCCGCCGCAAAACGCCGCCGACCGCGCTCGTCCAGCACTGGCGCAAGGGCAATAAATCGCAAGCGGATAGCGCTATCGTCGATCACAACCCGAATCTAGCAGCGACGATTCGGCAGGGGAATCCACCAATCCCTCAAAGTCACATATCGACTCAATTATTTATCAACGGCACCTTAGTTGGGGATTTCCACCAGGCGGAACAGGCCGAGCGGGCGCAGCACGCGGATTTTGGCGTGGGCGAGATCAGCATGGCTGAAGATGTGCCCGAGGCGGAAATCCGGGTGCCAGCCGAGCGCGGATGAAGCCGGGGCCATGGCGCGTTCAGCCCACCAAACCGGCCCTTTTTCCCTGGCGAAATGGTTGACGAACAGGATGGTCCCGCCCGGCTTCACCACGCGGCGCAGCTCCCGCACCAAGGCATGCGGGTCCGGCACCACCGAGGCGACGAACATCGCCACGGCGGCATCGAAGCTGCCCGTGGCAAAGCTGGTCGCCTGCGCGTCCATCTCCAGCAGGGCCTCGACATGGCGCAGGCCAAGCGCCGCAACGCGGCCACGGGCCTGGGCCAGCATGTGGTGGGACAGGTCGATGCCGGTGATGCGCTTGTCCGGCTTGTAGTGCGGCAAGGCGAGACCAGTGCCGACGCCGACCTCCAGCACCGTCTCGGCGGGCAGCCGGTTGACCGCCTTGATCGCCTCATCCCGGGCGCGGCGGGAGACAAAGCCGAAAAGATTGTCGTAAGTGCGGGCTTGGCGCTCATAGGCGGCGCGGATTTCGTCCGCGTCCATCGGCGAATGCCGTTCCCTCAGCACCGCCCCGTATCCATGGCCCATACGCAATCCTCGCATCCCGTCACCGAATTGTCATTCAGCTTGGCGCAGAATGCCGTGGCGGCGCAATGGGCGGCGCGACGTCTCAGCGGCTCAGCGTGGCGATGACCAGCCCAGGGGAGAGAATTTGCGGCAGGATCTGCGGGCCCTGGGCGCCGGGAGCGTAGTAGAGGTAAAATGGCACACCGGCGCGGTGGTTAGCAGCGAGAAGGGCGGTGATCGCAGGGTCACGATCCGTCCAATCCCCCACCAGCAGAGCGGCATGATGCGCGGCGAAAGCGCGCTGCACCCCGGGGGTGGCGAGGGAGGTGGTCTCGTTGATCAGGCAGGTGACGCACCAAGCGGCGGTGAGGTCGACGAATACCGGCTGGTTGGCCGCGCGCAGGGCAGCGAGCCGGGTGGCGGAATAGGGCTGCGCGCCCGGCAATGTGAGAGCTTGCGCGGCCGGGGCGGCATGCAGAAACGGCAGGAGCGCCAGCGCCGCCAGGGCAACCGGGGGCTTCAGCCGCAGCGCCACAGCAAGCAATGCGGCGCCCAGGAGCAGGAGGGAGAGCCCCATACCGCCGGACTGGCGGAACAGCACCCAGGCGAGCCAGGCGAAGGTGGCGAGCATGGGCAGCGCCAGAGCGCGTTGCAGCCAGAGCATCCAGGCCCCTGGCCGGGGCAGCCGGGCCGCCAGTTGCGGGATGAAGGCGAGGATGAGGATGGGCAAGGCGAGCCCCAGCCCCAGTGCGGCGAAGATGCCCAGCGCCGGCAGGGCGGGCAGCGCCAAAGCGGCGGCAATGGCCGTGCCCATGAAGGGCGCGGTGCAGGGCGTCGCCACCAGCACAGCGAGCAGGCCGGTGAGAAAACTATGCTGGGCCGGAATGTGCCGGATGAGCCCAGGCGCGGAGAAGTGGAACAGCCCGGCGAGGTTCAGTCCCGCGGCGAGGATGATCCAGGCCGCCAGCGCCACAAATATAGGGGACTGGAACTGGAACCCCCAGAACGCCGCCGCCCCCGCCGCGCGCAGGGCCAGGAGCAGAACGGCCAGAGCCAGCATGGAAGCCAGCACGCCAGCGGCGTAGCCCATTGCCTCCCGCCTTATATGCCCATGCGCCGCGCCGCCAAGCCGGGCGAAGGCGAAGGCCTTCATCGCCAATATGGGGAACACGCAGGGCATGAGGTTGAGCACCAGCCCGCCCACCAGTGCCAGCAGCCAGTACGGCAAATGCGATGGCATTGCGCCGGGTGGAGTGCTGATGGCAAGCGCCTGCATCGCGCCCAAATGGTCGGTGAGTTCCAGCACGCCGGTTAGCGGCGTCGGAGCCGGGCCGGTCAGCGGCAAGTGCAGCGTAAACCCAGTGGCGGTGAAGCTAAGCGGCTGCGGCTCCGCATTGCCGAGTACACCCTGGGTCTCGGGGAAGAAACGCGCCGACGTGACCTGCGTAGCACTTGGGCCGGTGACGGCGAGGGTGCCATCGGGTGCCAGAATGGCCGGAAATGGCGACGGCACAATGGATGGCGGCGGGAACAGGGCCTGCTCGGCGGAGGCGCCACCCGCGAGGCTGAGGGAAAACTTCGCGCGCTCGGGCACGCAGGTATCGGAACAAACCAGCCAGGACGCCGTGGCCGAGACACTCCCGCCGACTCCCGTGGCGGTGAACGGCAGTACCACATGGCCGGAGAGAACATAGGCCCCCACCCCGCCCTGCAGCAGATACTCGGGCGGCGGGAAGGTGATGGGGGAGAAGCTGGCGGGCGGGGACGCCGTGAGCCTTGGCGGGAAACCGGCATCCCCCGGGTTCAGCCAATAGATATGCCAGCCCGGCTGTAGCGAGAACTCCAGCGCCAAATGGGCCTGCCCGTTCTGCGCCGTGTTCGTCTCCGAGATCAGCCGCACCGTGTCGCGCGGGGAGGTGAACGCATTGCTGGCCGCAGCAAAAGCGAAATGGGGGAGCAGCAGCAACAGGGCCAGCAAAGCGCGCATGGGCGCAATATCGCATGGCGCGGCGCTCTCTGGTATCCGGGCGCGATGATCGACCTGCCCGTAAAAGACATTCTGCCCGAGCTGCTGCGCACGCTGAGCCAGGAGGCGCGCAACGCCGTGCTGGTCGCTCCGCCTGGTGCTGGCAAGACCACGCTGGTGCCGCTGGCGGCGATGCAGGCGGGCATGGGCAAGATCCTGCTGCTGGAGCCACGGCGGCTGGCGGCCCGGGCGGCGGCGATGCGCATGGCGGAACTGCTGGGCGAGAGCGTGGGGCGGCGCGTCGGCTTCCGCACCCGCCTGGAAAGCGCCGTTGGCCCGGAGACAATGGTGGAGGTCATCACCGAGGGGCTGCTGACCTCCCGCCTGCTGGCCGACCCAGGGCTGACCGGGGTGAACCTCGTGATCTTCGACGAGGTGCATGAGCGCAGCCTGGAGGCCGATCTGGCGCTGGCCCTGGTGCTGGATTTACAGCGCAGCCTGCGCCCGGAGCTGCGCATTCTCGCCATGTCCGCCACCGCCGAGGCAGAGAAGATTTCCGCCCTGCTGGACGCGCCCGTGATCGAGAGCGCGGGGAAGATGTTCCCAGTGGAAGTGCAGCATGCGAAGCGGGACATCATGTCCGCCCGGGATCTGCCGGAGGCGGCGGCGAAAGCGGTGCGCGAGGCGCTGGTGGCGCATCCGGGCGATATTCTGGTGTTCCTGCCCGGCATGGCGGAAATCCGGCGCACCCAGGCGGCGCTGGAGAAATGCCCCGCCCTGGTGCTGCCGCTGCATGGCGACCTCTCGCGCGAGGCGCAGGACACGGCGCTGCGCGAGCATGAGGGGCGGCGCGTGGTGCTCTCGACTTCCATCGCCGAAACCTCCCTCACCGTTCCGGGCGTGCGCATCGTCATCGACGGCGGATACCGCCGCGCGCCGGTGCTGGATGGCGGCACCGGCCTGACCAGGCTGGCCACGTTGCGCATCAGCCGGGCCGCGGCGACGCAGCGCGCGGGGCGCGCCGGGCGGCTCGGGCCGGGCGTTGCCATCCGGTTGTGGTCGGAGGCACTGCACCGGGGCCTCGCCTTGTTCGAGACGCCCGAAATCCTGGCGGCGGAACTCTCCGGCATGGTGCTGGCCTGTGCCGCCTGGGGCGAGAACTCCTGCCACCCTGCCCTTCATCGACCCGCCGCCCGAGGGCGCGGTGAAAGCCGCCCGCGCCTTGCTGGAGGAGCTGGGCGCGCTGGATGAGGCCGGGCGGATCACGCCGCTGGGGCGGGAGATGGCGCGACTGCGCGCAGAGCCACGTCTGGCCGCGATGATGCTGGCGAGCAAGGCCAAGCCGGAACGGGCGATGGCGGCGGAGATCGCGGCGATTCTGGAGGAGAAGGACTTCCTCTCCCGCGATGCCTCGGCCGATTTGCAGCTGCGGCTGGAAGCGCTGGCCGGGCGCGGGGAAGGCGACCGCGCTGTGCTCGCGCGGGTGAGGCAGGCGGCAAAAATCTACCGCAACCGGCTCGGCGTGGGGGCAACACCCGCCGCCGGCGAACCGGGCGCGCTGCTTGGCGGCGGCGTTTCCGGACCGGATCGGCCAGGCGCGCGGGCGAGGCCGGCTCCTACCGGCTCTCGGGCGGCGGGTCCGGCAATCTCTCCCCCACCGACCCGCTGGCACGGGCGCGGCTGCTGGTGGTGGCGGGGCTGGAGGCCAAGGGCAGCCGCATCAGGCTCGCCGCGCCGCTGGAGTTGGAGGCCCTGCCCACCTCTTTGCGCGCCAGATGCAGGACCACGCGCGAGACCGGGTTCGACCCGGTGTCCGGCAGTGTCTCGGTACGCGAGCGCGTGCGGCTGGGCGCGCTGGTGCTGGCCGACCGCAACGCCCCGGCGACGCCGGAGGAGGTGCAGGCCGCCCTGGCCAATGCGCTCTCCACCCGGCTCGACCAGCTCGACTGGACCGAGGCGGCGGAAAATTTCTGCGCCCGCGTGGCGGTGATGCGCGGGATCGACCAGGACTACCCGGACCTCTCCCGCCCTGCCCTGGCCGCCACGGTGCAGGACTGGCTGGCGCCCTACCTGGCCGGGATGACCAGCCTGCGCGAGCGCGAAGAGCGTGGATGTTCTGGCAGTGCTGCGGGACTGGCTGGGGCATGAGCGCGCCATGCGGCTGGACCGGGAGCTGCCCGCCGAGCTGAGGCTGAAGCGCGGCACGGTCCGCATCGACTATAGCGGCCCGGTGCCCGTGGCCTCGGCCCGCGCGCATGTGTTCTACGGCACGGATGCCACGCCCAAGCTCGCGGGCGGCAAGGTGCCGCTGCAACTGGCACTACTCTCCCCCGCCGGGCGGCCCATCGCCATCACCGCAGACCTCGCCGGATTCTGGCGCGGTGGCTGGGCCGATGCGCGGCGGGACATGCGAGGGCGCTACCCGAAGCATGACTGGCCGGAGACGCCGTGGACTGAATAGGGGCTACTCCGGCGCCTGCCCCGCCATTTTTCCTGTAATGTCCGGCTTCAGCCGAATTTCGGGATCTTTCCGAAATGTTTGGCAAGCAGATAGTAAACCGTCACACGGTTGCGGGTATGGTCGGCCTTCATGATCTTGGCCACTTCGGCCAGGGCCGCATCCAGTTCCGGCTCTGGATTGGCCAGTTCAAGCTTCTTCTTCAGGAAATGGCTCTTCACCGTCTCCAACTCTTTCGGGTCGGTGAAGGAAACCAGGGCGGAATCCCGGTGCTGTAGCGCAATTCCGCAATAATGGACGATGCCGGTAATTACCTTGTCATCCGCCTGAGGGTCGTATTTTTTGACATCAGCTGCCCAATCCGTAGACATGAACATATCCTCCGATGCTGTAGCTGGTTGATAGAGGCTTCCGCGCCAGACCCGTGGCCAATAGCCAAGAGAAGATAGATTCAGTCCGGCTGAGTGCAGCCTAGATGGAAAACAAGGCCGCAGCAAAAAAAACGCATTGCCCCGAGGGGCGGGCTGATCCTTAGAATTTCCGCCACGGCCGTACTGGCGGTAGCTTCAGGCTGCATCCGAAAAATGCAAAACTTCCGTGCATCGCCGAACGGGAAACTGGAGCGGGTAGCGGGAATCGAACCCGCGCATCGAGCTTGGGAAGCTAGCAGGCTACCATTACATCATACCCGCCCATGGGGCGTACATATCCCGGGAGCATTGACCGCGCAAGCCGGGCGGCGTAGGCGATGGGAACCTCGTGATTTGTCCGGCCGGATTGCGGCGAGGCTGGCAACCGCCAGGAGCAAAACAAGCGCGCTAAAGAGGCTACGGCGCGGACGCGCCCTAATCTCCCGTGGCTGGACGTATTTTTGGATAGGCTACGCTTATGTCCGACACGCCGAAAACCCGCCTCGCCACTGACCTGATCCATGCCGGTCGCATCCGGACCAATATCGAGGAAAACGCGGAAGCGCTGTTCCTGACCTCCGGCTTCACCTACGAGAGCGCCGAGATGGCGGAGGCCGTGTTCGACAACCGGATCCCGCATTTCCAGTACACGCGCTTCGCCAACCCGACGGTGACGATGCTGGAGCAGAAGCTGGCGAAGATCGAGGGCGCCGAGGTCTGCCGCGCCACCGCCACGGGCATGGCGGCTGTCTCCTCCGCGCTGCTGTGCGGGCTGAAGGCGGGGCAGCGCGTGGTGGCGGCGCGGGCGCTGTTCGGCTCCTGCCACTGGATCGTCTCGCACGCTGCTGCCGCAATACGGCATCGAGACCGTATTTGTGGAAGGCACCGATCTTGAGGAATGGAAAGAGGCGCTGAGCAAGCCCACCGCGCTGGTGCTGCTGGAAATCGCCCTCCAACCCGATGCTGGACATTGTGGACCTGCGTGCCGTCTCCGCCCTGGCGCATGCGGCCGGCGCCATCGTGGTGGTGGATAACGTGTTCGCCACGCCGCTGCTGCAGAAGCCGCTGGAACTGGGTGCCGACGTGGTGGTGTACTCCACCACCAAGCATATGGACGGCCAGGGCCGCGTGCTCGGTGGCGCCGTGCTGGGCCGCAAGCAATGGATGGAAGAGGTGTTCCAGCCCTTCTTCCGCAATACCGGCCCGGCGATGTCGCCGTTCAATGCCTGGGTGACCCTGAAGGGGCTGGAGACGATGCAGCTGCGGGTCGAGGCGCAGTCCAAATCCGCCGAGGCCATCGCGCAGTTCCTGGAAAGCTCGCCGAAGATCGCGCGCGCGCTCTACCCCACTTTGGCCTCGCACCCGCAGCGGGAGCTGGCGATGTCCCAGATGTCGGGCGGCGGCACGCTGGTGACGTTCGAGGTGAAGGGCGGCAAGGACGCCGCGTTCCGCGTGATGAATGCGTTCCGGATCATCACCATCTCGAACAACCTGGGCGACACGAAGTCCCTCGCCACCCATCCGGCGACCACGACGCATTTGCGCATCGGGGCAGAGGAACGCGCGAAGCTGGGCATCACCGATGGCTGCATCCGGCTCTCGGTGGGGCTTGAGGACACGCAGGATCTGATCGACGAGTTGGCCCAGGCGCTGGACAAGGCTTAACCTGTGAGAAAAGGCATCCCGCCATGCCCATGGCCGGGTGGGATGCCTTTCTATTTAAAGTTGTAAATCTATCATTTGAGGCATTTATTCAGCCTAGATTCTCTTTTAGGTTGTATTCATGAAGCGCTTGGCGCGAATGGACGGCTTGCGGGGCTTATTGGCGGTTTACGTCATGCTCGGCCATGCATTGCCGTTCACCTGCCTGCCGGGCTGGGTGACCGCGCCGTTCCACCATGGCGAAGCCGCGGTGGATTTGTTCTTCGCCCTGAGCGGACTGGTGATCGCCAATTCTCTCGAGCGCTTCGGTTGGCGGTTCGCCCCTTTCATGGTGGCGCGGGCGAGGCGGCTGCTGCCCGTTTACTTTCTGGTTCTCGCGGCGAGCATGTGTCTCACCGCGCTGGGCGATCCGCTGGCGGCGCTGCCCTGGGTGGGGGCCGAGGGGCGAAACATCATGGCGGCTGCCCTGCCGCGACCGCTGCTGCCGCATCTGCTGGCGCACCTTACCCTCGTGCATGGGCTGATACCGCAAACCGCCCTGCCCTATGCCTATGTCACGCTGCTGGGGCCGGCCTGGAGCCTGTCCACGGAATGGCAGTTTTACGTGTTGATCGGGCTTGCCGCCCCGCGCCGGCTCGGGCGGTTTGCCCTGGCGCTGCTCGCGCTGGGCGCCGCGTACCGGGCATTGCCGCTGGGGGCCGAGTTCAGCCGCGCCTTTCTGCCGAACGCGGCCCCTTTCTTCGCGCTCGGGCTGGCCAGCGCAGTTATGCTGCGCGGCGGGCGGTCACGCAGCTTCTGGCTTTGCCTGCTTGGTGCCTGCGCCTTGGCGCTGCCGGGCGGGGTGGAGAAGATGCTCACCCCGCTGGCTTGGGGCTTGGTGATGCTGGCGCAACGCCATGCCTGGGGGGCCGTGCTGGAAGGCCGGACGGTGCAGTATCTCGGCGCAGTATCCTACCCGCTCTATCTGGTGAACGAGCCGGTGCAGCGCGCCATGGCCCTGCTGCTCGGCCCCGTGGCGCATGGCGACGCAGCGTGGTTCACCGCCGCGTTCCTGCCGCTGAGCATCGGGCTGACCCTGGCACTCTCGGCCTGGCTTCACCACGCCGTGGAGCGCCCCTTGATGCGGCAACAAAATAATCGATTCTCGTTCGGCGTTATTGCCGTCACGGGGCGGGAATGAGACTAATGGCGCATGGATTTCATCTTCATGCTGACGCGGCAGGACCGCACGGTACCGGATTGCCTGGAGGTGTTGGCCGAGATCGCGGCGCTGGGTCTGCGCCATATCGGCTTCAAGGACATCGGCGCTGACGCGGACACGCTCCGCCGCCTGCATGTGGAGATAAAGGCGCTCGGGGCGGTGAGCTATCTGGAGGTTGTCGCCACCTCGCCGGAGGCGGCGCTGCATTCGGCTCGTGTGGGTGCCGAGCTGGGTGTGGACCGGCTGCTGGGCGGGACGCAGGTTGCCGAGACGCTGGAGATTCTGCGCGGCACAAAGGTGGAGTATTATCCTTTTCCCGGCGCGCCATCCGGCCACCCCACGCGGCTAGGCGGCGATGCGGCGCTGATCGAGGCCCATACGGCGAAGTTCGTCGCCCAGGGCTGTGCGGGGGTGGATTTGCTCGCCTACCGCGCCACGGACGCCGAGCCGCTGGAACTGGTGCGCGCTGCCCGGCGTGGCTGCGGCGCGGGCAGGCTGATCTGCGCCGGCAGTGTCGACAGCCCGGCGCGCATCGCGGCATTACGGGAGGCAGGCGCGGATGCCTTTACCATCGGCTCCGCCGTGTTTGACGGCACCTTCGCCCCCGGCGCGAGCGGGCTAACCGCGCAGTTACAGGAGATTCTGGCATGCGTCTGAAGGGCAAACGTATTTTCGTCACCGGCGCGGGCAGCGGCATTGGCCGCGCCACGGCGGAGAAATGCGCGGCCGAGGGCGCGGCGGTGATCTGCGCCGACATCCACGCCGAATCTGCGGAAGCGACCGTCACGGCGATCCGTGCCGCCGGAGGGCAGGCCGTGGCGGTGATCGGGAACCTCACGCATGAGGCGGCGTGCGAAGCCATGTTCGCCGAGGGCGCGGAGGCATTCGGCGGGATCGATGCGTTGTTCAATAATGCCGGCATCTGCGCCGACGACGATTCCGGCCCGGTGGAAACCCCGCTCGCCACCTGGGAGAAAACCATCGCGGTGAACCTCACCTCGGTTTTCCTCTGCTGCAAGGCGGGGATTCCCTACCTGCTGAAATCCGGCAGCGGCGTGATCATCAACAACGCCTCGATCGTGGCGCTGGTGGGCTCGGCGTTTCCGCAGATCGCCTACACGGCGGCCAAGGGCGGGGTGCTGGCGATGACGCGTGAGATCGCCATCATGTACGCGCGCAGGAAGCTCCGTGCCGTTGCCATCTGCCCGGGGCCGACCGCCACGCCGCTGGTGCAGGCTTTCCTGGCGGATGAGGAAGCCTGGAAGCTCCGCCGCCGCTATTTGCCTATGGGACGCCTCGCGCAGCCGTCGGAAATCGCCAATCTCGTCGCCTTCCTGGCGTCGGACGAGGCGAGCTTCATCACCGGCTCGGCTTACACCATTGATGGCGGGCTCACCGCCGCCTACGTGATCGACAACTCGGTGACTTGATCTGTGAGGCGGCATGCCGGCAATCTGCCGTGACTGCGATGCGGTGGTTGAAACGGGCAATGCCTGCCCGCGATGCGGCTCGGTGCGCATCGTCCGGCATCCTGAGCTGTTCTCACTCGCCATCGGCCATGTGGACTGTGACGCGTTCTTCGCCGCCGTGGAAAAGCGGGACAGGCCGGAGTTGCGGGACGTGCCTGTCATCGTCGGCGGTGGCGCGCGAGGCGTGGTCAGCACATGCTGCTACATCGCCCGGCTCTCCGGCGTGCGCTCCGCGATGCCGATGTTCAAGGCGCGCCAGCTCTGCCCCAATGCGGTGGTGCTGGAGCCGGACGGTGCGAAATACGCCGCGGTTTCGCGCCAGGTGCGGGCGATGCTGGAAGCGCTGACGCCGCTGGTGCAGATGCAATCCATCGACGAGGCCGCGCTGGACCTTTCGGGGACCGAAGCGTTACACGGCGCGCCGCCAGCCGTGGTGCTCAACCGCTTCGCCCGGCAGGTGGAGAGGGAGCTGGGCATCACCGTGTCCATCGGCTTGGCGCCCAACCGGCTGCTGGCCAAGCTGGCGGCGGAGCGGGGCAAGCCACGGGGCTTCTTCGTCTTAGGCGCCGAGGCTGCGGAGGCGCTGGCGGCGGAGCTGGTGGGAATCCTGCCTGGCGTGGGGCCGGTCCAGGTCAAACGGCTGGCATCCATGGGCATCACCCGGGTGGGGCAGCTGGCGGCGCTGGATGAGCGGCGGGCCCTGGCGCTGGGCGAGGATGGCCCCGCCTTGGTGGCGCGGGCGCAAGGCGTGGATAACCGCCCTGTCCGGCGTGAGCGGGAGAGCAAATCCATAAGCTCGGAAACCACCTTCACCACCGACCTGCGCGAGCTATCGGCGATGGAGGATGAGCTCTGGCAGCTCTGCGAGAAACTGGGCCGCAGGCTGCGGCGGGAAGATCAGGCCGCAGCCGGGATCGTACTGAAACTCAAGACAGCCGCCTTCGCCCTACGCACCCGCAGCCAGCGCCTGCCCAACCCCACGCAATTGCCGGAGACGCTGTTTGAAGCCGCACGCCCGATGTTGAAGCGCGAGGCGGATGGCACCAAGTTCCGCCTTATCGGCATCGGCGCCAGCCCGCTGGCGGATGCCGCACTTGCGGATAAGGGCGACCTTGCCGACACGCTCACACCCAGCCGCCTGGCCCGGCAAACCGCCATCGACAAGCTGCGGGCGCGGTTTGGCGAAGCTGTCGTGCGCCGGGGGCGAGGCTTGCAGAAATCCTGATCGGATGAATAGAGTATCCACATGAGCGAATCAGTCGCAATCGACCGTCCCCAGTTCCGTGAAGCCATGGCCCGCCTCGGCGCCGCGGTGAACATCGTCACCACCACGGGGCCGGAGGGGGACGCCGGGATCACCGTTTCCGCCGTGTGCAGCGTGACCGACGACCCGGCCACCATGCTCGTCTGCATCAACCGCGGCAGCCGCCTGCACGATACCTTCAAGAGTGCCGGTGTGCTGTGCGTGAACATCCTTGCGCCTGAGCAGGAGGAGCTTTCCCCCATCTTCGCCGGCAGGGACAATCTGCCGATGGCGGAGCGCTTCGCCCGCGCGAGATGGACCCGCCTTGTGACCGGCGCCCCGGTGCTGGAGAGCGCGGCCGCCAGCCTGGACTGCAAGATCGACCAGACCGTGGAGGTGGGCACCCATACGGTGTTCTTCTGCACGGTGCAGGCCATTCAGCTGGGTACCAGTTCGTCCGGTCTGGTCTATCATGGCCGGGCCTATCACCACATCCACGGCCAGAAAAAGTAGCCGCGAATAGTCCGCGGCTTATTTAAGCGTGGTTTCGGCCTCCAGCCCGAGCATCTGCGCCAGCCGCTCCAGGCGGCGCAGCACGGCCTCGCCGGCGAACACGCCATTCGCCTCGGCCAGGCTCAGGGTCAGGCGCTCGGCGGACAAGGCAAGCTCCGTGCCGGCCAGCAGATGCGGCGTGCCGGCGGAGAGCGTGTAGGCCAGGCGCAGCGCAACCCCCAGCGTTTCCGCCCGGCGCGTGGCGTGCATGATCCAGCAGCGTGCGGGCCGGCGCCAGGAAGGCGGCGTCCGGCGGCGCCTCGTAACGCAGCGCCATGGTCAGGGCGAGAAAGGCGCGGGCGTGATGATCGAGCCCGATCCCGGCCTGGCGCAGGACGCGCAGGAAGGCCTGTTCCGCGCGGTATTCCGGATGCTCGTGGCTGCCGATGTCGGAGAGCCAGCAGGCGGCCTCGCGCAGGCGCTTCTGCGCTGGGGTTTCGTTGGGGAAGAGCGGCGCGGTCCACCCGACCAGCGCGGGCGGCAAATTGGCGTCGCGGATGATGCCGCGCGTCAGGTCCCGCCCGGCGGCCAGCAGCGGGTCCTCGGCGCGGATATGCTCGGGCAGCATGCGGATGAACCAGCCCTCGCGCAGGCCGTTGGCCGAGAACACCACGCGGGCGGCACCGGTGGCGCGCAGCAGGCGGCGCAGGATGACAGCCGCGTAGGGCAGATCTTCGATGCGCCGGCGCGGCACGCCGGGCATCCGCTCGATCAGCTTGCGCCCAGCCTCGCTGACCACGCCGGCGAGGTCGCGCGCCTCCTCCCGGCCGATGGTGTAGTGATGCACCATGTTGAGCGGGTAGCCGGTCTGGGCGATGTGGATGCGCGCCAGCGCCCGGAAGGCGCCGCCGGAAACGTACAGATCCTTGCCCGCGGCCTCGGCGGCGAAGGGAACCGTCTCCAGCTCCGCCGTGACGATGGTCCGGGCCTTCAGCAGATCCTCCCCGGAGCGGTCGGCCAGGCGGATCACGCCCACGGGCAGGGTCGCCGCCTGCCCCACCTTGCCGGCATCCAGCCGGACCAGCTCCAGCGAGCCGCCGCCGAGATCGGCCAGGATGCCATCGGCGCCGGGAATGCCGCACAGCACGCCTTCGGCGGAGAGTTCCGCCTCCTGCGCGCCGGAGAGGACCTTGATCCGCATCTCCGGATTGCGCGCCATCATCTTGCTGACGAATTCGGAACCGTTCTCGGCATCGCGCACGGCGGAGGTCGCCAGCACGTCGAACGGCGCGGCGCCCATGGCGCGGGCAATGGCGGCGTAGCGATGCAGCACGGTCTCCGCCTGGGCCATGGCGGCCTCATCCAGCAGGCCGGTCTTGGTCATGCCCCTGGCCAGGCGCAGCACGGCCTTCTCGTTGAAAATCTGCACCGGATTCCGCGCCTCGCCCTCGTAGATCACGAGACGGACGGAGTTCGAGCCTAGGTCGACAACAGCGCGGCGCAGCGCGTGTTGGGCCGGCGAGGAGATCATCTGGTCCATACTCCACTCTCCACCGGAAAAATTTTTAGCCATAGATAACTTTCCGTGAAAATATTCAGTGCCCAGTTCTAGGCCAAAACCAGATGCAATGTCAGGGCATCGCCGCCATCGGGGTAATAGGCCTTGCGCAGGCCCACCTGGACGAAGCCAAGCTTGCCGTAAAGCGCGCGGGCCGGGGCGTTGGTGGCGGCGACTTCCAGATGCATCTCCCGCACGCCATTGGCGGCGGCCAGGCTCAGCCCCTCGCGCATCAGCGCCTGCCCTATGCCCTGGCGCGGCGCCGTCACGCCGATCGTGAGGATTTCCGCCTCATCCAGCACAATGCGCAGGAGCAGGAAGCCGCCGCGCTCGTCGATCAGGCCGATGACGCCGGGCATCCCGAAGAGGGTGGCGAAGCTGGCGGCGTCCCACGGGTCCCGCGGGAAGGCTTCCGCGTGCAGCGCGGCCAGGAGCGGCGCGTGGGCTAGTCCGGCGCGGATCATACCGGGGGCGGGCGCAGCCCGGCCGCGGGGAGTTTTGCTTCCGGCGGGTCCACGTAAAGCGGCTGGGCGGGCTGCGGCGCGAGACCGGCCGCGAGCTGGGCCATTGCGGCCCTGGCCACCCAGACCGGGTCGATGGCCTTGGCGTTGGTCAGCATCACATCCACGCCACGCGCGGCCAGCCGGGCGGCGATGTCATTCGCCGCGTCACCCGACAGCGCGATGGGCGTGCGGGCTGCCGGCACGTCCTCATCGGCGAAGGCTTCCGCCGCGCCATCGCGCAGCAGGAACACTCGGCCACGGCGGGCGCGGACCACTACCCAAAGCGGGCGATGTAATTGCGGGAACGGGACATGATAAGCCTCGGCCACGCTCACGCCCCAGAGCGGCAACCCGGCTGCGGCGGCGTAGCCCTGGGCAAGGGCGATGGAGGTCCGCAGGCCGGTAAAACTGCCCGGCCCAATGGCGACGGCGACATCGGTGATCCCGCCATCCTTCACGGCCTCGGCCAGCAGCACCGGCAGGGTTTCGATCAGCCCCGGCCGCAGCGGCGCAAAAACCTTATGCCGCGCGGCGCCATCCTCGCCGACCACGGCGAGACCGGCCCGGCCGCCGGACGCATCTATCGCCAGCCAGCTCACGCGAATTGCGCCACCTCGTCGAAGCCGAGCCTGGGCAGGCGCGGCGGCAGTTCCACTGCCTTGGGACGGCCGAGATTGAGCAGGAAGTTGGACTTCCAGCTGTTCTGGGTGAAGAAGGCGCGGTCCAGCTTGGCGCGGTCGAAGCCGGACATTGGCCCGCAGCCGAAGCCCAGCGCCCGGGCGGCCATCATGAAATACGCCCCTTGCAGGGTGGAATTGCGGAAGGCCGTCTCCTCGGCGAGGTCCGGGTTGGCGGAGAACCAGCCCTTCACGTCGCCGGCGGGATAAAGCTGCGGCAGCTTGAGATAGAAATGCGGGTCGTAGGCGATGATCACCGTGACTGGCGCGGCCAACACCTTCTCGATATTGCCGAGGCTCAGGGAGGCTTTCAGCCTCTCCTTGGCTTCCGGGCTGCGCACGAAGACAAACCGGGCCGGCGAGGAATTGGCCGAGGTCGGCCCCAGCTTCACCAGCTCGTAAAGGGCTCTCAGATCGTCATCGGTGACGGGTTCATCGGCAAACTCCCACTGTGTCCGCGCGTTGCGGAACAACACGTCGAGCGCCGCGTCATCCAATGCCATCTGGTCTCTCTCCTGAAGCTCAGGCCGCCTGTGTAACCGAGACCACTTCAGGAATATAGTGCTTCAGCATGTTCTCGATGCCGTGCTTCAGCGTGGCCGTGGAGGACGGGCAGCCGGCGCAGGAGCCCTGCATCTTCAGGCTCACCACACCGTCACGGAAGCCGCGGAAGATGATGTCCCCGCCATCGCCCGCCACGGCGGGGCGGATGCGCGTATCCAGCAGTTCCTTGATCTGCGCCACGATCTCGGCATCCGCCGGGTCCACGTCCTCGGCATCGAGGGTCACGTTCTCGCGCAGGATGGGGCGGTTGCTGACCAGATGCTCCATGAGCAGGCCAAGCACCTGCGGCTTCAGCGCCTGCCAGTCCGCATCCTGCGTCTTCGTCACGGTAACGAAATCAGCGCCCAGGAAGACCCGCGCCACGCCGGGAAGGCCGAACAGTGCCTCGGCCAACGGGCGAGATCAGCGCCGCGTCGGCATCGGCGAAATCCGCGGTCTTGTCGCCCAGTATGTCCCGGCCCGGCAGGAATTTCAGCGTGGCCGGGTTTGGCGTGCCTTCGGTCTCGATAAACATGGTTGTTCCCCAAAAAAGCGGACAAGGACAGTCCTGATAGCACTTTAGTTTGGCTGTTTTTCCCGGTCTGACAAGGGGCCGGATGGATGGAACGTGCGTTGCGCCGCTTGCGGGGCCGTGGCGGCTCGGGCAAGCTCGTTCCATGTTGCCAACCTTGTTCCTGAGCCACGGCTCGCCGATGACCGCGCTGGAGGATACCCCGGCGCGCCGTTTCCTCTGCACGCTCGGCAGCGTCATCCCCCGGCCGCAAGCCATTCTGGTCGTCTCCGCACATTGGGAAACCATGACCCCCGCCGTGAACACGCCGGCGCGCAATACGACGATCCATGATTTTTTCGGCTTTCCACGGCCGCTCTACGAGCTGCGTTACGATGCGCCGACAGCCCCTTGGCTCGCGCGACGGACGGCGGCACTCCTGCAGGCGGCCGGGCCGGGCTGCGAAACGAATCCGTCGCGCGGGTTGGACCATGGCGCCTGGGTGCCGCTGCTGCTGGCCTATCCGCAAGCGGATATCCCCGTGGTGCAGCTTTCCCTGCAACCCCAGTTCGGCCCCGGCCATCATTTGGCCCTCGGCGCGGCCCTGACCCCGCTGCGCGAGGAAGGCGTGCTGATCATCGGCAGCGGCAGCTTCACCCATGACCTCAGCCGATTCCGCGGAGGGCTGGATTTCAACGCGCCGGAAATGCCCGACGTGAAGGCCTTCTGCGACTGGATGAACGAGAAGATCCTTGCCGGGGATCTGGCCGCGCTGGCCAGTTACCGCAAGCTTGCCCCCCATGCGCGGGACGAGCACCCCACGGATGAACATCTGCTGCCGCTGCATGTGGCAATCGGCGCCGCTGGCCCTGCGCCGAAAGCGACGCTTCTGCATAGCTCGGTTGAGTACGGCTTGCTGCGGATGGATTCCTATCTGTTCAACTGAACAGCGCGTGCAGGCGGTGGCTAATCCCCGCCAGTGCCGCCTGGGCATCCTTATAAACGCCGAATAGCCGGGTGTAGAATTCATGCGCCTCGGCGTCGGGCACTGTCGTATCCAGTAGCCGCACGCAGCGTGCCACCGCGTCCTCCGGCCCGGAGAACACGCCCGCACCGATGCCCGCGACCAGCGCGGCGCCGAAGGAGGCATCCGCCGCCTCGGTGCGCTCCACGGTGAGGCCCGTGGCATCGGCGATGATCTGGCGCCAGCAGGCGCTGCGGGCACCGCCCCCCATGAGCCGGATGGCGCCGAAGGAGAGCCCGAGAGCCTGCGCGGCCTGGAGCAGGTCGCGGATGGAGAAGGCCAGCCCTTCATAGAGGGCGCGGGCGAATTCCGGCTTGCCGTGGGAGATGGTGAGGCCGATGAAATCCGCGCGCAGCAGCGGGTCCCAGTACGGGGCGCGCTCGCCCTGCAGATATGGGTGGAAGAGCAGCCCCTTGGCGCCGCGCGGCGTGGCGGCGGCCAGCGCGTCCATGCCCTCGAACCCGTCTTCCGCGAACATCAGGTCGCGCAGCCAGCGATGCGCGGAGGCGCAGGAATTGGTGCCGGTGGCGGTGTAGTACATGCCCGGCATGATGTGCGGGTAGCAGGAGATTGGCGGATTCACGCTCGGCCCCTGGGTTGCCAGATACAGCACGCCAGCGGTGGCCAGCTTCACCCCGCCAATGCCCGGCGTGGTGGCGCCGACGCCGAAAAATTCCACCGTGGTGTCGTTGGAGCCGCAGACAACCGGCGTTCCAGCTTCCAGCCCGGTGCGGGCGGCGGCTTCCGGCGTGACGCCGCCGACGACCGATTCCGCAGGCACGATGGGAGGCAGGAGCGACATGTCCAGCCCGATGAGGGCGCACAGCTCCGGCGACCAGCTCTTGCTGGCGTTATCGGCCAGCAGGGCGCCGATGGCGTCGGAAAAATCCGTCTCCCACGTGCCGGTGAGGCAAAACCGCAGATAATCCTTGGCCAGATACAGGCGCCGGGCCCGGGCCATCACCTCCGGCTCATTCTCCTTCAGCCAGGCCAGCATGGCGAGGGTCCAGGTCGGGTTCACCCGGTTGAGCGCGGTGGCGATGATCTGTTCCCCGGCCAGCTCATGCAGGGCGGCGGCCTGCGCGGCGGCGCGCTGGTCGTTCCACATGATGGCCGGGCGGAGCACCCTGCCCTGGGCGTCGGTCAGCACCGGGATATGGGCACCGGCGGAGATGCCGATGCCCGCGATGGCGCTGGCGGGGATGGTGGCGGCCTCGATGGCCTTCGGCACCGCGGCGCAAAGTGCTGCGAACCACTCGGCCGGATCCTGCTCCGACCAGCCGAAACGCGGCACCGAAGTTGTCACCGGATGGCTGGCTTCGCCCAGGATATGCCCGGCATCGTCGATGATCGTGGCTTTGAGGCTGCCAGCCCCGAGATCTATGCCGAGGAGATATTTTGCCAATGCTTTTGTCCTGGAAACCAATGCGGGGGCAGATTAGCATCCGCGGCATGGCGGACACCATACAGCTCGACCCCACCCTGCGCGGCGCGCAAATGCCGCTGACGCAAATCCCGATCATCGACATCGCCCCCCTGCGCGGCGGGTCGGGCAAGGCGGCCACGGTCGAGGAGATCAGCCGTGCCTGCCGGGAAATCGGCTTCTTTTATGCCGTGAACCATGGCGTGCCGGAGGAGATGATCGCGCGGGTCTATGCCGAGGCGAAGCGGTTCTTCGCGCTGCCCGAGGCGGAAAAGAACAGGTGGCGATCGAGAAATCCTCCTGCCATCGCGGCTGGTTCCGCATGGGCGGCGAGAACCTGGACCCGTCGAAGCAGGCGGAAGGGGATTTGAAGGAGGGCTACAAGATCGGCCGCGACCTGCCGCCCGACCACCCGCGCGTGCTGGCCGGTGTGCCCCTGCACGGGCCGAATCTGTGGCCGGATTTCCTCCCCGGCTGGCAGGAGGTGATGCAGGCCTATTACGACGAGATGGTGGAGCTGGGGCGGCGGATGATCGGCGCCTTTGCGCTGGCACTGGGGCTCGAGGAAGATTTTTTCGCCCCCTGGCTCGGGATAACGATGACGACGCTCGGGCCGCTGCATTACCCGCCGCAAACCGGGCGCGTGACCGAGGCGCAGCTAGGCGCCGGGGCGCACACCGATTACGGCTGCCTGACCCTGCTGCACCAGGATATGTCGGGCGGGCTGCAGGTACAGGCGGCGGGATGGCGTGTGGATCGACGCGCCGCCGGTGCCCGGGAGCTATGTGGTGAATATCGGCGACATGATGGAGCGCTGGACGAACGGCGTGTTCCAGTCCAACCAGCACCGGGTGATCAATATTTCCGGTGGAGAGCGGTATTCGCTGCCGTTTTTCTTCGACCCCGATTTTTACGCGCCGGTGGAATGCCTGCCGACATGCCTGCGCCCGGGGGAGACGCCGAAATACAAGCCGACGACGGCGGGGCAGCATCTGCTGGACATGATCAACGCCTCGTTCGGCTACCACCGGGAAAAAGCCTGAAGCGTTTCAGGCGGGCATGAACGTGAGCGCCACGCCGTTCATGCAATAGCGCAGCCCGGTCGGCGGTGGGCCATCGGGGAACACATGGCCCAGATGGCTGCCGCAGCGGCGGCAATGCACTTCCGTGCGCTCCATGCCGAAGGAGTTGTCATCGGAGGTGAGCACGGCGTTCGGCAGCGGGGCATAAAAGCTCGGCCAGCCAGTGCCGGACTCGAATTTCGTCTTGCTGGAAAACAAGGGCAGCGCGCATCCGGCGCAGGCGAAAATGCCGTTGCGGTGCTCGTTCAGCAGTGGGGAGGAGAATGGCGCCTCGGTGCCCTGCTGCCGCAGCACATAATATTGCGCAGGGGTGAGGATGCTGCGCCATTCTGCGTCGGTATGCGAGACCTCGTAAGCGGCGGCGGGCTGAGCGAACAAAGCGAGAGCGCTGGCGGCAAGGAGTTCACGGCGGGTCATGGCGCGCCCTCCCGCCACGGTGGAGTGCGGCACGCACTGCCTCCGGCGTGGTCACGGGCAGGGAACACACGCCGCTGCGGCAGATGAAAGCCGCTTGCTGGGCGGACGTCTTGCCATGGGCCGGATGCCCGGGTGGCAAGTCGGCAGGGGCGGCAACCTGCAGCACGGCGACAGCCGGGTCGGGCGCGGCAAGGGCAGCCTGGGCCAGTTCGGCGCTGCCGCCGGTGACGACGACGCAGGCGGCATTCTCCAGCAAATCCGCCGCTGCCAGCAGCACCGGCGAGCCTGTGAGGCGGTCTGTACTGCCGGCGAAGGCGGCGAGCAGTGCCTCTGCCTTGTGCCGGTACTTCGCCTCCCCGGTGAGGGCGTGCAGCAGGGCGTAGTTCTCGGCCATCAGGCCAATGCCGGACGGGGTGGGACCATCCTGCACATTGCGCGCCCGTGGGGCGAATTTCTGCGCCGCGTCGGCCGACATGAAGAATGCCCCAGCGCCATCGCCAAATTTACGCTCTGTTACGGACAGCAGGCGCTGCGCCGTGGCGAGGTAATCCGGCTTGGCGGTTGCCTGATACAGTGCCAGGGCGGCTCGGAGCATGGCGGCCTGGTCTTCCAGCAGCCCCGGCGCGGAGATTTTGCCGTGGCGGTAGGCGTGGGCGATGCCGCCCTCGGGCTCGGAGAGGTTTGCCAGAATGTTGGTGAACACTTCCTCTGCCAGGGCAAGCCAGGCGGGCTCGGCGAACACGGCGCTGGCCCGGGCCAGGGCCGCGATGGTGAGCGCGTTCCAATCGGCCAGAACCTTGTCGTCCCGGCCGGGGCGGATACGCGTATCGCGCCGGGCGAGAAGCTTCGCACGCAACGGCGCCAGACGGTCTTCCTCGCCGAAGGGCGTGTGGCGTTCGAGGATGATCTTGCCTTCCCAATTTCCATGGTCGGGCGCGGGGTAGTGCTGGGCAAAATACTCGGCGTCTTCACCCAGGGTGTCGAAGATTTCCGCGCGGGTCCAGACGTAGAACTTGCCCTCCTCGCCTTCCGAATCCGCATCCTCGGCGGCGGCGAAGGCGCCTTCGGCACGCATGTCCCGCGTCAGCCATGCCACCGTCTCCCGCGCGCGTGCGGCGTAGAGCGGATGGGGCGTGCGCGCATGGGCCAGGGCCAGCAGGTCCAGGATCAGCGCGTTGTCGTAGAGCATCTTCTCGAAATGCGGGATCAGCCAGGCGTCGTCGGTGGCGTAGCGGGTGTAGCCGCCACCGAGATGGTCGTAGATGCCGCCCTGGGACATGCGCTCCAGCAGCAACTCCACCGCATGGGCGGCGCGGGCATCGCCGGTGCGGAAACTCTCCTGCCAGAGGAAGCGGAAGATGGGGGTGTTGGGGAATTTCGGCGCCTGACCAATGCCGCCGAGCCGCCAGTCCATGGCGCTCAGATAGGCGTTGCGGGTGGCATCCAGTGCCGCCGGACCGGGCGGGTCTCCGGGGCGGGGCGCCGATTGCGCCACGAGGACGCTCTGCAAGGCGGCGACGGAGTTGCCGATGCGCACACGATCAGTCTCCCACGCATTGGCCAGGGCCGTGAGAACCTGATGGAAGCTGGGCCGGCCAAAGCGCGGCTCCGGAGGGAAATAGGTGCCCCCCCAGAAAGGCTCGCCCTGCGGGGTAAGCATCATGGTCAGCGGCCAACCGCCCTGCTCGCCCATGGCGTTCAGCGCGGACATGAAGATCTGGTCGAGGTCCGGGCGCTCCTCGCGGTCCAGCTTGATGTTGATGAAGTGGCGGTTCATCAGCTCCGCCGTTTCCCGGTCCTCGAAGCTTTCATGCGCCATGACATGGCACCAGTGGCATGTGGCGTAGCCGATGGACAGCAGGATCGGGCGGTTGAGCTGGTCGGCCAGCGCCAGCGTCTCGGGCGACCAGACTTGCCAGTGGACCGGATTATCCTTGTGCTGCTGCAAATAGGGCGAGGAGGCCTCACCCAGCATGTTCCGCATTTTGCCTGCTCCCCAGTTTGCGGCTTAGATAGGTGCGAACCACACGGAGCAACAGGTTTGGGTAAGCGGCTCGACGACGATCCGGCACTTTATTTTTCCACCCACGTGTTCGTGTGTGGCAACCGGCGGCCGGAGGGGCATCCGCGCGGATGCTGCGCCAGCAAGGGCAGCGAAAAAATCCGCGACTACATGAAGGTGCGGGTGAAGGAACTGGGGATCGAGGGAGTGCGCATCAATCAGGCGGGTTGCCTGGACCGGTGCGAGTTGGGCCCCTGCGCTGTGCTGTACCCGGAGGGGGTCTGGTACAAGCTGGACTATTTCGAGGCCGTGGATGAGGTGCTGGAAAAGCACGTCCAGGCCGGGGGGCGGGTAAAGGCGCGGATGCTCCCCTGAAACACCAAGGGCGGCACCTGGGTGCCGCCCTTGAGCTTTTGGTTAATATTCCTCGTCGGCGACGTAGGAGCCGATGCGCTGCACCAGTTCCGGGTCACGCTTGGCGAGGATCGCGCCGTAAACCAGCGACAGCACGAACAGGCCGAGCGTCAAGTACGGGTAAAGATTGAACGGATATGGCTGGCCGGGCTGCACCAGCCCCCAAAGCGGGAACAGCATTAAGACGGTGCCGAGCACCGGCACTATGAGGTGCCGTACCACGCCGAAATCCTCCTTGTGATGGCGCAGCATGTACACCGGCAACGCCAAATTCGTCAGGAGATAGGTTATGACGACGGGAATGGTCCCCATCGTGCCCGTATCGCCGAACAAGGTCACCGGATCGATGGCATAAGCCGTGCCAAACACCAGCACGATAAGCAGCGCAATGACCACGTATGTCCACATCGCGACATGTGGGGTGTTATGCCGCGGGTGGATCTTGCCGAAGAAGGGCGGCAGCAACCCCTCGCGCGAGGAGCTGAACAGGATACGCGCCTGGGCGTTGGTCAGACCAATGAGCGAGGAGAAGATTGATGTCACGCCGGCAAGATAGGCGATGAGCAGCACCCCGGCGGCGGACGCCTTGAAGGCGTCGACGAACGGGATGCTGGAATTGCTGATGGCGGTGACATTGTTGTGGAACGCCGTCTCAGTCGCAAAGGCCAGGAACATGTAGAGGATGCCGATGGAGAGCGTGCCAATGATCAGCGCGCGCGGCACGTTCCGGCGGGGGTTTGTGGTTTCCTCAGCCAGCATCGCCGAGTTCTCCCAGCCGATGAAGAGGTAGATGGCGAGCGGGAAGCCAAGGCCAATGCCCTTCCAGCCGCCGCTGACGCTGGAGAACAGCAGCGGCGCGGCGGAGATGGAAGCGTGGTTGACCACAAGCATGATCACCGCGCCGATGAGCAGCAGGGCCAGCTCGAAATAGAAGAAGACCGCTGCCCAGGTGGTGGAGAGGCTGATACCGCGCGCCACCAGCACACCGACAATGCCGGTGACGACGACGGCCAGCACCTGCCAGGGGATGTTGATGCCTAGGAAGAGGTGCAGCGTGCTTGCCGCCCAGCCGCCGGAGATGACGACCACCGAGGAGGCGGCGATGCAATAGCCGGTAACGACGAAGAGGGACGCCGCCGCACCCGCGGTGGGACCGAACGCCATGCCTATAAACGTCACGAAGGAACCGGCGCTGGGGCGATACTTAGAAAATTCCGCCAGCGTATTTGTAAGGAAGAGCACAACCACCATCGCCACCAGAATGGTGATCGGCGCGCCAACGCCTGCGCCAGAAACGATGAGGCCAAAGCCGAAAAAGAAGCTCATGGCCGGCGCAATATTGGCCAACGTGGCGGCGACGATTTGAGACAGGCCGAGGCTATCCCGCTGAAGGCGGTGTCCGCTCCGGGTGATTGTAGCCATTTTTTTAACCCTTCAGGTTTTATGCATTTTTTGTGCCGGTGACGTGGCGTCGACAAACTCTGCCATCAGCCGCGATCCGTCAATATGACAAACCTGAGGCACAAGGCAATGCCTCTCTTGTTTACTGGGTTATTTACCGGCCCCGAAAAGTCTTGTGCAGCGCAACAAATTTACGTCAGGCTTCAGCGATCAGCCTTCCACTCTCCTGCATACCAAGCGCCTGGAGGGATTGAAGCGCCGCGCTCAGCCCTCTGTTGAATTGCTGAGCCCGCCGGTTGGCGCTGAAAGACCGTTTGGCAAAACGAGCCAGCGAACCGCGCAGTGCCTCGGCAAGCCCGGCGGCGTCCTCTTCCTGAATCTTCCGCAACTGTTCCGCCGCGGTCGTTAAATTGGAGGCGCCGAGCCTGCCCATGGTTGCGGCAATTTGCGCAAAGGCGGGAGAGGCATCCTTCAATGCCCACTCCACCGCGGCGGCAGCGTCCGAGATTTCATTCGGCCTGCCAGTGAGCATTACGTCGTCGAGGTGGTGCAACTTGCGGCCAAGATCCTCAACCAGTTCCAAGCCACGGGCCAGTGTGCCGGATACCGACTGCGCCTCCAGCTTAACCTCCAAAATACGGAATTTGCCGGTAATGCTCATTTGCTTGTTGCTTTCAGTACGGTGACCATCGCCTTGGCCAGATCCTCCGGCGCCAGGTTGTAATTGCCGGCGGCCAACGCACTGCGGATGCGCGCCGCTGCCGCATGATCCATGCCGTTCGACTGCTGTGCAGAGGAGACCAACCGGGTGCTGGTCTGCGCCGCATCGCTCAGAGTCACGGCCTCGGTCTGTGCCGCGCCCGCCGCGTCAGCGCTTGGCTTGGCATTAGCGGTGCTGCTGACATCCTCCCCGCCCTGAAGGGCGGGGGTTCCAGTGGACTTTCGCATTTAAGCTGCCCACCGGGTGGTTCCTGCTTCGCCGGGCCGCTTAGTGCGGTGCCCCTCCACAGGCTTCAACGCGCTGTCCGCGCGCCGTAGGATATTCAAAGCGGCGTTGCTGTCTGCGTTCGCCTCATGGCCGCAGCCGATACAGACGAACCGCGCTTGTCCCTGCCGTGATTCGGCATCTACAAGCCAGCAGGCTGAGCAGGTCTGGCTGGTGTAGGCCGCCGGCACTTCCACCAGCCTCCCGCCACGATCCGCCAGCTTATAGCCCAGCATGGTGCGGAACATCGACCATCCTTGATCGAGGATGGCGCGGTTTAGCCCGGCCTTCTGTCTGACGCGCCGTCCTGGCGCATCGGCAGTGCCTTTAGCCGAGGCCGACATGTTCCGCACCTGTAGCGCCTCCACAACGACCATGCCGTGGTTCTTGGCAATGATCGTGCTGTGCTTGTGGAGGAAGTCTTTGCGGGCGTCTGCCACCCGCTTCTGTATCCGCGCCACGCGGCGGATCGCTTTGCGGCGGTTGGCGCTTCCGCGCTTCTTGCGCGACAAGGCTTGCTGCGCCCAGCGCAGTGCCTTCAAGGCTCGCTTGCCGTGGTTGGCTGGCGCGATGGTGGTACCATCACTGAGTGCCGCGAAGATCGCAATGCCCATATCGATGCCAACGGCTGCCAGTGTCGATACGGCCGGCTCAGCAACCTCGCGCTCGCACTGGACGGCGGCGAACCACTGTCCAGCCCGGCGCGAGATGGTGATGTTGCAGATGTCACCCGGCAGTTCCTGCCAGCCGCGCAGCTTCACCCAGCCCAGCTTTGGCAGCTTGAGCCGCCCGGACGACGCGCCGGTGCGCTCAACCCGCAGCGAGGCGGGATCTGGGAAGCGGAAGCTGTCGTTTAAGCTCTTCTTGCGCGGCGTTGGCGCACCGGCCCGGCCAGTCCACCAGTTCTGGTAGGCCCGGTCCAGATCGCGCAATGCCTGTTGCAGCGGGTGGATCGGCGCAGCTTTCAGCCACTCCACCTCCGCGCGGAGCATCGTAACCTCACGGCACTGGCTGGCGAAGTTGAACCTCCGGCCAGGCCGGTACCAGTTGCGGCGCTGTTCCAGAGCCAGGTTGTAGATAAACCGGCACGCGCCCGCGATCTGCGCCATCTGAGTCGCTTGCTCAGGCGTAGGGTAGAGGCGGAACAACGCGGCTTTACGTTCTTTCACAACACTAATATATATTGGCCTATGGCCGATAGCAATGATTATAGGCGTGGTAGACACTGTGTTTTTGCAATGCATATTCATTTGGTCTTTGTGACCAAATACCGGCGGCACGTCTTTACCGCCGCCATGCTTGACGATATGCGTGGCATCTTTGCCTCCGTCTGCACCGACTTTGAAGCAGAGTTGATCGAGATGGACGGGGAAGATGACCATGTGCATCTGCTGGTGAATTATCCACCGAAGGTGGCGGTGTCAGCCCTTGTGAACAGCCTCAAAGGCGTGTCGAGCCGCAGGCTGCGCCAGAACCACCCAACATTGGCGAAACGCTACTGGAAAGGCGTCTTGTGGTCGCCATCTTACTTCGCAGCTTCCTGCGGTGGCGCGCCGATCAGTATTATCCGCCAGTACATCGAACAACAAAGAACGCCAGACTAAACGCAATAGCCTCGCCAGACGGCCCTACGGGCCGGGCTACGCCGCTCCCGCGCTGCGCTCGCTCTGGCGTTCGAATGCGTGGACGCGGCAATACTGCAAGACGCCCTTACCCCGGCCTAAACGCCGGGGCTTGCGGGCTTTAGGGGGTCATGCCGCTAACAGGGCCCGCACATCGTCGTGAGCAGAGTTCACAACGCGACTCACCAGCCGTGCCCCCGCCCGGATCGACATAGCTTCGTGCCCAACTATGAGTTGCGGCGGCTCCTGACGGCGCGGCGCCAGAGTCAGCCAGAAAAGCGGGGAGAAATAACCTAGAATTGCCCCATGACGTACTCGAACGCGATCTAAAGTTATGGTACAAATAATTAGCGGCTTTCGCGTCGGGTGGCACAAATCGGCTAGATTAAGGTAACTTTTGCTTGGCTCTTGATCTGCAGACCCTCCTGCTTTCCATGTCTCTTGTTGTTTTTCTGACTGCGGTGGTCTGTTTCCTGATCTGGTTGCAGGATCGCAAGCATGTGGCGATGCTTTTGATGGCTTCATCTGCCATGTTGAACGGCGCGGCTGTGATTGGTCGTATTGAATTGCCCTTTCTGGCGGCTGTCGCAATCCCGCTTCCTATGTTGCTGATCAGTTTCAGTATGGTCTGGACCGCCTTCCGGTCCTTGCGGGATCAGCCGCCCAAAATCGCCATAACCATACTGCTGGTGGTAATATGGCTCGGTCTCTGTTGTGTTCCTGCGTGCGGATTCCGACGGAAGCCGGCCAGGGATACCGATTTGGTGTCGGCCACCGTTCCGATTTGAAGCCGGCCACCATTCCGATTTAATTCCGGCCACCTGGCGGGGCGATCCGGCGTTTTCGGTTGGGTCAGCAACTCGGGCATTTTTCCCCTCGTAATCAACCACGAGGAGGAATGGATGCCGGCGAAAAGAGAGCTGACAATGCGGCAGATACGACAGACATTACGGCTGGCCAGCGACGGCATCAGCGCGCGGCAGATCGGGCGCATGCTCGGCGTTGCCCGCAGCACGATCCAGGATAATCTGAAGCGAGCACAGCTGGCGGGGCTGGCTTGGCCGCTACCGGCCGATCTTACCGATGCGGTTTTGGAGGAGCGGTTGTTTGCCCGCGGCGGCGCCCAGCGCGGAGCGCGCCGGCGTGTCGAGCCAGCCTGGAGCGACCTGATCTGCGAGCTCAAGCGCCCCGGCGTCAACCTGATGGTGCTGTGGGAAGAATATCGCGCGGTGCATCCCGACGGGTACAGCTACAGCCGATTCTGCGATCTGATCAGGGAGTTCGAAGCCCGGCTGTCGCCGGTCATGCGCCAGGAGCACCGGGCGGGCGACAAGGTCTTCGTCGATTACTCCGGCAAAAAGATCGGCATTACCGACCCGGCGACGGGGGCTGTGAGTTTCGCGGAAATTTTTGTCGCGGTCCTGGGGGCATCGGGCTTCACGTATTGCGAAGCGAGCTGGAGCCAGACGCTACCGGATTGGATTGGCGCCCATGTCCGCATGTTCCGGTTTTTCGGCGGGGTGCCGCGGCTGGTGGTGCCGGATAATCTGAAGTCGGGCGTCACCAAAGCATCGTTCTACGATCCCGAGATCAATCTCAGCTACGGCCGGATGGCCGCGCATTACGGTGTTGGCATTCTGCCCGCGCGGCCAAGGCGACCGAAGGATAAGGCCAAAGTTGAGGCCGGGGTGCGCTTTGCCCAGAGCTATATTCTGGGCCGGCTGCGGCGGCAGACGTTCTTCTCCCTGGCCGAAGCCAACCAGGCGATTGCCGGCATGGTGGCGCGGATCAACGATCACATCATGCGCCGACTTGGGGTCAGCCGGCGGCATCTGTTCGAGACGATCGAGCGCCCGGCTTTGGCTGAGCTGCCCGAGACGGATTACGAATTCGCCGAATGGGGCTTGGCCCGCGTCTCGCTGGATTATCATGTCGAGGTCTGCGGATTTTTCTACTCGGTGCCGCATCAATTGATCCGCCAACAGGTCGACACCAGGGCGAGCGAACGGATCATCGAGATATTTCATCAAGGCAAGCGAGTTGCCGTGCATCAGCGCCGGTATAGCGGATCAAAACATGGCACCGATCCTGAGCATATGCCGAGCGCGCACCGGCGCTACGCCGAATGGACGCCGGAGCGCTTCCGCCGCTGGGGTGCTGCCATTGGTCCCAATACCGAGGGCCTGGTCATCGCCATTCTCGCCAGGCGGCCACACCCGGAACAGGGGTTCCGAACCTGCCTTGGCGTGCTCCGGCTGTTCAAGGACCTTGAGCAAACGCGCGCCGAGGCGGTGGCGGCCCGCGCCGTCGCCTATGAGGCGTTCACCTACAAAAGCGTCGCCTCGATCATCGCCAACAAGCTCGACCGCGCCAGCGCCGCTGCGAGCGAACCGCAGGCGGTGATGACCCACGGCAATCTGCGCGGCGCCAAATATTTTCATTGAAAGGATCAACATCATGCTCACCCATCCAACGCTCGACCAATTGCACGAACTCGGGCTTCACGGCATGGCCAAGGGGTTCAAGGAATTCGCGGCGCAGCCGGAGACCGCCAACCTGACCCATGCCGAATGGCTCGCTTTGCTGCTTGACCATGAAGTCACGCTGCGGCGGCAGAAGCGCTTCGAGAGCCGCGCCCGTACCGCCAAACTACGGCAACCCGCCAGTATTGAAGATGTCGATTACCGGGCACCGCGTGGCCTAGACCGGGCATTATTCATGAAACTTGCAGACTGTGACTGGGTCCGTGCTAAGCACAATTTACTCGTTACCGGCCCAACTGGGGTCGGAAAAAGTTGGCTCTCCTGCGCGCTCGGGCAAAAGGCGTGCCGGGAGGATCTGTCCACCGCCTACCATCGCGTGCCGCGCCTGTTCTCCGCCCTTGCTCTGGCCCGAGCAGATGGCCGCTACACCAGATTACTGCGTCAGATCGCGAAGGTGGACCTGCTCATCCTGGACGATTGGGGGCCCGAAACCTTGACCGACGACCAGCGCCGCGACTTGCTGGAGATCATTGATGACCGCCACGAGATGCGCTCGGTCATCATCACCAGTCAGGTGCCGATCGGCCAATGGTACGAAATCATCGGCAACCCCACCATCGCCGACGCCATCCTCGACCGCCTCATCCACAACGCCTATCGCATCGAACTGACCGGCGAGAGCCTCCGGAAAAAGAAAAATCCGCCCCTCACCAACGCCCAAACTTGACCGCAGCAAAGGACCCGATAATCATTCACCAAGACCCAACCGAACGACGCTCAGGTGGCCGGCTTCAAATCGGAACCCTGGCCGGCTTCATTTCGGAATGGGTGGCCGGCTTCAGATTGGAATGCATGGCCGGCTTCATCGGAATACGCATTCCTGCGTTCAGGGCGAAGCTGGATCTACGCATTGGTTGTGGGCTCCTGTTGCTCTTAATCCCGATTGCTCTTGCGTCGCGCGAGTTATGGCTGAAGCCACATGGGTCCAGCGCCATCCGCGCGCTGGTGCTGACCATTCTGGGGCTGCAAGCGGTGTTGATGCTCCGCCGAGCATTTTGTTCGCTGGTATGGCCACATCTTACTTATGCTTCCATTGAAATGGTGCCGCGGTTCCAGCTGGTGTTGATCGATTTCATGGTAATCACGCTTGTGTTCAGTTTTGCCATGATCACCTTGGTCAAGGATAAATCTGTGAATTTGTATCGCAATATCTCGCGCTACGATGTCCTGACTGGCGTTGGCAACCGGCGCTATTTAGGGGCCGTTGATAAATAATTGAGTTGATATGTGACTTTGAGGGATTGGTGGATTCCCCTGCCGAATTGTCGCTGCTAGATTCGGGTTGTGATCGACGATAGCGCTATCCGCTTGCGATTTATTGCCCTTGCGCCAGTGCTGGACGAGCGCGGTCGGCGGCGTTTTGCGGCGGCTGAGGCGCTGGCCGCAGGCCGCGGCGGCGTGATCGCGGTGTCTCGGGCGACAGGAATTGCGCGCAGCACGATCAATCGGGGCTTGGCCGAACTGCGTAATGACGCCAAACCGGCGGCGCCTGTGGATCGGGTGCGTCGGGTGGGTGGTGGCAGAAAGTCTCTGGCGGCCACAGACGGGACATTGCTGAGGGATCTGCAGGCTCTTGTGGAGCCTGTCACGCGCGGCGATCCGATGGCGCCTTTGCTATGGACAGCCAAAAGTCTCCGCAATCTGGCCGCCGAACTGCAGGGCTGCGGCCACCGCATCGGTCACAACGTCGTGGCCAACCTGTTGCGCGAACTGGGCTACAGCCTGCAGGCCAATCGCAAGACGCTGGAGGGGGCCAGCCACCCCGACCGCGACGCTCAGTTCAACTACATCAACGATCAGGTGAAGGCGGCGTTGGCGGCCGATCAACCCGCCATTTCGGTCGACACAAAGAAGAAAGAACTTGTTGGCGACTTCAAGAACAACGGCCGGGCAGCACCCTATGGCGTCTATGACATCGCCGACAACACTGGATGGGTCAGCGTCGGCATCGACCATGATCCTGCAAGTTTCGCCGTCAATTCGATCCGCCGTTGGTGGCAGACCATGGGACGTAAGCGTTATCGTAAAGCCACGCGGCTGGTGATCACGGCAGATGGCGGCGGCAGTAATGGATCACGCGTGCGCTTGTGGAAGCTTGAACTTCAGGCTCTCGTCAACGAGCTCGGTCTCGAAATCACCGTCTGTCATCTGCCGCCTGGAACCAGCAAGTGGAACAAGATCGAACACCGGCTATTCTCGTTCATCACTCAAAACTGGCGCGGTCGGCCACTGATCAGCTACCAGACCATCGTCCAGCTCATCGCCGCCACCACCACCGACGCCGGCCTGACGGTCCGCAGTGAAATCGACACCAATTCCTATCCCAAGGGCGTCAAAGTCGCCGATGCTGAGATGGACGCCCTCAACCTCCATCGCCACGATTTCCACGGCGAGTGGAACTACACCATCAAACCGCAATCCGAAGCGATAATTTAGCAACAAGCCCTTAGAGGAAAACCTGCACCGTCAAATTCGCCGCGCTTGTATATCGGGCCAGCCTCTTGCGTTTATCATGATCGATGTCGACGCTTTTAAGCAGTACAATGACCTGTATGGGCACCTTGCCGGGGATCACTGCCTCCGGGCGGTGGCAGCCAGTCTCCAGCGGTCCTGCCGGCCAACGGATATGGTGGGGCGCTACGGTGGCGAAGAGTTCGCGGTGTTGCTCCCCAACACCGACATCAAGGCAGCGCTTTCCGTCGCCGAACGCCTGCTTATTCAGGTCCGTGAACTACGTCTGGACCATGCGCTACATCCCCAAGGCTTTGTCACCATCAGTTTGGGAGTTGCGGCACTGGTGCCAGGTTCGGGACATACAGCCCCCGATGATCTGGTGAGGGCGGCTGACCGCGCACTTTACCGGGCCAAGCAGGAGGGCAAAGACCGCGTATGCCTCGCTGAATGTCAACCGGTATTTGATCAGATCAATGAGCATGTTTGATGGATGCGGCTGGGGCATGCATAGGAATGCGTGGTTTTGCCATTGTCATAGTATTGCGGATTCCGACGATCGCGCGCATGTATTCCGATCTGATGCCGCGCAGCGTTCCGATTTGATCGCGCGCAGGTGAAGCACCTGATCGTTGTTTGAACGATGTCACTGTGTTTGGTTGCTGGTCAAGCGACGGTTTGGGTGATGCGGCGCAGGGAGTTGCCGGTTATTTCCAACCGGTGGGCATTATGGACGAGACGGTCGAGGATGGCGTCAGCATAGGTGGGATTGCCGATCAGCTCGTGCCATCTGGCGATTGGAAGCTGGCTGGTGACGAGGGTTGAACGCCGACCATAGCGATCCTCGATGATTTCGAGCAGGTGGTGCCGGGCATTGCCGTCGAGCGGTTCGAGGCCCCAATCATCGAGGATGAGCAGATCGACCTTGGCGAGGCTTTTCATGCGCGCGGCGATCCGGCCGTCGCCCTTGGCCAGGGCTAGTTCATCGATCAGGCGGGGTAGCCGCGTGTAGAGTACCGAACGGTTGCTGCGGCAGGCGTTGTGGCCGATGGCGCAGGCCAACCAACTTTTCCCGACACCGGTTGGCCCGATGATCGCCAAATTTTCATGGGCAGCGATCCAGTCGCCCCTGAGCAGCCTCTCGAACAGCCGGCGGTCGAGGCCGCGTGAGGCGCGGTAATCAACGTCCTCGGGCACGGCATGGTGGCGTAGGCGCGCCTGACGCAGGCGTAGCGCCAAGCGCCGGTCATTGCGATACGTCACCTCATGATCGAGCAGCAACGCCAACCATTCGGCATGATTGAGCCCCTTGACCTCGTCGTTGGCGGTAAACTCGGCGAAGGCATGCGCCATTCCGGCCAGGCCAAGCTGGTTGAGCAGGTCAAGCGTGGGGTGTTTCAACATTCTCGTTTCCTTTCAGTGATAATAGTCAGAGCCGCGGAGATTGGCGTGGAGGATCGGCTCGCGCTCCGGGGCTTTCGAGGCCGGGATGCTGTCGAGCCCCTTCTCGAGGATCGATTTGACGGACGGGTAATTGCGCGCCTCAATTTCCAGGGCGCGCAGGGCGGCGGCTTCGAGCCGCTCAGCGCCAAAGCGTTTTTCCAGCCCGATAATGCCCAGGCATGAGCGGTAGCCCTGCTCGGGGTGCGGCCGGCTTTCAATGATCTTCTCGACCAGAAGGGACAGCATCGGCCCAATCCGCCTTGCCTCCTCGCGGATCTTCGCTGGCGTCCATTCACCATATCGCCGGTGGCTGGAGGGCATATGCTCGGGCACGGTCGTATGCCGCCCATTGCCGCTGCCGCGCATATGGACGGCGATGCGCTCGGAGCCGAGGAACACCTCCACGGTCCGCGCCGTGATCCGCGCTTCGACCTCGCGCCGGGCAAAGCGGTAGGGCACCGAGTAATGGTGCCGCTCGATAGCAATGTGGTAGTCGAGCCCCACCCGGCAACGTCGCCATTCGGCATGAACCCACGGTTCGTTTGGCAATGGCCTCAGGTTCGGCGCATCCACCTCCTCGAACAATTGGCGGCGTGTCTTGCCGAACTGGCGCAGCACCCGCACGTCGTTAAGATCCGCCATGCATTCGGCAATCGCCGCATTGACCTCGGCCAGGCTGTAAAAGGTCCGCTTGCGGAACCGGCCAAAAAGCCAGCGTTCGACAATACCGACGCAAGCCTCAACCTTCGCCTTGTCCCTGGGTTTCCTCGGCCGGGCCGGCAATACCGCCGTCCCGTAATGGCGCGCCATATCGGTGTAGCTGCGGTTGACCATGGGATCGAAGTGGCAGGCCCGAATCACCGCGACCTTGGCATTATCGGGCACCAAAAGCTGCGCGGCTCCACCAAAGAAGGCGAAGGCCGCATTATGACTCTCAATCCAGTCGGCCAGTTGTTCCGTCCAGGTCGCACACGCGAATGACAGGCTGGAACCGCCCATCACCGCCACAAAGATATGTGCGGCGCGGACCTCGCCGGTTTGACGATCAACCACCGGCAACGTGTCGCCGGCATAGTCGACGAACAGCTTCTCCCCGCCACCGTGGCTCTGCCGCATCGTCAGTGGCAGTCGTCCCTCCCAACCGCGGAACAGGTCGCAATACCGGCTGTACCGGTATCCGTCGGGATGCTCGGCTATATACTCCTCCCAGAGAACCTGAAGCGTCACATGTTTGCGCTTCAACTCCCGGGCCACCACCGACCAGTCCGGCTCTGCCTGCTTACGACGGCCTGGCTTTGCCGCAACAAGCCCATACAGCCGCCCTTCCAGTTCCGCGTCGCTGATCTCGGGCGGTACCGGCCAGGAAAGGCCAGCACGCGCAAATCGCTTCAGCGTGTCACGTACCGTCGTCGGCCCGATCCCAACACGTTCGCCAATTACCCGCGTCGAAAGCCCGGCCTCCAGGCTCAGGCGCAAAATCTCGCGCACTTGGCGCATCTCTACCCTCCTCGTCGGCATCCACGTCCTCCGGTTGTTCAACAACCAGGGAACTGTCCCCCAACGATCAGGCTTCACACCATCCGAAACTGCGCGCCTTCAAATCGGAATGCTGAGCGGCATCAAATCGGAACGCTGCGCGCGATCATCTCGGAATCCCGCGCGCGATCAAATCGGAACAGTGCGCGCGATGATCTCGGAATCCGCAATAGTATCTGATTTTCGGTTCGGCACTACCGATAAATGGGGGTGTTGGACTTGGCCGATCCGGAACTGGCCGATAAGCTGCGCGAGCTCTGACGCCTCTTTGTCTAGGTTATAACTGGCCGCCGTGGTCTCTTCGACCATCGCAGCGTTCTGCTGGGTCACCTGATCCATGTGGTTTACGGCCGTGTTCACTTCGGACAGTCCGGTGGCCTGCTCCTGCGCAGAGGCCGCAATGTCGGAGATCAGACTGCTGAGCCGTGTTACTTGCTCGACGATCTGACCGAGCGCCTTGCCAGTTTCGCCAACCAGTTTGACGCCGGTCTCGACTTGCTGGCCAGAAGCAGCGATGAGCTCCTTGATCTCCTTTGCGGCACTGGCTGAGCGTTGTGCTAGCGCCCGAACCTCCGTCGCAACGACCGCAAAACCGCGCCCGGCATCACCCGCACGCGCCGCCTCGATGCCGGCGTTTAGCGCCAGCAGGTTGGTCTGGAATGCGATCTCGTCGATCACGCCAATGATCTGGGCAATTTGGCTGGAAGAGGTCTCAATGCCGTTCATGGCACCTATCGTCTCGCGCAGAACTTCATTGGAGCGTTCCGCGTCAGCTCTAGCGACGGTAGCGGCATTGCGGGCCTCGGTGGCGGCCTCAGCAGTCTTGTGTACTGTGGTCGTGATCTGGTGGAGTGCCGCAGCGGTCTGTTCCAGGCTGGCGGCCTGCTGCTCGGTACGGCGGGACAGGTCATCCGACGCCTGAGTGATCTCCCCTGCGCCGGACCGCACGCCTTGTGCATTGGCCGCGACGGCCTTCATTGTTCCCTGAAGTTTTTCCGCGGCGGCGTTAAAGTCATGACGCAAACGGACAAAATCCTCTGGTATATCATCGCCAATTCGGGCTGTAAGGTCGCCTTCAGCAAGCGCCGCCAATGCTACACCGACTGTCTCACCCACTTTCGTACCGATGGTTGATCTAGTGTGGGCAACGTCTTTTACCCGAGCTACCTCCAGAGCTTCGAGATAAACGGAAATGGCAATATCCATATCGAGGAATGTGGCCTTCGCCAGGACGCCAACTTCGGCGGCAATGTCACGCGCTTCGTTCTTCTTAGACGAGCCGAAGAATTTACTCCAAAAGCTAGTCTTTTTAGTCTTTTTTTGCAGGCGAGCTTCTAGGACGCCTACGACAAGCTGCTCAAAGATGATCGCATAACCCGCGATATACCAACGCGGCTCTAGTCCAATGGCCGCATGAACATTTCCGACCTTCGTGACCGCACTCAGGTAGCTTTGGTCAAATTGACCTTCGGATATCATATCCCAATGGGAACGCTGCTGACCCTTGGCATGGGTAATGGCGGCCGGGCCGGAGAAAAGGCTACTGACACGCGGCTCGGCTGCTGCTTTTGCATAAAAAATTTCAAGCGCCTCCGGTAACGCCAGCATGAGGGTCCGCTTCATCGCTTTGAGCTTCGCCAGAGCGCTGTGGTCTAACCCAAGAAAACGCAGGCGTTCAGAAAGAGCGGTATTCCTATCCATACTTACTTCTCATTTCTTTCTAGCAGCATTGACATTGGCGCGCCGAATGACACCATTCTGGTCGGCCAAGATCGCTGCGATGGAAAACAAGTCAAGTCTCATTCACCAGCTCCAGCGGGGCGGTCAGAAGCAGCAAACTCCGCCGTTTGGGCTAACGCTGTTATATATTCGAAATCATTGCCAAAAGTTTTCCTGATCGCCTTAGGGCTTGTTGCTAAATTATCGCTTCGGATTGCGGTTTGATGGTGTAGTTCCACTCGCCGTGGAAATCGTGGCGATGGAGGTTGAGGGCGTCCATCTCAGCATCGGCGACTTTGACGCCCTTGGGATAGGAATTGGTGTCGATTTCACTGCGGACCGTCAGGCCGGCGTCGGTGGTGGTGGCGGCGATGAGCTGGACGATGGTCTGGTAGCTGATCAGTGGCCGACCGCGCCAGTTTTGAGTGATGAACGAGAATAGCCGGTGTTCGATCTTGTTCCACTTGCTGGTTCCAGGCGGCAGATGACAGACGGTGATTTCGAGACCGAGCTCGTTGACGAGAGCCTGAAGTTCAAGCTTCCACAAGCGCACGCGTGATCCATTACTGCCGCCGCCATCTGCCGTGATCACCAGCCGCGTGGCTTTACGATAACGCTTACGTCCCATGGTCTGCCACCAACGGCGGATCGAATTGACGGCGAAACTTGCAGTATCATGGTCGATGCCGACGCTGACCCATCCAGTGTTGTCGGCGATGTCATAGACGCCATAGGGTGCTGCCCGGCCGAGGTCAGGGATGAGGAAGTCATGCACCCTGACTTTTTCCGGATCACCCTTGGGACGATACTCCCGGCCGTTGTTCTTGAAGTCGCCAACAAGTTCTTTCTTCTTTGTGTCGACCGAAATGGCGGGTTGATCGGCCGCCAACGCCGCCTTCACCTGATCGTTGATGTAGTTGAACTGAGCGTCGCGGTCGGGGTGGCTGGCCCCCTCCAGCGTCTTGCGATTGGCCTGCAGGCTGTAGCCCAGTTCGCGCAACAGGTTGGCCACGACGTTGTGACCGATGCGGTGGCCGCAGCCCTGCAGTTCGGCGGCCAGATTGCGGAGACTTTTGGCTGTCCATAGCAAAGGCGCCATCGGATCGCCGCGCGTGACAGGCTCCACAAGAGCCTGCAGATCCCTCAGCAATGTCCCGTCTGTGGCCGCCAGAGACTTTCTGCCACCACCCACCCGACGCACCCGATCCACAGGCGCCGCCGGTTTGGCGTCATTACGCAGTTCGGCCAAGCCCCGATTGATCGTGCTGCGCGCAATTCCTGTCGCCCGAGACACCGCGATCACGCCGCCGCGGCCTGCGGCCAGCGCCTCAGCCGCCGCAAAACGCCGCCGACCGCGCTCGTCCAGCACTGGCGCAAGGGCAATAAATCGCAAGCGGATAGCGCTATCGTCGATCACAACCCGAATCTAGCAGCGACGATTCGGCAGGGGAATCCACCAATCCCTCAAAGTCACATATCGACTCAATTATTTATCAACGGCACCTTAGCTCCAATTTGGTCTGAGCCTGTGGCGCGATTCCTGCGCTTTCTGCATCTCCTCGATCTGCCGCAGCCGCGCCCGCTCGGCCTAGGTAGCGCGCAACTTCTGGTGGCATCAACCTCCGAGCCGTGGTGCATGTTCTCGGATAGGAAGCGCTGGTGCAAAGTTCTTGCAGACCGTTCTCTAATCGGCATGTTGATGTCAAGCGCACAGGGGAGGCGGAAGTCTTGGCCAGCGTCACGGTTCTCTTCGGGGGCGGCATTTGGTCGCCCCATCATGGGTGTCAGGGATGAAACGCTGCAACGTGTGAAACGCCATGGTTTCCTAATCGGGAAAGCTGGCAAGAGTCTACTCGCAGTCGATTTCGACCCGCCGTCCCAGCCAGGACAGCGCCTCCGCAGATGCGGAGCTGGATAGGTGAAAGGAGGATCAGGCCATTGTGGCCTCCTTCCTTCGTCCACCAGAACTCTGTGCCGTCGGTCCAGATGCATCGCAGGATCACAGCTATCTTGCGCGCGATGGCAACCTTGGCCTTTTTCTAATAGTGTCTCAGCTCGAATTATTTTCTGAGATCCTCCCCGCCCTGAAGGGCGAGGGTTCCGAGAGAGCATCACACCTGGCCAAGTCAGCGACATTACCCACGCTGAGGAACTGATCGCCGGGCTTCCCGCGGATCATGTCCTGGCCGACAAGGGGTATGATTTAAAGGCACTGCGTGAAACCATCGTGAACCAGGATGCCGTGCCAGTTATTCCGCCCAGAAAAACATCGCCACAGTGGCCCTGCGATTTTGCACTTTACTGTGAGCGAAACCTCGTCGAACGCTTCTTCCTGAAAATCAAACACTTCAGGCGGATCGCAACACGCTACGACCAAACACCGAGGGCATTCCTATCCATCTTGTGCCTCGTCAGCGCGTTCATCTGGACCAAATGAATGTCAACGCGATCTAGTACATCCCGTACTTTGGTTTAATAATTGTATGGCTGCAAATAAGGCTGCAGGAGCGTGACGACCGACTGAGCCATTTCGTCGAGCGTGCCGTAACCTGGCAGAGGTTCCCATCGCCCGCTATGGCTGCGAAAGGCCGCACCATAACGATTGCTGTGTACCGTCAGGGCAATTTGTTAAAGTCCTCATCCTATTGATCCGGCGCGATTTTATATGATTTGGTTGGGCCTCTGTTTTTGAGGTTTGGTCGATGGAGTTGAAGAGGGTTTTGGAACGGATCCCGGATCCGCGTGGCCGACAAGGGCGGGATTACTGGCTTTGGTCGATCCTCGGTCTGATTTTGGTTTCCATGCTTTGTGGACGGCGGGGCATGAAGGCTGCGTTTCTTCTGGGGCGAAGTCTGACGCGCGAGCAAAAACGGCAATTGGGTTTTATGCGTGGTCATACCCCGTGTCACGCGACGCTGACCGAAACACTGCGCATCCTTGATGCCCAGGCCGTTGCCGATATCCTGGGCGCGGTCGTGCTGGCGGATACCGGTGATGACCGCCATATTGCCATAGACGGCAAGACATTGCGGGCAAGCAAGGATGGAGATGGCCGCGCCGAGCACGTGCTGTCCGCTTTTTGTGGTGGTCTGCAGACGATCCTTTCGCATGAGGCGTCACGCGGCAAGGGACTGGAAATTCCTGACGCGCTGAAGCTACTCGCCCGGCTTGATTTGCGCGACCGGATTGTCACCGGTGATGCGATCTTCTGCCAGAAGGCCATTGCACAGACGGTGGTTGACGCTGGCGGAGACTACCTTCTTCCCATCAAGAACAACCAGAAGACATTGCGAGAAAATATTGAAACGGCATTCGCGGAGCCGGTTTTTCCCCCTCGCCACTTTCGATAGCGGTGCCACCAAGGCGCATGGACGTATCGAACGGCGCAGGATCGAAGTGTTGCCGGCCCAAGCCGCTGGCATCACACAGGATTGGCCAACCGTAAGCCAGATATGCCGTGTGACCCGTTCACGCCAACGCAGGGTGAAGGGCGTGTGGCAGGAGCAACAGGAAACCGCCTATCTCATCACCAGCCTGACCAAAGACGAAGCAGCGCCTGAATACCTTCTCAACCTCAACCGAAAACATTGGGGTATCGAGATCATGCATCGAAACAAAGATGTCATGCTGGGGGAAGATGGCTATAGCAACCGGCTCGACAATGCCCCCAGAAATGTCTTCTCGCTCACCGGCTTCGCCCTCAAACTCCTGCGCTGGGTCTCACCTTCACCCACAAGGGCAATCGAGTATTTCCAGGACAACCGAAGTCGAGCTACACAAATGATCGCAGCAGTTTAATGAATTGCCCTGGTGTACCGTTATCAGGTGTAGACACCGCCAACTCGCCCGGTGGATAGGAACGCCGGTGAGCGTGGAACAAATTCCAAGAATTGTGCCCCATGGCTTGGAGGCCGATGCCGCCATTCAGAAGCTGCCTGCCGCCCAAGCCGAATGGGCGCGGTTGCGACGATTAGGAAAACTTTGACCACTAACTTCGAATATAAATACTAAACACCTACTATTTAAGCTGCGGAGTTTACTGTTTCTGACCGCCCAGAGGAACTGATGAATATATTTGATCCCGGAGTTCAATGGTGCATTATCTTCTTCTGAATGGAAGTAAACGCTTTGGTCCAGGTTTTACATGACCGCGCCACAACGACAGCTGCGGCGCGAAACAGCCAGGGGAATCGGGTGAAAGTTTTATGCTGAGATTAGGCTGACGAGGAACTCGTCGTCCCAAGCTGCGACCTTTTTTCTGAGGCGCATAGAGTCCTTGCTTGGTGCTCTTCGGATCAGGTTATGGGCCATGTGCTTTATGGTGGTGAAGTTGGCCGGGGCGTGTTCCGTTCGGACCCTGCATTCGTCGTCGCGGAAGACCATGTCCATGACCCAATGCAGACTGTTCTCAATTGCCCAGTGGCTTCGTATGACTGGCCCGAGGATGGCGGCCAGCATCCCAAGCGAGGTGAGGTAGAACCTTGTTTCCTGTTCGATTTTCCCCTGAATTTCGCGGCTAGTTTCCACCACGACGATAGCACTCAGACCCGGCCAGTCATGGTGTTTTTGTAGCCATTCGACATCGTGGATAACGGTGGTTGTGCGGGTCTCAATCCGGCCGTGATCACCGTCAACGGTGGTGTCCTGGCTGATTTTGCTGTCGGCGAAGCCGCGGGCCTTTTGCTCGGTGGCAAATAATTCAACATCATCACGTAATGTGCCCTGATTGCCTTTCAGCGCGAGCACGTAATCGGCTTTTTTGTCGACGATCTTTTGCGCGATGTGACGTTGGCATCCCATCGCATCGATGGTGACAATGGCCCCCTCGATCGACAGCATGTCGAGCAGTTTGGGGATGGCAAGGATTTCGTTGGATTTTTCAGCAACCTTCACCTGACCAAGCACAAGCCGTTGACGCGCCGCAAAGGCCGAGACCATGTGGATCGGCGCGTTCGCACCTTTCGACCGGCGCGAGGTCTTGCCATCAATGGCGACCACCCCGGCCGGTACGCCAGTAAGAGCCGAAACCCAGGCCACGAAGCAACGCTGGAAGTGCTCGGCATCGAGGCTGGCGAAGATGTCGCCCAGATGGTCATGCGAGGGGGTACCATCCACAAACGGCCGGAACCGGCGCAAAAGGCCGAGCTTCTTGGTTCCAAAACGGGCGATATCAACAAACGTCTCGGCCCCGGCCAACACCGCGAGCAGAGATAAAAGCAACACCTCATCCAGCGGATACATAACCTTGCCGCGCTGACGCGGGTCAGGCAAATCTTCAAAATACCCAAGAAATACAACCGCCTCGCAACCCGCACCATCAGCCGCCGAAAACGCTTCCATGATATCCCTCCGCAAGCGAATCGGAGGGCACGTACAGATTCAGACTTTTAACAGCTTGTCACGACGTTTTTCACCCGATTGCCCTGGCGAAACAGCTGTTTTGACTTGACTGTCTTCGGAAATTGTAAATAGAAATCTATCATGAAGCACGCCCCTTTTTTTCTTGGCCGACAGCCGATTGTTGGCGCCAAGGGCGAGTTGGTTGCCTACGAGTTGTTATTCCGCTCCAGCCATAAAAATAAAGCAACTGTGTTTGATGATATCGCGGCGAGTGCGGAGATAATCAATTACGCGTTCACCGATCTGGACATTGAGTCGGCACTTGCCGGAAAGTCCGGGTTCATCAATGTATCGCAGGCGCTGCTGATGAGCGATGTACTCAAAATGCTGCCTCAACAGGGCGTGGTGCTGGAAATTCCGGAGACCGTGGAGTTTACGCCGGAGGTGGTCGCGCGCTGCCGGGAACTTCGCCAGGGTGGCTACACGCTGGCGCTGAATCACGTCGTGGCACTGACCGAGTCCCAGCGTGCAGTATTGCCCTTTATCTCGGTGGTGAAAATAAACGTGCCGGCTCTGTGCCGGGATGATTTGACAGTGCTGGCGCGACGATCTCGGCTCTATGGAGCGCAATTGCTCGCCGAGAAAATCGATACGGTCGTAGAGTATGAATTTTGCCGGGACATAGGGTTCGATTTATACCAGGGATATTTTTTCGCCCGGCCGACGATTCTACCCGGCCACTCGATGCAGTCATCCTCGCTGGTGCCGCTAAAATTGATTTCACTGATCGCGCGGGATGCCGAGATCGAAGAGTTGGAGGATGCGCTAAAGCATGCACCGGACCTGACCATGCGGTTGCTGCGGACCGTCAATTCCGTCGCGCTCAGCCGGCCGCGCAAAATTGACGGCGTGCGGGGCGCAATTCTCGTGCTCGGGCGAACGCCGCTCAACCGGTTGGTGCAAATTACGATGTTCGCGCGGCAAGGCCGTCTGGGTGCAGGCGCCGACCCGGTAACGCAGCTGGCGGTGATACGCGGTCGGCTGATGGAAACGGTGGCGCAATTGCTCGGCTGGTCATGGGCCGTCAACGGGGCGTTCATGGTCGGGATGCTGAGCCTGGTGGACACGCTGTTCGGGCATGAATTGTCAGAGATCATCATCCCGCTCAATCTCGAGGAAAACGTGACGCAGGCGCTACTGCACCGCGAGGGGCAGCTCGGGTTGCTGCTCCAGCTCGCGGAGGCGAGCGAGCTGGAAGATTTTAGCCGAGTCTCGGTGCTAATGGACGCTCTGGGGTTGCATGATCTGGACGCATTCAACCGTATCCAGCTCGATGCACTGAGATGGGCAAGCAGTGTTTAGACGATGACGAACGCGCTTTTTAATCATAAGGGTGGAGTTGGCAACTCCGGGATTGGGAAGGCGGAAGCTGTGGGTCAACGCGCCAACACAGGGCCGATTCGTCCCGAAGTCAGCCCCGAATGGGGCAAATATCACAAATTCTGCACCACAGCTTGGAAGCCGATGGCGCCATCCGGAAGTTGCGCACCGCCCAAGCTGAACGGTCGCGGTTGCGACGATCAGGAAAATTTTAAGCAATAATTTCGAATAAACTTGGCAATGTTATGGTTGATCATGGGGGTGAAATTTGTCGCAGTATATTCAGAATGGTCGTGTTGTCTGGAAAGAACAAACAAACCCTACGATCTCCAATTCCAAAAAAGTGTTTTTTGGTTCGCTGTCGACAAAACTAATCGGCATCGCCGGCAGTGCGTTTGCCGTCATTCTTATCTGCGGGATTGGCCTTTCGGTTTGGGAGACCAAAATACGCGTCGCGAAATCAGTCTATGCCGAGGCTGAGGCCAAGGCTGAAAGCGTTGCTAACGCGGTTTCAACAAAACTCACTGAGCAAAACTCGGCCGCGAATTCCATGACGGGAGCGATCGCGGCTGCGCATGACGCGGACGTGCATGACCGGGCCGTCGTGGTCGCCATGCTTAGAATGAATGAGACCCGTTTTTCTGATGTCTATGGGTCCTGGATGCAGGAAGCGCCGGGCGGCTTTGATGGAACAAGCGACCCAAAGGCACCTGGCGACAATGCCGAGGGAGTCTTTAATCCCTACTGGACGAAAGCGAGCGACGGCACCATCCAGTATTCGGCAACACCCGCAGACTATACGCAAACTTGGTATACGCTCCCTTCGTCTAAGGGAAAGGGCGTCATTACTGAACCTTATATCGATAGTGGAAGCGGAATTGAGATGGTCTCCTTTGCCTATCCGGTGTTCTCGGGGGGCAAGGAGATCGGCGTCGCGGGGATCGACGTCCGTCTCGACTGGCTTTCCCGGATGCTGGCTGCGATGAAACCTTTTGGCAGCGGGCGTGTCATGCTGGTTTCCGGCGGTGGCAACTGGGTGACCAATCCAGATCCTAACCTTCTGATGAAGCCTTATGCGGGAGAAGGCAGCCGCGAGCTTGCCGTCGCCATCGCCGATGGGCAACCACGCATCCTGCACAAGATCAACGGCGGAAGCGTCGAACGCATCATCTACCCGTTTGCGGTTCCAAACCTCAATGCAACCTGGGCCATCATTATCGATGTGCCGGAAAAGGTTTTGGCAGCCCCCGTTCAACAGGAGACCTGGGCCATGGTCGGCGGGGGCATTGTTACCCTGCTCCTCGTCCTGGGAGCGCTCTACGTTACGGTCCTTCTGCTGGTTCGACGCCCAATGGAGGCGCTTTTGACGTCTGTCGAGGCGTTGGGACGAGGTGATTACGAGAGCAAGGTCACAGGTCAGGAGCGGCGGGACGAAACCGGCACCATCGCCATGGCGCTTGAAGGGTTCCGCCATGTCCTGTCCGAGGGGCGGCGCCACGAAGCCGAGGCGGCGCAGAGCCGCGCCCGCGCGGAAGAGGAGCGCCAGCGCAGCGAGGCCAAGCGCGAGGCTCACGACGCCGTCGTCAAGTCCGAGACCGGTACGTTCGCGGCAGGGCTGGAGAGGCTTGTCGCGGGGGATCTTCAGTTCCGCCTGACCACCCCCTTCACCATCCCTGCGGCCGAAAAGCTACGCTGCCATCTCAACGTGGTGATGGACAAGCTTCAGGAGACGATGCAGGCGATCGTCCACAACGCCCAGGGCGTGCGGTCCGGCGCAGGGGAGATCACCCAGGCGTCGGACGATCTGTCCCGCCGTACCGAGCAACAGGCCGCCAGCCTGGAGGAAACCGCCGCGGCGCTGGACCAGATCACCGCGACGGTGCGCAAGACCGCCGAAGGCGCGAACGAGGCGCGCAACGCCGCCGCTACGGCCAAGACCGATGCCGAGAACTCCGGCGAGGTCGTGCGCGAGACCGTGAGTGCGATGAGCGGTATCGAGGCATCGTCCAAACAGATTAGCAACATCATCGGCGTGATCGACGAGATCGCCTTCCAGACCAATCTTCTGGCGCTCAACGCCGGGGTCGAGGCGGCGCGTGCGGGCGATGCCGGACGGGGGTTTGCCGTGGTGGCCACCGAGGTGCGCGCGCTGGCACAACGCTCCGCCGATGCTGCGAAAGAGATCAAGACGCTGATCTCGGCGTCCGGCCAGCAGGTCGACGCGGGCGTGAAGCTGGTGGGTGAGACCGGCAAGGCGCTGGGTCGCATCGTCGACCAGGTGGCCAAGCTGAACGGCCTGATCAGCGACATCGCCGCTTCCGCGCAGGAGCAGGCGACCGGGCTCAATCAGGTGAACATTGCGGTAAACCAGATGGACCAGATGACGCAGCAGAATGCCGCGATGGTCGAGCAATCGACCGCGGCGAGCCATAGCCTGGCTGCCGAGGCCGAGGAACTGGCGCGTCTGGTCGGGCAGTTCCGCATCGGCGAGAGCGCCTCAGCCAAGGTCGTCGAGCAAGCCGCACACAAGTCGTTGTCGAAGCCGCGTCCCGGCGTGGCTACCTCCGCGGGCAAGATCGTCACGCCGCTCCAGCAAAAACATACGCCGCGCTTGGCTATAGCCAGCACGTCACAAGATTGGGATGAATTCTAATCATGGCGAATGACCGGTCTGATCACCCCGTGAGTGAAAGCAGTCAGTTGTTGTGCGTACGTCTCCGCGAGCAGGAATTCGCCCTGAGTATCCGAGCCGTTCGTGAAATCAGGGGGTGGATTTCCTCCACCCCCCTCCCGCACGCCCCGTCCTACGTTAAGGGCATGATCAATCTGCGCGGCAGTGTCCTCGCCATCATCGACCTGGCTGAGCGCCTGGGCTTGCCTTGCACGGCGGCGAACGCGACGTCTGTTGTCGTCGTGATCGAAGCCGGGGATCACGTGATCGGTCTCCTGGTCGACGCGGTGTCCGATATTATTACTGTCACAAGCGAGATGCGTCAGGTGACGCCCGAAACCGGCAGCGGCGCTTCCCGCGAATATGTCGAAGGTCTGCTTATGCGGGATCAGCAGATCATCAGCGTGCTTTCGATCGAGGCCATCATGCCAAAAGACACAACGATCGAAGGCGATCTCGAGGCGGCGTAGAGCGTCGGAGTGGTGTGGTCATGAGGGCGTGGGAAGCGTCCCCCGTTAAAACTACATGCAGACCGCTAGTTCGCACAATGATCAACTGCTATCAACCATAATGGAAGCATTATTTGTTGGTGCTAGCTGAGATAGTTGCGGCTCTGATGGGTATAGGATTAGTTTTTGTCAGCCTTCGGTGGAACGTCCGGTCGTTGTGCCGGTGCGTGTCCCAGCTGGCGCGGGACGCCTTTCTCCGGGTAGCGCGGCGCGGAAATCTCCGCCTCGCACAGGCCAAGGTATTCCATCAGGTTTCCGCAGCCAATGCCATCTCCCATGAGATTCAGGCGGCCCTTAGCGAGACGCTCGCAAAGCTGGCAGATGTGGAAACCCAGCGGGACCGGTGGCGCGACTTAGCGCGATCCGGGCAGGCGCGCAGTACCGAGATGCAAGCCGACATCGACCAACTGAAAGCTACAAATGCCGCCCTCGGTCGTGAACGGGATGAGTGGAGGGCCCTGGCCGCAACCAAGCCCCAAAGTCCGCCGCCCGATGACGTGAGTTACCGCCGGAAGTTCGCCAGGCTGCGCGCTGTTGTCGTGAAATCCCTCCATCCCGACCATGGGGGAGGTTCTCAAGAGGAGCGCACAATTCGGAGTGAGTTATTTAAACGGGTCTGGCCGCAGATCGAACGGATCGAAAGCGACCTTTAGCTCCTTCTCAGGCCGGCCATCCTGCGTTGGCTCATCTGGACCGTCACCGAAGCTGTGCTGACATCCTCCGCGTCAGTCTTCCAGACGATACCTGCCATGGCATGCGGGGCCGACAGTGGTTTGTTCTCTTGTGTTGCGAAAATCAAGCAGACCGTTCTCTAATCGGCATGGTGATTTCGATCGACACGTCCAAGCATGTTTTTACGATCCATGGGGTCGACGACCAGGAACGCCCGGTGCTGCGGCGGGAGATCAGGCGCGCTCAGGTCGAACCGTTCTTCGCCAAATTGGCGCCAACGGAGGTGGCTCTCGAAGCTTGCGCTGGTTCGCACCATTGGGTGTGAATTGGCGTGGAATAAGGGCTCTGACTTCAAACTCGGTGCAGATCGGCGGTCGTTTCATGCGGGTGCGACCAGGCGTGCGCGGAGAAGATCTAGCCCTGCGCGGCCGTACATTTGCCGCTTTACTAGTTTGAGTTTGGTAATCTGACCTTCGGTCTGTCCGTTCGACCATGGCTCGGTTATGGCTGACCTGACCGCCGCAAGGTCGCGTGTGATCCCTTTAGCGAACGAGGCAAGTAAGCTGTCACCGGCGTCGACGAGCCAAGATGTCAGCGCCTCGGCATCGCGGGTCCGTAGTATCTGATGAAACCGTTCTACCAAGTTTCTTGCCGCGGCGAGTGCAGGTACGCCGGTCTCAATGGCGGCAATGGTGATGGCGTCGGCCTTCGATAACTGTTCGCGGCGCATCGTCAGCATCCGGCTGAGCTGCCGTGCCGGCGGTGGAACGCGTGTCAGTGCGAGTTCGGCCTTCTCGCTGCGCCGGCGCCGCGTGGCCCATTCCGCCACGACCCGGACACTACCGCAAAAACCCTCGGCACGCAGACGTCGCCAGAGCTCGGCGCCGTTCCGGCAGCCCGCGCTCCAATCAGCATCGAGCTTGGCGAAGTAGGGCTCCAGCATGCGCTCTCGTGATCGGAACACGTCACCGTCGCCGCCACGCAGCACGCTACGGATCAAGTTGCGGCTCCGACCTGTCTGACGGGTGATCGCCTTGATGGAAGTCCCTGCATCCGCAAGCCGCTTGATGATCCGGCTGTCGTCCTGGCGCCGAAGAAAGCCGTCGTATTGCAGGCGTTCGGCACTGGTCAGCAGCGCCGGGTTGATCGTGGTCGATGCCAGAGTTTGTCGAATGGAGCGCATCGACTGCCGCACGGCATTCAGGAACGCGGCACTGGCATTTTCCATGAGATGCCATCGGTCTGCGACCTGCATGGCTTGTGGCGCGGCCCTACTCGCGGCATGGCCGTATCCGCCCCCCCGATCGCGAGACACCACGGTAATGCCAGGGTGAGCCGCCAGCCAGGTCTCGACCGTTGTGGTTGCCGATTCCGACGAAGCCGCCCAGGGATTCCGAGATATTGTCGCCCATTGATTCCGACATGATGTCGCCCAGGGTTCGGAGCCTCGCTGGCTGAAAATTTTGTGGCATTGACGGTCGTTCGACGTCAACCTTTCTCTGCCGCTTTGGTCCGTGTTTTGCGCAGGCTCTCGCCTGAGAGATTGAGGCGGTGGGCGTTGTGGACGAGGCGGTCCAGTATGGCGTCGGCATAGGTGGGGTCGCCGATGACGGCGTGCCAATCCTCCACGGGCAGCTGGCTGGTGATGATGGTGGAGCGCCGGCCGTAGCGTTCTTCGAGGATTTCCAGGAGATCGTGGCGGGCCTGGGCGTCCAGCGGCTCCAGCCCCCAATCGTCCAGGATCAGGAGTTGGACATTGCCGAGCGTGCGGCTGATGCGATTATAACGTCCATCGCCGCGGGCCAGCGCCAGCTCGCCGAACAGTTTCGGTACGCGCTGGTAGAGCACGGAGCGGTTGTCGCGGCAGGATTTATGGCCGAGCGCGCAGGCCAACCAACTCTTGCCGACACCGGTCAAGACAGCGTCACAATGCCGGGTGTCCGGCGTTTGAGGTCCGGATCCACTATCCGTTTCATCCTCGATGCGGCCAGATGGTGCCGGTCACGTTCCGGCGGCGGTTTGCTGGCGAGGAACACCTGGTCGTAATTCAGCCAGACGGTACGCTCGCTCTGGTCCCATCCTGGATGGCAGAGGCAGCGGCTGGCTCTGCCACTCTCACCACATGCCCTCGGCTATCGACTGGTCGGCTCGTTGAATTGCGTATGCGACTCGACACTCTTCTAGCCTCCTGCGGCGGGGAATCGGCCCCGCGAGGAGGAAGTGATCATGCGCCCACGACACGACCAGCAGAGAGACTTGTTCGAGGCGGGCCGAAGGCCGATGGAGTTTCCCGTTGCGCTGAGACGCGAGCTTGTCCGCCTGATCGAGTGCCTTCTGTCCGAGGCGGTTGCCGCTTACGAGACAAAGGCGCCATCCGACGGTCCCGAGACGAAGGAGGCGGCGCATGAGCAAGATCACGCCTGAGCACCTCGGCCGTCAGGCCATCGTCTACATCCGTCAGTCGACCGCCGATCAGGTCGCCAACAACCTGGAGAGCCAGCGCCGCCAGTACGGACTTGCCGATCGGGCGCGACAACTCGGCTGGAGCGATGTCGCTGTCATTGATGACGACCTCGGCCGCTCCGGCGGCGGCATCGCGCGGCCCGGCTTCGAGAAGCTGTGGGCAGCCATATGCGAAGGACGTGTTGGTGCCGTGGTCTCGATCGAGGCGTCGAGACTCGCTCGCAATGGCCGTGATTGGCACACGTTGCTGGAGTTCTGTGGCCTTGTCGGCACACTCATCCTCGACGAGGACGGCATCTATGACCCTCGCCATCCCAACGACCGGCTGCTGCTCGGCATGAAGGGAACCATGAGCGAGATGGAGCTGTCGGTACTGCGCCAGCGCTCGCTTGAGGCCCTGAAGCAGAAGGCGCGCCGTGGCGAGCTGTTCATGACGGTTGCCATCGGTTACGTGCGGATTGGCAACAACCGCATCGAGAAGGATCCAGATCGGCGCATTGCGAAGGCAATTGCGCTCGTCTTCGCCAAGTTCGTCGAGATGCAGTCGGTGCGTCAGGTGCATCTCTGGCTCAGGCGCGAGCGCATCCCATTGCCCGCTGTCAGCTACGGTGCTGAAGATCGCGTGATCGAGTGGAAATTGCCAGTGTACAACACGATCCTGCACATCCTGACCAATCCAATCTATGCTGGCGCCTATGCCTTCGGACGCACCGGCAGCCGCGTCAGCATTGAAGCCGGGCGCAAAAAGGTGGTGCGCGGCTTCAAGAAGGAGCGCAAGGATTGGGAGGTGTTGATTCCGAACCATCACGAGGGTTATCTGAGCTGGGCGGATTACGAGAGGAACCTTGGCCTGATCGCGGACAACGCCAATGGCACGAACCCAATGAGCCGTGGTGCGCTGCGTCGGGGAGAGGCGCTGCTCGCCGGCCTGCTGCGCTGTGGTCATTGCGGACGCAAGCTGCACGTCGCTTACTCCGGCACTGACGGGAATACGGGCCGGTATCATTGTCAGGGTGGCTTCCTCAATCACGGCGGTGATCGCTGCATCTCGTTTGGAGGAATGCGTATCGACCGGGATATCGGTGCCGAAGTCATAGCTCGTCTGCAACCGCTCGGAATTCGAGGCGGCGCTCGCGGCACAGGCTGTCCGCAAACGGGCGAGCGAGGACAAGCGACGACAGGTCGAATTGGCGCTGGAGCAGGCGCGCTACGAGGTCAGCCGCGCGCGCCGCCAGTATGATGCCGTCGATCCCGACAACCGCCTCGTCGCCGCCGAGTTGGAGGCGCGATGGAATGAACGACTGACGGTCGTCCGCGATCTGGAGATTGAGCTCTGGCGGTCTGACGACGAACCCGCATCCATCCCTTTGTTCGACGATGGAGACCATCCCTCCGTTCTTGACCTGCCTTCCTCAGGGCAAGACGGCGGTCGGCGGTCATGGATGGCCATCGGCCACCGCGCAGCGGCGCGGAGCGTCCTTGAGGGCCGAGCGCCGTCTTGCCATGCTGGGCGCAGGTGGGGCTCGGGAGGAGCGTGGCGGATGCAGAACCAACTCTTTGAAGCGGCCTTGGGCATTGCCAAGCCATGGTATGTCAACGGTGTCGATTTCGACACGGCCAAGAAGACGCTGACGATCAGCGTCGATTTCGTCGCAGGAACGCGGTTTCCGGTACCCGACGTGGCAGGCGTGCATCCGGTTCACGACACCCAGATCAAGCGCCTGCGACACCTCAATTTCTTCCAGCACGAATGCTTTCTGGAAGTCAGGACGCCGCGGGTGAAGCTGCCGGACGGGAAGGTCGTCCTGTTCGAGCCTGACTGGTTCGGCAAGCTCGCCGGGTTCACTTTGTTGTTCGAGGCGCTGGTGCTGGCCATGGCTCAGCAGATGACCTTTGCCGCCGTGGCCAAGCTGGTTGGCGAATCCTGGCATCGCGTCCACGCGATCTGTTCGCGCTATGTCGATCTTGCTCTGGCCGAGGCCGATTTGTCGGCAGTGACCGCCGTAGCGATCGACGAGACGTCGTGCCGGCGCGGCCATAATTACCTGACCATCGCCGCCGACATGGACAAACGCAAGGTGGTGTTCGTCGCCGACAGGGCGATTCATTAAACTGCTGCGATCATTTGTGTAGCTCGACTTCGGTTGTCCTGGAAATACTCGATTGCCCTTGTGGGTGAAGGTGAGACCCAGCGCAGGAGTTTGAGGGCGAAGCCGGTGAGCGAGAAGACATTTCTGGGGGCATTGTCGAGCCGGTTGCTATAGCCATCTTCCCCCAGCATGACATCTTTGTTTCGATGCATGATCTCGATACCCCAATGTTTTCGGTTGAGGTTGAGAAGGTATTCAGGCGCTGCTTCGTCTTTGGTCAGGCTGGTGATGAGATAGGCGGTTTCCTGTTGCTCCTGCCACACGCCCTTCACCCTGCGTTGGCGTGAACGGGTCACACGGCATATCTGGCTTACGGTTGGCCAATCCTGTGTGATGCCAGCGGCTTGGGCCGGCAACACTTCGATCCTGCGCCGTTCGATACGTCCATGCGCCTTGGTGGCACCGCTATCGAAAGTGGCGAGGGGGAAAAACCGGCTCCGCGAATGCCGTTTCAATATTTTCTCGCAATGTCTTCTGGTTGTTCTTGATGGGAAGAAGGTAGTCTCCGCCAGCGTCAACCACCGTCTGTGCAATGGCCTTCTGGCAGAAGATCGCATCACCGGTGACAATCCGGTCGCGCAAATCAAGCCGGGCGAGTAGCTTCAGCGCGTCAGGAATTTCCAGTCCCTTGCCGCGTGACGCCTCATGCGAAAGGATCGTCTGCAGACCACCACAAAAAGCGGACAGCACGTGCTCGGCGCGGCCATCTCCATCCTTGCTTGCCCGCAATGTCTTGCCGTCTATGGCAATATGGCGGTCATCACCGGTATCCGCCAGCACGACCGCGCCCAGGATATCGGCAACGGCCTGGGCATCAAGGATGCGCAGTGTTTCGGTCAGCGTCGCGTGACACGGGGTATGACCACGCATAAAACCCAATTGCCGTTTTTGCTCGCGCGTCAGACTTCGCCCCAGAAGAAACGCAGCCTTCATGCCCCGCCGTCCACAAAGCATGGAAACCAAAATCAGACCGAGGATCGACCAAAGCCAGTAATCCCGCCCTTGTCGGCCACGCGGATCCGGGATCCGTTCCAAAACCCTCTTCAACTCCATCGACCAAACCTCAAAAACAGAGGCCCAACCGAATCATATAAAATCGCGCCGGATCAATAGGATGAGGACTTTAACAAATTGCCCTGCGTCGCCGAAGGCAAGGACGCCAAAACCATCACCGGCTTCGCCGAATACCTGGCCGCGCACAAGGGCACGCCCGAGCAGGTCGCCTCGGTGAGCATCGACATGTCGCCGGCCTTCATCAAGGGCGTCGCCGACAGCCTGCCGAACGCGCGCGTCACGTTCGACAAGTTCCACGTCGTCGCCCATGCCTCCGCCGCCGTCGATGAGATGCGTCGCCTTGAACAGCGCACCGACCCGAGCCTCAAGGGGCTGCGCTGGACGCTGCTGAAGGATCGCGAACGCCTCTCCAACCAAAGCCGCGCCGACCTCGACGCGCTCATCGCCAAGGCCGCCACCAAGCGTACCGCCCGCGCCTGGCTCTACCGCGAGCATCTGCGCGAAATCCTCGACCGCAAGCAGATCAACGTCGTCTCCGCCATGCTCACGCAATGGTGCACCAATGTTCTGCGCTCCAAGGTCGAGCCGATGAAAGACGTCGCAAGAATGATCCGCAAGCACTTCGAGGGCATCGTCGCCTGGACACAGACACGCCAGACCAACGGCTTCGTCGAGGCCCTCAACGGCCTCTTCCAGGCCGCCAAACGCAAGGCCAGGGGCTATACGCGCTTTGCCACCATGCGAACCGTCCTCTTCCTCATCGCGGGAAAACTAGACTTCACCCGGATCAACCCGCATGCCGCATAGCCCACTCAAAATTCAAAAGAGCCATAATTTGTGAATCATGCACCATGTAGGCTGCTGTGGGTGTGATAACTTGCCATCGGTGAGAGCATGGTGATCTTCTTTGCCGACGAATCCTGTGAGGACACGCCCCAGACCAATGACGAACTCAGGAACATGGTCGACAGGCCCCTGCGATGCTCGGCCTGTCATTACCGGATCAGGCTACCTTCCACGCTGGGTTTGGCGATGCCCGGAAAACGAACTGCAGTGGCAATGCATCTTGCACCGCCTGATCAGGATTGGCATCTGCCGCAACGGCCATCGCACGAATGAACGGCAGGAACGCCCCGCGTTGCGGCTCGTCGAAGATGCGCGCTGCACTATCCTCGATCTGGAAGCCGTTCTGCTGGAACAACTCAATCATCGTTGTGCGCGTGAACCAGCGCAGATGCGTGCGATCGAACAGACCCGAGTCGGAGTAGCGTACATCGCCATAACTAAGACGTGCCTGCACACTCCAATGCTGCATGTTGGGAATGCAAGCTACGACGTGCCCCGTATTGCCCATCGCGCTACGAATTTTCCGTAGCATCTGCCACGGATCGCGCAGATGCTCGAGGACATCACCGAAAACCCAGCAGTCCGCAGCGAGGTCTGAGCGCAAGGTATCTTCGTCGGCGGTTTCGATGTCGAGCGCGATGACCCGGTCGCAATGGGCGTGCGCAAGCTCGGCATAGGCAGGCTCGATTTCGATCCCGGTGTAGTGCACGTTCGGGTTGAGCTTGCGGTATTCGCGCGCAAGCGCAGCCGAGCTGCAGCCAACCTCGACAATCCGGTGCGCCTCGATCGGCATCAGCCGCAGAAGATCAGGGTTGTGTGCGTGATGAATGGGCGTTTGTTTCATGGCATATCCAACAGGTTGCGCTTGCGCGGCTCCATACTCGATGATGCGCGCAACGTAGGTGAACCGCCCCCTCGTCCGCTCATTCTTCCTCGCTCCCAGCGTAGCCTATATTACCGACTGGTTAGTAATTTAGCCGCCAACCTGTCAAAACGCATGAAGCCACCTCTCATTGGTCAGCGTACTTCTGCTGGTAGCACCGCCAGCCCTCACGCCAGCCCGGAGAGCCGAATGCTCCACCGCTTTCGTGTACAATGCTTATTGGCCACGTCCCCATCGTCAAACCGCGAAGCTCCGCCTGTCGGCAAAAGTCCATATCGTAAAAATGAAAATCGAATTGCTCGTCGAAACAGATCCTGGCGTCGTTGAGGCGTCCACTGTCAGCGGCAAGGAAGACGCCGTCGAGCAGTTTGCAAGGCTGCTTGGACGGACCAAAGTTCGAAATCTGGCATGGAAAACTTGTGCCATGACCAACGATCCCGCTTAGGAAAGGTTGATTGTCCCATGTGAATTTCTCATCCACGAAAGCCCAAGCGGTCTGTCTTGGAAGTCGGCGCGTATTCCCTGCCACTCCGATAACGTCGAATGATTTGATCCCTTCCCGGACTGTATCGCTCCAAAGGAAATCAAGAAAATGCACATCGTCGTGCACAAAAACGAGAATTGCCGGTTTATCTTTTGCCTGCTTGATGGCTTCGTTATAGATTTTCGAAAGCCCAAATCTGTTTTCTGGAAAGACGAGGACATCTACCGGATTCGTTTCCCGATGATTTACAAGTGATCGACCCAAAGCCGTGTGCTTGAAAAATTCTTGTTGGGAAAAGCGGGTGCCACATACGATTCGGACTGGCTTCATAAGAACCTTGATTCTGCTTGATGGCTACACTGAAGATGAACCGCCCGGGTTTTCCGGAGGCCGTTTTGTTGTAACTGCCACCTCTGGTAGTGTCGCATCCAGAACACGAGCACGAGTGAATGCCGATTGTTCTTTATCAAAACATTTCAAGGCATCCCGCATCATCAGATTCAGAGAACGGCTTATAACCCTGCAACCGCATGGCAAGATCGGAAAGTGTGACAGCGCTCAAAGCCAGACCAGAATTGATGCGCCATGTGTCAGGAACAGACCGTCCAAGCAGGGAAACAAACTCGGACATGGCGTTCAACCGCTGCGACAATATATCAAGCATCTGCACATTCTTGTGGCTGTCGGGGTCGTGCGCGACGTCCAACAAAGCTGGACTCAGTACCGTTTGGAGTTGTTCGGCAAAACGTGCGATCTCTGCAAACTCGTCCCCAAGGGTCCCGAGAAGTTTGCCAAAAGACGCATCGTTTGAATGGAGGTCTTCTAATCGTTTATGTTCCATAATTCCGATCTTTCACTAAAACAACTCGACCGTCCCGGGAGAGACGAGTGGCGACGGCAGTGGGGTGTCGCGCTCTGCCGCAAATGGTGAATTATTTTCGACGCGAAGCATCACTTGCCGTGCCCGACCAGATGCGGGCCAGAATTGGATCCTGCGGCCACGGTCCCCTCGCACACTACCACCTATCACCATGATACCTTCGGTTCTCAAAAAATGCTCCGCAAAGGACGCGTTAAGGTCACCTATATTGGTTAACCCACTCATCATGCGAGCACCGCCGAACAGTTTAGCGCGCAGGTTTTTCCGCTGAGCACCTCTTTGCAACAGGCAATTCACCAAGAGCTCCATTGCATACACACCGTAGCGCATTGAGTTCCCAACCGGGTAAAGCAATTCAGCTCCCGCGTCCTCGCCGGGGAGGAGAAAGTGGTTCATACCCCCAAGGCCAATCGAGGGATCCCACAAACAGGCGGCGATGCAGGAACCCAAAATAGTCGTAATCATTGTTTCCGGATGATCATCAATATATTGCTCCCCCTGGACAATATAAACACGTCGACCTTTCTCCGGAGGGAAAAATTGCAATCCGCTCATGTCAATACTCTTGGTGTGGGGCCAAGGCGGCGCTTTGAGTGAGGACCATTTAGGACAATCATTGTAAGGTATTAGACATGGATAATCACGCTTTAACTTTGCGCTTATCGTTGCAGGCCAGCAACAGGTATGGCGCGATCTTGTCTAACGGCAATTGCCGCGCAACCGCCCCAATTTCAAATGCGACTTTTGGCATACCGTAGACGACGCAGCTTGCTTCATCTTGGCCAATCGTTTCCCCACCGGCCTGACGAAGAGCAAGCAGTCCTTCGGCACCATCGCGCCCCATACCGGTGAGAATTACGCCAATCGCTTTTTTTCCAACGGTCCGCAAAACCGAGGAGAACATGACATCGACTGAGGGACGATGACCATTCACTGGGGGCGCTCCACTAAGCCGACAACACAGCTCTTTTGCGTAAACCATCTCTAGGTGGGCGTCACCTGGGGCGAGATAGATGTGACCGCGCAGAATTGGCACGCCATCCGTGGCCTCAGTGACCGTTGGTGCACAAAGCTTGTCCAGCCGAGCAGCAAAGCTCTTGGTAAAGCTGCTTGGCATATGTTGGGTGATCAAAGTCGGTGGGCAATTGACGGGAAAATGCGAGAGGATAGAAATCAGCGCCTCAACGCCACCAGTGGAAGATCCGATGGCGATGATACGACCATCCGGCATAAAATCAACGCTTGGTGCGGAGTTGCGCGCGGGTCGGGTAAACGTCTTCCTGCGCCACTGGGCCGCAGCCTTCACCTTTTCTGCGAGCAATTCAAAGCTGTGAAGATTCCCGGGAGAAGGTTTGGCAACACAATCGAATGCACCGATTTCGAGCGCCCGAAGATTAACGTCAGCACCTTGCTGCGTTAGCGATGAAACCATGATAACCGGGGTTGGACGAAGACGCATGATTTTATCGAGAAATTCCAACCCATTCATGTTGGGCATCTCGATGTCAAGCGTAATCACATCTGGGTATAAGCTTTTGATCGCCTGACGCGCTTCATACGGGTCAGCCGCATGGCCTACAACTTCGATCTCCGAATTGGCGCATAATGTCGCCGTTATCAGATCACGCATAGTGGGGGAATCATCAACTACAAGAACTCGAGTGGTCATCTAAGTACTCAGGCAACTTTAATGGGACGATATGTCGTAACACCATCACTTCGGAGTGTCAGCGCCGCTGGTCCCGCCACACGTTCTGAATGCCCAATATAGAGTACACCTTCCGTATCAAGTAATGGGGCTATTCGTGACCAGATCGCCGATTGCGTATCATCGTCAAAATAGATGACCACATTACGACAAAAAACGACATCGAACTTTCCGTGCATTGGCCAATCTCCGATGAGATTCAGCTTTCGAAATGTCACGATGGCCCGCAACTCATCGGTAACGCGCATCGATCCCGTCCCGTCATCAATAGGCACGAACCAACGATTCCGGAGCGCGAGAGGCACTGCGGAAACTGCGTCCGGCGGATAGATGCCAGACTTGGCTAGTTCAATCATAGTGGCATCAATATCGGTGGCCAAAATTTTAATGTCGTAATTTACGGCATCCGGCAGTAGCGACAACAAGACAAGGGCCATAGAGTAAGGCTCCTGACCACTGGAGCAGGCGGCGGACCAAAGTCGCACCCGCTTACCCTGCTTTGCATTGGCGATCATGCGTGGCAGCATTATTGTTTGCAGGTGTTCAAAATGGTGCGGCTCACGAAAGAACCGCGTAACGTTGGTCGTTAGTGCTGCGATCATGGCCTCGCGTTCGTCATGGCCAGTGGAACTTACAACCAGTGCGCAGTAGTCATTAAAACTCTTCAACCCGAGTGCCCGCAACCGCTTGGCCAGCCGTGAATAAACCAAACTCGCCTTGTTTTCCTGCAGCGCAATACCCGCGTCAGACCGCATAATGGTAGCAATGATGCGAAAATCCTTGGCGGTCAGTGAAAACTCACCGTTGTCGACCAAACTTTGGACATGCGGCTGTGCCGTGTAGAGAGTGGTCATCGTAGTCAGGCGGCTTCGAGTTCATCGATCGGCAGCACATGATCTAGCGCAATCAGGCTGATCATCCTGCCATCCACCGGAAGCAAGCCACGCACAAAGGTTTTGACAGTATCCGACGCAACATCTGGAGTGGCTTGGATAGTTTTATCGGTCATATCTAATATTTCTGATACCGCATCGACCAGAAGCCCAATCTGTTGGCGGCTAATGTCCACGACAATGATCACATGGCGCTCTGTGGGTTCTGTGTTTGCCAGGCCAAAACGTATCGCGAGATCCACAATGGGGAGCACGGCACCGCGAAGATTGATGACACCGCGGATGTACGGCGGTGATTTTGGCAGTGCTGTAACCGTAGTCCACCCGCGGATTTCTCGCACGGCCATAATATCAATACAAAATTCTTGAACGCCAATTCGAAACGCCATCAATTCCCTTACGGATGCTCCATCATTCAACCACTGACTCATGATTTTAGCTCGCTTTTAACATAGATGTTTCTGAAAGGCGTTGATCCGGTCGTATTGCATCAACTCGCATACTGGATACCATCGCATCAACATCGAGAATCAATGCTACCCGTCCGTCCCCCATAACGGTCGCAGCAGCGATACCGGGAACGGGACGGTAATTTGTTTCCAGGCTCTTTATTACCACCTGGCGCTGACCATGGATATCATCCACCAGTAAAACAGCGCGCGCTCCCCCTTCAGCTTCTACCAAAAGTGCCACCGATTGGGCTGGTTGCAAAGGCTGCGTGCTGTAGCCCAACGTTAACGCGACATCGACGATGGGCATGTAGCCGCCTCGTAGAGCAAGCACCCGAATTTCGCTGTCCAAATGATGAACATCTGTTTGACGAGGTTGTAGTGTCTCCAAAATTGCCCCGAGCGGAACGATTAATGTATGCCCCGAGACTTGCACCACCATGCCATCCAACACGGCCAGCGTGAGAGGTAGGCTGAGCGTGAAGGTCGAACCAAATCCTGGACGCGAGGCAATAGAGATGCGACCACCCAACGCCTGTACCGATTGCCGCACGACATCCATTCCGACACCTCTTCCTGAGATGTCAGAGACTGCGCTGGCGGTGGAGAAACCAGGCAGGAAAAGAAGATTATCGATCTCATCATCGGTGAGTAGAGCTTCGGCAGCGATTAGCCCTTTTTCCACCGCCTTTTCCTTAACCCGCGCACGGTTGATACCAGCGCCATCATCGGTTACTTCAATTATGATTTGGCCCGAGCGATGCAGGGCACTCAACCTAACCACACCCTCAACGGGTTTCCCAGCAGCAATCCTGTCATCTGGCGATTTAAGCCCGTGATCGATTGCATTCCGAATCATGTGTGTGAGCGGGTCAGAAATGCGTTCGAGTACCGTCTTGTCGACCTCGGTCCCCTCACCTTCGGTCAGTAGGCGGACTTGTTTACCGGTCTTGCCCGCTAGCTCGCGGACTAAACGAGGCATCCGTTGAAATACCGACTGGACCGGTTGAGCCCGAATGGCCATCACGCTGTCCTGGATATCGTGGGTTAGGTGCTCCAGTTGTTCCAACGCCATGGCCACGCCAGAGGCGTTGGTCATGCCCGCTTCGAGCACGCGCTGGCTCAACATGGCTCCGTTGATTACCAGTTCGCCAACCAGATCGATCATACGGTCAACTCGATCAAGGTCTACGCGAATGGTCGCATTTACCGCGGCCGGAGTCTCGGCTTTTACCGCCGGTGCTTCTACCGGGTGACGCGGTGCAGGCGGAGTGGCAGGCGCGCATAAGTCTTTGTCATGCCCTGACGCAATAACGTGATGTGACTCTTGGGGCGGAAAAAACTCAAATCCTTGACCAGGCGCTGGCGCCGAAAAAAACTCAAAACCTGCACCAGCCTCTGTGTTGTGGAATAGCTCGAAACCAGCCATCGCGTCGGGCGCAACACTTGATTCGGCCTGGATGTCCGCCGCGATGTCACTATTCAGAGAGGATGACTTCAGATGAATTTCAAGTTCACAGTCGTCCTCAACGAATTCGAACACCTCGCGAACTGTAGCCTCGTCACAATCGGCACGGAGAGCGACGTTCCATATCAGATATGCACCCTCTGGGTCGAGTTCGGTCAAATCTGGCAGCAGGGTGGCATCTAGCGTGACAGTGAGCTGTCCCAATCGAGCTAATTCACGCAACAGCAGCGCTGCCTCATTTGCTTTGGCATAGAGGCCGGAAGTGGGTTTGAACCTGATATACCAGACATGTTCTGATGAGGTCACATCAAGTTCAGATGAGACAGGCGCCAACTGAGCCACCTTGTCAGCAGGGCTGTTATTTGTATCGTTGGTCTGAACGGCACCGGCGGTGTTATTGCTCGTCGGAGCAGAAGTCAGTGCCGTGAGTTCCGCAACTAGTATTTGTGTCCGAGCCTCATCGACCACTCCACCTTCTCTTGCGGCCCGCACCAGATCTGCGAGCACGTCGGCAGCTTGCAGAAGGGTTTTTACCACCGCCGGGGTGGTATGCAGGCGTCCTGCGCGGATCACATCGAGTGTCGACTCGAATACATGGGCGAAGCGCACAAGCCCATCCAGAGCAAATATGCCTGCACCACCCTTAATTGAGTGAACTGCGCGGAATACACCATTGACCGTTGCCGCGTCGGCGGTTTCGCCTTCAATGAGTGTCAACCCATTTTCAAGTTCCGCGAGTTGCTCTTCGCATTCTTGGAAAAAGGTATCGCGGATAGCTGCCATAGAATCCAAGGTTTCGATCTCCCAGACCTAAGTCGCAACGCGACGAATTGCGTCGATCAGCTTTACTGGATCAAAAGGCTTTACAATCCAACCGGTGGCGCCAGCCGATTTTGCGCGGCTTTTCTTCTCAGCATCTGCTTCGGTGGTCAGTACGAGTACGGGCATCGTCCGCAATGCCGCATCACGACGTACGGCTTCAATGAAACCGAAGCCGTCAAGGCGAGGCATGTTGATGTCAGTTATGATGACATCCGGTCGTTCACTTGCTAGAACTTCAAGTCCCTGCACGCCGTCTTCTGCCTGCAGAACTTTAAACCCGGCATGTACGAGGGAGTGCTTGAGCATATCCCTCATGGTTCGAGAATCATCGACGGTAAGAACGGTGGTAATCAGAGCACAGACTCCCTGCGATATATTAATCCGAGATTAAGCATTTGAACGGAATTTGCCATGGTTCTCACGGCAAATTCCTGATTTTGTATCCGCATGTATCGTCGCTGACTGCGTTGGTCATCAATGTGGTAGGAAGCGCCTTACGGTATGATCCCAATCAGAACTCGTCCCAGATTTCTTGCACACCGGCCATGGCGGCCCGTGGCGTAGCATCCTGACGCACCATGGCAACAGCCTTGTTCTCAGCGCCACGCTGTGCCGTGCGCGCTTTCGGCAGGCTCCTACGGGCTTGCGACTTTGCGGTCTGAATCTCAACAATCTGACCGGTCTTGAACTGCCCGACCAGACGCGCCAGCTCCTCAGCCTCCCCTGCTAGGTTATGGCTTGCTGCGGTCGATTGCTCCACCATCGCGGCATTCTGCTGCGTCGTCTGGTCCATCTGGTTCACGGCCGTGTTCACCTGATTGAGCCCGGTGGCTTGCTCCTGCGCGGAAGCGGCGATGTCGCTGATCAGACCGTTCAGCTTGGCCACCTGCTCGACAATGCGACCCAGCGCCTTGCCGGTCTCACCCACCAGCTTCACGCCAGCGTCGACCTGCAGGCTGGACGCCGAGATCAGCGCCTTGATCTCTTTGGCGGCATCGGCTGAGCGTTGTGCTAGAGCCCGCACCTCGGTGGCCACCACGGCAAACCCCCGCCCGGCATCGCCCGCCCGCGCCGCCTCGACCCCGGCATTCAGCGCCAGCAGATTGGTCTGGAAGGCGATTTCGTCGATCACCCCGATGATGTTGGCGATTTGCCGGGACGATGTTTCAATCCCGCTCATCGCACTCACGGTTTCACGCACGACCTCGCCGGAGTTCTCGGCATCGGTCTTGGCCGTAGCCGCGGCGCTGCGGGCCTCGTTCGCGCCTTCGGCGGTCTTGCGCACCGTTGCAGTGATCTGATCCAGCGCCGCGGCGGTTTCCTCCAGGCTGGCAGCCTGCTGCTCGGTGCGGCGCGACAGATCATCCGACGCCTGAGTGATCTCTCCTGCTCCCGACCGCACGCCTTGGGTGTTGTGGGCGATCGCCTGCATCGTCGCTTGCAACTTCTCGAGCGATAAATTGAAATTTAACCGAAGCGGCTCGAACTCCTGGCTGAAAGCCTTTGCAATACGAAATTCAAGATTGTTGCCCGCCAACTCAGTGAGCCCCGTTGCTATGTCGTTCGTGGTTCGCACACGTTCGGTAACATCGGTAGCGAATTTGATGATCTTCATTACCTTATTGTCTGCATTCAAAATTGGATTGTATGAAGCGTGAAGCCAAATCTCCTTTCCTCCCTTGCCGATGCGCTTGAACTCCGCGGCGACGTACTCGCCGGCGTTCAGCCTTCGCCAAAAGTCCTGGTAATCGGAGGAGTGCGCATAGTCGTGATCGACAAAAAGACGATGGTGCTTTCCTTTGATTTCGTCGAGACGGTAGCCGATCGCGTTCAAGAAATTTTCATTGGCGGTAATGATTTCACCACTTGTTGTGAATTCAATGATAGCCTGAACACGTGAAATCGCATCAGTGATTCCCTGTGCTTCTACATTCTTGAGTTTCTCGGCGGTGATGTCGGTTGCTTGTTTGACAATCTTAAGAACGACGCCTCGTGAATTTTTTATAGGATTATAAGATGCCTGAATCCAGACCTCTTTTCCGCCTTTCCCGATACGTTTGTACTCCTGCGCGTCATACTCACCACGTTTGAGCTTCGCCCAGAATGCTTTATATTCCGTACTATGCGCATAATTAGACTCGATGAATAAACTGTGATGTCGACCTTTGATTTCTGAAAGGCTGTAGCCCATGATCTTGCAAAAATTTTCGTTCGCCGAAAGCACTTTTCCATCCGCGCTGAACTCAATGATGCCCAGGGAGTGATTGAGAGCCTCAAGGATCGCTTTGGCATTCGATCCGGAAGAAAAATTTAAACCAAACATATTGAGACCTACTTTAAACTGAAAAATTTTTGCGGTTTTTCCGGATTTTCAATGAAGCCACTCTTTTGACCGAAGATCTCCTTCCCCGGCACAACAGCTAAACCGACGCCTCCCGGATGAGTGGCTGACACTGCCGTCTAGATTTCTGCACCACAGCTTTGGTAATGCAGGAGGAACATGCAGCATCTATCCACCGCTCCGACAGATCCGTCAGAGTCGACGGAGTCGACGGAGTTGACGGATTTTCATCTGGCCTCAAAACCTCCGATTCGAACCGTGGCGTCTGCCTCGTGGAAGCTGAATGGTTTGCAACAGCGCGACCGCCAACGTTCCAGCGTATCGCCGGGTCCCTTGCCAGGCGGTCCGCGTCATTGACATCTTCGTGCCCAGCCACGCGCCCAAACGGCGATTGCCGGAACTGAGCAACAAGAGAGTTGCGACCATTCTTGTCGGTGCTAACATCCGATAGCGTAGCGGCCCCGGCCAGACCCAGCACATCATCGATGTCTCGGAATGGAAGAAGACTCGCATCGCAGGTGATGCGAGAGCCGTGGCATTCGAGCTTCAATCGTTGGTCAAATCCGATCCGAATATCACCCCAATTCGTTTCACCTGCAGCCAAGCCAATCAAATTCCACAATCCTATAGCTATCCAGCTGATTTATAACTATATTCAGTCAAATGTTCCACCAATTTAAGCCGCCATCGGGGGAATACGGGTTAATGTTTCTGGCGCAACGCCAAAGAGCTCCAGCGCCGCGATAAGCTCCATGGAACAACTCGTGATCAGCAAGCTGTGACCGTCTGAAATCCCACGTTGTCCGAGCAGCCAACAGCACCTGCAAACACTGAGCGCCAAGGCGCTGAACATCGGCGCCATCTATCTGAATGTCGTGCCCCCTGCGCGACAGCAACGCATCCTTCAGCGGCGCGGCGGCTGTCATGTCAAGGATCGCAGGCAGTTTCATATTGTCTTGAGCGTGTCCAAGATCTTCCATGTTCTAATATCAATCTTTCACTTTGTCTGAACCATCGTTAAAATCGTCCCAATCTTCCTGCGTATTGGTTCTGGCTGCAGCCGGGGGCGGCGCCCCAGCGGACAGTACGCCTGAGGCCCGCTGAGGCGTGTGCGCCGTCGGCGTTTCTGTAGAGCGTTGTTAAGACGGTCTATTGTGGTCGCAATATCAGTGATCGTGCTCACGAAATTGCGGGTGCGCTCGCTGTTAGAGACTGCCCGCGTGTTCAAAAAATCGCCGGAAGCCGCAGCGGCTCGGCGCAGGTTCACGGCATTGTCGCGGTCATTATCAATAATTTGGGTGCCGCGAGACTTGAGTGCCAGAATATTGGATGCATTCTCATGGGCCGGAGCCGCCGCCCGGCCCATGATGCTTTTGAAGTTCGTGTCGTTTTGCGAGATAGCAACCACGGCCGCATCCCTGCTTGCCGCCTGGGAAAGTTGAGGATCACTCATCTCGGCATGGACGGTAGAGATGGCCAGTTGGGCCCGGCCCATTTTAGGCCGTACCTGGACCTGATTGTCGATCAACCGCTCATAGTTGGCGCCAATCACCCACATGGCGCCGGTCTCACGGAAAGCGACGATAAGCACAAAAAAACGCCAAAAGCTCGAAAACTTTTCAGCCAAATGGAAAAGTTCTCATGATCGCCCCCGCCAACAATGGACAAATGAAATGTCTCCGGTCGTGGCCCCCTCATCCCCTCAAGTAACCGACGCCGAGCCAATGGCAGACACTCCTTGTTGGCGATCCCCGAGGATTGCGAATCGCCTAATATCCGAACAGTTGTGGTGATATTAATATTCGAATGCTCTTTCAAAAGTTTTCCTGCCAGATCAAAAATTCTTTTCCCGCACGATTGCCCTTAGCGTATCCGGCATTGCGCAAAACAACCTGTAAAACAACCTGTAATAGAGTATTTGAACTCGTTGTTCGCCGCTTGCGCCAAGCCCCCGTTAATGGCGCCGAACCAATCGTTCAGTGAGGCCAACGGTGGCCTCACTGAGGTCGGCTAGCCCCTTACATTGCCCAAAACACAGCAGACATCATGGCTGCGGCGCTGCGCCAGGCAGTGCCAAAATTGCATCTGAGATGGACTGTCCCGTTATTGAAGTCGAAACCATGCCTGACCATGTGCATCTATTGGTGGATGTCGATCCGCAATTTGGCAATTGGGCATTCATCGCCTGGTCAAGGCGATAAAGGGCCCTTCCGCGCGCTTGTTGCGACAGGAATTTTCCCATCTGCGTTCGCGCCTGCCGACGCTCTGAACAGTGGCTGATTGGTCCCCAATAGGCGGATTCCATGAAAACGCCCGTTCAGCCAAATGGTCAGCCGGGGGATGGATATCCGCCGTGGCAGGGCGGCGAGCCGGGCTCCGTATCAAACAGCCTTGTTGATTATAAGTCGCCGCTCCTTTTCAGGACACCAAAGAAACGACGGTGTCCGGGGGTGTAAGCTGGTGGATGACTTTTGTCGGCGTGGCCCTGCTTTCCAACCTGCTCGTTACCCAAATTTTGTCGTCCTGGCCAACGCGGAACTGACCGATGAGACGGGCGAGTTCCTCAGTTTCGTGAACCAAACTGCTACTGGCGGCGGTCGATTGCTCGACCATCGCGGCGTTCTGCTGGGTCACCTGGTCCATCTGGTTAATTGCGGCATTCACCTGACTGAGGCCAGTTGCCTGCTCCTGCGCGGCTGTGGCGATATTGCCGACCAGGTCGTTCAGCCTTAGCACTTGTTCGACGATGCGCTCGAGCGCTTTGCCGGCCCCATCCACCAGTTTAACGCCAGCATCAACCTGCTGGCTGGAATCTGCAATCAGGGCTTTGATCTCTTTGGCCGCCCCGGCGGAGCGTTGCGCAAGTGCGCGCACTTCGGTAGCAACCACCGCAAAACCGCGCCCGGCATCGCCAGCTCGCGCCGCCTCGATGCCGGCGTTCAGCGCCAGTAGGTTGGTCTGGAATGCGATCTCGTCTATCACGCCAATGATATGGCTGATTTGCTTGGACGATGCCTCGATTCCGCCCATGGCTTTCACCGCCTCACGCACGACTTCCCCGGAAGACTCGGCGTCGGACTTGGCGGCCGAGACGGCATTGCGGGCGTCGTTCGTGTGCGCCGCCGTCTGGCGAACCGTCGCAGTGATCTGATCCATGGCGGCGGCCGTCTCTTCTAGTGTGGCGGCCTGTTGCTCTGTACGGCGGGACAGATCATCTGTCGCTTGGGAGATTTCGCCCGCACCGGACCTCACGCCTTGCATCTCGGCTGCAATCGCTTTCATGGTCTCCTGGAGCTTGTCCATAGCGATGTTGAAATCGCCACGCAGCTTTTCGTATTCTTGGCCAAAAGGCTTGCCCAGACGGAACTGCAAATCACCCCCGGAAAGCTTTTCCAAGCCCGTTGCGAGGGATCTGACAACAAACGCCTGGTGTTCGGTGGCAGCAGCTTGCGCGGCCTCGTGGTGCTTGCGCTCCTCCTCAATCCGATCTCGTTGCGACTTCGCCTCGGTTTCCAGGCGCCGCCTTTCAAGGGCGTTATCCTTGAATACCACAACGGCGCGGGCCATATCGCCGATTTCATCGCCTCGCTCAGCGGCCGGCACTTCCGTTTCCAGCACGCCAGTCGCAAGCTTCCGCATCGCATCGGAAAGCCCGTTTAAAAGTCCAGTTTGCCGCCGAAGCGTTAACACGACCACCACCATGTATGCGAACAGCAGTGGCGCGAAGACCTCAGCCAAGCCCAGCGAATAATGCAACATATCCGTGTAGATGCCATTCACGTTAAACCCCGTGCCAATCACCCAGTTCCACTGTGGCACAGGCAAAGCCAGTGCCATTGTCGGCACCGCGGTTGACCCCGATTCATCTGGCATATCGTAATGATTGTATTCAGGCTTTCCGGCGATGGCCGATTCAATCAGCGGCTGGTAGATTAGCCTTCCTCCTGCATCAGCCAAATCCCACTGATTTGTGCCAATCAATGCGGAATTCTGATCCGCTAGGATTGTACCGTTGTTTTGGACAACAATAACCGCGTTATCCTTGTCATACCGAATGGCCGAAAGCGCAGCCAACGCCTGGACTTGCGCGGCCTGTGTGGTCAGTGCCCCGCTCTGCGCTTCAGCCACGTAATGCTCGGTGATGGACTGTGCACTTTCCAGGAGGTTTCGTATCTCGGTCTTCTTGTCGGCCACATCCAGATCATAGCTATGCAACAACGCTAACCCGGTGCCAGAAGCCATTAACGCAAGCGCCGCCAAAAACATTAGCGTGAACCGTCGGGCAATTGAAATTCCGTCAAAACATTTTATCATTGAGCGCTACCGAAAGTCTTTCTAATTTGTCTAAACAATACGAATTATCATTACCGATGGTTCGATGGTTACGCCAAGAACGGCGACCCCTTAGGGCCATAGGAAGAAGGCCTGTGCATTAACGCTCTACACCGCCTCGAGGTCGACCTCAATCGCTGCTTCGTTTGGCATGATGGCCTCGATCGAAAGCACGCTGATGATCTGCTCATCTCGCATGAGCAGACCTTCGACATATTTTCGGGAAGCAGAACTTCCACTCTCTGGCGTCACCTGACGCATCCCGTCTTTAACAGTAATAATATCTGACACTGCGTCGACCAAGAGGCCGATCACGCGATTTCCTGATTCGATCACGACGACAACAGACGTCGCGTTCGCCGTCGTGCCTGGCAATCCCAAGCGCTCAGCCAGGTCGATGATGGCGAGGACACTGCCCCGCAAATTGATCATACCCTTAACGTAGGCCGGGGCGTGTGGAAGGGGGGTGGAGGAAATCCACCCCCTGATTTCACGAATGGCTCGGATATCAAAGGCAAATTCCTGCTCGCCGACACGTACGCACAACAGCTGACTGTTTTCACTCACGGGGTGATTAGACCGGTCATTAGCCATGATCAGAATTCATCCCAATCTTGTGACGCGCTGGCGACAGCCAAGCGCGGCATATTTTTTTGCTGGAGCGGCCCGACGAGCCTGCCCGCGGCCGCGGCGGTACGCGGCTTCGGCAACGCCTTGCGCGAGGTTTGCTCGACGACGTTGGCCTTGGCGATCTCGCCGATGCGGAACTGCCCGACCAGACGCGCCAGCTCCCCGGCCTCCTCGGCAAGGCTATGGCTCGCTGCGGTCGATTGCTCGACCATCGCGGCATTCTGCTGCGTCGCCTGGTCCATCTGGTTCACCGCCGTGTTCACCTGATTGAGCCCGGTCGCCTGCTCCTGCGCGGAAGCAGCGATGTCGCCGATCAGACCGTTCAGCTTGGCCACCTGCTCAACGATGCGACCCAGCGCCCTGCCGGTCTCACCCACCAGCTTCACGCCGGCCTCGACCTGCTGGCTGGAGGTCGAGATCAGCGTCTTAATCTCTTTCGCGGCATCGGCGGAGCGTTGCGCCAGCGCCCGCACCTCGGTGGCCACCACCGCGAAGCCGCGCCCGGCATCACCCGCCCGCGCCGCCTCGACCCCGGCGTTCAGCGCCAGCAGGTTGGTCTGGAAGGCGATCTCATCAATCACGCCGATGATGTTGCCGATCTGTTTGGACGAGGCTTCGATCCCGCTCATCGCGCTCACGGTTTCACGCACAACCTCGCCGGAGTTCTCGGCATCGACCTTGGCCGCTGCGGCGGCGCTACGGGCCGCGTTCGCGCCCTCGGCGGTCTTGCGCACCGTTGCGGTGATCTGATCCAGCGCCGCGGCGGTTTCCTCCAGGCTGGCAGCCTGCTGCTCGGTGCGGCGAGACAGATCATCCGACGCCTGCGTGATCTCCCCTGCGCCGGACCGCACGCCCTGGGCGTTGTGAGCGATCAATTGCATCGTTTGCTGTAGTTTTTCTGCTGTGGAGTTAAAATTCTGCTTCAGCATCTCGCTACGCGGAGGCATTTCCGCGTTGATTCTATGGGTCAAGTCCCCGCCGGCCAGCGCCTCCAGAGCGGCGCCGAGAAGATCCACGGTGCGCCGATCTTCCTCAGCAGACCGTGCCCGTTCCGCTTCAGTTACTGCTCGCACCTCGTCCGCCTGCTTCGTAAGATGCGCAAAATAGTGATACATCACGACACTGACATCTGAGAGCACGGACCGCATCAGGGCTTCAATGAGTTTGTCCCGATCTCCCTTGAACCAGGGCTTTTCCTTCATCAAGGTCTGGGTCAGACCGGCCGCGTAGGCAGCATATACTTTGCTAAGATAGCGGACATAATCGACTTTTGCCGTCAGCCCATTGGTAATGACTTCCTGCTGCGCGAAATAACCATCGCAGAAATCCCCGCGCGCAATATAGGAAAATTTACGCTCTTCATTGGCCAACACGTCGGCGGGTAATTTGCGCAGGCTTGGGTCTGCCTCCTGATAAGCCTTCAGCAAAATGGCTTCTAAGTTTTTATGGACAAGTTGGTAAACAATCTTGCCGGTTGCCTGGTCGGTGGCAGGCCAAGGGGTTAGTTGCTTCTTGATGTCGGACATTGTTGATTTCCGCTGAAATGTGTTGATATTTCGTGAGAGGGGCGAGAGAAACTCGATCCGAGGCTTCTTAACTCAGAACGTGCTCTCGGGGGGAAAAGAGGTTCAGCCAAAGCCGGGCAAATGACTCCGGCGGTTCCGGATGGCCGCAATAATACCCCCGGGTCATCATGCATCCTAAATCAGCGAATTCCCGCCTGCTCTGGGCCAGGGGGCGGCGCTGCGCGATTTGAGCCGTCAGATCGATAATGCAGACGAGCGGGAGTGTCTCGTCACCGTCGCTCAAAACCGAGAGGGAGATTGCGACTGGGAGGGGTGCGTTGCCATTGCGGCAGACGCTGAGCTTCCGGCCGGAGCCCATAGTCATGGTTTTAGCTGGCGAAGAGAAAAAATGCTCCTGGTCACATTGTGCCGGCTTCGAGCCGCTGCGGGCGATAGCATATCGACGGGCAATCCCACCATCTCATCACCGATAAAACTTAGTATTCGAGCGTCATAGATACTGGCGCGCCGAATGACACTATTCTGATTGGTCAAGATCGCGGCGATGGACAGCAAGTCAAAACTCATTCATCAGTTCCTCTGGGCATTCAGAAGCAGCACACTCCCAGCTGATGCTGGGTTGTTATTTATATTCGGAGTTACTGCTCAAAGTTTTCCGGGCCGGCGCGAAAGCACCCGCACCCGTTCTGCTTGGGCGGCGCGCAGCTGCTGGGTGGCGGAAACGGCCTCCAAACTGTGGCCATCACTGGGCTACTGGCTGCATCAAAAATGATCCTGCCACCACGTACTTAGCTACACTGCACATGGATTACTGATCGGGGGCTTGCCACGAGTTCCGCTGCTTACGCCTAATATTACCGTGTCCGTTTTTTGGGTTATGCCGTTGGAGGTCTCGATGCAGTCTGAACGTCTCATGAATTCACCGCGCACCGGCGCTGGCGGCGTTCAACCCGCCGCCACGGGCCAGGCAATATCAAGCCGTGCCAACGGCACGATGCAGCGGGTGAAAACCATGGTCACCGGGCTTGAGCGCCGGTTTCAGGAAATCGCCTCCATTGCCGACGTTATTAACCATGTCGCCAAACACACCAAGCTGCTCTCCTTTAACGCCACGATCGAGGCGGCGCGCGCCGGCGAAGCCGGCCGGGGCTTCTCCGTGGTGGCGTCGGAAGTGCGCACCCTGGCGGAACGCACCGCGAACGCCACGGCGGATATCAATGAAATGCTACCGCAGATCAAAAAAGAGATCGCCGAGGCGGTGTGCGGGGTCGAGCGGGAAGAGGCCGAGGCGCTCTTACAGCGGGGCGTCCGCCTAGCCGGGCTGGAGGCAGCCAAGGTCGAAGCTTGGTTCAAGCAGCTTACCACTACGCTGCACAGCCTAAAAAACACGCTGAACGGCCTGGCGCGGGCCAAGGACGCGCTTTCCCGCCCGGCGTTCAACGCGGTAATGGCCGAATACCTCGCCAATAATCCGTGGCTATTCGCCCTCTCCTGCTGCATGGAGCCGAATGCGTTCGACGGGCGGGATGGGGAATTCATCAACGCTGAAGGCTCTGATGCCTCCGGCCGATATATTCCCTACTGGCATCGCGGCACCGGGCAGATCATGCTGGAATGTCTGGTCGGGTACGATACCCCCGGGCAGAACGATTATTACGAACGGCCAAGACGCTCCGGCGACGATGTGATGATGGAGCCTTATGACTATCCGGTGGCCGGGCGGATGGTAAAAATGACCTCGCTGATGTCGCCCGTGACGCTGAAGGGACGGTTTGCCGGGGTGATGGGCGCCGATTTCCTGCTCGATGCGCTGCAGGTCGAGCTGGCCCGCAACAAGCCGTTCGGCAGTGGCAACTTACTGTTGCTTTCACATGGAGGGATGTATGCCACGCATCCTGATGCGCTGCGCATCGGCCACGAAGCGGCGGACCTGCCACCGGCGGCGCGCCAAGCCCTCCGCGAGGGAAAGTGCTTCGAGGCCGTGGACGAGGCTGGGGTGGCGCGGATTCTCCACCCGCTGCACATCGGCGCGGCCAGCCAGCCTTGGGCGCTGATGCTGGTGTTCGATATCGCCCGCGCCCTGGCCAACGGCGCCGAATAGCGCTTACGACTCGAGCACCATGCGGTCATAGCCGGGCTTGAGGCCGGGTGGCAGCGTATTGCAGACCGTTCTCTAATCGGCATGTTGATGTCAAGCGCACAGGGGGGCGGAACCAGGGCAATCGGGTGAAAAACGTCGTGACAAGCTGTTAAAAGTCTGAATCTGTACGTGCCCTCCGATTCGCTTGCGGAGGGATATCATGGAAGCGTTTTCGGCGGCTGATGGTGCGGGTTGCGAGGCGGTTGTATTTCTTGGGTATTTTGAAGATTTGCCTGACCCGCGTCAGCGCGGCAAGGTTATGTATCCGCTGGATGAGGTGTTGCTTTTATCTCTGCTCGCGGTGTTGGCCGGGGCCGAGACGTTTGTTGATATCGCCCGTTTTGGAACCAAGAAGCTCGGCCTTTTGCGCCGGTTCCGGCCGTTTGTGGATGGTACCCCCTCGCATGACCATCTGGGCGACATCTTCGCCAGCCTCGATGCCGAGCACTTCCAGCGTTGCTTCGTGGCCTGGGTTTCGGCTCTTACTGGCGTACCGGCCGGGGTGGTCGCCATTGATGGCAAGACCTCGCGCCGGTCGAAAGGTGCGAACGCGCCGATCCACATGGTCTCGGCCTTTGCGGCGCGTCAACGGCTTGTGCTTGGTCAGGTGAAGGTTGCTGAAAAATCCAACGAAATCCTTGCCATCCCCAAACTGCTCGACATGCTGTCGATCGAGGGGGCCATTGTCACCATCGATGCGATGGGATGCCAACGTCACATCGCGCAAAAGATCGTCGACAAAAAAGCCGATTACGTGCTCGCGCTGAAAGGCAATCAGGGCACATTACGTGATGATGTTGAATTATTTGCCACCGAGCAAAAGGCCCGCGGCTTCGCCGACAGCAAAATCAGCCAGGACACCACCGTTGACGGTGATCACGGCCGGATTGAGACCCGCACAACCACCGTTATCCACGATGTCGAATGGCTACAAAAACACCATGACTGGCCGGGTCTGAGTGCTATCGTCGTGGTGGAAACTAGCCGCGAAATTCAGGGGAAAATCGAACAGGAAACAAGGTTCTACCTCACCTCGCTTGGGATGCTGGCCGCCATCCTCGGGCCAGTCATACGAAGCCACTGGGCAATTGAGAACAGTCTGCATTGGGTCATGGACATGGTCTTCCGCGACGACGAATGCAGGGTCCGAACGGAACACGCCCCGGCCAACTTCACCACCATAAAGCACATGGCCCATAACCTGATCCGAAGAGCACCAAGCAAGGACTCTATGCGCCTCAGAAAAAAGGTCGCAGCTTGGGACGACGAGTTCCTCGTCAGCCTAATCTCAGCATAAAACTTTCACCCGATTCCCCTGGGGGCGGAACAGGGCAATCGGGTGAAAAACGTCGTGACAAGCTGTTAAAAGTCTGAATCTGTACGTGCCCTCCGATTCGCTTGCGGAGGGATATCATGGAAGCGTTTTCGGCGGCTGATGGTGCGGTCCTCATCCTATTGATCCGTATCCCTCCGGTAGCGGCCACCTTCTGGGATTTCGGTATTTGGGTGAGGATCCTGGCATCGTAACTTGTTGGGGTGGAAAGTGTCCACAACCGAGATAATGGACACAAGTTTGCGGGCGAAGCGCCGGCATAAGGTGTGGCCTGAAGCGCTGAAGCGGGAGATTGTGGCGGCATGCCTGGTGCCGGGAGCGTCGGTGTCGGTGGTTGCGCGGCAATATGACGTGAACACCAACATGGTTTTCACCTGGCGCAAGCTCTATGGCGGGATGCCAGACATGGTGCCGCCGCAGCTTGTGCCGGTGGTTGTGACGCCGGACCCGCCGGTAGCGGCTCCGCCGGCGCCGTCGGCAGAGCCGCCTTCAGCTGACCTGATAGAGATTGAGCTGCCGCGCGGCTACCGTGTTCGGATTGGGAGTAACATCAAGGCTTCGGCACTGCGCGTTGTGCTGGATGCGTTGGAGCGGCGATGATCGCCTTTCCATCGAGCGTGCGCGTATGGTTGGCGGTAGGGCGGACCGATATGCGGCGCGGCATGACTGGCCTTGCGTTGCAGGTTCAGCAATCGCTCGGCCGGGACCCGCACGCGGGGGACCTCTACGTGTTCAGGGGCGCCAGGGGCGATTTGATAAAGATCCTCTGGCATGATGGCGTCGGCATGTCGCTCTATGCCAAACGGCTGGAGAAGGCGCGCTTCACCTGGCCATCGCCAAGTGACGGCGTGCTGGCGATTTCCGCCGCGCAGCTGGGTTATATGCTCGACGGAATCGATTGGCGAAATCCGCGTCATACCTGGCGCCCCGCGAGTGCCGGATAATGTCGCGCGCCGCGATTTTTTAGGAGTCAACGGACCGAAATTGTGATTCTATTGCGGGCATGGACGCCGATCTTGGAGCCCTGCCGAACGATATCGATGCGCTGAAAGCGGCGCTCATGATCGAGCGCGCCAAGATGCGGGAGGTGACCGCCGAACGTGACGTGCGGGCGGCGGAACTCGCGGTAGCGCGCGCCAAGGCGTCGGAAGATTTGGCGCTGATCGCGCATCAGAAGCTGCGGATCGCCAAGCTTGAGCGTCAAATCTATGGCCCCCGGTCGGAACGGTCGTCGTTGCTCATCGAGCAGATGGCGCTGCAGTTCGAAGAAGCGGAGGCAAGCGCCACCGAGGATGAACTGGCCGCCGAAATCGCTGCCGCCAAGGTCACGTCTGTCGCGGGGTTTACCCGTCAGCGTCCCGAACGAAATACCTTTCCCGAACATCTCCCCCGCGAACGTGTCGTTATCGATCCGCCGACGGCTTGTGATTGCTGCGGCGGCAAGCGGCTTCGCAAGATGGGCGAGGATGTCACCAAAACCTTGGAGTTGATCCCCCGCCAATGGAAGGTGATCGAGACCGTGCGGGAGAAGTTTACCTGCCGGGATTGCGAGAAGATCAGCCAGGCACCGGCCCCCTTCCACGTGATCGCCAGAGGGTGGGCGGGGCCGAGCCTTCTGGCGATGATCCTGTTCGAGAAATTCGGGCAGCACCAGCCGCTCAACCGCCAGGCGGAGCGCTATGCGCGTGAAGGCGTGCCGATCAGCCTCTCGACCATGGCCGATGCCGTGGGGTCGGCTTGCGCAGCGCTGGCCCCGTTGAACAGGCGTCTTGAGTTCCATGTCCTGGCCGCTGAGCGCCTGCATGGTGATGACACCACCGTGCCAGTTCTCGCCAAGGGCAAGACCGACACCGGCCGATGTTGGGTCTATGTCCGCGACGACCGGCCCTTCGGGGGCACGGCACCGCCAGCCGCGATCTTTTATTACTCCCGCGACCGCAAGGGCGAGCATCCGCGTCTCCATTTGGCTGGATATAGCGGGATCTTCCAGGCCGACGCCTTTGATGGATATCGCCAGCTCTATTTGCCGGACCGAAGTCCCGGACGCATCATTGAGGCGGCATGTTGGGTTCATGCCAGGCGCCCGTTCTTCGCCATGGCTGATCTCGATGAGAACACGCGGCGAAAAGCTGCGGGCAAAAAGGAGATCCCCCTCTCTCCCATTGCGATCGAAATCGTGCGCCGTATCGATGCTCTGTTCGAGATCGAGCGGCCCATCAATGGCAAAACTCCTGATGAACGCAGGGCTGTGCGCCAGATGCTAAGCAAGCCGCTCGTGGAGGAGCTTCAACTCTATATGCGCGAGCAGCGCGCCAAACTCGCCCGAAGCCACGACCTTGCCAAGGCCATTGATTATATCATCAAGCGTTGGGACGCCTTCACCCTGTTCCTGGATGACGGCCGCGTCTGCTTATCAAACAATGCCGCCGAGCGGGCGTTGCGCGGCATCGCATTGGGCAGAAAATCATGGATGTTCTGCGGCTCCGATCGCGGTGGTGAGCGTGCTGCAGCCATGTATAGCCTCATCGTCACGGCCAAGATGAACGGCGTTGATCCTCAGGCTTGGCTGGCGGACGTCCTGGCGCGAATTGCCGCCCATCCCGCGCATCGCCTTGATGAGCTATTACCCTGTTGGGGTGGACGGCCCAACGGCATCTTGTGCCAATGTTGAGCTGTTCAATCCAACGAGAGGGCCGCCCGGATGAAGTTTAAGCGCATTGCTATTGACACGTCCAAGCATGTTTTCACTCTGCATGGTGTCGATGAAGAGGATCAACCGGTTCTGCGGCGCGAGATCAGGCGCGCTCAGCTCGAACCGTTCTTCGCCAAACTGGCGCCGACGGAGGTGGCTCTCGAAGCTTGCGCCGGCTCGCACCATTGGGGCCGGGTGCTTGGCGCCATGGGCCACCGAGTGAAGCTGATCCCGCCACAATACGTGAAGCCGTTCGTTAAACGGAGCAAGAACGACCGCAACGACGCGGAGGCGATCAGTGAGGCGGCATCGCGTCCGACCATGCGCACGGTTCCGGTGAAAACGGCGGATGAGCAAGCCGCGACGATCATTGTAAAGCATCGGGAACTCATGGTGAACCAACGGACCCAGGCGATCAACGCGTTGCGGGGGCACGCGGCGGAATTTGGCATCGTTGCCGCCCAGGGCTGCGCGAATGTCACCGCATTGCTTGCCATTCTGTCCGCCGAGGAAGCGATTCCGGAAATTGCGAAAGCGATGTTTGAGCAAATGGGCCAGCATGTCGCCGATCTCGATCTGAAGATTGATGAGCTGGAGAGACAACTGCTCGAACAGCACAAGGCCAACGCGATCAGCAAGCTCCTCGCTGCAATTCCCGGCGTCGGGCCAATCACCGCGATTACCATGGCACTGACCGTGAACCCAACGAATTTTGAGACCGGGCGGCATTTTGCCGCATGGATTGGCCTGACACCGCGAGAACATTCCACCGGCGGTAAGCATCGCTTGGGGAGGATAAGTAAGGCAGGCAATGAGAGGCTTCGGCAGTTGCTCGTGGTCGGAGCTATGGCGGTGATCCGCTACGCCAAGCCAGGCAGCAAGTCGGCGACCGCCTGGCTATTGCAATTGCTGGAGCGTCGGCCGCGGAAAGTCGCGGCGATTGCTCTGGCCAACAAGATGGCCCGGATCATCTGGGCCATGATGGCGCGCGGAGAGGCGTATCGGCATCAGCCGGTAGCTGCCTGATCCGCGTGCCGGTGCCGAGGGTTTAAGAACTGAGCAAGAGATGATGATCGGTCAAACCGACGAATGACAAAATCCGACCAATTCCAGGGCATTCTATGCCGTTTCCCTGATTGGATGTTGTTCGCGGAACCCATCTGGGCCGGCGGCCATGTGGTCGCATACATAGGCCGAACGCATGACCGCTTTCGAACCGCCATCGAATCTTGCCCATTCCCACTTGAACTCAACGGGCCGTCCACGCATGGAATTGGACGCCGGCGGCATCCGCGGTTGCCGACGTCGCGGCCTGACCATGGCGCCGGTCAATAAGGTCCACCACGTCTATACCATCGCCCGCGTCGCCGAGATGCTCGGCGAAGACGAGGACTGGTTGGGTGACGTTGCCAATGAGATGGACCAGGAGGATGGCCTCATCTGGGTCTATGGAGCCGGTGACGAAGGGGTCATGGCGTTCACCGATTTTGGGATCGAGACGTTCGCCGGTCTAATCGAAATCTATAAGGCCGATCCTCACCTACTCAAGCGATCAACCGATCCGCTATAGCCCTGCGGCCCACGCCGGATGATTACATTGACCCGGCGCGATTTTATATGATTCGGTTGGGCCTCTGTTTTTGAGGTTTGGTCGATGGAGTTGAAGAGGGTTTTGGAACGGATCCCGGATCCGCGTGGCCGACAAGGGCGGGATTACTGGCTTTGGTCGATCCTCGGTCTGATTTTGGTTTCCATGCTTTGTGGACGGCGGGGCATGAAGGCTGCGTTTCTTCTGGGGCGAAGTCTGACGCGCGAGCAAAAACGGCAATTGGGTTTTATGCGTGGTCATACCCCGTGTCACGCGACGCTGACCGAAACACTGCGCATCCTTGATGCCCAGGCCGTTGCCGATATCCTGGGCGCGGTCGTGCTGGCGGATACCGGTGATGACCGCCATATTGCCATAGACGGCAAGACATTGCGGGCAAGCAAGGATGGAGATGGCCGCGCCGAGCACGTGCTGTCCGCTTTTTGTGGTGGTCTGCAGACGATCCTTTCGCATGAGGCGTCACGCGGCAAGGGACTGGAAATTCCTGACGCGCTGAAGCTACTCGCCCGGCTTGATTTGCGCGACCGGATTGTCACCGGTGATGCGATCTTCTGCCAGAAGGCCATTGCACAGACGGTGGTTGACGCTGGCGGAGACTACCTTCTTCCCATCAAGAACAACCAGAAGACATTGCGAGAAAATATTGAAACGGCATTCGCGGAGCCGGTTTTTCCCCCTCGCCACTTTCGATAGCGGTGCCACCAAGGCGCATGGACGTATCGAACGGCGCAGGATCGAAGTGTTGCCGGCCCAAGCCGCTGGCATCACACAGGATTGGCCAACCGTAAGCCAGATATGCCGTGTGACCCGTTCACGCCAACGCAGGGTGAAGGGCGTGTGGCAGGAGCAACAGGAAACCGCCTATCTCATCACCAGCCTGACCAAAGACGAAGCAGCGCCTGAATACCTTCTCAACCTCAACCGAAAACATTGGGGTATCGAGATCATGCATCGAAACAAAGATGTCATGCTGGGGGAAGATGGCTATAGCAACCGGCTCGACAATGCCCCCAGAAATGTCTTCTCGCTCACCGGCTTCGCCCTCAAACTCCTGCGCTGGGTCTCACCTTCACCCACAAGGGCAATCGAGTATTTCCAGGACAACCGAAGTCGAGCTACACAAATGATCGCAGCAGTTTAATAAATCGCCCTGCACATTTTGTTTCTGCCGTTGACAGGGTTGCGAGGCGGTTGTATTTCTTGGGTATTTTGAAGATTTGCCTGACCCGCGTCAGCGCGGCAAGGTTATGTATCCGCTGGATGAGGTGTTGCTTTTATCTCTGCTCGCGGTGTTGGCCGGGGCCGAGACGTTTGTTGATATCGCCCGTTTTGGAACCAAGAAGCTCGGCCTTTTGCGCCGGTTCCGGCCGTTTGTGGATGGTACACCCTCGCATGACCATCTGGGCGACATCTTCGCCAGCCTCGATGCCGAGCACTTCCAGCGTTGCTTCGTGGCCTGGGTTTCGGCTCTTACTGGCGTACCGGCCGGGGTGGTCGCCATTGATGGCAAGACCTCGCGCCGGTCGAAAGGTGCGAACGCGCCGATCCACATGGTCTCGGCCTTTGCGGCGCGTCAACGGCTTGTGCTTGGTCAGGTGAAGGTTGCTGAAAAATCCAACGAAATCCTTGCCATCCCCAAACTGCTCGACATGCTGTCGATCGAGGGGGCCATTGTCACCATCGATGCGATGGGATGCCAACGTCACATCGCGCAAAAGATCGTCGACAAAAAAGCCGATTACGTGCTCGCGCTGAAAGGCAATCAGGGCACATTACGTGATGATGTTGAATTATTTGCCACCGAGCAAAAGGCCCGCGGCTTCGCCGACAGCAAAATCAGCCAGGACACCACCGTTGACGGTGATCACGGCCGGATTGAGACCCGCACAACCACCGTTATCCACGATGTCGAATGGCTACAAAAACACCATGACTGGCCGGGTCTGAGTGCTATCGTCGTGGTGGAAACTAGCCGCGAAATTCAGGGGAAAATCGAACAGGAAACAAGGTTCTACCTCACCTCGCTTGGGATGCTGGCCGCCATCCTCGGGCCAGTCATACGAAGCCACTGGGCAATTGAGAACAGTCTGCATTGGGTCATGGACATGGTCTTCCGCGACGACGAATGCAGGGTCCGAACGGAACACGCCCCGGCCAACTTCACCACCATAAAGCACATGGCCCATAACCTGACCCGAAGAGCACCAAGCAAGGACTCTACCTGCGCAGCAACAAACTCAGCAACCGCGTCTTCGAAACCTACGACGATATCGTCAATGCCTGCTGCGATGCATGGCGTTGGTTCACTGCTCAGCCCGACCACATCACTTCAATCGGAACACGTCTTTGGGCATGCGTCAGTTAATGACACCGGGCGTATAACTTAGGGCTTGTTGCTAAATTATCGCTTCGGATTGCGGTTTGATGGTGTAGTTCCACTCGCCGTGGAAATCGTGGCGATGGAGGTTGAGGGCGTCCATCTCAGCATCGGCGACTTTGACGCCCTTGGGATAGGAATTGGTGTCGATTTCACTGCGGACCGTCAGGCCGGCGTCGGTGGTGGTGGCGGCGATGAGCTGGACGATGGTCTGGTAGCTGATCAGTGGCCGACCGCGCCAGTTTTGAGTGATGAACGAGAATAGCCGGTGTTCGATCTTGTTCCACTTGCTGGTTCCAGGCGGCAGATGACAGACGGTGATTTCGAGACCGAGCTCGTTGACGAGAGCCTGAAGTTCAAGCTTCCACAAGCGCACGCGTGATCCATTACTGCCGCCGCCATCTGCCGTGATCACCAGCCGCGTGGCTTTACGATAACGCTTACGTCCCATGGTCTGCCACCAACGGCGGATCGAATTGACGGCGAAACTTGCAGGATCATGGTCGATGCCGACGCTGACCCATCCAGTGTTGTCGGCGATGTCATAGACGCCATAGGGTGCTGCCCGGCCGAGGTCAGGGATGAGGAAGTCATGCACCCTGACTTTTTCCGGATCACCCTTGGGACGATACTCCCGGCCGTTGTTCTTGAAGTCGCCAACAAGTTCTTTCTTCTTTGTGTCGACCGAAATGGCGGGTTGATCGGCCGCCAACGCCGCCTTCACCTGATCGTTGATGTAGTTGAACTGAGCGTCGCGGTCGGGGTGGCTGGCCCCCTCCAGCGTCTTGCGATTGGCCTGCAGGCTGTAGCCCAGTTCGCGCAACAGGTTGGCCACGACGTTGTGACCGATGCGGTGGCCGCAGCCCTGCAGTTCGGCGGCCAGATTGCGGAGACTTTTGGCTGTCCATAGCAAAGGCGCCATCGGATCGCCGCGCGTGACAGGCTCCACAAGAGCCTGCAGATCCCTCAGCAATGTCCCGTCTGTGGCCGCCAGAGACTTTCTGCCACCACCCACCCGACGCACCCGATCCACAGGCGCCGCCGGTTTGGCGTCATTACGCAGTTCGGCCAAGCCCCGATTGATCGTGCTGCGCGCAATTCCTGTCGCCCGAGACACCGCGATCACGCCGCCGCGGCCTGCGGCCAGCGCCTCAGCCGCCGCAAAACGCCGCCGACCGCGCTCGTCCAGCACTGGCGCAAGGGCAATAAATCGCAAGCGGATAGCGCTATCGTCGATCACAACCCGAATTTAGCAGCGACGATTCGGCAGGGGAATCCACCAATCCCTCAAAGTCACATATCGACTCAATTATTTATCAACGGCACCTTAGACTTTCGACGAAGCGATAGGGGCAGCCATTCCGACGGAATTCCTTGAATTTTCAGCGTGATCGCGCCTGTTATGCCGAGATATCCGGAAGGCACTCGTCGACGGATGGCGGTATATGTCATTTGATGGCTAGATAGCGTTGACATTCATTTAGTCCAGATGAACGCGCTGACGAGGCACAGGATGGACAGGAATGCCCTTGGTGTTTGGTCATAACGTGTCGCGATCCGCCTGAAGTGCTTGATCTTCAGGAAGAAGCGTTCGACGAGGTTTCGTTCACAGTAGAGGGCAAAATCGCAGGGCCACTGTGGCGAGGTTTTTCGGGGCGGAATAACTGGCACGGCATTCTGGTTCATGATGGTTTCACGCAGCGCCTTTGAATCATACCCCTTGTCGGCCAGGACATGATCCGCTGGAAGCTCGGCGATCAGTTCCTCAGCCTGGGTAATGTCGCTGACTTGGCCAGGAGTGAGGATGAAGCGTAGCGGATTGCCCAAAGCATCGACGACGGCATGGATCTTGGTACTCATTCCACCACGCGAGCGTCCGATCGCACGAGCTTCAGGCCCCCCTTTTTGCCCGCCGCATGCTGATGCGTACGAACTATGGTGGAATTGATCATGACGTATTCAAAGTCGGGGGCATCCGCCATGGCGGCAAAAAGCCGGTCCCAGACCCCATCCTTCGACCAGCGCGAAAAGCGAACGAAGACGCTGTTCCAATTGCCAAAAAAGGGCGGCAGATCGCGCCACGGCGAACCCGTGCGAGCTAACCAGAGCACCGCTTCAATAAACAGCCGGTTATCCGCACCCGTTCTGCCGGGATCGCTGCTCTTGCCCGGCAAATGAGGCTCCATCCGCGCCCACTGATGATCTTTTAATATCAGGCGAACCCCAGTCATTCAAAACTCCTCGCGAACAAGGAGTTTGAAGCACATTCGCGGCCGATCCGGAATCCTGAATGTCAACGCTATCTAGGGCCTATCCTAATGCTTCATTGCATTTGGCCAGCAACACCGGCGCCAAAGCATGGCCATTGGTGGCGGCTTTTTCCAACCAGCGGCGTGCAGCGGTCCGGCCGACGGAGGAGGTGCTGGTATTGATGTAGAGAACACCTAGCGTGAACATGGCGCCGGCATGCCCGGTCTTGGCGGCGCGCAGCAGCCACAATTTCGCGCGCCGAATATCGCGCGGCACGCCATGGCCGTCGATATATGCCGCGCCCAGTGCTGCCTGCGCCTCGGCAAATCCGGCTTTGGCGGCGTTGGTAACCCAGAATGTGGCGCCAGCCATGTCGCGTGGCACGCCGCTGCCCGTGGCAAGGCAACGCGCATAGTTGAAGGCACCGGTAAGTCCGCCGCCCTCGGCTGCCATGCGGAACCACTGCACCGCCTCGGCATCGCCCGCATGAAGCAGCCCCACCAAGTTGGCGGCCTCGGTGTCACCGCGCAAGGCGGCGCGGCGCAGCCAGGTTTCGCCGACCAAATCTGTGGCGCGTGCGTTGATCAGCATGCGTCCCAAGCGGGTTTGGGCCGCGACGATTCCAGCCTCGGCGGCAACGGTGTAGTGTTTCCTGGCGGCGGCCGTATCTGGCGTTTGGCCAAGTCCTTGCTCGGCGCATAGGCCCAGCAGGTAGCATGCCGCCGGTAATCCGGCCTCGGCGGCGGCGGCGATTTCCTTGTAAGCGGTCTCCCAATCCTCCGGTGATCTGGCGCGCAGCAGCAACGCAATGCCCAGGCCAAGCTGTGCTGGCGCATGGCGCTGCGCCGCCGCCGCCGCGTAGGCGGCGATGCTCGCCGCCTCGTCACGGAGTTCCAGGGGGGCATTGGCGAGAATTTGCCCCAGCAACGTCTGTCCCTCGGCATCGCCCGTCTGTGCCGCTGCATGCGCCCATGGCAGTGCGGCGGCATAGTCCGGTTCCTGTGGCTCGGCTGGCGGGGCGAACAGCGCCTCGTTGCGTAGAACGGCCTCAGAATAGCCGCCCAGATGCAGCTGCGCGAGGCGGCATTGGGCGCGCACATGCCCCGCCTGCGCCGCCTGCCTGTACCAGTGCGCGGCGGTAGCCGGACGATTCGCCGCCCCGCGCCCGTTTAACACAGCCTCGCCCACCAAAAACGCCGCCTCGGCATCGCCACGCCGTGCCGTTGCCGCCCATACATTCAGAGCCCACCTGGGATGGCGCGGCGCGATACGCTCGCCAATCCGCCTCCAGCGTCCCAACCAGCGCGACGTCACGCCCCGGTCCGCTCCACCAGGGCCGCCGCTATCCGGGCCATCACGTCCGACCAGTTGGTCCCAGGTGCAGCCTGGCGGAATAGCCGCAGCGTCGGATACCAGGGTGAGTCCTCATGCTCCAAAAGCCAAGTGAAGTGCGGCGCAAAAGGGATCATGCCCCAGGCTGGAACCCCTAGGGCGCCAGCCAGATGCAATGGCGACGTGCAGGAGCTGATGACGAGATCCAGGCCGGTCATGATGGCGGACGTATCGGCGAGATTGGCGATTTCCGCCCCGAGATCATGCACATGGGCGGGCAATTCATAATCAGCCATCCCGGCCCGGCCCGGGCCCATTTGCAGGATGAATATGTCCACACCTGGAACCTCAAATAGTGGCGCGACGGCCTTCAGGCCGGGGGAGCGGAAGCGGTCACGCGGGGTGGCGGGATTGCCGGCCCAAACTAGACCGACCTTGAGGCCCCCGCCAGGAAGCGTTGGACGCTGAGGTGCTGAGAGATACGGCACCTGCGCCGGGATCGTCTGCAGCGTGGTGCCAAAAGCCAGCGGCAGGCTGAGCAGCGGGCAATGGACGTCGAAAGCCTGTTCCTCAAAACTGGCTACCAGTTCGATACCTTCGATGCTTCCCAGCAATTTCCGCGTGGGTGGTGTGGCCAGAACCAGCACTCTGGCGGCACGCTGCACCAGTAGAGGCAGATAGCGGGCGAACTGGATGATATCCCCAAGCCCCTGCTCCACGCCGACAAGAATGGTCTTGCCGGAGAGATCATCGCCTAGCCATTGCGGTTGCGCGCAGGTTGGGTAGAGAAAGCCAGAACGACGCCAGCGCCACTCATATTCCTCCCACCCCTCGGACAGGCGGCCCGTGACCAGCAGGATATGAGCGAGATGAAAGTGGTACTCGGCGTCATCCGACCGTAGGGAAATGGCGCGACGGATGGCGGTCTCCGCCTCTCCCATGAGGTTTAGTGCTTTGGCAGCGTGGCTAAGATTGAACCAGGCGGCCGGTAGGTCTGGCTGTGCCGCCACGGCCTGCCGGCACAGCTCTAGCGCCGCCGGCCAATCACCAAGCTCCCCCAGAAGCGCCCCCAACGTGGCCTGTACCAAGCCATTCTGTAGCGCCATCTGCCGGGCAGTGCGGGCAGCAGCGAGGGCATCGTCAAAAGCGCCCGTATTCATCAGGGCGTTGGCGAGGTTGATGCGCGCCAGCACATCATCCGGCGTATATGTAATAGCTGCGCGCAGCGCGTGCACGGCGTCGGGCCAGCGCCTCTGGTTGATGAAGGCGGCGCCAAGATCGGCATAGGCGTCCGGCGGAACACTTGGCTTGGTCTCGGCCGCGCGCACCACCTTTTCGATTGCCGCCTCGAACCCGGCGGTGAAGCGCGCGGTGTTGCCAATGCTGCTGTGCCAAGCCTCGGCGGTGAAATGAGACTTGTAGGCCCGGTACGCGGCCTCGTCTGTGGCCAACGTCACTGCAGTCTGAACATAAACTTCCAGGGAGGTAGTAATTCCGCGCTGCACCCCCAGCGCGTGCAGCAAACTCAGGGCCATGCGCGAGGCGTAGGCGCGTCCGCATAGAGTGAGCAGGGGTAGTTCCATGCGCAGAGCGTCGGACGCCACGGTGCCAGAATTGTAGGGGAAGGTGTCAAGGAACAGGTCGGCCAGCGCCAGCCTGTTCATGTAGCGGTCAGGGTCAGTACGGGGCGAGAAGATCAACCGCTCTTGCGCCACCCCAGCGGCGCGCGCCGCGGCGATGAGATTGGCCTGCGAGAAGGCGTTGTCCTCGGCCAGCCAGAGCACGCTGTGCGGAACGGCGTGCAGGATTTCCATCCAGGAGGCAAAGACTTGCTCCGTGATCTTGTAATGCTTTGAAAAGCAGCAAAAAACGAACTTATCTTCGGGTAGCCCTTCATCGGCGCGGGTCAGGGGCTGGCCGATGGTACGCCGGTCATCATTCGCCTGATAGAACGGCCCCACCGGCAGTGGCGTGGCGCCGTAGGCACCCTCATGCTCAGGCGGGATGATGACGCTGTCACACAACACATAGTCGAGTTCCGGCAGCGGGATCGGCCCCACGAAGCCGAGATAGGTGGCTTGCAGCGGGGCGGGGCGCCAGCGCAGTGACGCAAGACGGCTGCCGTCAGTGATCCCGTTGAGGTCAATGAGAAAGTCAATTTCGTCGGCGCGGATGCATTCGGCGACCTGCTCGTCGGTCAGATCCCGCACGAAGAGGACATGATCGAATGACGCCAGGATGCGCTGGCGCAGCGCGCTGCCATCGTCCCGGCTTGCGCAATACCCGTAGATCTCGAAGCGCGTACGGTCGTGATGCTCGAACAGTCCGGTGATGAGATAGCCCATCGCATGGCTGCAAAAATCGGAGGAGAGATAGCCGATTCGAATTCGTTTATGGCCATAGGGATGGCGGGGTGCCAAACCCTGGGGGGCAGGGCTGGTCTTGCGCTTGATCCAAGTGCCAGCGGCTTCGCGTTGCAGCTCGATATCGTCGGTAAGCGCCATGATGCCAAACGGGCCCGAATACTGCAGCAGCGCCTGACTTCGTGGATCAGGAGGTATAACCGGCCATTGGCAGGTTTTCTGCCGCAAGTGCAACCAGTGATGCACAACGCCGTGCTGGTTGGGGTCAATTTTCAGAATGCGGCTGAAGACGGCTTCGGCCTCATCAAGGCGGTTCATGGTTTCCAGCAGACGTCCCTGCTGGATTTGCAGGGCTATGCGCGCTTCATCCGGCTGCAATGCCCGTTGCCAGATATCCAGAGCCTGTTCTGGCTGGCCTGCCGACTCAAAGAGCAGCCCTAGATTGACGGAAGCTGCATGCAGGTTGGGCCGCAGGGCAAGTGCGGTTTGGTAGGCATGAGCTGCTTCGACCGGGTTTCCAATCTGGGCAAGCGCTACCCCAAGATTAAACCAAGCCGCCCAAAGCATGGGGGAAGTTGGATTTGCTGCAATCCACGCTTCATAGAGGGCAATAGGCGCTTCCGCTTGCACCGCCGCTTGGATGACATTTTCAACTGGGACGCCTGCAAGTGGTACAGAAGGCACCGGTGCGGGAAGCGTTTTCACCGGCAGGTCGATATTTTCCATTCCTTGTAGTCCGTAGCCTTAATATCGGCTCAATTCTTGGTGGAGGTAAAATGAAAGGCGGCAAGGCGCTGAGCCTTGCCGTCTTTGGTTGAGCTTGACGGAATTAGAGAGCGTTGATCTGGGCCGTGGACATCACCGCCAGCTGCGCCGAGGTGAAGTCCTGGACCTGGCTACCGGTTAAGTAGCCGATCTGAGTGGTGCTTAGCGCTGAAATTTCAGGGCTGGTGAGCGCCGAGATCTGCGCCGAGGTGAGGCTGGTGATCTGCGCCGAACCGAGAGCCGAAATTTCCGTCGACGTCAGGGCCGCCACCTGGGCTGTGGTCAGAAGGCCGACGTTCGCCGAGGTCATCGCATTGATCGTCGCGTTGGTGAGCCCGGCGATGGCCTTGGTCGATATGCCGGCAAAGGGGGCAGACTGTAGCGACAGCACGTTTGTCCCCAGCTCGGCCACCTGGCTGGATGTCAGGCCGCTAAGTTGAGTGCTTGAGAGCAGCGTCAAATCAGTAGTGCCCAGAGCATTGATCGACGTTGCGCTCAGGGCGCCAATCTCGGTCGAGGTCAGTCCGGAGATGCCGGCGGCGTCGAGCGCGGTGACATTGGCGGCC
>CAVQHB010000013.1:0-927184 GCA_963712195.1 uncultured Alphaproteobacteria bacterium | reverse complement strand
GAACGTTTGAACTCAGCCCCCGCGCTCTTGCTTGGTATTCAGTCGCGGGTATTGAACGTAGGTTACGAGCGTCGTTCGGCGGTGTCCATCACCCGGCATTTAGGTGCTGGTGCAACCACTGGGGACATGGCAGGGGCGGCGGCGGGGGCTACGGTGTGAATAAGCGCCGAAGTGTGACCCCGGCAGGAAACTGTGCAAGCTATTGATATAATGGAAGAAATAGCTCGTTGGCTGGGGTCGCGATCGGAGCCAATCGTGACCCCGGTCAAATCCAGATTCAGTCAATGTATTCAATGAGTTGTTTTGAGCAGGCGCGGGGCCACAGGTCGACGCTTATTCACATTTCTGCGGCTGTGCAGATGCGCTGCTGATCGTGGCCGGCGTCAGCGGTGTCGGCGCGTTCGTTGCCGCTGTCCCGCAACTGACCACGCTGCTGGCGCTCGGAGGCGCCGCGTTTCTTGGCTGGTATGGCGTCATGGCGTTACGCCGCATGGTGGTTGCCGGCACAGTCTCGATTGCGGAAGCCAGTGGAGTGACACTCGGGCAAGCGATTGCGGCTACGGCAGGCTTCACCTTCCTCAACCCGCATGTCTATCTCGACACCGTTCTGCTTTTGGGTACGATCGGGGCGGCACAACCCGCACCTCTGCGCCCCATCTTCGTGGCGGGCGCCGCCAGCGCCAGCTTTTTGTGGTTTTCGGCCCTTGGTTTTGGCGCGCGGCTGTTGAAGCCCGTATTTACGCGATCAAGCGCGTGGCGCGTGCTGGATGCGCTGGTTGGAATCACGATGCTGGCGCTCGCTGGATCGCTGATCGCACGAGCTATCCATCAATCTGGCTGATTGCCCTGTGAAGCGGGCCCGGCGTTTGACCCCTGGTTGGGGTCAAACTTCAGAGCCGATATTCATCGATGGGACTTGCTGTATTGTCGCCGTCAATCGTCGATGCCATGAGCCGGATGTGGCACTCTTGTGATGGTACAACAATATATTAACAAGGAGGCGGAGCCTATGTTGAGATTAGGGCAGTTGCAGCGCGTGCTGCTGGACGGCGCGATGGTAGTGCTACCGATCGGCGCTATCGTCCTTCTGGTGCTGGCTATTTTGCGGAAAATGGAGGATGCGTCCGAGTTTCTCGCCGGTCGGGTCCAACACCCGGTCCTCACCGCCGCGGTACTGCTGGCGCTGCTCTGTCTCGTGATCGGCCTCCTGGTCCGTTCCGCCGCTGGCCGCGCGGCCCGGCGTGTGTTGGAACGGAAAATCTTCGAACAAATACCCGGCTACCGCTTGGCTAAAGCGCTTACCGGCGAAGGTCCGTTGGCAGATCACGGCGGCCGCGCAATGCGCCCGGCCCTTGCGGCGATCGAGGAAGGGCAGTGCCCGGCGCTAGTAATGGAAGAGCTCGCAGACGGACGACTGGTGGTCTTCGTGCCAGGCACGCCGGCACCAATGTCCGGGGCGCTTTACGTGTTCGCTCCGGACAAGGTGACGTATCTCGACGTGCCGCTCCTGCTTTTCATCAAGGTCATTTCCTCCTGGGGCCTCGGTCTGCGTGAGATGATCGAGGCGCAGAAAGAGACGGATGCGCGCCACCCGCGCACGGACCGCCCGATGAGAGGTGCCTAACCATCAAGCGCAATCTGTGACGCTTAGCGTTCTCGCGCTACGTCGCTGTTCACATTGGACGCAATTGCCGCCCGATCTTAATTCGCAAGCTCCGAAAATCTACTTACAACAGCCATCAATCGCAACGAGGAATGACCGCTCCTGGGGAGCGGGAGTGGGGGCAGGCTATGACCGGAATGCGCGCAAAGCCGCCAGCGAAGCGCCTTCGTGAACATCCGCTTCTGGGATCACCTGAATGGGCTGCCGATGGCCGGGTAGGGTCGGGAACAGAAATTCATGCGTGGACGGCCCGTTGAGTTCAAGTGGGCATTTGCAAGATTTGATGGCGGTTCGAAAGCGGTCATGCGTTCGGCCTATATACGCGGCAACATGGCCGCCGGCCCAGATGGGTTCCGCGAACAACATCCAAACAAACTGACGGCTTATTATATGCCGTTGAATTTCGCGGATTTTGTTGTTCGTCGGTTCGACCGATCATCATCTCTTGCTCTGCCCTTAAACCCTCGGCACCGGCGTGTGGTTCATGCGGCTACCGGCTGGCGCCGATACGTTTCACCACGCGCCATCATGGCCCAGATAATCCGGGCCATCTTGTTGGCCAGAGCAACCGCCGCGAGCTTGCGCGGCTTGCGCTCCAGCAATTGTAACAGCCATGCTGAGGCAGATTTACTGCCTGGTTTGGCGAAGCGGATGACGGCCATCGCCCCCACCACCAGCAATGTACGCAACCTTTCATTGCCTGCCTTACTTATCTTTCCCATGCGATGCTTGCCGCCGGTGGAATGCTCTCGCGGCGTCAGGCCGAGCCAGGCCGCAAAATGCCGCCCCGTCTTAAAGTTCGCTGGGTTCACGGTCAGCGCCATGGTGACCGCGATGATTGGTCCGACGCCGGGAATTGCGGCGAGGAGCTTGCTGACAGCGTTGGCCTTGTGCTGTTCAAGGAGCTGTTTCTCCAGTGCTTCGATCTTTGCGTTCAGATCAGCGACATGCTGGCCCATTTGCTCGAACATCGCTTTCGCAATTGCTGGAATCGCCTCCTCAGCCGACAGAACCGCAAGCAATGCCGAGACATTCGCGCAGCCCTTGGCGGTAACGATGCCGAATTCCGCCGCGTGCCCACGCAACGCGTTGATCGCCTGGGTCCGTTGGCTCACCATGAGTTCTCGATGTTTCACGATGATCGTCGCGGCTTGCTCATCCGCCGTTTTTACCGGAACCGTGCGCATGGTCGGACGTGATGCCGCCTCATCGATCGCCTCAGCGTCAATGCGGTCGTTCTTGCTCCGCTTGACGAACGGCTTCACATATTGTGGCGGGATCAACTTCACCCGATGGCCCATGTCGCTGAGTACCCGTCCCCAATGGTGCGAGCCGGCGCAGGCTTCAAGAACCACCTCAGTTGGCGCCAGTTTGGCGAAGAACGGCTCGACCTGAGCACGCCTGATCTCGCGTCGCAGTACCGGCCGCTCCTCCTCGTCGACCCCGTGGATCGTAAAAACATGCTTCGACGTGTCGATCGAAATACGCTTAAATTCCATTGGGCGGCCCTTTCATTGGGTTGGTTGTTCGACCCTATATTGGCACATTCGATGCCGTTGGGCCGTCCACCTCAACAAATTGAGCCGCCACCAGAGGGATAAAGTAAGGCCCCCGTCATTGCGAGGCGGTGAAACCGCCGAAGCAATCCATCTTTGACTTATACTGCAGGAAAGATGGATTGCTTCGCTGCGCTCGCAATGATGGTGCAAACTTACGGCTTCAGCGCATACACCGCATAATTGCCGTCATGCCACTTATACACGGCGTAAGCCGCGTTCACCACGTCGCCCTTGGCATCAAAACTCACCGGCCCCAGCACGCTCGGCCACGGCCCGCCAGCTTTCAGCTCGGCCGCCACTTTTGTCGGGTCGGTGGTGCCGGCCTTGGTCGCAGCCTCGGCCCAGACCTGGATGGCGGCGTAGGAGTACAGCACATACCCGGTCGGGTCTTCCTTCAGCGCGGCGAGTTCCGCCACGGCCTTGGCGGCGGCGGGGTCCTTCTCCGCCGGGGGCGGGAAGGTCATCAGCATACCCTCGGCGGTGGGGCCCGCGATCTGCCACAGCGCGGAGGTCACTGCCGCGTCCTCGGAGACATATTGCGGCGTGAAGCCCTGGGCCGCGCCCTCGCGGATGATCAACCCAGAATCGGAATAATACCCGCCGATATAGACGAGCGTGATGCCCTGCGACTTCAGTCGCGAGATCAGCGCGGAATAATCCTTGTCGCCGGCAGTGTAGGAGGTGTTGTACGCCACAGCCACGCCGAGTTTCTTCAGGTTCAGCCGCACCTGGTCGGCGATGCCCTTGCCGTAGGTGGAGTTGTCGTCCAGCACGGCGATCTTCGCCTTGGGGAAATGCTTGGCGATGTATTCCGCCGCCACGGCGCCCTGCTGGTCGTCGCGCCCGCAGGTGCGGAAGGTGAAGGGTGTGCCTTCATCGGTGTATTTCGGGTTGGTCGAGGCCGGGCTGATCTCCAGCACGCCGTTATCGGAATACACCTTGCTCGCCGGAATGGTTGAGGCGGAGCAGAAATGCCCGTCCACCATCACCACGCCATCGGAGACCAGCGTGTTCGCGACGGTAACGGCCTGCTTCGGGTCGCAGGCATCGTCCACGGAGATTTCCTGAAGCTGCTTGCCGAGCACGCCGCCGGCCTTGTTGATGTCGTCCACGGCGAGGTCCGCGCCGGTCTTCATCTGCACGCCGAAGGCGGCGTTGGAGCCGGTGAGCGGCCCGGCCAAACCGATCTTGATCTGTGCCTGGGCGACACTGCCCAAGGTAAGGAACGTGGCTGAAGCTAAGAGGAGATTACGCAATTCAGGCTCCTGTGTGGTGAGGGTGAAACGCGAAGTGAAACGAGTATGCGCCTAAAATTTGCGCCGCATCAATGCCCGCCTTCCAGGTATGCTGCCCTGATTTCCGGCCGCGCGAGCAAATCCGCGCCAGTGCCTTCCATGGTGATGGCGCCGTTGACCAGAACATAGCCGCGATGCGCGAGCCTCAGCGCCTGGTTGGCATTCTGTTCCACCAGCAGCACGGTCAGCCCCGTCTCGCGGTTGAGCTGGCGGATGGCGCCGAAGATCTGCTTGATGACGAGCGGCGCCAGCCCCAGCGAGGGTTCATCGAGCAATAACAGCTTAGGCTTGCTCATCAGCGCCCGTGCGATGGCCAGCATCTGCTGCTCCCCGCCCGAGAGCGTGCCGCCGCGCTGGGCAAACCGCTCCTGTAAGCGCGGGAACAGCTCGAACACCATGGCAAGCTGCTTGTCGTAATCGGCGTAGTTCACCACCTGCGCGCCCATCAGCAGGTTCTCCTCCACGCTCATGCGCGGGAAGATGCGCCGCCCCTCGGGCGATTGCGCGATGCCGCGCCGCGCGATCTGGAAGGCGGGCAGGGTGGTGATGGCCTCGCCGTTATAGATGATCTCGCCGCTTTTCGCTTTCGGCTGGCCGAAGATCGTCATCATCAGCGTGCTCTTGCCCGCGCCATTGGCGCCAATGAGCGTGACGATCTCGCCCTCGTTCACCTCGAGGCTGACATCGCGCAGCGCCTGCACGGCGCCGTAGAATGTGCTCACGCCTTTGAGTTCCAGCACGGCGCTCATAGCGTGGCCTCCGTGTCTTCCAGGCCCTCGTCGCCCTCGCCGAGATAGGCGGCGATCACATGCCGAGTCGCGAGCGGATTTCGGCTGGCGTGCCGTCGGCGATCTTCTTGCCGTGGTCGAGCACGACGATATGGTCGGAAATCTTCATCACCACGCCCATGTCATGCTCGATCAGCAGCAGCGAGGTGCCGTTCGCGCGGATGTTCAGCAGCAGCTCGTTAAGTGCTGCGGATTCGCGCGGGTTCAGCCCGGCGGCGGGTTCATCCAGGCAGAGCAGCACCGGCTCGGTGCACATGGCGCGCGCGATCTCCAGCCGACGCTGCGCGCCGTAGGGCAGAGCGCCGGCCGGGTCGTCGGCGCGTTCCAGCAGGCCGGTCTGCGCCAGCCAGTATTTCGCGCGCTCAATCGCCTGGCGTTCTGCCGCACGGTATTTGCCGAGGCCGAGAATGCCGAGCACGCCAAAGCCCGTGGCCGCCTGCAGCTTGTTGTGCTGGGCGACGAGCAGGTTCTCCAGCACCGTCATGCCGCCGAACAGCCGGATGTTCTGGAAGGTGCGCGCCACCCGCCCCTTGCGGGCGATGGCATGGCCCGGCAGCTTGTCCAGCCGCAGCGGCTTGCCGTGCACGATGGTGATGCCGCCGCTCGTGGGCTTGTAGAAGCCGGTGATGCAGTTGAAGAGCGTGGTCTTGCCCGCGCCGTTCGGGCCGATGATGGCGGTAATGTTGCCCTGTTGCGCCGTGAAGCTGACATTGTTCACCGCGGTCAGCCCGCCGAAGCGCATGGTCAGATTGTCCACCTGCAATATCGTCATCAGCCGCGCCCCTGCGCGATCAGTTCCGCGCCGATCTCTTTTGCCTTCCCCAGCGAAACTGTCGGTCTGCGGGTGGAGATGAACCCGCGCGGCCGCACCACCATGATCACCACCAGCGCCAGGCCGAAGATGAGCATGCGGTAGATCTGCAAGGATTGCAGCATTGCCGGCACGCCGATCATCACGCAGGCGGCGAGCACCACGCCAAGCTGGCTGCCCGAGCCGCCGAGCACGACGATGGCGAGCACGGTGGCGGATTCCATGAAGGTGAAGCTATCCGGGCTGATGAAGCCATCGCGCGCGGCGAAGAAACAGCCGGCGAAGCCGCCGAACATGGCGCCGATGGCAAAGGCGGTGAGCTTGGTGTTGCGCACATTGATGCCAAGCGAGCGGCAGGCGATCTCATCCTCGCGCAGCGCCTCCCAGGCGCGGCCCAGCGGCTGGCGCCGCAAGCCGCAGCGTCACCCAGTTGGTGAGCAGCGCCAGAGCCAGAATGATGTAGTAGAGGAAGGTGATGCGCTGGCTGGGATGCGGGTCGAGCCCAAAGAACCCGGCGAATGTGCCCGGCCCGCCCGCCATGCTGAATTTCAGCCCGAACAGCGTGGGGCGGGGGATGTCGGTAATGCCGTTCGGCCCGCCGGTGAGCGACACCCAGTTGGTGATGACCAGGCGGATGATCTCGCCGAATGCCAGCGTGACGATGGCAAGATAGTCGCCACGCAGACGCAGCACCGGAAAGCCCAGAAACATGCCCCAGCAGGCGGCGAGAATCCCCGCGAGCGGCAGGCATTCCCAGAAACCCAGTCCGAAATTGGTGGCGAGCAGCGCGAAGGAATAGGCGCCGACGGCGTAGAAGGCGACATAGCCGAGGTCCAGCAGCCCGGCGAGGCCGACGACGATGTTCAGCCCCCAGCCGAGCATCACATAGGTCATGATCAGCACGCCGAGGTCGATATACGCATTCGGCAGGCCGGGCAGGAACGGCATGACCAGGGCAAAGACGAGCAGGGCAGGGGCGATGTACTTGCCGGATTTCTGCGCCGCCGCGGCCACGTGCACGCTGGGCGCCGCCGGGCGGTATTGCCGCCAGAGCAGCATGGCCATCCGGGCGAGGAACGTGAGCCCCACGGCGGCCGCCAGCAGCGCCGGACGTGCGGAGAGGGAGAGCCCGCCCGCATCGTTGTCGGAAAGTTGCACGCCCAGGAACGGCGCGAAGATCAGCAGGGCGAAGAATGCGACCGCCGCCGCATCCTTCAGCATCTCGACCGGGCGCGTCATACTTTTTCCACCTCATGCCGGCCGAGCAGCCCGCTGGGCATGAACATCAGCACGATGGCGAGGATGGAGTACACGGCGGCATCCTTGTAGGCCACGGTGGCGTAGCCGGACCAGAACGCCTCGATAAGCCCGATGAGCAGCCCGCCCAGCACCGCCCCTGGCAGCGAGCCGATGCCCCCCAGCACCGCGGCGGTGAAGGCTTTGATCCCGGCGTTGAAGCCGATGTAGAAATCGATAACGCCGTAATAGAGCAGGAACATCACCCCCGCGACGGCCGCCAGCGCCGAGCCGATGATGAAGGTGATGCTGATCGTGCGGCTGGTGTCGATGCCCAGCAGCGCTGCCATCTTGGCGTCCTGCTCCACCGCGCGCATGGCCCGCCCGAGCGGGGTGCGGGTGACGATGTAGGTGAAGATGCCCAGCACCACGAGCGTCACCGCCCAAATCGCCATCTGCATCCAGGAGAGCTGCACGACGAAACCATCCTGCTGCATGAGCGTGATGCCGCCGGGGATGAGGTTGGGAATCGCCCGCTCCAGCGCGCCCTGGCTGGTCTGCACGTAGTTCTCCAGCAGGATCGACATGCCGATGGCGCGTGATCAGCGGCGCCAGGCGGAAGGAGCCGCGCAGCGGCCGATACGCCACGCGCTCGATGGAAAACCCGTACACACCGCACAAAGCCGCCGAGATGATGAGCGCCGCCAGCAGCCCCAGCGGCACGGATGTGATGCCGGTGAGCGCCGTGAGCACGATGATGCCGATGAACGCGCCGATCATGAACACATCGCCATGGGCGAAGTTGATCATGCCGATAATGCCGTAAACCATGGTGTAGCCCACGGCGATCAACCCGTAGATCATCCCTAGCGTGAGGCCGTTGACGAGCTGTTGCAGCGCATAAGCCATGGGCGGGTCCTTCAGGCTTGGGTGTCTATGCGTGTAGTGAATATGACCAATGCGTTAAGGTCAATGTAAGGCAAGCTGCGGGGTTGGGGGTAATTTTTCTTCATCGCCGGGCTTTTCTTTCCCGCGATGTGCCGGTATACGCTCCCCCACCGCGACGGCATACGCCGCCCCGGCCGGATGGGTGCATAGCTCAGTTGGTAGAGCAGCTGACTCTTAATCAGTAGGTCCAAGGTTCGAATCCTTGTGCACCCACCATCTTCCCTAGAAAATTCAATTTGTTGCGGGCGGACCGGAAGTAATCCCGGGACTTGTCCGGTTACATGTCCCCACAGTAACCGTGCCCCGCCGGGCGCTTTCTATGGTTCAAGCGCGGTTCCTTTATTCCGCACGCTCGTCATCGCCGTGCTGATTGGCTGCGCCCGCAAGGCGGCCTCTCCTGCCGGTTGTACTGGTGCCAAAGCAAACCCCGGCCGAAAACCGCCGGGTTTTTTTGTTACTCCTGATGGGGCTCGTCCGCGCGCTGGTTCACCGAAGGGAAAGGAAAAAGAGCAACCGCGTCCATCAAGGGCCGCCCCCGGCTGGGAGCGCGTTGCGCGCAGTTCGGGATTAATCGGCGCGCCATTATGCTATGCATGCTATGCAAGCCAATTAAATTCGGTATACGCTAATGGCATGAACGGCTCCGACACCATGACCGGCTGCTGGCCGCGATGATCCAGTACCGCTTCATGCTCATTCTGGCGGTTGCGGGCGTTGTTTCCGGTTGCACCGCCGCCCCCATGGGGAAAGCTCCTGTCGCCACGGCGGCCGCGCTCTCACAGGCTGCTCCTGCCGCGCCCCCGCCAACGCCTCAGATTATTGCGTCGGGACCATCAGTCGTCGGTCTTGCCTCTTGGTACCGGCCTGGCCCGGGCCTTCACCGCACATGCTCCGGCCAATCGTTCAAGAACGGTGTCCTGTCCGCGGCATCGCCCGTGCTGCCCGTGGGCACCAAGGTGCGCATTTCGCGTCTCAACGATGACCGTTCCGTTGTTGTCCTTGTGAACGATTGCATGCCTCACGGCCACCGCATCATCGACCTTTCCGAGGCGGCCGCGAGCGAGATTGGTCTGGTCAGCAGTGGTGTAGCAATGGTGAGCGTCACCCCCCTGGTCGTAGCCGAAAAATAGTGACGGCGGTCTGATTGCCGCCTGCTTTGGCTCTCGCTGTCCAAGTCTTGGAAAATCTCGATTTTTTGTGCGACTGCGAAGTTATCCACAGAGTTGTGGGTAATTCTGTGGATATTCCATTTATACAGCCGGAAATTCCTTAGCCGCATTGGGCTTTTGCCCCGTTGGCGGGGTGGCAACGGATTCCTCGGCGCGCTTATGCCATCACGTCGATCGTCGCAGGCAGTTGGTCGAGGCGGATGAACCTGGTCCCTGCCGCGTGCAGCGCCTTCAGTCCGGCGGCGATGCCCGCGCCGCTGTCGCGCTTCGGCTGGTTGATATGCCCCTCGATCACGTCGCCATTCTTCGCCGCGGCGATCCGCGCCGCCACGGTCCTGGCGGGCAGCGAGGCCCCCTCATCCGAGTTCAGGGAATAGCCGGCGATTTTGAAACCCAGCGCCTCGATGGCCGGGATGGCAGCAGGGCTGTAGATGCCCGCCGCCGCCCGGTACCAGGTGGGGCGCTTGCCCGTCGCGGCGGTGATTGCCGCCGCCCCGTCCAGCACCTCGGTGCGGATGGCATCCAGCGTGCCCGCAGGGACCAGGCCGTAGATCGGCGCCGCGCCCAGCACCGGCGGAATATGGCGCGCGCCGTGGTTTTCCAGCGCGAACAGGTCGGGGCGGGACTTCAGCAGAGCCAGCCCGTCCGGGTTCCAGCGCATCCAGGTGGCGGTGACGAAGATCGTCGCCGGGATGTTGCATGCCAGCAGGGTGTTGGCGATGCGCTCGTCGAAATGCCCAGGGCAGGCATCCAGCGTTACCGCAACACCTTGCACGGGCAGGCGCAGGCAGGGCTCCACCAGCCCGGCGCCGCGCCCCCCATGCCAGAGCGGCAGGGTGAGCGCCCCGCCAAGAAAGGCGCGGCGGGAGACAGCTTGGCACGAAGTACACATGGAGGATGCACGCCCGGGAGGTTTCGCCTGCCTCGTGCCGCAGGGGCGGGGCGGCGTCAATCCGCGCTTGCGGATACATATTTTCGTAAGGTTTATGCGAAACCGTACAACAACATTAGCCTGGGTTGACGTCTCATTGCGTTACCCGGGGCTCGCGTCGTCCAGAAAGACGTGGAGTGGCGAAGGGGGAATATCTCGGTTCAAGAACCGGCGGGGGTGGGCCCGCCGGCTTTTTTTTGCGGCTTACGCCCAGTGGCCCGGATGCCATCCGCCATACGCGCCCCAATGCCCCGGCACCCAATGCGCCGTGGCGTAGGGGCGGCCCGGGTAGACCACGCAGCCGGTCAGCGGCACGACCGTGGCGGCCAGCAGCAGAATAATTGCCATGTGCTTGCGCATGTTCTGTATGTCTCCTTCGTATTCGTCCGTCGTCGCATATACGGCCTTTGGCCATATGCGGGTAATGAACGGAAATGAAGTGTTACCGGGATGACGGCAAGCTGTTCCCTGGCTATATGCTGGTGTAATGTCGAGCCCCAGTCATGTGCGGCGTTGCCGCAAGGTTTTTCTGGCCATGCTCGCCGCCTCATTCCTGGCGGCTTGCGAGACGCCACCCAGCCCCTCAACACCACCGTCAACGCCGGCCAAGCAGCTGCACCAAGACGAATCCGCCGCCTATGAGCGGGGTTTCCTGGCGGGGCGGCGCTACCAGGTCAGGCTCGATTCCACCCGGCCCCCGCTGCCCTGCGCCACCCCGGCGCCCCCGGCGGCCCCGCCGGCTCCCGCCCCGGCCACGTCGTCCACGGCCGCGCCCGCCTCTCCGCCGCCCCCTGCCGCGCCGCAGCCCAGCCCGCTTCCCGCGGGCAGCTATGCGCCCTCCGGCCCGGCCCGGCCTGTCGCGCTGTCCGGCACTTAGCGCGCCGCTCTTGAGTTCCGGCGGCGCGAACCGCCAAACAGCCCGCATGGCTCCCCCACCGCTCCTGCTGCTCACCGACATCTCCGTAACCCTCGGCACCGTGCCGCTGCTCTCCGGGGCATCGCTCTCGGTGGGGGCGGGCGAGCGCATCTGCCTCGTCGGCCGCAACGGCTCGGGCAAATCCACGCTGCTGAAGATCGCCTCGGGCGAGATCGCCCTCGATTCCGGCACGCGCTTCTTTCAGCCGGGTGCCACCATGCGCTATCTGCCGCAGGAGCCTGATCTTTCCGCCCACGCCAATGTCATGGACTATGTGTTGGCAGGTCTCGGGCCGAATGACGACGAGTACCGCGTTCGCTACCTGCTGGGCGAGCTTGGCCTGAGCGGGGACGAGAAGCCCGAGAATCTCTCGGGTGGCGAGGCCCGCCGCGCCGCGCTTGCCCGCACCCTGGCGCCCAGCCCGGATCTTCTGCTGCTGGACGAGCCGACCAACCATCTGGACCTTCCCGCCATCGAGTGGCTGGAAGGCGAGCTGAAATCCCTCTCCTCGGGCATGGTGCTCATCTCGCATGACCGGCGGTTCCTGGAAAACCTCTCCCGCGCCATGGTCTGGCTGGACCGTGGCCAGACGCAAGCGCCTGGACAAGAGCTTCGCCCATTTCGAAACCTGGCGCGACGAGGTGCTGGAGCAGGAGGAGCAGGACTTCCACAAGCTGGGCCGCAAGATCGCGCGCGAGGAGGACTGGCTGCGCTACGGCGTGACCGCGCGGCGCAAGCGCAACGTCAAGCGCCTGGCGGGCCTGCACAGCCTGCGCGCGCGAGCGCCGCAACTACACGCACAAGCTCGGCACGGCCAAGCTGGCCTCGCTGGACGCCGCCACCTCGGGCAAGATCGTCGTGGACGCCGACGGCATCTCCAAGAGCTTCGGCGAGCGCAAGGTGGTGGACAATCTCACCTTCCGCGTGCTGCGCGGCGACCGGCTCGGCATTGTCGGCCCCAACGGCGCGGGCAAATCCACGCTGCTGAAGCTGATCCTCGGCCAGCTGGAGCCCGATTCCGGCGCGGTGAAGCTCGGCGCGGCGCTGGACGTCGTGACGCTCGACCAGCAGCGCGCGGCGCTCAACCCGAACACCTCGCTGGCCGACACGCTGACCGGCGGCAAGAGCGACCAGGTGCATGTCGGCAACCAGAGCCGCCATGTCATCGGCTACATGAAGGAGTTCCTGTTCAAGCCCGAGCAGGCGCGCACGCCGGTCGGCACGCTCTCGGGCGGCGAGCGCGGGCGGCTGCTGCTGGCGGTGGCGCTGGCCAAGCCCTCCAACCTGCTGGTGCTGGACGAGCCGACCAACGACCTGGACCTGGAAACCCTCGACCTGCTGCAGGAAATGCTGGGCGATTACACCGGCACGGTCATCGTCGTCTCGCACGACCGCGACTTCCTCGACCGTGTGGCGACCTCGGTGCTGGCATCGGAAGGCAACGGCAACTGGGTGGAGTACGCGGGCGGATATTCCGACATGCTGGCCCAGCGTGCCGGTGCGCCGGTGGCGGAGCAGAAGGCCGAGAAGAAATCCGCGCCCAAGCCCGCCGCCACGGCAAAGCCCACGGAACCGGCCGGGCGTAAGATCTCCTTCAAGGAACAGCACGAACTGAAGACCCTCACTGCCGAAATCGACAAGCTCCACGTCGAGATCCAGAAGCAGGAAACCATCCTCGCCACCTCGGACCTCTACGCGAAAGATCCGAAAAAATTCCAGGCCGCCACCGCCGCTCTGGCCGAGTTGCACGCCAGGCTGGAGAAAGTCGAGGAGCGCTGGCTGGAGCTGGAGATGCTGAAGGAGGGCTAATTTCCGCCGTCATTGCGAGGCCGCGTGAGCGGCCGAAGCAATCCATCTTTACTGGACACGAAAACGGCGCCGCGAGGCGCCGTTTTAATTAGATTACTTCGTCGCCGTCGGGTCCGTCTTCGGCCGCGGGTTGAAATCCGCCGGGATGGTGGTCTTGATCCCCATCGCCGCATCCACCGGCACCACGCCGATCGCCTTGCAGCCCTGGTTGCCGTAAGGCGGGATGGCGTTGATGTTGGCGGTCACCGCGTAGGAGGCGGGCAGGGGGGGCGCAGCACCTGTCAGGCGGGCCGGGTCGAAGGCCGAGAGCAGGTTGCCCACGCCCGGCGTGTTGTCGTCCGCCGGGCCGAGATAAGCCTGCTTGAACATCTTCAGCCCCGCCTCGCGCGCCTGCGCCTCGTCCGGCAGGTCCGCCAGCGCCGGCAGGCCGTAGAGCAGCTCGATGAACTTGATCACGCTGGCATGGTCCCCGCTCTCATGGCTCACCTCATGCGCGCGGGCATAGGGCGAGATGACGATGAGCGGGATGCGCGGCCCGCGCGAGAGCGGCAGGCCCTGCGGGTCAAATTCCACGAAGGTCGGCGGCACATGGTCGTAATCGCCTTCCGACTCATCGTAGGTGATGATGATCGCCGATTGCGCCCAGTACTTGCTCTGGGCGATGGCGTTCACTTCGCGCGCCACCAGCGCCTCGGAGATCGCAGCATCCGAATAGCCCGGATGGTCGTCATCGCCCTGGAAGTTATGCTGCACCGCCGGGTCCTTCAGCGCCGGGTTCAGCCCCGCGATATTCTGGAACCCGCCGCGCACGTAATACACCCCGCCGGTGGGGGCGAGCTTGCCCGCGCCGATATCGGCGAAGAAATCGCCCAGCCCGTGCAGATGCGCGCTCTCGTCTGGATTGTTCGAGACATAGCCGAAATATTGCGGCCCGTTATGGTGGCCGATATAGCCCGCATGGCTGGCCGTGGTGCCCTTGTCGGAGGGCTCCTGGTCATAGCCTTCCTCGTACCAGCCCCAGGGCAGCGCCGCCGCCTTGCTCGCGGCGATGGCCGGAATGTCCTGCTGCACATCGGCGAGGTCGGCCGCGGCGTTTTTGTCCTGCGCCGTCACCGCCTGCACCTTCACGCCGTTCATGGTCAGCGGCAGGCTGGCATAGGTCTGGTTCAGCGCCGGGATCACCGGGTGGTTCTTCACGTCATTCGGGTTCTGCGGCTGGCCGCTTGCATCGCCATTTTCGCCCGTGCCCCAGAGCGGGTCGGCATCGCCCACCACCGGCTCGCCCACGCCTTTCGGCAGGCCCTTGGCCCCCACAGCTTCATCGGGGTGCTTCACCCATTGCGTCTCGCCGGTCTCGCCCGCGATCATCGCGATGGCATTCGGCGTGGAGGGGCCGATCGTGTGCTGGAAGAAATTATCGAACAGGATGAAGCGGTCGGCGTAGTTCCACAAGTAAGGGATGGTATCGCAATCCTCGTAGGCCATAGTCAGCTCGCCGAACTGCTTGGCCATCAGGCTCGGCGTCTTACCGCCCGGCGTGATGTACTTCTTCTCTTCCTCGAGCGCGAAGCGGTCCATCAGCGCCTTGCCGCTCGCCACGTCCATCTTCTCGGCCATGTTGATATGCGCGTGGTCCACGTCGTCCGTGTCGGCGGCGTATTGGTCCGGCCCGATGCGGAAGGGCGAGATCATGCCCATGCTGCCATCAACATTCATGATCGGCTGGTAGAAGCCCGGCGTCTGGCTGGCGGGCTGGCTGAACAGCCCGTTGGCGCCGGGGAAGGTGCCGAAATAGGAGTTGAAGGAGCGGTTCTCCTGGAACAGCACGAACACGTATTTCACGTGCTTGCGCAGCAGCGCGATCTCCTGCGCCTCGGTCAGGCTGGGCTCATGCGCCACCATCTCGGCGCGCACCACGGTTGGGCCGTTGGGCTGCGGGGTCACGGTGCCGGCCGCCCAGGCGAACTGCGCCGGCAGCAGGCTCAGCGCCGTCATCAGGCTCAACGCGCGTTTCAACTTCATGGCTTTTCCTCGACGGTTTCAGCAACAAGAGCAGCCAGCCCGGGGCGGCTGGCCACGCGCACCGGGTTGTCGCCCAGATCATCCGGCAGCAGCACATCATCCTGCCGCGCCCCTTCGGCATTGCCGCGCAGCCCCACCAGCAGCGAGCGCCGCGCGGTGATCGCATCGCAGCGCCCGGCCTCGTAGGCGTCGTGCATCTCATCGGGTTCCTGGAACACGAATTCGTGCAGCTTGATGTGATGCGCCTTGAAATAGGCTTGCAGATTGTCATCCTCCGGCGAGCCGGGCTCGACGCAGATTTCCGCCTGCCCCAGATCCGCCGCCTGCCGCGCGGGTGAGCCATAGGGCACCAGGATCGCCTGGTAATCGTTATAGATCACCGGCCCGAGCGTGTAGCCGGGCCCGATATCCGCCTGCGGGGCGAACAGCACATCGGCCCGCGGCGGGATGTCGCTATCCTGCAGCACGGGGGTGAATTGCGCCGCCACACCGAGCTTGGCGGCCACGCGCTGGCAAATGGAAATCTCCAGCCCCTGCCAGGAGCCTTTCGCATCTGGGTAGGCCAGCTCCGGCGCTGCCACACCGGCACAGAACAGCGGCGCGGCCAGGGCCGGGGCAGGGAGGAACATCAGCAGGAGGGCGAGGCGCCGCATGCGTGCTGTCCTAGCCCTGGCCCTGCTGACGAGCGAGTTAAGCTTCCGTGGTATTTTAATCCGCGTACGGATTATCCGTGCCGCGCAGATAGATGCGGATGGGCACGCCCGGCATCTCGAATGCCTCGCGCAGGGAGTTCACCAGATAGCGCTGATACGTCTCCGGCGTCTGCTCGGCGCGGGTGCCGAACACCGCGAAGGTCGGCGGCCGCGCCTTGATCTGCGTGATGTAGCGCAGCTTCAGCCGGCGCCCCTCCACCAGCGGCGGCGGGAAACGCTCCAGCGCCGCCTCGAACCAGCGGTTCAGCTGGCTGGTGGGGATGCGCAGGTTCCACTTCTCGTAGGTCGCGCGCAGGGCGGGGAACAGCTTGGCCACGCCCTCGCCGGTCTCGGCGGAGAGCGGCACCACGGTGATGCCCTTCATCTGGCTGAGCGAGATGGAAATGCGGTCCAGCGCCGCCTTGCGCGCATCGCCGCGGTCTTCCACCGCGTCCCATTTGGTCAGCGCGATCACGCAGGCCCGGCCCTCGCGCTCGACAAGGCGGGCGATGTGCAGGTCCTGTTCCTGCACGCCATTCACGGCGTCAACCGCCAGCACCACCATCTCGGCCTTCTTCAGCGCCTCGATCGAGGAGGAGGTGGACATCTTCTCCAGCCCCTCATCCACCCGGGCGCGCTTGCGCAGGCCCGCCGTGTCCACGATCCGGTAGAGCTTGCCGTCCGGCCCGGTGAAGTCCGCCGAGACCGCATCGCGCGTCAGCCCCGGCTCCGGCCCGGTGATCATGCGCTGCTCGCCCAGCAGGTAGTTCAGCAGCGTGGACTTGCCCGCGTTGGGCCGCCCGACGATGGCCAGATGCAGCGGCAGGTTCTCGCCGTCTTCCGCGTCGGCCTCTTCCGGCTTCGGCAGCCGGTCGGCGATCTCGGTCATCAGGTCGTAGATGCCCTCGTTATGCTCGGCGGAAATGGCGCAAGGCTCGCCCAGGCCCAGCTCATAGGCTTCCATGGCGGCGGCGGCCCCGCCGCGTCCCTCGGCCTTGTTGGCCACCACCAGCACCGGCTTGCCGGTCCGGCGCAGCCAGGTGGCGAAATGGTGGTCCTCCGGCAGCAGCCCGGCCCGTGCGTCGAACACGAACAGCACAAGGTCCGCATGTTCCACCGCCAGCGAGGTCGAGGCCCGCATCCGGCCCGGCAGCGTGTCCGGGGCGGCCTCCTCCAGCCCGGCCGTATCCACCAGCAGCACCTTGCGTGCCGGCCAGCACGCACTCGGCCTCCTTGCGGTCGCGCGTTACGCCCGGCGTGTCGGCCACGAGCGCGATGCGCGCCCCGGCCAGCCGGTTAAAGAGTGTGGACTTGCCGACGTTCGGCCGTCCGGCAATAACAACATGAGGTATCATGATCAGGTGTATGCAGTCAGTTTGGCGTTGCGCGTCAGTTGCAGCAGCACGCCGCTGGCGGCCAGCGGCGCCATGTCCGCCACATTGCTGCTGCCCAGCTTCACGGTCCGCGTCAGTTCTCCGGCCACCGGGTCCACCAGCGCCGCCTGGCCATGGTCGCTCACCAGCAGCAGCTGGCCGTTCACCAGGATCGGCCCGGCCCAGCTGATCGGGTCCTTCTGCTTCTTCATGTTCTCATAGTCCTGCATTTGCAGCGACCAGCTGACCAGCCCGTCATCCGCATGCACGGCGTAGAGCACCTGGTTCTTGTCGAGCACGAAGGCGAAGCCTCCGGCCAGGCAGATGGGCTGCGTGCCGGTGGCGCTGTGCGTCCACACCTTGGCGCCGGAATGCAGGTCCACGGCCATCATCGTGTCGCCCAGGTTGATGGCATAGACCACGCCGCCCGCGATGACCGGGGAGGCGACGATGTCCGAGAAGGTCGAGCCCGCCGCCCTGGCCGAAGGAGGCGGCGAGGCTTTGCTCCCACACCGGCGTGCCGGAGGTGGCGTCGATCGCCGCCAGCAGGCCGTTGGAGAACCCGGCGGCGATGATGCCGTCGGCGAAGGCTGGCGGGCCCGCGATCTGCACCGCGGTGGTGGAGGTCAGGCCGGCCGAGCCGTCGAAGCGCCAGCCGGGGGTGCCGGAGGCAGCGTCGAAGGTCAGCAGCAGGTCCTCCTGCGTGACCACCGCCACCAGCCCGCCCGCCACTAGCGGGGCCGAGCGGGTGGGGAAGTCCAGCTGCTGGTGCCACAGCACCTTGCCGGTGGCCGGGTCCAGGGCACGCAGTTCGGCATAGCCGGTGCTGGCGTAGAGCTTGCCGGAGTCGTAGGCGATGCCGCCGCCGAGATTCTGTTCGGTCGCGTGCTTCGGCCGGGTGTTGGCGTGCCAGATCAGGCTGCCGTCGCCAAGGGAGAAGGCACGCACGGTCGCGTCGGCGTCCATGGTGAAGACTTTGCCCTCGGCGATGACGGGGCTCGCCATCAGCGGCTGACGGAGGCCGCCCGGCGTGCCGATATCGGCACGCCATGAAGGCTTGAAGTTGAGCGGGGCTGCGACATTGCCCGGCGCATGGGCGGGGTTGGCGAGCGGCTGCGGCCAGTCGGCCAGGGCGGTGGCCTGGGGCAGGACCACCTGCGGCGGATTCACGGCCACATCCATGCCGTTGGTGTCCGGCAACACCGGAATCTGCTCGCCCGCGATTGTGGCTTTCGGCTTGGTGCAGGAGGCCAGCAGCCCGAGCGTCATCAGGCTGGCGGTGGCGGTGCGGCGTCGCATCATAGGGGATCTCATCCGTTCAACTGTGCAAGCATGCCTTGGGCGCGTTCGCGCACGCCAGCCGGGGCGGTGGGGTCGGCGGCAAGTTCCGTGAACAAGGCTTTCGCCAGCCCGGTATTGCCCTGGTGCAGATAGGTCAGCGCCTGGGTTTCGCGCGCCAGGGAATGGTACGGGTTGGTGTCGGCGGCGAGCGGCTGCAGCCGGGCCTGGATATCGGTATCTGGCACCGCGCCCAGCGCGTGCTGCGCCCAGAGCAGGGTGGCGAGGTCACGCAGCAGCTTATCCGCGCCGCCATCCCGGGCCACGCCGGTCCACAGCGCGTTGGCCTGATCCAGCTTGCCCGCGGCGGCGTACAGCCCGGCGGCGCGCAGATTGGCCAGGGTCTTGTAGCCCTCGGGCGCGGATGCCGCGAATTTGTTCAGGTCCTGGGCGGTCTGCACCGCCTGGTCCGGCGTGAGCTGCCCGCCCTGCTGGTCCGCCGCCTGGGTGATGGCAAGGTATTGCGTGGCTGCCTTTTCCGCCTGCTTGCCCTGGTAGGAGCTGTATGCCTGCTGCGCGCCGACGCCGATCAGCACCAGCACCATGGCGGTGATCAAATACCCGCCATAGCGCTTGGCCAGGGCAACCGCCCGGTCGTGCCGCAGATCCTCGGAAACCTCGTCAAAAATATCGACCACGCGATAATCCCATAAGTGCCTATGCGGGATATGTCTTAGCCGGGCGTGCCGCGCGCGGCAACGCAGGCCGCGAGGCGGCGTTCCACCCGGGCCCGGCCGATGAGTGGAAGCAGCTTCGCCATTTCCGGCCCATGCTCCTCGCCGGTCAGGGAGAGGCGCAGCGGCTGGAACAGCGCCCGGCCCTTCGCCCCGGTGGCGTCCGAGACCGCGCCGGTCCAAGCCTTCCAGGTTTCCTCGTCCCATGGTTCATCAGGCAGCATGTCCAGCGCGGCGCGCAGCACCAGGGAGCTGCCGGGCAATTCCGGCGCCGGCAGTTCGTCGGCCACCACCTCCCACCAGCGCCGCGCCTCGGTCAGCAGATCCAGATTGCCGCGAATCGCCAGCCAGAACGCCTCGGTGGCGCCGTCGGGCAGGCGGTCGCGCACCGCCTCGTAGTCCAGCTGGTGCAGGAACTTGCGGTTCAGCCCTAGCAGCTGCTTCGCGTCGAAGCGCGGCGGGGAGCGGCCGAAATCGGAGAGGTTGAAGCTGCCGATCAGCTCCTCCATCGGCACCGCCGCCGGGTCCTTGTTGGTGCCCAGCCGCGCCAGATAGGCGGTGATCGCGGCGGGCTCGATGCCGTCCTTGCGGAGCGATTTCAGCGAGATCGAGCCGATGCGCTTGGACAGCTTCTCGCCATCCCCGCCCGAGATCAGCGGCAGATGCGCGAAGCGCGGCACCGGGGCTTTGGTGATGGCTTCAAAGAGGTCGATCTGCACCGCCGTGTTGGAGACATGGTCCTCGCCGCGGATGATATGGGTGATGCCCATGTCGGCATCGTCCACCACCGAGGTGAAGGTGTAGAGCGGCGTGCCGTCGGCGCGGATCAGCACCGGGTCGGAGACGGTGCCGAGCTTGATGTTGCGCGGCCCGAGCACGAGGTCGTTCCAGGAGGCCGCGCCGTCCGAGAGCTTGAAGCGCCAATACGGCGTCTTGCCGTTGGCTTCGGCGCTGGCGCGCTGCTCGGCGGTCATCGAGAGGGCGGCGCGGTCATACACCGGGGGCAGCTTGCGCTTCACCAGCGCGGCGCGCTTGGCCGCCAGCTCGTCCTCGTTTTCGAAGCACGGGTAGAGCCGCCCGGAGGCCTTCAGCTGCTCCGCCACCTCGGCATAGCGGGCGAAGCGGTCCGACTGCCTTGCCGTCTCGTCCCAGGAAATGCCGAGCCAGCGCAGGTCGTCATAGATCCCCTGCTCGTATTCCGGCCGCCCGCGCTCGGTGTCGGTATCGTCCAGCCGGAGCAGGAAGATACCGCCCTGGTTGCGGGCGAACAGGAAATTCACCAGCGCGGCGCGCGCGTTGCCGACATGCAGATAGCCCGTGGGGCTGGGAGCGAAGCGAACTTTAACCATCCACGCGGGTTAGACCATTCTGCCCTTTTGGGGAAGTTGGGGGCATATTGTCATCGCGAACCCCCGCGAAAGCGGGGGGAAGCGATCCATCTCCGGGACATGGCAAGAAAGATGGATTGCTTCGCTACGCTCGCAATGACGGTGTTTCCTGGCTGTTGACTACCGTCATGGCCCGCGAAGGCGGACGATCCACGACTTCCTCACGGCACGATCCATTGTCGGCCATTGCCGCTCGTGATCCTTTTGACATGTGTCCAGTCGTTCATGCAGTCTCTGCCCCTTGCCCCTACTGGTGCCTCAGCCCCCTAAACCCCCAGCCGGTCGCGCATCTGGTAGTACCAGGCGCCGATAACGGTGAGCGGCACGCGGAAGGTCTTGCCGCCGGGGAAGGGGAAATAGGGCAGGTTGGCGAAGACGTCGAAGCGCGAGGTATCGCCTGCCACCGCCTCGGCCAGGATGCGCCCCAGCAGATGCGTGGTGGTCACGCCATGGCCGCTATCGCCATGCGAGAAGAACACTTTCGGCGCCAGCTTGCCCATCTGCGGGAAGCGCGTGAGCGTGAGCGCGAAATTGCCGCTCCAGGTGTAGTCGATGCGCGCATCCTTCAGGCTGGGGAAGGTCTTCAGCATCAGCGGCATGATCTTGTCGCGGATGCTCACCGGGTCGGTCCCGCCATACACGATGCCGCCGCCATACAGGATGCGGTTATCCGCGCTGCGGCGGAAGTAATCCAGCACGTAGTTGCAGTCTTCCACGCACACGTTGGAGGGCAGCAGGCGCTTCGCCTCGTCGCCCAGTGGCTCGGTCGCCAGCACCTGGGTGGAGACGGGCATGATCCGCCATTCCAGCTCCGGCAGCACGTTGTGCATATAGGCATTGCCGCAGACGAACACGTATTTCGCCTTCACCTCGCCCTGCGCCGTCTTCACCACGGCGTTGTCCTTGTCCACGGACACGACCGGCGAGTTCTCGTAGATCTTCCCGCCCAGGGACTCGAAAGCCTCGGCCTCGCCCTGCACCAGGTTGAGCGGATGGATATGCCCGCCCTTCTTGTCGATCAGGCCGCCGACGTAACGGTCTGTCACCACATGCGGGGCCAGGCCGTTCTTGTCCAGCAGCTCGAACTGGTCGTAGCCGAAGCTGTTCCACACCTTCACATGGTGCTCCAGCTCGCGCATCTGCTTCTGCGTCAGCGCCGTGGCCAGCATGCCCGGCTGGAGGTCGCACTTGATTCCGTATTTTTGCACGCGCTCGCGGATGATGTCGCCGCCCTCGCAGGCAAGCGCGCCGATCAGCTTCCCGGCCTTCTCGCCGTAGCGGGCCGAGATCACGTCCAGGTCGCGCGAATAGCCGTTCACGATCTGCCCGCCATTGCGGCCCGAGGCGCCGAAGCCGACGCGCACCGCCTCCAGCACGATGACCGAGAAGCCGCGCTCCGCCAGTTCCAGCGCCGCCGCGGTGCCGGTGAACCCGGCGCCGATGACGCAGACATCCGCCGTGACGCTCCCTTGCAGGGGCGGGCGCGCATCCTGCTTGTTGGCGGTGGCCGCGTAGTAGGATTTCACGTGCTCAGTCATTTCTTTTCCGGTCCCATCAATAAAACACCAAAAACCGCGCCGAGCACGGTCATGGTGATCACCATGAGCCGGATCTTATAGGCTGCGGCCCGTGCCTGCGCCACCACCTCCGCGCGCATGTTCTGTTCCGCTGCTGCCACGCGCGCCTCGATCGGGCCGGTGCCGTTGGCCACGATGGCGGCGGTGTCGGGGTCCACCTTGTCCGCCAGCGCCGCGATCGCAGCCGCCTGTGCCGTGGCGTCGGGTGCGGCGAGCACCGCATCCAGCGCGTCCTGCTGGTGCATCTCGTCGATCACCGGGGCGGGGATGGAGAAGCTGGCGAAGGTGCCGATCAGCCCTGGGAACAAAAAGGCGCACAGCATGAAGCCGACGCGCGAAGGGGATATTTTGGCCATGCTTCAAGCCCTTCGCAGGTTTTCCCGGCGTGTCAAACGGCGGGATTCGTATCTGCCGCCAGCGGATCGGCGCCGAATCGGTTTGCCCCCGGCGTGCCGGGCAGGCAGGCGAAGATCAGCAGGATCAGGCCGCCAATCGCGGGGATGAAGCCGAGCAGCAGCCACCAGCCGGATTTGTTGAGATCGTGCAGCCGCCGCACGGCGACGGCCAGATTCGGCACGACGAAAGCCAGGAACAACGCCAGCCGGACCAGCCTGTCGAACATCCTGCCGCCGAAGAGTCCGTCCAGCACGCCGGCCACGATCCCGGCGGCCAACGCCGCCAGGAAGACGAACAGCACCCACCACCAATATTCCGAGCGCGGCGCCCGGCCATTGAAATCGGCATATTTGTTCAGGCAGATGTTCACCGAACCAGCGAAGTCGCGCCGCAGGCCACCATTCATCGATGATGTTTCCCTATAAAAACGTCCTGCGCTGGCGTAGCAGAAGGCGCGCCGCCTGGTTAATGAAAGTTTCGCGGCCCCCGGCAAGTGCCAGGTTTGCGGCAGCGTCTTATGCCGCCGAGGGGGTGTTCTTCCCGTCGGCAGGCGGTTCGTCCAGCGCCGGGTTCAGGGCCTCCAGCAGCGCCTCGCGCAGCTGGTAGAGCTTGCGCTCGTTCTCCACCTTCAGGCCGAACACGTCCTTCACGTAGAACACGTCCACGGCGCGCACGCCGTAGGTGGTGACGTGCGCGGAGGCGATCTGCAGCCCTTGCTCGCTGATCGCGGCGGTGACGTCGTGCAGCAGGCCGGGGCGGTCGCGCCCGTTCACTTCGAGCACCGTGTGCCGGTTGGAGGCGTGGTTGTCGATCACCACGCGCGGCGGCACATGGATGGCGCGCATGCGCTGGCCACCACGCTGCGCGTCGACGCTTGCGGATTTCCGCCGCCAGCTTCAGCCGGCCGGAAAGCGCCTGCTCGATCAGCGCGGAGAGCCGCGCCAGGCGGTGCGGCGCGTCGAACGGTGCCGCCAGCGGCGTCCTGGATCCAGAACGTATCCAGCGCCATGCCGTTGGTCAGCGTATGGATGCGCGCGTCGACGATCGAGGCGCCGGCAACCGCCAGCGCGCCGGCGATGCTGGCTGAACAGCCCGGCATGGTCGGCGGCAGTAGACCGTCACCTCGGTCACCGCGCGGGCCGGCAGCGGCTCGGTGATCGACGGTCAGCGGCGCGTTGCGGGCCTCGGCGTCGCGGACCAGGCGCGCATGGCGCGCGATGCGTCTCGGGATCGAACGACGAGCCAGTAGCCGGGATAGCCGAGCGCGAGGAAATCCTCGATGCTCCGCCGTCGGCCAGTCCGCCAGCAGCGCGGCGGCGGCGTCCTTCGCCCGGGCGACGCGCACGTCGCGCTCGGTGGTGGACAAGCCCGCCCTCCAGCACCTCCGCCACGCGGGCGTAGAGCTCGCGCAGCAGCGTCGCCTTCCAGCCGTTCCACACCTTGGGCGACACGGCGCGCATGTCGGCGACGGTCAGGATCAGCAGCAGGCGCAGCCGCTCGGGCGACTGGATGGTATCCGCGAGGTCGAGGATGGTCTTCGGGTCGTCGATATCGCGCTTGAAGGCGGTCTGGCTCAGCAGCAGGTGGTGCAGCACCAGCCAGGAGACCGTTTCGGTCTCCTCGGCGGAGAGGCCGAGCGCCGGGCCGACCTTCAGCGCGATCTCGGCGCCGAGCTCCGAATGGTCGCCGCCGCGGCCCTTGGCGATGTCGTGCAGCAGCATCGCCACGATACAGCGCGCGGCGGGACTGGATCTGCTCGATCAGGTCGGAGGCGACCGGTGCGACCTCCGCCAGTTCGCCGCGCTCCATGCGTGTTGAGGACGCGGATCGCCTCGATCGTGTGCTCGTCGACGGTGAAGACATGGTAGGTGTCGAACTGCATCTGCCCGACGATGCGCCCCCAGTCCGGCAGATAGCGGCCGAGGATGCCGGTCTCATTCAGGATCGCCAGCCAGCTGCGCGGAGTCGGAATGCCGGGTCGTGCCCGTGATCTCGTGCGGGCCGCACAGCAGGTCGAGGAACAGCGCGGCGGCCTGCTTGTCGCCGCGCAGCTCAGCCCCCAGCGGCGCCGAGCGGATCAGCGAGCGCAGGGCCAGCGGATGCAGCTCCAGATCGCGGTCGCGCGCGCAGATGAGGATGCGCAGCATCTGGAGGGATCGGTAGCCGAGTCACGCCCGGGCGCGAACAGGATCTTGCCGTCGGCCAGCACGAAGCCCGCGCTCGAGCAGCGCCGCGTCGGTCTCCGCGGCGATCGCCGGCGGGCCGAGGGCCGCGCGCAGCAGCGCCGGCTCCAGCACGCGCGGTCAGCGCGCGCCACCTCGCGCGCGGTCAGGAAATAGTGGCGCATGAAGCGTTCCACCCCGTCCTGCCGGCCATGGCGCGTATAGCCCATGCGCGCGCCGACCACCGGCTGCAGGTCGAAGGTCAGCCGCTCCTCGGCGCGGCCGGCGACGTAGTGCAGGTGGAAGCGCACGGTCCACAGAAATTCCCAGGCGCGCTTGCAGTGCCCGCGCCTCGGCGGCGGTCAGGATGCCGCCGCCGGGCGCGTCCTTGCCCACCACTCGGTCATGGCGAAGGTGTCGAACACGTAGCGCGCGATCCAGTACAGCGTCTGCAGGTCGCGCAGGCCGCCGCGGCCTTCCTTCACGTTCGGCTCCACCATGAACGGGCTGTCGCCGAAGCGGCGGTGGCGCACCGCGCGCTCGGCCTGCTTGGCGGCGATGTACTCGGCGGCGCCGGCGTCCTTGCAGGCGGCGCGGAAGCCGGCGTGGAAATCGGCGAACAGCGCGCGCGTCGCCGGCACAGGCAGCGCGCATCCAGCAGCGCGGTGCGGATGGTCGGTCGCCCTTGCGCCTCGATCAGGCAGTCATCGATCGAGCGGGTCGCGTGGCCGACCTTCAGCCCGAGGTCCCACAGGAAATACAGCATGTACTCGACCGCCTGCTCAGCGTCTGCGCGAGGCGCGGCCGTGCGGTGAGGAACAGCAGGTCGATATCGCTGAACGGCGCCAGCATGCCGCGGCCATAGCCGCCGGTGGCGGCCATCGGCGAGGCGGTCAGGCTCGCCCAAGCCGGCTGCACCGTCAGTGGCGTAGGCGAACAGCGCGCTGACCAACTCATCGATCAGCCCGGCAAGCAGCCGCGCGGCGGCAGGCCGGTCAGCCGGTCCTGCTCGAAGCGTTGCTGCACGATGCTCTGCATCCGCGCGAGACTGGCGGCGGAACAGCCCCAGCGCCGCCTCGCGCGGACGGGCGTCTCGGCCGGCGCGAACAGCTCGGCAAGGGCGGCGGTGATGTCGGGCTGCTTCCTGGATGCGGGCATGTCGAACACGGTAGATCAATCCATCAGATGAGGGAATTCATAACGCACCGCGAGCCCCTCAATTTTCCGCGTGGCCGGGGCGCGTTTTCAGCGCCTCGGCCCGCAATTTGTACAAGGCCTCCAGCGCCTCGCGCGGGGTCATGGCGATCCGGGTCCAGCGCCGCCAGAGCCGCCGCCAGGGCGTCATCCGGGCCCGGCTCCGGCGCTTCTTCCACCGGTGCTTGCGGCGCCAGACCGGCGAAGAGCGGCAGCGGCGCCGGTGGCCAGCAGTGCCGCCTGTTTTCGGCGGATTTCAGCAGCATTGCCGCGCGTTGCGCCACCGGTGCCGGCACGCCGGCCAGCTCGCGCGACATGCACGCCCCAGCTCGTCCGCGCCGCACCCTCGACCACCTCGTGCAGGAATACCACCTCGCCTTCCGATTCCTTCACCCGCATCGTGTGCGGCTTCAGCCGCGGCAGCCGTCGGCCAGTTCGGCAAGTTCATGGAAATGTGTGGCGAATATGGTGCGGCAGCGGTATCGCCGTGCAGCGCCTCCAGCACCGCCCAGGCGATGGCCAGACCGTCCAGCGTGGCGGTGCCGCGGCCGATCTCGTCGACCACGACCAGCGTGCGTCGGCCCGGCCTGGTGCAGGATCGCGGCGGTCTCGGTCATCTCCACCATGAAGGTGGAGCGCCCGCGCGCCAGGTCGTCCGCCGCGCCGACGCGGGAGAACAGCCGGTCCACGACGCCGAGCCGCATCGCCTCCGCCGGCACCGGCAGGCCGGCCTGGGCCAGCACGACGATCAGCGCGTTCTGCCGCAGGAAGGTCGATTTGCCGGCCATGTTCGGGCCGGTGAGCAGCAGCACGCCGCTGCTCGGGCGAGAGGTCGCAGTCGTTGGGGACGAAGCTGCGCCGCCCGGCGGCAGCGCCGCTTCCACCACCGGATGGCGGCCGGCCTCGATCCGGAATGCTGTCGTCCTCGGTGACGTTCCGGGCGGCACCACGTGCCCGGTCAGCGCCAGCTGCGCGGCGGATTGCAGCACATCCAGCGAGCGCCAGCGCATCGGCGCAGGCGGCGAGCGCGTCTGGACCGCTGACAGCACCTGCTTGACCAGCCGGGCGAACACCAGCTCGCTCGCGCGCCGCGGCGCGGTCGGCGGCCTCGGTGATGCGGCGGTCGAGCGTCGGAGAGTTCCGGATGGGTGAAGCGCGCGCCGTTGGCCATGCCCTGGCGCAGCAGTCAGTTCCGGGATCGTCGCGCAGCTTCTCCACCGCGGCGGCGGGTGCCTCGATCACGTAGCCGAGCTGCGCGTGGTGGCGGATCTTCAGGCTGGCCACGCCGTAGCGCTGCGCGTAGTCGAGTCTGGAGTGTCGGCGATGCACCCGGCGGCTGTCGTCGCGCAGGGCGCGCTCGGCGTCCAGTTCGGCATCGTAACCCTGGGCGATCGCGCCGCCGTCTTCCAGCCGCAGCGGTGCCGGATCGGCCAGGGCGTGTTGCAGCGTTTCCAGCAGGTCCGGCGCCGGGTTCAGCGCCATGGCGGCGGCATCCAGCAATCTGGGGCCGCGGGGGAGCAGCGGGGCGAGCCGGGCGGCCACGTCCAGCCCGGCGCGGATGGCGGCGAGGTCGCGCGGGCCGCCCGGCCCAGCGCGATCCGCCCCAGAGCGCGGGCCATGTCCGGCGCGCCGCGCAAAGCCGCGCGCACCGGCTCGGCCATCCCGGTGTCGCGCAGGGCGAGCCAGGCCGTCCTGCCGCGCCAGCAAGCGGTTCCAGCCGGTTGAGCGGGGCGCTGACCAGCCTGCCAGCAGCCGCGCCCCGGCGGGGCTGACGGTGCGCTTCACCGCGCCGAGCAGACTGCCTGCCTCATTGCCGCCGCGGGCGGCGAGCAGTTCCAGGCTGGCGCGGGTGGCGGCATCCATGGCCAGCTGCCCGGCGCACCCCGGCGGCTGCAGGGTGGGCGAGGCGCGGCATCGCGCCCGTCTGGGTGGCGGCGCACGTAGGCCAGCACCAGTCGCGGCGGCGAGCGCCTCGGCGTCGGAGAAATCCGCCGAACGCATCCAGGCTGGCGGCGCCGAATTTCTGCGCCAGTTCGCGCCGGCTGCCTCCGGCGTGGCGGGGACGGACATGGCTAGGCGCTGCGTGCCCACCCGCCTTGTCTCGAACGGCGCCCAGCTCGATGCCCGCACGGCGAGGATCTCGGCCGGGTCCAGCCGGCCGAGCAGGGCCGGCAGCCCGGCCGCGTCGGTCGCCTCGGTCTCGAACAGGCCGGTGGAGATGTCCACCCAGGCGATGCCGAGCTGCGCCCCATGCGGCACGATGGCGGCGCAGGAAATTCGCCCGCCCGGCCTCCAGCAGCGCTTCCTCGGTGAGCGTGCCGGGGGTGACCAGGCGCACCACGTCGCGCCTCAGCGGGCCTTTCGCGCCGCGGGCCTTGGCCGCCGCCGGGTCCTCCATCTGCTCGACCACGGCGACGCGGAAGCCGCGGCGGATCAGCCGGGCCAGATACATCTCCGCCTGGCTTACCGGCACGCCGCACATCGGGATGGGCTGGCCCTGGTGCTCGCCGCGCGCGGTCAGCGCGATGTCCAGCGCGGCGGCTGCCGCCTGCGCGTCGGCGAAGAACAGCTCGTAGAAATCGCCCATGCGGAAGAACAGCAGCGCGTCTTCGTGTCTCGCCTTGATGGCGAACCATTGCGCCATCGCCGGGGAAGCACCTGTAGCAGTATCACTCATAAGCCGCTCATTAAGCCATTGCCGCGCGGCAACAAGGCCAAGAGGCTGTTTCATAAGTCCACTCCGGCGGCTGTCTGGCCGCGCATTTCTGCTCTCCGGTGCTCACGTACTTCGTGGACGCCCCGCTCCAGTGCTTGAAAAACACGGCCATCCACGCTCGCCAGAGCGACTTCTGAAACAGCCTCCGAGAGGGGCTCTTAGTCCGAGAGGGGCTCTTAGAGAGGCCGCACCGCCAGCGGGCAGGACGGGTGAGGGGCGTTTTCCGCCAGCAGGCGCCTGAAGTCTTCGGGCGGCAGTGGGCGGTGGAACAGAAACCCCTGCGCCTGGGCGCAGCCGAAAGAGGCAAGCAGCGCGGCTTGCTCGGAGCTTTCCACACCCTCCGCGGTCACCACCATGTTCATGCGCTGCGCCAGCCCGATGATGGCGAGGATGATGGCGGTGCAGTCCTGCGACTGGCCGAGATCGCGGATGAAGGACTGGTCGATCTTGATCTTGTCGACCGGAAAGCGGCGCAGATAGGAGAGCGAGGAATAGCCCGTGCCGAAATCGTCGAGTGCGATGCGCACGCCCTGCTCGCGCAGCCCCCGCAGTGTATGCTCGACCGCCGGGGCTTTCCCCAGCATCACGGATTCGACGATCTCCAGCTCCAGCCGCCTGGGCTCCAGCCCAGATCTGGCGAGCGCGTTGCTGACACTGGCGAGCAGATTGGGGGCGCGGAACTGCAGGGGGGAGAGATTGACCGCAACAGCCACGGGCTCCGGCCAGTTGGCTGCGGTGGCGCAGGCCTCATGCAGTACCCATTCGCCGATCTCACAGATCAGCTTGCCATCCTCGGCCAACGGAATGAACGCGCTGGGGGGCAGCAGCCCGCGCTCCGGGTGCTGCCAGCGGATCAGCGCCTCGGCCCCGGCGATGCGCCGTGTGGCGAGGTCGATCACCGGCTGGTATTCCAGGCGGAATTCCCCATTCGCCAAGGCGTGGTGCAGCGCCGATTGCAGCGAGCGGCGCTCGCGCACACGCTCATCCATCTTCGGGTCGTAGAAGGTGACAACGCCGCGCCCCTCGGCCTTGGCGCGGTACAGCGCCAGATCGGCGTTCTTCATCAGCCCGCCCGGGTCTTTGCCATCGCGCGGGGCCATGGCCACGCCGATGCTGGCGCCGATCTGCACAGTCTGGCCGTCGAAATGGAATGGCCGCGCCATGCGCTCGATGATGCGCTTTGCCACCGCCTGCGCTTCATCGGGCTTGTCGGTCACGAGGATGGCGGCGAATTCGTCACCGCCCAGGCGCGTCGCCATGTCGAATTCACGGATGCACCCGCGCAGGCGCTCGGACACGGCCACCAGAAGGGCGTCGCCGGTGGCGTGGCCGAGCGTGTCGTTGACGATCTTGAAATTATCGAGATCGAGGCAGAGCAGGGCGATGCCCGTCTTGTCGCAATGTTCGCAGGCCTCATGCAGCGTCTCGGAGAACAGCACGCGGTTGGGCAGCTTGGTCAGGCTGTCATGCCGTGCCAGGAAGGCGATATGCTCCTGCTGCCGGCGCTGGCCGGTGATGTCCGAGCCGACGCCGTGATACCCTGCGAAGCGCCCGTGCTTGTCCAGGATCGGCTTGCCGCTGAGGGACCAATACCGCTCTTCGCCATTGATCGTGACCGGCACCGCCAAGTCGCGGAACGGCGAACGCTCGGCAATGGCCCGGTTCAGCCGCTCGAGCGCCGAGCCCGGCCGTTGCTCCGTGGCCGCCGACTCGCCCAGCAGCACGCCGGGGAACTTGCCGCGCAGTTGCTCCGCCGGGCGGCGCGCCACTTGCGCCAGGCGCTGGCTGGCCGGCTGCAGTTCCAGCGCCGCGTTGGTCTCCCACAGCCAGTCGGACGCGCTTTCCTCGAAATCGCGCAGCAGCAGCTTGATGACTTCCGCGTTCTCCTCCAGCCGGATGGCGCCGATCGCACGTTCGATCAGCCGGCGGTTGATATAGAGGATGCAGAACCCGGTCAGCAGGATGAACGATAGCAGGTCAGCCAGTGCGTATAAGTCGGGGTTGAAAAACAGGCTGGCGCAAACGCCGAGCGAGGTTGGCAGCCAGTAGCAGACGGCGCTGGAGGAGGGCGAGACCAGCACCGGTGTGGCGATGCAGCCGATGGCAACGCCGTATATTAGCGCGCGCTGGTTCGGGGAGCCGTGGATCATCAGCAGCGTGATCAGCAGCCCCCATAGAATGCCGAGTCCGAACAGCGCCACGTTAACTTTACGGAAATATCTCTTCGCATCGCTCCCCGAAGGATCATCCTTGTGCAGCCAAACTCGCCCCTCCGCGACGATGACGAAATATGTCAGCAGGGTCAGAACTATTACCACACTGCGCGCCAGCATGTCGGGGGTGTTCCGGAAGTCGACGAACAGCAGCCCCAACGTGATAACGCCGACCATCGAAATGGCGCGCATGATATAACTGAAGTCGCGCGCTTGATCGAGATAAAGGCGCTCCAGCATATCCCTCGGCACCTGAATGCCGCGCAGGACCCGACGCAGCAACGCCGGCTGAAATATTGTCCGCAGAGCAAGCCACAGCCGCGCGGCGCCGGATTTCCGCTTACGGCCGGGCGTCGAGTTCGCGCCATTGAAGCATCATTCCACTGTGTAGACCCTAAATTTCGCCGCCGTGCGGTACAACCTTACGTAACTTTTTTCGTAACTGAGCGCCATATTTAATTAGAGGTTTTGCTGTCGTTTGGCGGCTATTCTTAACAAATAATTAGTGCTGAACCACAGCTTTTTCGATGCCTGTCCGGATGCCGTACAAACAGGACAAGCCATTCTAAGTCCATTCAGTTGCTTAATTGATTTTCTTAAGAAAATACCTGCGCTTTGCGGGACGTTATAGCCTCGCCGCTACATCGGTTCGTTGTGTAACAAAAACGACACTCCGCTTACACCTTAAGAGGAAATGATTACTAATGTCTCTTGTTTTGGTTGTAAAAAGGAGGCTTTTAATGAGTGGTTTACTATCTTTTTCCGCTAATCTGGTGCGTGGTGCTGCCCCGGTCAAGAATTCAGACAAGGGGCTGACTGCGCGTCTGGCGCTCGACGATGCAACGAAGGCCGACGCCTACAGAATCAGGCATGAGAGCTACCTCTCCGGTGGTTATATCGACCCGATGCCGGGCGGGATGTTCTCGGATGCGGACGACCTGAAGCCGAACAGCAAGTCGGTGGTCATCTACAAGTGGGGACAGCCGGTGGCCTCGGTACGCATGTGCGTGCTCGACTACACAACGGGACTCGAGGGCTGGGATGAAATCCCGGCATCGCGAATCTTCCCCGAGGAAGTTGCTGACCTCGCCGCCAGCGTCGACCATGGCCGGCCACCGAAGCTGACTGAGATCAATCGTCTCGTGCGGCATCCCGATTTTGCCACGGATTATGAGTTGGTCTTCGTTCTTTACCGGTTCGTAGGCTTTTTCGTGGCAGAGGAGCGTTCGGACATGACGCTCTCCTGCGTCCGGCGCAATCACACGCCGTTCTACAAGCGCCTGCATTTCGAATATGTCGCCGGGCCGCGCCGCTATGCGGGCGTCAAGTTCGAAACAAACCTGATGACCTGCCGCAACTCCCGCTACGACTCGGTTCTGCGCGACATCCCCATGGTCGACACCGGCAGCGGTCCGCAAAGCACCTATGCCGGCCTGCTCCGCGGCGAAACCGTCAACGTCTTCTAATCCCCGATTCTCAAGAAAGGTCCACTAAAATGCACAATGTTTTCTCCGTCATCACCGGTATCGACGCTGCTGTCTGCTTTTCCGCCTTCTCTTGGGGCGTGCAAGGGCATTTCCGTTCCACCGGCGCCATGCCGCTGGGCATGAAGATCACCAGCGCTCTCAGCATGGCGTTGTTCGCTGGCTTTCTCTGGAACCTCGCGCACGGACTCGGCGGCGCCTGGTTCCTTTCCATCGTGTTGTTCACCGCATCGCTCGGCGTGTTTGCCACGGCGATTCTCGCCAGCCGCCGTACCCCGCCGACCCTGGCCTACGACAATGACAGCCCGAGCTTCCTGCTCAACCACGGGCCGTACCGCTATGTGCGTCACCCGTTCTACCTGGCCTATGTGCTGTTCTGGTTCGGCACCGCCATCGCCGTGCACAGCCTGGCCGGCTGGATTGCTCCCGTGCTGATGACAGCTCTGTACGCTGATGCCGCCACCCGCGAGGAGCGCAAGTTCGCCACCTCCGAGCTGTCGGCCGCCTATGCCGCCTACCGTGCCCGCGCCGGCATGTTCTGGCCGCGTCCGCTGGTGCTGCTGGCCGGCTAACCGCCAGGGGCGGGACTCCACGGGGGCGGCACTGCCCCCCTGGGCCCGGTCCCCGATTCCCTTGGGGGCAAAACAAAAAACCCGGCCAAAGGCCGGGTTGCCTGCCACCTGAGGTGAGATAAAGAAGCTTAGCCCTGGCGCGCCTTCATGCGCGGGTTCTTCTTGTTGATCACGTAGACCCGGCCATGACGGCGGACAACGCGGCAGTTCTTGTCGCGAATTTTCGCGGACTTCAAGGAGTTACGGATCTTCATGGTGGCTCTCGGGAAGAATGAGGAACAATTGGAGGCGCCCTATGCCGGGAGTACGCGCCGATGTCAACCTTGGCCTGGGGTGGCGGGGTGATGGGTCGCCAATTTACTTCCGGCGCGCTAATGTTTCTGTCATAAAAAGGTCATTCGATTTATTGGCGGTTCCCCTGTTGATAACCCATTCAACCGGTTAATGCCGCCGAGTTGCCTGGAGCATTGCGTATGAAGATCAGTTTTGTCGTCCCTGCCTATAACGAGCAAGCGCTGCTGACGCGCTCGCTGACGGCGATACGTGAGGAGATCGTCCGCGCCGGCAAGGTACTCGGCCAGGATACGGAGATCATCGTCGTCAACAATGCCAGCACGGACCGCACCCGCGAGGTGGCGGAGGCCGTGGAAGGCGTGCGGGTGGTCGATGAGCCGCGCAAGGGGCTGGTGCAGGCCCGCTGGTGCGGCTTCGAGCATTCCACCGGCGAGCTGATCGCCAATATCGATGCCGACACGGTCATCCCCTCCGGCTGGCTCACCGAGGTGCTGCGCCAGTTCGAGCGTGGCAAGGACCTCGTCGCCCTCTCTGGCCCATATATCTACTATGGCGTGCCCCGGAAGGTGAACATGGTCGTCGCCTTCTATTACCGGCTCGCCTGGCTTGCCTATGTGTTCAACCACTACATCCTGAACGTGGGCGCGATGCTCCAGGGCGGCAATTTCATCGTCAAGCGCGAGGCGATGCTGAAGCTTGGCAACCCGGATCACCGCTTCTCCTTCTATGGCGAGGATACCGACATGGCCAACCGTCTCTCGAAGGTGGGGCGGGTCAAGTTCACCTTCCGCCTGCCGGCCCAGTCCTCCGGCCGCCGCCTGGTGGGCGAGGGCGTGTTCACCATCGGCCTGCGCTACACCATGAATTTCTTCTGGGCGACCTTCCGCAAGAAGCCCTTCACCGAGGAATGGCAGGACATCCGAGAGGAAGTCTCGCCCTAAGATGCTGTTCCATAAGTCTACTCTGGCGGCTGCCTGGGCACTATCCAGCTCGCCAGAGCGACTTCTGAAACAGCCTCTAACCGATCTAGGAACAATAAAAACCCGGCCATTGCGGTGGCCGGGATTTTTGTGCCGCTTTAGCGGGCCCTGAGCTTCGTCGGGGCTGGCTGTTCCGCCGCCGGCCAGCCGGGCAGGGGAGCGGTTGCCGGATTGGCCGCCGGGCTGCTCAGGAACCAGTAGGTGAAGAGCAAATTCTCCAGCAGGGTGCAGCGCCGGAACCGCCGGCAAAGGAGCGCTGTGGCGCGATCCGTCAGGCCGCCGCGCAGCCCGGTCCTTACCCGCCGCAAATCCCGCTGCGCCTGTGGGGGCAGTCTTGCTGCCTGGGCCGCCAGCGCGTCGGCGTGGCGGCGCATCATCGTCATGTACACAGCCGGCCCGCGCCGCAGCGCCGCCATCGCACGGGCGTGCAGCGGGCGCGCCCGGCCGATCAGATTGGTCTTGTGCAGCCGGTACAGCACCTGCGGCCGTTCATCGAACAGGATTTTGCCGCCACAGGCGGAAACCACGATATAGCTCCACCAGTCATGCACGGTATCGGCCGGGTAGCCGGCGGTAGCGACCAGTGCCGCCGCGGCGGTGTTCATCGCCACCGTATTGCCGTTGGCGATATTCTGCGTCAGGCAGGCTGGAAACCCCAGGGCTTTGCCGTGCTGGGCGGAAAGCCGGGCGCCGCGCAGCGCCTCGTCCACCAGATATTGCCGGGAGCAGTACAGGGCCGGGGTGTCTGCGGCGTCCTCCAGCATTTCCAGCGCGGCGGCGAGTTTCTCCGGCAGCCACACATCGTCCTGGTCGGCAAAGGCCACGGCATCGGCGGCCATGTTCTCCTGCAGCAGGGTCAGGAAGCTGGGCGAGGCGCCGAGATGCGGGCCGGAGGAGGGGGATTCGACACAGCGTTCCGGCCCGACCTTGGCGGCAAAACCGCGCATGATCTCCACGGTCTCGTCCGTCGAACCGTCATCGCGCCAGTGCAGCACCCAGTTCTCATGTGTCTGGGCCAGGAAGCTGTTCAGTTGCGCCCGCAGGAACCGCGCGCCGTTATAGGTGGACAGAAGGATGGCAATTTTGCCCTTGCGGGCAGCCTGCGGGGGGGTCACAGCCGAGCAGTCCCGTAGCGCTTGGACACAAGACAACCAGCCATGACCATACGTTGTAGCACGCCCTGTATTAAGAAAGTGTTCACATTCCGTATTAAAACGGTGCTGGAAGCAGTGCAACGGATGGCGCGGCATTTATGCGGAAAGGCGCAAAAATCCGGAAGATTTTTGTGCTAACACGCCGTCAACGTGGCTGGGCGTCAGCCAGCGGCGTCCAGGATCAACAGCGCGGTCACGATCCCCGGCAGGCTCGCCTGCCAATCTGGCAGGGTCACGCCGAAGATCCGCGCCATTTTGGAGCAATCCAGCCTGGAATCTGGCGGGCGGCGGGTCGGGGTCGGCCAGTCGGCGGTGGCGATAGCCTGCACGTCCGGTGCCTTGTAGCCGTGCTTGGCAGCCTCGGCGAAGATGGCGGTGGCAAAGCCGTGCCAGGTGGTCTCGCCGGACCCGGTAGCGTGGAAGATGCCCCGGTACTTTTGCTCCCAGCCGGTGGCGCTGATCTTCTCCACGATCGCCAAGATCGCGGCGGCGAGGTCGGGGGCCGCGGTTGGCGTGCCGCGCTGGTCGGCGACCACGCGCAGTACCGGCATTTTCCGCCCGGCGTTCAGCATGGTGCGGGCGAAATTCTTGCCATGGGCCGCGTACACCCAGGCGGTGCGCAGAATCACCGCCTTGGCGCCGGTGGCCAGAATCGCCTCCTCGCCGGAGCGCTTGGTCGCGCCATACACGCCGGTCGGCCCGGTCGGGTCCGTCTCCACATAGGGTGCGCCCTTGTTGCCGTCGAACACGTAATCGGTGGAGACGTGGATGAACGGGATGCCCGCGCCCTCGCACAGCTTCGCCAGCGCCAGCGGTCCCGTGTGGTTTCCGGCTTTCGCCGCCTCCTGGTCCGTCTCGGCCTTGTCCACCGCCGTATAGGCAGCGGCGTTGATCACCAGATTAGGCTTCGCGGCGTTGAAGCAGGCGTCGATGGTCTCCGGGCGCTCGAAATCGAACTCCGGCCGCGCCACGGCGGTGTGGGTGATGCCCCGCTCGCGGCACAGCTTCACCAGTGCGTCGCCCAGCTGGCCCGTGGCTCCGGTGATGAGGATCATGCGTAGGTGAACCAGGTGTGTTCGGGGTTGAAGGCTGGCGCGGCCTTGTCCTTGTCGGAGAGTGTTTCCTCCCCCGCCGCCACCGGCCAGGGTACGGCCAGCGTGGGATCATTCCACACCACCGCGCGCTCGGCGGCTTTGTCGTAATCGGCGGTGACCTTGTAGATCACCTCGGTATCCGGCGCGATGGTGCAGAACCCGTGCAGGAAGCCGCCGGGAATCCAGAGCTGCGACCAGTTGGCCTCGCTCAGCTCCGCCGCCACCCATTTGCCGTAGGTGGGCGAGCCCTTGCGAATATCCACCGCCACATCCCAGATCGCGCCCTTGATCACCCGCACGAGCTTGCCCTGCACGCTGGGCGCCGTTTGGCAATGCAGCCCGCGTATCGTGCCCTTGGCGGCGGAGAAGCTGTGGTTGTCCTGCACGAAATGCTCGTCGAAGCCCTGCGCCTTCAGCTTGGCAGCACTCCAGGTCTCGGAGAAGAAGCCGCGCGAATCGCCGAATTTCGGCGGGGTGATCAGCTTCACCTCGGGGATGGCGAGTGTCTCGATCTTCATCAGTGGTGCACCCCTTCGGCGATTTCGTGCAGGATCCGCCCCAGCTCGGTCTTGCCGATCAGCCCAGCGCGGGCCTTGAGCTGCGCGTTGTCGATGAAGCCCATGCGGAAGGCCACCTCCTCCGGGCAGCCGACGAGGTTGCCCTGGCGGGTCTGGATGGTCTGCACGAAGGTGGCGGCCTGCAGCAGCGAATCCGGCGTGCCGGCATCGAGCCAGGCGGTGCCGCGCCCCAGCCGTTCCACCTTCAGCGTGCCCTCCTGCAGATACAGATTGTTCAGGTCGGTGATCTCCAGTTCGCCACGGGCGGAGGGCTTGATCGTCTTGGCCAGTTCCACCACCCGGTTGTCGTAGAAATATAGCCCCGTCACCGCCCAGTTGGAGGCAGGTTTCGCAGGCTTCTCCACGATATCCAGCGCCTTGCCGTCGATATCGAAGCTGACGACGCCGTAGCGTTCCGGGTCGCGCACCTGGTAGGCGAACACGGTCGCCCCCTCGGGCCGGGCCCCGGCGGCACGCAACATGGTGGAAAGGTGGTCGCCATGGATCAGGTTGTCGCCCAGCGCCAGGGCGCAGGCCTCGCCGTCGATCCACTCCTCGCCGATGAGGAATGCCTGCGCCAGCCCGTCCGGGCTCGGCTGCTCGGCGTAGGAGATGCGCACGCCCAGATGCGCGCCGTCATGGAACAGGCGCTGGAACTGCGGCAGGTCGCCAGGGGTGGAGATGATCAGCACTTCCTTGATCCCCGCCAGCAGCAGCGTGCAGAGCGGGTAGTAGACCATCGGCTTGTCGTACACCGGCAGCAGCTGCTTGGAGCTGGCCTGGGTGATGGGGTGCAGCCGGGTACCGGACCCGCCCGCGAGAATAATGCCCTTGCGAATCATGCTGCCGCTCCCAGTCTTTGCCCTGAATATTTTTTCGCGCGGATGCCCTGCCACCATTCGGTGTTGGCCAGGTACCAATCGATCGTCGCCCGCAGGCCGCGCTCGAAATCATGCGCCGCCGTCCAGTTCAGGGCTTTCTCCGCCGAGGTCGGGTCGATCTCGTAGCGGTGGTCATGCCCGGGACGATCCGTGACGTAGGTGATCAGCCGCTCCCGCGCGCCGTTGGGGCTCGGCAGCTTCTCGTCGAGGACGGCGCAGATCGCCTTCACCACGTCGATATTCTTGCGCGGCTGGCGCGCGCCGATGCAGTAGGTCTCGCCCGGCGTGCCAAGTGTGACCACCTTCAGCAGCGCCTCGGCATGGTCGTCCACGAACAACCAGTCGCGGGTGTTCAGCCCGGCGCCGTACACGGGCAGGGGCTTCTCCTCGATGGCGTTCAACGTCACCAGCGGGATCAGCTTCTCGGGGAACTGCCACTTACCGTAATTGTTGGTGGTGTTAGATACGATGACGGGCAGCCCGTAGGTGTGCATCCAGGCCCGCGCCAGATGGTCGGAGGCCGCCTTGGACGCCGAATACGGGCTGCGCGGATCGTAGGGCGTAAGCTCGTTGAACGGCTTGTCATTATCCTCCAGCGCGCCAAACACTTCGTCAGTAGAAATGTGGTGGAACCGGAAGCGTTCGCGCTTCTCGCCGCTCAGCGTGGCGAAATATTCCCGCGCCGCCTCCAGCATGACAAAGGTGCCGGTGACATTGGTGTGCACAAACGCCGCCGGGCCGTCGATGGAGCGGTCCACATGGCTTTCCGCGGCCAGATGCATCACCACGTCCGGCTGGTGTGCGGCAAAGGCGGCGCGAATGCCAGCGAGGTCGCAGATATCCTGCTTCAGCAGCGTGTGGCTGGGGTGGTGGAGCGCATCCTCCAGCGCATCTTCCGAAGCGGCGTAGGTCATCTTGTCGATATTGATGACCTGATGTCCCTCCTGCCGGATCGCTCTCCTCACCACTGCCGAGCCAATGAAACCGCAGCCGCCGGTGAGAAGAATTTTCATACGCGCATCCTGAAGAGGGAGAGACGTTAACCGCCCCCGTTCAATCAAACCTTGCGCCGTCTGGCAATCGGCTTAGCCGGTTTTTTTGCTGCGCGCGCGAATTGCGCCTCCAGCCGCGCCCGGTCCTCTGCCTGCTCGGCCAGCAGCACCTCGGGCAGGTCCAGTGCCTCGGCGGCCAGCGCGTGCATGCGCCGGATCTCGGCCAGATGCGCCCCGGCATCCAGCGATTGCGTGACCCCGCTTGCGTGCCGCCGGTGCGTGTTCAGCGGCTCGGCGATGTACACCAGCTCGCCCTCCTGGCCCGCGAGCAGGGCCAGATACAGCCGCCAATCCCCGGCCAGCTTCCAGTCCGCGAGGTCTGGCACCGCCGTCAGCGCCTTAAGCAGCGCCTCGCGCCGCCACAGCACGGCGCTCACGTTCGGGATGAGGTTGCGCGTGCTGAGCACCCGCACGGCGAACTCCCGCGCCTTCCAGATGCCCGAGCAAGCCAGCTCCCTCACCCCGCAGGCGAAGTAGTAGGACTGGTAGTCCGGCATCACCTCCATGCCGGTCTCGTCGATGGCCCGGCTGTCGGTAAAGCCGAGCAGCGGTGCCTCGGCGCCCGCCATCGCCTCGATGAGTCGCGAGAGGAAGCGCGGATCGGCCGCGTCATCCGCCTCGCACAGCCAGATATACTCGCCGGTGGCCGCCTCGGCCGCGCGCTTCCACTGCGCGAACACCCCGGCATTCTTCTTGTTCGCCAGCACGCGCAGCTCCCGTCCCGAAGCCTCGGCCACTTCCGCCGCCACGGCCAGCGAATCATCGTGGGAGGCGTCGTCGAGCAGCAGCACCTCCTGCACCGGGTAGGTCTGCGCGAACACGGTGGTGAGCCGCTCCGGCAGATACCGCGCGTAATTGTAGTTCAGCACCGCCACGCTCACCGTCTTTAGCGCCGGTGTGGCCAGTCGCAGCAGCTCCTGCACATAGGCGCCGAACTCGAACTTCTGCGCCGCCAAGGCGGCCAGGCGCGGGCGCAGCGCGGCCAGCGTCTCATGGTCCAGCAGGCTGGCCAGCTCTGTCAGGAAATCCTCGGCATCGGCGGGCTTGGCAACGCGCCCGGCCTCTTCGCGGCGCAGCAGCTCGGGGATGCCGCCGCTCTCGTCGAAGGCGACGCACGGCACGCCGCAGGCCAGCGCCTCCATCACCACCGTCGGCAGCGGGTCCTCGCGCGAGGTCAGGGCCAGCACATCCGCGGCGGAGAAATATTCCGCCACGCGCTCGGTATAAGGGATGTGCGTGAAACATCCGGCGGCCTGTGCGCGCTCCATCTCGGGGGCGAGATAGGTGCGCAGCATGAACTCGATGTCGCCCACCCAGACGAAATGCACATCGCTCCGCCGCGCCGCCAACGTCCGTGCCATTTGCAGGAAGAGATCGAACCCCTTGCGGATATGCCCGAACCCGGCGCCAAGCACCAGGAACTGCTCGTCGCCAATGCCCAACTCGCGGCGGATGCGCGTGCGCGCCGCTTCGTCGAAGCGCATCTCCTGGTAATTGCCCTGCGCCAACACCACCGCATTCTCACGCCGCAGTTCCACCGCCGCCGCGAATTTGTCCCGCAAATAGCCTGAGGAAAACACGAGGTTGCTCGCAGCGCCCGCGCCCAGCCGCGCCTGGATCTCCAGGTTGTACTCCTTCAGCAGCTGCGGCATCTCGTGCACCAGCATGGTGGCGCTTATGCCCCGCTGCTCCAGCCACGGCACCACCCGCGCCGAGGCGGCGGAGTTCACGATGGCGGCGCGTATGCCCATCGCTTTGTAATTGTCGAGCAGATTGCCGATGATCGTCTTGTCGTAGGCGACGCTCACTTCGGCGGTCTCGTAATATTTGCCGAGCAGCGGGCCAACGCCGAGCAGCAGCAGATGCACCTTGATGCCCCATTGGCGCTTCAGCTTGCGGGCGATGTTGAGCAGCAGCAATTGCGCGCCATGCGCCTGCGCGTCATGCCCCACGAGCAGAATCCCGGCGGAGAATTCCGCCATATCGCGCTCGCAGATCGCCCGTGCGGTGGCGTTGAGGAAGGCAGCACCCGAATGCACGTCAGGTTCCAGGAACGCGCCCTCGGCCCACTCATTCCACGCATTCACGCAGATGATCCGCTCCGCGTAGAATGGATTCTCCTCGGTATAGTCAACGAGTTTCTCAAGCCAGTCCTGGTACAGCGCAGGTGTTGCGTTGTGCAGCGCCAGCCCCTTGCCCTCGCGGCGCGGATCATTGTCCCAGCCCGGCACGATGGTTTTGATCAGCGGATAATCCGGCACCGGCAGCGTCAGCGATGTCTCCGCGATATCGGCATAGTCATGCACGGTGGCACAGAAATCCGGGTCGAGCAGTGTCCAGCGTGTCGTTGATCCGCTTTGTCTCCTGGCTCAGCTTGTGCGGCGGGAATTCCACCGCGCCATCCAGCCCGTAGGGCTCCGGGTCGTAATCGCCCAGGCTCTGCGCCATGATGATGAGTGGGCGCTCGCCGTGCAGCTCGCTGAACATGCGCCGCCATTTGGCGATGCGCACCGCCGCTTCGGGGATCAGCGTGACGCGGTAGATCATCAGCAGCGGCCGGCCATCGATGCGGATATAGCGCGGGTCCTCGAACATCCGGACGAAATGCGCGATCAGCGCCGGGTCGTCCTCTTCCAGATATTCCTGCGCGATCAGCACCTCGCGCTCCAACCCATCCCAGCGCCGGGTCCAGTTCTCGTTCGCCCACATCGCGCAGAAGGAGAAGTCCAAGGATTTATCTGCGAGAAACTGCTCCAGTGGCTTTTCCAGCAAACGGTGCTGGTTGAACCAGTAGGTGTAGAACACGAAGCCTTCCAGCCCCGCGCCCTTCGCCATCTCGATCTGGCGCTTCAGCGTGTTCGGGTCGTCCAGCGAGTAATGCCCGAGGTCGCGCGGGATGCGCGGCTGCACATGGCCGATGAAGCGCGGCAGCGCCCGACCGAGATTCGTCCAGTCGGTGAAGCCCTTGCCCCACCAGGCATCGTTCTCCGGCACGTGATGAAATTGCGGCAGGTAATAAGCCAGCAGCTTCGCCTTGCGCTTCGCATGCGCGGGGGCGGGGCAGAATTCCTCGAAATGCGGGGCAGGGCGGGTGGCGCGCCGCACGGCTGCCGGCACCAGCCCTTCCTGCTCCGGCCGCTGCGGCAGGAACATGCCGCTCTGCCGGTGCGCCAGATAGTGCAGCAGCGGGTTCTCTCCGCCCAGCATGGTGCCGTAGCGGTTGATGTAGAATTTTAGGTCGAAATCCGGCGCCGGGCTGCGCCCCTCGGTCACGCCGAAGAGCAGGAAATGCTCAAACGGGTCCGCCCCGCCCTGGGCCACGTCCGGGTTGTTCTCCAGGTACCAGGCGGCGTCGAACACTGGCACCGGGTTCACCTGCCCAGTGCAGCGCCGCTCCAGGAAGTGCCGCAGGCAGGGCTCGTTGGCCCCCAGATGGTAGGTCTCACGGTACCAGGCGGTATGGAACATCGGGGAGGGATCGCGCCCCTCCGCCTCGCCGGCGATGATGTAATGCAGCAGCGGGTTGATCCCGGTGGCGGCGACATCCGGGTAGCGCGCCAGATACCAAGCCGGGTCGAAATACTGGTTCGGGCGCGCGCCATTGGCCCAGCCCTCGGCACAGAAATGCGCCACACGCCATCATCGCCGCTGGCGGCGGGGGCCGGGTGCTGCGCCAGATACCAGGGCGAGAGGAACAGCCCGCTCCGCCGGATGATCTCGATTTCCGCTTTCAGATACGCCGCCAAACCAAAGCCCTCCTTGCGCATCATGCCTGCGCGGGGCGCGTGTTTGTCACGCCCAGGGCGGCGAGAACAGCAGCGAAGCCAGCCTAAAGCGCAAGCGAAACCCGCTTATCTGCTCAACGACGCATGCAGTACGGGGACGATGCCTGAGAGCAGGACCTGCACGCCGATGCCCAGGAGCAGGAAGGCGGCAATGCGCGCAACCACCTGCTGACCGGAATGGCCAAGCACGGCGGCGATGCGGTCCGCCATGCTGTACGACAACCAAATGAGCACTGCCATGGCCAGGCAGGCGAGGGAGGCGCCGGCATAGAAAGCGCCCATGCTTGCCAGCACATCCGGCCGCGCCGTGCCGAGCGACACCGCCACGGCGATGGTCCCAGGCCCGGTGGTGAAGGGCAGCGTAAGAGGGAAGAAGGCGTAGCCAGCCAGATCCTCGGTAATCGCGCTACTCACCGGCGCCGCCTCGCGCTGTTTGCGCGCCGCGGTATTGTCCGGGGCGGAGAGCATCTCATAGGAGCGCACCGCCACCACCAAGCCGCCGGCGATGCGAAGCGCGTTCATCGAGATGCCAAAGAAGCTCAATATGTACGTGCCGGCCCAGAGGGCGATGAGCATCACCCCGGTCGAGTACAGCGCCACCTTCCGAGCCAGGATCACGCGCTGCAGATGGGTTTGCGTTGCCGTGACCTCATGGAAAATAATCGCCCCGCCAAGCGGATTGACGATGGAGAACAGCGCCGGAAAGGCGAGCAGAAACGCGGAGAGGATGCTGGTGAAAATGGTCACAGCCCCGCCATCTCCCTGAATTCCTGCTCTGTCAACGTGCGGAGCCCCAGCTCCACCGCCTTCTTCGCCTTGGAGCCCGCATCCTCGCCCACCACCACGAAATCCGTCTTCTTCGAGACCGACTCCGTCACCTTCGCGCCCAGTGCTTCGGCTCGCGCCTTCGCCTCCGGCCGGGCCATGCTCAGCGTACCCGTGAACACGATCACCTTGCCCGCCAGCGGCGAGTCGGAAACCCCGGCGCTTGCCGCGTCCCGCACCGTCACTGCGCGCTCGAGTGCTGCTAGCGTATCCAGATTATGCGTCTCTTCGAAAAATGCCACGAGGTCGTTGGCGATGGTCGGGCCGACGCCGGAGATGGAGCCCAGTTCCAGCCGCGCATCGGAGCCGATCTCGCGCGCCGCGATCATCCCCGCCTTCCACGCCGTGTAAGAGCCGTAATGCCGCGCCAGCAGCTTGGCGTTGTTCTCGCCGATGCGCCTGATGCCGAGCGCGTAGATGAAGCGCTCCAGCCCGATCTCGCGCCGCGCGTTGATGGCGGCGGTGAGCTTGGCGGCGGAAACCTCGCCCCAGCCCTCGCGCCCGGCGATTTCAGCCTCATGCGCGGGCAGAGCAAAAATATCCGGCGCGCTTTTCAGCAGCCCGGCCTGATAAAATTCCTGCACGGTCTTTTCGCCCATGCCCTCGATGTCGAACGCCCCGCGCGAGCAGAAATGGATCAGCCGCTCCACCACCTGGGCGGGGCAGGAGAGGCCGCCCGTGCAGCGGCGCACGGCCTCATCGGTGTCGCGCACCGCCAGCGAGCCGCAGACCGGGCAATGGGTGGGGAATTCGAACGGGTGCGTGTGCTCGCCGCGCTTCAGCACACCGAGGATTTGCGGAATCACATCGCCCGCGCGCTGCAGCTCCACCGTGTCGCCGATGCGCACATCCTTGCGGGCGATCTCGTCCTCGTTATGCAGCGTCGCGTATTGCACCAGAACGCCGCCGACGTTTACCGGCTTGAGGCGCGCGCGCGGCGTCAGCGCCCCGGTGCGGCCCACCTGGATTTCGATATCCTCCAGCAAGGTGCTGGCCTTTTCCGCCGGGAACTTCCAGGCGCAGGCCCAGCGCGGGGCGCGGCCCACGAAGCCCAGACGGGCCTGCAAGGCGAGGTCGTTCACCTTGTACACCACGCCGTCGATGTCATAGGGCAGCTCGGCGCGCTCGGCGCCGATACGCGCCTGGAATGCTTCCGCATCTCCCTCAGCCATGCGCTCAGAGAGCGGGTTCACCTTGAACCCCCAGCGCTTGAGCGTGGTGAGATAGCCCCAGTGCGTGTCCGCCACCGGCGTCGCGGTTTCGCCCTGGGCATAGGCAAACAGCGAGAGTTTGCGCTTCGCCGTCATCTCGGGGTCGAGTTGGCGCAGGCTCCCCGCGGCGGCGTTGCGCGGGTTGGCGAATTGCTTGTCCGGGCTGCTCTCGTTCAGCGCCAGAAAATCCGCCTTGGTCATGTACACCTCGCCGCGGATCTCGATGAAATCCGGCGCGTCATGCGGCAACTCGCGCGGCAGCTCACGCAAGGTGAGTATGTTGGCGGTCACGTCCTCGCCCTCGGTGCCGTCGCCGCGCGTGGCCGCGCGCACAAAGCGCCGGTTCTCATAGGTGAGTGAAATGGACAGCCCGTCGATCTTCGGTTCCGCCACGAAATCCCACCCCGAATCCAGCCCCAGGAAGCGGCGCTTACCTTGCCAGAACTCGGCGAAATCCTCCGGGCTGAACACGTTGTCCAGCGAGAGCATCGGCGTGCGGTGCCGCACTTTGCCAAACCCCGTGGCCGGGCGCGCGCCAACCCGGGCCAGTACATGCGCCTCCTCGCGCAGCTCAGGATGCGCCTTGAGGATCTCCTCCGCCTCGCGGCGCAGCGCGTCGTACTCGGCGTCGGTCATCTCCGGGGCGTCGCGCTCGTGATAGGCCGCGTTCGCCGCCTCGATCTTTTCGAGCAGCGCCTGGAGCTTGGTTTTTGCAGTCATATCCGTAGTAAGCTTTCAGCCGCCTGGCGGGCGGCATCGGTAATCACTTCGCCGGCGAGCATCCGCGCGATCTCCTCGCGCCGTGCCTCCTCGTCCAGCACATCCACTTCCGTCACCGCCCGCTCGTCCACCACACGCTTGGCCACGCGCAGCTGCGCGGCACCGCGCGCCGCCACCTGCGGGCTATGCGTCACCACCAGCACCTGCACGCCCATCGCCACGCGGGCCAGGCGCTCGCCCACCGCCGCCGCCGTGGCGCCGCCAATGCCGGAATCCACCTCGTCGAAGATCAGCGTCTCCACCGATCCGCCGCCGGTCAGCACCACCTTCATCGCCAGCATCAGGCGGGAGAGTTCGCCGCCCGAGGCGATCTTGTCCAACGCACCCGGCGTCTCGCCCGGGTTGGTGGCAATAAGGAACCGCACCGCATCCGCGCCGCGCGGCCCCCATTGCGCTTCCGGCAGCATCGCGCGTTCCACCACGAAGCGCGCCCGCTCCAGCTTCAGCGGCGGCAGCTCGGCGCCGATCGCCGTTTCCAGCCGCCGCGCCGCGTCCTCGCGCAATGCCGAGAGCGAAGCCGCCTTCTCCACGTAATCGGCGCGCAGCCGGGCGGTCTCCGCCGTCAGCGCCGCGATGTCCGCCACGCCGCTCTCCAGCGCCGCCAGCTTGGCGCGCAAGGCGGCATAGAACTCCGGCAGCTCCGCCACCTGCACGCCGTGCTTGCGCGCGGCGGCGCGCAGGGCGAACAGCCGCTCCTCGGTGGCTTCCAGCGCACGCGGGTCGTCCTCTTCCGCCGCGGCCAGCCGGTCCAGGAAATCCTCGGCCTCGGCCAATGCGACCTCGGCCCGTTCAAGTGCTGCCATGGCGGGGCCGGCCGGGTTCACATGGCCGGCCGGCACCGTCACCTTGCCCAAAGCCCGCGCAGCGGCGCGCAGGCTGGCGGCGGGGCCGGAGGCGCGGCGGTCCTTGGGGCGCAACTCGGCGATGGCGCTGGCGATGGCCTCGGCCCGGCGCTCCCCGGCCTGCAAGCGCAGGCGCTCCCCGGCCAGGGCGTCTTCCTCGCCCGGCACCGGGTTCAGCTTGGCCAGCTCCTCGGCGGCATGGCGCAGGAAATCCTCTTCCCGGGCCGTCTCCTCGATTCGCCGCTCCGCCTCTTGCAGCCGCGAAGCTGCCTCGCGCCATGCCTTGTGCACTGCGGCCACGGCCTCGCGCGGGGCGGGGGGCACGCCGAACGCGTCCAGCAGGAAGATATGGTTCGCCGGGTCCGCGAGGCCGACCTGCTCGTGCTGGCCCTGCACCTCGATCAGCAGTCCGGCGAGCTTCTTCAGGAAGCCCACGCTCACCGGCTGGTCGTTCACCAGCGCGCGGGAGCGGCCATCCCGCGCCACGATGCGGCGCACGAAAATCTCCGGCCCGAATCCAGCCCGTGCTCGCCCAGCAGCGCCTGCGCGGCATGGCCCTCGCCCACGGAGAAGCTCGCCGCCACCACGGCCTGCTCGGCGCCGGCGCGGATCAGCCCGGCATCGGCCCGCGCGCCCAGCGCCAGGCCCAGGCTGTCCAGCAGAATCGACTTGCCCGCGCCGGTCTCGCCGGTGAGCGCGGTCAGCCCCGCCTCGAAATGCAGGTCCAGCCGCTCGATCAGCACGACATCGCGGATCGAGAGGCTGTTGAGCATGCGGGTTTAAAAGATCCCGAAGCCGTGGTGCTGCGCAGGCGGCGGGGGCGGGGCGTTGCCGCCGGTCCCGGCCTGGGTCTCGTTGGCGGCGGTTGCCAGCCCGTGGTCCTTCAGCTTGCCATAGGCGGTCTGGTACCAGCTGCTGCCGGGATAGTTGTAGCCGAGCACCGAGGCCGTGCGCACCGCGGCGTCGGTCAGCCCGAGGTCGAGATAGCATTCCACCAGCCGCTCCAGCGCCTCGGGCGCGAAGGTGGTGGTCTGGTAGTTGTCCACCACGTCCTGGTAGCGGCCGATCGCGGCGCCGTAGAGATGCTGCTTCTGGTAGAAGCGGCCGATATTCATGTCATGCGCGGCGAGGCGGCTATTCGCCAGGCGCAGCTTGATGCGCGCATCGCGGGCATAGGCGCTGTCGGGGAAGCGGTTGATCACGTCCTGCAGCGTCTGGATCGCCTCGAAGGTCGTGGTCTGGTCGCGCTGCTCGTCCTCGATCTGCTCGTAATAGCACAGCGCCTTCAGGTAATAGGCGTAGGCGGCTTCGGAGCTTTCCGGGTGCAGGCCGATGAAGCGGGTCAGCGAGCTGATCGCGTCGTCGTAGTCCTGCTGCTTGTACTGGGCGTAGCCGGCCAGGAGCTGGGCGTGGGTGGCCCAGGTCGAGTAGGGGTAGTTCTCCTCCTCGGCGTCGAAATCCTTGACGGCCTTGTCGTACTCGCCCTTCTGCATGTGTTCCACGCCCTGGGCGTAGAGCTTATCCGCCGGCGGAACCACGCCGCCGGGGAACTCCCCGCTATTGGCTGCGCTGTTTTTACTGGAACACCCGGCCAGGCCGACAGCCAGGGCGAGCAGGGAGACGCGGAAAAGGCCAGAGCAGAGTTTTGTCATCGCGTGCGGCTTATAGCAGTTAATCCGGGAACGCGAAGCCTCGGGAACCGCCCTTAGCCACCTAACGGTGTATTTGCTTGACTTCCCCTGCGGCAGGGCTAAGACACCGCCATCTCCAACCGGACATCCCGGGGCAAAGCGCCCGGGATGCTCTAGCCGTTGCCTGCGATCCAGGCTGCGCATACCCCACCGGGCCGCCGTGCCCGTATGTTTAAGGACATTTTTAGCCACATGGCTTCCATTTCTCACGCCCTCCGTCATTCGGACGCGCCGGCCTATGCCGGGGCCGATGATTTCGCTGCTCTTCTCGATTCCTCCCTCGGCGCCGGCGGCGGCTTCGACGGCTCCGTCGTCACCGGCCGGTGCTCCGGCTCAACGATGAATTCGCCATCGTCGATGTCGGCCTGAAGTCCGAGGGCCGCGTCGCCGCTCAAGGAATTCGCGCCCGCCCGGCGCCAAGCCGGAAGTCAAGCCCGGCGACGTCATCGAGCTCTACGTCGAGCGCTACGAGGACAAGGACGGCTCCATCGTCCTGTCGCGCGAGAAGGCGCGCCGCGAGGAGGCCTGGACCAACCTGGAAAAGGCGTTCGAGGCCCAGCAGCGCGTCAACGGCACGATCTACGGCCGGGTCAAGGGCGGCTTCACCGTCGATCTCGGCGGCGCCGTGGCGTTCCTGCCCGGCAGCCAGGTCGATATCCGCCCGGTGCGCGATGTCGGCCCGCTGATGGGCATCGCCGCAGCCGTTCCAGATCCTCAAGATGGACCGCGCCCGCGGCAACATCGTCGTCTCCCGCCGCGCCGTGCTGGAAGAGACCCGCGCCGAGCAGCGCACCGAGCTGATCCAGGGCCTGAAGGAAGGCCAGATCCTCGACGGCGTGGTGAAGAACATCACCGACTACGGCGCCTTCGTCGATCTCGGCGGCGTCGATGGCCTGCTGCACGTCACCGACATCGCCTGGCGGCGCATCAACCACCCGGCCGAGGCGCTGCAGATCGGCCAGCAGGTCAAGGTGCAGGTCATCCGCTTCAACCCGGACACCCAGCGCATCAGCCTCGGCATGAAGCAGCTCGAGGCCGATCCGTGGGAAGGCGTGGCGGCCAAGTACCCGCCGGGCGCCAAGTTCACCGGCCGCGTCACCAACATCACCGACTACGGCGCCTTCGTGGAGCTGGAGCCGGGCGTCGAGGGCCTGGTGCACGTCTCCGAGATGTCCTGGACCAAGAAGAACGTCCATCCCGGCAAGATCGTCTCCACCAGCCAGGAAGTGGACGTGATGGTGCTGGACGTGGACGCCTCCAAGCGCCGCATCTCGCTCGGCCTGAAGCAGGTGCAGCGCAACCCGTGGGAGCAGTTCCTCGACGAGCACCCGATCGGCTCGATGGTCGAGGGCGAGATCCGCAACATCACCGAGTTCGGCCTGTTCATCGGCCTGTCGGCGCCGACATCGACGGCATGATCCACATGTCCGACCTGTCCTGGGACGAGCCCGGCGAGCTGGCCATGGCCAAGTACGACAAGGGCGAGATCGTCAAGGCCAAGGTGCTCGACGTCGATGTGGAGAAGGAGCGCATCAGCCTCGGCATCAAGCAGCTCGAGGACGATCCGGCGGCCTCGCGTGCTGGACCGCGTGCACAAGGGCGACGATCGTCACCTGCGTGGTCACCGCGGTCCAGTCGCAACGGCATCGAGGTGAAGGTCGACGACGTGCTGACCGGCTTCATCCGCCGCGCCGAACTGGCGCGCGACAAGGCCGACCAGCGCCCCGACCGCTTCGCCGTGGGCGAGAAGGTCGACGCCAAGATCACCGCGGTCGACCGCGCCGCCCGCAAGCTGCAGCTCACCATCAAGGGCAAGGAGATCGAGGAGGAGAAGCAGGCGATGGCCGAGTTCGGCTCGTCCGACTCCGGCGCCTCGCTGGGCGACATCCTGGGTGCGGCGATCCGCCGCCGCAACCAGCAGATCGAGGACTGATCGTTCAGGGCAAGGGGCCGAGAGGCCCCCTGCATCTGTCAGGACCAGAAAAAGCACCCCGAAAGGGGTGTTTTTTTTTGGCCCGAATTCAGAATGTTGCGGCCAGGGAGTCTTCCGGCGGCGTGGCGCTGATAAGCATTTGTTCACTAGATCGTGGGCTAGATAAGCCAGTCTTTATATCCAAGCAGGAGCCCGCCGTCCGATGACATCATTGAACCCGCTGCGCGCCTATCGTGACGCTGAGACCTTGCGGGCGCTCGCCAAATCCTTTGCCGTCATCGAATTCAAGCCCGATGGCACCGTTCTTTCCGCCAACGATGTGTTTTTGCGCACCATGGGCTACTCGGCAAATGAGATCATCGGCCAGCACCACCGCATTTTTGTCGGGCGGGAGGAGGCGCAAAGCGGCGCCTATACCGAATTCTGGCAGAAGCTGCGCGCTGGCACGTTCGATTCCGGCGAATTTTCGCGCCGCACCAAGTCCGGCGACGAAATTTGGCTGCGCGGCTCCTATACCCCAGTGCGCGGGCGGAACGGCAAAGTTCACAAGATCGTCAAGCTGGCGCTGGACATCACCAAGGAGAAGCTCAAGGCCGTTAATGATGAGGGCCTGCTCGCCGCCATCAACCGCTCGCAGGCGGTCATCGAATTCGCGCTGGACGGCACCATCCTCACCGCCAACGAGAATTTCCTGCAAGCGCTCGGCTATGGCCGGGACGAGATCATCGGCCGCAAGCACAGCATGTTCGTCGAACCAGCCTTCGCCGCCAGCCCCGCATACCAGGATTTCTGGACCCGTCTGCGCCGGGGCGAGTTCTTCTCCGCCGAGTTCCACCGCATCGGCAAGGGCGGGCGCGCCATCTGGCTGCAGGCCAGCTACAACCCGGTCTTCGACGCCACCGGCAAGGCCACCAAGGTGGTGAAATTCGCTACCGACCTGAGCGAGCGCATGGAGCATGTCGGTATCGTCGCCGGCGCGCTGGAGCGGGTGGCGCGCGGCGATCTTACGGCGCATATCGAGACCACGCTGATGCCCTCGCTCGACCGGCTGCGGGTGGATTTCAACACCTCTGCCGCGGCGCTGTGCGAGGCGCTGCGTGCTGTCGGCGAGTCTGCCAACGCCATTCGCGGCAGTGCCGGCACGGTCAGCCAGTCCGCCGATGAGCTGTCGCAGCGCACCGAACGCCAGGCCGCCAGCCTGGAGGAGACCGCCGCGGCGCTCGACGAAATCACCGTCACGGTGCGCAAGACCGCCGAAAACGCCGCCCAGGTGAACGAGGTGGTGCGCGCCGCCACGGGCGACACCAGCGCGTCCGAGGCCGTGGTGCAGGAGGCGGTGCAGGCGATGAACAAGATCGACACGAGTTCCGCCCAGATCGGCCGGATCATTGGCGTTATTGATGAAATCGCCTTCCAGACCAACCTGCTGGCGTTGAACGCCGGCGTGGAAGCGGCGCGGGCCGGCGATGCCGGGCGCGGCTTCGCCGTGGTGGCAACGGAGGTGCGCGCCTTGGCCCAGCGTTCGGCCGATGCCGCCAAGGAGATCAAGACCCTCATCAACGCCTCGGGTGCCGAGGTTGCCGCCGGTGTGCGGGCGGTTGGGCTGGCCCGGGAGGCGCTGGAGCGTATCGCCCAGCATGTTGTCAGCATCAATGCTGCGGTCGGCGCGATTGCCGCCAGCACGAGCGAGCAATCGCAAGGACTGGGGCAGATAAATTCGGCTGTGAACCAGATGGACCAGATGACGCAGCAAAGCGCCGCCATGGTCGAGGAGGCCGCCGCCACCGGGCAGAGCCTGACCCAGGAGGTGGATGGCATCATGGCGCTGCTCGGCAAATTCAGCACCGGGGCATCGCCGGTGGTCGCCGCAAGCTCCACGCCAGCCCGCCGCGCTACCGCAGGCCGGAAGGCCATGGCGCTGGCGTAAAGGCAGGTGGCGCCGCCCATAAAGCTGGGCGGCGCCTGTTGCTTCAGCCCTGTTTGAGCACCCGCCCGGCCACGGCATCCAGCTTGGCCAGCGCGGCGGGGTCGCGGGCTTCCGGGGGGGTGATCAGCGCGTATTGCAGCGCCGTGTCGCAGCCATGCGCGCAGGCGGTGCGCGGGGCGGAGAGGCGCGGCAGCACCTCCTTCACCACGGAGCGCGCCTTGTCGGCGTTGCCGAGCAGCACCTTCACCACTTGCTCCACGGTCACGGCATCGTGGTCCTCGTGCCAGCAATCGTAATCCGTCACCATGGCGACGGTGGCGTAGTCAATCTCCGCCTCGCGGGCGAGCTTGGCCTCCGGCATGTTGGTCATGCCGATCACCGAGCAGCCCCAGCTGCGGTACAGATTGCTTTCCGCCAGGGTGGAGAATTGCGGGCCTTCCATAACCAGATAGGTGCCGCCACGGGTGTAGCTCAGGCCCAGCGCCTTCACGCTGTCCTCCAGCGCATCGCCCAGGCGCGCGCAGGTGGGGTGCGCCATGGAGACATGCGCGACACAGCCCGGGCCGAAGAAGCTCTTCTCACGCGCGAAGCTGCGGTCGATGAACTGGTCCACGATGACGAAATGCCCCGGCGGCAGTTCTTCCTTCAGGCTGCCCACGGCGGACATGGAGATAATGTCCGTCACCCCCACGCGCTTCAGCGCGTCGATATTGGCGCGGTAGTTGAGGCTGGAGGGCGAGAGCTTATGCCCGCGCCCGTGGCGCGGCAGAAACACCACCTTGGTGCCCTGGAACTGGCCGATCAGCAACTCGTCGGACGGCGCGCCCCAGGGCGTTTCCACCTTCTCCCAGCGCGTGTCGGTCAGGCCCTCGATGTTATACAGCCCCGACCCGCCGATAATGCCGATCACCGGCTGTTTTGCTCCGCTCATGATTCTGATCCCCAAAACGGTAAAATACGGCGCCGCTTTACGGTTTTTTGCGGAGCTTGGCCATGCCGGGCGGGGCAGACGCAAAAAAGGCCGCACGGATGCGGCCTGTTTATGCGGGTTGCGCGCCCTGTTAGAACGGGATTTCGTCGTCCAGGTCGTTGCCCGGGCGCGTGTCCCAGCCGCCCACAGCGCGGGCCGGGGCCTTGGCGGGGGCGGCGGCGCGCGGTGCGGGCGCATAATCGTCCCCGCCCATGCCGGCATTGCCGCCAGCCTTGTCCAGCAGCACCAACTCGCCGCCGAAGCGCCCGATCATGATCTCGGTGGTGTAGCGGTCCTGGCCGGACTGGTCGGTCCATTTGCGGGTCTGCAGCTTGCCCTCGATATACACCTTCGAGCCCTTGCGCAGGTACTTCTCCGCCACATCGCCCAGACGGTCATTCATGATGACGACGCGGTGCCACTCGGTCTGCTCCTTGCGCTCGCCGCTCATCTTGTCGTTCCAGGTGTCGGAGGTCGCGACGGTGAGATTCACGATCTTCAGGCCCGATTGCGCGTTGCGGACTTCCGGGTCCTTGCCCAGATTGCCCACCAGAATCACCTTGTTCACGCTACCAGCCACGCGGACCTCCTCAACCAGAAATTGTCTTCAAGTTTAACGCATCTGCCGCAAATAAACCAGCGCGGCAGGGGGGTTTGCTTTATAGCGGCCGACCCCATATCCTACAAGAACATTGCCGGAACATCGGGGCAGCATGGCGGAAGACAAGGGCGCGGGGTCCATCACCGTGCGCGGCGCGCGCGAGCATAACCTGAAGAACATCGACGTCCAGATCCCGCGCGAGCAGCTCACCGTCATCACCGGCCTGTCCGGCTCGGGCAAGTCCTCCCTGGCGTTCGACACGATCTACGCCGAGGGCCAGCGCCGCTACGTCGAATCGCTGTCCGCCTATGCGCGCCAGTTCCTGGAGCTGATGGGCAAGCCCGACGTCGACTCCATCGAGGGCCTGTCGCCCGCCATCTCCATCGAGCAGAAGACCACCTCGAAGAACCCGCGCTCCACCGTCGGCACGGTGACCGAGATCCACGACTACATGCGCCTGCTCTGGGCGCGCGCCGGCGTGCCGTACTCGCCCGCCACCGGCCTGCCGATCGAGGCGCAGACGGTGAGCCAGATGGTCGACCGCGTGATGGCGATGCCGGAGGGCACGCGGCTGCTGCTGCTGGCGCCGGTGGTGCGCGACCGCAAGGGCGAGTACCGCAAGGAACTGGCCGAGCTGCAGCGCAAGGGCTTCACCCGCGTCAAGGTCGACGGCAAGCTCTACGAGATCGGCGAGGTCCCGGCGCTGAACAGCAAGATCAAGCACGAGATCGAGGCGGTGGTGGACCGCGTCGTGGTGAGCCGCGGCCTGGCACAGCGCCTCGCCGATCAGTTTCGAGACCGCGCTGGGCCTGTCCGACGGCATCGTCTATGCCGAGAACGCCGATAACGGCGACCGCACCGTGTTCTCCTCGCGCTTCGCCTGCCCGGTCTCCGGCTTCACCATCGAGGAGATCGAGCCGCGCCTGTTCACCTTCAACTCCCCGCACGGCGCCTGCCCGGCCTGCGACGGGCTTGGCCACGAGAGCTTTTTCGACCCGCATCTGGTGGTGCCGGACGAGCAGCGCGCGCTGGACGATAGCGCGATCGCGCCGTGGACCGGCGCGCAATCGCCCTATTACGACCAGACGCTGGCCTCGCTGGCCAAGCATTTCGGCGTCAAGATGACCACGCCCTGGCAGCGACCTGCCGCAGATGTGCGCGACAAGATCCTGTACGGCACCGGCGGACGACGGTGGCGTTCACCTACAAGGACGGCGTCCGCGCCTACACGGTGACAAAACCGTTCGAGGGCGTGCTGCAGAACCTCGAACGGCGCTGGCAGGAGACCGACAGCGCCTGGGTGCGCGAGGAGCTGTCCCGCTACCAGGCCGAAAACCCCTGCGCCGCCTGCAACGGCGCGCGCCTGAAGCCCGAGGCGCTGGCGGTGAAGGTCGCGGGCAAGAACATCGCCGAAGTCGTCGGAACTGTCGATCGACGAGCGCCATGTCCTGGTTCGACACGGTGGCCGACACGCTGACCCCGCAGCGCCCGGAAATCGCCCGGCGCATCCTGCGCGAGATCCATCGAGCGGCTGCAGTTCCTGGTCGATGTCGGGCTGGACTACCTCACTCTGGCGCGCGGCTCGGCCACGCTCTCGGGCGGCGAGAGCCAGCGCATCCGCCTGGCCAGCCAGATCGGCTCCGGCCTGACCGGCGTGCTCTATGTGCTGGACGAACCCTCGATCGGCCTGCACCAGCGCGACAACGAACGCCTGCTCGGCACGCTGCGCCGGCTGCGCGACCTCGGCAACACCGTGCTGGTCGTGGAGCATGACGAGGACGCGATCCGCGCCGCCGACCACCTGATCGACATGGGGCCGGCAGCCGGCATCGATGGCGGCCACGTGGTCGCGCGAGGGCACGCCCGCCGAGGTCGCGGCCAACCCGAACTCGCTCACCGGCGATTATCTCTCCGGCCGCCGGCGCATCGACGTGCCGCTGCTGCGCCGCCCGGTGCAGAAGGACCGCATGCATAAAAGTCGTCGGTGCGCGCGGCAACAATCTGAAGAACGTCACCGCCGCGTTCCCGCTCGGCACGTTCACCTGCGTCACCGGCGTCTCGGGCGGCGGCAAATCCACGCTGGTGGTCGATACGCTCTACAAGGCCGCCGCGCGCCGGCTGATGGGCTCGGGCGAGGTCCCGGCGCCGCATGAGCGCATCGAGGGGCTGGAGCAGCTCGACAAGATCATCGACATCGACCAGTCGCCGATCGGCCGCACGCCGCGCTCCAACCCCGCCACCTATACCGATCTGTTCGCGCCGATCCGCGACTGGTTCGCCGAGCTGCCGGAATCGCCGCGCCCGCGGCTACAAGCCGGGCCGCTTCTCCTTCAACGTCAAGGGCGGGCGCTGCGAGGCCTGCCAGGGCGACGGCGTGCTGAAGATCGAGATGCACTTCCTGCCGGATGTCTTCGTCACCTGCGACACCTGCAAGGGCAAGCGCTACAATCGCGAGACGCTGGAGATCAAGTTCCGCGACAAATCGATCGCCGATGTGCTGGCGATGACGGTGGACGAGGCGGTGCCGTTTCTTCTCCGCCGTGCCGCAATCCACGACCGGCTGTACATCCTGCAGCAGGTCGGCCTCGGCTACATCACGCTCGGCCAGCAGGCCACCACGCTGTCGGGCGGCGAGGCGCAGCGGATCAAGCTGTCCAAGGAACTGGCGCGCCGCGCCACCGGGCGCACGCTCTACATCCTCGACGAGCCCACCACCGGCCTGCATTTCGAGGATATGCGCAAGCTGCTGGAAGTGCTGCACGCGCTGGTCGATCAGGGCAACACGCGTCGTCGTGATCGAGCACAATCTGGAAGTGATCAAGACCGCCGACTCAATTCTCGACCTTGGCCCGGAAGGCGGCGACGGCGGCGGGCGCATCGTCGCCGACGGCACGCCGGAAGACATCGCCGAGGCGCCGGAGAGCTATACCGGGCGCTTCCTCAAGCCGCTGCTTAAACCCGCGAAAACGCGGAAAAAAGCTGGCGGGGGTAGCGCAACTACCGCTTGAGTGTGCATATCTGGATATTTCGTTGTATCGGCGATTTTATAATATTGCAGGTAGAATCGTCGAGTTTAAGATGCATGGGGGCGAGTTCTGCGGCTATGTCGGGCGCGTCCGTCTTCAGCGCGTTGGTTAACAGAAACGCCGGCGCGCCCGCCGCCACAAGCTCTTGCGCGGCGCCCCATTCCGGCGACGTTTTCGGCAATATGGCAAGGTTGATGAAGCGGTTATTCGGTTGCGCCAGATCCATGGCCACGAAGCCGATCGGCGCCCCCTGCATGAACACGAGCGCATCGGCCGGTAATTGCGGCAATGGTGACGCCAGCATGGTCTTGGCATACCCGAGCCTTCCCCAGCCCATGGGTTTTGTCACCGCCAGGCTTGCCAGCAGCAATACAGCCATAATCCGCAGGACTGTTTTTGGCGGCAAGAACTCCCGCAATACGGTGCAGATGAGCACACCCGTTATTGCCTCCAGCGGCAGAGCATAGCGCAGTATTGAAAAGCCGGCGAGCCAGAGAATATAGGCGCTCGCACAGAACAGCCAGAATCCAAGCACCGGGCGCGGCGGTAAATGCCCCAAGCACAGCCGTACCGCACTAGCCAATACAGCGAGATAGGCCAGGGCAAAGCGCGGGTCGCGCAACCCCTCCTCTGAAACGACAAACGTTTTTCCTTGCAGCCAGAAGAACGGGTAGGCCGCCCATTGCAATGCAGATTTGGGGAAGAACCGTCGATCTTGGAAATTGGCAGTAAGTGCCCAGGCGGAATGGAACACTCCGCCCAGCAAAGGGAAGAATGGATTGCCGAATTGCCGCCACAATGCCAAGCCCCACCAGCCATAACCAGCGATGAAGCCCAGTGCCCCCATGGCGCCCAACAGCGCTAGAGCTCGTACCTCCCGCTGCCTCCCGGCGGTGCAGAGCACGAACAACGTAAGCGGCGGGATGAACACTGCCGCCGTCATTTTCAGTGCCACGGCAAAGCCGCCGAGCAGTCCCGCGCCCGCTATCCCATGCCAGCCGCCGCGCAGCGCGCAGAGCAGGGCAAGGAGCACCGCGTCGGCGATCAGAATATCGTTATAGGCCGTGCCGACTTCTGAAAGCGTCGTCGCGCCGGTCAGGCCGAGTGTTGCAGCAAGAAGCCCAGTCCACCAGTTATCGCTCAGGGCCCGTCCCAAGCGCAGCACCACGAAGACGAGAAACCCGTAGGGCAGCCCAGCCAGCAGTGCCGCAATGCGCGGTGCGTGCGGGAATAACACGCAGCGTGCCAAGTAGTTGGGAACATCCGCGAGCGGGTTTAAATAACCCTGGAATCCGGCAGCGAAATAATCCAGCGTGAGCCGCCCGTTCAGCACTGCGAACGGGGCGTAGAGGTGGTAGTTCTGCAAATCCCAGTTCACATCGGTGCGGTCGATGAGCGAGAGCACCGCACCGAGCAGCAGACAGATCGGCAATTGTAGCCTTACGCTGGTCCAGGGCACACGTTCGACGCCCAGCATACCTAAGCCGCGGCGTTCGGCGCTGTGTTGCCTGGGGCCCCCAGCCCCGCCGGGCCGTATACCGTTTGGGCGCGCTTGAGGAAGGCATGCACCATCATGCGCACCGCCTCGGTGAACACGGCCCCGATGGCCTTCTGCAGCACAAAGTTGCGGAATTCGAAGTCCACGAAGAAATCAACGACGCATCCATCGGGGTGCGGGGTGAAATCCCAGCTGTTATGCAGATATTTGAATGGCCCTTTCTCGTACTGCACGCGGATCGCCCGCGCGCCGTCCGGGGCCGGGGGCAGCAGCAGTACGCGGGAGGTGAAGCTCTCCCGGAACGGGCCGAAGCCGATGGTCAGGTCCGCCACCATCTCGTGCCCCACTTGGCTGCGCACCCGCGCACCCACGCACCAGGGCAGGAATTTCGGGTACTTGGCCACGTCGGCTACCAGTGCGTAGAGCTGGGCCGGGGTGTACGGCACCAGCTTTTGTTCGGAATACGAGGTCACGCTGAGAGCTGCCTTGCACGCGCTTCGCGAAGTGCCGCGAAATCCGCGTCCGCGTGGTAGGAGGACCGGGTCAGCGGCGTGGCGGAAACCTGGAGGAAGCCCTTGGCCCGCGCCATGCTGGCCAGCTCCTCGAACTCTTCCGGCGTCACGAACCTGTCCACCGCCGCGTGCTTCACGGTAGGTTGCAGATACTGCCCGATGGTGAGGAAATCGACATCCGCGATGCGCAGATCGTCCATCACCTGGCCGATTTCCGCCTTGGTTTCGCCGAGGCCCACCATCAGGCCGGATTTGGTGAAGATCGTCGGATCCACCTGCTTCACGCGGTCGAGCAGCCGCAGGCTCTGGTAATACCGGGCACCTGGCCGGATGGTCGGGTACAGCCGGGGCACCGTCTCCAGGTTATGGTTGAACACGTCCGGCTTGGCCGCCGCCACCTGCTCCCCGCAGCCCGGCTTGCGTAAAAAATCAGGCGTCAGAATCTCGATGGTGGTCTCCGGTGCGGCCGCCCGCACGGCCTCGATCACGGCGACAAAATGCGCCGCCCCGCCATCGGCCACGTCGTCGCGGTCCACCGAGGTGATGACGACATGCCGCAGCCTCAGCTGCGCCACGGCCTCGGCCACGCGGCGGGGCTCGTCGGCATCCAGCGGCGCCGGCAGGCCGGTCGCCACGTTGCAGAAGGAGCAGGCGCGGGTGCAGATCTCGCCCATGATCATCATGGTGGCGTGGCGCTGCGACCAGCACTCCCCGATATTCGGGCAGGCCGCCTCCTCGCACACCGTGGCGAGCTTCTTCTCCCGCATCAGCTCGCGGGTCTCGTGATACACGGCGCTGGTGGGCGCCTTCACCCGGATCCAGGCCGGCTTGCGGCTGATCGGATTGTCCGGCCGCGCCTGCTTCTCCGGATGCCGGACGCGGTGATCGATCTCGATGCGGGTGCTTGTCATCAATATCCTCTCGCGGCCTGCGGGGGCAGGACGCGTGCCTCAGAAATGTATAACCTGCCCGTAAGCGTCAAGCACAGATTCATGCATGGCTTCCGAGATCGTCGGGTGGGGGAAGATGGTATGCATCAGTTCCTCTTCCGTGGTCTCCAGCTGCCGCGCGATCACGAAGCCCTGGATCATCTCCGTCACCTCGGCGCCGATCATGTGCGCGCCGAGCAGCGCGCCGGTCTTGGCGTCGAAAATGGTCTTGATCAGGCCTTCAGGTTCGCCAAGCGCGATGGCCTTGCCGTTGCCGATGAAGGGGAACCGCCCGACGCGGATTTCATGCCCCGCCTCCTTGGCCTTGGCCTCGGTAAGGCCCACCGAGGCCACCTGCGGCCGCGCATAGGTGCAGCCGGGGATGTTCCAGGTCTCGAAGGGATGCGGGTTCAGCCCTGCAATCGCCTCAACGCAGACCACGCCTTCATGGCTGGCCTTGTGCGCCAGCCAGGGCGGCCCCGCGACGTCGCCGATGGCGTAGAGGCCGGGCTCGCCGGTGCGGGCATAGCCATCCACCACGATATGCGTGCGCTCCACCTTCGCCTTGGTGTGTTCCAGCCCGATATTCTCGACATTGCCGACAATGCCGACCGCCGAGATGACCTTCTCCACCTCGAAGACCTGCTCCTTGCCGCCGGCCTCCACCGTCACTTTCACGGAATCCGGCCCCTTCTCGGCCTTCTTCACGGTGGCGGAGGTGATGATCTTCATACCCTGCTTCTCGAACGCCTTGCGGGCGAGGCCGGAAATCTCGGCATCCTCCACCGGCAGGATGCGGTCCATCATCTCCACGATGGTCACCTCCACGCCCAGCGCGCGGTAGAAGCTGGCGAACTCCACGCCGATCGCGCCCGAGCCCATGATCAGCAGGGATTTCGGCAGCGTCTCCGGCACCATCGCCTCGAAATAGGAGATTATTTTGCTCCCATCCACCTCTAAACCGGGGATTTGGCGAGGACGCGCGCCGGTGGCCAGGATGATATGCGGCGCGGCGAGCTGGGCGAAGGGCTTGTCGTTCACGTACACGGCGAGGTTGCCCGCCACCCATCAGCTTGCCGTAGCCGTTATACACGGTCACCTTGTTCTTCTTCAGCAAATGCCCGATGCCGCCCGAAAGCTGCTTCGAGACCGCCCGTGACCGCGCCACGATCTTGGCCAGATCCACCTTCACGTTCTCGGCCGAGAAGCCGAATTCCGGCAGATGGTCGAGCATGTGCTTCACCTCGGCCGAGCGCAGCAGCGCCTTGGTCGGGATGCAGCCCCAGTTGAGGCAGATGCCGCCCAGATGCTTGGCCTCCACCACGGCCACCTTCATCTTCAGCTGCGCCGCGCGGATGGCCGCGACATAGCCGCCAGGACCGCCGCCAACGACGATCAGGTCAAAATTGTCAGCCATTTTCGGTCCTTCCGGTTAGAGCGCGATGACCGTAGGCGAAGACGCCGAAGGTCTGAATCGCGCGATCAGACAAAGAGCTAGAGTATGGTGATTGAGCGAAGGCGATATCACCGTGCTCTAGAGCAGCAGGCTCAGGGGCTCTTCGATCAGCCCCTTCAACGTGGCCAGGAATTCAGCGCCCAGCGCGCCGTCGACCACGCGGTGATCGACCGACAGCGTGCAGGTCATCACCGTGGCGATCGCGAGCGCGTCGTCCTTCACCACCGGCCGCTTCTCGCCAGCGCGCCACCGCCAGGATCGCCGCCTGCGGCGGGTTGATGATGGCGGCGAACTCGGACACGCCGAACATGCCCATGTTGGAGATCGAGAAGCCGCCGCCCTGGAATTCCTCCGGCTTCAGCTTGCCGGCCTTGGCCCGCGCGCCGAGGTCCTTCATCTCGCTGGCTGATCGCCGCCAGGCCCTTCGGTCCGCCTCTGCGCACGATCGGCGTGATCAGCCCGTCCGGGATGGCGACGGCGACGGTGATATCGACGTCGTCGTACAGGATGATCGCCTCGTCGGTCCAGCTGGCGTTCACGCTCCGGCACGCGCCGCAGCGCGACGGCGCAGGCCTTGATGACCAGGTCGTTGACCGAGAGCTTGAACGCGCCCGGCCCGTCCTTCGGCGACTTGGCGTTCAGCTCGGTGCGCAGGGCCAGCAGCGCGTCGAGCTCGATATCCATCGAGACGTAGAAATGCGGGATGGTCTGCTTGGCCTCGGTCAGCCGGCGCGCGATGACCTTGCGCATCGTGGTGTTCGGACAGCTTCGTGTGCGGCGCGGTGATGACCGGGGCAGGGGCCGCCGGTTCGGCGCGGCCACTGGGGCGGGCGCCGCCACCACAGCCGGAGCGGCAACGGCGGGCCGGGGCATGCGCGGGCGCGCCTTCGATGTCCGCCTTCACGATCCGCCCGTTCGGGCCGCTGCCCTTCACCGTGGCGAGGTCGATCCCGCCTGCTTCGCCATGCGCCGCGCCAGCGGCGAGGCGAAGACGCGCTCGCCATGCGTCAACCAGCCAGCGCGGGCGCAGCGGCAGCAGGCGCCGGCGGCAGGCAGCCGGGGCAGCGGCAGCCGCGGGCAGCGGCGCGGCGGCGCGGTGCGGCGCGTCCACCGCCTCGCCCTTGGTCGACGGTGAGCACCGCGATCGGCGCGTTCACCTCCACGCCCTCGGTGCCGTCCGGCACCAGGATCTTGCCGAGCACGCCTTCATCGACCGCCTCGACCTCCATGGTCGCCTTGTCGGTCTCGATCTCGGCGATCACGTCGCCGGCCCTCACCTCCTCGCCTTCCTTCTTCAGCCAGCGCGCCAGCGTGCCCTCGGTCATGGTCGGCGACAGCGCCGGCATCAGGATGTTGGTGGCCATTTGCGCGCTCCCTGCTCAGAACAGATCTTCTTCACCGCGTCCACCACCCATTCGGGCTGCGGCAGCGCCAGTTTTTCCAGATTGGCGGCGTAGGGCAGCGGCACGTCGACGCCGTGCACGCGCACCGGCGGCGCATCCAGCCAGTCGAACGCATGCTCGATCACCTGCATCGCCACCTCGGCGCCGATGCCGGCGAACGGCCAGCCTTCCTCGACGCGTCACCAGGCGGTTGGTCTTCTTCACGCTGGCGACGATGGTCTCGGTGTCCAGCGGGCGCAGCGAGCGCAGGTTGATCACCTCGGCCTCGATCCCCTGCTCGGCCAGCGCCTCGGCCGCCTTCAGCGCCACGCCGACCATGATGCTGAACGCGACGATCGTCACATCGCGTGCCCGTCGCGCTCGATCTTGGCCTTGCCGATCGGCAGGATGAAATCCTCGTCGGTCGGGCACTCGAACGTGTGGCCGTAGAGGATTTCGTTCTCCAGGAAGATCACCGGGTTGGGATCGCGGATCGCCGCGCGCAGCAGCCCCTTGGCATCGGCCGACGACCACGGCGCCACCACCTTCAGCCCCGGGCACATGCGCGTACCAGCTCGCATAGCACTGCGAGTGCTGCGCGGCGACGCGCGCGGCGGCGCCGTTCGGGCCGCGGAACACGATCGGGCAGCCCATCTGGCCGCCGGACATGTACAGCGTCTTGGCGGCGGAGTTGATGATCTGGTCCATCGCCTGCATGGCGAAGTTGAAGGTCATGAACTCGACGATCGGCTTCAGCCCGTTCAGCGCCGCGCCGACCGCCATGCCGGTGAAGCCGTGCTCGGTGATCGGCGTGTCGATCACGCGCTTCGGGCCGAACTCGTCCAGCAGGCCCTGGCTGATCTTGTAGGCGCCCTGGTACTGCGCGACTTCCTCGCCGATCAGGAACACGTCGTTGTCGGCGCGCATCTCCGCGGCCATCGCATCGCGCAGCGCCTCGCGCACGGTGATCGGCTTGGTCGGGCCCCAGTCCTTTTCCGGCGCCTGCGGCGTCGGCCGGCGGCGCGGTGCGCGGCCGGCGGCCGGCGCGGCAGCGGGCGCGGGCGCCGGCGCGGCGCCGGCCGCGGGCGCCGGCGCAGCGGCCACGTCCTCGCCGTTCACCGCCAGCACGGCGATCGGCGTGTTCACCGCCACGCCCTCGGTGCCTTCCGGCACCAGGATCTGCGCCAGCTTGCCCTCGTCGACCGCCTCGACTTCCATGGTCGCCTTGTCGGTCTCGATCTCGGCGATCACGTCGCCGGCGCGCACCTCGTCGCCGACATGCTTCAGCCAGCTTGGCGAGCTTGCCCTCGGTCATGGTCGGGCGACAGCGCCGGCATCAGGATCTGCGTCGCCATCGCTCAGCCCTCCAGCAGCACGTCGGTCTAGAGTTCGGCCGGATCCGGCTCCGGGACTGGCCTGCGCGAAATCCGCCGCCTCCTGCACGATGCGCCTTCACCTCGTCGTCGATCGCCTTGAGCGCCGCCTCGTCGACGCCCAGCGCCTCCAGCCTGTGCCGCGCGCTGTCGATGCAGTCGTGCTGCGGTGCGCATCGTCTGCACTTCCTCGCGCGTGCGGTAGCGTCGCCGGGTCGGACATCGAGTGGCCGCGATAGCGGTAGGTCTTCACCTCCAGCAGGATACGGCCCCTTGCCGGCGCGGCAATGCGCCACCGCCTGCTCGGCCGCCTCCTTCACCGCCAGCACGTCCATGCCGTCCACCTGCATGCCGGGAATGCCCCAGGGCACGCCGTTCTTCGACAGGTCGTGCGAGGCCGAGGCGCGCTCGACGCTGGTGCCCATGCCGTATCTGTTGTTCTCGATGACGAAGACCACCGGCAGCTTCATCAGCGCGGCGAGGTTGAAGCTTTCGATACACCTGGCCCTGGTTGGACGCGCCCTCGCCGAAATAGGTCAGGCACACGCGGTCGTTGCCGCGATACCAGTTGCTGAACGCCGAGCCCGGTGCCGAGGCTGACCTGCGCGCCGACGATGCCGTGCCCGCCGAAGAAGTTCTTCTCCTTGCTGAACATGTGCATGGAGCCGCCCTTGCCGTGCGAATAGCCGCCGGCGCGGCCGGTCAGCTCCGCCATCACGCCGCGCGGGTCCATGCCGCTGGCCAGCATGTGGCCGTGGTCGCGGTAGGAGGTGATGACCTCGTCGCCCTCGCCGATAGCCATCTGCATGCCGACCACGACGGCCTCCTGGCCGATATAGAGATGGCAGAAGCCGCCGATCAGCCCCATGCCGTAAAGCTGGCCGGCCTTCTCCTCGAAGCGGCGGATCAGCAGCATGGAACCATAGGCTTTCAGCAGCTCGTCGCGGTCCATCGACTCGGCGTTCTTGCGGGGTTTCCGGCTTTTTTCGGGGCTTGTGGCCATGTCTTGGGGGCTCCCTTCGGCGCAGTTTCTCTATGGCGCCTATGCCAAGATTTTTGTGCCGCGCAAAGAGCGGATTTGAAAACCATCCATGCTGCGCTGCAAAAATTCAAATTAACCGGAATGTGGTTAATTTGACCTTCTGACGCACAGGTGAAAAATTGACGCGAAACAAAATTGCGCACGAAGCTTCCGCCCCGCACGCATCATTCCGCCATCCTACAAAAATAAACTGATTATTCGGCGCTGCGGCCGGAAGACAAATCGATGACGATATCGCCCGGATCGGCGAGATTCAGCACCTCGCGGGCCTGTTCATCCAGCATATCCTGGTGGATCGACTGGCCGGACAGATCGGCGATCTTCGTCTGCCAGGCCTGACGCTCGGTATGCACCGCCTGGTACTGCGCCGTGGCCTGGGCCAGTTCGGCCTTCTGCACCTGCTGCGCCTCCAGCCCGCTTTTGCCATGCACCGCGTTCCACCCGAAATAATAGGTGATGCCCAGGAAGACAGCGGGGGTGATGATGGCGCGGAGACGGTATTTGATGAGGCGCTGCACGATAAACCCTTGGCCGCAATGGGAAGTTGGATGCCGATGAGTCTTGGCTGAACGTGAACTGTTTCGCAACAGGTTTTTTACATATCCGTATGATTTTAATAAATTTAATCTAAATTTTCGCCTGCCACGATTTAGCCCTGCTTCCGTCCTGATCTCGCCTCGGGCATTGAGTACTCTTGAAGCATCGAACTGGAAGGGTTCCACCCCATGACGCGTAAATCTCTGCTTGGCGCCGCGGCGCTTGCTGCTTTGCTGGGCTTTACCGCCGCGCCGGCCTTTGCCGATGGCTGGAACGGCCATGACGGCGGCGGTGGTGGCGGCGACTGGCACGGCGGCGGTGGTGGCGGCGACTGGCACGGCGGCGGTGGTCGGCGGCGACTGGCACGGCGGTGGTGGCGGCGGCGACTGGCACGGCGGCGGTGGCGATGGTGGACATGGCCATTGGGATGGCCACGAGGCTTACCATGATTGGCACGACCATGGCTGGTTTGATGGTGGCCGGCATTGGCACTGGTATGCTGGCTGGGGGCCCGGCTATGGCTATTACGGCCCGCCGCCTGTGTATTACGCGGCGCCGCCGGTGGTTTATGCTCCGCCGCCGGGCATTTACGTGGCGCCGCCCGTTGTCGCCATTACGCCGCCATCCCTCGTCATCACGCCGTAAAGGCTACGGCCACTTCACTTCCGGCGGCATGGACATGAGGATCGCCTCTGTGTTGCCGCCGGTTTTCAGCCCGAACATCGTGCCGCGGTCGTAGAGCAGGTTGAACTCCACGTAGCGGCCGCGGCGGATGAGTTGCGCCTCGCGCTCCTCCGCCGTGTAGGGCTGGCCGAAACGCCGCCGGGCGATGGGCGGGTAGGCGGAGAGGAAAGCCTCGCCGGCATCGCGGGTGAAGGCGAAATCCGCCTCCGCGTCGCCCGAATCCAGATAATCGTAGAAAATCCCGCCAGCGCCGCGCGGCTCCTTGCGGTGCGGCAGGTAGAAATATTCGTCGCACCAGTTTTTGTATTTTTCGGATAATAATCCGGGTCGTGGCGCTCGCACGCGGCCCGGTACGCGGCGTGGAACTCCGCCGCGTCCTCCGCCGCTTCCGCCGTGCCGGGCTGCAGGGGCGTGAGGTCGCCGCCGCCGCCGAACCAGCCCTTGGCTGTCACGATCATGCGCGTATTCATGTGCACGGCCGGCAGCTTCGGGCTGCGCGGGTGCGCGACGAGCGAGATCCCCGCCGCCCAAAATTTCGCCCCAACTTCCGTGCCGGGGATGCGCCGGGCGAAATCCTCCGAGAACTCGCCCTCCACCACCGAGACATTCACCCCGGCCTTCTCGAACACCTGGCCGCGGATCACGCTCATCACCCCGCCGCCGCCGCCCGGGCGGTCCCATGCGGTGCGGACGAAGCGCCCCGGGTTCGGTCCGGCCAGATCCTCGATGGCCTCGAATTCGGCGCAGATACGGTCGCGCAGCTGCGCGAACCAGGCGACGGCGCGGGGTTTCAGCGCCTCATGCGGTGGGTGGATGCTCATGCGTGTCTCTTAAGATGTTCCCCTCCCGGCTTCTACTCTTGAAATTTTCCGGCGTTGCCGTCATGCCTGTGAGCAGGAGTTCATTTCGCTCCGGGAGATAAAAATGGCTGAAACTACAGCTACAGAGGCTTTGGGTCATGGGACTGCGTCCCGGCGCGGCTTTCTTACAATTCTCACAGGAGCGGCCAGCGCCGTGGCGGCCGGGTCGATTGTCTGGCCGCTGATCGATGCGCTGAACCCGGGCGCGCAGAGCGAGGCCAGCGCCCGCATGATCGTCGATGTCGCCGATATCGCCGAGAACACCGCGAAGACGGTGCAGTGGGCCGGGCTGCCGATCTATATCCGCAAGCTCACCGCCAAGCAGATCGCCGATGCCCAGGCCGTGATGACCAGCGCGCTGCCCGATCCGGCCGAGTTCACCGAGCGCGTGCCTGCGGGGTACCAGAATTATGTCGTGGTGGTGGGCCTGAACACCGGCACGCCCTGCGCGCTGGAGGGCAACGATCCCGCCGACCCGCGCGGCGACTACGACGGCTGGCTCTGCCCCTGCGACGGCAGCCAGTACGACCCGCTTGGGCGCGTGCGCTCCGGCCCGGCGAAGAGGAACCTCGCCATTCCCCGCTTCAAATTCATCAACGCCGCGCAGCTCCAGTTCGGCTGAGGACAACGCATCATGACCATGGAATTGAAACACTCCTGGGCCGGTGAGCGCATGCCCTGGCTCGGCGGTTTATGCGCCTGCCTGTTTGCGCCGGTTTTCAAGCCCGGGAGCAAGTATCTCGATACGCTGCCTGGGCTGATCGCCATCGCGCTCGCCTTTCTCACCTTCTCCGGCGTGGTGCTGGCGGTGTATTACGACCCGTGGCACGCCTTCGCCTCGGTGCGGTTCATCGGCCGCGACGTGCATAATGGCTGGCTGGTGCATGCCTACCACGCCACCGGCACCACCGCGCTGTTCGGGCTGGTGTACCTGTATCTGTTCCGCGCCATGCTCACGCGCGGCTACCGCGCGCCGGGCGAGCTGGTGTGGGCGCTGGGGGTGAAGCTGCTGGCGGTGCTGCTGCTGGTTGGCTGGCTGGGCTTCGTGCTCACCGGCGGGGCGGCCGCTTATTGGTCGCTGTTCAAGGCCTCCAACGGGGCGCTGGCGCTCTCTGGCGCACCGGGGGCGATCGGCAACTGGTTCTTCGGCGGCACGGCGGGCGGCAACGCGCTGGCGCGGCTGGAGGTGTTCCACGCGCTGCTGGCACTGGCCGCGCTGGTGGTGGTGGGTGTGCTGTTCTCGGCCCGTGGGGCGGTGGCGCCCAAGGCGGAGCCGGGCAAGGGCGTGGCCTTCTTTCCGTATTACCTGTCGCAATACCTGGTGGCGCTTGCGGTGTTCGCGCTCATCTTCACGGTGCTGGCGTTCTTCGCGCCGCATTTCGGCCAGCCCAGGGTGAATGCCCTGCCGGCCGACCCGCTCACCCTGCCGGTGGCGGTGGCGCTGCCCTGGTATCTGCTGCCGCTGGCCGGGGTGGCGGGCGCGCTGCCGGGCCTCTGGGGCGGCATTCTCGGCGTGGTCGGCGCGCTGGCCGTGCTGGGGGCGCTGCCGTGGCTTGACCGCTCCGGCCCCGGCGGCGCCAAGGGCGGGCTGTACAGCTTCCTCACCTGGGTGCTGGCGCTGGATGTGGTCGGGCTCGGTGTCTCCTGCTCGCCGCTGCTCACGGGGCTGTTCACCCTCTGGTATTTCTTCCACTTTTTGGTGCTCACCCCGGTGGTGACCGCGATGGAGGCCAAATAATGCGCCGGTTTTTCGCCCCGCTTTTGGCCATTGGCCTTGCCACCGCTGGCGCCGCCCAGGCCGGGGACACGCTCTCCCCGCTGCATTTCCAGAGCCAGGGGGCTTTTGGCAGCATCGACAAGGCGGCGGCCCAGCGCGGCTTTCTGGTGTACCAGACGGTCTGCGCCGCCTGCCATTCCGCCAACGCCCTGCATTACCGCGACCTTGAGGCCCTGGGCCTGACGCCGGACCAGGTGGCGGGTATCGCAGCCGGGGTGAAGCTGGCGGATGGCAGCACGGCGACGCTGGATTCCCCCTTCAAGGATCCGGCCATGCCAGCCTCGGCTTTCGGTGGGGCGCTGCCGCCGGACCTGTCCAGCATCGTGGCGCAACGCAAGCATGGCACGCGCTACGTGTATGAGCTGCTCACCGGCTACGCCACCGCGCCGGACGGCGTGACGATGCTGCCCGGGCATTTCTACAACACCGCCTTTCCCGGCGGGCAGATTGCGATGCCCCCGCCGCTGCGCGACAATGCGGTGACCTACGCGGATGGCACCGCCGCCACGCAGCAGCAGGAGGCCGCTGACGTGGCCGAGTTCCTCACCTGGGCGGCGGACCCGAACCTCTCCACCCGGCACCAGATCGGCCTGCGCGCGCTGATCTTCTTCGTCTTCCTCAGCATCGTCGCCCTGATCTCCAAGCGCCGCATCTGGCGCGAGAGCCGGTGAGCAAGTTCGACGAGGTTACGGCGGCGGCGCGGGCTTGCACTGTCTGCGCGCCCTATCTGCCGCTGGGGCCGAGGCCGATATTCCAGATCTCGAAAACCACGCGGCTGATCATTATCGGTCAGGCGCCGGGTACCAAGGTGCATGAAACGGGTATCCCGTTCAACGATGCCTCGGGCGAGCGGCTGCGGGACTGGATGGGGATCGGGCGGGACGTGTTCTACGATGCCAAGCGGGTGGCCATTATGCCCATGGGGTTCTGCTACCCCGGGCGGCTGCCCAAAGGGGGCGATGCCCCGCCGCGCCCGGAATGCGCGCCGCTCTGGCACGATAAGTTCCTGGCGCTGATGCCAAGGCTGGAGCTGTTCCTGCTCGTGGGCAGCTACGCGCAGAAGCGCTACCTTGGTAAAGGCAGCATGACGGAGCATGTGCGTGCCGGAACCAAGGGCAAGTACACGGCGCTGCCGCATCCCTCCTGGCGTACCAATTTCTGGGAGAAGAAGAACCCCTGGTTTGGTGAGGAGGTTCTGCCACGGCTAAAGAAAGAGGTGGCGCGGCTAACCGCGGAATGACGCCAGCGGGCGGATGGCGGTGCCGCCCGTGTCGAAATTATCAGGGGACAGCCAGCCGAGGATGGCATCGCGGCATGCCGGCCATTCATCTTCGATGATTGAGAACATGGCGGTGTCCCGCCGCTGGCTCTTCACGACCATATGCGCGCGCAGCAGCCCCTCGGGCGTGAAGCCGAGGCGCAAGGCGGCGGCCTTGGATGCCTCGTTGCGGTCGTTGCATTTCCATACCAGGCGGCGGTAGCCGAGATCCTCGGCGGCGTGGCGCAGGAGGAGGAACATCGCCTCGGTGGCGGCGCGGGTGCGGGCAAGGCGCGGCGAGAACCAGATGGAGCCAAGCTCGATGGCGGCGTTGGCCGGCTCGATGTTCATGAGCGACAGCCAGCCCGAGGCCCGGCCGGTGGCCGTGGGGCGGATGGCCCAGTAGGACATGAGAGGATCGGTGGAGGCGGGGGCGAGGAAGCTGTCCAGCGCCGCGCGACTCTCGAATGGCCCGTAGGGCATATAGGCGAAGCTGTCCCCGGCGTCCTTCGCGGCCTCGAAAAGTTCCGCGCCATGGCGGCGGTGCAGCGGTTCCAGCACCACATGCGTGCCGGTAAAATTCTGCCGCGCGGGCAGGGGGCGGGGCCAGGGATCGATTTCGGGGAAGTGGGTCATGAGCGGACGTCCGGCGTCATTGCGAGCTGGCGCAGCCGGCGTGGCAATCCATCTTCCATGCCGTGGCGGGAAAAGATGGATCGCGTCGCTGCGCTCGCGATGACGGCATTCAGCCCCGCAGCCGCGCCAGCGTGGCGGTGGTGGAATGGCCGGGCAGGAGTTGCGCGAGCGCGACGCTGCCGCCCCAGCTTTCCACGAGTTCCGCGCCGACCACGGTCTCGCGGGTGTAGTCCGCGCCCTTGATCAGCACATCCGGCTTGATCCGCTTGATCAGCTCGATCGGCGTGTCCTCCTCGAACAGGCAGACGAGATCGACGCTGGCCAGCGAGGCCAGCACGGCGGCGCGGGCGGCCTCGCCCTGGGCCGGGCGGGTGGGGCCCTTCAGGCGCTGCACGGAGGCGTCGGAATTGATGCCGACGATCAGCCGGTCGCACATGGCCCGGCACTGCTCCAGCAGGTGCACATGGCCGGGGTGCAGCAGGTCGAAACAGCCATTGGTGAAGCCGACCTTGTAGCCGCGCAGGCGCCAGCGCTCGGCGGCCTCGGCCGCGGCTGAGGGGGTGACGACCTTACGCAGCGCACCCGTGGCAGGTGCGATGGCGGTGAGGATATCGGCGGGGCGGGCCACGGCGGTGCCGACCTTGCCGACGACGATGCCGCCCGCGATGTTGGCCAGGCGCGCGGCGTCGGCCAGCGGCACCTCGGCGGCCAGCGCGGTGGCCAGCGTCGCCACCACGGTGTCCCCGGCGCCGGAGACATCGTACACCTCCTTGGCTTCGCCGGGGTAATGGCGGACCTCATCAGCGGTGATCAGGCTCATGCCGTCCTCGGCGCGGGTGACGAGCACGGCCCCGAAATTGAACTGGTGCACCAGGGTCTGCGCCGCATGGACGATCTCCGCCTCGGTCTCCACCGGCAGGCCGGTGGCCTCGTGCAGCTCCCGGCGGTTGGGGGTGACGACATCAGCGCCGCGATAGCGGGTGTAGTCCCGCCCCTTGGGGTCCACGATGATCTTGCGGCCGAGCTTCTTCGCGCCCTCGATGAGCTGCTGGGCCACGCCCTCGCTCAGCACGCCCTTGCGGTAGTCGGAGAGCACGGTGACGGAGGTGGCGGCCATGGCGTCCAGCGCGATGCGCACGAGGCGCTCGGCCAGCTTCTCCGGCAGGGCGATGGTTTCCTCGCGGTCGGCGCGGATCAAATGCTGGCCTTGCGCGATGTAGCGGGTCTTCAGCGTGGTGGTGCGTCCGCCATGCACCAGCAGCCAGGGCTCCACGCGCTCCTGCCCGCCGACGAGGGTGGTGAGTTCGGAGCCGGCCTGGTCGTCCCCCACCACGGAGACGAAAGCCGCCGCCGCGTCCAGCGCCACCAGGTTGCGCACCACGTTGCCGGCGCCGCCGGGCATCGCCACCTCGCGCGTGACGGTAAGGATCGGCACAGGCGCTTCCGGGCTGACGCGGGAGACAGTGCCGTAGACGTAGCGGTCCAGCATCGCGTCACCCACCACGAGCACGCTCGCGCGGTGGAATTTTCTTACATAGGCGCCAAGATCAGCCGTCAGTTCTGCAGTCATGGCAAACCGCTAACCCGGCATCGGCATTATGGCAACGGCGCGAAAACGTGATTAACTGATAACGTGATGACAGACCTTCCTGCTTTCCTTGATTCCTCCCGGCCCGACGTGCCGGATTTGTCAGTACCCCGCGGGGTGCTTCCCTTTTACCTGCCCAACAAGCCGGTGCGCGGCCGGGTGGTGCGGCTGGGCCCGCTGGCGGCCACGCTGCTCTCCCGCCACGAGCACAAGACGCCGGTGAAGGCGCTGCTGGGCGAGGCCCTGGCGCTGGCGGCGGCGCTGTCCAGCGCGCTGAAATTCAAGGGGTCCTTCTCCGTGCAGGCGCGCGGGGACGGCCCGGTCTCCATGCTGGTGGCAGACTGCACCGAGGCGGGGGCGCTGCGCGGCTATGTGCGCGTGGACCATGAGGCCGAGATCCCCGAGGATGCCGAAGCCGGGACGTTGCTCGGGCAGGGCTATCTCGCCTTCACCGTGGACCAGGGGATGGACCGCGACCCGCAGCAGGGTATCGTGGCGCTGGCAGGCGGCAGCTTGGCCAAGATGTCTGAATATTACTTCCAGCATTCCGAGCAGCTGCCCGCCCGGGTGTTCCTGGCCGCGGGGGAGACGCAATCCGGCTGGCGGGCCTCGGCCTTGGTGCTGGAGCGCATCGCCGGGGCAGGGGGCATCGGCGAGGACATGACCGAGGAGGACCAGGAAGAAGCTTGGCGCACCGCCTGCATCCTGGCCGACACGCTGACTTCGGAGGAGCTTCTGGACGACGCCCTGCCGCCCGAGCGGCTGCTGTACCGGCTGTTCCATGGTGAAGGCGTAGCCGCTGGCAAGCCGCGCCCGCTCAGCTTCGGCTGCCGCTGCTCGCGCCAGCGCCTGGGCGGCATCCTCGAAGGCTTCCCCACGGACGACCTCGACCACATGGCGGTTGACGGCGAAATCGTGATGACCTGTGAATTCTGCAACTTCGATTTCCGCTTCGCGCGGGATTCGGTAACCGGACGCCCTGGAGCCTGACGTAAATGAAAAGACTTCTCGCCGCTCTGCCCCTCTGTGCCCTTGCCGCCTGCAGTTCCTCCCCGGCGCCAAGCTTCGCGCCGCTGGATTACTCTTATCTGCGGCCGATCGTGCTGAAGGTGGCGAACCTGAACGTGGTGGACAATTACGTGCCGGGCCCCGACGAGGCGACGCTGGAGGGTAAGGACCCAGCGCCCCCGGCCTCGACGCTGATGGCCATGCTGCAGCATCGCCTGCAGCCCTCCGGGGAGCCGGGCAACGGCACGGTGACGATCCAGGTGGCCTCGATCACCGAAGCCAACGGCAACCTCAATGGCAACATGACGGTGGACGTGAACCTGACAAGCGCGGATGGGCACTCGACCGGGTTCGCGGAGGCGAATGTGACGGCCAGCCAGACCGCGCCGGACTCGGACAACCCCGCCGATTTGCAGACGGCGCTGTACCAGATGACCAAGCGCCTGATGGACCAGATGAACGTGCAGCTGCCGTACCAGATCATGCATAACATCCCGAGCTGGGTGGTATCCAATGGCCCTGGCGGCGCGGCCATGGGGGCAGGTGCCGCGGCGGGGGCGGCGGACGGCGTCATCCAGTCGGCGCCGCTGACGGCACCCGGTGGCGCGGCACCGGCATCGGCGCCTGTGCCTGCCGCCGCTCCGGCCACGGGCGCGGTGCCCACTTATCTGCCCGGCGCCGGTCCGGCCGCCCTGGGAGCGCCGCAATGAGCGGGCTGAAGCGCCTGCCCCCGGCTGGCGGGGCGCCGTGGGAGGATGTGCCGGCGGAGAAGGTGCTCTGCGGCACGCCGCGGACGCGGACCTGGGTCCTCTACGAGAACCTGCCGGATCGGCTCTATGCCGGGGAATGGGAGGCCACCCCGGGCAAATGGCGCATCTCCTACAATGAATGGGAGTATGTGGAGGTGATCTCGGGCGCCTGCGTCATCGAGGGCGATGGCGGCGAGCGTATCGAGGCCGGGCCGGGGGATAGATTCGTCATCGAACCCGGCTTCACCGGCACCTGGGAGGTGCTTTCCTCCATGCGGAAATCCTGGGTTATCCGCGAATAACGGGGGTTTTTCCCCGTCGCGGCTTGACGCGCGGCTCTGGCGGGGCTAGACCGCGCGCTCTGTTGAACACTCTTTGTTTTGGACACCATGGCCAATATCGCATCTGCTGAGAAACGCATTCGTCAGACCCTGAAGCGCACGGCGCGCAACAAGGCACGCAAGTCGCGCGTCCACACCGCCATTCGCAAGGTCGAGGAAGCTGTGGCCGCCGGGAACAAGGAGCTGGCGCTCGCCGCCTTCCGCTCCGCGCAGCCCGAGCTGCAGCGCGCTGCCGGAAAGGGCGTGCTGAAGGCCAACGCCGTGTCGCGCAAGATTTCCCGCCTCTCCGCCAGCGTGAAGGCTGTCGCCGCCTAACAAGGCTGCGTCCGGGGCGTTGAACGCCCCGTTTAAAAAAAGATACAAATTAACAGCGCTGTCATCTCAATGAAACGATGAGGTGGCGGCGTTGTTCTTGTTGCGGCAGGCGTATATGTTGCAACCTAGAAATGTAACCTGTGGCTTGAGAAACTTTACTATCTGTAAGTATCTGATTTTGCAGTATTAAAATATAAGGTCAGAGGCTTGTTCGCAAAGGCGAAAGAATTGAACCCTTGCGCCATTTTGTGATTTAGACCTAAACTTAGGTTCTTAAACTACCATCCATAACTGTCTCAATTCTGGGAGGATCGGCTTGCAGGCTGGAATCTTTCTGGAACGAGAGGGGTTGTGAGCTGGAATCGAGGCTGGAGCGGAATGTGGGTATGAGCCTGGAGATCAGTTCGATGCGTGACGGTGACGCTTTGTCGAGAATATCTCCGGCGCGGCACGATGAATCTAGCTTGAATGAGCAGTGGACCCGGGTTCGGGCGCGGTTGCAGGCTGAAGTCGGCGAGGTGGAATACCGCACCTGGCTGAAGCAGGTGGCGCTTGCCGGCGTGGCCGGCGACGAGGTGACGGTGATCCTGCCCACCCGCTTCCTGCGCGACTGGGTGAACAAGGAATATGGCGAGCTGATCACCGCGTTCTGGCAGGCGGAGAACCCCGCCATCCGCAACGTGGAGATCCGCACCGGCACGCAGGTGCGCGGCACCGCCCCGAGCTTGGCCGAGGCGCCCGCGCCGATGCAGACGCTGCCGCCCGCCGCTGCCGCGCCCGCGGCGCCGCGCCCGGATTCCGCAGCACCGCTGGACCAACGCTTCACCTTCGAGACCTTCGTCGTCGGCAAGCCGAACGAGTTCGCCTATGCTTGCGCCCGCCGCGTGGCTGAGGCGCCGGCCACGCCGGGCTTCAACCCGCTGTTCCTGTATGGCGGCGTCGGCCTTGGCAAGACGCACCTGATGCACGCCATCGCGTGGGAACTGTCCAACCGCGGCAATGGCCGGGCCCCCGCGTCCGTCGCCTATATGTCGGCGGAAAAGTTCATGTACCGCTTCATCAACGCGCTGCGCTCGCAGTCCACGCTCGAGTTCAAGAACGAGCTGCGCTCGGTCGACGTGCTGATGATCGACGACTTGCAATTCCTCATCGGCAAGGACAACACGCAGGAAGAGTTCTTCCACACGTTCAACGCGCTTGTGGATGCGGGCAAACAGATCGTTATTTCGGCTGACAAGTCGCCCTCCGATCTTTCGGGCCTTGAGGACCGCTTGCGTACCCGTTTGGGTTGCGGAATGGTCGCGGATCTTCACGCCACCACCTTCGAACTTCGCTACTCCATCCTGGAGGCGAAGGCGCAGCGCGCAGGGGTAGAGGTGCCGGCCAAGGTGCTGGAATTCCTCGCGCGCAAAATCACCTCCAATAACCGCGAGTTGGAGGGCGCGCTCAACCGCCTGGTGGCGCACGCCAATCTGTTCAATCGCCCGCTGACCATGGAAACCGCGCACGAAGTGCTGCACGACGTGCTGAAGGCCCATGACCGGAAGATCTCCATCCAGGAAATCCAGAAACGCGTGTCGGAGCATTACAATATCCGCGTGGCGGAAATGTCCTCCGCCCGGCGCGCGCGCAACATCGCCCGCCCTAGGCAGATTGCCATGTATCTGGCCAAGCAACTCACCTCGAAGAGCCTGCCCGATATTGGCCGTCATTTCGGCGACCGCGACCACACCACGGTGATGCACGCCGTGAACCGCGTGACCGAGCTGATCGCTCAGGACGCCGCCTTCGCCGAGGACGTCGACCTGCTGCGCCGTACGCTGGAGAGTTGAGGGCACTGCCTGCAGGGGGCTTTGCCCCCTGAACCCCCACCAAGGGCCGATCTCGGCGCTTACGCGGCCTTCGGCCACGGTCGCCTCGATCCCTTGGAACCCACCCGGATCAAAAAAGGGCTCCTTCGCGGAGCCCTTTTTTGATCCGAATTATTGAGGTCCAGGAACTCGGTTCCTGGCAGGGGGGCTCGGGGGGACAGCGTCCCCCCGGCGCACTGCCCTCGGTTCTACAGCGTGGGCATTGCCTGGGCGAGGCGCCCGCCGAGGCGCACCGGTTCGATGCGGATGGCAAGGCCGGTGGCGTCGTTGGTTTCGATGAAGGCGCCGCAGAGCGTGGCCAGGCCTTCGGCTGGGGTGAGCTTGTCGCCGGGCATCTTGCGGATGATGCGGCCGATGGCGCCTTCCTTCTGCATCCCGATCACGGAGTCATAATCGCCGCACATGCCGAGATCGGTGGCGTAGGCCGTGCCGCCGGGCAGGATCTGGTGGTCCGCCGTGGGGATATGCGTGTGCGTGCCGGTGACCGAGGACACCCGGCCATCGAAGGCATGGGCGAAGGCCATCTTCTCGGAGCTGGCCTCGGCGTGGATGTCGAGCAGGATGGCATGCGTGGTGACGCCGAGCTTGTGGCGGGAGAGCATCTCCTCGGTGGTGCGGAAGGGGCAGTCCATCGCGTCCATGAACAGCCGCCCCATGGCCTGGGCCACCAGCACTTTGCGGCCATCGGCCAGCGGGATGAGCACGGAGCCCTGGCCGGGCGTGCCGGGTGGAAAGTTGATAGGCCGCAGCAGGCGTTTTTCCTGCGCGATATAGGGGATGATCTCGCGCCGGTCCCAGGCGTGGTTGCCGAGCGTGATGGCGTCCGCCCCGGCGGCGAACAGAGCCTGCGCCATGTCCGGCCCCAGGCCAAAGCCATGGCTGGCGTTTTCCGCGTTCACCGCGACGAAATCGAGCTTGAGCGCTACGCGCAGCTCGGGGATGTGTTTCAGCGCCGCTTCGCGGCCGGTGCGGCCGAGCAGATCGCCCAGGAAGAGAAGTCTCATGCCGGTTCTATAGAGCCATCGCGGATGGTGTAACAGGCGGCATCCAGCCCGGCGAAGGTTTCGCGGTCCGTGCCGGTGAGCCAGGCGGAAAGGGGTGCGGTATTCAGCGCGGCGAACAGCGCCTCGCGGCGGGTGGAGTCCAGATGCACCAGCGGCTCGTCGAGCAGCAGCAGCGGCGGGGTGCCGCGCGCGGCGGCGATGAGTGCTGCATGGCCGAGCACGATGCCGATGAGCATGGCCTTCTGCTGCCCGGTGGAGGAGAACGCGGCGGGGCGGCCGGAGGCGGCGTCGCTGATCAGGAAATCGGTGCGCTGCGGGCCGATGGTGGCACCGCGCGCAGCGGTGTCCTGCAAGCGGGCATTGGCATAGGCGGCGCGCAGCGCGTCTTCCACCTCCAGCGCCGGGGTGCTGGCGAGGCGCGTGGCGATGGCGCAGTCCAGCCCCAGGGCAACGCGCGGGAACGGGTCCGCAGCCCCGGCGGCGATGCTGGCGTTGAGCCGGTTGACGAGCGCCATGCGCGCGGCGGTGGCGGAAACGGCGTGGCGGGCCATGGAGTCTTCGAGCCCCGTGAGCCACGCCGGGTCCGGGTTTTCCGCGAGCAGCCGGTTGCGCTGGGATGAGGCGGATTCGAACGCCGCGATCTCGCGAGCATGGCCCGGTTCCAGGGCGATCACCAGGCGGTCGAGAAACTTGCGCCGGCCGGAGGCGGTGTCGGTGAACAGCCGGTCCATCTGCGGGGTGAGCCAGACGGCGGAAAGCTGCTCCGCAACCTCGGCCTGGGCGCGCGGCTTCACGCCGTTCAGGCGGAATTCCCGGCGTTCGGGCGCGCCTTCGGCCATGGCGGTGCCGATCTCCACGCCGTTGGTAAAGTGTGCCGCCACCGCCCAGCTTCCCGACGCATCTGGCCCACGGCGCGCCAGCTCGGAGAACTTCGCCCCGCGCAGGCCGCGCCCGGGCACCAGCAAGGAGAGCGCTTCCAGCAGATTGGTCTTGCCCGTGCCGTTGGGGCCGGCAAACACATTAAGCCGCGCTTCCGGCGTGAACCGGAGCGCGGCGTATGAGCGGAAATCCGTGAGTGTGAGGCGTGAGACCTGCGTGGGTTACACCCGCATCGGCATCAGCACGTAGATTGCCGATGCATCGTCCTGGTCCCGGACCAGGGTGGGGGCGGCGCCATCGGCGAAGAAGAACTCCACCTTGCCCTTGATCTGGTCGGTCACGTCCGAGAGGTAGCGGGCCTGGAAGCCGATCTCGAGCGGGCCGGACTGGTAGTCCACCAGATCGCCGCCCAGTTCCTCGGAGGCCGAACCCTGCTCGGCGGAGGCGGCGGAGATGACCAGCAGATCCTTGGCCAAAGAGAGCTTCACCGGGCGGTGCTTCTCGGCCGAGATGGCGGAGACGCGGCCCACCGCGTCGTTGAAATCCTTCTTGTCCACGCGCAGGATCTTGTCGTTCCCGCGGGGGATCACCCGGTCGTAATCGGGGAAGGTGCCGTCGATCAGCTTGCTGGTCAGGCGCATGTTGCCGATGCTGAACTGGATGCGCGTCTCGGACAGCGCGACCTCGACCTCGCCGGTGGCTTCATCGAGCAGCTTGCGCAGCTCGGTCACGGTCTTGCGGGGGATGATGATGCCCGGCATGCCGGCGGCACCGGAGGGCAGCGGCTCCTCGACGCGGGCGAGGCGGTGGCCATCGGTCGCCACGGCGCGCAGCACCGGGCCGCCTTCGCCCTCCGCCGCGTGCAGGAAGATGCCGTTCAGGTAGTAGCGCGTTTCCTCGGTGGAGATGGCGAAGCGCGTGCGGTCGATGAGCCCGCGCAGCTCCTGCGCCGAAACCACGAAATTATGTGTGAGCTTGCCCGCGTCCAGCTTGGGGAACTCATCGACAGAGAGGGCGACGAGGCTGGTGGCGTAGCGCCCGGCGCGCAGGGCCAGCTGCGCGTCTCCGCCCGGATGGTCGAGCTCGATGACCGCATTGTCCGGCTGGCGGCGGACGATTTCGTACAGCGTGGAGGCAGGCACGGTGATGGCGCCGTTGCGCGAGGTTTCAGCCGCTACTTCCTCGACGAGCGAGATTTCCAGGTCGGTCGCGGCGATGGTCAGATGGCCGTCCCGCACCGCCAGCAGCACGTTGGCGAGGATGGGGATGGTGTTCCGCTTCTCCACCACGTTCTGCACATGGGCCAGAGATTTCATCAACGTGGCTCGATCGGCCTTGAACTTCATGATACCCTTCCAGACACAAAACGAATTCTTGGCGTTATTGACCGATTCGTGACCTACCGTAGCAAGGGGCGCTGCTCTAGGGAAGGTGCCGCTTTGGCAGGGGCTTAGCGCATATTCACCTGATGTTAAGCGGCACCGTGCGAAAATCCGGGTCTTGGCACCCGGCGGATGAGCGCATGACGGCATTGGTACTGGAACTCAAGCGGGGCGAATCGATGATCCTCAACGGGGCGGTGATTCGCTTCAAGACACGCACGCGGCTCGAGCTGAGCACGCCGGCGCGGTTTCTCTTCGGCAGGCAGATCATGTGCGCGGAAGAGGCCACCACCCCGGCGCGCCAGGCCTATTACGCGCTGCAAAATGCCTATGTCGGCGCCGAGGCCGAGCGCCCGGCGGCGTTCGAGGCGGCGCGGGCGCTGGTCGGCGGTTTGCGTGATTCGGCAGAGGGCGCGGCGCGGGCGGAATGGGAGACGCTGCTCTCCCGCCTGGTCGAGGATGCCGGGTTCGAGGCGCTGAAGCTGGCGCGGGGGATGATCCGCGCCGAGGATTTCGCGGCGAATTAGCTCCCCCGCAATTCCTCCAGCCGGGCAAGCACGGCCTGCACGTCCGGCGCCACCTCGAACAGGTCGCGCACGCTCTCGCGCGCGAAGCCGCGGGCGATGGTCTGCTCGATCATGGTCACGAAGGGCTGCGCCCAGCCGAGAATGTCCACCAGGATGATCGGCTTGTCGTGCTGGCCGAGCTGCTTCCAGGTTAGAATCTCGAAGGTCTCGTCGAAGGTGCCTAAGCCGCCGGGCATGACGACGAAGGCATTGGCAAGGGCAAAGAGCCGGCGCTTGCGGGTGTGCATCGAGTCGGTGACGATCAGCTCGGAGAGGCCGTGGAACTCCACCTCTCGCTTGCGCAGGAAATCCGGGATGATGCCGGTGACGTGCGAGCCCGCCTCCAGCGCAGCACCGGCGGTAACGCCCATCAGCCCCACATTGCCGCCGCCGAACACCAGGTTCATGCCGCGCTGGCCAAGCCCCGCGCCCAAAGCCTGCGCCGCCTGGCCATAGGCCGGCTCGGCGCCGGGGGAGGAGCCGCAAAACACGGTGACGGAAAAACTACCCATAAAGCCCTGCCTCGCTTCCAGTTCGGCGTCGTTCGTGGCAGGCTAGGCGCGATATGGCAAGCAAGGATCAAGCCCCGCGGATGGGCAGCAAAACACGGATCATCGCGGTCGCCGTGCTCACCGCGCTGGCGCTGCTGGATATCGGCATGCTGATGATGCTGCGCCATGGCGGGCAGCCCCCGGCGCCGCCGCCGCCCGCGGCTCCGGCACCCGCCCCGGTGGTGAGCATGATCGCCCCGCCGCAATTCGACGTCGTGCGCGTGGACACTGAGGGCAATACCGTGATCGCCGGGCGCGCCGCCCCAGGCGCGGTGGTGACGGTGAAGGACAACAACAGCGTGATCGGTACGGTGACGGCCGATGCCCAGGGGGCCTTCGTGCTGGTGCCGCAGACGCCGCTCGCCCCCGGCACGCATGATATCACCCTCTCCGAGGTGCCGCCCGGCGGTGCCGAGGTGGCGGGCAACCAGACCGCCGTTGTGAGCGTGCCGGGCAATGGCGGGCAGGTGCTTACCGTGCTCTCCGGGCCGAATGGCAGCACCGTGCTCACCGGCCAGGGGCCGCAGGCCGGGCAGCTCGGCCTGGGCGCGGTGGATTACGACACCAATGGCCACGCCATCTTCTCCGGCACCGCCCCGGCGGGGGCCACGGTGGATCTGCACCTGGGCAACCAGGAAATCGGCCAGGCCAAGGCCGACGCGCAGGGGCGCTGGCATATCTCGGCCGCCGTGCCGGCCAGCCCGGGCATGCTGAGCCTGGGCGCCACCACCGCCACGGGGCAAATTCTGCCGCCCGTGACCGCGCCCTTCGCGCCCGAGACGCTGGCCGCCGCCCTGGCCGAGGGCCATGTGCTCATCGCCCCCGGCGATTGCCTGTGGCTGATCGCCCGGCATGCTTATGGCCACGGCATCATGTACACGTTGATCTACTCGGCCAATGCCGGCAAAATCCACAATCCGAACCTGATTTTCCCGGGCCAGAGCTTCGTCCTGCCCCAACCGAAGAGTTGAACAATGGATATTATTGAAAGCGTGCAGTCGGTGCTGAGCCCGCCGCACAAGGCCGGTTACCCATTCATTCTCGGCGGCGTCGTCGCGGCGCTGCTGGGGCTGCTGTTCTGGCACCCGCTGGCCTGGGCGGGGGTGCTGTTCACCCTGTTCTGCCTGTACTTCTTCCGCGACCCCGAGCGCGTGCTGCCGCCCCGGGCCGACGTGTTCGTCGCCCCGGCCGATGGCCGCGTGGTGAGCATCGAGGAAGCGGTGCCGCCCGCCGAGCTCGGCCTGGGCGATGCCAAGCTCATGCGCGTGGCCACCTTCCTCTCGGTGCTGGACGTGCATGTGAACCGCTCGCCCATCGCCGCCACGGTGGAGAAGATCGCCTATCATCCGGGGCTGTTCGTGAACGCCGCGGCGGACAAGGCAAGCGACGACAACGAGCGCAACGCCCTGCTGCTGCGTCTGGCCAATGGCCAGCAGGCGGTGGTGGTGCAGATCGCCGGGCTGATCGCGCGGCGCATTCTGTGCGAGGTGCATGAGGGCCAGAGCCTCACGGCCGGCCAGCGCTTCGGCATCATCCGCTTCGGCAGCCGTACCGACCTGTATTTGCCCGAAGGCTGCACCCCGCTGGTGGCGGTCGGCCAGCGCATGATCGGCGGCGAGACGGTGATCGCCGAGCTGCCTGCCGCGCCATGATTCCACCGCGCCGCCGCCACCGGCTGCCCCGCCGGCAGCGTTTCTCGGGCCTGAGCTTCAATCGCATGCTGCCCAACCTGATGACGCTGCTCGGGTTGTGCATAGGGCTCTCGGCCATCCGGTTTGGTATGCAGGACCGCTACGGCGCGGCGGTGATCGCCATTGCCGTGTCGATGGTGATCGACGGGCTGGACGGACGGCTGGCGCGCATGCTGAAGGCGACCTCGCGCTTGGGCGCGGAGCTGGACAGCCTGTCGGACTTCCTCTGCTTCGGCGTGGCCCCGGCGCTGCTGCTCTATATGTGGTCGCTGCAATCGCTGGGGGCGATGGGCTTCCTGCCGCCGCTGATGTTCGCCTCTTCCATGGCGTTGCGTCTGGCGCGCTTCAACGCGGCGCTGGATTCCGCGCCGAAGGCTGCCTTCGCCTATAATTTCTTCACCGGCGTGCCCGCCCCGGCGGGTGCCGCGCTGGCGCTGTTCCCGCTCTTCCTGGGGTTGGAGGCGGATCAGCTCGGCTTGAGCTGGCTGCACCAGCTGGCGGCGTTTCCCCTGTTCACCGGGGCGGTGCTGGTGGTGGTGGGGGGATTGAGCGTCTCCACTCTGCCGGTGTGGAGCTTCAAGAACTTCAAGATCCCAAATGCGGGGCTGCTGCCGCTGCTGTTCGGCGTGGTGGTGCTGGCGTCGCTGATCCTCGCCGACCCGTATCTGGCCGGCGCGCTGCTGGCGCTGGCCTATATGGTGATGCTGCCGTTCAGCTTGCGCAGCTACCGCAAGCTGGCGCGCCAGGCGGAAGAGCGCCGCGCCGCCGCCGAGGATGTCGTAGAAGCCTAATCTTCTACGACATCCGTATCCGGCCGGTCGGCGCCGAGCGCCAGCTCGGTGTGCCATTTTCCGTCCTCGGTCTGGTACTCGATATAGGTGCTCTCGCCCGGCACGCGCTGCTCATTGGCCACCCGGCGCGCGGCTTTCAGCGCCGCGTCATGCGTGCGGAAGGTCTCGGAGAACGCGCCGTTCAGGGTGTAGGCCCAGCCGCCATCATGCGGCACGACTTTATAGTGGAAGTTGCTGCTCATTTTGGCGCTCCTTGTTTTGGCGCCAATATAAACAGTTCAGCGCAACCTTGCCATGGCCAGGGCATCGGCATAGCCGCCCTGGCGGAACACGTCGGCGCGCTTGCGCCCCTCCACCGCGAACCCATGCGCGGCGTAAAGGGGGATCGCGGAGCCGTTGTCGGCCAGGACGGTGAGCGTGAGGCGGCGCAGATTGAGCCAGTTATCGGCAATGTCGAGCGAGGCGCCGAGCAGAGCCCGCCCGATGCCGCGCCGGGCCCAGGCGTCATGCACGGCGAGCAGGGCGATGTCGCCCGTATGCGCCTGGCGGCGCTTGCCCATGGTGAGCGCGGCGACGCCGCAAATTGTATCTCCCGCCACGGCGACGATGACCTTGAACTCTTCCGGCGGCTCGGCCAGATGGCGGTTCAGCTCCGGGTCGGAGAACGGCGGGCGCAGCGTGTAGTGGCGCACGATGGGCTGGTTGAGGATAGCGGTGATGCCTTCCAGATCCCCTGGTTCGGTCGCGCGCAGATGCCAGGGCATTTCCGGCGCCGGTGCGGACGGTAGCGGTGGGGTGGAGGTATCGGGCGTCAGCCCGGGGCGGATGCGCGCCATGAGATAGGAGTTCCGCATAGGCGCCCGCGCGGAACGCATCCGCCTGCTGGCGCGCCTCCACTTCGAACCCGAACTTGCGGTACAGCGCCAGGGCGGGCGCGTTGTCGACATACACGCCCAATTCCAGCCGGTGCAGGTTCAGCCAGTTGTCCGCAAGGTCGATGAGCGCCGCGAACCAAGGCGGTGCCTACGCCCTGGCCCTGGTGGTCATCGGCCACCATGATGCCAAGCTCCGCGGCATGGGCGCGGCGGGGCGCTTTGGCGCGGATCAGGCGGGCCTCGCCGATGACGCGCTCTCCCGCACAGGCGACGAGATGCGTGACCTCCGGCCCCGCGGCGGCGATATGGGCGCGGCGGCTCGCAATGCTCTCGAACGGTACGGCGAGCACGTTGGGGTGCACGCCCGGCATATTGCGCAGCGCAACGATGCCGCCGGCATCCTCCGCCGTCGCGGCGCGGATGGCAAAGCTCATGCGCTGCGCTGAACTTCGATGGTGACATGCGACAGCGTGCTGAACTCCTCCAGCCGCGCGCGGTAATATTGCACATCCCGGCTCGAGGCGGTCTGCACCGAGAGAATGGCGCCGAGATGTCCGGGGCCCAGGCGCCAAAGATGCAGATCGGCGAGTTGGTCGCCTTCTTTCTCCACCAGCGTGCGCAGGGCCTGGGCCATTTGGGCGTCGGGGGTCATGTCCAGCAGGATCGCGCCGGTGTCGCGCACCAGGGTCACGGCCCAGCTGGCGATGACGATGGCGCCGAGGATGCCGGCCAGCGGGTCCATCCAGAGCCAGCCGAAGAGTTTCGCCAGCACCAGGCCGAAGATCACCGCCACGGAGACGGCGGCATCGGCCATCACATGCACCATGGCGGCGCGCATGTTGTTGTCCTGGTGGTGCTTTTGGTCATGGTCATGGTGGTGCGCATGATCATGGTCGTGGTCATGGTCGTGATCATGGTCGTCGTCATGATCGTGGCCGTGATGGCCATGGTGGTGCCCGGCGCCGAGCAGCCAGGCGGAGAGCACGTTCACGCCCAGGCCGAGCACCGCGATGGGAATTGCCTCGGCGAAATGGATATGCACCGGGGAGAAGAACCGGCGCACGGCCTCGGCGCCGATGCCGATGGCGATGACGCCGAGGATGATGGCGCTGGTGAAGCCCGCGAGATCGCCAAGCTTGCCGGTGCCGAAGGAGAAGCGCGGGTCCTGCGCATGGCGGCGGGCGAAAGTGTAGGCCAGCGCCGCCAGCAGCAACGCGCCGGCATGGGTGCTCATGTGCAGGCCGTCGGCCACCAGGGCGATGGAGCCGAACCACAGCCCGCCGACGATCTCCAGCACCATCATCGCGGTGCAGACCCAGATCACCGCCCAGGTGCGGCGCTCGTTGCTCTCATGCCCCTGGCCGAGGAAGACATGAGAATGCCCCGGCGTTTGCGCGCCTGCCGTGAATTCAAAGCCGGACATTGCACTCTCCAAATTACTGCGATTGTGTTGCCCGTATTTTAGGGAGCCCGGCTTGCCGCCACAAGTGCGCGGCGCGTATGGTCCCCGCCCGTACGAACACAGCGCCAGGAACAGGCTGTCACCATGAATATCGCAATGATTGTCGCGGCGGGGCGGGGCTACCGGCTCGGCGGGCCGCTGCCCAAGCAATATCTCACCCTTGGCGGGCAGCCGATCCTGCGCCGCACGATCACGGCGCTCGCCAGCCACAAGGATATCGACGCGGTGCAGGTGCTGATCCACCCGGATGACGTGGCGCTGTACCAGGCGGCGGTGGAAGGGCTGGAGAAGCTGTGCCCGGTGCTGTTCGGCGGCGCCACGCGCCAGGATTCGGCGCGGCTGGGGCTGGAGGGGATCGCCGGGCTGAAGCCCGATAAAGTGCTGATCCACGACGCGGTGCGCCCCTTTATCGCTCCGGAGACCATCACCGCCGTGCTGGCGGCGCTGGACCGGGTGCCCGCGGTGGTCGTGGGTGTGCCGTTGGCGGATACGTTGAAGCGGGTGGAGAACGGCATCGTCACCGCCACGGTGGACCGCGCCGGGTTGTGGCGGGCACAGACGCCCCAGGGCTTCCGCTATGCCGATATCCTGGCCGCGCACCGCCATGCCGTGGTGAGCGCGCCGGAGACGGAATTCACCGATGATTCGATGATCGCCGAGCATGCGGGCATGCGGGTGGAGATGGTCGCGGGTACCGAGGATAATTTCAAGATCACCACGGCCGGGGATCTGGCCCGGGCGGAGTTCATGCTGAAACAATAGAGGGCGGCCCCGCGACGTGCTAACCTGGCGGGCGAGGAGACCTGCCATGAGACGCATCGTAACGCTTGCCACGCTCTTTGGCTTCGCCGCCCTGCCCGCCGGGGCGCAGACCGTGCTCACCATTGCCGCCACGGGCCAGGCCGAAACCGCGCCGGATGAGGCCGTGGCCTCGCTCACCGCCCAGGCGAACGCGCCGGATGCCGCCACCGCCCAGGGGGACGTGAACGCCGCCATGACCAAGGCCCTGGCCGAGGTTCGCGCCGTGCCGGGGCTGAAGGCCACAACTGGCGGCTACCAGACCATCCAGATGACCGACAGCCAGACGCAGCGGATCAGCTTTCAGGCCAGCCAGTCGCTGCAATTGACAATGCCGGCGGCGGGTGGCGTGCCAGCGCCGGGTTTGACCGTGCTGCTGGGCCGGTTGCAGCAGCAGGGGCTGCTGCTGAACGAGCTGAATGGCGATCTCTCGGCCACAGCTCGCGCAGCGGCGGAGCAGGCGGCGATCCTGGCGGCGCTGGGGCGGATCGAGGCGCAGGCGGAGGCCGTGGCGGCGCAACTGCATGAGCGCGTCGGCCCGATGAAGACGCTGAACGTTAATGCCGCGCAGTCACCCGGCCCGGTGCCGATGCTGGCCATGGCCAGGGCGGCGGTGGCGCCGGTTTCGGCGCCGGGTAATATCCAGGTCTCGGCGGATGTAACGGCGACCATCGAACTCGACGCGGCGCAGAATTAGTCGGGCACCCTGATCGCGCTCAGCCCGGCCCTGAGTGCCGTCAGGATATCGGGCAGCGCCAGCGCGACGCAGCCCGCCGTGGGCGCGTAATCCGCCGTGGCCACGTGGAAGAAGATGGCCGAGCCGCGCCCGGGGGTGACGGGATCGAGGTTCCAGTCCAGCACGCCGATCACGTCGTAAACATGATCGTTGCGCCAGAGTTCCTCGTGGCTGGCAGCGTAGGGCAGGCGCACGGGCTTGTTGTAGGCGGGGTCGGCCGGATCGTCGCACCAGCCATCCAGCGGGCCGATGGGCTCCAGCGGCACGGCGCAGGCGGGCGGGGGGATGCGGTCGGCACGGTAGAGCACGCGCACCAGCTTCAGCAGGCCGGACGGGGTGGCGCCGTCGCCCTCGCGTTTTTGCGCCGTAATGCCCGCGCGGCCATGAACAGCGCGGAAGCTATGCCCGGCGCCGGTGAGCAGGCCGTCCTGGAGCAGGAACTCAACCAATGAGATGCCCAAAGCGTTTCGCCTTGGTCTCCAGATAGGCATCGTTCACGCCGTTGGGGGCGAATTCATGCGGCACGCGCTCGAGGATCTCGATGCCGCAGGCGGCGAGGCCCTTTACCTTCTCGGGGTTGTTGGTGAGCAGGCGGATCTTGTGGATGCCGAGCGCCTCCAGCATGGCAGCGGCGATGTGGAAATTGCGCTCATCGGCCTGCCAGCCGAGCGCGCGGTTGGCGTCCACCGTGTCCAGCCCCTGGTCCTGCAGCGTGTAGGCGCGCAGCTTGTTGATGAGCCCGATGCCGCGCCCCTCCTGCGCCAGATACAGCACCGCGCCCGCGCCCGCCTGCGCCATGCTGGCGATGGCGCCTTGCAGTTGCGGGCCGCAATCGCAGCGCAGGCTGCCCAGCAGGTCGCCGGTGAAGCATTCGGAGTGGATGCGCACCAGCGGGGCTTCCTGTTTCTCCGGTTCGCCGACGAGAATCGCCATGTGCTCGATGCCCTGGTCCAGCGCGCGGTAGGCGATCAGCCGGGCGTCGCGCGCGGCATCCAGGGGCACGGCGACCTCCGCCACCTTGGTCAGCGAGGCGGCGAGGTTGAGCGGGTAGGCGAGCAGGTCGGCGGCGGGCACCGAGAGCAGATCCGCCCCTGCCTTCTGGCTGGCCCAGCCGGGCTTAACCTGGGCCACGACCACGGCGGGCAGCAGCCGGGCGAGCTTGGCCAGGGCCAGGGCGGCCTCGGCCTCGGGCGGGGCTTCGGTGGTCTCGAATTGCGGGAGGATCTGCTCCAGCGTCGGGTCGGCGGCGCGTTTCAGTGTCTCGGCGTCGATCAGCGGCCTGGCCAGCCTGAGCGCGATGGCCGGGGCCTTGTCCGCCACCTCGTGCTGCAGCACCGCCGCGGCGCGGGAGGGGCTGAGCAGCAGCATGGCCGGGCCGTTGGAGAGTGTGTCGATCAGGCGCAGCCCCTCGGCCCCCACGGTCTCGGCCGGGACGATGATGAGCGGGTGGCGCGCCGCCAGGACCACGGGCACGCCGCGCCTGGCCTCGGCGATGGCCCGGTGCACGGCCCGGGTGCGGGGTGTGCCGAGCATGCCCCCCGCGATATGCGCAAGTTTTGTCATTACGTATCATCAAATAGGGTGTACCGGGGCGTCTGGCCAGAGAGGCTTACAGAGACCGGAAAACTCTGTATATTTGCCTTCAAGTATCAAGGAGGCACTCATGTCGGCCCAACGTCCAATTCTCGTGGTGGATGATGACGATGCCCTGCGCTCCGCGCTGATCGAGCAGCTTGAGTTGGACGGAGAGTTCGCACCGGATCAGGCCAACTGCCTGGCGGCGGCCGAGGCCAGGCTCGATGGTGACGGCGCGCGCTACGACGCGCTGCTGCTCGACGTGGGGCTGCCCGACGGCGATGGCCGCGATTTCTGCCGCCGGCTGCGCGGCAAGGGCTTCAAGTCGCCGATCATCATGCTTACCGGCTCCGCCGAGGAGACCGACATCGTGCGCGGGCTGGATTCCGGGGCGAATGACTATATCGCCAAGCCGTTCCGGCTGAACGAGCTGCTGGCCCGGTTGCGGGCACAGCTGCGCAGCTTCGAGACCTCGGAGGATGCGGTCTTCACCCTCGGGCCATACACGTTCCGCCCCTCGGCGCGCCAGCTCATTGATGCCAACGGCAAGCGCATCCGCCTGACCGACAAGGAAACCGGGATCCTGAAGTTCCTCTACCGGGCCGAGGGCAAGCCGATCTCGCGCCAGGTGCTGCTGAACGAGGTGTGGGGCTACAACGCGGCGGTGACGACGCATACGCTGGAGACGCATGTGTACCGGCTGCGGCAGAAGATCGAGCCGGACCCGGCGACCTCCCGCCTGCTGCTGACGGAGAGCGGCGGCTACAGGCTCAACCCCTAAGCTTACGGGCCGCTTCGGCGGCGCACAGCTCGAACACGTCGAGCGCGTCGAACTGCCGGGAGAACCCGTCCGGCGGCAGGGTGAGGCTGACCCCGCCGCCATATTCCACCGCGCCCTGGATCATCAGGTTGTCCACCAGGCCGAAATTCTCCACCTCCAGCCCTGGCGCGGGGTCGGGGCTGGCGGCCATCTGCGCCAGGGAGCGGGCGGCAAAATCCTCGGCGCTGTTGGAGTAGCCAAAGACCAGCCTGCCCTGGCCGAGGAACCAGCCAAGCTCGACCAGCGTGCCGGCATCGGCCGAGGCGCCGCGAAACGGCGTGAGGTTGGCGATGATCAGGTCGCAGCCCTGCATCATGGCGATGTCGTCGAGATAAATCCGCCGCCAGAGCTGGGCCGGGGGCAAAGTGAGGTCCAGCCCCGGGTTGAACGGCGAGATGCCGGTGAGCCCGTGGCGGGCGCAGATGGCGATTTTCGCCGCCGCCTGCGCCGCGGCGTTGGGAAGGAACACATCCGGTCCGGCGAGATAGGCTTTGGGAGCGGTCATGGCGGGATACCTTGGGGATTCGCTCCCAGTCTGCCCGGATTCGGGGGCGAATGAAAATGGGGTCGGCCGCCCGGCGCCAGCACCGCGGTGCCGTGCGTGAGCTGCGTGGGCGAGGGCAGGGCGGCGGCCGCGCGCAGCGCCTCTGGCAGGGTGGAGTACACCGCCGCCGACCAGTCAGGGTCGTAGAAACTGGCGCCGTCCCAGCCCATGTCCACGCGGGAGAATTGCTCGCGCAGGCCCTGATCGGGCAACAGGTGCCGGTAGAACTGGAAATTCGCTACCAGCGCGTTGACCTCGCGGATCAGCGCCCGGTTCTGCGCCTGGCGGTGGCCGTCCGGCCGGAACACCGGCGCGGCGGCGGGGCGGAGCAGCACGATGCTCTCGCGCGCCAGCTGGGTGGCGATGCGGCGGAAGATCTCGTTGGAATTGTGCCGCAGGCTGCCCCAGCCATGCGCAAGGCAAATGTGGTAGCGCCCGGCCGTCTCGTGGAAGGTGACCATGCACTCGATGCCTGTATCCACCGGGCCGAAACGCCGCCAGGTGGAGATGACGGCGGTTTCTTCGGCAAAGGCGGTGAGGCTGGGGGGCTGGCCGGTCGGCAGCCGGGTTTTGTATTCCAGCGATCCCTCGCGCCGGTGCTGAGCGGCACGCTCGCAGGCTTCATCCACCTGCGCGATGCTGGTGAACGCGGCGAAATCCGGAATGACCGCGAAGCCGTCCTCGGCGTCTTCCAGCGTGGCGAAGCGCCAGGCGGCATATTCGGCGATGCTGGGAAACTGAGACAGCCGCGCCGCTGCCAGCTCATTCTTGGCTGCGGTCAGGCGGTCCAGCGCGGCGCGGTGCCCGGGTGAGCCGAAGCCCGCGGCCATTGCCGCGTCGCACAGCATTTGCGCGTGGGTATAGTAAGCCTCGGCCGTGATGATGCGGCCGGCCCAGTCCGGGTCGTAATGCGGGTTCGCGTGTTCGGCCATTTCCAGAGGCAAGCATAGCAGGATTGTAACGGCGGGGTTAAAAAATTCGTTCCGGGATTACGCCGGATTCAGATGATCGCGTCGCGGGTCTGCTCGCGCAAAAGCGTCATCAGCCCGGCGAAGGCTTCCTCCAGCGTCTTGCCGGATGTGTTGAAGGCGCAATCGGCCTTGGCATAGAAGCTGGCCCGGCTTTCCAGCGTCAGGCGGATATCATCGACGCCGTTGCGGTTGCCCGGCATCATCCGCTGGTCGCCCTGCGCCAGAACGCGGTTGAAATGATCTTCCGGGTCGGCCTGCAGCCATAGGGTGAAGCAGTTGTTCAGCAGCAGGTCGAAGGTCGCGGTATCGCCCACCAGCCCGCCGGCGGTGGCGATGACGCAGGCATCATGCGTGAGCAGCGTTTCCTCCAGGGCCTGGCGCTCGTAACGGCGATAGGCGTTGGAGCCGTACAGCGCCTGGATCTCGACCGGGGCGCAGCCGGCGAGGCGGGTGATCTCAGCCCGAAGCTCGATGAACGGCACGCCGAGTTCCGCCGCCGCCATCTGGCCCAGCGTGGACTTGCCCGCGCCGCGCAAGCCCACGAGGGCGATGCGGTGGCGCCGGTTCTGCGCCGTCCCGGCACTGCCGAACAGTCCGGAGAGCGCGCTGTACGCCTCGCTCAGCTCGCGTGGCTCGCGCCCGTGCAGCAGCCGGCGGATCATCAGCCATTCCGGCGACGCGGTGGTCTCATCCCCCAGCAGCTCGGCGAGGGAACAGTCCAGCGCCGTGGCGACGTTGGCGAGCACCAGCACGGAGATGTTGCCGGTGCCGGATTCGAGATTGGCGAGATGGCGCTCGGACACGCCAGCCTCCTCGGACAAGATGCGGCGGGTCATGCCGCGGCGGGCACGCAGCAATTTAACGCGCTGGCCTAGCCCGGGGAGAAGGTCAGAATCAGTAGGGGGGATCATGAAAGCTTCAATTCGGAAACGGTGGGTGACGTTAGCAGTTTTTTGCGCGCTGCGGAAGCGTCTGACAAATATTACTTGAACTATATTGCATAATGATACGCTGGCACGACAGTTGGGCCGAATTAGGGCAGGTCTTGGCAAGGTTGGGGGCAGGTGCCATGTCTTGGTTTATGACAGAATATCATGATCCGGTCGGCTGGCATGGCACGACCATTCTTTCCGTGCGCCGGGGCGGCCAAGTGGTGGTGGCGGGCGACGGGCAGGTAAGCCTGGGCAATACCGTGGTAAAGGGCAATGCCCGCAAGGTGCGGCGCATCGGCAATGGCAATGTCATTGCCGGGTTCGCGGGCGCCACGGCGGATGCCTTCACCCTGCTGGAGCGGCTGGAGGCGAAGCTGGAGCGCTTCCCCAACCAGCTGGAACGCGCCTGCGTGGAGCTGGCCAAGGACTGGCGGATGGACCGCTATCTGCGCCGGCTGGAGGCGATGCTGATCGTCGCCGACAAGGAGCACGGCTACACCCTGACCGGCAATGGCGACGTGCTGGAGCCGAGTGACGGCATCATCGCCATCGGCTCCGGCGGCAATTACGCCTTGTCCGCGGCCCGGGCGCTGATGACGGTGCCGGACCTCACGGCCGAGGAGATCGCCCGGCGGGCGATGAAGATCGCCGCGGATATCTGCATCTACACCAACGAAAACCTGATTGTAGAAACCATCTGATGGACGCTCCTGTTTACTCGCCCCGCGAGATCGTCTCCGAGCTTGACCGCTTCATCATCGGCCAGAACGACGCCAAGCGCGCCGTGGCCATCGCGCTGCGCAACCGCTGGCGCCGCCAGCAGCTGCCGCGAGGACATGCGCGACGAGGTGGTGCCGAAGAACATCCTGATGATCGGGCCGACGGGCTGCGGCAAGACCGAGATCGCCCGCCGCCTCGCGAAGCTGGCCCAGGCGCCGTTCATCAAGGTGGAAGCGACGAAGTTCACCGAGGTCGGCTATGTCGGCCGCGACGTGGAAAGCATCGTGCGCGACCTGGTGGAGGCCAGCATCACCATGCTGCGCGAGCAGAACCGCAAGGGCGTGGAGGCGAAGGCCGAGCTGGACGCCGAGGAGCGGCTGATCACCGCGCTGGTGGGCGAGGGGGCCTCCGCCGATACGCGGGTGAAGTTCCGCCGCATGCTGCGCGCCGGCGAGCTTGAGGACAAGGAGATCGAGATCGCCGTGGGCGAGACCTCCGGCACGCCGATCGGGCATGATCGACATGCCCGGCATGCCGCCGGGCGGGGCGATCAATCTCGGCGATATGATGAAGGGCATGTTCGGCCGCCCGGCGCAGAAGAAAAAGATGCGCGTGGACGAGGCCCGCCGCGCTCTGCAGCGCGAGGAAGCCGACAAGCTGCTCGACAACGAGGCCCTGACCAAGGACGCGCTGCGCCATGCCGAGAAGAACGGCATCGTGTTCCTCGACGAGATCGACAAGATCTGCGCCAAGAGCGAGGGCGGGTTCCGCGGCGGCGATGTCTCGCGCGAGGGCGTGCAGCGCGATCTGCTGCCGCTGATCGAGGGCACCACCGTCTCCACCAAATACGGGCCGGTGAAGACCGACTATATCCTGTTCATCGCCTCCGGCGCCTTCCATGTGGCCAAGCCCGCCGACCTGCTGCCCGAGCTGCAGGGCCGCCTGCCGATCCGCGTGGAGCTGGACTCGCTCTCGCGCGACGATTTCCGGCGCATCCTGACCGATCCCGAGCATTCGCTGATCAAGCAGTACACGGCGCTGCTGGGGACCGAGAACGTGACGCTGAACTTCACCGATGACGCGGTGGATGCCATTGCCGGGCTCGCCGACGACATCAACGACCGGGTGGAGAATATCGGCGCGCGGCGCCTGGCCACGGTGATCGAGCGGCTGCTGGAGGAGATCAGCTTCGCCGCCACCGACCGCTCCGGCGAGACCGTGGCGGTGGATGCCGCCTATGTGAATGAGCGCGTGGCCCCGCTGGCGGCAAAGGGCGACCTTTCCCGCTTCATCCTGTAAAGGTGACGGTTGCGGGAAAGTTCAACACCGGGGGCTTACAGCGGCGCGGAAAACGCCGCTAAAGCCCCCGTCATGAACAAGTTGGCTGGGTTGTTGACGGCGCTGACGGCGCTGACGGCGCTGGGTGTCGCCTATTTCGCGCAATACGGGCTGTTGTTGACGCCATGTGAACTCTGCCTGTGGGAGCGTTGGCCGTACCGCATCGTGGCGGCGCTGGGCCTGCTGGCCGCCATGGGCAAGCCCAGGACCACGCGGCTGCTGCTGGCCCTGGCCGGGCTGGTGATGCTGGGCGATGTGGGCATCGCCTTCCTGCATGTGGGGGTGGAGTTCAACTGGTGGAACTCGCCGCTGCCGGAATGCAACGGCGCGCTGGTGCCGGGGCAGCCGTTGCCGCTGATTCCCGCCACGCCCTGCGACAGGCCGGTTTACCTGATCCCGGGCCTGCCCGTTTCCATGGCGATGATGGATCTGTGCGCAGCACTGGTGTTTGCCGTGGCGCTGCTGGCCTATGTGGCGCGCAAGAGGAGAGTGTTCCGATGAGCGATGATGTGAAGAAGTTCATCCGCGTGGACCATGCGGGCGAGTACGGCGCGGCGCGGATCTATGCCGGGCAGCTTGCCGTGCTGGGCCGCGGCAAGCACGGGCCGCAGCTGGAGCACATGAAGGCGCAGGAGCAGGTGCATCTGGACACCTTCGCCGAGATGATCGCGCGCCGCCGCGTGCGCCCCACCGCGATGCTGCCGTTCTGGCATGTCGCTGGGTTCGCGCTCGGTGCGGTGACGGCGGCCATCGGGCCCGAGGCGGCGATGGCCTGCACCGTGGCGGTGGAGGAGACCATCGACGCCCATTACGCAGCACAGCGCGACACGCTGGGCGAAAATGAGGCGGATCTGCGCGACACCATCGAGATCTTCCGGCTGGAGGAAGTCGAGCACCGCGATATCGGGCTGGAGAATGGGGCCGAGCGGGCGCCGGCCTACAAGCTGCTCTCGGGGCTCATCCGGCTGGGCTGCAAGGCCGCCATCCGCATGAGCGAGGTCGTCTAGGCGGGGTTGGTGTCCGCCGCCATTGCCAGCACGGCCCAGGAGGGTCTGCCCCAAAGGGCACGCCAGCGCGCCATGTTCGGCATGGCCCTGGCCGTGCTGCTCTCCGTGCTGGACTATACCGTGGTCAACGTGGCGCTGCCGCGCATCGCGCTCAGTATCCACTGCACCGATTCCGCCGCCATCTGGGTCATCAACGCCTACCAGCTCATCACCGTGATCGCGCTGCTGCCGGTGGCAGCACTTGGCGACAGGCTGGGACATGCGCGTTTGTGCCGGGTGGGGCTGGCGCTGTTCGTCATCGCCTCGCTGTTTTGCGCTGTTGCGCCGTCGCTGCCCGTGCTGGCGGCGGCCAGGGCGCTGCAAGGGCTGGGGGCGGCGTGCATCCTGGGCGTTAATGCCGCGCTGCTGCGCTATATCTATCCGCCAAATATGCTGGGCCGGGGCATCGCGCTCAACGGCCTCGTCATCGGGCTGGGCGTGGCCATCGGCCCGACCATCGCCGCCGCCGTGCTGGCTGTCGCCACTTGGCCGTGGCTGTTCCTTATCAACCTGCCGCTTGGTGGTGCGGCGTTCTATTTCGCGCTCACCGCGCTGCCCGACACGCCGCGCATCCCGGGCGGGTTCGACTATGCCAGCACGGCGCTGCTGGCTCTGGCCTTTGGCGGGGTCATCATCGGCGGCGACCGCTTCGCCCATGCCAGCGGCATCGGGCTCTCGCTGGCGCTGCTGGCCATGGGCGCGGTGAGCCTGGGCGTGCTGGTGCTGCGCCAGTTCGGGCGGAGCGACCCGCTGCTGCCGGTGGACCTGCTGGCGCGCGGCGGGTTCCGCACCGCCTTCCTCACCGGCTTCTTCGCCTTCATCGCCTCCAACTTCTTCATCATCCCGATGCCGTTCACGCTGATGAATGTGCTGCATCGCGGCCCGGTGGCGACGGGCCTGCTCATCACGCCCTGGCCGCTCGCGATTGTTGCGGTGGCGCCGGTGGTCGGGCGGCTGGCGGACCGCTACCCGGCGGTGATCCTCTCCACCATCGGGCTCGCCATCACCGGCACCGGGTTCCTGCTGCTGGGGCTGATGCCGCCTGACCCGTCCAACCTCGACATCGCCTGGCGCATCTTCATGGCCGGGGCGGGGTTCGGGCTGTTCCAGCCGCCCAACAACAAGGCGATGATCGGCACCGTGCCGAAGCACCGCATTGGCGGGGCGAGTGGCATGGTTTCGGTGGCACGGCTTCTGGGCCAGACGGTGGGCGGCATGCTGGTGGCGCTCACCTTGGGGCTGGTGAGCGATGCGCCGGATCAGGCCTGCCTCGATTTCGCCGCCGGGACCGCCTATCTCGCCGCCATGATTAGCCTGAGCCGGGTGTTTGCCAGGGGTGGGTGAGGGGGGATTTCGACTTTCGACCCGTCATGGTCATTTCCGAGCCTAGAGCAGGATCCAGAAGGCCGACGTTGTTAACCCGTATGGTATTTAACCCCCGATAGCTACGGGATGATGAACCAGGCGGTCATCGGATAAGTTGCTTATGCACAAGCTGTCCTTTGTCTGGGGTAAACCGGCCAGGGCTGGAATGGTCGTAGTGTCGGCATCCTTCGCCGGGGCGGCGCGTCTCACCCTGAATTTCCCGACGAGCACAGCCAGCTCATCCGCGTCCTGGGCTAAGCCATGGCTGGCCGCGGTGGTCTGCTCCACCATCGCTGCATTCTCCTGGGTGACTTTGTCCATCTGACTGACAGCCGAATTCACCTCGCTCATGCCCGCCGCCTGCTCCTTCGCCGCTGCGGATATTTCGTTGATGATGGTGCTGAGCTGGGCCACGTGGTCGATAATCCGGCCCAGCGCCGCCCCTGTCTCATCAACCAGCTTAACGCCCGCCTCGACCCGCTGCCCCGCCGAAGAGATAATGGCATTGATCTGCTTTGCGGCCTCAGCCGATCGTTGTGCCAAGGACCGCACCTCGGTGGCGACAACGGCAAAACCCCTCCCCGCATCCCCCGCGCGAGCGGCTTCAATCCCCGCGTTCAGAGCGAGCAGATTGGTCTGGAAGGCGATCTCATCGATCAGCCCGATAATTTCAGCGATCTGCTTGGAGGATGTCGCTATACCGTGGATGGCTTCGACCGTCTCCTTAACCACCTCATTGGAATGCTCGGCATCAGCCTTAGCGTCGGCGGCGATCTGGTTCGCCTTCGTCGCGCCTTCCGCGGTCTGCTGGACGGTCTCGGTGATCTGGTTCAGCGCGGCGGCGGTCTGCTCCAGCGCGGCAGCTTGGCGCTCAGTCCGCGAGGACAGGTCATCGGCTGCCTGCGTGATCTCGTCGGCACTGCCCCTGACATGCTGCGTGTTGGCAGCAATCTCGACAATGGATCTCTCCAGCGTTTCAACCGCGGCATTGAAATCGGCTTTCAGCGCCCTGTAAGGGTCGGCTACATTGGCAGAGAAGCGTCCCTCGAGGTTGCCATGGGCCAGAGCCGCAAGCGCGATCGCCAGACCGTCAACAACATCCTTTTGGTCACGCCCAGCGGCCTCAAACGCCGCCGTCAGGTTTTTGACTTTCCAGTCAAGCTGAGCCTGAAAGGCGGCGGCTTCGGCCTCCAACTTAGCTTTGGTCTCGGCGTTCTCCTTAAAGACTTGCATAGACGAAGCCATGGCACCGACTTCATCTCCGCGGCCCAGGCCAGGTATCTTGACGTTCAGGTTGCCACTGGAGAGCTTCCGCATGGCGCCCGCCATATGAATGAGAGGCGTCACGACTTCGAGAATCAGATAAGTGACAACAATAAGGGCGCCAGACAGCATGACAACGACAACACCGATAATCCACCAGATGCTGGCGGTGGCGGCCTGCTTCACCCGGATGTTCCACTCCTCATTTTTAGTTTTTTGATAGACGTAATCATCGCCGATCGCATCTTCGAAGGCGTCCGACTGAACTTTCAGGTCTTTCAGCACCAGACCTCCGGCGGCATCATGATTGCCGGCATCATCTAGGGAGGCCGCTTGCTCAGCCAGTGAGTCCAGCTGTTCGAAGGCCGCTGAAAATGCCTCCCCATCCATGGTTTCCCGCCCATGATTTATCGTCGGAACGTAGAGGTTCCACTGTGTTTCGAACTCCTCCTTGGCATGACTTTCAGCAGCCGCGAGATTGCCTTTCTCATCAGCCGGAAGGCCACTCAGCGTGGCGCTGTCACCAGTTGATACTGCATGGGCCATAACTGCCAAACTATAAAGCTGCCAAGCATCCCTCTCCATGATTGGCAGCGGCGCTGCATCCCTGACATTCTCATGCAAGCTTTGTGCATCATACGTCAGGAGATTTATGCGCGTGATCGTGAAGCAGCCCAGACCAACCGTGAATAGCATCATCGACGAAAACGCGAAAATGAACTTGTTTCGGATCGAAATATCATTGATTCCGAACATTATCGTATAGCCTTTGGCGTTAAGAATCATAAGTTGATTGATGGCTACCATTCTAACTCATAGTTATTAACGGATGGTTAGTGTTCTCTCAGCACCACTGCGAACCTCGCGGGGCTTACTCCCTTTCGCAACAGGCAATGGCGCTCGCGTCTGAAGTCAGCCCCCTCTGAGATGAGAACGAATCTTGTTGGTAATTCCCTGTTTTGAATTTCGTAGGAGCTTCAAATGGATCATTCAGCTGCTATTTTTGGCGAGACGCTACGCCACAAGTTCGCCGGAGCCGGGCTGAAAGAAGCCCGTGGGCTGGAAAGGCCCACGACGACGGTCACGCTGAAGGTTTATTGAGCGACCGGCTTGCAAGATGCTGAGCTATCTGCGACTTTTGGGCGTTGATGGTGCAGAGAATTACTATCGGCATATTTAAAAGTTTGATGGTGGTCTTCCATGGCGTTCGTTGTCAAGCCGCTGAAAACCTTTACGGCGGAGCCGCAAGGCCAGGACAATAAGAGGTTATACCTGTACCAGATTGACCCGCTGCTCCTCGAGGAGGAAGACGGATTTAATCTACGTCATTATGAAGATCCGAAAGTCGCTGCGCATATCGAATTGTTTTGCGATTCCTATCTGAGTGGCCGTTACGTTCCACCGATGGTCGTCCACGCACTGGATAATGGGCGGATCGTGGTTATTGAGGGCCACTGCCGCCGGCGCGGCGTACGGCTCGCGATTGAACGCGGAGCGCGTGTTCCCCTCGTCAGCGTCATTCCCTTCCGCGGCAACGATGCCGAGCGCGTCGAATTGATGCTGCGTTCAGCCCAGGGGCTGAAGCTGGAGGCGTTGGATATCGCGCGAGGCTATCTGAGGCGGCTGAACATGGGGGTCGATCCCGCGGATATTGCCGCCTCGCAGAGCAAGACCGTGGCCCGCGTTGAACAACTTCTGACACTCGCTAAAGCCAACGACGAGGTGCATGGGCTGGTGCGCGGCGGGCGCGTTTCGCCAGATGCCGCGATCGAGGCGGTTCAGGCGCATGGCGAGGATGCGGCGGAGGTGCTCACCCAACGGCTGGATGCCGCTCGGCAGGCAGGGCGCCAGCGCATAACGAAGACCTCAGTGCGCAGCTCCGCGCTGCCGCGCAAGACGGTCGAAGCGGTGTTCGCCCAGGTGGAAGCCGCAATCGCCAAAGTGCCTGCCGATTTGCGCGACCACGCAGCCACTTTGAGGGCGCTTCCCAAAGACCAGAGGGCCACCAGCAGGGTGGAGGTGGACGCGGAGGTGCTAATCGGCCTCGTGCAGGCGGCGAACGAGATTGAGGCCATGAAGGTGAAGCAGGCCAAAAAACTGGCGCCACCGTGAGGCGGGCGCACAGGCCGAGTAAGCTGCCCCGCCGGGAGCGGTTCGAGTTAAGGTGTGAGACGAGTGACCGCTTTCTGTCCTTATCTCCTGCAAGCGGACGGTCTCAACCCACCCACCCTCGTCATCCCCCAAAAAACCGCGATTTTCTAAACCCGCGCTTTGGTCTAGAATTTGTGCATGAACGAGATACGGCCGGTCGGACAAGGCTTGGGGAAACTGGAAACACTGGCGCAGATCGAGCGCAAGCTGCTCTGGCTGCCGTCGTGGATGATCCACAACGCCAACCATATCCGGCCCAACCGCGACGGGCTGAAGGTCGGCGGGCACCAGGCCTCCTGCGCCTCGGTGATCTCGATCATGACGGCGCTGTATTTCGAGGTCGCTGCGCCCGCAGGACCGCATCGCGGTGAAGCCGCATGCCGGGCCGGTGTTCCACGCGATCAACTATCTGTTCGGCCGGCAGACCCTGGAGAAGATGGAGGGGCTGCGCCAGTTCGGCGGCGCGCAGCCCTATCCGTCCCGCGTCAAGGACGGGCCGGAGGTCGATTTCTCCACCGGCTCGGTCGGGCTCGGCGTGGCGATGACCAGTTTCTCCGCGCTGATGGCAGGACTATGTGCGGCTGCATGGCCTCGGCCGCGCCGGACCTGCCGCCCGGCCGCCACATCGCCATCGCCGGCGACGCCGAGCTCGACGAGGGCAACATCTACGAGGCGCTGCTGGAGGGCTGGAAGCACGACGTCCGCAATGTCTGGTGGATCGTCGACTACAACCGCCAGAGCCTCGATTCCGTGGTGCCCGACCGGCTGTTCGGCCGCATCGAGGGCCTGTTCCGCGACATGGGCTGGAACGTGCGTCACCATCAAATACGGCCGCAAGCTGGAGGCCGCGTTCGCCCGCGACGGCGGCGAGGCGCTGCGCGGCTGGATCGATGACTGCCCGAACTCCCTCTACTCGGCGCTGACCTTCCAGGGCGGCGCGGCCTGGCGCGCAGGCGCTGCTGGCCGACCTCGGGCGATCCAAGGCGTGCGCGCGATCATCGATCCGCTGTCCGATGACGAACTGGCGGCGCTGATGACCAATCTCGGCGGCCACGACATCGAGACGCTGATCGAGCCTTCGCGCGCCGCCGACGCCGACGGCGACCAGCCGACCTGCTTCATCGCCTACACGATCAAGGGCATGGGCCTGCCGTTCGCCGGCCACAAGGACAACCACGCCGGGCTGATGACGCAAGGAGCAGATGGAGGCGTTCCGCGCCGCGCATGCACATCCGCCCGGGCCACGAGTGGGACCCGTTCGAGGGGCTGGACGTGCCCGCGCGGCGAGCTGCGAGCGCTTCCTGCGATCCGTGCCCGTTCGCCACGCCGCTGACGCCGGAGGGCCGCGCGCCTGCCGCGCCGCCGTGGTGCCGGTGCCGCCGATGCTGCCGCATGCCGAAGCGTCGCCGGCCGGAAGATGTCCACGCAGGCGGGCTTCGGCGACATCCTCGCCGAGATCGGCCGCGGCCAGGGCGAGACTGAAGGCGCTCGCCGAGCATATCGTCACCACCAGCCCGGACGTGACGGTGTCCACCAATCTCGGCCCGTGGGTGAACCGGCGCGGCATGTTCGACCGGCACACGCGCAACGACGTGTTCCGCGACGCCAAGCTGGCGAGCGCGCAGCGCTGGGGCATGTCGCCGAGGGCCAGCACATCGAGCTGGGCATCGCCGAGCAGAACCTGTTCCTGCTGCTGGGCGCGGCGGGGCTGGCGCCGGCGATTGACCGGCGCGCGGCTGCTGCCGGTCGGCACGGTGTACGATCCGTTCGTCAACCGCGGGCTCGATGCGCTGATCTACGCCTGCTACCAGGATGCGCGCTTCCTGCTGGTCTCCACGCCGTCCGGGCTGACGCTGGCGCCGGAGGGCGGGCAGCACCAGTCGATCAACACGCCGCTGATCGGCATGGCGGCCGGACCGGCTGGCGAGCTTCGAGCCGGCGCATGTCGACGAGCTGGCGATCCTGCTGCGCCACGCCTTCGAGTACATGCAGCAGCCCGACGGCTCGGCGGTGTGGCTGCGGCTGTCCACCCGGCGCTGCGCGCAGCCGGAGCGGGCGCTGGACCCGGCGGCAGTGATCGCCGGCGGCGCATTGGGTGGTGCCGCCGCGCCGGGGGCGCGCGCATCGCCATCGCCTATCAGGGCGCCGGTGGCGCCGCGAGGCCGAGGCGGCCTTCGCCGTGCTGCGGGAGGAGGAGCCGGGGGCCGGGCTGCTGGCGATCACCAGCCCGGACCGGCTGCACGCCGGCTGGCTGCGCGGCGCAGCGCGCGCGCCGCCAGGGGCGCAAGGCTGGCTCGCATGTCGAGCGATCTGCTCGCGCCGCTGGCGCCGGATGCGGCGCTGGTGACGGTGCTGGACGGCCACCCGGCGACGCATGCCTGGCTGGGCGCGGTGCGCGGCCAGCGGGTGGTGCCGCTGGGGCCGGACAGTTCGGCCAGTGCGGCGATTGAGCAGCCTGTACCGGGAATACGGGATCGACAGCGCGGCGATTCTGGACGCCTGCGCCCAGGCGCTGCTGCCCGAGAACAACTAGCCCAGGGCTGCGATAGCCTGGGGCAGGGCGGCGGGCAGGTCCTCGGCCAGCAGCCCGGGGCCGAGGTTGCGCGCGGCTTCGCCATGCAGCCAGACAGCGGCGCAGGCGGCTTCGAACGCAGGCATCCCCTGGGCCAGAAATGCTGCGGTGAGTCCGGCCAGCACATCCCCCGTGCCCCCGGTGGCGAGCCAGGCCGGAGCGTTGGCGTTGATGGCGGCGCGGCCATCGGGTGCGGCGATGACCGTGTCGGCCCCCTTTAGTATGGTGACGGCGCCGGTGGTGGCGGCGGCGCGGCGGGCGGCTCCCAGCTTGCTCGGTCCGATGGGGCCGAAGACGCGGATGAACTCGCCCGCGTGCGGGGTGATGACGGCGGCGCCCCGCAGTTTCTCCGGCGCTCCCGCGCAGGCGGTGAGGGCATCGGCATCGGCCACGATGGTCTTCTGCTTGGCGATGAGCTGGGCCAGGGCGTCCCCCGCGCGCGCCACGCCCAGCCCTGGCCCCACCACCCATGTATGGCGGCGCTCATCCTGCAACAGCGTGGCCAGCGGATCGGTGCGCAGGATCAGCCCGGCCTCGGGCAGCACCATGGGGGCTTCGGCGGCCAGCGTGACCATGCCCGCCCCGGCGCGGCGGGCGGCGGCGCAGGCGAGGCGCGCGGCTCCGGCCAGCGGGCCGCACAGCACCGTGACGTCTCCGGCGCTATATTTATGCCCGGTGGCGGCGCGCTTGGGCAAAGTGAACAGGGCTTGAGTGTTCTCCCAGGTTTGCGGGTTAATGCCGTCCAGCACCGAATCCGGCATGCCGATGTCGCGGAGCAGCAGTTCCCCGCACAAGGCGCGGCCGGGGAAGAGCAGATGCCCGGGCTTCTTGCGGAAGAAGGTGATGGTGAGTTCGGCCTGCGGCGCGTAGCCGCGCACCGCGCCCGTGGCGCCATCCACGCCGGAGGGCACATCCACCGCGACGATGCGCTTGGCCGCGCGCAGCAGATCGGCGATTTGGGCGGAGACATCGCGCGACAGCCCGGCGCCGAATACCGCGTCGATCACCAGCTCCGCGCGCTGTACCTCTTCGATTGTCGCGGTGAAGGCATCGGCCACCCGCACTGGCCAGCCGGCCTGGGCCAGGTAACGCGCCGCCACCTTGCCGTCGCCGCCATTATTGCCCGGTCCGGCCAGCACCAGCACCCGGCACGGCTTATAGCGTTGCAGAATCGCGCGGGCCACGGCGCGGCCGGCGGCGTCCATCAGCGCCGCCACATTGCCGGCGGCGGCATCGGCGCGGGCCATTTCGCGCCGGATTTAACAGCTCGTTCATAAAAACATTCGCCTTTCAAACGAATCTGCCGTTAATTGTGCAGTGCAGGAGGGATTTACGAATGGGCAAAGTGATTGCGGTTGCACAGCAAAAAGGCGGCGCGGGCAAGACCATGCTGGCCGCGCAATTCGCCGTGGCGTTGGCCGGGGACGGGCGGGTGGCGCTGCTGGATATCGACCCGCAGGGCAGCCTGACGGTGTGGGGCAAGCTGCGCGACGCGGCGGCGAAGGCGGGGCACCATGTGCCGGTGGAAACCGTCTCCGGCTGGCGGCTGGCCAATGAGCTGGAGAAGCTGAGGACGGCTTATGACTATGTGCTGATCGACACGCCGCCGGTGATCGACAGCGATGCGCGGCGGGCGATTCGCGCGGCGGACATCGTGCTGATCCCGATGAATCCGGCGCCGCCCGACCTATGGGCCGCCGAGGGCACGCTGAAGCTCGCGGCGGAGGAGAAGCGCAAGACCGCCCTGGTGTTCAACCGCGCCCCCGCTGCCTCGCGCCTGCGCAAGCGGCTGGAAGCGGAGATCGCCGCGCGCGGCCTGACCCTGCTGTCCGTGGCGCTGGCGAATCGCGCCGGCTACGCCAATGCTTTTGCCGATGGGCTGGGCGTGACCGAAGCCGGGCCCACGACCCAGGCGGCGGAGGAGCTGCGCGCCGCCGCGGCGGCGTTGAAAGAGCTCCTGGTATAAATTTTATGAAAAAAACTTCCCGCTGGCCGTTTCGGGTGCAGAAAAGATCATTTGGACACTTGCGTACGGTTCTTTTTTCCGCCACAATCTGAGTGTGGCATAACTGAACAGGTCGCGGGAAACCAAGGCCAAAAACAATGTCAGCCGCCAAGTTTAGGGAGCGAACAAACAAAAAAATGCATCCAAAGAGGTGCTGGCCGGCCAAACAGGCCGGCCTTTTTTTTGCCTTCAGCCTTTGCGCCGGTGGAAACGGCTGATCTTCACCTCGCCCCAGATGCCGTGACGCTTGAACGGGTCATGCGCGATATAGCGCTCCACCGTGGCGCGGTCCTGGGCTTCCACGATCAGCAGCGAGCCATTCATGGTCTCGCCATCGTCGGTTTGCAGCGGGCCGGACATGACGGTCCGCACCCCGGCATCTTCCTGCTCCTCGTTATAGGTGCGGTGCTCGGCGTAGCGCTCCAGCCGGAGGGCCAGAGTGTCGGGTTTGTCGGCGGCGTAAATGGCGAATAGCGGCATCTTCCGTGGCTCTTTCTATCGACTCTGTTGTATCGGTAATATGAAAGCGCCGTTTTGACACGTTACGCGTACGCGACCCAGCCTTGTGCTGCGCGCTGTGTGCAGAATTTTTCAGGTAAGGGAGCCGGGACGATGAAGCTGCTTCGATACGGGGACACAGGCGCGGAGAAATGGGGCGTGCTGGACGCGGAAGGCCAGGTGCGCACGCTGGACGACGCGCTGGTGCATGTGACCGGCGATGAACTGAGCCCGGAGTGGCTGGAGCAGCTGCAAAAACTGGACCCGGAAAAGCTGCCTTTGCTGAAAACGCCGCGGCGAATCGGGCCGGCGGTGCCGCGTCCGCTGAACTTCGTGTGCGTGGGGCTGAACTATGCCGACCACGCGGCGGAGACCGGGGCGAAACTCCCGAAAGAGCCGATCCTGTTCCTCAAATCCCTCTCGGCCTTTTCCGGCCCCTATGACGACATTGTGATACCCCCCGGCAGCACCAAGACCGATTGGGAGGTGGAGCTTGGCGTGGTGATCGGCACCAAGGCGAGCCGGGTGAGCGAGGAGACCGCGCTGGACTACGTGGCCGGCTATTGCGTGGTGAACGATGTGAGCGAGCGCGAGTACCAGAAGGAGCGCGGCGGCCAGTGGGACAAGGGCAAGGGCTGCGACACGTTCGGCCCCGTCGGCCCGTACCTGGTGACCAAGGACGAGGTGCCGGACCCGCAGGCGCTCTCGCTATGGACGGAGATCGACGGCGTGCGCCGCCAGGACGGCACCACCGCCAACATGATCTTCGGCGTGAAGGCGCTGGTCGCCTATGTCAGCCAGTTCTTCACCCTGCATCCGGGCGACATCATCGCCACCGGCACCCCGGCGGGGGTGGGCATGGGTATCAAGCCGGAGCCGGTCTTCTTGCGTCCGGGCCAGGAGGTGCGCATGGGCGTGCAAGGGCTGGGCGAGCAGCGCGCGGTGACCATCGGCGGATAGGCGAAGCCGCCTGATCCCTCAGGCGGCTTTTGTTTCGATCAGCGATTTCCAGATCAGCGCGCCGAGGGCGGCACCCGCCAGCGGCGCGACCCAGAACAGCCAGAGCTGGCCGAGCGCGTCCGTCTGCGCGAACAGGGCTGCCGCGGTGGAGCGGGCCGGATTGACCGAGGTGTTCGTCACCGGGATCGAGATGAGATGGATCAGGGTCAGCGCCAAGCCGATGGCGAGCGGCGCGAAACCGGCAGGGGCGGTCTTGGATGTCGAGCCGAGCACGACGAGGAGAAACGCCGCGGTGAGGGTGGTTTCGGCGACGAGCGCCGCGAGCAGGCTGTAATGGCCCGGGGAGAGCGCACCATAGCCGTTTGAGGCAAACTTGCCCGCGACGAAATCCGGCGCGCCGGAGGCGATGACATAGAGTACCCCGGCGCCGACCGTGCCGCCGACGACCTGGACGACCCAGTACGGGATAAGTTCCGCCCAGCTGAAGCGCCCGGCGATGGCGAGGCCGAAGGAAATCGCCGGGTTGAAATGCCCGCCGGAGATGCCGCCCACGGCATAGGCCATGGTGACGACGGTAAGGCCGAAGGCCAGGGCCACCCCGACAAAACCGACGCCGAGCTGGGGAAAGCCGGCCGCGAGCACGGCGGTGCCGCAGCCACCGAAGACAAGCCAGAAAGTGCCGAAAAATTCAGCCGCGAGTTTCTTGGACATGCATGGCTCCCAAAACTGGATGAGCTTGTTTTGATAGAGGGTTCATGTATCCCCCACCTCGGGCAGCTATACATATAGATGTTACAGTTGGGCATCAAATTATTTAAGGAGTCCCGAAATGGTCACGGAATTTGCGGAAATCGAAGTGAAACCGGGGATGGAGCAGGACTTCATCGCCGGGGTGGAGAAGAGCAGGCCGGCCTTCCTGCGCTCCGAGGGCTGCCATGGGGTTTCCCTGGTACGCTCGGTGGAGAACCCGCTGAAATTCGTGCTGCATGTGCAGTGGGAGAGCGTGGACCACCACATGGTGACCTTCCGCGCGGCCCCCGAGTTCCAGGAATGGCGGAGCAATGTGGGGCATTGCTTCGCCGCCCCGCCGAATGTCTGGCACGGGGAGAAGGTGGCGTAAGGGGCGGACGGCCTCTACGAGGCGGGGCGCCTTACCCGGCTGACGCCTCCTCGGCATTGGGGTCGCCCGGTGCCGTGGCCCAGGCAAGCTCCACCAGCGTCACGATCCGCCTTCCGGCGCCGTCCATCTGGCAGACGATCAGGCCCTGCTCCTCCATATAGGTGAGCAGGCGCCGCGCGCGGCCCAGTGAGCGGGTGCCATAGGCGCGGGCAATCTCCGGGTCGCCGGGGCAGGGCAGCCCATCCTTTGCCGCCCGGGCGATCATCATGAAGATGCCCTGCATATCCTCGGGCAGGGTGGCGGCGCGGGCCGAGACATCCTGCCAGACCTCATCCTCCGCCATCTCGGCGCTGATGCCGGCGCGCGCGCGTGTCAGCATGCGGCGGAAGGCGGCCAGGTCCGGCGCCCCGGAGCCCAGGCCCTCGATCCGGCAGCGGACCAGGAAATCCTGGTAGAGCACGCCGATGGCGCGGAACCCCGCCTCTGGGTCCGCCAGGATGGCGCTCAAGATCCGGTCCAGCCGCTCGCGCCGCGCCGCCAGCTCCTCGGGGCTCGGTTCCTCCACCGTCTCGGCGCGGTTCTCCGTCGCGGCGGGCTTCGCGGCCATCAGCTGGCTGAGCAGGTCGGGCGCTGGGGGCGGCGGCGGGCGGCGCTGGGGCCGGACGGCCTCGGGCGGCGGCGCTGCCAGGATAACGGCCCGCGCATCCTCCAGCGCCGCTCCCGGCAGCGGCATGAGTCGCGGCGTCGAATTGCGCGGCTGGGTCTCCGTCGTGCCGATGCGCAGTCCCAGGGGGCGGCGCGAGAGGGCCGGGCCCAGCGCCATGAAGTGCCCGCGCTCCAGGTCACGGAAGGCTTCCGCCTGCCGCCGCTCCATGCCCAGAAGGTCGGCGGCGCGCGCCATGTCGATATCCAGGAAGGTGCGGCCCATGAGGAAGTTGGAGGCCTCGGCCGCGACGTTCTTGGCGAGCTTCGCCAGACGCTGGGTCGCGATCACCCCGGCCAGCCCGCGCTTGCGGCCGCGGCACATCAGGTTCGTCATGGCGCCGAGGGACAGCTTGCGCGCCTCGTCCGAAACCTCCCCGGCGATGGCCGGGGCGAAGAGCTGCGCCTCATCCACCACCACCAGCATCGGGTACCAGTGGTCGCGCGGCGACCTCGAACAGCCCGCCCAGGAAGGCGGCGGCGCGGCGGAGCTGGTTCTCGGCGTCGAGCCCCTCGAGATTGAGCACGGTGGAGACGCGATGGCTGCGCGCCCGCTCGGCCGCCACCTGCAGGCCCTGCTCGGTATGGGCCTCGGCGTCGATCACCAGATGGCCGAAGCGCTCGGCCAGGGTCACGAAGTCGCCTTCGGGGTCGATGATCGCCTGCTGCACCCAGGGGGCGCTCTGTTCCAGCAGCCGGCGCAGCAGATGGGATTTGCCGGAGCCCGAATTGCCCTGAACCAGCAGACGGGTGGCCAGCAGCTCCTCAAGGTCGAGCGTCGCCGGGGCGCCTGCCGTCGTTTGTCCCATCTCGATCGCAATCGTCATGTCTCGACTCAAAGCCTCCTTGCGCGGAGGGGCTGCTTATCAACCGGACGGCAGACAGTCGAGCGCCCCGGTTGGTTCCGGGCCGAATTCCTGCTATCGCGCCGCGATGGACCAGGCCCTCCCGATTTCCGAAACCATACAAGGCGTGCCGCCCCGGCGCACCTTCGCCATCATCTCGCACCCGGACGCCGGTAAGACGACCCTGACCGAGAAGCTGCTGCTGTTCGGCGGCGCCATCCGTGAGGCGGGCATGGTGAAGGCGCGGCAGGATAGGCGGCAGACGCGCTCGGACTGGATGAAGATCGAACGTCAGCGCGGCATTTCGGTCACCTCCTCGGTGATGACCTTCGAGTTCGGCGGCGCGGTGTTCAACCTGCTCGACACGCCGGGCCACGAGGATTTCTCCGAGGACACGTACCGCACGCTCACCGCCGTGGACTCGGCGGTGATGGTGATCGACGCCGCCAAGGGCATCGAGCTGCAGACCAAGAAGCTGTTCGAGGTCTGCCGCCTGCGCAATATCCCCATCACCACCTTCATCAACAAGGTGGACCGCGAGGGGCAGAACGCGTTCGAGCTGCTGGACGAGATCGCCAATACCCTGGCGCTGGATATCTGCCCGATGGTCTGGCCCATCGGCATGGGCGGGCTGTTCAAGGGCTGCTACGATCTGCGCAACGACAAGCTGGTGTCCGCCAAGAAGCCGGGCGAGGAGGCGGGCGAGCAGAAATTCGCCATTCCGCCGGAGCAAAAAGCGCAGCTGGATGAGGATATCGAGCTGATCCGCGCCGCGTTTCCGGAGTTCGACCAGCAATCCTATGCCGAGGGACATCTGACGCCGGTGTATTTCGGCTCGGCGCTGAAGGATTACTCGGTGCGCGAGCTGCTGGAAGGGCTGGTGGCCAACGCGCCGCCGCCGCAACCGCGCGCGGCGGATACGCGCGTTGTGGAGCCGGACGAGACCCCGGTGACGGGCTTCGTGTTCAAGGTGCAGGCCAACATGGACCCGCAGCACCGCGACCGCATCGCCTTCACCCGCATCTGTTCGGGCAAGTTCACGCGCGGCATGAAGCTGGTGCATTCGCGTACGGCCAAGCCGATGGCGATCCAGGCGCCGATCTTCTTCTTCGCGCAGGACCGCTCGCTGGCCGAGGAAGCCTATCCGGGCGACATCATCGGCATTCCCAACCACGGCACGCTGCGGGTGGGCGACACGCTCACCGAAGGCGAGAAGCTCCGCTTCACCGGCATCCCGGACTTCGCGCCGGAAATCCTGCGCCGCGTGCGCCTGGCCGACCCGATGAAGGCCAAGCAGATGAAGAAGGCGCTGGAGGATCTGGCCGAGGAGGGCGTGACCCAGGTGTTCCGGCCGATGAGCGGCTCGGACTGGATCATCGGCGTGGTCGGCGCGTTGCAGCTGGATGTTTTGGCGAGCCGCATTGAGCAGGAATACAACGTGCCGGTGGCGTTCGAGCCCGCGCCGTTCGACACGGCGCGCTGGATCTTCTCGGAGGACACGGCGCGGCTGAAATTCTTCATCGACGTGAACAAGAGCGCGATGAGCGAGGACCGCGAGGGCGCGCCGGTATATCTGGTTCGTAATTCCTGGGAGCTGAACCGGATGAAGGAGAATTTCCCGGAGCTTACCTTCTCCGCGACGAGGGAGCGGCGCTAGGCGACGGCCGGGACCTGGCTCAGCTTCTGGGCCAGGGCGGCGGCATCGATCGGCGGGCTCATGTAGAAACCCTGGCCCTCGTCGCAGGCCCAGGTTTTGAGCATGCCGTAGGCTTTTTCTGATTCGATGCCCTCTGCCACCACGCTGTAATCCAGCTTGTGCGCCAGCTCGATCAGCGAGCGCACGACCAGGGCGGCGCGCGGATCGGTGCAGACCTTCTGGATGAAGCTCTTGTCGATCTTGATGATGTCCACGGGCAGATGCGTCATGTAGGAGAAATTGGCGAAGCCGGTGCCGAAATCGTCAAGCGCGATGCGGATGCCGGTGGCGCGCAGGGCTCGCAACTCCTCCAGCACTACCGGGTCGTTGCTGACCAGCACTCCCTCGGTGAATTCAAGCTCGATCCGTGACGGTTCGGCGCCGTAGCAATTCAGCAGCTTGGCGACCTGCACCGAGAAGCCCCGGCGCGTGAGGTTGCGCGGCGAGACATTGATGGCGACATTCAGCCGCAACCCCTTGGCGGCCCAGGCGCCGGCCTGGGCGATGGCGTTGCGCAGCACCCATTCGGTGAGCGGGTGGATATGCGCGGTGGCTTCCGCCAGTGGCACGAATTCCGCGGGCGGGACGTTGCCGAACACCGGATGGCGCCAGCGCAGCAGCGCCTCGGCGCTGGTCGGCCCGCCGCTGGCCATGTCGTATTTCGGTTGGAAGTGCAGGTGGAGCTGGTCCTCCGCCTTGATGGCGTCGGTGAGATGCGTGAGCAGCAGGAAGCCGCGCTGATGCGCCGTGTCGGTCTTGCGGTTGTAGCGTGCCCAGTCCCGCCCGGTGTCCCGGCAGTCCCGCGCGGCGGCGAGCCCGGCGCGAAGCACGAAGGTGGCGTCGGTATCGTGGCAATCGGCCACGCCGAGCGCTATATCCGCAGAGACGGGAATGCTCCCGCAGATGAGCGGCTTGTTGAACTGGTCGTTGATCTGGTGCAGCAGGTCCGGCAGCACGCCGAAGGGCATGACGAAGGCGAAGCTGAGAATGCTGATGTGGTAGATCTCGATGGCCGGGTCCATCGCCTCGCACAGCCGCGCGGCTCCGGCGCGCATGAAATCCTCCGCATGTTCATGCCCGATGGCGCGGAGCAATTCGTCGAACTGCGTGGGGCTGGTCAAAGTGAGCATGACCAGCTGCGCCCCCGGCTTGGGCCGGTAGGTTGCCGTGAATTCCTTGCGGTTCGGCAACCCGGTAATCGGGTCGAGCCTTCCCGTGGGCGGATGCATGCGCTGATGATTCATGCCGTCTTTTCCACTATGTCGCCTTCGGCTTAATGCCACGTTGGAGCCTAGCGGCGTATGGCTTGCCGCGAGATTAATGGACGGTATTTAATAAAGCAGCAGGCTGCGCGTAAATACATTCAGAATCAAAACGTTAATAGTTGAACTGATAGGTGAGGCCGACACTGCTGCTCTGCCCGCCGCTGGTGGTAGAGGTTCCGGTGGAGGTTTGCAGCTTTAACCCCTTGTACAGATTTATTTGCACATTGGCCTGCGTGCCCTGGCCGTTGGTGGCCTGGGTGGCGCCGACATACACCCCCGGGGCGACATAACGCCCCGCCTGCAGCGACGGCAGGCCGGACGCGCCGCTGCTGCCGATGGCAAGCTCATCCAGCCCCAGCACGTTGCGCATCTTGTCCAGCGGGTTGAGCCCGGCCCCGACGCCTGAGAGTTGTGCAAGCGCCGCGGCGAGCGAGGCCGCCTGGAACGCGGAGAGGCTGGACGTGCTTACGCCGAACAACAGCCGGGAAAGGATTTCATCCGAGGGCAAAGGCGGGGAGCTGGTGAGGGTGATGGTGGGTTTGTCCGCGGTGCCGCCAACGGTCAGCGTGGCCGTGGTGCCGTCGGCTGTGGTGGTGGTGGCTTCCAGGTCCAGCGCGGGTACGAAGCCGGCGCCGGTGAAGTTGATGCGCCCCTGGGTGAATTGGAGCGTCTTGCCGGCCAGGGTGTATTCGCCGCGGATCAGCTCGAACCCGCCCTCCGGCGCGGGCGTGGCCATCGTGCCGCCGAGCGTGACATGCCCGCCGAGCACGGCGAACAGCCCGTCGCCACGCACGAAGATCTGATCCTTGGCGGTGATGTCCAGCGCCAGGGTGATGGGCGGCGGCGGGGCGGGAAGCGGGGGCGGTGCCTCGCCCGCGCGGATGATGCGCAGCCTGGCCACGCTGGGCGGCAAGGAGCGGGGGATGTTGATGGCCGCCTTGGTGATGGTGAGTTTGCCGGAAAGCGCCATCTGCCCCCGCAACGTGCCCTTTAAGGCGAGGTCGCCATCCAGCGTTTCCGTCACCAGGTCGGACGCGATGGGGGTGGCGTTGTCGGCATGCAGGGTCACGTTCACCGGCATCCCGGGGGAGAGGTCCAGCGTGCCATGGCCGGTGATCTGCCCCTGACCCGCCTGGGCGGTGACGGATTGCAGCGTGAGGCTTTGCCCATTGGCCAGGAATTGCGCCTGGATATGGGTGAGGTTGAGGCCGGTGCCGATATTCTGGACGCTGCCATCGGTCAGGGTGAGCGTGCCGTCGGCGCGCGGGGCGGTGAGCGGGCCGGTGAGGTGCAGATGTGTCTCGGCCGTGCCACGGGCGGTGGTGCCCTGCGCGGCGATGATGGCGTCCAGCAGGCGCAGATCCACCGTGCCGTCGAGCTTAAGGTCGAGCCCGTTACTGGTACTGAGCGGCACGCCGCCACGGGCCGTGAGGGTAAGGCTGGGCCCGGCGTTCAGGGCGAGGTCGATATTGGCTGCCCCGGCGTTAAGGGCCGCGGTGCCGGTGAGGTTGGCCGGGGGCAGGGCGGCGGCGCTGCCGGTGCGCAGGTGCAGGCCCTGGGCGTTCAGGGTGAGCTTGCCGCCCGGTCTGGCCAGCGTGCCGGTAAGATTGGCGGTGGCGGAGACATTGCCGGTGGCGTCCAGGCTGGGGTCGAAGAGTTTCGCCACGGAGAGAGGCAGGTTCTGTATTTGCGCGGTGGCGGCGAGGCGGGGGGTGAGCGCGCCGTCCAGCCCCACGCGCCCGCCAGCCAGGGCAAGGGAGAGATGGCGGATGGCAAGCCCGTTCTTGGTGGGGATGTCCGCCGGGCCGAGCAGCGCCGGCGCCAGCCCGTGCCAGCTGGCATTGAATTGGGTGAGGCGCGCGCTGCGTGCGGGCACGTTCAGCGTGGCGGCGAGGCTGGCGCTGGCCGGGGCGGAAGCCAGGCTGGCGCATTGCAGTTGGGCTTGCAGGGCGAGCGCGTCTTCCGGCCCTTGCGCGCGCAGCGTGCCGTTTATGGCGCCAAGGCGCGGCAGGCCCGTAAGCTGCGTTGCGGTAAGGCCCAGCGTGAATGCCTGGCCATTGGGATGGGCGAGGGACAGCCGCGCCGAGCCGCCCAGCTTGAGCGGGAGGAAGGGCGCGAAATCCTGCAAGGCGGTGATGGCGATATTCGCCGTGCCGGTGGGCAGGGGCTCGCCCGGGGAGAGGCGCAGATCCGCCACCGCGTCGAGCGAGCGCCAGCGCGCGGTGGTGATCTTGAGCGCGGCGCGGCCGGAAGCGTCGCGGGTGAGGGCGGCGTCGAGCGTGAGGGGAGAGTTCTCCAGCGCGCCGCTGCCGGTGAGCGTGCCTGTTGGCGCGCGCGGCAGATGCTGGAGGTTCAGGTTAATGCTGAACGGCGCGGAGGGAATATCCCGCGACGCGATATTGCCAGCGAGCTGTGCCTCAAGCGCGTAATCCCCGGTGCGGCCGGTGATGTGCCCCATCTCGCGCACCCGGCCGGAGACCTCGGGCGAGAGGGCGGAGATATCGTTCAGCTCGACGCTGGTGGAAAGGTCCACCCCGCCTGGGGCGATGTGCCCGCTGGCCGTGGCGGCGAAGACCGGGCCGGTGAGCTGGAACGTATCCAGCGTGACCTCCTTGCCGTGCAGACGGGCGTGTATGCTCAGGCTCTCCTGGGCGCCGAGGAGTTTGGCCAGGGGCTTGGGCGGGTTGGCGATGGCGGCATTGCCCTCCAGCGCCAGGGTGGCGTTGCCATTGCCTTGTCCGGCCACGGTGAGGTGCAGCTGCGTCGTGCCGCCGAGCTTTCCGCCCGCCATGGCGGCGAAGGGCGTGAGGTCCGGCACTGTCAGGGTCACGTCAGCGAACGGATGGCGCGGCGTAAGGTCGAGCGTACCGGTGCCCGTGAGTTTGGCGGCGCCGAGTGCCGCCGAAAAGGTGAGCGCCGCCTTGTCGCTGGGGCCGGAGAGCGAGGCATCCAAAAGCAACGGCGCGTTTACCGATGGCCCGGCGAAATGTCCGAGCAGCCCGTTGGGCGGTTCCGAAACGTGCAGGCTGAGCACGGAGGTTTGCGGATCGAGCGCGGCGGTGAGGTGGTATTGCGCGGTGTTGTCGGGTGTTGTGGCGTCGAGTGTCATCGTGCCGTGGGCGGGGCCGAACAGCCTCGCCGCGCCGGTGACGTGCAGCATGGCAGGCTGCCCCGCGATGTCGGATGGCAGGCTGAGCGTGCCGATCTCCAGCTTGCCGATCTCGGCATGCAGGCGCGGCAGGCTGATGCCACCGCCGCCGCCGCTGGCGGCTGGCTTACGCACGATGGAAAGCGTGTTCGCCGTCAGCGCGTCAACGGCCACATCGCCGCGCAAGAGTTGCAGCGGGCGCCAGCGGAGTTCCAGAGCCTTGCCGCTGAGCCAGATGCCGTTCCTGTCGGCCAGGGAGAGATTGGCGAGCTTGATGTCGGCGGGGAAATGCCCGGCGAGCCCGGCGATGCGCAGGCGAGGTGCGGCGAGGCGGTTGATCTCGTCCTCGGCAACGTGCCGCCCGCTGCCGGTGTTGAGAAACACGCAGAGCCCCGCCACCGCCAGCACGGGCAGGAGCAGCAGGGCGAGAAGGATGTAGAGCGCCCGGCGCATCAGAACGCTTCCCCCAGGCCGATATACAGCGCGAAAGCATTGCTCCCGGCCGTCCGGCTGAGCGGGAAGCCGAGGTCGAGCCGGATCGGCCCGATGCTGGTGTAGTAGCGCGCGCCGATGCCGGCGCCTATGCGCAGCCTGCCGGTGAAGGGGGCGCTGCCGGCGCCGACCCGCCCGGCATCGATGAACGGCACGATGCCGATCGTCTTGGTGATGTGCTGGCGGAATTCGAGGTTGACGGCGTCCAAGGACGCGCCGCCTTCGGGCGTGTCGTCGGGGAAGAGCGGGCCGATGGTCTGGTAGGTATAGCCGCGCACCGTGCCGGAGCCGCCGGCGTAGAAGCGCTGGTCGGGCGGCACCTGGAAGTGACTGGCACCCTGGATGGTGCCCACCAGCCCGCGCACGGCGATGATGCCGCGCCCACCGGATTCAACTGGCAGATACACGGCCAGAGAGCCGAGGGCGATGATGAACGGGTGGGATTTGCCGACGACAGGCGCGGTGGGGGTGAGGTTGATGGAGGCGTTCAACCCGCGCGTGGGTTCCAGCAGGCTGTCCGCCGTGCTCCAGGTGAAGCTGATAGGGAACTGCAGCAGCACATAGGTGCTGTCCACACCTTGCTGGTTCACGCGCTCGCTGACGAAGCTGGGGCCGAAGCTGATGAGCCCCTGCGCGGTGACAGGGCGGCTGAGCGCGGCGCCGGTGAGCAGCGCCCTGCGGCTATAGGCGGTGAGCGACTCCTTCAGCCCCTCGACAGTCAGGCTGAGCGTCTGCCCGCGCGCGTAAAAATCCGGCTTGGCGAAAACGGCTTTCAGGTCGTAGCCCGCTGAGGTGGTGGCGGTGCCGCCGAGATCGTTGGCCGCGGCGGAGAGGGTGAGTGATTCGGCATGGCCGAACAGGTTGCGGTCCAGCCAGGAAGTGCCGATGCTGATGCCGGTATCCGTGGCATAGACGCCGCTCAAGGTTACGGCGTGGCGCTTTTGCTCCAGCATGTGGAAGGTGATCGGCGCCTGGCCATTCGCGATGGGCTGGGCGGGCGGCAGGGGCGTGACGGAAGCGAACACGCCGAGCCCGAGCAGGGAGTCCCGCGCGGCTTGGATGGCGGTGTCGGAATAAGGCTGGCCGGGGGCAAGGGCGATGTGGCGGCGCAGGAAATCGGCGTCCATGCGCTTGAGGCCGGTAAAGCTGATTGGGCCGATCCGCACGCGCGGGCCGGGGGTGACGCTGTAGCTGACATCGAGCAGGTGCGTCGCCGGATTGGCGATGGCCACGGGGGCTCCCACGCTGGCATAGGCGTAGCCGGCATTGTGCAGGGCGGTGAGCAAGGCGGGCTGCGCCGCCAGGATGGGCGCGGCGTAGGCGGGATCGCCCGGCTTGGCCATGGCGGGCAGGGTGAAACCGGGCGGCAGGCCCGGGGTTTCCACCCGGCCGAGCTTGAACCGCGCCCCCTTGGCGGGGGTAATTTCAACCTTTGCCGTCTCGCTCTCCGGGGCCTGGGTGAGGGCATCGGGCAAGGTGGGGTCGTCCAGCTGCGCGCCGTTGATGGTGATGTCCACGCTGCCGTCGTCATAGCCCTGGCTGTGCAGCACGGTGAGGAATTGCTCCTCATCCGCCCGGGCGCGGCCGATGAGCGCGAAGGGCGCGGGGGGCAGTTTTAGCCGCAGCGCAACGAGGGCGGAGGTTTCTCGCAGCAGGGTGTCCAGCTTGGCATCGCCCGAGGGGGCGAAGCTGACGGTGTAATGCACGGGGTCGGCGGCGTCAGCTGGCGCGCCAAGGAGCAGGAGAACGCCCAGAAAGAGTTTTGCCCGCCGCCGCATGGGGCATTATTGCCAGTTTTGCAGCGGGCAGCCTAGCGGCATGTATCTTGGTTTGATCTTCTGCGTTGGGTGGAAAGCGGTCCTGAGAGACCTAGGCTTTGTTTCCCTAATTGGCCGTGACGGGGGACAGTGGCAAGAACTCAATGTTGGCTGCTGAGCGTGCCGTTGCTGCTGACTACGCCAGTGCGGCTGACGGAAATAGTGAACAACTGACCGCTTGGGCCAGTGTACGTCGTAGTTTTGCCGTTGACAGTGGCGCTGCCCGTACAATTGCTGTTGCAGCCGCTCGTGACATTGACCATTTGACAGTCGGAACCGCTGCAATTGTTAATTGAGGTGACGCTGCTGGCACTGCTATTGTAGCCGCTGTTGGTAGTGGAAGTGGTGACGCTGCTCAAACTTTGATTCGAAACCGTAGACTGCGCGAGAGCGATTGAACCGAGCGCAGAAAATACAACCGTCAAAAAAAGTCGCTTCATGGCAACCTCCTTTACGAGTTTTCTTAAACTCCTTTCCGTGCCGTTTTGTGTGGCGCGGCTGAACGCTTCCGTTTCGAACGACAATATTGAAGGGTTCTAATGGAAGACTGACTTGCAGAAAGAAAACATTATACTCCTTGCGGCTAGGCGAGACAATCGGCATGTGGCAACTGTCTCGCGCCGCTTTGGGATCGGCGGCTTTCCCGGCCCAAATGCCGGAATACCGCCAAGCCGTTAGCGGCCCGTATTGGGCAGTCGGGGCGGGGGTATAGTCAACCGCCTTGGGCGCAATCCTAAATCCAACCCCCGCCCCTCAGCGCGTGCGTTTCGGCTTCTGCGCCTCCGGCACGGTAAAGCCCAGATAGGCCAGGCCGTCGCGCATATGTGGCGGCAGCGGCGCCTCGACGGTGAGGAGTCCGCCCTCCGGGTGCGGAATGGCCAGGCGCCGCGCGTGCAGATGCAGTTGCTGGGCGAAATGTTCGGAAAAGATGCCGCCATAGACGGCATCGCCCAAAATCGGCGTGCCGAGTGCCAGGCAGTGCGCGCGCAGCTGGTGCATGCGCCCGGTTTGGGGGTTGAGCTGGATGAGGCAGAATCTCTTGCCCGCCTTGTCCAGCACCCGGTAGTCGGTGACCGCCTTCTGCGCCTCCTTGTCCTTGCGGCTGGCGGGTTCGGCGCGGGAGGTGGTGCCGAGATCGACGCGCTTCAGCGGCAGGTCGATGCGCCCTTCCAGCTGTTCCGGCAGGCTGGCCAGCAGCGCCCAGTAGGTCTTCTCGACATCGCGGCTACGGAACGCGATGGAGAGCTTATTCGCCACCCGCGCGTTGCGGGCCACCAGAAGAATACCCGAGGTGTCGCGGTCCAGCCGGTGGACGAGTTTCGGGCGCTCCTCGGCATCGCCCTGGAGGGCGTCCAGCATGCCGTCGATATGTACGGCGATGCCCGAGCCGCCCTGCACCGCGATCCCCGCCGGCTTGTTCAGCACGATCACGGAATCGTCCTGGTAGAGGATCATCCCCTCCAGCTCCTTCAGCCGGGCGGGGTCCATCTTCACCACATGGCGGGTGCGCGGCTTGCGCTCGGGCGGGGCGATCTCGGGCACGACCAGCGTGTCGCCAGGGTTCAGGCGCGCATTGGCCTCGGCCTTGGCGCCGTTGAGGCGGATCTTGCCGGTGCGCAGGTGTTTCTGCAGCATGGCTTGCGTCAGGCCGGGGATTTCGCGGCGGAGGAAGCGGTCCAGCCGCATATCGGTGGCGGCGTCGGTAATGGTAAACTCAGTCATGCCTTCTCTTCGCGCAGTTTCTGCCAATAAGCGAGGCGCTTGACGATTTCCCGCTCGAAACCGCGCTCGACGGGGCGGTAGAAATCCGGCCGGCCCATGCCCTCGGGGAAGTAATTGGCGCCGGAGAAGCCTTCCTCGCTGTCGTGGTCGTACTCATAGCCCTCGCCGTAGCCGAGGGTCTTCATCAGCTTGGTGGGGGCGTTGAGGATGTTCATCGGCGGCATCAGGCTGCCGGTTTCCTTGGCGGCGCGGCTGGCCGCCCCGAGCGCCTTGTAGGCGGCGTTGGATTTCGGCGCCGTGGCCAGATACAGCACCGCCTGGGCGATGCAGACCTCGCCCTTCCGGCGAGCCGAGGCGCTCATACGCCTCCCACGCCGCAAGCGCCTGAGGCAGGGCCTGCGGGTCGGCCAGGCCGATATCCTCGGCGGCGAAGCGGGTGACGCGCCGGGCGATGTAGCGCGGGTCCTCGCCGCCCGCGAGCATGCGGGCGAGCCAGTACAAAGCCGCGTCGGCATCCGAGCCGCGCATGGATTTATGCAAAGCGGAGATGAGGTTGTAATGCTCCTCGCGGTCGCGGTCGTAGAGTGCGGCGCGGCGGGAGAGCATGCGCGAGAGCTGCTCCTCGGTCAGTTCGCCGTCCGGCGGCAGGGCGAAGAGCTGCTCGGCCATGTTGAGCAAGGCGCGGCCATCGCCGTCGGCCATGGCGCGCAGCGTGGCGCGCGCACCCTCGGTCAGCGGCAAGGGGCGGGCCATCTCGGCCTCGGCGCGGCGGAGCAACTGCTCCATGGCGTCGTCATCGAGCCGGCGCAGCACGAACACCTGGCAGCGCGAGAGCAGCGCGCCGTTGAGCGCGAAGGACGGATTTTCCGTGGTGGCGCCGACGAGCACGATGGTACCGGCCTCGACCACGGGCAGAAAGGCATCCTGCTGGGCGCGGTTGAAGCGGTGGATCTCGTCGACGAACAGCAGGGTGACATGCCCGGCGCGCTGCAGCTTCTGCGCGTCCTCGAACACTTTCTTGAGGTCCGCCACGCCGGAGAACACCGCCGAGATCTGCCGGAACTGCAGCCCGGCCTGGGCCGCCAGCAGCCGGGCGATGGTGGTCTTGCCCACGCCTGGCGGGCCCCAGAGGATGAGCGAGGCCAGGGAATGGCGCTTGAGCATGCCGGTGAGACTGCCTTCCGGTCCGAGTAGATGCTCCTGGCCGACGATATCGGCGAGCGTCTTCGGCCGCAGCTTTTCCGCCAGCGGTTGGACGGCGCTGAGGGGCGGAGCGGCGGGATCGGGCGGGCCGAACAGATCATCCTCGGACATCGCGCTCTTCTAGCCGCAAGCCGGGCAGCCCGCCACGGGGCTTTCCGCGCAGAGGTGCAAATGCCTCGCAACTGTGTTGTAATGTGCTTTCCCAGAAGGTCTTTTACTGTAAAATGGCATATGTACACATTCGGGGTGATCTGACGTGAGCGACGTGATGGCCGATCGTTCCCTGCTGGAAGTGGAAGCGATTCCCTTCTGGACAGGTCCCATCAAGATCTGGCCGCTCGAGGGCGGCACGACCAACCGCAACTACGGTGTGCAGCAAGCCGATGGCCAGCGCTTCGCCGTGCGGCTGGGGCAGGACAAGCCCGAGCATGGAGTGATGCGCTTCAACGAGCAGGCGGCGGCGCGGGCGGCGGCGCGGGCCGGGATTTCCCCGAAGATCTTCTATACATCGCCGGGTGTGATGGTGATGCGCCTGCTGCCCGGGCGCAGCCTGAAGGCGGATGAGATCCATAAGCCGGAAAACCTGCTGCGCGTGGCGGCGCTGCTGCGGCGCTGCCATACGAGCATGGCGGCGTTCCTGCAGGGGCCGCTGCTGGCCTTCTGGGTGTTCCACATCAACCGCTCCTATATTGCCGGGCTGAACAAGGCAGGCTCGCGCCTTGCCGAGCGTCTTGGGGAATTGCAGGAAATCAACGAGAAGCTGGAAGCACGCGTCGGCAAGGTGGACATCGTGTTCTGCCATAACGACCTGCTGGCCGGGAACGTCTTCGACGATGGCGCCAGGCTGTGGCTGCTGGACTGGGACTATGCCGGGTTCAACGCGCCGATGTTCGACCTGGCGAATCTCTGCTCCAACAACAATTTCTACCCGGCGGAAGAGGACGCCCTGCTGCAGGCCTATTACGGCCGGCAGGTGGAGAGGAGCGAACATGATGCGTTCCGGGCGTTCAAATGCGCATCGCTGCTGCGCGAGGCGCTGTGGAACGCGACCTCGGAACTCTCCTCCGACCTCGACGTGAACTACGCCCGCGCCACGGATGATTATCTGGCCCGGCTGGAGATCGCGCTCGCGGCGCTGAATTGAAGCCGCGCCACCGCGCCCCTATATGAAGCGCATGAAAAAAGATGAAGGGCCGGTGATCGACATGACGCCGGAGGGCGAGTTCGTGGACTCGCCGCAGCCGAAGGCGGATATTGGCATGTTCGTGGTCCGGCTGGCGATTTTCGGGCTGGTGCTTGGTGCTGTCGCCCTGATGTTCTGGATGGCGGTGCTGGTCATTCCCCTCCTGCTGTTGGGCGGGCTCGGGATCATGCTGCTGCGCGGGCTGTTTGCCGGGGGCGGAACGCCGCGCCGGTTCTGAAGTCCGGCCAAAAGCAAACCGCCCGGTGGTAAACCGGGCGGTGCTGTGTGGCAGCGGTGTTTGTAGGTTCAGGCGGCAGTGCGTTCCGCGCCGTACAGCGCCTCGGCGCGGGCGGCGAGGCGGGCGCGGGTGGCCTGCGGCACTTGGCGCATGGCCTTGGCGCGGGGGTATTCCATCTCGGGGATGGAGGTGTCGCCCACGACGGCCACGTACTCTTCCCAGTTGTCGAAGGCCATGCGATCGACATTGTCGACGAAGGTTTCGGCCGGGGTGTTCTCGGCCAGGATCAGCGAATGCTCGGCCACTTCGACGTGGTAGTAGGTGAAGCTTTCCGGAACCTCGGTCTCGCGCACGATGGAGATGCCGTTCACCAGCGCGCCGGCCTGGGCCAGAATGCCATCGACCAGCAAAGCGTGGTCCGGAGAGAGCAGCAGGTCGCGGGAGGGCACGCCCTCGGCCAGCGCGCCAGCGCGCAGGCGGATCGGGTAGGCGCGCAACGGATCGGCGAAGCGAGCGGACACGCGGCGCTTGCCGATCCAGCGCACGGGGTGGGCGGTGCCGCCGAGCGTGGTCACCAGGTCGCCTTCCTTCAGGCTTTCAACCGCGGCCTCGCCCGCCGGGGTGGCAATGCGCGTGCCGGCAAGGAAGCAGAGATAAACCTGCGTGCCGCCGCTGGTGTAATAGGGTGTGACGTTGGTGGTACCCGTGCCGGTCGTGGGGTTGGCGATGGTGGTGGACGCGTAGCCGACATCGGTGAACTCGAAACCACCCGACGTGCTGGAGGCGACCACCTTGGTATAGCCGCCGGCAATATTGATGGCGGCGTAATAATTGTCCTGGTACGTGGCGCCGTAGGTGCTGACGAGCTCGTCGGCGGTGATGGTGGCGACTACGGTGCTGCCGTTATAGAAGGTGAGGGTGTTGCCGCTATTCACCGAGCCCCAGAGCATGCCAAAATATTCTTGGGTGCTGTCGAAGTTGATGGTGACCGCGTAACCCTGGGTCGCCGCCAGATAGTCGGTGGTGATATCGTTCGAGGCGGTGGCGTCATTCGCGGTCTCGGTGGTCGAGGGCGCCCAGGCAGAGTTTGTGACACCCCGGTACACGCCGGCGCCGCCCGTGGTGGTGATGGTGCCGCCGTCGGTGCTGCTGCCAAAGCCGAGCGTGTTGGATGTTATCCACGAATTATTGGCGCCATAGTCTCCAAAGACCAGCTGCGTGATCGCGCTATTCTCTGGCGTTATGTCGCTATTATACAGGGTAAGCGTATAGGATTCGGACATGGGTGATTACTTCCCGGGGTAAAAAAATACAAACAAATGATTAGCTTTTGTATGACAGCCGCCGCCGAAGGAGCGCGCGCTGTTCGTTACCTCGTTGCCGATGGTGCGGTTGGAGCCGAACCCCAGCTCATAGATGCTGCTGTTTTGCGGGGTGGTCGAACTCGAATACAGGGTAAATGAATCTGACACAAAACGCCTCTAAAATTGGATTTTGTGTGGAATTACATGACACGGTGCGGGTAGGAAATAAAACTTTACGTGAGCGCGGGTTTTTGCACAAACATTCCGGTGTAGGAATGGATATTGGCATGGCGGCGGGCGAACAAGAAACCGCCCGGCGGTAAACCGGGCGGTGCTGTGTGCAGCCGTGTCTGTAGGTTCAGGCTGCGGCGGCGTCAGCCGTGCTGAACAGCGCCTCGGCGCGGGCGGCGAGGCGGGCGCGGGTGGCGGCCGGCACCTGGCGCGCCGACTTGGCGCGGGGCAGTTCCATCTCGGGGATGGAGGTTTCGCCCACGGCGGCGACATGCTCTTCCCAGTTGTCGAAGGCCATGCGGTCGACATTGTCGACGAAGGTCTCGGCCGGGGTGTTCTCGGCCAGGATCAGCGAGTGGTCGGCCACCTCGACATGGTAGTAGATGAAGGTTGCCGGCACCTCGGTCTCACGCACAATGGAAACGCCGTTCACCAGCGCGCCGGCCTGGGCCAGAATGCCGTCCACCAGCAGGGCGTGGTCCGGGGAGAGCAGCAGGTCGCGCGACGGAATGCCATCGGCCAGTGCGTTGGCCTTGATGCGAACCGGGTTCACGTGGAGCGGGTCTGCAAACACGGTGGACACGGTCTGGCGGCCGAGCCAGGAGACGGGGGCAATTCGGCCATCGGTGAGGGTCACAACGTCGCCAGCCTTCAGGGTTTCAACAGCAACTTCGCCTGAGGGGGTGGCGATCATGGTGCCTGTCATGAAGCAGGCCGGGGTGGGATTGCCGTTTTCGGAGTAGGCCGTCGCGCCGTAATTGGTGCCAGCGAGATTCCAGCCAACGCTGGTATCGATGGTGAGAGACGTTCCCGTGGAGAGGTCTTTGCTCAGTGCGGTGCCGTTTTCGAAAACGTCGGCAAGATAGTAATTGCCACCACTCTCAATGAGGATGCCAAGGTAGTTGCCGCTGCTGTCCTGCACGGCGCCGATATAGGTGAACGAGACGTTGATCGGGTCTTTTCCGGTTGTTGCCACCCCGGTTTTGGAATTGATATTGACCTCGCTTGTGCTGCCGGCGCTGCCGGATGTCAGCGTCGTTGCACCGTTCGAGGCGGTCAGGCTTTCGTACTCAGTAGTGCCGGGTACGAGGTTACCCGACGAAACGGTCGCGGTTGAGCTGCCAGCAGTGTAGTTTACCTTGAAAAGGGTCTGGAAATATTCGTAATTATAACCGGTCATGAAGAGTTGCCCCACCGCTGGATTTGACTGATTAACTTAAAATTAACTTATCCCTATCTAATGTGAAGGCGCAACGGAAAAATTGAGACATTTTTACAATGTTTTTTTTTGGACGAAGGCGTCGAAATAAGAATTTGGCGAAGTTGGCTACGTCAGCACCGGGTCCAGATCGACATTCACACGCAGATAATGCCGCCCGCCGCCCAGGATGATGCCGCGCAGGGGGGAAACGTCGTTGAAATCGCGGCCCAAGGCGAGAGTGACGTGCTCATCGCGCACCAGCAGGTTGTTCGTGGGGTCGAGATCCACCCAGCCGGTCTCCGGTCCCAGCCAGGCGGAGATCCAGGCATGGGACTGGTCCGCCCCGCGGCGTTTATGTTCCCCCGGCGGCGGCGAGGTGCGCAGATAGCCCGAGACATAGCGCCCCGGCAGGCCGAGCGCGCGCAGGCAGGCGAGCATGAAATGCGCATAATCCTGGCACACGCCAGCACGGGTGGTGAGCACATGCGCGGCGGTGGTGCAGGTGTTCGTCACGCCCGGCCGGTAGCTCATCTCGTTGAAAATGCGCTGGTTCAGCTCCAGCAGCGCGGCGAGGATGCTGCGCCCCGGCAGGAAGCTGAGCGCGGCGTAATCGGCGATTTCGTTATTGGGTGTGGCAAGCGTGCTGGGCAGGCAGAATTCCGCCACCCCGGGGTCGGTGATGCCGTGTGCCGCGATCGCCTCCCAGCGCAGCGTGCGCTCAGGGGCAGGCGGGGCGGGCTGGGTCACATCCACGGTGGCGCTCAGCGAGACCCGGAATTCCTTATGCGCGCCGGTGAGCGAAACCGTGGTGGTGTGGTTGCCAAAATGGTCGATCTCGTCGCGCCGGCTGTCCGGGTTGGGGGAGATGGCGAGCTGCGCTTCGCGCACGATCTGGCCGGGCCGCTCGCGCGGCAGAAGATGCATGAAATGCGTGCCGAGAACCACGGGATCGGCATAGTCGTAGCTGGTGGTGTGGTGCAGGCGGTAGAGGGTCACTGCGCGGCCTCCAGGATTTCGTCTTCTTCCAGGGCATGCGCCTCTGGCAGGAGGGCGAAAAAGCGCCTGTGCACGCGGTCGGAGAGCAGGCGCAGCTTGGCTCCGGCCTGGATGAGCGGGGCGCGCAGGCCGGTGGCTGTGCCGGTCAGGTTGGCGACGTCCTGCTGCAACTGGCGCGCGGCTTCGGCGTCGTCCTCGGCGCCAAGGCGCTCCAGGCACCCGCGCAGTGCCACGCATTGGTAGGCGAAGGAACGCGGGTTGGAGACATCCGCCAGCAGCATGGATAGCACCGGGCCGGGGGCCAGAATGCCCGCGTGGCGCAGGTCGTAGCTCAGCACGGAATCGGCCAGCTCGATGCCCAGCGCCATGCCCGGCTCCAACCGCTCTGGCCGTGCGTCGAGCAGGATGGCGAGGCTCTCCGCCATGGCCTCGCCGCGCTCCAGGCGGCGGCCCATTTCCAGGAACAGCCAGCCGCCGTCGCGCGACATGTTCTCCGCCGCGATGCCAGCGAAGGTGGCGGCGAAGCTGAGCAAGGTGGGCAGCGCGGTTTCCTCGTTGGGCAGCGCCTCGGCCGCCTGGTGCAGGGCGAAGCGCACCGTGGCGAGCATGGAGGGGGAAAGCCGCTCCGAGGCCGCGTTGACCAGCCGCCTGACTTCTTTCATCAGCCCGGTGATGGGCTTGCGTCGCGCCAGGGTCTGGCGCAGCAGGCGGCCGGAGAGCCCGCCGCCGGCGATTTCCGCCGGCAGCAGCCCGGACTGGGCGAGGCAGCGCGAGAGCAGGACGCGCTCGGCGGTGTCGCGTGGCAGCGAGGTGCCGGATTCGAGGCGCGGCAATGCCAGCATGAGCAGGCGGCAGGCGGCTTCCAGCCGCTCCACGGAACGGCCGAGCCAGAACAGATTGTCGGCAAGGCGCGAAGGCAGATGCGCCGCGGCGAGGAACGTCACATGCTGGGGCGGTTCCGCCGGAGGCGGGCCGGCGGTGTAGAGGTTCTCCTCCTCGTCCAGCACCCAGACATCCTTGAGTCCGAGCACGGGGGTCTCCCCCTCCGGCGTGGCGATCGGCAGACCGATCCCGCCAGGGAGCACCTGCCAGTTCGCGCCGTCATTCCAGGCGAACAGGCGGAAGCACAGCGGCGCCGGAACGTAGCCCAGGCCGTTGACGAACGGGGCCTTCGAGCAGGCGGCGATATCAGCCACCGAGGCGCGGAGCAGCAGCGCCTCCTGCCCCAGCAAAGGCTGGAAAAGCTGGTCGATATACGGCTGCAGATTGCCCGCCTCCGGCAGCCCGGTGCCGGGGGCGTTGAGCATGGTCAGCACGCCGGCGCGGATGGCACCGAAGGCGCTGGGTATGCCCAGGCCCGGGCGGCCGCCCTGTTCCAGGGGGTCGAGGTCGATGCCCGAGATGCCGCGGATCAGCATGGCGACATGCAGCAGCCCGCTCAGCGTCTTCATGTGCAGGGCGCCGTTGCGCGCGGCGAGGTCGCCGGGTTCGATCAGCAGCAGGCCCAGGGCGCGGGCGAGCAGGGCTTCGTCCACCATGTCCTGGGCGGGGCCGCCATTCGCCCCGGCGGAGAGCACGGCCACCAGCCCGCCCTCGGCTTCGCGGTGCAGATGGTCCACCAGCATTTCGCGCGCCGGGCGCAGAGAGCGCAGCCCGCCGGTGCGGCACAGCTCCGGCAGGGTGCTGGCGGCCAGGCGGCGCAGGTTCAGCGCGTGGCCCAGCCCGGGGATGACGCCAGTATGGTCGCGCAGCAGGCGGAAGCTGCCATCCGAGCCGCGCACCACATCCGCCGCGTAGAGCGACAGGCGCGGCGAGGTGAGAGGGCCTGCGGTGTGCATGCCGCGCAGGAAATGCGGCTCGCCCAGCACCAAGGCCGGGGGCAGCCTGCCATCGCCCAGCAGGGTTTGCGGCCCGTACAGATCCTCCAGCGTGGCGCTCAGCATCCGGGCGCGCTGCTGCAGCGCGGCTTCCAGCCAGGAGAATTCCGCGGCGGTGAGCGGGGCGGGCAGGGGGTCGTAGAAGGATTTCGGCGTGGTGCCGAAGGGCGCTGCCAGGCCCATCTGCCGGTTCAGCGCGGCGGCGCGGCGCTCCAGCTCCTCCGGCCCGATTTCGCGCACAGCCGACATGACCGGCCCCCAAGGACCGCGGATCCGGCCCTGGCGGTCGATCATCTCGTCACAGGCGGATAATCTTTCCGTCAGCTTTTGCATCTGTGAGGCTTAACAGACTGTCAAGCGAGTGCCTACCGGGAAAACCTTGCAGCCGGCACTGCGGCAGGGTGGTCCGGTATTTGCTTGGGACATTACTTGGGACATTGCTTGGGACATTACATGAAAATGATAAAGGCTTGCAGGAAAACATGTTTTGGAGGCAGCTTGAACCCATCACATGACGGATAGGCGTCAATATATGGTTTATGCGCGATGAAATTCTCGGCGTGGCATGCAACTTTGGCGCGGTTTTCGGCATTTTTTGGCCATGGCGTGACTTGCCGCGCAACAACTCCCTTCCCTGATCATCCGTTCCGTTATCTGGAGGCGCTGGTTTGAACGAGGTTTTCCATAAGCTATGGCCTGAATACGAGCCCGGACGTTACTTCTGCGAGCTGACCACCCCGCGCCCCGATGCCGGCCCCGTGCCGCAATGGCTGGCCGAGCGGCTGGACCGGATCGGGCTGGAGGCCCTGCGCGCCCGCGCCTCGGCGGCGGAGACGGATCTGATCGACCTCGGCGTGACGTTTACCGTGTATTCCGATGCCACGGCCATCGACCGCATCCTGCCGTTCGACTGCATACCGCGCGTGCTGACCGCCAGTGAATGGGATTTGCTCGAGCGCGCCTGCAAGCAGCGCGTGGCGGCGCTGAACGCGTTCCTCGGCGATATCTACGGCAAGGGGCTGGTGGTCAGGGATGGCGTGATCCCCGCCGACCTTGTCTACGGCAATTCCAATTACCGCCCCGAGATGCAGGATTTCCCGGTCCGCTACGGCACCTACGCGCATATTTGCGGCATCGACATCATCCGCGACGAGATGGGCGACTTCCGCGTGCTGGAGGATAACGCGCGCACGCCCTCCGGTGTTTCTTATGTGATCGAGAACCGGCATCTGATGCTGCGCACCTTCCCGGACATGATGGCGGGCATCAAGCTCAAGCCGGTGGATGATTACGGCCGCCGCCTGCGCGCGGCGATGGCGGAGGTGGCGCCGGGCGACCACGACGACCCGAACGTGGTGCTGCTCTCGCCGGGCATCTACAACTCCGCCTATTTCGAGCATGTGTTCCTGGCGCGCGAGATGGGCGTGCCGCTGGTCGTGGGCGCCGACCTCGTGGTGGAGAATGAGCGCGTGTACATGCGCACCACGGCCGGGCTGAAGCCGGTGCACACCATCTACCGGCGCCTGAATGACGACTTCCTCGACCCGTTGGTGTTCCGCCCGGATTCGATGCTCGGCGTGCCGGGGCTGATCGGCGCCTGGAAGGCGGGCAACGTGACCATCGCCAACGCGGTGGGCACCGGCGTGGCCGACGACAAGGCGGTGTATGCCTACATGCCGCGCATCATTAAGTATTATCTCGGCGAGGAGCCGCTGATCCAGAACGTGGACACGCATATCTGCCGCGAGCCCGAGGGGCTGAAATACACGCTCGATAACCTCGACAAGCTGGTGACCAAGCCGGTGGGTGAATCCGGCGGCTACGGCATCACCATCGGCTCGCGCGCGAGCAAGGAGGAGCTGGAGGCGTCCCGCGCCGCCATCCTCGCCAACCCGGATAACTGGATCAGCCAGCCGGTCATCGGCCTCTCCGTGGCGCCGACGCTGGCGGAGGAGGGGATCGGCCCGCGCCATCTCGACCTGCGGCCCTTCATCATCACCGGCAAGGAAAGCTGGGTGCTGCCGGGCGGGCTCTCCCGCGTGGCGATGAAGCGCGGCAGCCTGATCGTCAATTCCAGCCAGGGCGGCGGCTCCAAGGATACCTGGGTGCTGGCTGAATCCTTCGCCAAAGGAGGTGCGGCATGAGCTATTTGCGCGATGCTGGATTGCTGGCGCGTGACGCCGAGGGCCTGTTCTGGATGGCCCGCTACTTCGAGCGTGTGGAAAACCTGGCGCGTCTGATCGACGTGACGCAGAGCTTCGAGAGCCCCGGCGCGGAGACCGCCGCTTGGTGGGGGCTGATCCGCATCAACGCGGATGAGAAGAATTTCTCCGAGCGCGGCTTCTCGCCCGATGCCACGCATATCAAGCGCTTCTATTTGCTGGACCGGGGCAACAAGACGTCCATCCCCGCCTCGATCGAGGATGCCCGCACCAACGCCCGCACGCTGCGCCCGCTGATGAGCACGGAAATGTGGCGGCAGATCAACGTGTTTCAGCGCTTCGTCTCGCGTATTACGCCGGAGGATCTGGAGGGCGACGCGCTCTCGCGCGTGTGCATGCGGCTCAAGGATGGCGTGCAGGCGCATACCGGCATCACCCAGGGCACGATGTACCGTGACCAGGGCTGGTATTTTTACGAGCTGGGGCGGTTGATCGAGCGCGCCGACCAGACCACGCGCATGCTCGACATCAAATACACCGCGCTGCTGCCGAAGGGGGTGGAGGAGAAGCGCGTCGCCGAACTGACGCAGTGGAACGCGATTCTGCGCGCCGCCGCCGGGTACCATGCGTTCAAGCGCCTGGCGCGGGCCGAGTTCTCGCCCGAGGATGTGGCGCATTTCCTGTTGCGCAACGCGTCCTCGCCGCGCTCGGTGCTGTTCTGCGTGCGCCGCGTGGAGTCGCATCTCGACGATCTGCGCCGCCTCTACGGTCTTTCCGCCGCGGGGGAGGCGATCGAGATGGCGGAGATCCTGCGCGAGCTGCTGACCGGAAAGCCGCTCAGCCATATTCTCGCCATCGGGCTGCACGATTATCTGGACCTCGTGCAAATTCACTTGCAGAAAATTGCTGCTGCCATCGGCCGTGCATTCTTCCGGGACTGGCGCCCGGGTCTCGAGATGCCGCAGGGGGCCGCAGCGATCCAGGAAACAGCTTGAACCAGCTAGATAACCTTAGGCTACGCCTCTCGCGCCTGACGAACGCCCCGGACCTCGCCTGGCCCGGGGCGGTATTTGTGCTGGCGTTGCTGCCGCGCCTCATCGGCCTCGGCGCCAGGCCGTTCTGGCTGGACGAGGTGTTCACCCTGCAGCGGGCCTCGCTGAGCACGCCGGCGCTGGTGCAGGATTCCTTCGCGAACCACCACATGCCCAGCTTCTTCCTGCTGCTGCGGCCGCTGGTGGCACTCGGCCATCCGGAGTTCTGGCTGCGCCTGCCTTCGGCCATTTTCGGCGCGCTGGCGGTGGTGATGGTGTTCCTGATCGCCCGGCGTATCGGTGGCTGGGTCGCGGGCGGCCTCGCCGCGCTGGTGATGGGGCTTTCGCCCATCGCGCTGGCGTTCAGCCAGGAGGCGCGGTCCTACACCATGGAGATGTCGCTGATCCTGGTGGCGCTGTATGGCATGGTCAGGCTGGCGCAGGACCTACCGGCGGCCGCGGGGCGGATGCTGGCGCCGCCGGTGCGCGCCGGCTGGCTCGCCTATATTCTGGGCACCGCGCTGGCGCTGGATGTGCTGGGCGACGGCGTGCCCTGGCTGATCGCGGCCAATCTCATCGCCGTGGCGCTCACCGTGCTGGCATCGGGGCAGCGCGGTTTTCTCATCAACATGCTCAAGGCGGATTTCGCCATCGCCCTGTTGACCGCGCCGTTCTACCTGATGCTGGAACTGCACCAGCAGAAGGGCTTCGTGCAGACCCTGGCCTGGATCCCGCCGCTCAACGTCACCCGCCTCTGGTACAGCTTCGGCTCCGTCTTTTTCATGCGGGTGGCGGATTCGGTGACGTTCCATCTCATGGACCTCCCGTCGCCGATGCTGGTCTGGGTGATTGATGTGGCACTTGCCACCGCTGTCGCCGTGGCGGCGTGGCGCTTGCGCCGGCGTCCCGCGATGCTGGCGGTGCTGGGCATCTCGCTGGTGTTCCTGCCGGTGCTGCTCACCGCCATCTCGCTGTGGCAACCTGTCCTGCTGCCGCGATACATTCTTTGGAGCAGTGCGCCCTTCGCCATACTGGCCGGGATCGGCGCCAGCGCGCTGCTGGAGGCGTTCTCGCCGCGCATGCGTGCCGTAGCCGTGGCCGCTGCCGTGGGTCTGCTGGCGGTCAACGCCGCTTCCTATTACCGGGCCGAGACCAAGCCGCGCTGGGACCTGGCGGCGCAGATGCTGGCGCAGGAGATGGCGCCGGGCGATGTGCTGTATCTGCACGATTTCTACGCAGGCAAGGAACTGCAGATCTACCTGCCGGCGGACAAGCAGGCCATGGTGCTCAACGACTCCCAGGGGGATTTGAACCACGCCGCCCAGGCGATGAGCCAGGGCAAGCGCGTATGGGCGGTGTACGGCCTGGCAGGGCAGGGCAGAGAGCAGGACTACCGTGAGAGTGAGGCGGTGCTGGGTACGCCCGTGCAGGTGCAGAATGCCGGCGAGCGTATCGTGATCGTGTTGTACGACCCGTCGGCGGCTGTCTCCAAGTCCGGTTGGTGAATATCCACTCTTTTCTTGCGCTCTCCCGGCGCGGCCTGCTGCGCCTGCCCGCCGTTGCGGCACTGCCGCCCGCGCTGCTGCACCCGGACCCGCTGCCGCCCGATCCGGCCAGCTTCAACTTCCCGCCCGGCTTCGCTTTTGGCGTTTCCACTTCGGCCTATCAGATCGAGGGGGCAGTGCGCGAGGATGGCCGCGGCGATTCCATCTGGGACGAGTTTTGCCACAATCCATGCCGGGTGAAGGGCGGCCAGAACGCAGACATCGCCGCGGGGCACTACCACCACATGCCGGGGGACGTCGCCCTCATCGCCGATGCCGGGTTGCGCAACTACCGTTTCTCAGTCTCCTGGCCGCGCCTGTTCCCCGATGGCGGCTCCAGGCCCAACCCCAAGGGCTTCGCCTTCTACGACCGCTTGCTGGACGCCCTTCTCGCCAAGGGCGTCACGCCCTGGCTGACCCTGTACCATTGGGATCTGCCGCAAGCCCTGCAAGCCAAGGGCGGCTGGACGAACCGGGACACCGCCGTCCGCCTTGCCGAGTTCGCGTACTTGACCTCCCGGGCCCTCGGCGACCGCGTGCCCAACTGGCTGGTGATGAACGAGACCGCCGTGCACGCTTATATCGGCCATTGCCTAGGCTACCATGCGCCGGGACTCACCGGGCAGGGTAACTGGTTTGCCGCTCTGCACCACCTTAATCTCGGCCAGGGCATGGCGATCCAGGCCTTGCGCGCCTCGGGGGCCAAAGGGCGCATCGGCACCGTGGCCGCTTGTGAGCCCATCCGTCCCTCCAGCCCCGCGCTGGCGGATGTCCAGGCTGCCGCGCGGTTCGACGCCGCCTGGAACGGGGGAGTGCTGGAGCCGTTGTTCTTCGGCAGCTATCCGGAACTGATCGCTGCGGATATCGCGCCGCATGTTCGCACTGGCGATGCCGGGATCATGGCCCAGCCGATCGACATGCTGGGCATCAACTACTACAGCCGCCTCAACATCGCGCATAACCCGGCTTATCCGCTGTCCGCCTATTTCGGTGCCAACCCGCGCCGCTCGCCATATTTCGCGGGCGGATGGCCCATCGAGCCGGACGGGCTGTACGAAATCCTCACCCGCATCCAGCGCCGCTACAACCCGCGCGAGATGTTCATCTCCGAGAACGGCTTCGCCACGGTCGGCACTGACACGAGCGGCACGCCGCTGAATGACGTGGCGCGCATCTCCTATATCGCCCAGCATCTGCGCTTCCTGCGCCGCGCCATGGACAGCGGCGCCAATGTCAGCGGCTATTTCGTCTGGTCGCTGCTCGACAGCTTCGAGTGGAATGACGGCATGAAATGGCGTTTCGGCCTGGTGGCGGTGGATCCCGCCACGTTGGAGCGTATCCCCAAGCGTTCCTGCCACTGGTACGGCGCGCTGGCCCGCGCCCATGAGGCGGCGGCGACGCAGGTTTAGAGCAATATGTATTTAGGTTGAACCGGGCGGTTCGACCTAAATACATGAAATTGCTCGCTCAAACATAAGGCTGGAGCGTTCAGCCAAATGCTGGACGCTCTAATACCCGCTTGCGAGATGCATGACTCTCTGCCGTCATTGCGAGCGCAGCGAAGCAATCCATCTTTTCCAGCGATGTCGCGGAGATGGATTGCTTCGCGTCGTGCGAATGCACGCATTCGCGTGACGCTCGCAATGACGGTTCTGGATGGGTCATCATCAACGCGGCTTGGTATAAGCGCGGCTTGGGCGGATATTTTTTTGCAATGCAGCAGTTTGGCGCCGTATTCTGCCCTTGGCCATAATTGCGATATAGTCTAGAGCTAAAATGTTTTTGCGGTCATGTGAATTTTGCCGCGAAGTAGAGGAAATACAATATGTTTCGCCAGTTTGTTCTTGCTGCCACCACTGTTGCCCTGATTGCCGGCCCCGCCATGGCGCAGACCGCCGCTGCTCCGGCCGTCACCGCTCCGGCCGCGACCGCCCCGGCTGTTGCTGCTCCGGCTGCCACCGCCCCGGCTGCTGCTGCTCCCGTGGCGAAGCCGGCGACCCACGCCAAGACCCACAAGGTCTCTCACCACAAGAAGGCCGCCCCGCAGGCCACCACCACCACCAAGAGCTAATGCTCATCAGCCGGGGACGGTGTAACGCCGCCCCCGGTTTTTTTTGCCCGTTTTGAATCAGGCGCTGACCAGCCCCGCTGAGGCGAGGCGCGCCGGGCGGTAAGCGGGAGCAGGGTTGGCCTTGGCCAGATTGTCCCAGTTCCGCAAAATCAGGTCGATTTTCAGAAATACAGTATTGAGGTCGAGGAATTCCCGCGCCAGCCGCGCCTGGGCGGCGAGGTTGCGGTGTGAGGGCTCGCCCGAGATCAGCCGCGCCCCGGCGGAAACGCGCAGCGCCCCCATCTGGCCCGCGCCGTTGGGCTGCGCCAGCGGCACCGGCTGGCCAATATGGCAGATGCGCGCCGCGACCCAGGATTCATCGGGCAGCAAGGGCGAGAGATCGGTGTTCAGCCACGTATAGACCTGCCGGGCCTCGGCGGGCGTGAGGCAGCGCTCCGGCGCGTGCGGGGCGCGCAGGCTGAAGGTGAAGATGGTGGGCAGGCGCTCCCAATCCTCATCCGCCCCGGTGCGATGGATGGCGGGGGTCTCCAGCAAGTTCAACGCCGGCTGCGCGGCGATGGCGGCGCGCACTGTCTCGCCGAAGCCGCGCAGGATTTCCGCGCGGCGGGCAGGCGGCACGCGCTGCAGCGCCTTGATTTCGGCCAGGGCGGCGTGCCAGCGCAGCGACAGGCCGTAATTGCCGCCCGGCTGCAACGCCTTGGCGGCTTGCGCGCCGGCGGGAAATTCGTCGCGCCCGAAATAGGCGGAGAGCCCGGCGGGCAGCGTGCCGGTGCGCAGCCGCGCGGCGTAGCTGGCGGGCAGGATGGCGGCACCCGCGAAGGGCGGGCCGGTGAAGAACTTGGAGCCGGTGATCAGCACCACCGCGTCCAGCGCCAGATAGGCGCGGAGCGAGGCCGGGGAGAACCGGGTCTGGCAGGCGTCGAGCACGATGTCGAACCCGTCGCCATGGTCGCGGCGCAGCTTGGCGAGGAAGGCGGGCGAGGGGGCGAGCAGCCCGGTCTTGGACAAATCCAGCCCGTGCAGGATGACGCGCTTGCCCGCGGCGATGCCGGCGGCGAGGGAGGCCTCGATCTCGGCCTCGACGACCGATTCCGGACGCACCGCGCCGGAGGGCTCGCGCAGCAGCACGTTCGCCAGCGCCGTGTCCGGGCGGAAGCCGTCGATCGGCGCCTCAAAAGTGACGTCATGCCCGCGCGCGGTATCCACGGCGAAATGCAGCCCGCGCGCCGCCATTGGCACGCCGCGCCCGGTTTCCTCGGGGGCGATGAGGATGTTGAGGATGGGCTGATCCGTGCCAGCCAGATGCGTCAATGCCAGGGCCAGCAGTTCGGTATCGGTGCCCGACGCGGCGAGGATGATGCGCTCTTCCGTGTCCAGGCCAAAGGCGGCGGCGATGCCGCGGCGCACGGCCTCGATGGACTGGCGGAGGGCTTTGTGCGGCTCGGTGCCGCGCAGCAGGGCGGCGGTGGTACGCAGGCGCATTTTGTCCGCCGCGACGTAGCCGCGTTCGGAGGAAGAAGAGGCGGTGGAGGAGGCGAAGGTGATGGCCCAGGGGCGCGGCCGGTGGCTGCAGCCGTAGCCGTTGAGGGCGCTCTTCGGGTCACGGGCCAGACGGATGTCGCCCCCGGTTTCCATCAGCGCCTCGGCGGTGCCGAGATGCAGCCAGTTCCGGTGCAGCAATTCGGCTTCGGCGCCGGACAGGCCGAAATTCCGCGTGAGGAAGGCAAGGCCGGGCGAGACCTCCGCCGCCATGGCGGGCACCCAGCCGGGCAGGGCGGCGCGGTCCTCGGCGGTCAGGGAGTCGGCCTCGGCCGCGATGAACTGTGCCGCGGCACGGGCGGCGGCGGCGTGGGCCAGGGCAGGGGCAACGCCCTTGCTGGCCAGCGCCTCGGCTTCCAGCTCCTGGCGCAGATGCATACCAAGCAGGCCAGGGCGGGCGCGGGCGGCGTCGTTGAGACCAACTTTAATGCCATGGAAGGCGACGAATTCAGGGGCGAGACGGATAGCATCGGCGTGGATCTGGCATTCGATGTCACGCAGTGTCGCAGAGGTCATTTTAGCTCCGGCGGTAAACCTGGAATTGTTTACCCCAAACCGGACCGTGCCGCCAAGTTTGTTCTCCGGTACCCGGCGCGGCCGTTGCGACTCCGTTTTTGTGCCGCCTTGCTGGGCGGCGCAAAAAATCATTGCTTAAATTAAATTCACCTGCCTAACTGCGGCGCACGCTGGGGAGACCGCTTTAATCAGAAGGGGTATCTAATAGATGAAAAAAATCGAGGCCATCATCAAGCCTTTCAAGCTCGACGAGGTGAAGGACGCGCTGCAAAGTGTCGGGCTGTACGGCATCACCGTGACCGAGGCGAAGGGCTTTGGCCGCCAGAAAGGGCATACCGAGCAATATCGCGGCGCTGAATACGTGGTGGATTTCCTGCCGAAACTGCTCATCGAGGTGGTGTGCCCGGCCTCGTTGCTGGAGAACGCCGTGGAGGCGATCATGCACGCCGCCCGGACGGGCCAGATCGGCGACGGCAAGATCTTCGTCTCCGATGTGGATGAGGTGATCCGCATCCGTACGAATGAGCGGGGCGAAGTGGCGATCTGACCGTTTGCGCATGGCAGGGCGCCTTCGGCGGACGGTTTTGCGTCCGCGGGAGAGGTTTTTTGCTTTTTGGGCCCCTGCAATTCCAAAATAGAGGTTAACATTTTCTTCGGCTCGTATATGCACGCGCGCGAGTGCGGCTCTGGCGGGTGCAGGACATCTGCCCGCATTGTCAGAGGCGCTGGTTAGCCTGTATGTCCCCGCGGCCGGAAAGGTCCGATGGGCAGACCCGGCGGGTACGAAGGAGCGGAGTAGAAAATTGGCGACGATGTATACCGAGACGGTGCAAGCCGTCCGGCACTGGACTGACCGGCTGTTCAGCTTCACGGCCACACGCAATCCCGGCTTCAGGTTCATCAGCGGGCAGTTCACGATGATCGGCCTCACGGTCAACGGGAAGCCGCTGATGCGTGCCTATTCGATGTGCAGTGCGCATCACGAGGATCATCTCGAATTCTTCTCGATCAAGGTGCCTGACGGTCCGTTGACCTCGCAGCTGCAGAAGATCCAGCCGGGCGACCAGATTCTCGTCGGCGGCAAGCCGACCGGCACGCTGATCCAGCAGAACCTGCTCCCGGGCAAGACGCTGTATCTGCTCGGCACCGGCACCGGCCTCGCGCCCTTCATCAGCATCGTGAAGGACCCGGAGACCTATGAGCTGTACGATCACATCGTGCTGGCCCATGGCTGCCGGCAGATCGACGAGCTGGGCTATGGCGAGATGATCGCGAGCAATCTGCTGAACGACGAGTTCTTCGGCGAGGTGGCGCGCGAGAAGCTGCTGTACTACCCCACCGTCACGCGCGAGCCGTTCCGCAACAACGGGCGCCTTACCGCGCTGTTCGAGGCGGGCAAGCTTGAGGCCGATCTCGGCCTTCCTGCGCTGAACAAGGAAACCGACCGCGTGATGCTCTGCGGCAGCCCGCAGATGCTGGACGACCTGCAGAACATGCTGCTCTCCCGCGGCTTCAGGGAAGGCAATCATCACGAGCGCGGCGAGTTCGTGATCGAGAAGGCTTTCGTCGAGAAGTAACGCGGCGATCAGCGGTATAGGCTGAATGGCGGGCCGGCGCATCATGCGTCCGGCCCGTTTTTTATGCGTATCGCGCCGTCTTGCGGCGCGGCCCTGGCCGTGGTGCATTGCGGTATGGTCAGGCTGGACAAGATTTACACCCGCGGCGGCGATCAGGGCGAAACCTCGCTTGGCGACGGCTCGCGGGTGCCAAAATCATCTCTCAGGATCGCGGCCCTCGGCGAGGTGGACGAGGCCAATGCCGCCATCGGCATCGCCCGGCTGCATGTGGGCGTGGCCGAGGATGAACTGCTGGCCAGGGTGCAGAACGACCTGTTCGATCTCGGCGCGGATCTGTGCGTGCCGATCGAGGAGGGCGAGGCGCCGTCCCTGCGCGTCACCCAGGCGCAGGTGGACTGGCTGGAGGCGCGGATCGACCAGCTCAATGCCGAACTGCCGCCGCTCACCTCCTTTGTGCTGCCGGGCGGCACGCCGGGTTCGGCGTATCTGCATTTCGCGCGCACGGTGGTGCGCCGGGCGGAGCGTGTGGTGGTGCATCTGCTGGAGGCCCCGGATGAGCGGGTGAACCGGCTGGTGCTGGTCTATCTCAACCGCCTCTCTGACCTGCTCTTCGTGCAGGCCCGCGTGGCCGCGGGCACGGGGGCGGGGGACACGCCCTGGCAACCGGCGAAGCATCGCGATGGCGGCTGACACGGCGCCGGTGGAGAGCGGCGCCTGGCGCGTGGCCACGGCCTTCGCGGCGCAATCGGTGTCGGCGAGTTCGCATAATTTCTTCGCGATTTACACAGGCGATGGCTTCGAAAGCCCAGAGCGCGGGGTGATCGGCGTGATGGCCCGCGCCCATGCCGAGGGGCAGATCAGCCTGCCCGGCGCGCGCGATGCCGCGCAGCTCGCCGTGCATTCCTTCGCTGAAGGATATTTTGGTGTCCAACGCACGCTCTCGGCCCGGCGCGCCGCATCGCAGGCGCTGGTGTCGCTCAACCGCTGGCTCGCGGCGCAGATGCATGGCGACACGACGCGGCATCTGGCGCCAGTCTCGCTCTCCGCCTTGCTGCTGGAGCGGCGGCGCATCGGCATGGTGCAGATCGGCGCCTGCCAGCTTTACCGCCTGCGCGGCAAGGCGCTCGCGCCGCTGATGCGCCCGCATGGGCGGGCGGGAGAATTCCTCCCGGCGCGGGCGCTGGGGCTGAACGACGAGCTGACGGTGGACCATGCCGAGGAGATCGCCGAGGAGGGGGATGTGTATTTCCTGCTTGGCGGTGTGGAAGGGGTAACGCCAGAGCTGGTGTATGGCGCGCTCTCGGCCAGGCTGGCTGCGGCGCCGGAGGATGACTCGGATCTGGCGCGGGCGGTGCTGTCGGCGCTGGCCCCGCTGCCGGGGGCGGATAAATCCGTGATGGTGATGCGGATTCTCGCCGCCCCCGCCGATAACGGCGATGCCGCGATGGAGGCGCTTGCCGACTTGCCGCTGCGCCCGCCCCCGCGCGAGGGCGATGTGTGGGACCATTTCATCATCGGGCAGACGCTGTTCCGCGGGCGCTACACCATTCTCAAGGCAGCGTACGACACCATCGGCCAGCGCGAGGTGGCGATGAAGATCCCGCTGCCCTCGATGCTGCAGGACGAGGTGTTCACCGCCGGGTTCATGCGCGAGGCGTGGATCGGCACCGCCGTGCGCGGCAGCAACGTGGTGCGGTATCTGGACCTGCCGGCCGAGCGCCGGTCATCGCTGTACCTCGTCATGCCGTTATACCGGGGCGAGTCGCTGGAGAAACGGCTGAACCGTCCGCCGCTGATGGGACTGCCGGAGGGCATGGGCATCGCGCTGAAACTCTGCGAGGCGGTGCAGGACCTGGCGGCGATCCAGATCATCCACCGCGACATCAAGCCCGATAACGTGATGCTGCTGGATGAGCATGGCGAGGTGCGGCTGCTCGATCTGGGGCTTGCCTATCTGCCGGGCATCGACACCACGGAGGCGGCGAAGCCGGGCGGGACCATCCGCTACATGGCGCCGGAATTGCTGCACCACGCCCCGGCCAGCGCCCGTACGGAGGTGTACGCGCTGGGGGTGACGATCTACCGCATGTTTTCCGCCGGGCCGTTCCCCTTCGGCCAGGGTGAGAAGGTGCCTTTGGCGCGGTTGCGGCCGGACCTGCCGCGCTGGCTCGGGCTGGTGGTGCAGCGCGCCTTGGCGCCCGAGCCGGAGGACAGATACGCCGATGCCGGGGAGCTGGCGCGGGCGCTGCAAACAGGGCTGGTGCAGGGCGGGGAGAGGATGAATCAGCCTCTCGCGCAGCTGCGGGCCTCCGATCTGTATGTCTGGCGGATGCTCACCGCTTTGTTCGCCGTGGGGTTCTTCTACCTGCTATTACACGGCTATAGATGATCCGTATCCTGTATATGAGCGACCTCCATCTCGAGATGGAGCACTGGCGCTTGGCGGTGCCGGGCTGGAAAGGCTTCCTCTCCCGCCATCACGGCGTGCCGAGGCACCCGGCGCGCGGGCCGATGCTCACGGACCTGCCGCAGGCGGACGTGGTGGTGCTGGCGGGAGATATCCATGTCGGCCTGCGCGCGGTTGTCTATGCCGAGCAGGTGTCGGAGTTTCTCGGCATGCCCGCCGTGCTCGTGGCCGGCAACCACGAATTCTACCACCAGCAGATACAACTCTTGCAGCCGGCCTTGTTCTCGGCGGCGGAGCGGACCGGGGGGAAGGTCCGCTATCTGGAAAACACCGTCGCCAGCTTCGACCTTCCCGGCGGGCGGCTGCATGTGCTCGGCTGCACGCTGTGGACCGATTTCGCCCTGAATGGCGACGTGGTTGGAGCCATGGAGTTCGCCTCCCGGCACATGAACGACTACCGGCTGATCTACCGCGTCACCACCCGGTTCCAGCCGGAGAACGCGCTGACGAGGCATGAGCGCTCGCGCGCCTGGCTGCATATCACCATCGCCCGGCTGCGCGAGGAGGACCCGGAGGCGAAGATCGTCGTGGTGACGCATCACGCTCCAGGGGCGGCATATCTTGGCCGGCGCGATGGCAATATCGCCCCGGCCTATGCCTCCGAACTTTTGCCCGAATTCCGCGACAACCCGCCCGATGCCTGGATTTATGGGCACACCCATTTCCGGCACGAGAGCGTGCAGGAGGGAATCCGCGTGGTTTCTGCGCCGCGCGGCTATGTCAGCCACGAGGGCGGGCGGGCTTTGGAGTTCTGTCCGGGGCTATTGGAGGTTTGACAGTAAAAAATTCCTGTGCATAACATCGTTTAACCCACAGGAAATTTTTCTGCCCATGCGTTATTCCGCCTTTACCGTCGTCAAGGAAGCCCTGCGCGGCCATACGGGCTGGCGGCCTGCTTGGCGCAAGGCCGAGCCCGCGCCGCAATACGATGTGGTGATCATCGGCGGCGGCGGCGGCGGCCTGTCCACGGCCTATTATCTGGCGAAGAACCATAACGTGGGGCGCATCGCCGTGCTGGAGAAGGGCTGGCTCGGCAATGGCAATATCGGCCGCAACACCACCATCATCCGCTCCAATTACGGGCTGCCGGGGAATATCCCGTTCTACGAGCTTTCCATGAAGCTGTGGGAAGGGCTGGAGCAGGACATCAACTACAACGCCATGGTCAGCCAGCGCGGCGTGTTCAACATCTACCATTCGGACCCGCAGCGTGACGCCTTCGCCCGGCGCGGCAACGCCATGCGGCTGCACGGCGTGGATTCGGAGTTGCTGGACCGCGAGCAGTTGCGGCGCGAAATTCCGTACCTGGATTACGACAATGCGCGTTTTCCGGTGCAGGGCGCGCTGGTGCAGCGGCGCGGCGGCACGGTGCGGCACGATGCCGTGGCCTGGGGCTATGCCCGTGCGGCGGATCGGCGTGGCGTGGACATCGTCGAGAATTGCGAAGTCACCGGAATTTTGCAGGAGAATGGCGTGGTGACGGGCGTGGAGACCACGCGCGGGCGCATCGGCGCGGGCAAAATCGGCATCGCGGTGGCGGGCTCGTCCTCGCTGCTGGCCAACATGGCCGGGTTCCGCCTGCCGATCGAGAGCCACGCGCTGCAGGCTTTCGTGACCGAGGGGCTGAAGCCGCTGATCGACAACGTGATCACCTTCGGCGCCGGGCATTTCTATATTTCGCAGTCCGATAAAGGCGGTTTGGTGTTCGGCGGGGATATCGACGGCTATAACTCCTACGCCGCGCGCGGCAATCTGCCGACGGTTGAGGATGTGTGCGAGGGCGGCGTGGCGCTGATGCCGATGATCGGCCGGGCGCGGCTCTTGCGGTCCTGGGGCGGGATCATGGACATGACCATGGATGGTTCGCCGATCATCGACTTTGCGCCTGTGAAAAACCTCTTCCTCAATGCTGGCTGGTGCTATGGCGGGTTTAAGGCTGTGCCGGCCATGGGTTATTGCTTCGCGCATCTCATCGCGCGCGAGGCCCCGCACGAGGTCGCGGCGGCGTACCGGCTGGACCGTTTCGCCGAAGGCAAGCTGATCGACGAAAAGGGAGTCGGCGCGCAGCCGAATCTGCACTGATGCGCATCCCCTGCCCCCATTGCGGCCCGCGTGGCGTGGAAGAATTCCTCTACACCCAGGATGCGAGCGTGACCCGCCCGAAAGACGGCGGTGCCGAGCCCACCAAGGAATGGACAGATTACGTGTATATGCGTGACAATCTCAAAGGCCCGCGCAAGGAATATTGGTACCACAGCGCCGGTTGCCATGCCTGGCTGGTGGTGACGCGCGATGTCTCCACGCATGAAATCCTGAAGGTGGAACTGCCATGAGCGGCTTCCGGACCGCCACGGGCGGGCTGATCGACCGCGGCAAGCCGGTCAACTTCACCTTCGACGGCAAGAGCTACCAGGGCTTCGCGGGGGACACGCTGGCCTCCGCCCTGCTCGCCAATGGCGTGAAATTCATTGGCCGCAGCTTCAAGTATCACCGCCCGCGCGGGATACTCTCGGCCGGGTCCGAGGAGCCGAACGCGCTGGTGGAGCTGCGGTGCGGCGCCTACCGCGAGCCGAATACCCGCGCCACGATGGCGGAGATCTATAACGGGCTGGAGGCGACAAGCCAGAACCGCTTTCCCTCGCTGAAATACGACGCGCTTGCGGTGAACGATCTGCTCTCGCCGTTCTTCGCCGCCGGGTTCTACTACAAGACCTTCATGTGGCCGGCGAAGTTCTGGGAGAAATTCTACGAGCCGATGATCCGCCGCGCCGCCGGGCTTGGCCGCAATGCCGGGATGCCGGACCCGGATACTTACGAGAAGACCACGGAATTTTGCGATGTGCTGGTGATCGGCGGGGGCGCGGATGGCGTGGCGGCGGCGCGGGAAGCGGCGGCCACTGGTGCGCGCGTGGTCTTGTGCGATGAAAATGCGCCGCTTGCGCCGGTGGAGTTGCCGGAAGGCGTAAAATTCCTGCCGCGTACCACCGTGTTTGCGGTTTACGATGGCGGCACCTACGCGGCGCTGGAGCGGCTGACCGACCATCTGCCGGTTTCTTCCGCGCCCCGCCAGCGACTGACCAAGATCATCGCCGGGCGCTGCATCCTCGCCACGGGCGCGTTGGAGCGGCCGATGGTGTTCGGCCATAACGACAAGCCCGGCGTGATGCTGGCGGGCGCGGTGGCGCGCTACATCACCCGCTACGGCGTGGCGCCGGGGCGCAATGCCGTGCTGTTCCTCAACAACGATGACGCCGCCGGGTTGATTCCACATTTTGCCAGTGCCGGCATGGCAGATTTCCGGTGTGGTGGATTCCCGCGCGAAGAGTTCCGATCTCGTGCATCAGCTTGCGCGCGATGCCGGGGCGCCGGTGTTCGCGGGCGCCGTCGTCACCCGCGCGCGTGGTTGCCAGAGCGTGAAGGGTGCGGAAATCCGTCTGCATAACGGCACCACTCTGCGCCTGCCCTGCGACCTGATCGCCAGCTCCGGCGGTTTCAACCCGAATATCGCGCTGACCTCGCATCTCGGCGGAGGGCCGGTTTGGGATGAGACCATCGCGGCGTTTGTTCCCGGCAAGCTGCCGCCGGGCATGGAGGTTGTCGGCAAGGCGGCGGGGCAGGGGATCAACGTGAATATCCAGCCCTGCTGGCATGTTGGCGCTTTTCCCGGCAAATCCTTCGTGGACTTCCAGAACGACGTGACGGTGAAGGATATCCGCCTCGCGCATCAGGAGGGATTCTCCGCGGTCGAGCATGTGAAGCGCTACACCACGCTGGGCATGGCCACCGACCAGGGCAAGACCGCGAATGTGAACGCATTGGCGATCCTGGCCGAAGTTACAGGCAAGGCGATCCCCGAGACCGGCACCACGCGCTTCCGCCCGCCCTACACGCCGGTGGCGCTCGGCGCTTTGGCCGGGCCGCATAAGGGCAAGCATTTCCGCCCCACGCGCCTCGCGCCGACGCATGAGTTTTCCCAGGCGCATGGTGCGGTTTTTGTCGAAACAGGCCTGTGGCTGCGTGCGCAATATTATCCGCGCGGAGCAGAAAACTGGCTGGCGGCCGCCCAGCGCGAGGTGAACACGGTGCGCAACCATGTCGGCGTCTGCGACGTGACGACGCTCGGCAAGATCGACATCCAGGGCCCGGATGCGGCGAAGTTCCTGGAATGTGTCTACACCAATAGCTGGACCAACCTCGCCGTGGGGCGCGTGCGCTACGGGCTGATGCTGCGTGAGGACGGGTTCGTGATGGATGACGGCACCACCGCGCGGCTCGGCGAGCAGCATTTCGTGATGACCACCACCACCGCCAATGCGGGCAAGGTGATGCAGCATCTGGAATTCTGTTCCCAGGTGCTGTGGCCGGAGCTGGATGTGTCGTTCATTTCCGTTACTGATCAGTGGGCGCAGATCGCCGTGGCGGGGCCGGATTCCCGCGCCACGCTGGCCAAGATCGTCGACGCGCCCTTCGATATTTCCAACGATGCCTTCCCCTATATGGGCTGCGCGGAGCTTACGGTTTGCGGCGGCACCCCGGCGCGGCTGTTCCGCATCTCCTTCTCCGGCGAGATGGCCTATGAGGTTGCCGTGCCCGCGCGCTACGGCAATGCGCTGGCGGCGAAGCTGATGGAGGCGGGCGCGGAATTTGGCATCGCGCCCTATGGCACCGAGGCGCTAGGGATCATGCGCATCGAGAAGGGCCATGCCGCCGGGCCGGAGCTGAACGGCCAGACCACGGCGCATGACCTTGGCCTGCACAAGCTGCTCTCGAAGAAGAAGGATTTCATCGGCCGCGCCTTGGCCGCGCGCCCGGCGCTTACCGACGCCTCTCGCCCCACGCTGGTTGGGTTGAAGCCGGTAGATGGCGTGACGGTGCTGCGCGCGGGCAGTCACCTGCTGCCCGTCGGCGCCGCGGCCACGGCGGAGAACGACCAGGGGCATGTCACCTCCGCGGCACGTTCGCCGTCGCTCGGGCCCATTGCCCTGGCGCTGCTGGCCAATGGCCCGGCGCGCATTGGTGAGCAGATCCGCGTTTACGATCCGGTCCGCAATGGCGACACGCTGGCCGAGATCGTCAACCCCGTGCATTACGATCCTTCCGGGAGCCGCCTGCATGCTTGATGTTTCACTGACCCGCGCTGGCGGCCACGGCGCATGTCAGCCCGCTGCCCATCCGCGACATCGCCAGCCTGGCGAGCCGCAAGAAGCTGGCGCTGGACCTGCCGGGTGCGGGCAAGCGCCTGGACAACATCCTGTGGAACGGCCCGAATTCCTGGCTGTTCCTGGACACGAACGCGGCGGAGCTTGCCGCCCGCACCGGTGCGGCGGTCACCGACCAGTCGGACGGGCTGTCCGGCTTCGCCGTCACCGGCCCGCACGCGGTGGAGATTCTGAAGAAGCTGCTGCCCATCGATATCGAGCGCTTCGCCCCGGATGACGTGGCCATCACCATCGCCGCGCATATCGGCGTGCGGGTCTGGCGCGAGGGTGACGCCTATGTTCTGGCCTGTTTCCGCAGCTTTGCGGTGGCGCTGCACCATGCGCTGGCCGAGGCGGCGGCGGAATTTTCTCCGGGCCGAGGTTGAGGGCGGCGCGGCGCGCGCTGTATCACCCTTTTAACTTTTGCCCAGGATACTCAGCCCCATGTCCAAAGCCCAGTACGTACTCACGCTCTCCTGCCTCAACCGCCCCGGCATTGTCGCCGCCGTTTCCACCTATCTGTTCGAGCATGGCGCGGATATCCGCGAGGCGCAGCAATTCGACGATGCCGAGAGCGGCAAGTTCTTCGCCCGCATCGCCTTCGACCTTCTGGGCGGCAAGAACATCGACGCGCTGCGCGAGGGCTTCGCCGGCATTGCCGATGACTTCAAGATGGCCTGGAAGGTTTCCGACCATGCCACGCCGCGGCGCGTGCTGCTCATGGTCTCGAAATTCGACCACTGCCTGGCGGATCTGCTGTATCGCTGGCGCATCGGTGAGCTGGAGATGACGCCGACCGCCATCGTTTCCAACCACCCGCGCGAGGCCTTTAACGGGCTGGATTTTGGCGGGATTCCCTTCCACCATCTGCTCATCACCAAGGACACCAAGATGGAGCAGGAGGCGCAGATCTGGGCGCTGGTGAAGGAGACGAAATCCGACCTCGTGGTGCTGGCGCGCTACATGCAGGTGCTCTCCGACGCGCTGGCCCAGAAGCTCTCGGGCCGCTGCATCAATATCCACCATTCCTTCCTGCCGGGCTTCAAGGGCGCCAAGCCCTACCACCAGGCGCATGGGCGGGGCGTGAAGCTGATCGGCGCCACGGCGCATTACGTGACGTCGGACCTCGATGAAGGCCCGATCATCGAGCAGGATGTGGAGCGCATCACCCATGCCGACACGCCGGATGACCTCGTCCGCAAGGGCCGCGATATCGAGCGCCGGGTGCTGGCCCGCGCCGTGCGCTACCATCTGGAGGACCGGGTGATCCCGAACGGGAAGAAGACCGTGGTGTTCGCGAGCTGAACGCCCGGGTGGATATGTTGGGCGCCGGGTCTTAAACTGGCGCCGCCTACTCGTATCAATCACCCCCGCGGCGGGCGGGGCAGGTGCAGGAATATACGACTTTGATCCAGATTATCGACGGCAAGGCTTTTGCCACCAAGCTCCGCGCCGAAATCGCGGCGGACGTCGCGACACTTTCCTACAAGCCCGGCTTGGCCGTGGTGCTGGTGGGCGAGGACCCGGCCTCGAAAGTCTATGTGGCGAACAAGGCGAAGCAGACCGTGGAGGTGGGCATGCGCTCCTTCGAGCACCGCCTGCCGGCGGAGACTACGCAGGAGCATCTGCTCGCCCTGGTGCGCCAGCTCAACGACGACCCGGCGGTGCATGGCATACTGGTGCAGTTGCCGCTGCCGAAGCATCTGGACACCGAGGCGGTGATCGCCGCCATCTCCCCGGAGAAGGATGTGGACGGGCTGACCGTGGTGAATGCCGGGCGCCTGGCCTCGGGCGCGGAGGGGCTGGTTCCCTGCACGCCGCTGGGCTGCCTGCTGCTGTTGCAGGATAATATCCCCGACATGACCGGGCTGCACGCCGTGGTCATCGGCCGCTCCAACCTGGTGGGCAAGCCGGTGGCGCAATTGCTGCTGCAACAGAACTGCACCGTGACCATGGCGCATTCCAAGACCCGAGACCTGCCGGGTTTGTGCCGCACGGCGGATATTCTGGTGGCCGCGGTCGGCCGTCCGGAGATGGTGAAGGGCGACTGGGTCAAGCCCGGCGCGGTGGTCATCGATGTCGGCATCAACCGCGTGCCGGCGGGTGAGGGCAAGACCAAGCTGGTGGGTGACGTGGCCTATGACGAAGCAGCATCCATCGCGGGCAAGATCACCCCGGTTCCTGGTGGCGTCGGCCCCATGACCATCGCCTGCCTGCTGCGCAATACGCTCACCGCCGCCAAGCGGCTGGAAGCCGCGCGCTGACGGAGAGTGCCGGCGCCCTGCGACTGCCGCCGCTTTGTCCTTGATTTGTAAACAAGGCTGGCCTTTTTTACCCCCGCGTCATAAGATTCCATGACGGAGAGGTGAGGTCATGGCGGTGCGTGCGCAGAAAAAGCCGGTGCAGGAAAAGGCTCGTGTAATCAAGGCTTCATTGCCGGAAGCCCTGGCCGAGGCCGGGCTGCCCGAGCAGGTTGCCGAGCCCTTCACCACGGGCAGCAGCGCCGCCGGGGTTTCCGACCTGACGCTGGAGCAGGCGATTGGCGTGCAGGTGCGCCAGCTGCGCCGCCGCGTCGGCATTACGGTTTCGGAGTTGGCCGCGGCTGCCGGGCTTTCGGGGGGCATGCTCTCGAAGATCGAGAACGGGCAGATCTCGCCGTCACTGGCCTCGCTGCAGGCGCTGGCCAACGCGCTCAACGTGCCGATCACCACCTTCTTCTCGACCTTCGAGGAAAAGCGCGACTGCTCCTTTGTGAAGGCCGGTACCGGCGTGGTCATCGAGCGGCGCGGCTCCAAGGCGGGGCACCAATACTCGCTGCTCGGCCACGCGCTGGGCGGCGATGTCGTGGTCGAGCCGTATCTGATCACTCTGTCCAAGGAGGCGGTGCCGTACCCGGCCTTCCAGCATGAGGGCACGGAGTTCATCTACATGCTCTCCGGCGAGGTGCAGTACCGCCATGGCGAACAGTCCTACCACCTCACGCCGGGCGATGCGCTGCTCTTCAACTCCGCCGCGCCGCACGGGCCGGAGAGGCTGCTGGTCAAGCCGATGACCTATCTCTCCATTATCACCTATGCCCGGGAGCCGTCGGGGAGCTAGCCCCCGCCGATCAGCACGCCCGTGGCGAACACCAGCGCGCCGCCGAGCGCGATTTGCAGCGTCGCGCGGATGGGCGAAGTGTCCATGAAGCGCCAGCGGATCCAGGAGATGACCGCAAGCTCCACGGCGACGACGCAGATTGCAACGATAAGCGCGAGATGCAGGCTGGGGATGAGGAAGGGCAAAGTGTGGCCAAGCCCGCCCAGCGTGGTCATCAGCCCGGTGACGAGCCCGCGAATGTAAGGCGTGCCGCGGCCGGTGAGAGAGCCGTCATCGGAGAGCGCCTCGGCGAAGCCCATGGAGATACCCGCGCCGATGGAGGCCGCCGCGCCGACCAGGAAGGCGTCGAACGGGTGGTGCGTGGAGAAGGCGGCGGCGAAGATCGGCGCCAGGGTGGAGACGGAGCCATCCATGAGCCCCACCAGCCCGGGCTGAATGAATTGCAGCACGAACAGGCGCTTGGCGTGCTCGTCTTCCTCATGGCGCACGGCATCGGGCAGGTTCTTGGCCGAGATCGCCTCGGCCCGCTGCTCGTGCTCCGCCTCGGCATCGGCGAGGTCGCCGAGCAGCTTGCGGATAGATACGTCGGTCGTGCGTGAGGCGGCGTAGCGGTAGAAACGCTGGGTCTCCACCTCCATACTCTCGGCGAGGTCGCGGATATCGTCGATGCTCGGGCTGGGCAGCTGCCACACCGGCTTGCGGGCGAGGAAGCCTCGCACGTCCTGGCGGCGGATCAACGGGATGTGCTCGCCGAATTTCGCGCAATAGAGGTCGAGAAGCTTGTGGCGATGCTCGGATTCCTGGGCGGCCATCTCGGTGAACACCTTGGCCGAGGCTGGATATTCCTCACGCAGGCGCTCCGCGAGGTCGAGATAGATGCGGCCATCCTCTTCCTCGGCGCCGATGGCAAGGGCCAGAACTTCGCGCTCGCTCAGCTGTGAAAAATCACGCATGGATCTCTCCTCACTTCCTCGCGTCATCTGGCTTCTGGTTTCCAAAAAGTCAAGATAATCATCATGTTATGCGAATGACTCGCAAAGTCTTGAAGTCCAGGCGCGTTGCCCCGGCATGGAAAGCCTGCCAAATATGACCGCGCAACGAACGGGCATGAGGCGGTGACGGAACAAAAGGCGAGTGGCTTGTGCCCATGCGGGAGTGGTTTGCGGGCGGTACGCTGTTGCGCCTTGCCGCCGGAGGCCCTGGCCGAAATAGACAGCATCGCGCTGCTGGACCCGCAAGGCCATGACGCGACCCGGCTGTTCAATGAGAAAAAATACACCGAGGCCGAGGCGCTGAGCCTGAAGATCCTCGACGTGGCGCCGAACCACCGGGTGGCGTTGCGCGTGCTGTTCGAGATCCGCAAGGCGCAGCAGCGCGGCCGCGCGGTGGAGGCGCTGGGCGCCCGGCTCGCGGCGCTACCCGGCCCGGCCTCGGCGCGCGCCGCCGCCAACGCGCAGTTCGCGCAATATCTGGTGGGGCAGGGGCGCCATGCCGAGGCGCTGGCCCCGGCCACGGCGGCGCTGAAGGCGGGGCCGAAGGATGCCTCGGCCCAGCACATGATGGGCGTGGTGCTTACCGAGACGGGGAATTTCGCCGCAGGTGAATACCATTACCGCCGCGCATTGAAGCTGCTGGGACGGGAGGATGCGCTGGCATTGGCGAACCTCGCCTGGAATTTGCGCCAGCAGGGACGCCTGGATGAGGCGGCCGCGCTATACGCCAAGGTGCTCCCGCCGGAATCGGAGAACCGGCGCGGTATAGGTGGCTTCGCCCAGGTGGAGTTCGGGCGGGGCAACCGGGAAAAGGCGGTGGCGATGCTCGACGGCGCGCTGGCCCGCTGGCCGGACGACCGCACGCTGCGCCTGCTGCGGGTGATGGCAGACCTGGCCATGAACCAGCCGCAGGCGGCGCTGGACAGGCTGGGCGCGCCGGAACATCTGCTGCCGCTGGAGATGCTGGCGCTGGGCCAGGCCACGGCGCAGCTGGAGCGCCGCCAGGAGGCGGTAACCGCCTTTGCCACGGCGCGCCGCATCCAGCGCGAGCGCAACGGCCTGGCCTACCAGGCTGAACCATTGGAAGCCCGCGCCAGGGCGTACAAGGCCTATTTCACCGCCGACCGCGTGCAGCCATTGCCGCGCGCCCGGGCAGGTGCGTTCACCCCCGTGTTCCTGCTCGGCTTCCCGCGCTCGGGCAGCAGCCTACTGGAGCAGCTTTTGGCACAAGTGCCGGGCTTCGCTGCTGGCGATGAAGCAGCGCCAGTGGCGGGGCTGGCAGACGAGGTGGCGCGGCTCGCGGGCGGTGACGCCGCCTATCCGGAGGCGCTGGACAGCTTCATTGCCGGGGATGGCGTGGAACTGCCGGACCGGCTGCGCGCCGTGTACGAGAGCAGGAGGGAAAAGCTCGGCCTGCTGCGGCAGGGTGTAAACTTCATCACCGACCGCGCAGCCAGCAATTTCTGGCACCTCGGGCTGATCAAGCTGCTCTACCCGGAGGCGCCGGTCATCCATGTGCTGCGCCATCCTTATGACCTGGTGCTGTCGAACTTTGCCCAGGACCGCCGGCTGGAGGGCAACGCCCAGGCCAGCGTGCCGGCACTGGCGAGATATTTTGCGTTGCAAGCCGGGATGATCAGCCATTACCGCGGCCAGTTAACGTTGCGTTACCTGCCGGTACGCTACGAGGCGCTGGTGCAGGACCCGCAGGCGGTGCTGCGCGAGGTGCTGGAGTTCATCGGCGTGGACAGGCCAGTGCCGAAGAAGGCGGGGCTGCGCGCGAATGCGGCGGCGCTGCCCAGCCCCGTGCCGGCGCATCTGGCCGTGCGCGAGCCGGTGCATGGCCGCGCGGCATTCCGGCACCGGGCTTATCTTGCCGAGATGCCGCATCTGTTCGACGAGGTGCGCGAAGAGCTGGCCCCCTGGATAACGGCGCTGGGCTATGAGGACGGGGAGGCTGCGCCATGAGCGGCACGCAGGAAGCTGGCAAGCAGGTGATTCCGCTGTCCGAGGCGCTGGAGAAGCTGGCCCGGCTGGAGCAGGAGAACAAGCTCGCCGAGGCGGATGACCTCGCCAACCGGATGCTCGCGGCCATGCCCGAGCATCCGCATATCCTGCATCTGGCCGGCATCGTCGCCTACCGCAACGGGCGGGTGGAGCAGGCGCTCGAGCGCATGGAGAAGGCCGAGGCGATCTCCCCGGATATGGCGCTGTATCCGCGCAACATGTGCGAGGTGTATCGGGGCGCCGGGCGGTTGGAGGACGCGCTGCGCGCGGGCAAGCGGGCGGTGGAACTGGCGCCGAACGATTCGCGCGCTTACTTTAATTTGGCGCTGATCCATTATGAGCGGCTGGAGCTGGACGAATCCGTGCGCCGCTCCGAGCAGGCGATCGCGCTGGACCCGGATTATGCCGAGGCGCATTTCGAGAAGGCCGAGGCGCTGCTGCTGGAAGGGAAGATGCAGGAAGGCTGGGACAGCTATGAATGGCGCTTCAAGCTCAAGCAGGCCGAGGGCATGCTGCCGAAAACCGACAAGCCGCAATGGGATGGCAAGCCCCTGGCGCCGGGCAAGCTGCTGATCATCGGCGACCAGGGCTTTGGCGACTGCATCCAGTTCGGGCGGCTGATCCCCTGGGCGGCGCTGCTCTGCCCGCAGCCGGTGCTGGCCTGCTCTGGCGAGCTGACGCCGCTACTGCGGCAGATTCCAGGCATCGGCAAAATGGTCACGCGCTGGGAGGATACCGGCGATTACGAGGCCTATATCCCGCTCTCCGGCCTGCCTCGCTTGGCCGGGGTCGGCACCGATAACGTGCCGCCCTCGGGCTACCTGAAGCCGGCCCCGGAGTTAGTGCGGGAATGGGCGGAAAAGCTGGACCGGCTGGTGCCGAAGGGTAAGAAGCGCATCGCCCTGGTGTGGGCCGGACGGCCGACGCACAAGAACGACAAGAAGCGCACGTTGAAGCTGGCGCAGTTCGCGCCGCTCTTCGCGCGCGAGGACATCGCCATCATCACCGTGCAGAAGGGTGACTCCATCGCCCAGGTGGGCGGCTATTATGCCCGTGCGCCTCTGGTGAATCTCGGCCCGGAGATTGGCGATTTCCTCGACACCATGGCGATTTTGCAAAGCGTGGACCGGCTGGTGACGATCGATACCTCGGTCGCGCATGTCGCCGGGGCGAGCGGCGTGCCGTCCTCGCTGGTGCTGCCCTTTGCCCCGGACTGGCGCTGGCTGCTGAACCGCGAGGACAGCCCCTGGTATCCGTCGATCCGGATTTTCCGCCAGCAGCGCCCCTATGACTGGGCCGGGGTGATCGAGCGCGTCGCCGCAGAGCTGTGATGCCAGCTGCCTGAACCGCGCAAAAAAAGAAACCGTCACCATTTCTGGTGACGGTTTCTTTGTCGCGTTCCCAACAGTGGTGGTAACCTTGCGGCCGCCACCAGTCTTCAGGTCAGGCGATGCCTAGGGCTCAGAGCTCGCTGGCGACGTTGTTGAAGGTCGAGGAAATGTGGCCGCCGAGGTTGGTGGCGGCGGCGATGATGACCACGGCGATCAGAGCGGCGATCAGCGCGTACTCGATGGCGGTTACGGCGCGACGGTCAACCTTGAACTTCTGCAGGGAGGCGCGGATCATGGTGGTCAGCATTTCGTGAGTCTCCTGTTGATGAACGCTATGTAAAGTTGCGTGCGCCTTTGTCCTATTTTCTGTTAGTTTAGTCAATAATTCTGTCAGCGCCTGGCGCTGGAATTGCTCGTTGGAAACTCTGCAAGAATATTTAATAATTCATTGTTTTTGCACGGTTTGTTTTGTTGTTTTGGCGGAACTTTGTATCGAAAGTCAAATGTAAACTTTTAGTGATACCTACTGGTATGCCGGCATTTTTGCATTAACTTTGGCTTAACCGGGCAAAAAACCACTGGGCTGATACGCAAAAAGCCGCTGCTGCGTGCTGAAGGGAGGAGGTGGAGGTCCGGGCGGGAATCGAACCCACATTCACGGATTTGCAGTCCGCTACATCACCACTCTGCCACCGGACCATCGGTGTATGGTGGGCCCTTATCTCCGGGGAGGCGCCGCTGGTCAAGCGCCGGGATGTCAGTTTAGCGGTGGTGCAGTTGAGTTGTGCCGCGACGGCCAGCTATATAGGCCGCGTATAGCGAATGGAAGGCTAGCATGGCGGACCTGATTTCCCAGAACATTGCTCGCGAAAACATGGTGGATACCCAGATCCGCCCCAACCATGTGCAGGACAAGCGCGTGACCGGCGCCATGCGCGCCCTGCCGCGCGAGGCTTTTGCCCCGCAGGGCAGCTTTGCCTATGCGGATGCCGACATTCCTCTGGGCCAGGGCCGCTACTTGCTGAACCCGATGGTCACCGCGCGGCTGGCGCAGCTCACCCTGGCGTCGAACCCGGGGCATGTCCTGGTCGTGGGCGCGGGCGCCGGCTATCTCGCCGCGATTCTCGGCGCTGCCGGGGTTGCGGTGGTGGCGCTGGAGGAAGAGGCCCGGCTGAACACCGGCGCGCTGGCGCAGTACGGGGCCAATGTTGAGGCCGTGACCGGGCCGTTGCTGGCCGGTTGGCCGGCGGGCGGGCCGTACGATGCCATTGTTATCGAGGGCGCAGTGCCTGAAATCCCAACGGCGTTCGCCGCGCAGCTGGCGCCGGGCGGGCGCGTCATCGCCATCCTCGCCGATGCTGAAGGCCCGGGCGCGGTGGGACGTGCCGCGGTCGCGGAACCGTCCGGCGCGGGCTTCGCCGAGGTGGAAGTGTTCGACTGCACACCCCGGCTGCTGCCGCAGTTTCGCCCCGCGCCGGTCTTCGCCTTTTGAGCATGCAAGGGCGGGGCATTTTGCCTAGGCGCGCGGCGCTGCTCGCCGGCGTGGCGCTGGCGGGCGCATTCATGCCGTCGCTCCGGCCGGCCTTCGCCGACTCGCCCGCGACCCTGACCGACGCGCTAGTGGAAGCGTACAACAACAACGCCACGCTGCAGGAGCAGCGCGCGGCTTTGCGCCAGACCGACGAGCAGGTGCCCACCGCGCTCTCCGGCTGGCGGCCGACCGTGCAGGTTACCTCCACCGTCGGCCGGACCTCTGGAAATGAATGGGTCCAATACAATGCCCCGTACCAGGGCGGTGCGGGCGAGGGCTCCACTAAATACGCCGAGAGCCGCAACTCGCTCGACAGCCAGGTGACGCTGGACCAGCCCATCTACAAGGGCGGCAAGACCATCGCGTCTCTGCGCGAGGCGAAAAACCAGGTGTTCGCGGCGCGGGCGCAGCTTCTCGCCAGCGAGCAGACCGTGTTCCTCAATGTCGTGAACGCCTACGTCACCGTGATCACCGACACGCAGCTGCTGGCGCTGCAGAAGAGCAACGAGCAGGTGCTGCTGCAGCAGTTGCGGGACACGCAGGCGCAGTTCAGCGTCGGCGAGATCACGCTCACCTCGGTGGCGCAGGCACAGGCCTCGCTGGCCCAGGCCAGCGAGCAGGTCGAGGTGGCGCAGGGCAACCTGCAGATCGCGCGGGAGAATTTCCGCCAGCTGGTGGGCGACTATCCGGCCGATAACCTGGCGCCGCCGCAGCCGCTGCTGCCGCCGGTGACGTCCAAGGACGAGGCCGCCAAGGCCGCGCTGGCCAACAACCCCAACGTCATTGCCGCGGAATTCACCGATGCCGCGAACAAGGACGCGGTGGACGTGGCCTTCTCGGCGTTGATGCCGCAGATCGATTTCCAGGCGACGGCCTATAACCAGCAGGGGTCGTCCGGCATTGGCGTCAAGCAGAATGGCGGCACGGTGAGCGCGCAGCTTACCGTGCCGCTGTACCAGGGTGGTCAGGAATATGCCGCCATCCGCGCCGCCCGGGCCAAGGAACAGCAGAGCTTCGCCGCCATTTTGGACGCGCAGCGCACAGCCTACCAGCAGGCGGGGCAGGCCTGGGAGACGATCATCTCCACCCGTGCCGCCATCGTCTCGACCAATGTCGCGATCAAGGCCGATGCCATTGCCCTTGACGGCACGGAGCGCGAACAGCTGGTCGGCACGCGCACCACGCTCGATGTGTTGAACGCCCAACAATTGGTCTTGAACGCGCAGGTGCAACAGGTACAGAATATCTCTACACTGGTGAACAATTCCTACGCCGTGGCCGCGGCTGCCGGCCGGCTCACGGCGCGCGACTTGAACCTGCCGGTGCAGGAATATGACGACCTGAAATATTATGACGCCGTGAAGTACGCCGGTTTCGGTACTGGAGAGGCGGCTGATCAGGAGGCGGGCGTGACGCCCAACGGGGCCTTGCTGGCGGCCAGCCCGGCCCCGCCGATTACAGATGGGCCGGCCGGCTCGGCCGCGCCTTAAGGGGGCAATGTCAGCTTGTCCGAAGCGCGAGTTTCGGGCGAGCTGAGGAAATTGCTCACGAACCATAAATCAGAGTGGTTCCGCTTCCGGTGGAATCCCTCTAGAAGGATGAGACGATGAGCGAAGGTAACGGCATTTCCAATAATTCTGGCCCCGCCAGCGCGGCGGAACCATCCATGGAGGAAATTCTGGCCTCCATCCGCCGGATTCTGACCGAGGAGGAGAATGAACGCGCCTCCCAGCCTCGCGATGAGTTGGATGACGATATTCTGGTGCTCGATACGCCCCTGGCCGGCCCGCGCGCTGATGTCTCGACCGCCACGGAGGCCCCGCCTGGGGCCGTTCCGGCGGAGGAAGGGCGCAGTTCCTCCCATTTCACCTCGGAATCGACCCTGGACAGCCTGGGCGTGAGCGGGCAGGCTGGGAGCGAGCAATACGTGCCTGCCACCCTGGTGGAAGGCGAATCCTCAGTCTACTCTCAAATTCAGTCCTCGAAGGAAAATAACATGGAAGATCAGGTTCAGTCTCCCCAAGGTCTGGTGAGCGATTCCGCGGCTCAGGAAATCGCCAGCAAGGTTGGCTCGCTGGTGCGCAGTGTCAGCGCCGAGCGCGCCGTGGGGATCGGCCGTCCGGGTGTGACGATCGAGGACCTGGTGCGTGAGGAGATCAAGCCGGTGCTGAAGTCCTGGCTGGACTCGCATCTGCCGAGCCTGGTTGAGCGCGTGGTGCGCGCCGAGATCGGGCGCGTCATCGACCGTATGTAATCTGCCTTTCGTGCCGCGCGGCGCCCTCCGGGCGGCACGACAACCGCTTATGCGCGCGCTGCCCAGGCGGCGCCGGAGTTTGCCTTGACGACATTGGAAAAGACTTTCGAGCCGGCCTCGGTTGAGGCGCGGCTCTATCGTGGTTGGGAACAGTCCGGCGCCTTCGCGGCCAACCCGGAATCCTCCGCTTCGCCCTACACCATCATGATCCCGCCGCCCAACGTGACGGGCAGTCTGCATGTGGGCCACGCGCTGACCATGACGCTGCAGGACATCTTCGTCCGCTTCCGCCGCATGCAGGGGCGCGACGTGCTGTGGCAGCCGGGCACCGACCATGCCGGCATCGCCACGCAGATGGTGGTTGAGCGGCTGCTGGACAAGGAAGGCGCGAGCCGCAAGCAGCTCGGGCGCGAGACATTCCTTTCCCGCGTATGGCAGTGGAAGGCGGAATCCGGCGGCACCATCACGCAGCAGCTGCGCCGGCTCGGCGCTTCGCCGGACTGGGCGCGTGAGCGCTTCACCATGGATGACGGGCTTTCCGACGCGGTGCGCGAGGTGTTTTGCACGCTGTTCGAGCAAGGGCTGATCTACCAGGACAAGCGTCTGGTGAACTGGGACACTGTGCTGGGAACCGCGATCTCCGACCTCGAAGTGGAGAGCCGCGAGACCAAGGGGCATATGTGGCACATCCGCTACCCCGTGGACGGTGGCGAGGAGATCATCGTCGCCACCACCCGCCCGGAGACGATGCTGGCGGATACCGCCGTGGCCGTGCACCCCGAGAACGAGAAATTCAAGCACCTGATCGGGCGGCATGTGATCCTGCCGCTGACGGAGCGGCGCATCCCCATCATCGCGGATGAATACGCCGACCCGGAGAAAGGCACCGGTGCCGTGAAGATCACCCCGGCGCATGACTTCAACGATTTCGAGGTCGGCAAGCGCCATGGCCTGCCCATGCCCTCGATGCTCGATAAGCAGGGCAAGGTGACGCTGGCGGAACTCGGCGAGCTGCCGGAATTCGTGCGTGGGTTGGATGGCAAGGACCGCTTCGTGGCGCGCAAGGAGATCGTGGCGGAGCTGGAGGCGCGCGAGTTGCTGGTGGAAGTGAAGCCGCACCCGCATACCGTGCCGCATGGCGACCGCTCGGGCTCGGTGATCGAGCCGCTGCTGACCACGCAATGGTACTGCAACGCCTGGGTGCTGGCGCAGCCGGCGATCAAGGCCGTGGAAAACGGCGACATCAAGTTCGTGCCGCAGCAATGGGAGAACACCTTCTACGCCTGGATGCGCGACATCCAGCCCTGGTGCATCTCGCGTCAGCTCTGGTGGGGGCACCGCATCCCCGCCTGGTACGATGAGAGCGGCAAGGTTTACGTGGCGCGCACCGAGGCCGAGGCGCAGGCGCAGGCGGGCGAGGGTGTGAAGCTGGCCCAGGACGAGGACGTGCTGGACACATGGTTCAGCTCGGCGCTGTGGCCGTTCTCGACCCTCGGCTGGCCGGAAAAGACGCCGGAGCTGGCGAAATACTACCCCACCGACACGCTGGTGACGGGCTTCGACATCATCTTCTTCTGGGTCGCCCGGATGATCATGATGGGCATGCACTTCATGGGCGATGTCCCCTTCCGCACCGTGTACATCCACGGCCTGGTGCGCGACGAAAAGGGGCAGAAAATGTCCAAGTCCAAGGGCAATGTCCTGGACCCGCTGACCCTGATCGACGCCTATGGCGCCGACGCCCTGCGCTACTCGGTGGCCGCTGCTGCCGGGCAGGGACGGGACGTGAAGCTCGGGCAGAAAATCGTCGAGAACAACCGCGCGTTCATCACGAAGATTTGGAACGCCGCGCGCTTTCTGGAAATGAACGGGGTGCAGCCGAATCCGGACTTCAAGCCGGAAGAGGCGAAGCTGCCGCTCTGCCGCTGGATCCTCGGCGCCGCCAACGAGGCGGTTACCGCCGCGACCTCGGCGCTCGACGCGTTCCGCCCGAACGATTACGCCGCCGCCTGTTACCGCTTCGCCTGGGGCGATTTTTGTGACTGGTTCATCGAATTCGCCAAGCCCGGCTTCGCCTCGGAGGATGCGGCGGAAATCCGCGACACCGCAGCCTATGTGCTCGGTATTCTGCTGCGGCTGATGCATCCGCTCATCCCCTTCGTGACCGAGGAGCTGTGGGATTATTTCGGCTACGGGCCTGAATGCTCGCTGATCAACGCGCCCTGGCCGCAGCCCGATTCGGTGAACGGCGTGGAGGACGCGGCGGCGGAGGTGAACTGGGTGATCGGGCTGATCTCCGAGATCCGCACCGTGCGCGCCGAGATGAACGTGCCGCCGAGCCTGAAATCTCCGGTGCTGCTGCAAGACGCCGCCCCGGCGACCCTGGCCCGCGCCGAGGCTTGGTTCGAGGCAGTGTCGCGCATGGCCCGCGCCTCGGAGATCGGGGCGCTCGTGGGCCCGGCGCCGAAGAACGCGGCCCAGGCCGTGCTCGGCGAGGCAACGATCATCCTGCCGCTGGAAGGGCTGATCGACCTTGAGGCCGAGCGCAAGCGCCTGGCCAATGCCCTGGCCAAGGCCCAGGCGGAGCTGGCGAAGGTGACCTCGAAGCTCGCTAATGCCGATTTCTGCGCCCGCGCGCCGGAGGAAATCCTGGAGGAACACCGGGAGCGTGAGCAGAGTTTTGCTGGCGAGGTGAAGCGGCTCGAGGCGGCGCTGGCGCGGATTTCGTAACCTCATGCGCGTCCTGATGGTAAATCACGAATTTACCATCAAAGGGGGCCGCTTTCATGGAGAGTATGATGCTGGTTCGTGACATCCGCCCTGAGGACCGTGCGCAATGGGCGGTGCTGTGGCAGGGCTATCTGGAATTCTACAAGGTGCCTGATCTGGCGCCGGAGATTACCGAGAAGACCTGGAGCCGCTTCTTCGACCCCGCCGAGCCGGTGCATGCGCTGGTGGCGGAGGCCGATGGTGTGCTGCTGGGGCTGGTGCATTACATCTTCCACCGCAACACCTGGTGCCTGGACGATGTGTGCTACCTGGAGGATCTGTTCACCGCGCCGCCCGCGCGGGGCAGGGGCGTGGGCCGCGCGCTCATCGAGGCTGTGTACGCCAAGGCGCAGGAGAAGAAGGCGACCCGCGTGTACTGGCTGACCCATGAGACCAACAAGACGGCGCAGGCGCTTTACGACAAAGTCGCCGAGAAGTCGGGATTCATCCAGTACCGGAAGAATTTCCAAGCTCCGGCTCTGTAGCCATTCTGCAACGCTGCGCCGTTTTAGGGCTCCCGCGTAAATATTTCATACCCGGTCTGGCATTTCCGGGGCATGCTGGCCCTGCTTGCCTCACAATCCAGGAGCCGCCGGTATGAGCCTGATTGAAATCGCCAGATCCGCTGAGATCATCGAAGGCATCGTTCGTATCTCCAGCGCCGCCGGGCATAACGTGGCGATCACCCGCGTGAACGGCACCGTGTGCGCGTTCGAGAACAAATGCCCGCATATGGGGCTCTCGCTGGCACGGGGGAAGATCAGCGGCGGTGCGATCACCTGTCCATTCCACGGGTCCAGGTTCGATATCTGCTCCGGCAAGAACCTGAACTGGGCGAATTCCGTGCTGAGCGCGAAGATGCCGGGCTGGAGCCATAAGGTGCTGGCCGTGGGCAAACCCCCGGCGGATTTAAAGATCATCGCCGTCACCGAACAAGACGGGTGGGTGTTTGCCAAGCTGCCGTGACAAACATGAATAACTTCGCGATTTTGCTGCTGCTCGCGCTCGCCGCCACGCTGGAAGCCGGGGGCGACGCTGTGGCCCGCACGGCGCTGCATTCCCAGGCCGTGCCGCTAGTCCGCCTCGGCATCTTCGCCGCCGCCGCGCTGGTGCTGTTCACTTACGGCGTGACCGTGAACCTGCCGCCCTGGGATTTCGGGCGGCTGCTGGGCGTGTATGTTTCGCTGTTCTTCGTCGTGGCGCAGCTCATCAATCTGTTCGCGTTCGGCATGCGGCCGAGCCTGCCGATACTTGCCGGGGGCGGGCTGATTCTGGCCGGCGGGCTGCTGATGACCTTCTGGCGTACGTGAAATTATTTTGAACCCGGTACAGACCGGGGGTTTTTGTGTAGAGTGCCAGCTCCTAACAAGGGAGTTGGTACCATGGGCCTTTTCGACAGCATTTCCAATCTCATCCACAACGCGCTGGGGGGCGAGGCCGGGCAAGTGGCCGGGCCGCTGATGCAGAGCCTGGAGGAGCAGGGCGTAGGCGGCCTGGGCGGGCTTACGGCGCAGTTCGAGCAGAGCGGGCTCGGGGCGCATATCGCCTCCTGGACCGGCGGGCAGGGCCTGCCCATCGACGCCGATACGGTGCAGCAGGTGCTGGGCCAGCCGGCGGTGGAGGCTGTGGCGGCGAAGCTCGGCATCGACCCGCAGCAGGCGAGCCAGCTGATCGCCCAGCATCTCCCGGCCATCACCCAGCATCTTGCCCAGAACGCGCCTGCACCGGACGACAGCGCCAGCACCTGAGGCACCGGCAATAAAAAACGCGGCCCTTTGCGGGGCCGCGTCTCTCAGTCCGCCGAGGCGGAGACAGGTTACATCGACATCGAGTTCATGATGGCCGGGTCCGGCATGGTGCGGCCATAGAGCGACGCGAACGCCCACACCGTGATGCCGATAATCACCAGGAACAGCGGCACCGTGAGGATCAGGGAGATGCTCTTCCAGATCTGGGCGCGGGAGGCATCCAGCCCGAAGAACAGCGCCGCCTGGGTGATCAGGCTGAACAGCAGCGCGCCGGCCAGGATCTCCAGCAGCTCCACCACGGGATGATGACCCATGGCCTGGACGTAGGCGAAGTACATCGCAGCGCCTGAGGTCACGAAACCGGCGATGTAGCGCAGGACCGAGCCCTGACGGACCTCGGGATGCGCGAGCGGGTCGTTGTGAGCGGCCATTAGTGGGCACCTCCGAACAGGTAGACGTAGATGTAGACGACAACCCAGACCGAGGCCTGGAACTGCCAGAACATGCGCAGGTTCAGCAGCCGCGCCACGACGTTCTCGGTGAAGCCGAACATCCCGATCTGCACCAGCATCACCAGCATCCACAGGATGCCGAAGCCCATGTGCAGGGCATGGGTGACGATGAGGGTGAAGAAGCAGGAGAGGTAGCCGCTGCGGGCGAAGCCGTTGCCCGCGGCGCTGAGCGCGGTGAGGTCACCGAGCCCGATGCCAAGGAACACCACCGCCAGCAGGATGGCGCCGATCATGCCGAGGCTCACCCCCGCCTTGCTGCCGCGCTTGAGCGCGACAGTGGCGAGGCTGTAGCAGAGTACGCTGCCCAGCACGATGAACGTCTGGAGCATGCCCTTGCTGGCGCTGAGGAACTGGCTGCCCAGCGGGCCGCCAGCGGCGTTCGCCGGGTTGTTCAGCACCGCGTAGGTGGCGAAGATCGCCGCGATGATCAGCGCGTCGCTCAGCAAATAGAGCCAGAACCCGTAGGTGCGGGCCGAGATGTTGTCGTGCGCGTCAGCGCCCGCGTTCCACAGCACCGTGTCGGCGCCGGCTTTGGGAAAGCTAGCCATTAATGTGCCTCCGCATGCCCGCCAACCGGCAGGACCTTGGATTGTTCAGCAACCACGCTAACCGTGTTGAGCTTGCGCTCCATCTCCGCGATGGTCTGAGCGGAGAGCACGTAGCCCTCGTTCTTGTCGAAGGAGCGGATGATCACCAGCAGGATCACCGCGAGCAGGGACGCCCCCGCCAGCCACCAGACGCGCCACACCAGGGCGAAGGTGCAGACGAAGCTCAGCATGCCGATGACGAAGGGCAGGCCGGAGCTGCTCGGCATGTGGATGGGCACGTAGGTGCTCGGCTGCGCCTTCTCCAGCCCGTTGGCCTTGCGCCAGGAGAGCTCATCCAGCGCGTGCACCTGCGGGGTGACGGCGAAGTTGTAGAACGGTACCGGCGTCTGCGTCAGCCACTCCAGCGAGCGCCCGGTGCCCCAGGCGTCCTGACCGGCCGGCTCGCGCTTGATGAGCGAGACGACGATCATGGCCAGGAAGAAGAACACCGAGATGAAGTAAACCCCGATGCCCGCCAGTTCGAGCAGCATCAGCGGACGCAGCGACGTGTCGAACAGGTAGTCCAGACGGCGGGTCTCGCCATCCAGCCCGGCCTGGAACATCGGGATGAACACCATCAGACTGCCCGCCACGAAGGTCCAGAAGAACCACTGGCCCAGCGTCTCGTTCAGCTTGAAGCCGAAGATCTTCGGCCACCAGTAGGTGACGGCGGCGAAGATGCCGGCGCCGATGACGAGCACCATGCAGTGGAAGTGCGCGACCACGAACACGGAGTCATGCACCGTGTAGTCCACCACCGAGGCGGAGAGCATCATGCCCGTGAGGCCGCCGAGCAGCAGCAGCAGGATCGCGGTGATGGCCCACAGCATCGGGGTGGTGAAGGTGATGCGCCCGCGGAACATGGTGAACAGCCAGTTGAAGGCCTTCACGCCCGTCGGGATGCCCACGATCATGGTGGCGGCGGAGAAGAAGCCGATCAGGTCCGGCCCCATGCCCATGGTGAAGAAGTGGTGCGCCCACACAACCCAGCCAACGCCGGCGATGCCCATCGAGGCGGCGATCATGGTCGGGTAGCCGAACAGCGACTTGTGGGAGAAGGTCGAGACGATCTCCGAGATCAGGCCGAAGGCCGGCAGCACCAGGAAGTACACTTCCGGGTGACCCCAGGTCCAGAACAGGTTGATGTAGAGCATGTAGTTGCCGCCCATGCCGGCGGTGAAGAAGTGCGTGCCGATGTAACGGTCGAGACCCAGCATGCACAGCGCCGCGGTGAGCACGGGGAAGGCGGTCAGGCCGATGATGGACGTGGCCATCGACACCCAGGTGAAGACGGGAATGCGGAACCAGCCCATGCCGGGGGCGCGCATCTTCACGATGGTGGCGATGATGTTGATGGCGTTGAAGGTGGTGCCGATCGAGGAAACCTGCAGTGCCCACATCCAGTAATCGACGCCGACGCCCGGGTTGGAGGGCAGCTCGGAGAACGGCATCAGGCCGACCCAGGTGGCGTTGGAGAACTCGCCGACGAACAGCGAGATCATGCACAGCAGCGCACCGGACACGGTCAGCCACAGGCTCACCGCATTGAGGTAGGGAAAGGCCATGTCGCGCGCGCCGATCTGCAGCGGCACGATGATGTTGCCGAGGCCGGTGAGCAGCGGGGTGGCGGCGAAGATCAGCATCAGCGTGCCATGCGCCGAGTAGACCTGGTCGAAATGGTACGGCGGCAGGTAGCCATGCGCAGCACCCAGGTAGCCGGGGCTGTTGGGGCCGATGGCGATGGCCTGCTGGGTACGCATCATCACGCCGTCGATGAAGCCGCGGAACAGCATCACCAGGCCGAGGATCATGTACATCACGCCGATGCGCTTATGGTCGACGGAGCACAGCCACTCGCGCCAGATATAGCCCACCTTGCGGAAGTACAGCACGCTGCCGACGGCCACGAGGCCGGCGGTGGCGGCGATGACGAAGGTGAAGATGAGGATGGGGTTGGTGTAGGGGATGGCATCCAGGGTCAAGCGCCCCAGCAGGGGCGACCAGGGGCCGTCAACAGCAACTTGCACGGTATAGATCCTTCCTTAATGCGCGGCGGGGGAGGCCGGGGCCTCGCCTTCGTTGGAGGCGACGCTCTTGGTCAGCGAGTCGGGGACCGGGTAGGTCTTGCCGTTCATCGCGTCCATCACGACCTTGCCGAAAATGCCGGCGGCGTTGGGAGCAGAGAAATAGGACGGGGTAGCGCCATAATTCACCTGCGGCTGGGCGATCTTCTGGGTGAAAACGTCGTAGGTGAGCTGGTTCTGGCTCGCCTGAACGCCCTTGACCCAGTTGTCGAAATCGGCCTGGGCCAGGATGCGGGTCTTGAACTGCATCCAGGAGAAGCCGGCGCCCGAGAAATCGGTGGAGAAGCCTGTGAACTCGGCCGGATGGTCGATCTCGAACGCGTCCTTGCTGATCATCGCCGGCATGGCGTCGACCATCGGGGCGACCTGCGGGATGTAGAAGCCGTTCATGGCCTCGGTGGCGGTCATCGTCAGCTGCACGCGGCGTCCGGCGGGAACCACCAGGTCGTCGATGGTGGCGATGTTCTCGTCAGGATAGACGAATACCCACTGCCAGTCGGTGGCGATGACCTCAACCTTGACCGGCGGCTGCGACGCGCCGGGCGCGTTGGCGAGCTGGGGCGGGTTCCACGGGTCGATGCGGTAGATGGCCGAGACGGACATGTAGGCCAGCACCACGACCATGGCGAGCGGAATGGCCCAGGCCAGGATCTCGATGGTGGCGGAGAAGTGCCAGTCCGGCGTGTATTTGGCGTTGCGCGAATGGTGGTAGCGCAGCGGGAAGATGATCGTCATCAGCAGCGTTGGCACGATGATGAGCAACATGATGCCGGTGATCCACAGCGTGTAGTGGAATTCCAGCCCGGCCATCAGGCCAACGGGGTGGATCAAGCGCACATTGTCCGTGGAACAGCCAGCCAGGGCTAGCGGGGCTATTAAGCCGAGTTGTCGCCAATATCGCAATTATATGTCCTCCCCCAGATCGATCCGACTGGGATAATGCACTCACCAGAAACCACTTCCCCCGGCTTCGGCGCCGGCAGCTCTTTTTATTAAAAAGACTGACTGCTCTGACCAAAGCCGCCTGGGGCATAAGATGATTTCCGGTGCCGCGCAATACTGCGAACAGATGGCAGAAATCCGTGGTATGCAGATGACCTCTGCCCAATGAGACAAACATGAAAACGGCGCCCCAAACGATGGGGCGCCGTGTTCCATTTTAGGCCGCTTCAGGCCACGAGGCGGCGGTAGATGTGCCAAGTGGCGTGGCCGAGCACCGGCAGCGCCACCGCGAGGCCCAGCAGCAGCAGAGCCGTGCCGGCAGCCATCAGCACTGCCACGATGAAGCCCCAGCCGAGCACCACCACCGGGTTGCGGGCCATGGCCCGGGCCGAGACCGTGATCGCCTGCCAGGTGGTGACATCCTGGTCCAGCGCCAGGGGGAAGGAGACGAGCCCGATGCACAGCGTGACCAGGGCGAACACGGCGCCGGTGAGGTAGCCGAAGAAGATCATCTCCCAGCCCGCCGTGGTGGTGAACACGCGGACGAAGAACTCAAGCCCCCGGGCCGGGCCGCTCTGCCCCAGCGTGTGGGCATAAACGATGCCCGCTACCGCCAGCCAGGCGAGGAACAGCGCGATGCTGAGCAGGCCGAGGGACTGGATGGTGTTCAGGCGGGGGGAGTTGAACGGCTCCGAGGCGGCCTCCGCGAGGGCAATGCCGCTGCGCTCACGCTCGCGGGAGAGGGCGACGAACCAGAGCGTGACCATCGGCCCGAGCAGCGCAAGGCCAGCGCAGACCGGGAACAGGAATGGCAGCAAATTCGGCGCGGCCACCACCGCGCCGAGCATGATCGCCGCGACAGGGGTAAGCACCGCCAGCACCATCACCTCGGTCCGGCAGGCCCGCCAGTCTTCGACGCCGAGGCGCAATGCCTCGAATAAATCCTTGAAATGGATCTGCTTGATCTCGAACTCGCGCCGGGGAACGGCGCCGCTCTTGGAAAGGAGGGTAGAATCGCCAGAGTTTGGTACTGCACTCATACTTCTTCCCCTTTGCTTCATAGCACTTTTTGGCCTGTGCCAGGCTGCCGTGGCTGCACGGATATGTTCTTATATTGGAACTATAATGCGCTGGGCGCACCGTTTCCAGCAGCAAATCAGGAGAGGGGAATGAAAATTCCTGCCGTTGCCTCAGGCCAGGGCCCAGGCCAGGCTCAGGCCGGCGGCCAGGGCCAGCCAGGCGGCGGCGGGCAGCATCCGGCGGCTGCGGGAAAAGCCGAGCGCGTAACTGGTTTTCAGCAGGTTGTTGCTGGCGCTGGCGATGAGCACGGCGCTCACCACCGCCTGCTGGCTCACCTGGAACTTGCCGTCGAGCAGCGAGAAGATGAACGGGTCGATATCCGAGAAGCCCACCACGAAGCTCAGCGCATGCAGACCGGTGGCGCCGAAGCGCAGGGTGACGGCGTTGGTGATCGCGGCAAAGACCAGGAACAGCAGGGCGAACAGAAAGGCGACCGGCAGGTCGAGCGGGTTGGCGCTCACCGTGGCGTGGCCGGAGGCGGCCGTGCCCTTCGCGTGCCAAGCCAGCAGCCCGGCCACCGCCAGGGAGGCCACGAACAGCGAGCCGAAGGGCAAGGCGAGCGCCAGCGCAGCATCCGCATGGCCAAGCAGGATGATGATGACCAGCAGCCGGGCATACATCATGCCCGTGGCGATGACGACCGCCGCCGGGGCGAAGGCAGTTCGGGCTCGCTGCGCATGCTCCGGGCCAGCACCACGGTGGCGGCGGTGGAAGAGTACAGCCCGCCCAGCACGCCGGTGAGCAACGTGCCGGCGCGCGGGAATACGTAGCGGTGCGCGAGATAGCCGAGATAGGAGATGCCGGAGATGACCAGCACGGCCATCCACACCTTGGTGTAGGTGATACCGGCGAGGTACGGGATAACCGAGTCCGGCAATAGCGGAAGGATCAGCCCGGCCAGGATGAAGAACTTGGCGAATGTCACGCCTTCCTCGGCTGGGAAGGCATCGGAGAGGCGGCGGATTTCCGCCTGCTCGCCAAGCGAAAGCAGGATGAGAATGACCAGCGCCGCCAGCAGGGCGATCGGCGCCACCAGCACCACCGGGCCGAGCGAATAGGCCATCACGCCAATCACGGTCGGCAGCAGGGAGGAATCGCCAGTCTTCAGGCGCTTGCGGTAATCGAGCATCAGCATCAGGCTCAGCCCGCCCAGCCCGATGCTGAAGGGCACGATCGGGGCGATGATCCACAGGCTGAAGCCGAGCGCGGCCAGGAGGGTGACGGTGCGGGTGGTGCCGAAGCCGAGCGCCTCGGGCTGCAGGCTGCCGGCATCGCGCCGCCGGTAGGCGTGCAGCTCCAGCCCGATGATGAAGGCAAGGCCAATTGTGCCCAGGAAGGCCGAGAGTTCGGGCGGGATGAGGGCGTTCATGCGGCGCGCAACGCGGCCAGCCCGCGTTCCAGGTCTTCGATCAGGTCGTCCACATTCTCCAGCCCGATATGGAAGCGGGCCATCTCGCCCTCGAACACGCCGGTACCCTCCGAGCGCCGGATGGTGCCGGTGGTGGGCAGCACCAGGCTCTCATACCCGCCCCAGGACGCGCCGATGCCGAAGAGTTGCAGGCTGTCGATCATCCGCACCACGGCGGCGGGCGAGAATTGCGGCTGGAAGGCGACGCCGAACAACCCGCAGGAGCCGGTGAAGTCACGCTTGAAGACCTCGTGCCCGGGGCAGGAGGGCATGGCCGGATGCAGCACCCGCGCCACTTCGGGCCGCCCAGCGAACCATTCCGCCACGCGCAACCCCGCAGCTTCCTGCGCCTTGAGGCGCACATGCAGCGTGCGCAGGCCGCGCAGGGCCAGCCAGCAATCGTCCGGGCTGGCGTAATTGCCCAGCTCCAGCGCGCCAAGGCGCAGCCATTTCCAGTCTTCCTCGCTGTTCACCGCCACCGCACCGAGCACGATGTCCGAATGTCCGCCGGGGTATTTGGTGAGTGCCTGGATGGAGACGTCCACCCCCTTGGTGAAGGGCTGGAAATGGTGAATGCCCCAGGTGTTGTCGAGAAACACCTTGGCGCCGTGGGCATGCGCCACCTCGGCCAAAGCGGGGATATCCTGTACCTCGAAGGTATGGCTGCCCGGGCTCTCGGTGAACAACACGCGCGTGTTGGTGCGGAACAGCCCATCCAGTGCACGCGCTGTGATCATCGGGTCGTAATAGCTGGTCTCGACGCCATAGCGGCGCAGCAGCCCGTCGCAGAAAATGCGGGTCGGGCCATAGACCGAATCGGGCACCAGCAGATGGTCCCCGGCATTCAGGTAGGCGAGCAGCGGCACGGTGATGGCGGAAAGCCCCGAGCCGGTGACCTGGGCGTGGCTGCCGCCCTCGATCTCGCCGATGGCAGCCTCCAGGGCGAAATGCGTCTCGTTGCCGCAGAGGCCGTAGATATCGACGGGCTCCAGGATGTGCTTGCCGGTGGCGAGCTTGGTGGCCATGTCCGGGTAGAGCACGGTGGAGCCGCGCACCAGCTTCGGGTTGACGAAGCCGTATTCCTTGGTCGGCTTGCGCCCCGCATGCACCAGAGCCGTCTCGATTTTCTTAACCATCTATACCTCGACCGGGGTGTCGTCCCGCGAACCCCATTCGGCCCAAGAGCCATCATAAATCGCCGCCTCGGGCAAGCCCGCCAGCTTCAGTCCCAGTGCCAGCACACAGGCGGTGACGCCCGAGCCGCAGGAGGCGACAAGCGGGCGGGCGCCGGTAATGCCGAGTGCGGTGAATTTTGCCCGCAGTTTCGATGGCGGCAGAAATTTGCCGTCGCGCAGCAGCGTGGTGAAAGGCAGGGAGATTGCGTCCGGGATATGGCCGCTGCGCATGCCTGGGCGCGGCTCCGGCACGGTGCCGGCGAAACGCGCGGCGGCGCGGGCATCCAGCACCAGCTCCTCCCTGGTGAGAAGGTTGCGCTTGAGGTCGTCCAGCGCCCTGACCATCTCCGCCCGGTAGGTTGCGGTGAATTGGCCCGGCGCGGGCGCATCCGGTTCGCCGTGTTCGAGCGTGCCGCCCGCCGCCAGCCAGGCCGGCAGCCCGCCATTGAGCACCTGCACGTTGTTGTGCCCGAAAACGCGGAACATCCACCACAGGCGCGGAGCGGAAAAGATGCCGCGCTGGTCGTACACCACGACATGGCTGGAGGAGCTGACGCCCAGCGCCGCCACGGCGGCGGCAAAATCCCGCGGCACAGGCAGCATGTGCGGCAGGCCTGAGGCGTGGTCGGCCACGGCGTCGATGTCGAAGAACTGCGCGCCGGGGATGCGCATGGCGGTGAATACCGCGCGCGCGTCCTTGTCCTCGCTCGGCAGGTAATAGGTGGCGTCCAGCACCACCACGCCAGGGCGGCCCAGCAGCTTCTTCAGCGCCGCCGGAGTGATGAGAGGCGAGGTCACCCCCGCGCAGCTGCGACCATGGCGCGCACCCTCTCGGCTGCCGCTGCGCCCTTCACGGCCTCGCGCCACGCGAGCTCGGAGACGCGTTGATGCGCGGCCACCGCGTCCTCGGCGTTGGTGATCATGGCCACGCCGGATTGCATGCTGGGCGGGGCGTCGGCAGGGGAAGGGGTTGATGGCCAGCGTGGCGCGGTCGCGCGAGCGCAGCAGGGTGAAGGGGCCGTTCGGCTCACCCTGGGCCATGAGGCCGAGCTGCAGCCCGATTGGCTCGCTCGCCATCAGGTTCGCGACCGCCTCGATCTCGCGGATCGCCATCTCGCGCGCGGCGGCACGCAGCCGGTCGCTGACCTGTGCCAAGGGGCAGATGCCCTCGGCCAGGAATTTCTGGATCGAGCCGGCGGTGAGGATGGCGATGATAGAGGGCTTGCGTGCGGCGTACATGCGCTTGCGCGAGATCATCACGCTCATCAGCTGTTCCGCCGCGGCGCGCGCGGCCATGCGGTCTGCGCCTTGCGCGTCGGCCTGCTCCTCCAGGATCTGCGCGAGCAGGGAATCGTACTGGTCCGAGGTGATAAGATAGCTGAGCGGCCCGATGCACCTGGAGGATCTGGTCGGAGGTTTCCTCGATCTGGCGCAGGCGCTCGGCATAGCCGACCGGCTTGCCGTAATACTCCACGCCGATGCCAAGCAGCGTCAGCGGCGAGATCTTCAGCAGTTCGGCCAAGCGGTTGACGGTGTCGAGCTTGATCACCTCGCCCTTCTCGTAGCGATATAGCGCAGCGCGGGAGACGCCGAGCCGGGCCGAGATCTCCTCAGCCTTCAGGCCGGATTCCATCCGGTAGGCGCGTAGCTGCTGGCCGATTTCATTAAACCGCATCGTCGTATTCCCCACGGACTCGCGTGATTGGGTTAGGTTGTGTCCATATTTGTTTACAGTATCTCATAAAACAAGCTTTTTTGCAAACAGAAACTCAGGCTGGCGGAAATGCCGAAAAATAATGAACCAGGGTTGGTTGATGAGAATCGTCGCAATGCGACCGGGGCTTGCGGGGGAGGGGGAACCTCAGGCATCACCGGACCATGAAACTTGACCGGATCATCCTGCTCGCTTTGGCGATTTCCCTCGGCATGGGGTGTCTGCTCATTCTGCTGCCGTTTCTGCCGGCCATGCTGTGGGCGGGAATTCTCGTCTATTGTCTCTGGCCGCTTTACGCCGGGTTCCGCCGTTATACGCGCCCCAGTGTCGCGGCGTTCGTGATCACGCTGGTGGTGGCTGGCATCGTGCTGGTGCCGCTGGTGCATCTGGCGCTGCTGGCGGCGCGCGAGGCGCGTGAGATAGAGCCTGGGTCCGAGGGGTGCTCCAGAACGGTCTGCCGCCGGCCCCGGCGTTTTTTCAGCATATTCCGCTGATCGGCGGGTTGCTGACGGATTTCTGGAACAATTCGGCGGATGATCTGGGCGGTGCGGCGAGCACCATGCAGCCGGTGCTCGGCACGCTGGCGCATTCGGGGTTCAAGCTGGTGGTGCAGGCGGCGCACGGGCTGATTGGCGCGGTGGTGGCGCTGTTCATCGCGTATTTCTTCTTCCTTTCGGGGGAGGCGATCGTGGCGCGCATCCGCCTGCTGCTGGTGCGGCTCATCAATGAGAGCCGGACAGATGAATTGCTGACGCTCGTTGCCGCCACGGTGCGGGGCGTGGTGTTCGGCATCCTCGGTACCGCGGCGTTCCAGGGCGTGCTCTATGCCATCGGGTTCGAGGTTGCTCATGCGCCCCAGCCGCTGCTGCTGGCGGCGCTGGCGGGGATCATCTCCATCGTGCCCGCGGGGGCGGTGGTGATTTACGTGCCGGTGTGCCTGTACCTGCTGGCGGTCGGGCATCCGGTGGCAGCACTGCTGCTGGCGGCATATTGCTTCATCGTTGTCGGTGGCGCGGATTCCGTTCTGCGCCCCTGGCTGATCTCGCGCGGCGCCTCGCTCTCCTACGCCGTCACGCTGATCGGCGTGCTGGGCGGGGCGATCACATTTGGCGCGCTGGGCATCTTCCTGGGGCCGGTGCTGCTGGCCCTGGGGCTGGCGCTGGCCGAGGAATTCGCCGGTCAGCCGCGCGGCACGTGGCGTTAGGAAAATATTAACTAAATTTGGAGTAAAGATCGGCGCATGAGAGCAGCGCCCCTGGCCCCGAATTTATCCCCGCTCAACACACTCGCCCGGCGCCGGGCCGCGCAGGCGCTGGGCCGCGGTGCCGAGGATCTGGTGGCGGAACAACTGCTGGCCGCCGGATACACCATCCTGGCACAGCGGCTGCGGACCAAGGCCGGAGAGATCGATCTCGTTGCGGCGGATGCGCGGCGCCTGATCTTTGTCGAGGTAAAGGCGCGGCCGTGCTTTACGGAAGCCGCCTATGCCGTCTCCGCCCGGCAACAGGCACGGCTGCTGGCGGCCGCCGGTGTGGCGCTGGCCATGCGCCCGGAATGGGCGCGCGAGGAGATGCGCTTTGACGTGGCGCTGATCGCCGGCGGGGCGGTGCAGATGATCGAGGACGCGATCCGCTAGCAGCTGACCGGCGAAGGCGGCGAGCAGCCGGGCATGGGCCCGGGTGCCGCGATGGAAGCAGGCCAGTTCGAATTTCTCGTTCGGGGAGTGGATGCAATCGTCATCCAGCCCAAAACCGGCGAGCAACGTGTCCAGCCCCAGATGCGTCTTGAAGGCCTCCACCACCGGGATGGACGCGCCTGAGCCGATCAGCGCCGCAGGCTTGCTGAACTCGGCCGCCAGCGCGGCCTGGGCGGCGCGCAGGAAGGGGGCGTCGGGGCTTAGGCTGAAGCCGGGAGCGGCGCCGCCACGGTGGAACTCGGCCCTGGCATCAGGGGGCAGGCGTTCGATGACGAAGCGTTCGAAATTCTCCAGCACCTTGTGCGGGTCCTGCCCCGCGACGAGGCGGAAGGTGAGCTTGGCGGTGGCATGGGCGGGAATGACCGTCTTGCTGCCCTCGCCCTGATAGCCGCCATAGATGCCGTTCAGTTCCGCCGTCGGCCGGGCCCAGAGCTGGGCGAGGGGGAGTTCGTCGGCCTCGCCAGCCGGGGTGGAGAGGCCGACATCGCCGAGGAACGCTGCAGGCGTCGAAGCCGAGCCCGGCCCAGTTTTCCGTCTGTTCCGGGGAGACGGGGGCGATGCCGTCGTAGAAGCCGGGGATCTGGATGCGCCCTGTGCTCGTCCTTGAGCCCACCCAGAATGCTCACCAGAGCCTGGATCGGGTTCAGGGCGATGCCGCCGAACAGGCCGGAATGCAGGTCGCGCTTCGGGCCGTGCAGCCGGACCTCAATGGCCGCCAAGCCGCGCAGCGAGGTGGTGATGGCGGGGGTCTGGAAATCCCACATATTAGTGTCAGCGACATAGACGAAATCGGCGGCCAGCGTCTCGCGCTCATTGGTCAGCAACTCGGCCAGCGACGGGCTGCCATTCTCCTCCTCGCCCTCCAGCAGCACGGTCAGGCGCACAGGCAGCTTGCCGTTCACGGACAGATGCGCGCGCACCGCCTCCAGGAAGCTGACCACCTGGCCTTTGTCGTCAACCGCGCCGCGGGCGACGATGCGTTTGCCGCGCGGGCCGTCGACCAGCTGCGGGTTGAACGGATCGGAGTTCCACAGTTCCAGCGGGTCGGCGGGCTGCACGTCGTAATGGCCGTAGAACAGCACATGCGGGGCGTTGGGCCCGGCCTCGTGGTTGGTGGCGATGACGCCGGGCAGGCCCGAGGTTTCCGACAGCCGCGCGGCGAAGCCCATGCCCGCCAGCGTGTCCCGCGCCCATTCGGCGGCCTTGCGGCAATCCGCCGCGTGCGCGGGCTGGGCGCTGATGCTGGGGATGCGCAGGAAGGCGAACAGCCGTTCCAGCGAGGTTTCGAGTTGGGCGTCCACGGTGTCGAGAATTTTTTGCATGGCTCTATCTGGCCGCGCTGGGCGGGAAAAATCAATGCGGCTTGATTTGGAGCCAAAACCCGCCGAAACAGCGCCCATGACCCAGCTGACGCTCTACAACACCCGGACCCGGACCAAAGAGGTTTTCACCCCGATCGACCCCGCCAATGTGCGGGCCTATCTCTGCGGGCCGACCGTGTATGACCGCGCGCATATCGGCAATGCGCGCAACGTGGTGATCTTCGACATCCTGATCCGCCTGCTGCGCCGGCTTTACCCGAAGGTCACGTATGTCCGGAACATCACGGACATTGACGACAAGATCAATGCGCGGGCCAAGGAGCGCGGGTTGCCGATCGAGCAGGTCACCGAGGGGCCGATCCGCTGGTACCACGAGGATATGGGCGCGCTGTACACGCTGCCCCCCGATATCGAGCCGCGCGCCACCGAGCATCTGCCGGAGATCATCGATATCATTCAGCGCCTGATCGCCAACGGCCATGCCTATGTGGCGGATGGGCATGTGCTGTTCTCCGTGGCGTCCGACCCGGATTACGGCAAGTTCTCGGGCCGCACGCCGGATGAGCTGATCGCCGGCGCGCGGGTGGATGTGGCGCCGTATAAGCGCGACGCGGGCGATTTCGTGCTGTGGAAGCCCTCCACGCCGGACCTGCCGGGCTGGGACAGCCCCTGGGGCCATGGCCGGCCGGGCTGGCATATCGAATGCTCGGCGATGAGCTGGAAGCTTCTGGGCCCGGATTTCGACATCCATGGCGGCGGGGACGATCTGATCTTCCCGCATCATGAGAACGAGATCGCGCAGTCCTGCTGCGCCTTCCCCGGCTCGCATTTCGCCAAGGTGTGGGTGCATAACCGCATGCTGCTGGTGAACGGCGAGAAGATGAGCAAGTCTCTCGGCAATTTCAAAGTCCTGCATGATGTGCTGGAGACCGCGCCGGGCGAGGCCGTGCGCCTGCTGCTGATGCGCTCGCATTACCGCTCGACGCTGGATTTCTCCGATGCCGGGCTGATCGAGGCGCGCAAGGAGCTGGACCGGTTCTATCGGGCGCTGGAGAAGTACCCGGATGTGAAGGTCGGTGCCGAAATTCCTGACTGTGTGCTGGAGCCGCTGCTCGATGACCTCAACACGCCGGGCGCGATCGCCGGGCTGCACAGCCTGGCTGATGCCGCGCTGGCGGGCGATGTCACCGCAGTTGGCGCGCTGAAGGCGGCGGGGCAGGCGCTGGGGCTGTTTAATGTCAGCCCGGATGAATGGTTCGCCGGGGATGTTCCGCCCGAGGCGCGGGCGCTGGCGGCGCAGCGCGTCGAGGCCCGCAAGCGCAAGGATTTCGCGGAATCCGATCGTTTGCGCGATGAAATCGTCAAGCATGGCGTGATCATCGAGGACGGCCCGGGCGGCACGTACAAGCTGAGGAAAGCGTAAATGACCGGCCGTGACGGTGGTGCGGAACTGCACCCTATCGAGCCCTCGCCGGTGGTGATTCTCGTGCGCCCGCAACTGGCCGAGAATATCGGCGCGGTGGCGCGGGCCATGGGCAATGGCGGGTTGTTTCATCTGCGCATTGTCGCGCCACGCGATGGCTGGCCGCTGCAGCGCGCCTGGGTCACCGGCTCCGGAGCGCATCGCATCCTGGATAACGCCAAGGTGTTCGACACCGTGCCGGAAGCGGTGGCGGATCTGCACCGTGTCTTCGCCACATGCCCGCGCCCGCGCCATATCATCAAGCCCGTGCTCACCGCGCGCGGCGGCGCTGCGGAAACAGTGGCTGCTGGCCAGCGAGGTTTGAAAACCGGGCGTGCTGTTCGGGCCGGAGCGCACCGGGCTGGATAACGAGGACATTGCCTGCGCGGACAGCCTGATCCGTTACGATCTCAACCCTGATTTCATGTCGCTCAACCTCGCCCAGGCGGTGATGGTGTTCGGCTATGAATGGTGGCTGGCGCGCACGCCGGAACTGCCGCCGCGTGAGCTTCAGGTGAACGAGACGCGCCCGGCCACCAAGGGCGAGTTGGATAATTTCATGGCGCATCTCGTCCGCGCCTGCGACGAGTCAGGCTTCCTGCGCAACGAGCAGAAACGCCCCGGCATGGTGCGCAACCTGCGGCATTTCTTCACCCGTGGCGAGGTGACGCGCCAGGAGCTGAACACCCTGCACGGGATTATCTCGGAGTTGGGGCGGCGGCGGGATTAAACCCGCCGCAGCGTGAACACTTCCGCCAGAGACGCCTCGATCGCAGCACCATGATTTCGCGTCGCGCGCCTCGACCATCACCTCCAGCTGCGCGGCCTGCACCGACGGGCTGGAGAACAGGCGGTGATGCGAGACCTCGATGATGTTGCCGCCGAGCGTCGCCGATCCTGCCGGCGATGTCCGCCAGCACGCCGGGCCGGTCGGGCATTTGCAGCATGCAGCGCGCAGCAGGCGGCCGTCGCGCAGCAGGTTGCGCAGCAGCACGTTGGCCAGGATGCGCGCGTCGATATTGCCGCCGGTGATCGGCGACGCCGACCTTCTTGCCGCGGAAGCGCTCGGGAAAGCTCAGCAGCGCGGCGACGCCGGCGGCGCCGGCACCCTCCGCCACCTCTTGGCGCCCTCGACCAGCAGGCCGATCGCCTCCTCGACCGCGTGCTCGGGCACCACCAGCACTCGGCACGTCCAGCGCCGTGATGATGGCGAGCGGGCGCTCGCCGATGTCGCGCACGGCGATGCCCTCGGCGATGGTCGGCGCCGCCGACCGAGACGGGCTCGCCCGGCCAGGCGCTGCGCCATGGCGGCATAGGCTTCGACCTCGACGCCGAACACCTCGATTCCGGGCTGCAGATCGCCGCGCCGCCACGGCGCAGCCGGCGAGCAGGCCGCCGCCGCCGTACCGGGATCACCAGGCGTCCAGGTCCGGCGCGTCCTGCAGCATCTCCAGCGCCAGCGTGCCCTGGCCGGCGATCACGCCAGGGTCGTCGTACGGGTGGACGAAGACCAGCCCGTCGCTCCTCCGCCAGCCGCGTGCGCATGCGGCGGCGGCTTCGGCCAGCGTCTCGCCGTGCAGCACCACGTTGCGCGCCCCAGGCGGCGGTGCGCGTCACCTTGGTCGACGGGCGTGTATCTGCGGCATGACGATGGTGGCCGCGATGCCCGAGCAGGGCGGCGTGCCGCGCCACGGCCTGGGCATGGTTGCCGGCGGACATGGCGATGACGCCGGCGCTTGCGCTCCTCCTCGCGTCAGCAGGGCCAGGCGGTTGGCCGCGCCGCGCTCCTTGAAGGCGCCGGTGGCCTGGAGGTTGTCGAGCTTGAGTACACCTCCGCGCCGGTGGCGCGCGAGATCGCCGTCGCGCGGCAGGAAGGGCGTGCGCAGCACCGCGCCCGGCGATCCGCTCGGCCGCCGCCTGGACGTCGGCGAAGGTGATCATGGCAGATTAACCGTAGGTGATCTTCGAGGATTTCGTAGGAGCGGTCGCCGCCCGGGGCGGGCACGGAGACGGTCTCGCCCACCTTCTTGCCGATCAGCGCCTTGGCCAGCGGCGAGGAGATCGACAGGCGCGCGCGCTTGATGTCGGCCTCGTGCACGCCGACGATCTGGTAGGTGGCTTCCTTCTCGGTCTCCTCGTCCACCAGCCAGACAGTGCGCGCCGAACTTCACGTGTCGCCGGACAGCGTGGACGGGATCGATCACCTCGGCGGCGGAGACGATCTCCTCCAGCTCGGCGATGCGGCCCTCGATGAAGGACTGGCGCTCGCGCGCGGCATGGTATTCGGCGTTTTCGGAGAGGTCGCCATGGGCGCGCGCCTCGGCGATCTGCGCGGATGATCGCCGGGCGCTCCACCGCCTTCAGCTGGCGCAGCTCGTCTTCCAACCGCTGCAGACCAGGGGCGGTCATCGGGAACTTCTGCACGTCGTCGGTCCTTCGATAACCGCAGCACTCGATAGGCGGTTACGGTCAGACGCAAAGCGCCGCGGCCGGCCGCGCCTGGCCGCGACGAGCGGTTCAGAACGATCCGCGAAAGTAGGACTGAAGCGGCGCGACTTCAAGCGTTCCCGCCTTCAAGGCCGCGATGGCGTGGACCGCGGCCCGGGCGCCCGCCATGGTGGTGTAGTGCGGCACGCCGTGGGTCAGCGCGCTGCGGCGGATGTCGAAGCTGTCGGCGACCGACTGCGGCGCCGGAGGCGGTGTTGATCGACCAGCTGCACCTCGCCGGAGCGGATCGCGTCCACGCAATGCGGCCGGCCCTCCAGCACCTTGTTCACCACGCTTCACCGGCAATCCCGGCCTCGCGGATGCGCGCGGCGGTGCCGCGGGTCGCCATGATGGCGAAGCCCATCTCGGTCAGGCGGCGCGCCAGCGACGGGCAGACCGCTGTCTTGTCGGCATCCTTCACCGACAGGAACACCGTGCCGCGTCAGCGGCAGGATCACCCCGGCGCCGAGCTGCGACTTGGCGAAGGCGCGCTCGAAGCTGGTGTCCAGCCCCATCACCTCGCCGGTGGATTTCATCTCCGGGCCCGAGGATCGTGTCCACATTGGGGAAGCGGGCGAACGGGAACACCGCCTCCTTCACCGCGACATGCGCGCGCGACGCCTGGATCGTCGAGGTGGAAGTCTGGCGAGCTTGCGCGCCGGCCATGACCCGCGCGCCGATCTTCGCCACCGGCACGCCGGTCGCCTTGGCGACGAACGGCACGGTGCGCGAGGCGCGCGGGTTCACCTCCAGCACGTAGATCGTGTCGTCCTTGATGGCGTATTGCACGTTCATCAGGCCGACGACGCCGAGCGCCTTGGCCATGGCCTCGGTCTCGGCCTTCAGCTCGGTGACGATGGCGGGCGAGAGCGTGTAGGGCGGCAGCGAGCAGGCGGAGTCGCCGGAATGGATGCCGGCCTCCTCGATATGCTCCATCACGCCGGCGACATAGACGGTCTCGCCGTCGGCAGATGCAGTCCACGTCCACCTCGATCGCGTCGTTCAGGTAGCGGTCGATCAGCACCGGGTTGTCGCCGGAGACGCGCACCGCCTCGCGCATGTAGCGGTGCAGGCCGGTGCGGTCGTACACGATCTCCATGGCGCGGCCGCCCAGCACGTAGCTGGGGCGGATCACCACCGGGTAGCCGATGCGTTCGGCGATGGCCTCGGCCTCCTCGGCGGAGCGGGCGATGCCGTTCTCCGGCTGGCGCAGGCCGAGGCGTTTGCAGCAGCTGCTGGAAGCGCTCGCGGTCCTCGGCGATGTCGATGGCATCGGCGCGAGGTGCCGAGGATGGGGATGCCCGCGCGCTGCCAGCGCCTGGGACAGCTTCAGCGGCGTCTGCCCGCCATATTGCACGATGCAGCCCAGCAGCGTGCCGCTTCTCCTGCTCGCGTGCGCACCAGGGCGATCACGTCCTCGGCGGTGAGCGGCTCGAAATACAGCCGGTCGGAGGTGTCGTAGTCGGTGCTGACGGTTTCCGGGTTGCAGTTGACCATGATGGTCTCGAAGCCGGCCTCCTTCAGCGCATAGGCGGCATGGACGCAGCAATAGTCGAACTCGATGCCCTGGCCGATGCGGTTCGGGCCGCCGCCGAGGATGATGATCTTTCTGCCGCTCGGTGGGGTCGGCCTCGCAGACCGGCGTGCCGTAGCCGCCTTCGTAGGTGGAGTACATGTAGGGCGTGGCGGAGGCGAACTCGCCGGCGCAGGTGTCGATGCGCTTGTAGACCGGGATGCACGCCGAGCTTGAGCCGCGCGGCGGTGACGGCGACTGTCGGCTTCGTTGCGCCGGTGAGTTCGGCGAGGCGCTTGTCGGAGAAGCCCAGCGCCTTCAGGCGGCGCAGCGCGCCGGCGTCGCGCGGCAGGCCGTGCGCTGCGACCTCGCGCTCGGCCTCGATGATGCGCTGCAGTCTCGCGCAGGAACCAGGGGTCGAACTTGCAGGCGGCGTGGATGTCCTCGACCGACAGGCCGGCGCGCAGCGCCTGCGCCGCCATCAGCAGCCGGTCCGGGCGCGGGCGTGGAAAGCGCGGCGCGGAAGGCATCCGGCCGTGCCGTCGCCGGGCGGCTCGATCTCGTCGAGGCCGGAGAGCCCGGTCTCCATGCTGCGCAGGCCCTTCTGCAGCGCCTCGGCGAAGCTGCGGCCGATCGCCATCGCCTCGCCGACCGATTTCATCGAGGTGGTGAGCAGCGCCGGCGTGCCGGGGAATTTCTCGAAGGTGAAGCGCGGGATCTTCACCACGACGTAGTCGATGGTCGGCTCGAAGCTCGCCGGCGTGACGCGTGGTGATGTCGTTGGCCAGCTCGTCGAGCGTGTAGCCGACGGCGAGCTTGGCGGCGATCTTGGCGATCGGGAAGCCGGTGGCCTTGGAGGCCAGCGCCGAGGAGCGCGACACGCGCGGGTTCATCTCGATGATGACCATGCGGCCGTCGGCGGGGTTGACGCGCGAACTGCACGTTGGAGCCGCCGGTATCGACGCCGATCGCGCGCAGGCAGGCGATCGAGGCGTCGCGCATGCGCTGGTATTCCTTGTCGGTCAGCGTCAGCGCCGGGGCGACGGTGACGGAGTCGCCGGTGTGGATGCCCATCGGATCGACGTTCTCGATGGAGCAGACGATGATGCAGTTGTCCGCGCGGTCGCGGACCACCTCCATCTCGATATTCTTTCCAGCCGAGCACGGATTCTTCGATCAGCACTTCGTTGGTGGGCGAGGCGTCGAGGCCGCCGGCGACGATCTGCTCGAATTCCTCGCGGTTATAGGCGATGCCGCCGCCGGTGCCGCCGAGGGTGAAGCTGGGGCGGATGACCGCGGGCAGGCCGACCAGCTGCCAGCGCCGCGCGCGGCTTCCTCCATGTGAGTGGGCGATGGCGCTGCGCGGGCCCATCGATGCCGATTTCCGCCATCGCGTCGCGGAATTTCAGCCGGTCCTCGGCGCGGTCGATGACCTCGGCGCTTGGCGCCGATCAGCTCCACGCCGTAGCGCTCCAGCACGCCGGATTTGCGCCAGCGCATGGCGGTGTTCAGCGCGGTCTGGCCGCCCATGGTGGGCAGCAGCGCGTCCGGCTTCTCCTTGAGCGATGATCTTCTCGACGATCTCCGGGGTGATCGGCTCGATATAGGTGGCGTCCGCCAGGCCGGATCGGTCATGATCGTGGCGGGATTGGAGTTGACCAGGATGACGCGGTAGCCCTCCTCGCGCAGCGCCTTGCAGGCCTGCGCGCCGGAATAGTCGAACTCGCAGGCCTGGCCGATGACGATCGGCCCGGCGCCGATGATCATGATGGACTTGATGTCGGTGCGTTTGGGCATGGTAGATGTCCGATCCGAAGTTTTGTTCGGCGAGGAATGAAAGATTTCAAATCGTCATTGCGAGCGGAGCGAAGCAATCCATCTTTCCCGCCGCGAAGATGGATTGCCGCGGCCGCCAGGGCGGCCTCGCAATGACGGGGGGCGTTAGCCCAGCATCTCGACGAAGCGCTTGAACAGATACGCGCTGTCAGACGGCCCGGGCGATGCCTCGGGGTGGTACTGCACCGAGAACACGCGCTTGGCCTTGCAGGCGATGCCTTCGTTCGAGCCGTCGAACAGCGAGACATGCGTGACCTCCACGCCTTCGGGGAGGGAGGTCTCGTCCACCGCAAAGCCGTGGTTCTGCGTGGTGATCTCCACCTTGCCGGTGGTCAGGTCCTTCACCGGCTGGTTGGCGCCGCGATGGCCGCGCTCCAGCTTGTAGGTCTTGCCGCCGAGCGCGGTCGCCAGCAGCTGATGGCCGAGGCAGATGCCGAAAATCGGCACGCCTGCATCCAGCACGCCCTGGATCGCCGGCACGGCATAAGCGGCGGTCGCCGCCGGGTCGCCGGGGCCGTTGGAGAGGAACACGCCATCGGGCTTGTGGCGCAGGATATCCTCGGCGGTGGCGGTCGCGGGCACCACCGTCACCCGGCAGCCGGCGGAGGCCAGGCTGCGCAGGATGTTGCGCTTGGCGCCGAAATCCACCGCCACGACGTTGAACTGCGGCTCGGGGGCCGGAGAAGCCATGCGCCCAGCTCCAGGTGCCGCCGGTCCATTCGTAGGATTGCGTGCAGGAGACTTCCTTGGCGAGGTCCATGCCCTTCCAGCCCGCTCCAGGCGGCGGCCTGCGCGCGCGAGGGCCTTGAGGTCGAACCGGCCGTCCTCTGGGATAGGCCAGCACGGCGTTGGGCGCGCCGAGGTCGCGGATGCGCAGGGTCAGCGCCCGTGTATCCACACCGGCAATGCCGGGGATGCCCATCGTTCTTCAGCCAGGCGCCGAGATCAGCCTGCCGAGCGGTAGTTGGAGGGCGCGGTGAAGTCCTCCTTCACCACCAGGCCGCGGGCGAAGATCGCGCCCGGCTTCCATGTCCTCGGCATTGGTGCCGACATTGCCGATATGCGGGAAGGTGAAGGTGATGATCTGCCCGGCATAGGAGGGGTCGGTCAGCGTCTCCTGGTAGCCGGTGAGGCCGGTGTTGAAGCACAGCTCGGAGGGCAGGCTCACGCCCTGCGCGCCGAAGCCGCGGCCCCAGAACACGCTGCCATCCGCCAGCACCAGTGCGGCGGTGGCGCCTTGCGGCACTTCGCTCTCGGTCGGGGCGGAAAGCTCTTCCATCGATAGCCCGGCTGCGGCCATGATGGCTGGCCAATGGCGCGGTGGGATGGCATTGCTGCTCCGCCACTTGCGGACGGCCTCGGGAGAGACGCCGGTCAGGGTGGCGGCGGCTTCGTTGCCGCCGAGGCGGCGCAGGATTTCATCGATGGGCGTTTGCATGGCGTCTCTCTAGCGGAATTTTGCTCCATCCTCAACGCTGATGTATCATGCCGGAATTTTTTTCCGGAGGAGTAGAAAAATGAGCCTACGTGAAGACATTACCGCCGCCGTGAAAGCCTCGATGCTGGCCCGCCAGCCTGAGCGCACCTCGGCGCTGCGCATGATCCAGGCCAAGCTGAAGGACACGGACATCGCCGCCCGGCCGAAAGGCGTGGAGCAGGTCCCCGACGAGGAAATCTTCGCGCATGCTGCGCTCGATGATCAAATCCCGCCGCGATTCCGTGGCGCTGTACCGCCAGGGCGGGCGCGAGGAACTGGCCGCCAAGGAGGAGGCACGAGATCGCCGTGATCTCCGAATTCCTGCCGCAGACGCTGGAAGGCGAGGCGCTTGAGGCCGCGATCAAGGAGGCGGTCGCCGCCACCGGCGCCGCTTCGGCCAAGGACATGGGCAAGGTGATCGGCGCGCTGAAGGCCAAGCACGGCGCGGCGCTGGACATGGCCGTGGCCTCCGCCGCGGTGAAGGCCGCGCTCGCCGGCTGAATGGCGCTCCCGGCGAATTTTCTCGACGAGCTGCGCACGCGCGCCCCGATCCGCACGGTGATCGGGCGCACGGTCAAGCTCGCCCGCTCCAGCCGGGATTGGAAGGGGTGCTGCCCCTTCCACGGCGAAAAGACGCCCTCTTTTTATGTATATGACGACCATTACCACTGCTTCGGCTGCGGCGAGCACGGGGATGTCATCACCTTTGTGATGAAAAGCACCGGCGCCGTCGCTTCATGGAGGCGGTGGAGGAGCTCGCCCGCCAGGCCGGCATGCAGGTGCCCAAGCCGACGCCGCAGGCCGCCGAGGCCGAGCAGCGGCGCGCGGGTCTCTCCGATGTGCTGGAAGCCGCCGGGCGGCAGTACCAGGCTTGGCTGGCGGCGCCCGAGGGGCGGGCCGCGCTGGACTATCTGCGCGGGCGCGGGCTGACCGATGCCACCATCCGCAAATTCGGCCTGGGCTGGTCCGGCGAGGGCAGGGGCGCCCTGGCCACGGCCCTGCGCGGCCACAACATCAAGCCGGACCAGCTGATCGAGGCCGGGCTGATGAAGCAGGGCGACCACGGTCCGGTGGACATGTTCTTCGGGCGCGTGATGTTCCCCATCCGCGACAAGCGCGGGCGCGATGATCAGCTTCGGCGGGCGGATCATGGGCGATGGCCAGCCCAAATACGTCAACGGGCCGGAGACGCCGTCTTTCTCCAAGCGGCGCTCGCTCTACGGGCTGAATTTCGCCCGCGAGACCGTGAGAAAAGGCGCGCAGCTCATTGTCGTTGAAGGATATATGGATGTCATCGCCCTCTCCCAGGCGGGGTTCGGCGGGGCGGTGGCGCCGCTCGGCACCGCGCTGACGGAGGAGCATCTGGAGGAGATCTGGAAGCTCTCGCCCGAGCCGGTGATCTGCTTCGACGGCGATGCCGCCGGGCAGCGCGCCGCGCTGAAGACGGTTGAGTTGGCGCTGGAGCATCTCACGCCGGAACACTCGCTGCGCCTGCTGCGCCTGCCGGCCAAGGACGATCCGGACAGCCTGATCCGCCGTGGCGGGGGGCAGCGTTCCAGGCGGAGCTGGACAAGGCCCAGCCGCTTTCCGCCGCGCTGTACGACATGCTGGCCGCGACCCAGAAGCGCAACACGCCCGAGGGCCGCGCCGCCTTCCTGCACCGGCTGGACGAGCTGGCCGGGCTGATAAAGGACAAAACGCTGGGGGCGGAATACCGCCAGCACCTGCGCGGACGGTATTATGATGAGCGCCGCCTGGGCCGGCCGCAGGCCCAGGCCCCGTTCCGTCCTGGCCAGAAGAGGCGGGACTTCATCAAGCCCGTTGCCCTGCCGCCGCGCCAGTCGCCCGATGCCGCATCGGCGGAGCTGTGCCGCGCCCGGCTGATGCTGGCCACGCTGCTGGCGCACCCCATCCTCATCCACGACGTGGAGGAAGCCTTCGCCCACGTGCCCCTGCAGCCCGAGGACGAGAGGCTCCGCCACGCCCTGCATGATTTTGCAGCCCACGCAAAGCATCTTGACTTGGCGAATCTGTTCACCCATTTGGAAAGTCTCGGTTTGGCCGAGCAGGCGCGTGCGCTGCAATCGCAGGCCGCGTCCGAGTATCGCTTGGCCCCGGACGCGAGCCCGGCGGAAGCCGCGCAGTCTTGGTGGAGTTGGTATAGCCTGATGGATTTCAGTATCGACATGTTGCGAGCGCAGCGTGACGAGGCGCAGGCCTTCTGGCTGGCTCACCCTGACGACCAGGCCGCCTGCGCCAGATTGATGAAATATAACGAGCTATTGGCCGCCGCCCGCGCAGGCGAGGCAGGAACACCCGATTCCTGACCCTTAAAAAGGCAAGCTTATTGCCTACCTGTTGAGTTGTAAAATATACGAGCCGCTTATCCCCCGGAGTACCGCCTGACCATGGCAATCAAGCCCGCGAATACCACTGAGACCGCAGCCCCCGAAGCCGAGGCCGACGCCAATGTGCTCGACACCCAGTCCGCCGCCGTAAAGCGGCTGATCGCCAAGGGCAAGGAGCGCGGCTACATCACCTTCGATGAGCTGAACGCCGTTCTGCCGCCGGAGCAGAACAGCTCCGAGCAGATCGAGGACGTGATGGCCGATGCTCAACGAGATGGGCATCCAGGTCGTCGAGAGCGAGGAGGGCGAGGAAGCCGAGGCCGCCGCCACACCCAAGGAGGAGCAGGCCGAGGACGAGGAGCAGACCGGCAATATCGACGAGAGCGCCGTCTCGCCGCACCGACGACCCGGTGCGCATGTATCTGCGCGAGATGGGCAGCGTCGAGCTGCTCTCGCGCGAGGGCGAGATCGCCATCGCCAAGCGCATCGAGGCCGGCCGCGACATGATGATCGGCGGGCTTGTGCGAAAGCCCGCTGACCTTCCGCGCCATCATCTCCTGGCACGACGCAGCTCAAGGCCGGCCGCGATGCTGCTGCGCGACATCATCGACCTGGAAGCGACGCAGGGCGCCGGCGCCGACCGACGGCGGTCGAGGCGCCGGACGCCGAGCCGCGGTCCGACGGCTTCGCCGCGAGCCGACGAGGACGGACGACGAGGACGGCGAAGGCGCCGGCATGTCGCTCTCCGCGCTGGAAGAGAAGCTGAAGCCGGAGGTGCTTGCGCACCTTCGAGGAGATCGAGAAGCTCTACAAGAAGCTGCACAAGATGCAGCACCAGCGCCTGGAAACCATGACCGCCGGCGAGGACGTCAACTCCCGCTCCGAAAAGACGCTACGAGAAGCTGCGCGAGGAGCTGGTGGCGCAAGGTCGAGCAGGTGCGGCTGCACAACAACCGCATCGAGGAGCTGGTGACCCAGCTCAAGCAGCTCAACCAGCGCCTGAACGGCGCTGGAAGGCCAGCTGCTGCGCATGGCCGAAAGCTGCAAGGTGACGCGCGAGGAGTTCCTGCAAGCATTACCGCGGCCACGAGCTGGATCCGAACTGGCTGGAGCACGTGTCCGAGCTGCCGGGCAAGGGCTGGAAGGCCGTTCGTCACCAAGCATGCGAGCGACATCGCCAATGATGCGCGGCGCAGATCGCCGCGGTGGCGACCGACGCCGGCCTGCCGATCGAGCGAATTCCGCCGCGTCTACATGACCGTGTCAGCCGCGGCGAGCGCGACAGCGCGCGGGCGAAGAAGGAGATGATCGAGGCCAACCTGCGCCTGGTGATCTCGATCGCCAAGAAATACACCAATCGCGGCCTGCAGTTCCTGGACCTGATCCAGGAGGGCAATATCGGCCTGATGAAGGCGGTGGATAAGTTCGAATACCGCCGCGGCTACAAGTTCTCCACCTACGCCACGTGGTGGATCCGCCAGGCGATCACCCGCTCGATCGCCGACCAGGCGCGCACCATCCGCATCCCGGTGCACATGATCGAGACGATCAACAAGCTGGTGCGCACGTCGCGCCAGATGCTGCACGAGATCGGCCGCGAGCCGGCGCCGGAGGAGCTGGCCGAGAAGCTCGGCATGCCGCTGGAGAAGGTGCGCAAGGTGCTGAAGATCGCCAAGGAGCCGATCTGCCTGGAAACGCCGATCGGCGACGAGGAGGACAGCCATCTCGGCGACTTCATCGAGGACAAGGCGGCGATCATCCCGCTCGATGCCGCGATCCAGGCCAATCTGCGCGAGGCGACGACGCGCGTGCTGTCCTCGCTGACGCCGCGCGAGGAGCGCGTGCTGCGCATGCGCTTCGGCATCGGCATGAACACCGACCACACGCTGGAAGAGGTCGGCCAGCAGTTCAACGTGACCCGCGAGCGCATCCGCCAGATCGAGGCGAAGGCGCTGCGCAAGCTGAAGCACCCGAGCCGCGAGCCGCAAGCTGCGCAGCTTCCTGGACGATTAATGGCTGACATTCTCGACTATGCGCGCCCGTTGCCTGGTGAGGCGACGGAACGCGCCCTCGTCACCGTTGTGTTCCTGCGCATGCTGCGCGCCCCGGAGCGCCCGCCCGCGATCATGCCGCCGGGGGTGACGCTGACGCGCGAACGGCTTTCCGTGCCGGAATACCGCCGCCTGTACAACGATGTCGGCGCGCCCTGGCTGTGGTGGCTGCGGCGGATGATGCCGGATGCAAAGCTGGCGCGGCACCTCGCCAGTCCACAGGTCTCCATCTATGTGTTGCGCGTCAAAGGCCAGGATGCCGGGTTCTTCGAGACCGACGCCGGGTCGTGGCCCTTTGTCAACCTCAACTATTTCGGGCTGAAGCAGGAGTATATCGGCCGCGGCCTGGGGCGGAAACTCCTCGATGCGGCGGTGGACTCCGTGTTCATTGGCGCCGCCGGCCATCTTGCGGGCATGACCGTGAACACCTGCTCGGCCGACCATCCGCGCGCGCTGCCCAACTACCTGGCTGCGGGCTTTGTGGAATATCGCCGCGCCCGCGAGGATTGGGACATTCCCACCCGGCTGGGCCTGAAGATCCCTGAGCGCCTGCGCGGATGAACATCCTCTACCAGGACCGTAGCACCCTGGTGATCGACAAGCCGGCCGGGCTGCCCGTGCATGCCAGCCGGGCTGGCGGGCCGAGCGTGGAGGATTTCTTTCCGCAATGGCGGCAGGGGAAGAACGGCCCCTGGCTCGCCCACCGGCTGGACCAGGATACGGCGGGCTGCCTCATCATCGCGCTGAAGAAGAGCTTTCTGCTGGAGGCGCAACGCCTCTTCGCCGCCGGGCAGGCGCAAAAGACCTACTGGGCGGTGGTCGCGGGCGTGCCCGCTCAGAGAGACGGCGTCATCGACAAACCTCTGGCCAAGCATACCCAGGGCCGCGCCTGGAAAATGGCGCCGGACCCGGCGGGCGAGGCGGCGGTGACGGCGTATCGCGTGCTGGGCGATAACGGCGCAATGGCGCTGGTGGAGTTCCACCCCAGGACCGGCCGCACGCACCAGATCCGCGCCCATGCCGCAGTCCTTGGCCACCCGATCATCGGCGATGCGGTGTATGGTGGCGGGGCAGGGCGGCTGCAATTGCTGGCCCGGCATATTCTGCTGCCGGTGGACCCGCCCGTGGAGGCTACTGCCCCCGTCCCGGCGCATATGCGTGAGCTGGTGGAGGCTTGCCATGGAGCGCTCTGAGTTCGCCCCCGGCGATTATGTCCGCCACCCGCGCCAGCCCGAATGGGGGCTGGGGCAGGTGCAAAGCGCCATCGGCAACCGCGTGACGGTGATGTTCGAGAACGCCGGCAAGGTGCTGATCGATACCGGTGTGGTGGCTTTGGACAGGGTGGACGGCGACGAGGACTTGCAACGGCGCGGGTTTCACCCGATCTAGCGGGAATGATTGATCCGTTCGGCCGCACGGTGAGGTATCTCCGCGTTTCGGTGACGGATCGCTGCGATTTTCGTTGCACCTATTGCATGGCCGAGGACATGCGCTTCCTCCCCAAGGCCGAGTTGCTCAGCCTGGAGGAGCTGGAGCGGCTCTGCGCGGCTTTCATCCGGCTTGGCGTGCGCAAGATCCGGCTCACAGGCGGCGAGCCCCTGGTGCGGCGGGATGTGATGCGGCTGGTCGAGGCGCTGGGGCGGCGCCTGGGGGCTGGGCTGGAGGAGCTGACCCTCACCACCAACGGCTCGCAGCTTGCCCAGTACGCCCGGGGCCTCGCGGCAGCGGGTGTGAAGCGCATCAATATCAGCCTGGACACGCTGGACCCGGAAGAAATTCGCTGCCGTCACGCGCGGCGGGGTGCTGGCGCCAGGTGCTGGCGGGGGTCGACACGGCTGCGGCGGCGGGGCTGGCCGTGAAGATCAACATGGTGGCGCTGCGCGGCATAAACGAGGACGAGATCGGCGCCATGCTCGCCTGGTGCGGGGCGCGGAAATTCGATCTCTGCCTGATCGAGACCATGCCGATGGGCGAGGTGGAATACCGGGCGGAGACGCATCTGCCGCTCTCGGAAATCCGCGCCCGGCTGGAGCAAGACTGGACGCTGCTCCCAAGCTCCTACGCCACGGGCGGCCCGGCGCGCTACGTGCAGGTGGCCGAGACCGGGCAGCGCCTGGGTTTCATCACCCCGCTCAGCCATAATTTCTGCGAGGCCTGCAACCGCGTGCGGGTGACCTGCACCGGGCAGCTTTACATGTGCCTGGGGCAGGAGGACGCGGCGGATTTACGCGCCCCGCTGCGCGCCAGCGCCGATGACGCGGCGCTGGACGCCGCCATCACCGCCGCCATCGCGCGCAAGCCGAAGGGGCATGATTTCGACATCACCCGCGCGGCGACGGCTCGTCACATGTCGGTAACGGGGGGGTAGTGCCGTCCGGGCGGCAGCCCGCGCAAAAGATCTCCACAGCGCGGCGCACGCGCGCTTCCAGCGCCTGCTTGCTTGGCGGGGCGCGGAAGCCGATGAGCGTGCCGAGATGGAACTCGCCGATCGCCATGCCGAACAGCATGGCTGAGAACTCCTTGGCGTCCGGGATGCAGAAGCCATGATTCAGCGCCAGGTCGCTCAGGTGGGCTTCCAGCTTCGCCTTGGCCTTTATCACCCGGTTCCTCACGAACACCCGGCTGAAATCCGGGCTGTGCGTGTATTCAGCCATGATCAGCCGCAATATGGCGATCTGCTGGGGCGAAAGCAGGAAGCGCGCGAGGGTGAGCAAATGCGAGGTGAGGATCTCCTGCGGCGACCAATCCGGCTGGGGCTCCGGGAATTTCAGCAGGGAATGGTGGTGCGCCAGCAGCGAGGAAAACAGCTCGGTTTTCGATTCGATCAGGGTATAGACAGTCTTTTTCGACATGCCCGCGGCTTTCGCCACCTCGTTCATTGTCGCCGCGTGGTAGCCCTTGGCGAGGAACACGCTCTCCGCCGCGTTGAATAGCGCGAGCAGGCGTGGATCCGCATCCGCGTCTACATTTTGTTTCGCGGTTGTTAGCTTTGTTTTTTTATTAGGATCATGATCCGACATGACCCTTTATGCCGCCAATATGGGAAACTTTCAAGTTTCCGTTACGCAAGACAACGCTGGAAAAAGCTGGCTTGACGGGCTTTTGAAAGGCCGGTAGCTGACCGGTATGAAACCAAAGAGTTTCCGCAGGGCGCTTTCCCGCGTGGCGCTTGCCCTGGCTTTGCCGGGCTGTGCCGTCGGGCCGGATTTCCACACGCCGGCGGCGCCGAATACGCCGCTGACGCCAGTGCCCCTGCCTGCCGCCACGGAAGCCGCCGGCGGCGTGGCGCAACGTTTCAGTCCCGGCGCGGATATCGCCGGGGATTGGTGGACGCTCTATCACAGCCCGCAACTCAACGCGCTGATCGGCACGGCGCTCGCCAATAACCCGAGCCTTGCCGCCGCGCAGGGAACATTGCTGGAGGCCGAGGAAAACACGCGCGCCGCGGAAGGGGCGCTGCTCCCCGGCGTATCTGGCGCTTTCGATGCGGAGCGTAGCCAGCCATCCTCAGCCTCCGTAGCCACGTTCGGCTCGTCGCGGTCGGAGACGCTGCCTCCCTATACGCTCTATAATGCATCGCTCTCCGTCTCCTACACGCTGGATGTCTGGGGCCAGGTGCGGCGCACCGTGGAAGGGCAGGCGGCGCAGGCCGAATATCAGCGCGACGAGCTGGAGGCCACGTACCTCACACTCACGGCGAATATCGTCACCTCGGCGGTGACCGTCGCCTCGCTGCGGGCGCAGATCGACGCCACCAATCAGGTTATCGAGGCGGAGCGGGAGCTGCTCGGCATACTGCAAACCCAGGTGAGCCTCGGGGGCGTGGCGCAGGCGCAGGTGTTGCAGCAGCAGGCCCTGCTCGCCCAGCAAGAGGCGACTCTGCCGCCGCTGGAATCCCAGCTTGCCCAGGCGCAGAACCAGCTCGCCGCCTATGCCGGCACGTTCCCCGGCAATTTCAAGCCCCAGGATTTCACGCTGGACGATTTGCAGCTTCCGGCGGATCTGCCGGTCAGCCTTCCATCCGCCATCGTCGCGCAGCGGCCCGATATCCGCGCGTCCGCGGCGCAGCTGCACGTGGCCACGGCCAATCTCGGCGTGGCCGATGCCAACATGCTGCCGCAGGTCACGCTCTCGGGGCAGGTTGGGCACGAATCGCTCACCACCGATACGCTGTTCACACCGCAGACATTGTTGTGGAACCTTGCCGCCGGGGTGACCCAGCCGATTTTCGAGGGCGGCGAGTTGACCGCCAAGCGCAAGGCCGCGCTGGCCGGCTTGCGCGCGGCCGCCGGGCAGTACCAGAGCACCGTGATTACCGCCTTCCAGAACGTGGAGGATGTGCTGGCGGCGCTGCAATACGACGCGACGGAGCAGCAGGCGGCTGATGCCGCGGCCGACGCCGCGGCGCAGAGCCTGAAAGTGACGCAGGCGCAGTATCAGCTCGGCGGTCAGCCCTTCTCCGTCGTGCTAACTGCCCAGACCACGTACCATACTGCCGTGATCGCGCAGGTGAGGGCCCGGGCGGTGCGGTTCGCCGACACGGCGGCGTTGTTCCAGGCGCTGGGCGGCGGCTGGTGGCACCGCCAGGATGTGGCGCAGAACTGCTGCGGCGTGATTCCATGAGGATGTTAGCAGAATGAGCAAGCCCAATACCACCCGGCGCATGATCGTCATGCTCGCCAGCGTCGCCGTGCTGTTCGGCCTCGTGTTCGGCTACGGCGCGCTGCGCGGCTATCTCATTGCGCAATTTCTCAAGGGGTTCGCCAACCAGGTGCAGACGGTGGCCACCATCACCGCCGCGGAGACCCAGTGGCAGCCGCAACTGCAATCCGTTGGCAGCCTCACTGCCATCAACGGCGCCGCGCTCTCGGCTGAGGTGAGCGGCATTGTCGACAGCATCAACTTCGAGTCTGGCGTGGATGTGCCGAAGGGGCAGCTGCTCGTCACCCTGCGCCCGAACAACGACCCGGCGGTGCTGGCGCAGCTGCAGGCGACCGCGAAGCTCGACGAGATCAACTACACCCGCGACCAGAAGCAGTTTGCGGCCAGTGCCGTGTCGCAGGCGCAGCTCGACGCCGACCGCGAGAATCTTGCCGCCGCGCAGGCGCAGGTGGCCGCGCAACAGGCGCTGATGGCGGAAAAGCAGATCCGCGCGCCGTTCGCCGGGCGGCTTGGCATCCGCAAGGTGGATGTCGGCCAGTATATCTCCCCTGGCACCGAGATCGTAACGCTGGAGCAGCTCAACCCGCTTTATATCGATTTCTATCTGCCGCAGCAGGCGCTGAGCGAGTTGCAGGTCGGGCAGACCGTGAATTTCAGCCTGGATGCCTATCCGGGCCAGACCTTCACGGGCGCCATCTCGGCCATCGGTGCCACGGTTGACCAGGCCACGCGCAGCATCGCCGTGCGCGCCACGGTACCGAACGATAAATTTCTGCTCCGGCCCGGCATGTTCACCAGCGTGAATGTCTCCGTCGGCACCCCGGCCAGCTACGTGACCCTGCCGCAGACCGCGATTACCTATAGCTCCTACGGCAACACGGTGTTCCTCGTGCGCCACGGCAAGGATGCGAACGGCAAGCCCGCGCTGGTGGCGGAGCAGGTGTTCGTCACCCTCGGCGATACGCGCGGCGACCAGGTCGCGGTGCTCTCCGGCGTGGATCCCGATGACGTCGTCGTCACCGCCGGGCAGGTGAAGCTGCGCAACGGCGTGGCGGTGGCCATCAACAACAGCGTGCAGCCGCCGAACAGCGCCACGCCAAACCCGCCGAACGAGTAAGCGCGATGAAGCGGTTTACCGATCTTTTCATCGCCCGGCCGGTGCTGTCCATCGCGGTGAGCGTGCTGGTGCTGGTGCTTGGCCTGCGCGCGGTGATGTCGCTGCCGGTGCAGCAATTCCCGAAGACGGAAAACGCCACCATCACCATCAGCACCACCTATCCCGGCGCCTCGCCGGACACGGTGGCCGGCTTCGTCACCACGCCGCTGGAGAAGGCTGTCGCCCAGGTCGATGGCATCGACTACATGAGCTCGTCCAGCCAGACGAGCATCTCCACCATCACGCTGTACCTCGTCCTCAACCACGACCCGGACAAGGCGCTGACCGAGGTGCAGGCGCAGGTGAGTTCGGTGCTCAACCAGCTGCCCTCGGGCACGCAGCCGCCGGTGATGACGCTGGCGATCGGCCAGCAGGTCGATGCGATGTATATCGGCTTCCGCAGCGCCCAGCTCACGGCCGACCAGATCACCGATTACGTCACCCGCGTGGCGCAGCCGGCGCTGCAGGCGGTGAACGGGGTGCAGACGGCCGAGATCCTGGGCGGGCAGAACTACGCCATGCGCGTGTGGCTGAATCCGCAGAAGCTCGCCGCCTATCAGCTCACCGCTTCGGATGTCTGGAACGCTCTGGCCGCCAACGACTTCATCTCGGCGCTTGGCAACACCAAGGGCACGATGACGCAGATCACGCTGAACGCCACCACCGGGCCTGCATACCCCGGAGACGTTCAGCCAGCTCATCCTCAAGCATCAGAACGGCGCCATCATCCGGCTGAAGGATGTCGCCACGGTCGAGCTCGGCGCTGATTCTTACGAGCAGCACGTCACCTTCGACAACAAGCAGGGTGTCTATATCGGCGTCAAGGTGGCGCCGTCGGCCAACCTGCTGAGTGTCATCTCCGGGGTGCGCAAGGTGTTCCCCACCATCCAGGCCGGGCTGCCGACGGGGCTCACCGCCAGCATCGTTTACGACTCCACCAACTTCGTGAATGCCTCAATTGACGAGGTGGTCACCGCCCTGGTCGAGGCGCTGGCCATCGTCACGCTGGTCGTCTTCGCCTTCCTCGGCTCGCCGCGTTCGGTGCTGATCCCGGTGGTGGCGATCCCGCTATCGCTGATCGGCTCTTTCGCGATGATGGCGATACTCGGCTTCTCCATTAACCTGCTCACCCTGCTGGCGCTGGTGCTGGCCATCGGCCTGGTGGTGGACGACGCCATCATCGTGGTGGAGAACGTCAACCGCCATCTCGATCTCGGCCAAAACGCGTTGATCGCGGCGCGCGATGCGGCGGCCGAGCTCGGCGGGCCGATCATCGCCATGACCGTGGTGCTGATCGCCGTGTATGTGCCGATCGGTTTTCAGACCGGTCTCACCGGGGCGCTGTTCACCGAATTCGCTTTCACCCTGGCCGGCGCGGTGACGATTTCGGCGCTGATAGCGCTAACTCTCACCCCGATGCTGAGCTCGCGCTTCCTGCGCCATATCGACCGCACCCGCGGCGATTGGGAGGGGCGGCTGATCAACTTCATCGACGCCGCCTTCGCCAGGCTGCACCATGTCTATACCCGCATGCTCGGCGTCAGCCTGGATACCGTGCCGGTGACCATCACTTTCGCCGGCATCATCCTCGCCAGCATCTTCTTCCTTGCCGCCGGGGCGAAGAGCGAGCTGGCCCCCATCGAGGACCAGGGCGTGGTGCTCTTGTCCTCCACCTCGGCGCCGGATGCGACCATGGCGCAGAAGGCGATGTGGGATGACCAACTCAATGCTCTCCTGCTCCGTTACGAGGACGTCGCTCACACCTTCCAGATCGACGTGCCGGGCACCGACCTCATCGGCGCCGTGCTGAAGCCCTGGGGCCAGCGCCGCGATGCCGCTGTGCTGCAGAAGCAGATGCAGGCCGACGCTTACGCCAACGATGCGGGCCAGAAGGTGGCCGCGTTCCCGCTGCCGCCGCTGCCCGGCTCCCAGGGCTTCCCGGTGCAGTTCGTGGTCAAGACCACCGATCCCTTCACACAGTTCTACCCGCTCTCGCAGCAGCTGCTGCAAGAGGCGCTCAAGAGCGGCAAGTTCGTGTATCTGGATAGCGACCTTAAACTCGACCAGCCGCAGGCCACCGTGGTCATCGACCGCGACAAGGCCTCGGCGCTGGGGCTGGACATGGCGCAGGTGGGCGCCGTGCTGGGAGAGGCACTGGGCGGCGGCTACGTGAATTATTTCGACCTCGCCGGCCGCTCCTACAAGGTTGTTCCGCAGGTGGAGCGGAAATCGCGCCTGAATGTCTCCGACCTCAACAACTATTATGTCACCTCCATCGATGGCGTGAACGTGCCGCTCTCCTCCATCGCGCATATCGAAATGCAGCGTGATCCCCGAGAGCATCAATCACTTCCAGCAGCAGAATTCAGCGACGCTGCAGGGGGTCATCGCCCCGGGCGTAGCCGAGGCCGACGCGCTGAAGACGCTGCAGGACCTTGCCAAGCAGATCCTGCCCCCGACCGATGCGGTGGATTACGCCGGCGGGCTGCGCCAGTACGTGCAGACCTCCAGCGCCTTCATCTTCACCTTCATCTTCGCCGTCATCATCATCTTCCTGGCCCTGGCGGCGCTGTTCAACTCGTTCCTCGACCCGCTGATCATCCTGGTCTCGGTGCCGATGTCGATCGCCGGGGCGCTGATCTTCATCTATCTCGGCTTCGGCGGGCTGACGCTGAACATCTACACCGAGGTCGGGCTGGTCACGCTGATGGGGCTGGTCTCCAAGCATGGCATCCTGATGACCGAGGTGGCGAACGAGGCACGGCTGCGCGGCATGGAGAAGCGCGCGGCCATCGAATACGCCGCCAATATCCGTCTGCGTCCCATCCTGATGACCACCGCGGCCATGGTGCTCGGCGTGGTGCCGCTCATTTTCGCCAGCGGAGCCGGGGCGGCCTCGCGCTACGCCATGGGCATGGTCATCGCGGGGGGCCTGTCCATCGGCACCATGTTCACGCTGTTTGTGGTTCCGGCGGTGTACATGGTGCTGTCCAGCAAGAAAGACGCCGTCAGAGCTGGAAGCGTAACGATAAGCGCCGCCGCCGTCTGCGCAGCTAGGGAAAGGCCGGCGCAAAACCTTGTAAATTGTGCTATTAAGCTTCCATTAAACCTAGAAGTTGTGGCACGCTTCGCGTGTCATGAGCAAAAGAGCTGCAACGCCCGGTTTCGCCGATGTTTCGCTGCTTGAGACATTGTCGCCCGAGATCCGCCCCGGTAAGCCGGCCATCGGCGCCGAGGGGCATCGGGCCCGGCTGCGTGCGCGCCTGCTCTCGGCGGGGCCGGATGCCATCGCCGAGCATGAACTCATCGAAATGATCCTGTTCCTGGCCCTGCCGCGTCGGGACACCAAGCCCATAGCCCGGGCGCTGCTGGCCCGGTTCGGGTCCTATGCCAATGCCATCTCCGCCTCGGTGCCGGATCTGCTCGCGGTCGAGGGGCTGGGCGAGGCCGGGGCAGCGGCGCTGAAGATCGTGCAGGCGTCCGCGCAGCGCCTGGCCAAGGCCGAGGTGCTGTACCGCCCGGTCCTGAGCAACTGGGACCGGCTGATGGAGTATCTGCAGGCGGTGCTGGCGCGCGAGAAGGTGGAGCAGTTCCGCGTGCTGTTCCTCGACAACCGCAACAGGCTGCTGGCCGATGAGCAGCAGGCCCAGGGCACGGTGAACCACACGCCGGTCTATCCGCGTGAGGTGGTGAAGCGCGCGCTGGAGCTGCACGCCACCGCCATCATCCTGGTGCACAACCACCCGAGCGGCGATCCCTCGCCCTCGGACGAGGACATCGCGATGACCCGCGAGATCAAGCAGGCGGCATCGGCGCTCTCCATCGTGCTGCACGACCATGTCATCGTCGGCAATGGCCGCTGGCTGAGCTTCCGCAAGACGGGGCTTCTTTATGACGCCCAGCCGGTCAGGATCGCCATGCGCAGCGTAGCCTCCGGCCCGCCCATCCTGCACCGGCAGCGCCGCCAGCGCGGCGGGGAACAGCCCTTGCGGCGGGGTGCGCCGCTGGCGGTCGCAGCAGGGCGTTGCTCTCCCCGGCGTCGCGCAGCTCGTGCAGCAGATGCGAGCGGGTTGGCGTACAGGAAGGTGATCTCCTCGACATCCGCCACCGGATGGACGAAGCCCGCGCGCTGCAGCAGCCCGGCGCAGTCGCGCAACTCGGGGAAGGGCGAGATGCGCGGGCTGACCCCGCCGGTGCAGGCTTCCTCGGCGTCCAGCAGCGCCTCGCGCAGCGTCTTGCAGCGTGCCCAGCACCGGCATGCTGGCGAGCAGCAGCCCTTCGGGCTTCAGCGCGCGTTTCAGCTGGATCAGCGCGCCCGGCAGATCATCCAGCCAGTGCAGGGCCAGATGCGCCACCACCAGATCGATACGCGCCTCTCCGGCAGGCCGAAATCCTCCGGCCCGGCCAGCACCAGCGGCTTGCCGCCGGCTTGCGCCGCCATGGCGGGGGAGAAATCGGCCGAGATCGACCGCCATGCCGCGCGTCAGCCAGCGTCGGGGCGCATCGCCCCGCGGCCGCCGAAATCCAGCGCCGTGGCGAAGCGCCGGCTGGTATCGTCCAGCCTGTCGAGCAGCCGCTCGCCCAGCTCTTCCAGCACCGGCAGCAACGCGGCAATCCGCGCTGCCGCCCGCTCGCGGTGCTTCACCATGGCTTCGAATTCGAAAATGGGGTGCAAATGAAACCTCTCTTTCGTTGGGTGCTGGATACGCCTGCTGCCGCCGGCTTGTCTTGCCTGCGACACGCCGGTGGAGAAAGAGGGGCAGTTTTGCCCGAATTGCTTCAAGGCGGCGAATTTCATCACCGCGCCGTTCTGCCGCATGCTGCGGCGTGCCGCTGGCCTATGCCGCCGAGCCGGAGTGCGAGAGCTGCGCCGAGCACCCGCCCGCCTTCACCCAGGCCCGCGCCGCCCTGCGCTATGACGAAACGGCAAAACGCATGATCCTGCCGCTGAAATATGCCGACCATACCGAGGCGGTGAAGGGGTTGGCGGCGCTGATGCGCAGGCCTGGGGAGGAGATGCTGCAGGCGGCGAATCTGCTGGTGCCGGTGCCGCTGCACCCCGCCCGGCTGCGCGCGCGGCGCTTCAACCAGGCGGCGCTGCTGGCCATCGCCCTGGCCCGGCTCACCGGCCGGCCGCTTGCGCTGGATGCGCTGCAGCGCCGAAGCCGACTTTGCCGCTGGAAGGATTGGGCCAGCCGGCGGCGGGAGGAAGTAAAAGACGCTTTCAGTCTGCGTCCCGGATGCCGATATGGCTGGCAAGCGCGTGCTGCTGATCGATGACGTGATGACCTCCGGCGCCACGGCCAATGCCTGCGCCAGCGTGCTGCTGGCCGGCGGCGCCCGGCGGGTGGACGTGCTCACCGCCGCCCGCGTGGCCGACCCGCGTTTAGAGCAGCCGGGCCTTGCATAGTTCGCTTCCTCGGCTATTTGACGAGAAATGGCCGAGATCGAAATCTATACCCAGCCCTTCTGTCCCTATTGCGCGCGCGCGGTGGCGCTGCTGACGCAGAAAGGCGCTGCTTTCAAGGAAATCGATGCTCCGCATGGTTCCGCTGCAGCGCGAGGAGGCGATCAGCCGCTCCGGCGGACGCACCACCGTGCCGCAGATTTTCATCGAGGGCGCGCATATTGGCGGCTGCGACGACCTGATGGCGCTGGAGCAGCCGGCAAGCTAGACCCGTTGTTGGCTGCCATGATCCATTATCAGCTCCGCTGCGCCGCCGGGCATGAGTTCGATGGCTGGTTCAAGGACAGTGACGGTTTCGAGAGCCAGGCCGAGGCGGGGCTGGTTGCCTGTCCGTGCTGCGGCAGCACGGATGTCGGCCGCGCGCTGATGGCGCCGGGCATTGCGCGCAAGGGCGCCGGGCGGAAGCTGAGATCCTGCCGCCGGAACCGGCTGGCGGCATGCCCGCCGCGGGCGGGGTGATTCCCGATGCCGTGCGCGTCGCGCTGCAGAAGCTGCGCGAAGAGGTGGAGAAGCATTGCGACTATGTCGGCAAGGATTTCGCCGATGAGGCGCGGCGAATCCATAATGGCGAGACCGAGCCGCGCGGCATCTATGGCGAAAGCAGCGACGAGGAGACCGAGGCGCTGGAGGAAGACGGTATTGCATTTGCCCGCATCCCCTGGGTGCCGAGGAACGACAGTTGAGCGCCGCCATGCGCGAGGTGATCTTTTCCGCCGATGATTTCGGCCTGACGCGCTCGGTGAACGAGGCTGTCGAGCAGGCCAACCGGCAGGGGCGGCTAACGCAGGCGAGCCTGATGGTCGCGGCCCCGGCGGCGGCGGACGCCGTGCGCCGGGCCAAGGCGCTGCCGGGGCTGAATGTCGGGCTGCATCTGGTGCTGGTCGACGGCGATTCGCTGCTGGGGCACGAGCGGCTGCCGATATCACCGGGCCCGATGGTCGCTTCTCCATCGACCAGGCCCGGCTTGGCGTGCTGTATTTCTTCTCGCCCAAGGCGCGGCGCGAGTTGCGCGTCGAGATCGAGGCGCAATTCGCGGCCTTCGCCGCCACCGGGCTGCCGTTGCATCATGCGGATGCGCATAAGCATTTGCATCTGCACCCCACCGTGGCGCGGATGATGATCGAGGCCGGGCGCAAATATGGGCTCAAGCGCCTGCGCATTCCGGCCGAGCCGCCCGCAGTGATGGCGGCATGTGGGGAGACGGTGAGCTTTGGCGACCGCGCCCTCTATGCCTGGACCCGCCTGCTGCGCCTGCAGGCGCGCGGGCTGGAGGTGCCGGATCAGGTGTTCGGCATCAAATGGTCCGGGCATATGACGCGCGAGCGGATCGAGAGACTGCTGCCGCTCATGCCGCCTGGACGCACGGAAATCTATTTCCACCCCGCCACGCGGCGGGACGAGTCGCTGACGAAACTCATGCCGGATTATGAGCATGCAGAAGAGTTTGAGGCGCTGCTGCCAGATAGGCGCTCGGCATAAAGAGCGAGCAATAGGGTTGCAAGCAGTAGCAGCGGCATCATGATATGATGGGCTGACAGAGATGCCATTGCGATAGCGCCCGGGGCGCTCCAGGCCAGCGCGAATAGTGGACGAAGGCGGCTTGGGCTGGAGAAGATCATTGCCGCTGCAGCTATCTCGAATCCGGCGAGATCATAGAAATAGCTATAGGGAGTTGCGAGCGCTGCGAGGCAGAGGGTTGCCGCTATGCGCGCGGCGGGCAGGTTATAGGGGCGCCGCCAGAGTTGGAATCCCGTCGCAAGGGCAAGGGCTGATGAGACAGCTTGGATCGTGAAAGCAGCAGGCAGACTGAGTGAGAAGCTGCGTGCCATGAAGAAGGGGGTGATACCTGTCCCAAGAAAAATTTGATGAATGGTGTGGTCAGCACTTCGAAGGCAGCGTGGCGTCCAGTTGTCAGATACCAAGTCCAACTTTCGACCCCTTCAACCAAGAGAGAGAGAGCGTGATCAGGGCCAGTGCAGATAGGCTGGCAGAGAGCAAGACCGGCAGGCGGTTTAGGGGAAGAACGATCGCCGCCAGCATCAGGCCTGCCTGGGGTTTCAGGCAGAGCAATCCGGCGAGCAGCCCGGCGCGGCAGGGGCTATTCTCCAGTAGCATCAGGGCGGAGACAAGCAGGCTCCCGAGCAGAACTGCAGTTTTGACCCATGATTAGGCATTGAAGGCTTGCCGGGCCGGCAAAGCCCAAAACGATCATGCGCCAGGAACAGCCTGAAAATCGTAAAACCCAAGTGGCCATAGCCAGGGAAAACAGATTGAATACCCAAAAGCTGGTCTTCAGAGGTAGCAAGGCGAACAGCAGTGCGAGTAGGCTCATCGTTGGCGGGTAGAGCCAGTCGTCATGGATATTGCCTGTTGTTGCGAACAGATCGGTGTGAAAATGCGCAAGCACCCAGGGGGAGAGCGGAATCCCAAAGCGGGAGGAGTCAAGTTCGCGCCCCGCATACCACAAACGGGCAAAGTCACTCTCCCGGCCGGGATCAACAGCGACGGATCCGGTCCAACTGGCCAGTGCATTCAGGCCGGATGGGATGAAAAAGCACAGGTAGAGAAAGGCCGTCCCAAAAAGGGCAAGGATCAGTCCAAAGCGGGGCGGGGAGCGTGTCATCTGTCCGGAATAAAAAAACCCCGGCATTTGCCGGGGTTTTTCGTGTAGCGTTTTAGCGCTTGCTGAACTGGAAGCTGCGGCGGGCCTTCGGCTTGCCGTACTTCTTACGCTCGACCACGCGCGAGTCGCGGGTGAGGAAGCCGGCGACCTTCAGGATGCCGCGCAGATCCGGCTCGTAGTAGGTCAGCGCGCGGGAGATGCCGTGGCGCACGGCGCCGGCCTGGCCGGACAGGCCGCCGCCGGTGACGGTGCAGTACACGTCGAACTGGTTGTAGCGGTCGGCCACCAGGAAGGGCTGGGTGATCAGCATGCGCAGCACCGGGCGGGCGAAATACTGCGCGCCTTCTTGCCGTTGACAGTGATCTCGCCCTTGCCGGGCTTGATCCACACGCGGGCGACGGCGTTCTTGCGCCGGCCGGTGGCGTAGGAGCGGCCGAGCGCGTCGCGCTTGGGCTCGCGCTTCGGGGCGGCGGCCTGCCGGCAGCGGCGGCGGCTGCCGGCGGTCAGGTCCTTCAGATCGGCGAGCGTGCAGGTTGGGTGGTCCGGACATGGATTCAGGCCCTCTTGTTCTTGGGTTCAGCGCGGCGACGTCGAGCGTCTTCGGCTGCTGGGCGGCGTGCGGGTGCTCGGCGCCGGCATAGACGTGCAGGTGCTTCATCTGCTGGCGCTGCAGCGGGCCGCGCGTGATCATGCGCTCCACCGCCTTTTCCAGCACGCTCTCCGGGTTCTTGCCGGCCAGGCGCTGCCTGACGTTACGGCCCTTGATGCCGCCGGGATAGCCGGTGTGGTAGTAGAACACGGATCTGTCCGGTCTTGTTGCCGGTCAGCTCACCTTGTCGGCGTTGACGACGACGACGTTGTCGCCGCAATCGACATGCGGGGTGAACTGCGGCTTGTGCTTGCCGCGCAGGCGGTTGGCGATGATGACGGCGAGGCGGCCGAGCACCACGCCCTCGGCGTCGATCAGCACCCAGTCCTTCTTCACCTCCGCCGGTTTCAGGGAGATTGTGGTTTTCATAAGTTACATCCAAATGACTTCAGTGCCGGGGCTTATGAGGATTTACGCACCTGCCGTCAAGGGGTTTTGGTTGTGGTAACATAATACCGCGCTGTGGCCCGCAGCGTTTCGGCCAGGGATTCCGCGGGTTTCCAGCCCAAGGCCAGGGCGGCGCGCGGCGCAACGGCGAAGCTGCCAGCCAGCGACTGCCACATTGCCTCGCGGCCGGCGGCGCGGGCGGCCAGGCCAAGCAGGGTAGGGGGGAAGGGAAACAGGTTCGAGGCCACGCCCATGCCTTCGGCCAGGGCGCGGATCAGCTCCGGGGTGGAGATCGGCTCCGGGTGCGCCGCCAGCGCCAGGGGCGGCGGCGCTTTCGCCAGCAGCACCAGCTCCACCAGCCGGGCCAGATCGTCCAATGCAATGAAGCCGCGGGCGTTGTGGATGCTGGCGAAGGGCAGCGGCACATGGCGGCGCAGCAGCTTGAGCAGGAGCGGGATATTGCCGGGGCAGCCGGGGCCGATGATCGCCGCGGGGCGCAGCACGCAGAGGCGTTCACCCAGCAAGGCGCGCAGCCTCACCTCGGCGGCAAGCTTGCTCCCGGCATAGTCATCGGCCGGGGCGGAGGGCGTGGCCTCGCTGGCAATGCCCTCCACGGCGCGGCCGAGCACGCCGATGCTGGAGATCAGCACGAAGCGTTTTACCCCGGCGGCGAGCGCCGCCTTGGCCAGATTTTCCGAAGCCAGCAAATTGTTGCGGTGCCAGGCGCCTGGCGGCGGGGTGCGTGTATGCGCCAGCCCGGCGGCATGCACCACCGCGTCCATCCCGGTCAGGTCCGGCGCGTGGTCGGCAAGGTCGCCGGTGAGGCATGGCTCCACGCCTTCCGGCAGCTTGGCCGGGCGGCGAATCCCGCCAAGCACAATATGCCCCCGCGCGGCCAGATGCCGGGAGATGCCTCCCCCAACATAACCGGCCGTGCCGGAGACAAAGACCCGCATCGGCTAGTCGAGCCGTGGCTCGGTCCGGCGCGGGCGGCTGGGCTGCGGGGTGGGGGAGAGGCGCTCGCGCAGGGGCTGCGGCATTGGTGAGAGACGCTCGCGGACGGATTGCGGCGTGGGGACCGGCTCCCCGCGCGGCGGCGGCGGCAGTTCTTCCTCCACCTCTGGCGCGAGGCTGGTGCGGGACTTCTTCAGACGGCCGAAATCCGGCACGTCCTCAAATGCGTCCGAGCTGCGGGTGGCGGACGGCAGGGCGCCCGACATGCGCATGCTGATCATGCGCAGATCGTCCTGCAACGCATCCACCTGCGCTTCCAGCGCTTCCAGCCGCGCCTTCACCCCGAATACGCTGAACGGCATGAGCAGGAAGGCCATCGCCCAGAGCAGCACCGGCAGGGCCAGGAGCAGTACAGCCCAGCTTGGCAGCCAATCCGGCAAGGTGAATGGAAGCGTCATCCTGGGTATCCTAGCATAAGCGGTTTAGTGGCGGAAATGGCGCATGTTGGTGAACACCATGGCGATGCCCGCCTTGTCCGCGGCCTCGATCACTTCCTTGTCGCGGATCGAGCCGCCCGGCTGGATCACGCAGGAGGCCCCGGCGGCGATTGCCGCTTCCAGCCCGTCGGCAAAGGGGAAGAAGGCGTCGGACGCCACGGCGCAGCCGGTGAAATCCAGGTTCGCCGCCTTGCCGCGCCAGGCGGCGATGCGGGCGGAGTCCACACGGTTCATCTGCCCGGCGCCAACGCCCAGCGTGGCCAGGTTCTTGGCATAGACGATGGCGTTGGACTTCACATGCTTGGCCACGCGGAAGGCGAAGAGCATGTCGTCCATCTCCTTTTCCGTCGGCGCGCGCTGGGTGACGATCTGCAGGCTCTCGGCTTGCACCCGCCCGGCATCGCGCGTTTGCAGCAGGAAGCCGCCGGCGAGGGACTTGAAGGTGACGCCTGCCTCGGTCGCGTCTGGCACGCCGCCGGTGGTGAGCAGGCGCAGGTTCTTCTTCGCCGCCAGAACCGCCCGCGCCGCCTCGGTCACCTCGGGGGCGATGATCACCTCGGTAAAGATGCTGGCGATCTTGGCGGCGGTCTCTTCATCCAGCGTGCGGTTCACGGCGACGATGCCGCCAAAGGCGGAAACCGGGTCGCAGGCCAGGGCGTCATCCCAGGCATCGGCCAGGCTGAGGGCGCTCGCCACGCCGCACGGGTTGGCGTGCTTCACGATCACCACGGTCGGGGCGTCGAACTCCGCGACGCACTCGAAGGCGGCGTCGGTGTCGTTGTAGTTGTTGTAGGAGAGTTCCTTGCCCTGGTGCTGGGTGGCGGTGGCCACGCCAAAGCGCGCGGGGGAGGAGGTGTAGAACGCCGCCGCTCTGGTGCGGGTTCTCGCCGTAGCGCAGCTCCTGCTTCTTCACGCCGGAGAAGGTGAAGCTTTCCGGGTACTCCACGCCGTTCTGCTGGGCGAACCAGCCGGAGATGGCGGAGTCGTAGGCGGCGGTGCGGGCATAGGCGGCGGCGGCCAGCTGGCGGCGGGTGGCGAGCGTGGTGCCGCCATGGGCTTCCAGCTCTTCCAGCACCTTGGCGTAATGCTCGGGCTCGGTCAGCACCGCCACGCTCTCATGGTTCTTGGCGGCGGAGCGGATCATCGCCGGGCCGCCAATGTCGATATTCTCGATGCAGTCCTCGAACGCGGCACCCCGGGCGACGGTCGCCTCGAACGGGTACAGGTTCACCGCCACCAGGTCGATCGGCGCGATCTTGTGCTCCGCCATCTGCGCCACATGCGCCGGGTCGTTGCGCTTGCCCAGGATGCCGCCATGCACCTGCGGCACCAGGGTCTTCACGCGGCCCTCCAGGATTTCCGGGAAGCCCGTATGCTCGGAGACTTCCCTCACCGGCACGCCCGGCCTCGCGCAGCGCCTTGGCCGAGCCGCCGGTGGAGAGGATTTTTACCCCATGCGCCTCCAGCGCGCGGCCGAATTCGATCAGGCCGGTTTTGTCCGAGACGGAGATGAGGGCGGTGCGGATTTTGACGATGTCAGACACAGGGCGGCTCCGGATTTGTTCAACCAAAGGAATGCCCAGGCGCGCGGCGGTCTTCTGGTCCCACGCTCCCCGATGGTTGCCCATCTCTAGCGCCAGTCACGCGGAACCGGGCGGGGTTTGGCATGGGCGGGGGGAAGATGCAAGGTTTTGGGGCCGTGGCCCTGTAGGGCCGCAGGGTGAGTGAAGCGCAGCGGAACCCATCATTGCCGCATCCACCTCGCCGTCATTGCGAGGCCGCGCGCGGCCGAAGCAATCCATTTTGATTGCCGCGTGGCGGGATACGATGGGTTGCGCTGCGCTCCACCCATCCTTGCTTAACTATGCGATCCGATAGCCGCCCAAAATTACATCCCCCCTGCAAGAAAAATCTCCCACAATCAGGGATGTTACCTTTTTATAGTTTTTGAGCTCTCGATTCCCGTAAGCTATAAATTGAGGATGAACGTCCGCAAAGGATCTCACGAAATTCCTGGCTGAGAGGGGCTAAAAGGAGAGAGAGAATTGAATATTTTGTGTCCTATTGGATTACATGCGTGGTCCCCATGGACTTACACAAATAACATCGACTGTACGCAGTCTCGACACTGTACACGAGATGGCTGCTCGAAGATGGAAACGCACGAATGGCATGATTGGAACGAATGGCATCCGGGAGACAGAGATTGTCAACAAATCCGGTATTGCGACCGGTGCGGTGCTTCTGAGTTTTACTACGAGCATGTATGGGGGCCTTGGGACTATGCTTCACCAACTTCATGTGATCAAATTCATTTCTGCATTCGATGCCACCAAGCAAGTGAGTACCGTGAGGCCGTTTCCGAATGGGACCACAAATACGGTCCAGGAAGGCGGATTAGTTGTTCCGAGCAGATCAAAACCTGTCAACGTTGTGGTGCGCAACTGCCTATATTTGGTGAGTTCCACCGCTGGGGGAATTGGTCAAAGAAAAATTCTGAAGGAATTCAAAGGCGATATTGTCTCGATTGCAGTGCGCTGGATGAACGCTAGCTGAAATCTGTATAAACTGATTATATCGTCACCAGAAAGCAAGGATGGGTGAAGCGCAGCGCAACCTATCAAATTGAACAATCCAGCCCAATAACGATTGGCTTCATATTCTCCGTCTGTTCCGGCTGTACCTGAGCAGCAAACCGCAACGAATTCGTCCGGTCAAGATGGATTGCTTCGCCCGCAAGCGCGGGCTCGCAATGACGCTCGCTTTAATTCCCCGCGGGCACCGCGGAGACCGCATTCGCAGGCGAGCCGTGCAGCAGCTTGGTGCTGATGAGAACATAGACCAGCGTGTTCGTCTGCCGGTCCACCATGCGGGTGAGGATGAAATGCTTGAACAGCAGCGAGGCGGAGATGGAGCCCATCTCCTCCTGGTCCGGCAAATCGGCCGGCAGTGTCACCGGCCCGTGGGCGATACAGTTGAGCGCGAACTGGCTCGGGTTTTCCGCCACGCCCGCGCCGCCCGCTATGCCGCCCGTCTGCGCGAAGGAGGCATAGCAGGAGACATTCGCCACTTTCGGGTCGTCGAAGCGCTGCACGATCACCTTGTCATTGGGACCGAACAGGCGGAAATTCGTGCTCACCGCGCCGATTTCCTCGCTGCTGCGCCCGCCGAACGGGACGAACACGAAGACCAGGAACAGGATGATGGCAACGGCAAGAAAGGCGGCCAGGGCGGTGAAAAAGGCTTTCATGTCAGGCTCCGTGCGGGGACGAGGTCTTCATACACCTTCAGCGTGGCTTCGCAGATGATGGCGTCGGAAAAATTCTCCTCCACCCGGCGGCGACCGGCAGCTCCCATGCGCGCGCGCAGTTCGGGGCTGGAGATCAGCCGTTCCAGCGCCGCCGCCAGGGTTTTCGGGGCGCGCGGCGGGACGAGGAAGCCCGTTTCGCCATCCACCACAGCCTCGCGGCAGCCGGGGATGTCGGTGGCCACCACTGGCTTGCCCGCCGCCATGGCTTCCAGCACCGCCTTGGGCAGACCCTCGCGATAGGTGGAGGGCAGGCAGAAAATATGCACCCCGGCCAGCAGCCCGGCGACATCCCGCACCGGGCCGAGCCAGCGCACCACGCCCTCTGCGTCCCAGGCGCGGAGTTCTGCCTCGGTAATGCTGTCCGGGTTGCCCTCATCCGGCGCGCCTGCGAGCAGGAATCCGGCCTTGCCGCGCAGCATCCGCGCCGCCTCGACGAAATCGGGTACGCCCTTCTCGCGGATCATGCGCGCGGTGAGCACCACGCGCACCGGCCCTGGAGGCTCCGGCGTGGGGGCGAACTTGCGCGTATCCACCCCGGCGCCGCGGATGACCAATGTATCCGCCACGGGCACCAGCCCGGCGGCCACCAGAGCCTCGCGGTCATCCGGGTTCTCGAAGATCACCACCCCGCGCGGCGGCCTCAGCGTGGCGCGCAGGGCAATCTGCACCAGCGGGCGCAGGGCGCGGGCGAGGGGCTTGCTTGAGGAGAAGACAAAACCCAGCCCGATCGGCGCGTTGATGACGTTCCGTACCCCCGCCAGCCTTGCCGCCAGCCCACCGAAGATGATCGGCTTGAGGGCGATATGGTGCACGAGGTCCGGCTTGATCTTGCGGTAGAGCTTCGCCAGGTGCCAGGCGGCGGTCAGTTCCTTGAACGGGTTGAGCCGCCGACGGTCGAGATCGGCCGGATAGAACTCGATGCCCGAGGCTTCGATCTCCCGCGCCGCAGCACTTTCCCGCGCCACCAGCACCACGCGCCAGCCCGCGCGTTTCGCCGCCAGCCCCCGCGCCCAGAAATGCGAGGCGAAGAACCAATCCTCCATGAGCAGAAAGACAAGGGTGCGTGGCGTGGCGGTCATGAAAGCGGGTTTAGGCCAAACCGGCGGGCGGGCCAAATGGGGCGTGTGTCTGCGGTTCCTGCCATCTCAGGGGGGCGTAGGACACTCACGCCTTATACGCGTCAATCAGCATGGGATCGGCCTCCGTCTTCTGCGCAAACCGTGTCACGGGCGATCAATCCCGCTTGAAACTTTACCTCCAAAGCTATGTTTTAGCGGGTGACGGGCGCTTCACGGAGGCGTAAAACACCGCCAACTGGGAGCGATCCCGTTTTAGGGAATGCTAAAATGGTTGCTTCTAAACCGGCGCTGGAACATATTTCTTCTCGTCCGCATCATCCCGCGCGGGTCAAATACCGGTGGCTGCTCATCCTTGCGCTGGTCTTTCCAGCCAGTTTGTTTGCCAGCCCGGCCCGTTCAGCAGTTTTATATCAGATCGATCCAAGCTACGTGAGCATCCGATTTGTCGTGGGAAACATGTTCGGCATGTTCAGTACCACGGGCTACTTCAAGCAATTTTCCGGCAGCATTTTGCTCGATATTGAAACGCCTCAGAACAGCCATGTCGACGTTACCGTTGCATCTGCATCGATCGACACCTCCTGGGACACGGCAAATAAAATGCTGCTGTCCTCTGTCTACCTCGACCCGGCCCAGTATCCATCGGTCCATTTTGTCTCCGATCAGGTCGTTCAGCTTTCCCCTAACCATGTCATCCTGCACGGTTATCTGACCATGCGCGGCATCACCCGCAAGCAAGACCTTGACGCCAGGCTGCAAGGCTACCAGGACCAGCCGGGCGTGGGACCGGTCGCCGATTTCGTGGTGACAGGACAATTCAACCGTCGCGATTTTGGCATGACATCGGATTACCCCTTGGTGTCCTGGAAGGTTTCGCTAAAAATCAACGCCCATATCTTTCTCATGCCCAAAAGCAGCAATGCCCCCTAACGCGCCGCCGATAACGTGGAGCGCAGCACAGCGCCGCCTGCACTGGCTGGTGGCTGACGGCGTTGTCGCCGCGTTCGCCCTGTCCCTGATCATGACAAGACTCGGCGACGACCAGCTTCTTTTAAAATTCTTCCTGTACCAGATTCATAAAACACTGGGGCTGCTGGTTCTGGCCGGCACGGTCGCCCGGCTTGTCCTGCTTGTCCGCCATGGCCGGCCCCCTCTGCCCGACAGCTTTACGCCCTTGGAAAAACTTGCGGTTCATCTTGGGCACGGCGCGCTCTACATCCTGCTGATCGTTGTGCCAGTTCTTGGCTACCTCACCAATTCCACGTCACCTTCACGTATCCCCGTACTGTTCATGCTGGTCATTCCCCTGCCGAATCTGACCCCTCCGTCACAGTATTGGAACGATCTGTTTGTCACGTTCCATTATTTTGCCGCCATCACGCTGGTCGTCATTGCCAGCGTCCATGCGCTGATAGCCATTGTTCACCATCTGCGCGGGCAGCCAATCCTGCGCCGCATGTGGTCAGGCTGATTGCTCCAGCGCCACCTTACGGCCTTGACCGCCAGCCCCCGTGCCCAGAACTGCGAGGTAAAGAACCACTCCTCCATGAGGACGAAGACGAGGGTACGTTGCGTGCCAGCCATGAAAGCAGGTTTGGGCCAAACCGACGGGCAGGCCAAATGGGGACGTGGTTATGCTGTTCCTACCGCTAAGGGGCGTGTGCACCGGATTTATGCACCAGAAAACCCGGCTTTAAGCCTGATCTTTGTTCTGGTGCAGAATTTGTGAATTATCGCAACGATTGCAAATAAGTGCCTGCCATATTTAGATCCAGTTTCGTTGGTTGAGCAATTCTATTTCATGGACGCCCTCAAGAGCGGGTAAAGTGACAGCACGAGGAGCATTGCCATCGTAATGTTGAATGCCTTTAAATACGCGGTTTTTACGAGGAATTTACGCAAGACAACGCCGAAACCAGCCCAAACCGTAATGCAGGGGCCATTTATAAGCGCGAAGATGGCCGATACGATCAGAATGTTAAGGAAGAAGCCGTTATTCGGCGTGTAGGTCGCCACGGCTCCGATTGCCATGATCCAGGCTTTCGGATTCACCCACTGAAACGCTGCAGCATGCGCGAAGGTCATTGGCTTGGTGGATATCAGGCGATCGGTCTCTGTGCTCGACCTCGCTATTTTCCAGGCTAAATAGAGCAAGTATGCGGCCCCGCTATAACGTAGAGCGGCATAGAGGAAGGGAAATGCAACGAGGATTCCTCCGACGCCCAGGCCAACGGCAAGGACCATGAACGAGAAGCCGAGATTAATTCCCAAGATGTGCGGAGTTGTCTTTCTGAGACCGAAATTAGCCCCTGACGCCAACAACATGGTGTTGTTTGGCCCCGGCGTGATTGATGTCACAAAGGCATAGGCCATGAAGGCCAGGAGAAGATCTATCGACAAGAGGAGCACCTTGGACCGTGATCTGATCCTGATATAAAACGTGACACTTATCGGCAACACATAATAGTGTCACGTGACACTATTATGGTTGTAACATGCGCCTCCTATCACCTTGGAAAGCTCGACTGGCAGACACGATGGGGCCACTTCACGAGCGATTGGTAACGGCTCTGGCGGAAGATATTACCTCAGGCGTGCTTCCAATAGGCGCCCGCCTGCCACCACACCGGGATCTTGCCTTTCGGCTTGGGCTTGGCCTCGGAACGGTCACAAAGGCCTATGGAATACTCGAACGGCGCGGACTCGTGCAGAGTGTGCGAGGCCGGGGAATGTTCGTAGCTGACACGGCGTATCGCCCCAGGGCTGTGATCGATCTCAGCATCAACACGCCCCCACAAATGCTGGGAGAACGATTGTTTTCTGCGACGCTTTCGACGTTGGCCAAGCGCTTAACTGCGGATAGCTTTGGGCAGTATCAACCCATTGCAGGCCGACATGAGCACCGGGTTCTGGTCGCACGGTGGCTCACCGGTCATCGCCTGAAAGCATCTCCCGATCAGTTGTTTTTGTGTCACGGCGCGCAGCACGCACTCTTAACTGCTTTTGCTCTGGCATGTCGGCCAAACGGCTTACTGCTGACTGAAGCCACGACTTATCCCGGGGCTATCGCGATCGCCCGGCATGCTGGTTATCGGATGAAGCCGCTTGATATCGACGACGAAGGCGTGACGATCGAGGCCCTCGAGCGATCTCTAAATAGCCAAGCCAAGTCCGATACGCCGGCTACCTTGTACATAACGCCAACCCTTCAAAATCCCACGACAGCCACAATGGGGCTTCGTCGCCGCCAAGCCATCGTCGACCTCTGTCGACGATACGATACAATGATCGTGGAGGATGATGTTTATTCGCTATTCACCCCCGCGGGCCTTCCAACGCTTGCGGAATTGGCACCTGAGCGTACCCTATATGTCAACGGATTTTCGAAAATCCTGAGCCCAGGATTGCGTGTCGGTATACTGATCACGCCTTCCACAATGGTTGACCGCGCGCTTGCCAGCTTGAGTGTGACGAGTTCTACGGCATCACCACTCGCTTGTGCGATGATCGAACAGTGGCTGATGGACGGAACGGTGGCCTCGGTCGGAGCGTCGATTCAGCTAGAGGCGATCAAGCGCACTGCGCTCGCCAGGTCCAGTTTCTCGTGTCGAATTTGGCCAACCGATGCAGCTGGCTTTCACATTTGGCTGCCAATGCCGATGACAGATGCCGAAAGCCTAGTGGAGCGCGCAGCAGCTATGGGGGTGACCGTTACGCCTCCGGCGGCGCTTTTGGTCGATCCGAGTGCAAAAGAAGCCGGCATCCGTCTTTGCATTGGTAGTCCATCGATCGGAGACCTGGAGAGCGCTCTTATGAGGATTAATGGGCTGCTAACAAAAACGGCAGCGGAGGATACCGGTCTCATGATGATCGTATGAAACCAACTAAAATGAAAGAACGGCAGCGGATACGGCAAGAGCCCCGCATGCCATGTCTTCATGCAACACGATGAAAAACGCGCGAAGCATGCAGATAACATGTGATAGTGAACGGAGGCTCACAACGGGCAGGAAGCGCCAACCTCTGGTGCAAAATTCTTGAATTATGCACAAATGAAACGGCTTACCCCGGTACGTTCTCGCCCCTAAACGTCGTTAATTCCCGCGCGGCTCGCCTGCCAGCGCCAGGAATCGCGGCACATATCCTCGACATTCAGCTTCGCCTTCCAGCCGAACGTGGCTTCCGCCAGCGCCGGGTTGGCATAATACGAAGCCACGTCGCCCGGGCGGCGCGGGGCGATGACCAGCGGAATTTCCCGCCCTGTGGCGGTCTCGAACGCTTTCACCAGTTGCAGCACGGAGGTGCCTTCACCCGTGCCGAGATTCACGGTCACCGACACATCATTCGCGCAGATATGCTCCAGCGCCAGGGCATGTGCCTCGGCGAGGTCCACGACATGAATATAATCCCGCACGCCGGTGCCGTCGGGCGTGTCATAGTCGTTGCCGAACACGTTGAGATGCGGGCGCTGGCCGGTCGCCACCTGGGTCACGTAGGGCATCAGGTTGTTCGGCACGCCGCGCGGGGTCTCGCCGATCGCAGCACTTGGATGCGCCCCCACCGGGTTGAAATAGCGCAGATTCGCCGCGGCCTGCAGCTTGCCGGTGCGGGCGAGGTCGCGGATCAGGTCCTCCATCACCAGCTTGGTGCGGCCATAGATGTTTTCCACCCGCGTCGGCGCGTCCTCCAAAATCGGCGAGCTATCCGGCTGGCCGTACACGGTGGCGGAGGAGGAGAACACGATGCGCGCTACGCCGCATTCCTGCATGGCTTGGAGCAGGCGGATCGTGCCGATGATGTTCATGTCGTAATACAGCAGCGGGTCGGCCTCGGATTCGCCCACCGCCTTCAGCGCCGCGAAATGGATCACCGCATCCACCGGATGCGCCTTCAGCGCCGCCACCACGGCCTGGGTGTCGCGGATATCGGCCTCGATAACCGGCATTTTCTGCCCGGTCAGGCGTTCCAGCCGCGCCGGAACGTCCCGCTCCGCGTTGGCGAAGTTGTCGAGGATGACGACCTCATGCCCGCGCGCGGCGAGCGCGGCGGCGGTGTGCGAGCCGATATAGCCGGCGCCGCCGGTCAGAAGAACACGCATCTTAAATCCTTGTGAGAGTCCACTTTACGTGCTGCGGCCCGTCCTGGTGTCCGGCGAGCACGATCTGCTCCGCCCGGCGCGGCTCGGTCTGGCCGAAATACACGCTTTCCTCGATGCGGATCGGCACGCCCTCGGCCCGCAGGCGGAAGCCCAGGCCCGCAGGCGTGCGCAGCAGCACGGCCTCGTTATCCTGCTGCAGGCTAGCGGTGACATTGGGGTGCAGATGGAAGCGGATGGTGAAGGGCTGCGGGTTCTTCGCCTCGATCAGGTCTTCACCCTGCAATTCGTCGCCGGTTTCCGCCAGCACCAGGCGGCGATGGTGAATGGCGCCGAACAGCTTGCCCCAGCCGTCATGGTTGGCCTCGATCCAGTGCACCCCGCCGTAATCCTGCCGGGCTGCATGCACATGCGCGGGGCGGCGGCCAAGCCCGGTTTCGCGCACCTCGGCGGAGGAGACATCGGCGATGGTGAGCGTGGAGTGCGCCGCGGTGCCGCGCAGGACGGCGGACCATTCGCCCGCCAGCGCCGGGGCAGCCCCGCAATTCACGATCAACCGCTCCTTGCCGTAGGAGAATTCGAAGCCGAGCGTCCCGGCATGGGCAAAGCGGTCCAGCCCCGGGGCAGCAGGCGGCCCGGCATCGATGAACAGGAGGGCCTTGGCGGCGGCGATGCGGTACAGCCCGCAGGCGGCAAGCGGCGCCAGGGCTCCGCGCGCCCGCCCTGCCTGGGCCAGCACGAGGTCGATGAGGCCGGGCAGTTCCTCCTTGGCGCCGTTGAACAGGACCAGCCCGCCATCGCCATGGCGCAGGCTGCGCATGGCGGCGGCGGCGCGGTCGATGGTGGTGAGCAGCTCCGCCGGGGGCGGGACATTGGCGGCTTGCAGCAAAGCGCGCAGCTCGGTGAGGTCCTGCAGTGCTGCGAGATGCGCGGCCGGGCTGCGCTCGACATGGCAGCCATCGGCAAAGAACTGGCGGGCCAGCTCCGGGGTGAGGAATTTCAGCACGCGCGGCAGGTAGGGCGCGTGTTCCGGCATGGCGATGGCGGCGGCCGCCAGGCCCTTCAGCGCGGTGAGGGCGCGCTGGTCCAGCAGCTCGGGCGGCAGTGCCGCTGAGAGGTTGCGCGCATCCTGCACCAGGCGGTGCATCAGCCGCTGGCGGAAATCGTCATCGGCCGAGGCGGCGAAGAAATCGTAATGCCCGAGCCAGGCGGCGAGCCGCGCGCCGGTGACGTCCGGCGTGCTTGCCCGCAGGTCCAGCGGGTGCGTGTCCATGAAGTCCGAGACCAGGGCGCGGGCGCGGGAGCGGGCGGCATCGGTGCCCAGGGCGCGCAGGTCGCGCAGCCAGGTGAAGCCGTGGAGATGCGCACGCACCAGCGAGGAGGTATTGGCGGCGGAGAAAATCTCCGGCGGCATGGCCAGCACGGCCCCGCCGAATTCCAGCTCGGCCTTCACCAGCCTGGCGCCGCGGCGCGGGTCGCCCGGCCAGGGGTCGCGCAGGCTGAGCGCCGGGGCATCCGGCGCGTGTGTGGTGCGCAGATTCTGCAGCCGGCTCAGCAGGGTACGTGCCTGCCGCCCGAAGCTGGCGGGATGCTTCTCGCCCTGGTTCATCCGCCGCTGGCCACGGGGGCTTGCACCGGGCGGGGCCCGGCGGCGCGCAGCGCGGTGATGGCGGCGGCGTAGTCCGGCGCGCCGTACACGGCGGTACCGGCGATCAGGCAGTCAGCCCCGGCTTGCACCACCAGCGGCGCGGTCTTGGGCGTGATGCCGCCGTCGATCTGCAGGACGATGTCCCGCCCGGTCTCGTCGATCATCTCGCGCAGCCTGGCGATTTTCGTCAGCTGCGAGCCGAGGAAGGCCTGCCCGCCGAAGCCGGGGTTCACGGTCATCACCATGATGATGTCGGTGAGGTCGAGCACGTTCTCCACCGCCTGCACCGGGGTGGCGGGGTTGAGCACGACGCCGGCCTTCTTGCCGAGCGAGCGGATGAGCTGGAGCGTGCGGTGCAGATGCGGCCCGGATTCCGGGTGCACTGATATGTTGTCCGCCCCGGCCTCGGCGAAGGCCACGATGTACGGGTCCGCCGGCGCGATCATCAGGTGCACGTCCATGGGCATCCTGGTGTGCTGGCGCAGGGCCTTCACCACCAGCGGCCCGAAGGTGATGTTGGGAACGAAATGTCCGTCCATCACGTCCAGATGCAGCCAGTCCGCCCCGGCCTGTTCAACGGCGCGGGTTTCCTCGCCCAAACGGGCGAAATCCGCGGCGAGGAGGGAAGGGGCGATGAGCGTGCGAGTCGGGGCGGTGGTCATGGTAAGCGTTTGTACCCAAGCCCCGGGGCAAACCACAAGCGGCTTTACTGTACCCGTGCCTTAACGGCAGCCAGGGGATGCACATTCCACCATTTTGTAATTAATCCTGCGCCGAGGGCTTCACCAGCCTAGCAATGAAAAACCCGTCCATGCTGCCGCGTTCCGTCCACATTCCAGGATGGGTGCGCACATCGCCCAGCGGTGTCACCGCTTCGGGCAGTTCGGGCAGAGTGAGCGGGTCCCGCTTCAGGCCGAGCCGGGCGCAGGCCGCGTCGATTCGTACCGCACCTTCCTCGGGTTGCAGTGAGCAAACGGCGTAGATCATCCGTCCGCCCGGGGCGAGCATTGCCGCCGCCGCGTCCAGCAGCTTGTCCTGCAACGCCGTCACGGCGGCGAAATCGCGCGGCTTGCGCAGATGCAGCAACTCCGGGTGGCGACGCGCCGTGCCCGTGGCGCTGCATGGGGCGTCCAGCAAGATTGCCTGGAACTGCTCCGCCGGGCGCCATTTTGTGGCATCCGCCAGTACCGTCTCCGCCGCCAGATTCAGGCGCTTGAGGTTGCCCTTCAGCGTGGCCATGCGGGTTTTGTCGCGCTCCACGGCGGCAACCTGCGCGCCCATGGCGGCAAGCTGCGCGGTCTTGCCGCCGGGGGCGGCGCAGAGGTCGAGCACGCGCTCGCCCGGCCGGGGTGCCAGAAGCTTCGCGGGCAGGGCGGCGGCGGCGTCCTGCACCCACGCCTTGCCTTCCGCGAAGCCCGGAATCTCCGCGACGGCGGTCCCGGCGGGGAAGCGGTAGGAGCCGGTGGGCAGGGCCTCGCCGCCTTCCGGGGTAAAGCCGGGCATGGCGGATATATCGAGCGGCGCCTCATGCGCGTGCGCCTCGGCGATGGCGCGGGCGTCCTTGCCCCAGCTTGCCCAGGCCCAGGCGGGCGTGTCCAGGCGCGGCATGTCCAGCTCTTCCAGCACAGCCGGCCCTTGCGCCACCACCTTGCGCAGCACGGCGTTGATCAGCCCGGCGAAGGGTTCGAGTTTGTTGCTCCGCGCCAGATCCACGGCGGTACCCACGGCGGCATGGGCCGGTGTGTCCAGGAACAGGAAAGCGGCGGCGCCCAGGCGCAATATGTTGCGCACCGCGGGCGGCGGCTCGCGGCGCAGGAATGGCTCCAGCGCCGTATCCAGCGTGCCGGCATGGCGCAGCACGCAGGCAGCCAGCCGGTGCGCGGCGGCGCGGTCGCGCGGCTCGATGGCCGGGAGAGCGTCCAGCGCAGCGTCCAGCGAGGCGCTTTTCGTAAATACCGCCTGCAACAGGGAAAAAGCGGCGTCTCTGGTGGGATCGGACATGAGGGGAACCTGGTGGAGCTGAGGGGAATCGAACCCCTGACCTCGTCATTGCGAACGACGCGCTCTACCAACTGAGCTACAGCCCCGGCCGTGAACCATGGTTCAGGGTCCATGTGGGAGCGCGGTCTCGCTCATATTGGATGAGAAGTCAACATTGCCAGCGCAAAGTTCCGCCGGTACTTACGTGCCGCGCGCAATTTTTCGAGGCAAACCATGATTTCCGCGATCTTCTGGCTGGCGGGTGAACTGATTCACCTGATGATTCTCGCCATCATCGCCGCGGCGGTGCTGAGCATGCTCATCGCTTTCGGCGTGGCGAATCCGCGAAACCAGATCGTCTATTCCGTGGCGGATTTCCTCAATAAGTTGACCGAGCCTGTGCTGCGTCCGATTCGCCGCTTTCTGCCATATTTTGGCAATATCGATATCTCGCCGGTGGTGGCGATCCTGCTGTTGCAGGCGCTGCAGATGGTGCTGGCCGATATTTACGGGCGGCTGGTAACGGCCGGGATGGCTTTTTAGCCGCCTCGGCCATTAGAAGTTGAGGATTTAAGGAGAGCTTGGCTTTGCAGAAGATCATAGTTGCCATCGTCCTCACGGCGCGGCGCAATGCGGCACTGGTCGTAACCGCCTTTTTTATGCTGGCCGTGTTCGGGCTTTGGTACAGCGCCAAGCATCTGAGCATCGACACCGATACCGACCATCTTTTCGCCCAGGACCTGCCCTGGCGGCAGGCGGATATCCGGGAGAACAAGAACTTCCCGCAATTCGACAAGCTGATCGTCGCAGTGGTGCGGGCCGCGACACCGGAGGAAGCCGCTGAGACCGCGGCGGCGCTGAACGCCGGCTTAAGCGCGGACAAGGACAATTTCATCGATTCCACTTACCCCAGCGGCTCGCCGTTCTTCACGCATCAGGGGCTGCTGCTGCTTCCGCCCAACGACCTTGCCACGCTGCTGAACGGGATCGTGGCGGCGCAGCCCTTCCTCGGCCAGCTTGCGGCGGACCCCTCGGCGCGCGGGCTGTTCACCGGGCTGGGGCTCCTCACCCAGGGTGTGCAGTCCGGGGTGGACATCTCCCCCTATTCCGGGGCGCTGGCGGGTGTTGCCCGCAACCTCCAGGCGGCGGCCGGTGGCCATCCGGTGCCGCTCTCCTGGCAATCGCTGATCATGAAGGGCACGGCCGGGGTGCAGGACGCCGAGTTCGTGCTGATGCACCCGAAGCTCGACCAAAGCTCGCTGCAGCCGGGCGGCAAGGCGACGGCGGCGCTGAGGCAGATCGCCGCCAGCCTGCCGGACGTCAAGGCCGGGCGCGCCACGGTGGATTACACCGGGCAGATCCCGCTTTCCGACGAGCAATTCGCCTCGCTGACGAAAGGCATGTTGCTGGGCGGGGTTATCTCGGTCATGCTCATCGCGCTTTGGCTCTACCTCGCGCTGCGTTCCTGGCGGCTGATCGTGCCGATCCTGCTCACGCTGGCCATGGGACTGGTGCTGACCATCTTCTTCGCCGCTGTGTTCGTGCGGGTGTTGAATTTGATCTCCGTCGCCTTCGCCATCCTGTTCATCGGCCTCGCGGTCGATTTCGGCATCCAGGCCTGCGTGCGGTTGCGCGCTGTCGCGCATGTCACCCCGGACCCGGACATCGCCGTGCCGGAGACCGCGCGCCAGGCCGGCGGGCAGATCGCGCTCGCGGCCACCGCCACTGCTTGCGGTTTCTTCGCCTTCACGCCGACGGATTTCGTTGGCGTGGCAGAGCTGGGCGAGATCGCCGGGGCCGGCATGTTCATCGCCTTATTCTGCACCCTCACCTTCCTGCCGGCAGCTCTGCGCCTCTTCCGCCCACGACCGGAGTTGGCGCCGGTTCGCCTGCCCGGCGGCATGGCCATGGATAATGCGCTGCTCAAGCACCGGCACATGGTCGTGGCGGCGTTCGTCGTGGCGGCGCTGGCCGGCGGCTTCGCCATCCGCCACGTCGGGTTCGACGCGAATCCGCTGGACACCAAGGACCCGAACACGGAGAGCATGCGCACGATCAGGACGCTGCTGGCCGATCCGGCGACCAACCCGTTCTATGCAGATGTGCTGGCCCCGAACCTCGACGCCGCGCGCGCGCTTTCGAAAAAGCTGAGCGCGCTGCCCGAGGTGTCGGCGGTGCTCTCCGGCGCTACTTTCGTGCCGGAGCAGCAGGACCAGAAGCTGGCCATGCTGGCCCAGGCGCAGACGATCCTGGCACCGATGCTGCTCGCCGCCTCTACGCCCCCCAAGCCGGTGACGGCGGATGACATCCGCGCCTCCATGGCCAAGACGCATGACCAGATCATGGCCGTGGCTGGCAAGCTGCCCAAGGACTCGCCGCTGCTGGGCATTGCCGCCACGCTGGCGCAGACTGCAGGGCGAGAGCGATGACCGGATGATGGCGATGAACGCGGCGGTGACGCGCTTCCTGCCGCTGGAGCTCACCCGCCTGGCCACAAGCCTGAACGCGCAGCCGATCACGGTGGAGAGCCTGCCGCCGGAAGTGGCGCGGGACTGGTTCCTGCCCGATGGCCGGGTGCGGGTGGAGGCGCTGCCCACCGCCGCGGCGCAGACGACCAAGGGGCTCAATCATTTCGTGAAGGCGGTGCTCGCTATCGCGCCGGATGCGGGCGGGCCGGCGGTTTCCACCGTGGCCACGGCGGCGACGATTCTCGACGCCTTCCGCACGGCGGTGATCCTCGCCTTCGTCGCCATTGCAATGATCCTGACGCTGGTGTTCCGCAATATCCGCGATACCGCGCTGGTGCTGGCCACGCTTGCGCTCTCTACGCTGCTCACCGCGCTGTTCTCCTGGGCGGTGGGGCTGCACATCAACTACGCCAACATCATTGCCCTGCCGCTGCTCCAGGGTGTCGGCGTGTCGTTCAACGTGTATTTCGTGATGAATTTCCGCGCCGGCGTGCGCCGCTTCCTCGAATCTCCCACGGCGAGCGCGGTGCTGTTCTCGGCCCTCACCACGGGCACGGCGTTCGGCGCGCTCGCCTTCTCGGGCGACCGCGGCACGGCCAGCATGGGCGAGCTGCTGTTGCTCAGCCTGGTGGCGGTACTGGTCGCCACCTTCATCTTCCTTCCGGCGGTGCTCTACGTGCTGGAAGAAGATGCTGGACAAGCGTAGCTTCTCGCTTTCGGGCCACAGAACCTCCGTGGCCCTGGAGCCGGAGTTCTGGGCCGCCCTGGGCGAGATCGCCGAGGCGGAGGGCGTGCCGCTCTCGGCGCTGGTCACGCGCATCGACGCGGAAAGGACGGAGGGGCGGCCGCTCGCCTCGGCGCTGCGGGTTTTTGCGCTGGCGCGGGGTAGGCGCGGCGGCTGATTCCACCCTTGCGCCGCGCCGCCATCTGCGCTTGAAGCCCCGTCTCTCCGAAGACTGGGCGCTCTCAATGACAAAGCTTATCGGTATTGATTTCGGCACCACCAACAGCGTGGTGGCTGTGCTCCAGCCCGATGGCAGCGTGCAGACCCAGCGGTTCGCCCTCGGCGCGAGGGAGTTCGATGTGTTCCGCACGGTGCTGTGTTTCTGGCACGAGCACCACAAGGGCCGGAGCGCGCTGCACCACGCCGCTGGCCCGCACGCCATAGAGGCCTATGTGGACGACCCGATCGACAGCCGGTTGATCATGTCCATGAAAACCTATCTCGCGCAGCGCAGCTTCACTCAGACCAATATTTTTGGCCGCATCTTTACCCTGGAGCAGATGGTCTCGGTGTTCCTGAGCGCCCTGCTCGGCACCGGCCATGCGGGGGCGCGGATCGTCGCCGGGCGGCCCGCGCGCTTTGCCGGAGACTTCGCCGATGACGATTTCGGCGAGGCAAGGCTGCGCGCCGGTTACGCCGCCGCGGGCTTTCCGGAGATCGACGTGGCGATGGAACCCGAGGCCGCGGGCTATCGCTTCACCCGCACCCTCACCGCGCCGGCCACCGTGCTGGTCGGCGATTTCGGCGGCGGCACCAGCGATTTCTCGGTGCTCCACTTTACCCCCGGCAATGCGCGCCCGGTGGTCTCGCTCGGCCATGGCGGCATTGGCATCGCGGGGGACACGTTCGACTACCGTATTATCGACAATGTGGTCTCACCCCTGCTGGGCAAGGGGAGCACGTACAACATCATGGGCACGGACCTGGAAGTGCCGGTGGAGTATTTCTCCGGCTTCGCGCGCTGGCACCGCCTATCCCTCATGCGCACCCCGCGCATGATGCGCGACATTGAGGACGTTGCCCGCGCCAGCAAGGACCCCGCGCCGCTGCGCAACCTGGTCAGCTTGATCAAGGAGGAGGCGGGCTACCAGCTCTACCAGACGGTCAGCGCCGTGAAGGCGGAACTGTCCCGCGCGCAGACCGCGAGGCTGCGCTTCGCGCATGAGGATTTTGTTATCGACCGCGAGATTGCGCGCGATGATTTCGAAGCCTGGATTGCCCCCGATCTGCAGCTTCTGGGGGCGACGGTGGATCAGGCGCTGGAACGCGCCGGTGTGCGGGCCGATGAGGTCGATCGCGTCTTCCTCACCGGCGGCACGTCCTTTGTTCCCGCGGTCCGGCGGCTCTTCACCGCGCGGTTCGGCGCGGAGCGGATCTCGGCAGGCGGCGAGTTTGTCTCGGTTGCCGAAGGCCTGGCGCTGATCGGCCAGGACCGGATGGCGCTGCGCACGGCGTAAGGCGGGGGGTTACCCCCGCAGCACGCCTCCGGCCTTCTTTGCCACCTCCGCGACGATCTTGGCGCAAATGGCCTCGATCTCGGCATCCGAGAAGCTCTTCTCGGAGGGTTGCAGCGTCACCGCGATGGCCAGCGAGACCTGACCCTCCGGCACGCCCTTGCCCTGGTAGCGGTCGAACAGCGCCACGTTGGTGATGACGTTGCGTTCCGCGCCCTTGGCGGCGCGCAGCACCGTCTCGGCCGGGGTGGTCTCCGGCACCAGGAAGGCGAAGTCGCGCCGCAGCGGCTGGAAGGGCGGCAGGGCAGGGGCGGATTTCTTGCGCCGCTTGGGCTCGGGGATGGCGTCGAGGAAGATCTCGAACGCCACGCTGCCCACCGGCAGGTCCAGCTTGGCGCACAGGCTGGGGTGCAGGGCGCCGAAGCGGGCCAGCAGGGTCTTGGGCCCCTGGCGCAGCTCGCCGCTTTGGCCAGGGTGGTAGAAGCCCGGGCCGCCAGCAGTGGTCGTCACCGCGTCCATCGGCACGCCGAGTGCCGCCAGCACGGCCAGCGCGTCCGCCTTGGCGTCCAGCGCGTCGTAGCGGCGGGCGGGGGAAAGAACGGAGAGCGGCGTCTCACCCACGCGGATGCCGCCCGCCACCAGCGTCTGGCTGCGGTCCCCGGCATAGGCCGGGCCGATCTCGAACAGCCCGAACTCGCCGAAGCCCCGGGCGACGTTGCGCGCGGCGGCCTGCGAGAGCGTGACCAGCGGGGTGGGGCGCATCTGGTTGAGGTCGGCGGCGATCGGGTTGGCCAGGCGCAGGCTCTCCGGCGCATCGCCGAACAGGGCGCAGGTGGCGTCATCGGCGAAGCTGAAGGTAACGCATTCCAGCAATCCCCGCGTTGCCAAGGTGCGCCGCGCCAGCGCCGTGCGGGCCTGTTTCGCGGTCAGGATCGGGGCGGGGATGAGCGACTCGACCGGCAGGGAGACCGGCGCGATGGCATCCATGCCCTTCAGCCGCAGCACTTCCTCGATCAGGTCCACTTCCGGCTCGATCGCGGCGGCGCCCTCGGCCGCGGCCATGGCGTGCGGCAGGTCCGGCGCCTGGTCCAGCGATTGCGGCTGCGCCACGTCGTTGCGCCAGCTCGGCACCGCGACGGTGACGGAGTGCTCGTCCTCCTCCTGCACGGCAAAACCGAGGCGCTCCAGCGAGGCCACGGCTTCGGAGGCCGTGATGTCCGACCCGCCGAAGCTGCGGATACGCTCGAAGCGCAGCCTCGCGGCGCGGTTCCACTCGGGGCGGGTGCCCGCCTCGGTCACTTCGCTGGCCTCGCCGCCGCAGAGCTGCAGCACCAGCGCGGTGGCGGCATCCAGGGCTTCCGGCAGGAGCTGGGAATCGATACCGCGCTCGAAGCGCTGGCGGGCATCGGAGAAGATGCCGGTGCGCTGCCCGGTCTGCGAGATCTTCACGCGGTCGAACAGCGCGCATTCGATGAACACGTCCGTGGTGGTCTCGTCACAGCCGGTGGTCTCGCCGCCGGTGATCCCGGCGAGGGACTGCACCCCGGCGGCGTCGGCGATGACGCAATCATCTGCCCCGGGCTTGACCTCCTTGCCGTGCAGGCCAGGGAAGGAATCGCCCTCCTGGCCGCGACGCAGGATCAGGGTGCTGCCTGAAACTTTCGTAACATCAAATACATGCAGCGGGCGGCCGAGATCGAAGGTGAAGAAATTGGTGATGTCCACCAAGGTGTTGATCGGGCGCAGACCGATGGATTCCAGCCGCGCCTTCAGCCAATCCGGGCTCTGCCCGTTCTTCACCCCGCGCACGGTGCGGCCCAGAACCCAGGGGGCGGCCTCAGGGAACTCGTTTTTCCAGGTAATTGCGGAAGCGCCGGAAGCCGCGATGGCGGGGGGCTCGAACGGCTTCAACCGGCCCAGCCCGGCGGCGGCCAGGTCGCGCGCCACGCCGCGAATGGCCAGCGCATCGCCACGGTTCGGGGTGATGGCGATCTCGATGACCGGCTCATCCAGCCCGGCCCATTTGGCGAAGCTCTCGCCGATCGGCGCGTCCGCCGGCAGCTCGATGATGCCGTCGGCATCACCATCCAGCCCCAGCTCGCGGTAGCTGGCCAGCATGCCCTCGGATTGTTGTCCGCGGATCTCGCCAACCTTGATGGTGATTCCAGCCCCCGGAACATAGGCGCCCGGCGGGGCCATCACCACCTTCAGCCCGGTGCGGGCATTGGGCGCGCCGCACACGATGGTGAGTTCCGCCCCGCCGGCATTTACCCGGCACACCTGCAACTTATCGGCATTGGGGTGGCGCTGCGCCTCGATGATTTGCGCGATCACGAAGGGCTTCAGCGTGTCGGCCTTGTTCTCCACGCCTTCCACCTCGAGCCCGATGGCCGAGAGGGTGGTGGTGATTTCCTCCAGAGACGCATCCGTCTCCAGCCATTCCTTGAGCCAGGAAAGAGAAAATTTCATGGGCTCAGAATCCTTCGTGCAGCATGGCGGGAGAGAGGGGCGAGAAGCCGTAATGGCGCAGCCAGCGCACATCGCTCTCGTAGAACAGGCGAAGATCGGCGATGCCGTGCTTGAGCATGGTGATGCGCTCAAGCCCGACGCCGAAGGCGAAGCCCTGGTATGTGCGCGGGTCGATTCCGCAATTGGCGAGCACGTTGGGGTGGACCATGCCGGAGCCGCCGATCTCCAGCCAATCCGTACCGCCGCCGATCTCGCCGGTCTTGCGGTTCCAGCCGATATCCACCTCCATCGAGGGCTCGGTGAAGGGGAAGTAGCTGGCGCGCAGGCGCACCGGCAGGCCAGGAATGTCGAAGAAGGCTCGCAGGAAGTCGATCAGGCAGCCCTTCAGATGCGCGAGCGTGATGCCCTCGCCGATGACCAGCCCTTCGCATTGGTGGAACATCGGGGAGTGCGTGGCATCGTGGTCGGCGCGGAAGGTACGGCCGGGCACGATGATGCGGATCGGCGGTTCTTCCATCAGCATCGTGCGGATCTGCACCGGGGAGGTGTGGGTGCGCAGCACCGCCGGGCGCTCATTGGCCGGAACGTTCAGATAGAACGTATCCATCATCGCCCGCGCGGGATGGTGCGAGGGGATGTTGAGCGCGGAGAAATTGTTCCAGTCGCTCTCGATATCCGGGCCATCCTTGATGGCGAAGCCCATGGCGCCGAAGATCGCGGCGATCTCCTCCATGGTCCGGCTGAGCGGGTGGATGGCGCCCAGGGGCTCCGGGCGGGGCGGCTGTGTCACGTCGATACGTTCGGCGGCGAGCCTGGCGGTCAGGGCGGCCTCGTCCAGCACTGCGCGGCGCGCGGAAATTGCGTCGGTGATCTGCGTTTTCAGCAGGTTAATACCCGCCCCGGCGGCCTTTCTGGCCTCTGGATCCATGCCTCCGAGCGACTTTAACAGCATTGTCACGGAGCCGTTTTTACCCAGGAGAGACACCCGCAGGGCCTCGAGTCCGTCAGTGTCGGCAGTGCCGATTTCGCCCAGGGCACGATCCAGCAAATTTTTTAAATCATCGCCTAACATCAGCATTCATCCCAGTTTCCGGGGCAGGGCAGACATGGCCCGGTGCAAATTGTCAAGCACCCGCGGGCGGCGCGTGCCATCCCCTGCGCAACCGGGCAGTGTTACAAAATATCAACACATCAGAAGAAAATGCAGTGGCGCCTCGAAACCGATTGAGAATACACAAAATGCCTGCCAGCGGCGCTTGACCCTTGACGCCCGAGAAGAGTATGGCCGCAGGGGTGGGCGCAATCAAAGTGGTTGCGCAACCTTTACGACTAAATTTGCTCATCCATTACGGACAGGGATCGGTTAAACTCATGAAAATCAAAGCTCTGGGCGCTTTCGCCGGCCTTGCCCTGCTGGCAGCCTGCTCCTCCGCCCCCACCACCACCGCCGCCACCGGCGGCACCGGTGCCGAGGCGACTGGCCCGGCTCCCGGCAGCGAGCAAGACCTGGTCGCCAACGTCGGCGATCGCGTGTTCTTCGACTTCGACAAGTCTGACATCTCCAGCGACTCCTCCGCGACGCTGGGCAAGCAGGGTGCTTGGCTTGCCAAGTACCCCTCCGTGAACGTGCTGGTGGCGGGTAACGCCGACGAGCGCGGCACCGAGACCTACAACCTGGCGCTGGCCAAGAAGCGTGCTGACCATGCCCGTGACTCTCTGGTTGCCCAGGGCGTTGCCGCTACCCGCATCCAGACCATCTCCTATGGTAAGGACTGCCCGGTTGCCGCTGGTAACGACGACGCTTCCTACCAGCAGAACCGTAACGCCATCACCTCCGTGGTTGGCTTCAACCCGCAGAACTGCAAGTAATTCTTCGCTCCTGCCCGGTGTGAGCCGGGCAGCGTAAAAATTACCGCCGGCGGCGCCCCAACGGGTGCCGCCGGTTTTGTTTTTTGGGGGCAGAGGTTATACCGAAGCAAGTTGAACTCCTTGTCCGGAATGCACATGCGCCAGAAACTTCTTGCCCTTGCCACTGCCGCCGCGCTGTTGCCGCTCGCCCCGGCGTGGGCGCAGTCCATGATCCAGAGCCAGGAAGGCATCGCCCTGCAGAACGAGATCGACCAGCTGCAATCGCAGATGCAGCAGCTCCAGAGCAGCAGTGGCGGCAATGGCGGTTCGTCGCTGGGAGGCTCGTCCTCCCCGGCGCCCTCCAATAGCGGCGCCGCCGGCGCAACGGACCAAGGCGTGGTGGCCAACCTGCTCACCCAGGTGCAGCAGCTCCAGCAGCAGGTGCAGGACCTCAGCGGCAAGGTCGACGAGTTGCAGAATCAGGTGAACACGCAGCACGACGCGACCGAGAAGGAAATCGGCGACCTGAAGTTCCAGGTGGGCGGTGGTGGCGGCGCGGCCCCAGGTGCCGCTCCGCAGGCTGGCGCCGCCCCGCAGAGCCTTACCGCGCCGACGGAGGGCAGCACTCCGTCCGCGCCCGCACCCGCGCCAGAGGCCTCGGCCGCGCCCACCGACCCGCGCGCCGCGCTCAAGACGGCCTTAGCCGCTTACGCCAAGCACGACTACGCCACGGCGCAGTCCCTGGCGCAGGGCATCGTGACGCAGAACAAGGAGGCGCCGGAGGCTTACCGGGCCCAGTACCTAGTGGCGCAGTCGTTGACGGCGCAGGGCAAGACGCAGGATGCCGCCATCGCCTATGACAGCACCTACAACATGAACCGTAGCGGCACTTACGCGCCGCAGTCGCTGCTCGGGCTGGCCGGCTCGCTCAGCGCCATTGGCCAGAACGAAGCCGCCTGCGACACCATCTCCTCCCTCAACAGCCAGTTTCCCACGCCGCCCGCAGGTATGCAGCCGCGTATCGATGCGGTGAGCAAAAAGGCGCATTGTCAGTAAGCGCGACATTTGTCGCGACGCCAGTAAGCCAAGTATTTACCGAGGCGCTGGCGCGGCTGGGGCCGGTCGGGGCCGAGCCGCGTCTGGCGGTGGCCGCTTCCGGCGGCGCGGATAGTACGGCGCTGGCGCTGTTGGCCCATGAGTTCTGTGCCGCCCGTGGCGGGCAGGTGCTGGCGCTGATCGTCGATCACGGCCTAAGGCCCGAGTCGGGCGCCGAGGCAGCGCTCACAGCACGGCGCCTCGCGGCGCGGGGCATTGCCAGCCAAGTCCTTGTCCTCTCCGGCCTGCCGCGCGGCGCAAGGTTGCAGCAGGCAGCCCGTATTGCCCGGTACGAGGCCATGGCCCAGGCAGCGTTCGCGGCGGGGTATCTGCACCTGCTGCTAGGCCACCATGCAGCCGACCAGGAGGAGACCGTGGCGATGCGCGCGCGGCGCGGCCCTGGCGGCGCGGAGGGGATCAGCGCCTGGAGCGCGCGTAATCAGGTGCTGTTGCTGCGCCCACTGCTCGGTGTGCGGCCCGGAGCGCTGCGGGACTATCTGCGGGTGCAGGGGATGGATTGGGTCGAGGACCCCTCCAACCAGGCGGAAAAATTCGAGCGTGTGCGCATCCGCCAGGCTGGGCAGGGGCACCCACCGAGTGGCGCGGCGGAGCGCGCGGCGCGGGAGGTTGAGGACGCCGCCTTTCTCGCCCGGCACGCGCAGATCCGCCCGGAAGGCTTTGCTGTGCTTGATGCCGGTTCAGCCCCGCCCAGCGCCCTGGGCGCGCTGATCCGCAGCCTTGGAGGTGGCATCTACCCGCCCCGCCAGGACAGGCTGGCGGCGCTGGCGGCCGAGCTCCGCCCGGCGACGCTGGGCGGTGTGCGAATCGCTCCGGCCGGGCGGCTTGGCCCGGGCTGGCTGCTTGCGCGCGAGCCCGCCGCCTGCGCCCCGCCCGTGCCCGCCACCCAGGGCGCGCGCTGGGATGGGCGCTTTACCCTGCTGGCCGAACCCGGGGCCGGGCACAGCTTTGGTGCGCTAGGTGTGGACGCAGAAAAATTCCGTAGATATAACGAATTGCCGGCCGCGGTGTTGCGTTCCATGCCGGCTCTGCGGGACCTGGCCGGTAACATTCAGTTTCCGATTCCGGTTAAGTTTTCGCCACAAGTGCCTGTTACAGCGCATCCGTTTATCGCTTAGGCCGATTTGTTTTTGCAGATATGGGAAATCGGTGCAGAATACCCACCTATTGGGCGTGGAAACTTGCGTGCGCGCGGCGTGGTCGCGGACGATTGAAAGAATTGGACTAGTCTTAGATGAGTAATCTGGGTCGAAATATTGCGCTTTGGGTGGTTGTTGCCCTTGTCCTGGTTGTGCTGTTCAACGTGCTCCAGCCATCAGGCCAGCAGGGGAACACCTCGCAGATCGCCTATTCCAGCTTCCTGGCGGAGGTGAACAACGGCCAGGTGGCCAAGGTCACAATCACCGGGCAGGACATCACCGGCACCACCAAGGACGGCAACAGCTTCGAGACCTACGCGCCGGAAGACCCGAACCTGGTTTCCAAGCTGGTCTCCTCCGGCGTGAACGTGACCGCCAAGCCCGAGGATTCTGGCAACCCCTATGTGCGCATGCTGATCTCCTGGTTGCCGATGCTGCTGCTGATCGGCGTCTGGGTCTTCTTCATGCGCCAGATGCAGTCGCGGCGGCGGCCGGGCCATGGGCTTTGGCAAGTCCCGCGCGCGGATGCTGACCGAGAAGCAGGGGCGCGTGACCTTCGACGACGTCGCCGGCATCGACGAGGCCAAGGGCGAACTGCAGGAGATCGTCGAATTCCTGAACGACCCGCAGAAATTCCAGCGCCTGGGCGGCAAGATCCCCAAGGGCGTGCTGCTGGTCGGCCCGCCCGGCACCGGCAAGACGCTGCTGGCCCGCGCCATCGCGGGCGAGGCGAACGTGCCGTTCTTCACCATCTCCGGCTCCGACTTCGTCGAGATGTTCGTCGGCGTCGGCGCGTCCCGCGTGCGCGACATGTTCGAGCAGGGCAAGAAGAACGCGCCCTGCATCATCTTCATCGACGAGATCGACGCGGTCGGCCGCCATCGCGGCGCCGGCCTGGGCGGCGGCAACGACGAGCGCGAGCAGACGCTGAACCAGATGCTGGTCGAGATGGACGGCTTCGAGTCCAACGAGGGCGTCATCCTGATCGCCGCGACCAACCGGCCGGACGTGCTGGACCCGGCGCTGCTGCGCCCCGGCCGGTTCGACCGCCAGGTGGTGGTGCCGAACCCGGACGTCGATCGGGCGCGAGAAGATCCTGCGCGTGCACATGCGCAAGGTGCCGCTGGCTTCCGACGTCGATCCCAAGGTGATCGCCCGCGGCACGCCGGGCTTCTCCGGCGCCGATCTCGCCAACCTGGTGAACGAGGCGGCGCTGCTGGCCGCGCGCATCGGCAAGCGCGTGGTCGCCATGGCGGAGTTCGAGCACGCCAAGGACAAGGTGATGATGGGCACCGAGCGCCGCTCGCTGGTGATGTCCGAGGCGGAGAAGCGGATGACCGCCTACCACGAAGGCGGCCACGCGCTGTGCGCGATGCACGAGCCGGAATGCGACCCGGTGCACAAGGCGACCATCATTCCGCGCGGCCGGGCGCTGGGCCTGGTGATGAGCCTGCCGGAGGGCGACCGCTACTCCACAGCAAGTCAAGCTGCTGCAGCAGCTGACCATGGCGATGGGCGGGCGCGCGGCGGAGGAGATCATCTTCGGGCCGGACAAGGTCTCCAACGGCGCCGCCGGCGACATCAAGATGGCGACCGACCAGGCCCGGCGGATGATCACCGAATGGGGCATGAGCGAGAAGCTCGGCATGATCGCCTACGGCGATAACAGCCAGGAGGTGTTCCTGGGCCACTCGGTGACGCAGAACAAGAACGTCTCCGAAGCGACGGCGCGGGAGATCGACGACGAGATCCGCGCCATCATCGACCATGCCTATGCCAAGGCCAAGCGCATCCTGACCGAGACGCCGCGAGGACCTGAAGCCCTGGCCAAGGGGCTGCTGGAATACGAGACCCTGTCGGGCGACGAAATCCAGCAGGTGCTGCGCGGCGAGCCGGTCATCCGCAAGGTGGTGGACGAACCCATGCAGGACAACCGCCGCGCTTCCGTGCCTACCGCCACGCCCAAGCCGGAAGTGCCGGGCGGCCTGGGCCCGGTGCCCGCGTAACCTTTCACGCCCCGGCCCTGGCCGGGGCGTATTGCCGCGCAAGCCTTGAATCCGTCCGGCGGCGGGCCAAATGAATTTGGCGCACCTGAGCCCACGGAGATGCGGCAATGAAAGGCGATCCAAAAGTCATTGAGTATCTGAACGAAGCGCTGCGTCACGAACTGACGGCGGTGAACCAGTACTGGCTGCACTACCGGATGCTGGAGAACTGGGGCTTCAAGGAACTCGCCGTAAGATGGCGGGCGGAATTGATAGAGGAAATGCGCCACGCCGATGTGCTGATCGCGCGCACCCTGTTTCTGGAAGGCCATCCGAACATGCAGACGCTAGGGCCGCTGCATATAGGTACCCAGGTGCCGGACATGGTGGCGAACGACCTGCATGCCGAAATTGAGGCGCGCAACCTGTACGCGGATGCCGCGCATTATTGCCATTCGGCCAGGGATTTCGTGACGCGCGATTTGTTCGAGAAGCTCATGCACGACGAGGAAATACATATCGATTTCCTCGAGACCCAACGTGACCTGATCAACCAGCTGGGCGCCGCGCGCTATCTCGCGCAATATCTAGGCGACATCAAGGCCGAATAGGCTACCCCCTTCAGGCTTGCGGAAAAACGCTGCCGCGCACCTCGTCCGCGTATTGGGCGAGCGCCGTCTGCACCAGGTCAGCGCCATCCAGATAACGTTTGGCGAAACCGGGGACTTTGTCCTGGTTCAGGCCCAGCACGTCGTGCAGCACCAGCACCTGGGCGTCGGTGCCGTTGCCGGCCCCGATACCGATGGTGGGCACCGGCACGCGCTTTGTGATCTCGGTGGCAAGCTCGGCCGGAATGGCTTCAATCAGCACCATGCGCGCCCCGGCCTCGGCCAAGGCGAGTGCGTCCTCGATCAGCCGGGCGGCGGCATCGGCCGTCTTGCCTTGTTTCTTGAAGCCGCCGAGCTGGCGCACATGCTGCGGGGTGAGGCCAATATGGGCGCAGACGGGTATGGCGCGCCGGGAGAGAAAGGCCACGGTCTCGACCATCGGCGCGCCGCCCTCCAGCTTCACGATATCGGCCCCCGCCTTCAGCAGTCTTGCTGAACTGGCGAAGGCCTGAGCGGGCGATTCCTCGAAGCTGCCGAAGGGCAGGTCGGCCATCAACAGCGCGCGGGTGATCCCCTTGGCGACGAGGCGCGTGTGGTACTCCATCTGCTCCAGCGAGACGGGGAGGGTGTCGGCCTCACCTGCGATCATCATGCCCAGGCTGTCGCCCACCAGTACGGCGTCCAGCCCAGCGGCGTCGGCCAGCCGGGCGAAGGGATAGTCATAGGCCGTGATCATCGTCATCTTGCGGCCTTCGCGCTTGGCCTTTTCCCATACGGCGAGGTTCTTGCTCATATCTTCTCTCCCTCCTGTTCCAGCAGCTTAAGGGCGAAGGCCACGCTCTGGGCGCGGATCGCATCGCGGCTGCCGTGGAAAATCTTGTGGTATGTGCTGGCGCCGTCCGGCCCTTCGAGGCCGAACCAGACGGTGCCGACGGGTTTCGCAGGGGTGCCGCCATCGGGTCCGGCAATGCCGGTGATGGCGACAGCCACATCCACGCCCGCGTGTGCCCGCGCCCCCTGCGCCATGCGCAGCGCCACCGGCTCCGAGACGGCCCCAGCCGTTTCCAGCAGTTCCTTTGGCACGCCGAGCATCTGCGTCTTGGCGGCATAGGCGTAGGTGATGAAGCCATGGGTGAACACGGCCGATGCCCCGGGAATGGCGGTGATGGCCCCGGCGACGAGCCCGCCGGTGCAGCTTTCCGCGGTGGCGATGGTGAGCCCCTTGCGTTTGTAAAGGGCGACGAGGCGCGCAGCGCTCATAGCGGCGAGACAAGGTGCAGGGCGAGCATGACGAGCCATGCCATCAGCCCGGCGATGATGTCGTCGCCCATGATGCCGTATTCGATCCGCCCGCTTATCCGCCCAGCCCACGGGGCCGATCTTCCAGATGTCGAACAGCCGGAACAGCGCGAAGCTGAGCAGCGCGCCCCAGACGCTGACATCGTAGAGCGCCAGCAGCGGGATCATCTGCCCGGCGATTTCGTCTATGACCACCCATTTTGGATCGGCTTTCGCATCCGGCAGCCGGCCGACGGCATAGACGCCGAGCGCCGTGACGGCGACGATGCCGAACAGCAGCGGCAGATGCCCGAGATGAAGCAGCAGGCAGCCCAGCGCCAGCCCAACCAGGGAGCCGAACGTGCCGGGGGCCTTCGGCGCGTAGCCCGCGCCGAAGCCGCTCGATAGAATCGTCCAGGGGTTCACGACTTCATCCAGGGGTCGAGCGGGGAGGCCGCCGAGCCGTTGTGGATGGCGCGGTAGACGGTGGCATTCTCCAGCACGCGCTCCACGTAGTTGCGGGTTTCGGTGAAGGGGATCTCCTCGATCCAGTCGAGGATATCCGCCCCGCCGGCCTGCTGCCCCAGCTCCGGGTCGCCGTTCTGCGCCAGCCAGCGCGTTACATTGGTCGGCCCGGCGTTATAGGCGGCGATGGCGAGCGGCAGGCAGTTGCCGAAATTCGCGACCTCCTGCGCCAGATAGGCGGTGCCCAGCGCCATGTTGGATTGCGGGTCGAACAGATTGCCCATGGGGATGCCCGCCTTTTTCGCGGTACGGCGGGCGGTGTCGGGCATCAGCTGCATCAGCCCCACGGCGCCCGCGCCAGAGATCACGCTGGGGTCGAAGCTGCTTTCCTGGCGCATGATCGCATCGGCCACGGCCGGTTCCAGCGTATCGGGCGGGGTGTAGGGGGCGGGCCAGCCATCCTGCAGCATGCGTCTGCCCGGCAATGCCGGCGCTGCGGGCGATCGACACGGCCGATTGCGGCAGGCCGAGGCCCAGCGCCAGCTTGGCCGCCATCACGCGGGATTTGTCTTCCATCGCGGTCTGGCCGAGCTTGTTGAGGAACATCACCGCGTCATGCGTATCGCCCATCTGGACCAGCAGCACGGCGGCGCGGGGCAACTCCATCAGGCCGAAATTCAGCGCATCGACGGCCGAGAAATCCGCCTCCTGGGCGCTTTGGATGCGTGCGGCCATGTCCTCGTCCGAGCCGCCCAGGGCGAAATTGGCGAGCTGGCCGTAGAAGGTGCTGGGGTACGCGGCGGCGCGGGCGTAATCCGCATCGGCGGCGCTGCCGGTCTCGGTGCGGGCGAGCCAGTAATAGGCGCGCGCCTGGGTGATGACGGCGGGCGAGGCGGTGGAGAGCGCCCGGAACCAGGTTGCGGCCTGGTCGGGTTGGTGCAGGAAGCGCAGCAGCAGGAACCCGGCGAGGAAGTCGCGGTCGGCGTTCTGCTCGTGCGCGCTGGCCGGCGGCGTTACGGCGTTGACCACGGCGTAGGCGTCCTTGGCGTCGCCTTCGCCCAGCAGGGCGCGGGCCAGGCGGTTCTGGTCGGGCCAGAACATGAGTTGCTGCGCGGCATCGGCGGCGGCGAAGGCGGACTGGCCCTGGGTGGTCCAGTTCCGCGCGGCCTGAATGTCCTGTCCGGCGTCGTGCAGCGCCTCCATTTGGGTGATGAAATCCGGCGTGGGCTCGGCTGCCTGCGGCGGCAGCCCGGCGGCCTGGGCAGCGCGCAGGGCGAGCAGGCCCTGCTCCGGCCAGTCAGGATTTTGGACGATAAATTGGTTGATCTCGTCCGCCGTGCCGCCGCCTTGGGCGGTGAGGCGGAAGAAGGTGACGAGCTTTGTCATCAGCGGGTCGCCGGTTTGCTGGGCCAGTGCAGCGGCATTGGTGAAGTCGCCGTTATGCACGTCGCTCATGATCTGCGGCGTGGCGGGGGTCTGCGCGCAGGCGAGGGCGGGCAGGGCGAGAAACGGCAGGGCGGCCAGGAACTTCATGAGCATAGTGTAGCAGCGCGGCACATCGGGGCCAAACCCGCTTGCAGCGTCGCGGTGCGCGGATTACGTGGATAGCCAGCAGGAGAAAGAGTAAAAATGTTTCACGGCTCGCTGACCGCTCTGGTCACCCCCATGCACGAGGACGGGCGCATCGATGAGGATGCCTATGCCCGCCTGATCGATTGGCAGATCGCTGAAGGCACCTCCGGGCTGGTCCCGGTCGGCACCACCGGCGAATCGCCCACGCTGAGCCACGAGGAACATAAACGCGTGGTCGAGTTGGCGGTGGCAGGGGCCAAGGGCCGCGTGCCGGTGATGGCCGGGGCGGGCTCCAACGCCACGGCGGAGGCGATCGGCCTGGCCCAGCACGCGCAGAAGGCCGGGGCGGATGGCGTGCTCGTCGTCACCCCGTACTACAACAAGCCGACCCAGGAAGGGCTGTACCGCCATTACAAGGCGATCGCCGAGTCGATCTCGATTCCGCTGATCATCTACAACATCCCCGGCCGCTCGGTGATCGACATGACCGTGGAGACGATGGCGCGTCTCGCCGAGATCAAGAACATCGTGGGCGTGAAGGACGCGACCGCGAACCTGACCCGCCCGCTGCACACGCGCCGCGCCTGCGGGCCGGATTTCATCCAGCTCTCGGGCGAGGACCACACTCTGGTCGCCTACCTCGCCAGCGGCGGGCATGGCTGCATCTCCGTCACCGCCAATGTGGCGCCCCGGCTCTGCGCCGAGATGCATGCGGCCTGGGCCCGCGGCGACGTGAAGGGCGCGCTGGACATCCAGATGCGCCTGCTGCCGCTGCATGATGCGATGTTCTGCGAAAGCAACCCCGGCCCGGTGAAATACGCGGCCTCGCTGCTCGGCTTCGGCACCAACACGGTGCGCCTGCCGCTGGCGCCGGTCGCCGAGGCCAACGCCGCGCGGATCAAGGCGGCGATGCTGGAAGTTGGCCTGCTGAATTGAGCAAGGGTGAGAAAAAATCGGGCTTCATCTCCCACGGGATGGCGGCGCAAAACCGCAAGGCCCGGTTCGACTACAAAATCCTCTCCACCGTCGAGGCCGGGATCGTGCTGAAAGGCGTGGAGGTGAAGTCGCTGCGCCTGGGCCGGGCCACGATCAACGAAGCCTGGGCCGGCGAGCGCGACGGCGAGCTGTACCTGTTCAACATGTACATCCCCGAATACCAGGGCGGCGTGCTGTCGCGCTTCGACACGCGCGGCATCCGCAAGCTGCTGGTGAAGAAGAAGGAGCGGAACCAGATTTTCGCCGCCATCGCGCGCGAGCGCCAGACGATCGTGCCGCTGGACATCCATTTCAACGACCGCGGTCTGGCCAAGGTCACCCTCGGCATCGCCGAGGGCAAGCAGAAATCCGATAAGCGCCAGGCGGCAGCGGCGCGCGACTGGCAGCGCGACAAGGCGCGGATGCTCAGGAATAGGTAATCGCGTCATTGCGAGCGTAGCGAAGCAATCCATCTTTCCCGCCGCGTCATGGAGATGGATTGCTTCGCTACGCTCGCAATGACGGCAGAAGGTCGCGGATATTCCCCACCACGCTCTCGAACATCGGCGCGGTCAGCCGCCCTGTGTTCACGTTATACTGCGAGGTATGGAAGCTGTCCGCCAGCACCAAGCCGTTGGGCAGTTCGTGCATCGCCCCATGGGCAAACTTATAGGCCGTGGGTTTCAGCCCCAGCACGCGCAATATGCCCTCGTGCGGCTCCCGCCCGATGGCCAGGAACACGCGTAGGTTCTGCATCTCCGCGATCTCTTCGGCCAGGAAGGGGCGGCAGGTGTTGATCTCCTGCGTCTGCAGCTTGTGCTGCGGCGGGGCGCAGCGCACGGCGTTGGTCACCCGGCAGTCATGCAGGGTCAGCCCGTCATCGGCGCGTTCCTCATAGGTGCCGCTGGCGAAGTCCGGTCTTCAGCAGCGTGGCGTAGAGCAGCCGCCCGGCCACGTCCCTGGTGAATGGGCGGCCCGTGGTGTTGGCGCCGTTCACGCCCGGGGCCTGGCCCACCACCAGCAACCGGGCGGAAAGCGGCCCGAAGCTCGGCACCGGGGCGTTGAAGCCATGCGGAATGGCGCGGCGGTTGCTCTCCCGGTACGCCACGAGGCGCGGGCAGAGCTTGCAGTCGTGGTCCGGCGTCACGATTCGTCGTCTTCCCGCATGCGGGTGCGCCCGTCCTGGGGTCGCCGGGTGAATTCCGGGGCGATCTCGGCCAGCTCCACGAACTGGTCCGCCTGCCGGCGCAGCTCGTCCGCGATCATCGGCGGGGTGGTCTTGATGGTGGAGACAACCGAGACGCGCACGCCCTTGCGCTGCACGGCCTCGACCAGGCGGCGGAAATCGGAGTCGCCGGAGAACAGGATGGCGTGGTCGAGCTTCGGCGCCAGCTCCAGCATGTCGATCGCCAGCTCGATATCCATGTTGCCCTTGATGCGGCGGCGGCCCATGGCATCGGTGAACTCCTTGGCCGGCTTGGTCACCAGACTGTAGCCGTTATAGGCCAGCCAGTCGGTCAGCGGCTTGAGCGGCGAGTATTCCTCGGTCTCCAGCAGGGCGGAGTAATAATAGGCGCGCAGCAGATTTGTTTTCACGCCGAAGTAGTCGAGCAGCCTGCGGTAGTCGATATCGAAGCCCAGACTGCGAGTTGCGGCGTACAAATTGGCGCCGTCGATGAACAGGGCCGTGCGTTCCTGGGACGAAAAACGGGTCATGTTTTTTTGCTTCTCATGAAATAAACGTTAAGGCGGATATACAGCGTTGCGAATAATGTTAGAAAGGTCCCATCGTTTAAGCCAGCCGGGACGGGCCAGAAAAAGGTATTCTCTGTAATATGATACTGATTGCCATCGGCGCCAACCTGCCGGGGACGGCGGGCGAGTCCCCAGTCGAGATATGCGAGGCGGGCGCGGAGGCCGTGCGCGCCATCCCTGGCCTGAGCTTCGTCGCGCTGTCCCCCTGGTACCGCACCGCCGCCATCCCCCGCGCCGAGGAGCCGGATTACTGCAACGGCATGCTCCGGATGGAAGGGGAGATCACCCCCGCCGAGCTGCTGGCCCGCCTGCACGAGATCGAGGAGCGGTTCGGCCGCGTGCGGTCCATGCCGAATGCCCCGCGCACGCTGGACCTCGACATCATCGACCTCAACGGCGCCATCCGCGCCGTGCCCGACCCGATCCTGCCGCATCCCAGGGCGCATCTGCGTGCGTTCGTGCTGCGCCCGCTGCTCGATGTCGCCCCCGCCTGGCGCCACCCCACGCTGCGCCGGAGCGTTACCACGCTGCTGGCCGACCTGCCCACGCAGCAGATTCGGCCCTGGCATGACGAACCGGGCTAAAGACTTGCATCGCCGCCTCTCGCGGGTTAAGGCAATCATTCAATTTTCTTTGCCTTGGAGCGTATCGGATGGCGCGCGTCACCGTTGAAGACTGCGTCCAGAAAGTTCCCAACCGCTTTGAGCTGGTTCTGCTCGCCGCCCAGCGCGCCCGCAACCTCAGCCGCGGCGAGGAGCTGACCATCGACCGCGACAACGACAAGAACCCGGTCGTCGCCCTGCGCGAGATCGCCGATGAGACCATCGACCTGGCCGGACTCGAGCAGGACCTGGTCAAGTCGCTGTCCCGCGCGCCGGAGCCCGAGCCGGCGGACGAGGAGGTGCTGGACCTCATCCCGACCGACCAGAACATCTTCGGCCTGCAGGATGTGTCGGCCGAGGAAGAGGCCGCCAGCCTGCCCGTCGAAGGCGAGGAAATCTGTCGCCCGAGGACATCGAGGCGGCGATCGAGGCGGAACTCGGCGGCCGCCCGCCGGTAACCGCGCATGACACGCGGGCGCGACAGGCAGCGCGGTGCGCGGCCGAGCCTGCCCCGTGTTCGCGCCCGACGGCGCTGGCGGCGACGCCGCGCCGCAGTCGCCGCCTCCGCCGATCGCTGCGCGAGCTGACTGGCGAAGCGTGCGCGCCTACGATCCGCAAGGCCGATACCGGCGCTGATCGACGCCGCCTATGGCTGGCCGAGCAGGCGCACGGCACGCAGAAGCGCGACAACGGCGATCCCTACATCACCCACCCGCTGGCGGTGGCCGACATCCTGGCCGGCTACCGGCTCGACACCGCCTCCATCGCCACCGCCCTGCTGCACGACGTGATCGAGGACACCGCCGGTCAAGCTGCCGGAGATCGCAGAAGCGCTTCGGCACCGAGATCGCCGGGCTGGTCGATGGCGTCACCAAGCTGACCCGGCTGGAGCTGCAATCCGACCGCACCAAGCAGGCGGAGAATTTCCGCAAGCTGGTGCTGGCGATGAGCCGCGACATCCGCGTGCTGCTGGTCAAGCTCGCCGACCGGCTGCACAACATGCGCACGCTGCATTTCGTGCAGCGACGCGGAGCGGCGCCAGCGCATCGCCCGCGAGACGATGGAGATCTACGCGCCGCTGGCCGAGCGCATCGGCATGGAGGCGGTGAAGACCGAGCTGCAGACGCTGGCCTTCGCGCAGCTCGACCCCGAGGCCTACGACACCATCCAGGCGCGGCTGAACTTCCTGCGCGGCCAGGGCGCCGATGTGATCGAGGAGGTGCGCCAGGAACTGACGCGCGTCTGCCGCGAGGCCGGCGTGAAGGTCGATCGAGGTCACCGGGCGCGAGAAATCGCCCTACTCGATCTGGGAGAAGATGCAGCGCCGCAACGTGGCGTTCGAGCAGCTGTCCGACATCATGGCGTTCCGCATCGTCGTGCCGACGCGGAGGCCGATTGCTACGCGGCGCTCGGCGCGGTGCATTCCGCCTATCCGGTGATCGCCGGGCGCTTCAAGGACTACATCTCCACGCCGAAATCGAACGGCTACCAGAGCCTGCACACCGGCGTCACGCTGCGCGAGCCGCGCAACCAGAAGATCGAGATCCAGATCCGCACCGCCGGAGATGCACGACGTGGCGGAAGAACGGCGTGGCCGCGCACTGGCTCTACAAGCAGCCCGACGCGCGTCCGACGCAGGACGTGCAGCAGTTCCGCTGGGTGCAGGACCTGCTGGAAATCCTGGAGAACTCCGCGCGCCGGACGAGTTCCTGGAGAACACCAAGCTGGAACTCTACCAGGACCAGGTGTTCTGCTTCACGCCGAAGGGCCAGCTGATCCAGTTGCCGCGCGGCGCGACGCCGGTGGATTTCGCCTATGCCGTGCACAGCCAGGTCGGCGATACCTGCGTCGGCGCGAAGATCAACGGCCGGCTGATGCCGCTGCGCCACAGTTGCAGAACGGCGACCAGGTCGAGATCATGACCGCGCGCGGCGGCACGCCGTCGCCGCAATGGGAGCGCTTCGTCGTCACCGGCAAGGCGCGCGCGCGCATCCGCCGCTTCGTCCACAGCAGCAGCGCCAGCAGCACCGCGATGCCGGGCGCGCCGAACTGGCCAAGGCGTTCCGCCAGGCGGGCGTGGACGGCTCGGAGAAGGTGCTGGAGCCGGCGCTGAAGACGCTGAAATTCAGGCGCGCGTGGACGATCTGTATGTCGCCGTCGGCAACGGCAATATCGGCGCGAAGGACGTGGTGCACGCCGCCTATCCGGAGCTGCGCGCAGGCACCGCGCGCGCCGCGCATGATGCCGGCGCCTGCCGCCGCGCGCCGGCTCGCCGCGCACGCGCGCAAGGCCGATTTCGACATGCCGATCACCGGCCTGGTGCCGGGCATGGCGTATCATTTCGCCGGCTGCTGCCACCCGGTGCCGGGCGACGACATCGTCGGCATCGTCACCACCGGCAAGGGCGTCACCATCCATGCCCAGGATTGCCCGACGCTGGATACCTTCGCCGCGACGCCGGAACGCTTCATCGACGTCGACTGGGATCAGGCGAGCCTCGCCAAGCTGGACCCGAAGGCGCAGCGCTTCACCGGCCGCATCAGCGTGATCGCCAACAACGAGCCGACGCGCTCGCCAACCTCACCAACGCCATCGCCAAGCAGGACGGCGCCATCGCCAACCTGAAAATCGTCAACCGCCAGCAGGACTTCTTCGAGACCCTGGTGGATGTCGAGGTGCGCGACGCGCGCCATCTCAACCAGGTGATCGCCGGGCTGCGCGGCGCCACGGGCATCGCACAGGTAGAGCGCGAGCGGGCATGATCCTCGGGCTCGGCTCCGATATCTGCGACATCCGGCGCATCGAGGCGGCGCTGGAGCGGCATGGCGAACGCTTCATCCTGCGGGTGTTCACCGAGGTGGAGCGGGTGCGCGCCGAGCGCCGCGCGCATTTCCGCGCGCGCCAGCTACGCCAAGCGCTTCGCCGCCAAGGAGGCCTGCGCCAAGGCGCTAGGCACCGGCTTCCGGCGCGGCGTGTTCTTCTCCGACCTGCGGGTGGTGAACCTGCCCTCCGGCCAGCCGACCCTGGAACTTCACGGCGCGGCGGCGGAACGGCTGCGCGCCATCACCCCGCACGGCTACGCGTCGAGCATCTTTCTCTCGCTGACCGATGAATACCCCTACGCCTATGCGCAGGTGATCATTTCCGCCGAGTTGCTGTCCACGGATTAGAATTTGGGCTGTAGCCACATGCAGCAGGAACATTTCTACGAGCCGGCCAAAGGGCATGGGCTGAAGCACGATCCGTTCAACGCCATCATCGGGCCGCGCCCGATCGGCTGGGTCTCCTCGCGCGGGGCGGACGGTTCGGTGAATCTGGCACCGTATAGTTTCTTCAACGCCTTCTGCTACCACCCGCCCATTATCGGATTCTCCAGCATCGGCGCCAAGGACACGCTGCGCAATGTGCGTGAGACCAGGGAGTTCGTGTGGAACCTCGCCACGCGGGAACTGGGCGAGGCGATGAACGCCAGCTCCGCCGCCGCACCCTATGGGGTGGATGAATTCACCCTGGCCGGGGTGGAAAAGGCGCCCTCAAACCTGGTGCAGGTGCCGCGGGTGGCGGCAAGCCCGGTGAATTTCGAGTGTAAGCTTGCTGATATCGTTCAGCTCAAGGGCTGGCGCGGCGAAGCGGCCTCGGCTTGGCTGGTGCTGGGCGAGGTGGTGGGCGTGCATATCGCCCCGCATCTGATTGTGGATGGCGTGTTCGACACGTTCAGCGCGCACATCCTGCTGCGCGCCGGCGGCGCGACGGCCTACGCCGAGGTACTGCCGGAAACCAGGGTGGACATGAAGCGGCCTGGATAGGGCGTCATGGCGAGCGCAGCGAAGCCATCCATCTTATTGAAATTGTTGGAGATGGATTGCTTCGGGCGGCGTACGCCGCCCTCGCAATGACGGTTACGCCTCGGCGGTGTCGCGGAAATACGGCTCCACCTTGCCCTTGAGCTTCATCGTCAGCAGCTTTCCGTGACGGTCGGTGGTTTTGCCCGCAGCCACGCGCACCCAGCCTTCCGAGACGCAGTACTCTTCCACGTTGGTCTTCTCGACCCCGTTGAAGCGGATGCCGATGCCGCGCTCCAGCAGCTTCTCGTCGAAAAACTTGCTGTCCGGATCGGTGGACAGGCGGTCGGGGACGGTGTCGCTCATAGCATCTTACCCAGTTTGCGCTTGAGTTTGGTGAAGAAGCTCGCCGCAGGCGAGTCGGCCAGGGCCACCACCGGCACGGTGGCCAGGGTTTTGCCGTTGGCACTGTAGGTTACGTTGCCCAGTGTCTCGCCCTTGGTTACGCCCGGGGTGAGGTCGGCGGTGTAGGTGATGTTGTGGGTCACGCTGTTGGCGGCATCGGCGGGCAGGGTCAGGAACACGTCCTGCGCCGGGCCCACGGGCACGCTGCCGCTATCCAGCGCGTCGCTGTTCAGCGTGTCGATCTGCTGATTGGCGGTGGCGATCTTAGTGTCGGTGAAGAATTTCTGGCCATAGTCCAGCAGCGTCTCGATCGCGGCGGTGCTTTCGCTCCAGGTCGGCCCGCCGGTCACCACGGCGATCAGCCGTATGTTGCCGCGCTGGGCGGTGGCGTCGATGCAATGGCCGCTTTCCTTGGTCAGGCCGGTCTTCAGCCCGTCCACGGTGGGGTCCTTGGCCAGCACCGGGTTCCAGCTCGCCTGGGTGATGTTGGCGTAGGTGTAGCTCTGCTGCTTGGAGATATCGAGGATCTCCGGCTCGTTCTGCAGAATGGCGCGCGAGAGCAGGGCCACGTCCATGGCCGAGGTGTGCAGGGCCGGGTCGGGCAGGCCGGTGGGGTTGGTGTAGTTGGTGTCGCTGAGGCCGATATTGGCGGCCTCCTTGTTCATCATCTGCACGAAGGCGTCGGTGGAGCCGGCCACCTGCTCGGCCAGGGCGGTCGCGGCGTCGTTGCCCGAGTCGATGATCAGCCCGTGCAGCAGCTGGTCCACGGTCACCACCGAGTTCGGGTCGACGAACATGGTGGAACCCTGCTGGTGCCAGGCGTCAACCGAGATGGGCACGGTCTGGTCCAGTTTCAGCCCGCCGCCGTGCAGCGCCTTGTAGGTCAGGTGCGCGGTCATCAGCTTGGTCAGGCTGGCGGGGGGGAGCTGCGCATGCGGCGCGGCCTCGGCCAGGATGGCGCCGGTGGCGGCGTCCATCAGCACAAAGGCGGTCATGTCCGGCAAAGTGGGCGGCACCGGGGTGGATTTGTCGCCCGCTGGGGAATCAGGCACCGGCGCCGGGCCAGTGGGCGCCGCGGTGGCGCCGATCTTGTCTGCCGCGGCGGCAGCGGTGTGCGGGCCGTTATCCACGGCCTGGTGGGCGTGGTGCGTCTTGGCCGTGGCGGCGTGAGCGAAGACCAGCGCGGCGGCGAGTGCTGCGCGGGACAAACCTGTGGTTTTGAACATGGGCAAATCGGTCTCCATGCGGGGCTGGCAAATGCGGGTCTCTCTGTACCCATTTGTTGACACGCCGCAAGCGCCGGGATTGATGAGCACGGATTACAGATGGTTATTTAATGTAATGCGGGGCATGGGCTTGGCGGAGGTGCTGCGGACATTGGCCGTCGCCCTGGCGGCGGTGGTGGGCATCCGCGCCTTCCTGTTCGCACCGTACTGGATACCCTCGGGCAGCATGGTGCCGGCCCTGTTGCCGGGGGACCTCATCGTCGTCAGCAAATTCACCTATGGTCACCCGTTCCGGCGCGGGAATGTCGTGGTGTTCGTCTCCCCCACGGGCTCGGGCGAGGTGCTGGTGAAGCGCATCATCGGCCTGCCGGGCGACACGGTGCAGATGCAAGACGGGCGGCTGTTCATCAACGGTAAGGCAGTGCCTTGCGCCGATGAAGGCCATTACGAGGATGAAAGCGGGGCAGGGCCGGTAGTGGCCCGCCGCTGCGCCGAAGCCCTGCCGGGGGGCAAGGTTTACCCCATCCTCAAGGTGACGGATCAAGGCTTCGCCAACAACACGCCGGTCTATACCGTGCCGCCCGGCGATCTGTTCCTGCTGGGCGACAACCGTGACAATTCGGAGGATTCGCGGTTCCTCGGCGGGACGGTGGGTTATGTGCCGGAGGTGGATGTGATCGGTCCCGCCGTGCTCGTCCTCGGCTCGGTGGATCCGCACGCGCCGGGCTTCGGCGTGCGGCTGGGGCGGTTCTTCCACTGGGTGAACTGAGGCGTTTTCTTGACAATCAGCCAGTGCCGGGCTTGATGCGACAAGCTTCGAGGATTGACACATAGATGGCACGGCACGCGCAGAAACCCGGCGGTTTTACCGAACTCGTCAAAACCATTGTCTATGCCGGGCTGATCGCCGTTGGCATCCATACCTTCCTGTTCGAGCCGTTCTATATCCCCTCCGGGCTCCATGGTGCCGACCCTGCTGGTGGGCGACTATCTCGTGGTGAACAAGTTCGCCTACGGCTATTCGCATTTCTCCTTCCCCTTCTCGCCGGATTTCTTCTCCGGCCGCTGGCCCGCCGGGATGCCAAAGCGCGGCGACGTGGTGGTGTTCCGCCCGCCGGGCGAGCCGGATGAGGATTTCATCAAGCGCGTCATCGGCCTGCCGGGCGACACCATCCAGGTGACCAACGGCCAGTTGCTCATCAACGGCCAGCAAGTGCCGCGTGTGGATGCCGGGACCTATAGCGACGACAGCGATTCCTATAGCCCGCCGGTGCTGGCGCGCGACTATACCGAGACCCTGCCGGGCGGGAAGACGCACCAGATTCTCAAGCGCACCGATGACGGCTTCGCCAACGACACCCCGGTCTATACCGTGCCGGCGGGCGATCTGTTCCTGATGGGCGACAACCGCGACGATTCCGAGGATTCCCGCTTCCTCGACGGTCCGGTCGGCTATGTCCCGGTCGAGAACGTGCTCGGCCCGGCGGATCTGATCTTCTTCTCCATCGACATTCAGCACCCGTTCTGGCAGGTCTGGTACTGGCCCCTTGAGATCCGCTGGGGCCGGATGCTGCATACCATTTCGTGAACGGGTTGGATGCAGCCCAGGCCCTGCTTGGGCACGACTTCTCCCGGCCGGAGCTGCTGGCCGAGGCGCTGACGCACCGCTCCGCCGCCGGGGCGAAAGGCGTCGGCTCGAACGAGCGGCTGGAATTCATTGGCGACCGCGTGCTCGGCCTGGTGGTGGCGGAATGGCTCATCGAGCGCTTTCCCAACGAGCAGGAGGGCAAGCTCGGCCCGCGTCTGGCGGCGCTGGTCTCCAAGCCGTCCCTCGCCGCCATCGCCGAGGCGCATGAGGTGGGGGCGATGCTGAGTGTCGCCCCGGGCGAGGCCAAGCGCGGGGTTTCCACCCAGGCCAATGTTATGGCCGACGCGCTGGAGGCGATGATCGGGGCGCTGTATCTCGATGCCGGGCTGGACGCGGTGAAGGCGTTCATCCGCCGGGTGATGACGGATGTTATGGTGGCGCAGGCAGCACCACCCAAGGACCCGAAGACCGCGCTGCAGGAATGGGCGCTCAAGCGCGCGCTGCCGCTGCCGGCCTATACGGTGGTTTCACAAAGCGGGCCCTCGCACGCGCCGCTATTCGTGATACGGGTGAGCGTGGGCGAGTGCCAGCGCCGAGGCCAAGGCCGGGGCCAAGCGCGCGGCGGAACAGGAAGCAGCACGGATGCTGCTGGAGGAATTGCCGGAATGAGTAAATGTGGATTTGTAGCGCTGATCGGTGCGCCGAACGCGGGGAAATCGACCCTGCTGAACCGGCTGACCGGGGCGAAGCTCTCCATCGTGACGCCCAAGGCGCAGACGACGCGCGCCCGCGTGCTGGGGATTCTGGTGCGCAACGAGGCGCAGATTCTGTTCGTGGACACGCCCGGCATTTTCGCGCCCAAGCGCAGGCTGGACCGCGCCATGGTCGCCGCCGCGTGGGACGGTGCTGCCGAGGCCGATTACGTGCTGCTGCTGGTGGATGCCAAGGCCGGGCTGACGGACGCCGTGCGCGAGATCGTCACCAAGGCCGCGGAATCGGGGCGCAAGATGGCGCTGGTGCTGAACAAGATCGACCTGATCGACCGGCAGAAGCTGCTGCCGCTGACGCAGGACCTCGCGGCGCTGGCCGAATTCGAGCAGGTGTTCATGATCTCCGCCAATACCGGCGACGGGATCGACGTGCTGCTGGATTTCTGCACCGCCAAGCTGCCTGAGAGCCCGTTCCTCTACCCCGAGGACGAGATGACCGACCTGCCGGACCGGCTGCTCGCCGCCGAGATCGTGCGCGAGCAGATCTTCCTGCAGACGCGCGACGAGGTGCCCTACGGCACCACGGTGGAGACGGAAAGCTTCAAGGAGCAGAAGAACGGCTCCATCCGCATCGACGCGGTGATCTACGTGGCCCGGCCTGGGCACAAGGCGATCCTGATCGGTGCCGGAGGCAGCCGCATCCGCGAGATCGGCGCCCGCGCGCGCGCGGAGCTGATGCGCCTGTTCGAGACCAAGGTGGATTTGTTCCTGCGTGTGGCCGAGCGTGCGGGCTGGGACGAGGAGGCGGCGCGCATCCGCGCCACCGGGCTGACTGACCCGAAGATCTGAAACCAACCCTGAAACCAGCAAGGAGCGGGCATGCGGCGCATGGTCTACAGGTTCGGCCCCAGCCTGGCCGCCTTGCTGCTTTATGCGTTCTGTCTGCTGCTCTGGCGCGAGAACCATACCGCCTATGAGGCGCTGCTGCGCTGGTATGATTTTATGACCAACGCGGTGCCTTATTCCGATCTGGGGGCTATTCTTCAGGCTGGGGCCTGCTGGCGGCAAGGGGTGGATGTGTACCAGCCCAGCGCCTGTATGCATGGCGGGGTGTATAATTACGCGCCGCTGCTGCTGCGCGCGGCATGGCTGGGGCTGGGCCCTGCTGACCGGGCCATGGGCGGGCTGATGATCGGTGGCGTGTTTCTGGCCGGCTGCACCCTGCTGCCGCCGCCGCGCACATGGGGCCAGACGCTGCTGCGCGGGCTGGCCTTGTGCTCGGGTGTGGTGATGTATGCACTGGAATCAGCGAATTTCGATGTTCTGATGTTTCTGCTCTGCCTGGCAGGGGTGAGGCTCCTGCTGCTGACGCCCTGGCGGCTGGGGCTGCTGGGTTATGCACTATTCGCTTTGGGCGGGGCGTTGAAATTCTATCCCGCCGTGCTGCTGGCCCTGGCGTTGCGTGAAAGCCGGAAGCAATTTGCCACCATCGCGGGGCTGGTGGCGCTGGCGGGAGGGCTGTATCTCTGGCGTTACGGCCAGGGCACGCTCACGGCGCTCGCCATGCTGCCCGAGGGGCTGCCTTTCCGCGGCGTGTTCGGCGCTGTCAATTTGCCTTTTGGCCTCGCTTTATTGCGTTTTCTGCCGGTGCTTACACTGGAGCCGGACGTGCCGCAATTCTTCGCAGCGATGCAGCAGCCTTATGCCGCCGCCTATATCATCATCGCCGCACGGCTGCTGACGGTGGCAGCGCTCTACAGCGCCGCCGCCATGGTTCCGCGCTTTGACGCTGCGCGGCGGGCGCTGCCGGCGCCCGAGCGCCTGTTCCTGGCGGCGGGGGCGGGGCTGCTCGCCTTCTGCTTCTTTGTGGCGCAAAATCTCGACTACCGGGCGATCTATCTGTTGTTCACGCTGCCCGGCTTGGCCCTGATGGCGCGTCTGCCCGAGGCACCGCGCCGCGCGATTCTGCTGCTGACGGCGGCGGAGATCGTCCTGTTGTGGGAAGCCTTCTTCCGCCATGCCGCCGCCACGGGCTTGGTGGGGGGGCAAATCGCCGTGTGGCTGCTACGCGAATGTCTCTGGTGGTTCGTGGTGGTGCGGCTGACCGCCATAGCTTTTGGTGAGCTGCGCGATGCCGGGCAGGCCTTGGCCGCGCCAGCCAACGGACGCACGGGCCCGGGGGCATGAGTTCCGGCAATCGCGGCCGGCTCCTGGGGGGCGTGCGCTGAGCTTTCTCGTCGTGGCGGTTTTCTGGGCGCCGCCGGGGGCGCTCTGTCTTCTGGCGCTGGTCCTGCCGCTCTCGCGGAACGACCCGGCAAGCGCTTGATTCAGGACCTGTTCCACCGTACCCAACAGATATGAACCGCCGCCGCCCGCAGGCTGTGCCGGATTAATGGCGATGAGACAATATTCACGGCTCCGGAGGCCCCGCGTTGAACAGAAGCTCGCCCCGTGTTCAGTCTCTGCTGGCGCTGGCGCTCTACGCCGTCTATGGATGGGCCGTCATCGTGCATGGCGCCTCGCTCACGCATCAGCTCTCCGGCATGGGCTCGGACCCGCTATGATTCCCCCTGGTTCCTGGCTTGGTGGCCCTATGCCCTCACGCATCATCTCGACCCGTTTTTCACCAAACTGATTTGGTATCCCTATGGTGTCTCGACGCTGTGGATCACCTCGGTGCCGCTGCTGGCGCTGCTTTTCTGGCCGGTGACGGCGCTGGCCGGGCCGGTGCTCAGCTATAATCTGCTCATCATCACCGCGCCGCCCATGGCCGCCTGGTTCGCGTATCTCCTTTGCCGCCATGTCACGCGCGATTTCGCGGCCGCGCTCATCGGCGGCTTTCTGTTCGGCTTTTCCAGTTACGAGTTGGGGCAGGACATGTCAGCGCTGAATCTCGCCGTCATTTTCTGCGTGCCGGCATTGCTGCTGGTGGTGCTCAAGCGGCTGGACGATGAGCTTTCCCGCCCGGCGGCGGTAGGCTGGGCGGCGCTGCTGCTGCTGGCGCAGTTCCTTGTCTGCATCGAAATTTTTGCCATGCTGTTCGTGTTCGGAGCCATGGTCTGGGTGTTTGCTTACTTGTACCTGGAGCCGCGTCGCGCCGCGCTGCGCCGGCTGGTGGGTGATGCGCTCTATACCGCTCCCTTCGTGGCGCTGCCGCTGGCGCCGCTGCTGGTTTCCATGGCGCGGCATTACGGGCTCATCCACCATCCCGACGCCTGGCCCTATTTTTTCACGGGCGATCTGCTGAATGTCTTCATTCCGTCGGCGGTCAATCTGTTCGGCGGGCCGTTCCGGGCGGTTTCGGCGCATTTCAATGGCGGGCCGCAGGAGCAGGATGTCTATCTCGGCCTGCCGCTGCTGCTGATCATCTGGCTTTACGCGCGCAGCCAAGGCGGCACGCCGCGCGGGCGGCTGCTGGTGGTAGCCTTCCTGGTGATGCTGATCTGCAGCTTCGGGCCAAGGTTGTGGATCGGTGGGCATTATTCCTCCATCGCGCTGCCCTGGATGCTGGTGGTGCACCTGCCGCTTTTGGGCTCGGCGCTGACCGTGCGCTTCGCCATGTTCACGGCGCTGGCCAGCGGCATCATCGCGGCCAGCTGGCTGGCGCGGCCGGGGTGGCGCGCCGGGCGCTACGCGTTGGCGGGGTTGGCCTGCCTGGCATTGCTGCCGCACCCGCACCCGTGGCGGCCTCTGCCCGACGCCGGGTTTTTTGCCCCCGGCCGGGTGCAGGCGGTGCTGGGGCAGAATCCGCGCTTGCTTATTCTGCCCTTCGCCATCAATGGTCCGTCCTCCTATTGGCATGAGCAGAATCGCTTCGGCTTCACCGAGGTCGGCGGGTATCTCGGCTTTCCGCCGAAGCCGGCACAGGCCTACAAGGCGGTGGGCGAAATGTTCGGCAATGTCATGGAGCCGGATTTCCTGGCGGAATTCACCCGCTATGCGGAACAGAACGGCGCGCAGTATGTGGTGGCGGGGCCGGGGGCTAACGCGGCCATGGTGGCCGCCATCGCCACGCTCGGCTGGCCCGCGCGCCAGGTTGACGACGTAACCATCTTCACGGTGCCCGCCCCATGACCCAGCTGCTCTCCCTCGTCGTGCCGTTTTATAACGAGGCCGAGGCGATCCAGTCCTTCGCCGATGCCATCCTCCCGGCGCTTGAAGCCGTCCCTGATACAAGCTGGGAGATTGTCTGCGTCGATGACGGCAGCAAGGATGGCACGCTGCTGAAGCTCGTCGCCCTGGCGCAGGCCGACCCGCGCTTCCGCGTGCTCGAATTCTCGCGTAATTTCGGGAAGGAGGCGGCGCTGACCGCGGGCATCGACGCCGCCAAGGGCGAGGCGGTGATCCCCATCGACGCCGATCTGCAGGACCCGCCGGAGCTGATCGCCGATATGGTGAAGGCGTGGCGCGAGGGGGCGGAGGTGGTGCTGGCAAGGCGCGTGGATCGTTCTTCCGATGGCGTGCTGAAGCGCAAGACCGCCGCCTGGTTCTACCAGCTGCACAACAAGCTCTCGAAGACCAAGATTCCCGAGAATGTTGGCGATTTCCGGCTCATGGACCGCGCCGTGGTGAATGCGCTGAAGCTTCTGCCCGAGCGCCAGCGCTTCATGAAGGGGCTGTTCGCCTGGGTCGGCTTCCGTACCGTGACGCTCGACTATACCCGTGCCCCGCGCGCTGTGGGCGAAACGAAATTCTCCGGCGTCGCGCTGTGGAATTTCGCCATGGAGGGCTTCACCAGCTTCTCCACCGCACCGCTGAAGATCTGGACGTATCTGGGTGCGTTCTGCGCCGTGCTAACCTTCCTGTACGCGTTCTATATTGTCATCCGCACAGTGGTATTCGGCAACGAGGTGCCAGGCTACACCTCGCTGTTCGTGGCCATCACTTTCTTCGGTTCGGTGCAACTGATCAGCATCGGACTGCTCGGCGAATATATCGGCCGCATCTACATGGAGACCAAACAGCGGCCGGCCTACCTGATCCGCAAGACCTATGGGGGAAAAGCAGATGGAACCTAGTGCCTATCTCGAGATGGCTGCGATGGAGGCGCGGCACTGGTGGTTCACGGGCCGCCGGCACGTGCTTGCCACGATGATCCGCTCCCTCCGCCTTCAGCCTCGGGCCGAGATTCTCGAACTCGGCTCTGGCACCGGCGGCAATCTTGCCATGTTATCTGGTTTCGGTGGCGTAACTGCTGTGGAGATGAACGGCACGGCTCGCGATATCGCCGCCGCTCGGGCCCCTTTCGTGGAGTTGCATCCCGGCCTTCTGCCCCACGACCTGCCGCTTGCCGACCGGTGTTTCGATCTTGTTTGCCTGTTCGACGTGCTCGAGCATATCGAAGACGATGCCGCCACGCTGCGTGAAATCCGCGCCCGCCTGAAACCGGGAGCGGCTGCGATCATCACCGTGCCCGCTTACAAGGCGCTGTTCGGCCCGCATGACAAGGCTCACCACCACAAGCGCCGCTACGAAAAAAGCGAGCTGCGTGAAAAACTCGTGGCCGCGGGCCTGTGCGTCGAGCGGCTCACGTTCATTAACTCCGCCCTGCTGCCCACCGCCTTCGCGCTGCGCTGGCTCGACCGCGCGCTCAACCGCGCCGAGGCCACCGCCGCAGGCGTTCCGCCTGCGCCGGTGAACGCCCTGCTCGCCGCCCTGTTCGGGGCTGAGGCCTATCTCCTGCCGCGCCTCTCCCTGCCTTTTGGCCTCTCGCTCCTGGCCGTGGTCAGGAAAACGGATTGACATTATGCTGGCCACGTCAGGAAAGGAGAACCAATGCGCGTTGCCGTGATCCAGATGTCGCCAGGGGCCGACAAGAGCGAGAACATCGCGCAGGCGCGCGCGCTCATCGAAGGCGTGCTGGCCGAGCAGAAGGTGGACCTGATCGCCCTGCCGGAAATCTGGACTTGCCTGGGCGGCTCCCGGGCGGACAAGTTCGCCGCCGCCGAGAACCTGCCCACCCCCGGCGATACCGGCGGCCCGGCCTACGAGTTCCTGCGCCAGATGGCGATGGCGCATAACGTGCACATCCATGGCGGCAGCATTGGCGAGCTGGCGGGCGACAAGATCTTCAACACCTCCATTGTGTTCAGCCCCGCCGGGGTGGAGCTGGGGCGCTACCGCAAGATCCATCTGTTCGACATCACCACGCCGGACGGCCAGGGCTACAGGGAGAGCGCCATCTATGGCGCGGGCGACAAGGTGGTGACGGTGGACATCGCTGGCATGCGCGTCGGCCTGGCCATCTGCTACGATGTGCGCTTCCCCGAGCTGTTCCTGGCCCTGCGCCGGGCGGGCGCGGAGCTGATCGTGCTGCCCGCCGCCTTCACCCTGCAAACCGGCAAGGACCACTGGGAGGTGCTGCTGCGCGCCCGCGCCATCGAGACGCAGTGCTGGTTCGCCGCCCCGGCGACCACCGGCACGCACAAGGAGGGCAATGGCGAGCTGCGCCAGACCTACGGCCACTCGTTGATTGTGGACCCCTGGGGGCATGTGGTTGCCAAGGCTTCGGACGGCCTGGGCTGGGCTGCCGCCTCCATCGACAAGGCGTTAACCGCCCGGGTGCGTGCCAACATGCCGCTGCTCGAGCATCGCAAGCTCGCATGATGCGCGCGGGGCTGGTGGGGCGGCCGCGCGCCGGAGAAAAGTCGTGAAGCTCGCATTCATCGCCGCGCAAACCGACACCGCCCAGGCCGCGCGCGAGCGGCTGGTGGAACTTTACGGCGATTGCCCGCCGAAGAATGCCGATGTGCTGGTGGCACTGGGCGGCGATGGGGTGATGCTGGAATGCCTGCACCGCGTGCTCGGCACCGGCCTGCCGGTCTACGGCATGAATTGCGGCTCGGTCGGGTTCATGATGAACGAGTACCATGAGGAGGAATTGCCCGCGCGCATCGCCGAGGCGCATTCCTCGGTGCTGCACCCGCTGCGCATGCATGCTGTCACCGCCTCGGGCGTGGTGGAGGAGGCGATGGCGCTCAACGAGGTCTCGCTGCTGCGCGAGGGACGGCAGGCGGCGAAGATCCGCATCTCCATCGACCACCGCGAGCGCCTGGCCGAGCTGATCTGCGACGGCGTGCTGATCTCCACCCCCGCCGGCTCCACCGCCTATAACCTTTCGGCGCATGGGCCGATCGTGCCGCTTTCCGCCAATCTGCTGCCGCTCACCCCGATTTCCGCCTTCCGCCCCCGGCGCTGGCGCGGCGCGTTGCTGCCCTCCAATGTGGAGGTGCTGTTCGAGGTGCTGGAGGCCGACAAGCGCCCGGTGGCCGCCGTGGCGGACTTCACCGAGGTGCGCGATGTCGTCTCCGTGGCGGTGAGCGAAGACAAGAGCATCGGCGCCACGGTGCTGTTCGACCCCGACCGCGCCCTCTCCGAGCGGATCATTATCGAGCAGTTTACAGTCTGATTATACTTGCCCAGATGGGCGCGCTTCATTAATCCCGCCCCATGGCACAACATTATTTCACTGTTACCTGGGACCAACTGCACCGCGACGCCAAGGCGCTGTCTTGGCGGTTGCACGCGCTGGGGCCCTGGACCGGCGTCGTCGCGATCACCCGTGGCGGGCTGATCCCCGCCGCGATCATTGCCCGTGAGCTGGAATGCCGGCTTATCGAGACCGTCTCGGTTGTCACCTATGACGAAGAGAATATGGGCCAGCCGCAGGTGGTCAAACCCCCCGCCGCCGCCGGGGACGGTGAGGGCTGGCTGATCGTCGATGACCTCGTGGATACCGGCACTACCGCCAAGCTGGTGCGCTCCCTGCTGCCCAAGGCGCATTTCGCCACCGTGTACGCCAAGGCGGCGGGCAAACCGCTGGTGGACACGTTCATCACCGAGGTGAGCCAGGATACCTGGATCCTCTTCCCGTGGGATACCGAGCCGCAATTCGTTGCCCCGCTGGCGCGCCAAGGATAAGCCGCCGCTGGCCAGGCAGGGGTAACGCGGCGGAAACAAACTTCGCCTAGCCATCCCGGCGAGAATCAGCTAGTAAGCCGCATCGCGCCATGGTGGCGCGGTGCAAAAAGCGGCTGATCGGGGCGTTAAAGCAACCGGATGTCCGCGCCGCCACCGGGTTCTTGTATCCGCGGCGTTTCCGGCCACATGGTCCGTGGTTGCGGGTGTAAACCCCAGCCAGACCCATGCCGCCCGAGGCGCCGCCCCATAACCGGCCAAAGCGCCCATCCCATTGCCTAGCTGCTCCGGCCAGTCGTGCTGGAGTATGTGCATGTTCGATAAATTTTTCCGTAAAGAGCTGGATTGGGCCGGCAAGACCCTGATCCTGGAGACCGGCAAGGTCGCCCGTCAGGCTGATGGCGCCGTCGTCGCCTCCTATGGCGACACCGTGGTGCTCGCCACCGTGGTCGGCGCCAAGAACGCCAAGCCGGGGCAGGATTTCTTCCCGCTCACCGTGAACTACCAGGAGAAGTTCTACGCCGCGGGCCGTATTCCCGGTGGCTTCTTCAAGCGTGAAGGCCGCCCGACCGAGCGCGAGACCCTCGTCTCCCGCCTGATCGACCGCCCGATCCGCCCGCTCTTCCCCGAGGGCTTCCGCAACGAGGTTCAGGTCATCGTCAATGTCCTGAGCCACGACCTGGAGAATGACCCGGACATCGTCGGCCTGGTCGCCGCCTCCGCCGCGCTCACCCTCTCCGGCATTCCGTTCTTCGGCCCGGTTGGCGCCGCCCGCGTCGGCTATATCGACGGCCAGTACGTGCTGAACCCGACCACCAGCCAGTGCGAGGAAAGCAAGCTTGACCTCGTCTTGGCCGGCACCGTTGAAGGCGTGCTGATGGTGGAATCCGAGGCTTCCGAGCTTTCGGAAGAGATCATGCTCGGCGCCGTGACGTTCGGCCATGCCGGCTTCCAGCCGGTGATCCAGGCGATCATCGAACTGGCCGAGCTGGCTGCCAAGGAGCCGTGGGCGCTGTCCGAGGAATCCGAGGAGACCAAGACCCTGAAGGCGCGCGTCGACGCCCTGGCGCGTGACGCGCTCCGTGCCGCCTATACCGAGACGCAGAAGCAGGTCCGCTACGAGAAGATCGGCGCCGCCAAGAAGGCCGCCGCCGAGGCTCTGGCCGCCGAAGGCCTGGACCCCGAGAAGGCCAAGGGCCTGTTCAAGGATCTGGAAGCCGACATCGTCCGCAACAACATCCTTGACACCGGCCTGCGCATCGACGGCCGCGACACCAAGACCGTCCGCCCCATTCTGGCGGAAGTCGGCGTGCTGCCGCGCACCCATGGCTCGGCCCTGTTCACCCGTGGCGAAACGCAGGCGCTGGTCGTGGCCACGCTCGGCACCGCGCAGGACGAGCAGGTGGTGGATGCCATCGAGGGCGAGTTCAAGGAGCACTTCATGCTCCACTACAACTTCCCTCCGTTCTCGGTTGGTGAGACGGGCCGCATGGGCTCGCCGGGCCGCCGCGAAATCGGCCACGGCAAGCTGGCCTGGCGCGCGGTTCACCCGCTGCTGCCGACCAAGGAGGCCTTCCCGTACACGCTGCGTGTCGTCTCCGAGATCACCGAGTCCAACGGCTCCTCCTCCATGGCGACCGTCTGCGGCACCTCGCTGGCGCTGATGGATGCCGGCGTGCCGCTGAAGCAGCCGGTGGCGGGCATCGCCATGGGCCTGATCAAGGAAGATCGCGGCTTCGCCGTGCTGTCCGACATCCTGGGCGACGAGGATCACCTCGGCGACATGGACTTCAAGGTGGCTGGCACCGAAAACGGCGTGACCTCGCTGCAGATGGACATCAAGATCACCTCCATCACCCCGGAGATCATGCAGATCGCCCTGGAGCAGGCCAAGCATGGCCGTATGCACATCCTGGGCGAGATGGCCAAGGCGCTGACCTCCGGCCGCGAGGGCGTCTCCGCCAACGCGCCGAAGATCGTCACCATCACGGTGCCGAAGGAGAAGATCCGCGACGTGATCGGCACCGGCGGCAAGGTGATCCGCGAGATCGTCGAGCAGACCGGCGCCAAGATCGACATCAACGACGACGGCACCGTGAAGGTTTCTGCTTCGGACGACAAGAAGATCCAGGCCGCGATCGACAAGATCAAGGGCATCGTCGCCGAGCCGGAAGTGGGCGTCATCTACACGGGCAAGGTCGTGAAGACCGCCGATTTCGGCGCCTTCGTGAACTTCCTCGGCGCCAAGGACGGCCTGGTGCACATCTCCGAGCTGGCGCAGAACCGCGTTGCCAAGACCACGGACGTGGTGAAGCAGGGCGACTCCGTGAAGGTGAAGGTCATCGGCTTCGACGACCGCGGCAAGGTGAAGCTGTCCATGCGCATGGTTGACCAGGAGACCGGTGAGGACATCTCCGACAAGGTTGGCTCCAAGGGCGGCAAGAAGGAAGGCGCGTCGGAGGAGGCATAACCTCCCCGGCCACCGGCCCCCAAAAGAAAACGGCGCCGCGAGGCGCCGTTTTTTATTTGCTGGCTTTTGACTTTGCCGTTGTCTTCGGCTTCGCCGCCGCCTTTGGCTTCGCCGGGGCTTTTCGCTTGGCGGGGGCTTTCGGCGCGGGTGGCAGCAGGGGCTTGCCGACAATCTCTTCGATATGCGCGCGGTAATTGGCGATGTAGGCATCCATGCCGAGATGCTGTTCCGCGAATACCCGCGCGCCCTTGCGCAGCTTGGCCGCGAGCTTGCCATCCTCCAGAGCGCGCAGCACGCTCTGCGCCAGCGCCGCGTGGTCGAGCGTCGGCGTGACCAGCCCGTTGCTCTCGTGCTTCACGAATTCCGTCACGGTATCGGTGTCCGATCCGACAACCATGCAGCCGCAGGCCAGCGCCTCGCGCAGCGACCAGGAGGCGACGAATGGATAGCTGAGATAGACATGCGCGTCCGAGCGCTTAAGCAGGGCCAGATGCTGGTCATAAGGCACCTTGCCGAGGAAATGCACGCGGGACAGATCGATCTGCCCGCCAACCTCGCGCAGCATCACCTCGCGCCAGCTTCCGCCCTGCTTGGGAGGGGCGCCATAGCTGACCTCGTCGCCGCCGACGATGGAGACCACCGCATCCGGCCGCTCCGTGAGAATGCGGGGGAGGGCGCGCATGAAGGTGTGGAAGCCGCGATACGGCTCCAGGTTCCGCGCGACATAGGTGACGAGCTTCTGCTTCGGCGCCACGGTCAGCTTGCCGATGGTCAGCGGCGCCTTGCGCGCCTCCGGGTCGGGCTTGCACTGCTCGAGATCGACGCCTTCCTCGATGATGCGGATCCGCTCACGCGCCCAGCCCGGATAGGTGCTGTGCTGCCAGCGCGTCGGCGTCTGCCCGTATTGCTCCAGGGCGAGTGCCAGCAGGTTCACCGTGTTCTTGCCGCGCACCGCACCGAAATGCTCCTCCGGCATCGGGAATTCCGGGTCGAAATTCACGTCCGTGCCGTGGATTTTATAGTAGAATTCGAAATAACCGAGGATCGGCACGCCGGGAAAGGCATCCACCAGGTTGAGCATCTCACCCCAGCCGTGATGGCCGACGATGATGTCCGGCTTGAAGCCCAGCGCCTTGATCTGCAACGCGCCTCTGTACCCGGCTTGCGCGCGTCGCGCCGCCTGCTCGTATTCCCGCGCCTCCAGCACCGCCGAGGCTGAGACCGGCGGCGGCTTGGAATAGGTGACCTTGCGCACGCCCGCCATCTGGTTGCGGTTCGGCTCGGTCATGAAGACAAGCTCGTGCGTGCCTTCGCGATTCTCGTTATCGGCCAGCAGGCTGCGCAGCAGATGCAGGTACTGGCCGGGGAAATTCTGGTGGACGAAGAGAAAGTTCACGGTATCGCCGCCGCCTGCCGGATCAGCGCTTGCCCCGCCCGGCCTTGCGGCTGCGCGGCGTCAGCACGATCTGCACCGCCTCCAGCGGCGCCAGCGTTTCCGCCTCGCAGGTTTCGTCATTGCCCACCGGCCCAGCAGAAGCGCCGCCGACGAAGCTGCCCGAGCAGCTGATCTCGTACTGCTCTGCCGCCTCGCCGCTCAGGCGCACGCGCAGGCCGAGCAGCGGCAGGGCCATGCCGCGCGAACCGCAATACTCGCCGGCTTCCACCCAGGGGGAGAGCCAGCCACGCCCGAGCACGGCCTGATAGGTGAGGTCGGCCGGGGCGATGCCCTCGGGTGCTGCGATGGAGAAGCCCTCGATCCAGCTATTGCTGCCGCTCTCGCCCAGCCAGTCGCCGAACTTGGCGCCGACATCGCCACGGCCCTGGATATGCGCCAGCACGTCCACCTTTTCGGGTTTGGCCTGGACCGGCGCGGCGGCAGCGGGCACGGGCAGATCGTTCGCAGCGAGCAGCTGGCGCACCTGCAGCCGGGGCGCAGACTCGGGCTGGTTCGGCAACTGGTAGATGGTGACCAGAACCTGCGCCTGGGTGTTGCGGATACGCACCAGCGTGGCGTCGCCTTCGGCGTTCAGCCATCCATCCGGGCGGAAGCCGGCGATCTCCACATTCTGCCCGCCGATGGGCGGCGGCGAGATGCGCACGCCCGGCATGCCGTTATTCGCTGGCGCGCCGGGGTTCACCTCGTTGATGAAGCAGAACAGCCCCGGCGGCAGGTTCATCATGTGGCCGGTGACTTTCAGCTCCTGGATCTGGGCGCTGCGATCGCCCCCCGCTGCACCGGCTTCGGGTGCGGTTGGTGCGGGATTGAGGGCGGATTTTGCGGCAGCCATTTCGTCTCCTGATCGTCGTGGTTACGCGATACGTTCTAGTTACCAGGGTTAATTTAAAGCTTGGTTTTTATCCAGCCCTCGCCCGGGAGAAAATCGGTTTATGTTTCAAAACCTGTAGTTTAACAGCATATCGTTGATACGATCTGCGGGCAGGCCGAGCGGCAGAACCAGGCCGCGTCCCGTGGCCTTCACCCGTGCCGCCTGGGCGCCGAGGTCGAACACGATGGCGGGCAGTCCGGCCGCCCAGGCCTCGCCGAGGGTGAAGCACCATGTCTCCGGCCAGATGGAGGGCAGGAAGGCGAGATGCGGCTTAAGTGCGGCCAGCAGCTCCGGCAACTCGGCCTCGCGGTAGGGGCCGGTCACGAAGATTCCGGCGTCCAGCAGGCGGGTGTCGTCGGCGCTGCCGCCGATGACGGAGAATATGAGCGGCAGGTTCCGGGCGGCGGCGTCGGCGGCGCAGTCGAGCAGCACGTCGAAGCCCTTCGCGGGGCCGATGCCGCCGATGATGGCGATGTTCCGTGGCGAGCCCGGCGGGGGCGGTGGGATGAGCGGACGCGGCGCGGTGTCATCCTCCCAGGGCTGGATGCGAGGCTTCACCCCGGGAAAATGCCGGGCGAGTCGGCTGGCAACATCGGCGGAGGGCGCGATGACAGCGCGTGCGGCAGCGAATTCCGCTGCCGAGCGGGCGAGCAGCTTGCGCACCGGCAGCGTGTTGAACAGCCCTCCGCCCTGTGCGCGGCAGGCAATGCAGCCTGCCACATCGGGCTCGCCGCAATAGCGCTGCGGCGCCTCGGGCGCCGTGCGCCGCAGCAGGTTCACCCGCGGGCAGAAGCCGGCGTAGTCATGCACCACGATGTCCTGCTTCACGCCGAGCTTTTCAGCCAGGGTGCGCACGCTGTCATCGTGCCCGAGCGTGTGATGCAGCACCACCAGTTCCACGCGCAGACTGCGCAGCAACTCCAGCAGTTCGGGCATTACCTCCGGCAAGGGGAAGGCGAGGTTGGGGTAATCCTTGGCTTCTCCGGCGCAAAGCAGGGCAGGCCAGGGGTAGGGCGTCTTGGCAGGGGCAGCGGGGAATTGTGGAACCAGCAGCAGCGGGGCGCGGCCGGCCGCGCGCCATTTCCGCATCTCGGCATCCACCTGCCGGGCGACGCCGCCGCCATGGCTGTGCGAGACCATCAGCACGGCGGGGCGGTTGCCACAGGCGTCGCGCAGCCGTGCGGTATCCAGCGCGGCGCGGCGGGGGCGCAGCCGGTCCTCGGCGATCTCCGCCATCACCATGGCGTGGTAGCCGGGGTAGAGCTGGTTGAGCACCGCGCCGTTGCGCGCCATCAGCCCGCGTGTGGCGGCGCGGAAGGAGACGCCGCCCGCATGCGCCACATAGGCTCCCGCCGCCGCCATGTGCCGGTAGCCGAGATGCCGGGCGCGCAGGCAGAAATCATTTTCCTCGCCATAGCCCTGGGCGAAGATTTCGCCCCGGAATCCGCCCGTGGCGGCCAGGCAGTCGTGCCGGATATACATGCAGAACCCGACAGCCGTGGGAATCTCCACCGCCGCTTCGCCGTTTGTCCCATGCGCCAGCGCGTTCAGCCTGGCCGCCTCGCGCAGATTCGGCATGGGGTTGCCGCCATGCCGCTCCGGGTAGCTGCAAATCGACGCCTCATTGGAGAGCGGCGTGACCGTGCCGGTGGCGGCATTCTTGTAGGCCACAATGCGCAACGTCTCGATGGCGCCGGGCGGGAGCAGGATGTCGCTGTTCAGCAGCAGCACGTCATGCCCAGGCACGGCTTTGAGCCCGGTATTCACGGCGGCGCAGAAGCCTTGGTTATCGGCATGGATAAGCAGGGTAACGCGCGGCTCGGCGGCGGCCAGTGCCTGCAAATGCCGCCGCAGCGCCGGTTCGGGCGAGGCGTCATCCACCACGATCAGCCGCGCGCCCTCCGGCATGGCGGCCAGCACCGAGGCCAGAGCGGCGCGGGTCTCCTTCAGGCCGCGGTACACCGGCATCAGCAGTGCGAGCGAGGCTTTGGGCGGGGTGCGCTTGGGTGGCGTGCCGCGCTGCGCCGCCTGGATGGGCGTGGCGCCGAGCGGGCGCGGGTCGATGGGGCTGCCCATGATGTTCCGGCCATCCGGCCCGTGCAGGGCGAATGGCGGCACCAGCCCGTCCAACTGCCGGGCGGTCAGGCGGAAGCCATGCCGGGGCAGGAAAGGGGCGCTGTCATCTGGCGGCAGCGCCTTGCCGAAGCGGATCTCCCGGATTTGCCCGGCGGCATCCGTCAGGATCAGGCGCGGCGGCACATCGGGCCAAGCCAAGCGGCAGGCCCAGCCGCGCAGCCCGGTTTTCTCCCAGGCCACCAGCCCCTCCACCCGGCTCAGTGCCACAAGGTCAGGTCGCGCGCCGAGCAAGCGGCCCTGGCCGTGGCGGGCGACATCGCCCGTGGGGGTGGCATGCTGGAACCCGCCAAATCCGGCCCGCGCGGCGACATGCAGGGCAAAGGCAATGAAGCTCGGATCGGGCTGCAGGCAATGCCGGGTGAAGAGCTGGTTCAGTGCCGCCGCTGCGGCCTTGGTGTTGCCGGCGCTCTGTTCGGCCAAGGCGAGGCCGGTCCAGGCGGCGGCGATATCATGCCTGCGGGCGATCGCGGCGAATTCCGGCGCAGCTTTGGCGTTCTGCCCGGCGGCGAGCAGGGCGCGGGCAAGGTCCAGCGCGATGCGCGGGTCATCCGGGGCCAGACGCCGTGCCCGGCGCAGCCAGAGCAGCGCGTCCTTGCCTTGTTCCAGCCCGCGCGCCCAGGCGGCCGCGGCTGAGTCGGGGCCGTCCTGCCGCTTCACTCTTCGGCGGCGACCGGCGGCTCCAACTCCGCCTGCAAAGCGGCCAGCTCGGCCTCGGCCTCGGCCAGCCCGGCCTTCGCCGCCACGGTAAGCCATTTGCGCGCCTCATCAGCATCTGGCGCGGTGGCGATGCCCAGGCGCAGATATTTGCCCAGCATCAGCGCCGCGCGGGGATGCTTGGCGGCAGCCGCCTTGCGGTACCACTCCAGCGACTTGGCGCGGTCGGTAACGATCTGGTGCCCGCCGCCATACAGCGCGCCCAGCGCGAACATCGCCTCCGGCGAGCCGTTCGCCGCGGCGCGTTCGAACAATGCGCACGCGGCTTCGTCATTGCGCAGACCGCCCAGCCCTTGCAGTTTCATCGCGGCGAGGTCGATGAGCGCGTCGGTCTGGTTCAGCGAGGCCGCCTTGCCGAGCCATACACGAGCCTCGGCAAAATCCTGCTTCACGCCACGGCCTTCCGCCAGCATGCGGCCCAGGCGATGCTGCGCGTTGAGCACATTTTCGGCGGCGCGGCGGAACCATTCCACGGCGCGCGCTTCGTCCTTCTCCACGCCCACGCCTTCGGCCAGGCAGACGGCGAAGTTGTAGGCGCCGATCAGGTCTCCGGCCTCGGCCGCCTTCTCGAACCATTCATGCACCGGGGCGGGTTCGGTGAAGCGCGGGTTGGTCTGCTTCTTCAGCATCAGCGTGGCGAGGTCCGCCTGGGCGATGAAATCGCCCGCCTCGGCGGCCTGGCGGAACCATTTGGCCGCCTCATCCGGGTCGCGCGGCACGCCGCCGGCGCCCAGCATGTACAGCACGCCGAGCGAGCGCGCGGCGTCGCGGTGCCCGGCCTCGGCCGCGACGCGGAACCAGTTGGCGGCCTCGGCATAGTTCGGGGGCAGGTCGCCATCGCCATTGGCGTAGATGTCGGCCACGAGGGCCGCCGCTTCCGGATCGCCCGCAAGTGCTGCGCGGCGCAACCAGGTCTCGCCCTCGGTCTTGTTGGCCTTTATGCCGGTGCCATGCAGCAGCATCAGCCCGTATTTGGCCTGGGCGTTGCGTATTCCGCCCTTGGCCGCGTGGCCGTAATGCTCCGCCGCCACCGCGGGGTCGGGCAGCACGCCGACGGCTTTCTCGTAGATTTCGGCCAGATAATAATGCCCGAGCGGCAGCCCGGCCTCGGCGGCCTTGCGGATATGCTCGACGCCCGTGAAGGTCGGTTCATCCGTGTCCGCCGTGCGCAGGGTAAGCAGGCCGAAGCCCAGATGCCCGTACGGATTGTCGGCCTCGGCGGCACGGCCGTACCAGAGCTTCGCCTTCTCCTCGTCGCGCAGCTCCTCCGGGCCTTCCATATAGATAAACCCGGCCAGCGCCTCGGCCCGGGGCTCACCGGCTTCCGCCGCCATCAGGGCCCAGCGCAGCGCCTCGGCCAAGTCCGCCGGTCCGCTCTGGGTTTCGCCGAACAGCGCCGTCTCGGGCCGGTAGCCGGAGAGATAGATGCCCGCAAGGCAGGTCTGGCTCTCGATATCGCCCTTCTCCGCGGCGCGGGTGAACCAGCGCACCGCGTCCGCCGCGCTGGCATGGCCGCCCAGCCCCTTGTGGTAGTAGGTGCCGAGTTCGCGCTCCGCCTCGGTGATCCCGGCCTCCGCCGCGACGACGTAGAGCTTGAAGGCCCGGGCGATGTCCCCCGCAGCTTTCAGCTCCCGTGCGCGGGCAAGCGCCTTTTCCGGATTGCGTGACGCCAGCTTGTCGGAGATCGATTTTTTCAGGCTCATGGCGCGTTAGGGCTCGTGCATGCTGTTATAGGCAACCGGCGCCAGCTTGGCGAGGAAGTAGCCAAGGATGGAGCGCTTGCCGACGACGATATCCGCCTCGACCGGCATGCCCGGCACCAGGCGGAAGCCATTCGGCACGTTGTGCAGGTTCAGCACGTCCAGCGAGACCTGCGCCTTGTAGTACAGGTTCTGCGGCGCGCCGGGCAGAGGCGGGCCGTTCACCGCGCTGCTCTGCTGGTCCTGCGGGTTGAAGCTCTCGGCGCTGACGGAGGTGACGGTGCCCTTGGCCGTGCCGTAGAGCGCCGGATTGAGCGTGGCGAACTTGATCACCACCTGATCGCCCTGCTGCACATAGCCGGATTCCGTCGCGTCGATATCCGCCTCCACCGTGAAGGGGGTGTTCACCGGCGCGAGGTCCATGAGCTGCTGGCCCGGCTGCAGCACCGAGCCTTGGGAAATCTGCGCGATGGACTGCACCACTGAATCCTGTGGCGCGGTGAGTTCCACCATCTCGTTGTTCAGCTTGGCCTTGGCCAGATCCTGCTGCGCCTGGGCCAAACTGTTCAGCGCCGTGGCCAGCTGGGTGGAGGTCTGCGCCTTGAACTGCTGGTCGAAACTGTCGCGCTGGGCCTGCACGGAGGCGAGCTGCCGCTGGTCGGCTGCGGCACTCGAGGTGGCCTGGGAAAGCTGGGTCTGCATGTTCACGCGGTCATCCGTGGCGGCGAGCGTGTCCAGCTGGCTGCCGACCTGCAATTGCTGCAGCTTCTTGCGCATGTTCTCGACATTGCTGGCGATGCCCAGGCGCTGGCGGTAGTAAGCGGCCTGCGACTGATAGCCCTGGATCTGCGTATTCAGCTGGTTGATCTGCTGGTCGTAGTTCTGCAGCGTGTAGTTATACTGCCCCATCTGCTGGTTGTAGGTTTGCAGTTCCAGCGCGGCATACGGGTTGCTTGGGTCCGGCACGTAGGGCTTGCCGTCCTCCTGCGCCTGGAGCTGGGCCACCTGGGCGGCGTAGTTCTGCTCCTGCTTCGTCAGTCCTGTGAGGTCCGCCGTGGCATAGGTGGGGTCGAGTGTCGCCAGCACCTGGCCCTTGGCCACGAAATCGCCGGCATGCACCTTGATCTCGCGGATGATCGAGCTGGTGTTGAACACCTGGATGCTGGAATCCGCCGTGGTGGCGTTGAGTGTGCCAGTGCCGACGACCAGCTTGTCCACCTTGAACGTGCCCGCGATGATTAGCATGATCGCGATCAACGCCGAGAGGATGTAGGTGGTAGAGCGCGCGATCGGCGGCAGCGGCGTGGCGATGACAGCCGCCGTCGGCGACTGGAACTCCAGCACCGGCAGCGGCAGGGCCTCCTCGTCCCCCGCGCTGAGGGCTTGGCTAGTGGCCTTGGGTAAGAGCTGGCGCAGACGCAGCATTATCGAATCCTTCAGGCGCGAGGTGGCGGTTCTGCTGGAACCACAGATGACGGTAAATGGCGCAGCGCTCCACCAGCTCGTGATGCGTGCCGATATCGATGGTGCGGCCGCGGTCGAGCACCATGATCAGGTCGCAGTCGAGCAGCGAGGAGAGGCGGTGCGAGACGATCACCATCGTGCGCCCCTTGGCGATGCGCAGGATGTTGGCGTTCACCAGCGCCTCGCTCTCCGGGTCGAGGGCGGAGGTCGCCTCGTCCATGATCAGCACTTTCGGGTCGGAGATCAGGGCGCGGGCGATGGCCAGGCGCTGTTTCTGCCCGCCGGAAAGGTTGGGCGAGCCTTCCTGGATGAAGGTGTCGTAGCCGTTGGGCATGCGCTCGATGAACTCTTCCGCCCCGGCGAGGCGCGCGGCGCGTACCGCATCCTCGAACGACAGGCCCGGCCGGCCGGCGATGATGTTCTCCCGCACCGTGCCGCGGAACAGGAAGTTGTCCTGCAGCACCATGCCGAAATTTTTGCGGATGTGGCGCAGGTTGATCTCGCGCATGTCGTTGCCGTCGATCTTGATGGCGCCCTGATAGTCGCGGTTGATGCCCTGCAGCAGGCGGGTGATGGTGGACTTGCCCGAGCCCGAGCGGCCCGACCAGCCCAAGCATGGTGCCGGCGGGGATCTTGAAGCTCATCTTGTCCAGCGCCGGGGCTTTCGCGCCCTCGTATTTGAAGGTCACGTCGTCGAACTCGATCTCGCCCTCGAAGCGCGGGCGCAGGCCGTGGGTGAGGGCGTGCTTCTCATTCGGCCGGTTGAGCACGTAGCCGACCTGCCCGATCGCGGCCTGGGCCTTCTGCACATCCTCCATCAGCCCGGCGAGGCTGACCAGCGGCCCGGCGACGCGCCCGCCCAGCATCATGAAACCGGTGAGGCTGCCGGCATCGACCGGGTTGTTGGTGTGCAGGGCGATATAGGCGCCGAGCGTGATGGCGCCATAGGTGCAATAACGTTGCAGCGGCATGGCCAGTGTCGCCGGCCAGTTGGCGAGGCGCCCGGCCTCGACATGCAGTTCCGCCACCTCGGCCACGCGCCTGTCCCAGTCCGTGGCGCGGGTGAGTTCCAGCGCCAGCGCCTTCACGGTCTTGATGCCGTAGATCGACTCCACCAGCACCGAACCCTTGCCCGATTCCGCGGCGATGGTCCTCCCGGTCATGACCGCCAACGGGCGCAGGAAGGCGGCGATGACGGCGGCGATCAGCGCCGCGGCGATCAGCACGGTCCAGGCCAGTGTGGCATTCATGAAGAAGATCAGCGGCAGCAGGATGCAAAGCATGAACAGGTCGATGAACGTGTTCATCAGCTTGCCGGTGAGGAAGTCGCGCACCTGGTTGACCTGGTTGACCTTGTAGGCCAGTTCGCCTGCCTGCTGGCGCTCGAAGAACTCGATGGGTAGGGAGAGCAGCCGGTCGAAGATCATCAGGTTCAGCCGGGAATCCAGCTTGGCGGCGAGGATCACCTCCATCAGCTTGCGGCCCCAGCTCAGCGCCATCTCGAAGCCGATGGCCACGATCAGCAGCAGGATGACAAGATCCAGCGTCGCCGTGCCATGATATTCCAGCACCGTGCCGATGACGCGCATCACGACGAAGATCGGCACCAGGCTGAGGATGGTGATGGTGATCGAGGAAATGGCGATATCGCGCATGATGCGCTTGTCGGCCCAGACCAGCCGGGCGATCAGGCCGAGATTGAACACCGGCTCGCCTTCCTGCCCGCCGCGCCTGGCGCGGATCAGCAGCGTGGCGCCGCCCCACACCCGCTTCAGCCCCAGCTCGTCCACGGCGACCACCTGGGTGCTCCCGTCGCCGCGCGGGTCGCGCAGCAGCAGCAGACCGCGCTCGCGGTCGCGGCCCACGACCAGCGCCGCGCCGCCATCGTCGAGCAGCAGCACGACCGGCGCCGGATCGTCGATTTTCATCAGCTGGCGGAAATTCATCGGCACGCCGCGGACCCACAGCCCGGCTTCGCGCAGCCACTCCACCAGCACGGGCGGGGAGGGCGCGGGCTCATCCGGGCGCAGCCGCAGGCTCTCGGGGTTCATCTCCACGCCATGGTAGCGCGCGGCGAATATCACCGCCGCGAGCCGGGCCTGGGCCAAAGGATCGGCGCCGAGGGACGCGTCATTCAGGGCGGAGACGTCCGGATTGGCGCCCGGCTTTCCGGCGGGGCCTGCTCCGGAGCTGCGCGTTGTATCGGTCATATCGTCTTACCCTTTTTGCGCGGCATGGCATATCTTGTCCGGTCTGAGCGGCCCGGGCTTTTTCGCTTATGCCCGAAAATCTCGCGCATGCACAACGCCCAGGTTCAGAGCCAGGGATTGGCGGCTGATTTTGTGGTAAAATATGGGTGACGGCCCGAGGCAGGGCAGTCCTTTTCACCCGGTGGCGGATTTGCCATGTTCAGGCGCAGCGAAGGCAATGACGGACCGGGAGTGGACATGGAGATTTTTGACGCCAGCGAGGATGATCTGCCGGGGATCCAGGCGATCTACGCGCATCACGTGCTGAATGGTACCGGCTCGTTCGAGGCGGTACCGCCCTCGCTGGAGGAGATGACGGCACGGCTGGCGGCGAACCGCGCCGCGGGCTTTGCCTGGCTGGTGGCGCGCGATGCCTCGGGCGTGCTCGGCTTCGGCTATTACGGCCCGTTCCGCGAGCGCGCGGCCTACCAGTTCACCGTGGAGGACAGCGTGTATGTGCGCGAGGGGCTGCGCGGCCAGGGCGTGGGCAAGGCGATCGTCGCCGCGCTGATCGACCGCGCTCGCGCCGGCGGGTTCAAGCAGATGCTGGCGCTGATCGGAGATTCCGAGAATGTCGCCTCGATCGGCGTGCACGCCAGCCTGGGCTTCCAGCAGATCGGCATCATGCGCAAGGTCGGCTGGAAGTTCGAGCGCTGGCTCGATGTGGTGGTGATGCAGAAGGGGCTGTAACAATACAAAAGGGGGGTAACGGTCAGGTTGGAATTTCGGGTTTGGCCGTGATCTCCCGGCTGTTCAGGGTGGATTCCGGTCCGGCCGGTTTGGAGAACCAGCAACGATAAGCAGACGCAGATGATTTGTGGAAATCGTCGTCGGCAGGTGGCAATTCTAAGCTGCCGTGGTCAGTCTGGTCCCATTGCATGGAATACTGGTTGTCGTTAAGTTGCCGTATAGAAATGATGCCGTTACGACTTACGGCCGCGTAGGTCGCAAAGCCGCAAACCAGACCGGCCGCTTAGAACTAGGCTACCGTTGCACATCCCAAACCGTGACCCGTTCGTCCTTGGGCGTCGGCGATACAGAGGAGAATGTCTATGGAAACCGACGACATGCCCAAAAATCCTTATGGCGGCGGTCCGGGCACCGGCCTGCAATTCCCATCCTACTACAAGCCAACGCCGTCCGTGCGCAGCCGGATGAACTATTTCCCGGGCAGTGAGACCCTCGGGCCGGACGAAATGCGCATATCGTTTGTCGGCAGCTGCCCCTTCCCGGTCCGTCGCGACCAAGCAGGCACGGCCATCATGGTTGAACTCGGCAACGGCGACCGTTTTTTCTTCGACTTCGGCCCCGGTTGCGTCAAGAACATCGCCGCCATGGGCGTTCCGCTGCCGGAAATCAACGATATCTTCCTCACCCACCTGCACGTGGACCACTACCACGACCTGTCCTATCTTTTGCCGTTTTCGGCATGGGCAGGGAGGTGGAAAATGCCGCTGCGCGTTACCGGTCCTTCCGGGCGCACGCCCGAGCTTGGCACCAGGGCGATGGTGGCTGGCATGAAGCAGATGCTCAAATGGCACCTGGAAGCCTTCGACGCCTGCCCAATCGGGGACGGCTACGAGATCGAGGTCAATGAGTTCGACTGGAAGGACGAATACGGGATCTGCTACGAAAAGAACGGCGTCACGATCCGCCATTGGCGGCGCTCGCACGCCAAGGACGGCGCCTCGGCCTACCGTCTGGACTGGAACGGCCTTTCATTTGTGTGGACTGGCGACGGCCGTCCTGACGACCTGACGGCCAAATATGCTAAGGGTGTGGATGTGTTTGTCACCGAATTGCAGCCCGATCTGGCGCGCATCAACCAGCTCAAATATGGGCTGCCTGAAGTTCTCTTTAACTACACCGTGGATATCCACCATACGCTTGGTTACGCCACAGGCTATCTCATCAACGAGGTCAATCCGCGCTGCGGCATGGTGACGCACCTTGCTTACGACAACGACACGCTCAATGAGCAAAGCGCGGATGTTCGGGTCCATTGGAAAGGGCTATTCCTGTACGGCGCGCCGGACGTGGCAGTCGTCAACGTGACCAAGGACGCAATATGGCACCGGATGGCCGCCCTGCCGGGATTCGCGGGCCAGCCCCTGCCAAACCCCACCCTGTTGTTCGGCGACCCGCTGCCGATCGCCACTGGCATGGGCGAAGTTCCGCAGCCCAGAATACCGCGCGAGGAACAGCAGGAGCAGGAGACGCGCGATAATGAGATTGATCCACGCAAATATTATCCGCCAGACGTTTACCGTGAGCCAGTCACCAAGCTCGCGAACCCGGAGTTGGTCGATCTTCGTGAAATCGCGAAGGTGATGGGTATCGATTTAAGTAAATTCATCAACAAATAGCGACATGGAGTTCATCGCCGACCACGGGAAGGCCGTGCCCATAACCGTCCTGACCGGCTTTCTCGGGGCGGGCAAGACGACGCTGCTGAACCGCATCCTGACCGGGAACCACGGCCTGCGCGTGGGTGTTCTCGTCAACGACTTCGGCTCGATCAACATCGATGCCGAACTAGTCGTCGGCGTTGATGGCAATATGATGAGCCTGGCCAATGGCTGTGTCTGCTGCCAGATCCGGGACGACCTCATCGAATCGGTTGTCTCGCTGCTGGAGCGCCCAGACAGAATTGAATACGTCCTGCTCGAAGCCAGTGGCGTTGCCGATCCCGCCGGAATCTTCATGACCTTTAACGATCCTAATCTGCGGGACCGGATCAGGCTCGACAGCGTCACATGCGTGGTGGATGCGGACCAAGTCTTCGCGTACCCCGAATATCCTCCCCTGATGCAACTCAAACTCCGTCAGGTTGGCTTCGCGGACATGCTGATCCTGAACAAGGTGGACCTCGCCGGCCGGGAGCAGGTCGAGAAGGTCAGGGCTTGGCTGGATGACCATTTCAACCGGCTTCGCATCGTCGAAACGAATTACTGCGAAGTACCCTACGAAATCCTGTTGGGTGTCGGACGTTTTGATCCGGCGCGAGCAGACCTCAACGCGCACGCCGATGGGCACGGCTGCACGGACCCGGATTGTTGCCATGCCTCCCATGGGCACGACCATGATGGCCAAGACCATTCGAAGGTGTTCAGTACCTGGAGTTACGAGACGGACCAGCCCCTGGGGCTGGAAGCGCTACGGGAAGCAATGCGCAAGCTGCCCGGGACTATTTACCGGGCCAAGGGGGTGATCCACTGCACCGACGCGCCAGAGCGGCGGGTGGTGCTGCAGGTGGTCGGCAGGCGCGTGGACATCTCCATTCAAGAGAAGTGGGGAGGTCGCGCACCGCATACGCAGATCGTAGCCATTGGCGCAGCCGGTGGCATCGACGCGAGTCTACTGGAAAATGTATTCGCCTCCTGCATTTCGGCCGCAGCCGTGTGATAACCGGATTCTTGAGAATCAAAATTCCGCCAAAAGATTGTTTCTTGAAGAGATCGTGTGAAATTGCCGAAGCACGGCTGTTGCATAGTAGTCTACGCATGTGACGAGACGGCTTTGCGCGTTGATGCGCTGGTCGGCCGTCGAGAGGCCAGAATGACCGCTCTGCACCCCACAGAAGAAGACATCTGAGCAGCTCCTGCCACAGTTGGGCGAACATCTGCATTCGAGTGACGGCGAGGCGGCCTGGGACGACCGACATATGGACGCTCTCATGTTCGCCGTTTCAAGCTGCAGGCGTGAAAAATTTTTGCTTCCTATTGCGAGCTTTTTTAGTACGGCCGCCACTGGGAAGGGCAGGAAGCACGATCATGAAACGACGGTTGATCATGCTCTGATACGCGGGTTGGTTACCGCCGGACCTGTGATGCGTCGCGGAGCTTCCTCTGTCTAAGATCCAGCGTCGGATAAGATCCGGCTGATAGAGTCTACGAGGGTTCCCCTGGCCGTGATCGTGCCTCCGGCCTTGCCCAGCTTTGGATATATAGTTGCGGCGGAGAGCTCCTTTTTGGCGAGATATTCGATGTCAATGAGAAGGTGTCAGGCTGCTGCCGGTTGCACTTGATTGGCGATCGCCCAAACAAACCCCGCCAGTTCCCGCGCGATCGCGGTGGTTATCACCGTGGTCAACTTTCCGGCCCGGGCAAACTTGCGGTACCGGCGGCACAGTCGTTCCTGCGCTTTCCATGCAATGTCGCGGACCGGCTTGGTGAGCTTTTCCTGACGGATCAGCTGTGCGCGGCCGATCCGGGCCGGGAACCGGTAACTCCAGGCGGCCTCGATCAGCATCCGCCGCGCCGCCTCATTGCCAGCCTTTGTGATACCGCCTTGGCGACGCTTGCCACCGCTGGAGTTCTCGGACGGAACCAAGCCAAGATATGCCATGAGCTGGCTTGGCTTGGTGAAGCGGGTGATGTCGCCCAGTTCAGCAACCAGTGTTGCCGCCGCCACCATGGCCACGCCGCGCAATGCCTGGAGCGCCTGCACGACTGGTGCAAGAGACCAAGCCGGCAGCGCCGCCTCGATATGCGCCTCCAGACGATCGCGTCGGGCGGTCGCCGCATCCACCGCTTCGAGGCAATCCTCGAGCACGATGTAATGTACCGGGTTCTTAAACTTCAGCCCCGCCAGCCAACGCCGGTGTAGAAGCGTCCATGCCTTCTGGCCGTAGTGGCAGCCCTGGCGCAGCAGGAACCCCGACAATTGTTGGCGCGCCTTACGCAATGTGCGCACCGCCGCGAGACGCGCCCGAACCAGGTCACGAATCGCCTCGTGCGCTTCATCGGGAACCCATACCGCGGTTAACTCACCGGCCCGGTGCAGCTTGGCGAGATTGGCCGCATCGCGCCGATCAGTCTTAACGCGGTCGCCGGGCTTTTTAGGGATTAACGATGGCGCCACCACGGAGCATTCGTGCCCGGCCGCTGTAATCTGCCGTTGGATACCGTAGCCGCACGGCCCCGCCTCATAGCAAAACCGCAGTTCATGACCGGTGCTGGCTAACTTGGCGATCAGCTTCTTTAAGGCAGCCGGCGTATTTGCGATCGTTCCGTAATCACGCACCTCCTTCCGCAGCCCCGCTTCGGCGACCGCTATGGAGATCGTATCTTTGTGCACATCAAGGCCAATGTAAGTGATAAGCTTCTCCATGACTCGTCTCCTATGCATGAGGCTCGGCGCCGGCCAATCCAGCGCAACCCTCGAAATCCTGCATATTGTGAGACGGGTCACCCTCCTATCTCAGGCGAACATCTGGTCTAAGTAGCTGGTGCCAAGACTGTGTCGAATATCGGCTGTTGAGATGGTCAGTCCTTCGCCCCTATGACTGAGGGGGCGGTGGGTAAGATGGCAAGAGGACGTCGCCTCGGCAAAGAGGTTACGGGACCGATGTCTCACCTGCCCGCACATCCGAGATCATCCGCACCGGCCGCCGCAGCAAGAAGGCTAGTGCGTCCTGGCAAGGCTGCTCTACTTTTAGCGAGAGCAGGTCATCGGCGCGGGTGCGGCCGAGATTGACGGCGGCAATGGGTTTCCCGGCCCGTGCCGCCGCCGCCACAAAGCGGTAGCCTGAATAAACCATGAGCGAGGAGCCGACGATGAGCATAGCATCGGCTTCGGCCAGATGCGCGGTGGCGGCCTCCACGCGGTCGCTGGGCACTGTCTCGCCGAAGAACACCACGTCGGGCTTGAGAACCCCGCCGCAATGCGGACAGGAGGGCACAACGAAGGTCGAGAAGTCGGCGGCCTCAAGATCGGCATCGCCGTCTGGCGCATACGCGGCCTCGCGTGCCAGCCAGGACGGGTTGAGCCGCTCCAGCTCGTCCTGAAAAGCCGCCCGCGGCGTCCGCGCCTCGCAGCCCATACAGCGAATGAGATCAAGCCTTCCGTGTAGGTCGATAACACGGGAACTGCCCGCAGCCTGGTGCAGCCGGTCGACATTCTGGGTCAGTAGCACCTCCATCTTGCCCAAAGCCTCCAACTCAACCAGCGCGTGATGCGCCCCGTTGGGCTGGGCGCGGCCAAAATGCCGCCAACCAACCAAGCTACGCGCCCAGTAACGCTGGCGCGTCAGCTCCTGGCCCATGAATGCCTGGTAGGTCACCGGCTGCGGACGCTTCCAGTTCCCCTCCTCGTCGCGGTAGTCGGGTATGCCGGAAGTCGTGCTGCACCCCGCCCCAGTGAGAACGAAGAGCCTTTGGTGGCGGTCGATGAAGTCCTGGAGGTCTTGGGGGCGCGTCATGACGCGAAGCTAGTGCCTCCGCACCGCCGCCGCCAGGGATGGCGCCGTCCTATCAACCCTTTGGGACGGCCGCAATTCGCACTTGCTTGCACAGTGCGAGCAGACGGATCGCTCGCCCCTTGTCGTGCTTCGTCGGGCTGATCGTGGCTTCGCCTGTATTGGGTCACTCCAGGTGGCATTTATGCCGTCGGATCATCCGGCCGCGAAGGACCACATTGGAACCTTTTCAAGATGGATCAGACGGGACATAACAACGACCAGCCAGGGTTAGCCCTCGGGGGCAATCCAACGACAATCTTTATAGCCGTCGATCATCTTGCCCGCGCGCCGTGATGCCAAGATGGCGAGCCATTCCACCTCAAATTACCACCGGGTCCCTGCATGCAGCCGATCATCTCCGTCTCCGCCCTTCTCAAAACCTACAAGTCGGGGCTTATCGCGCTTGATCATGTTGATCTCGCGATCGAGCGGCAGGAGATTTTTGCCCTGCTCGGCCCCAATGGCGCGGGCAAGACAACGCTCATCAGCGTCATCTGCGGCACGGTAGGTATGAGTTCGGGGCAGGTGCTGGTGGACGGACACGACATCGTGCGGGATTACCGGGCCGCGCGCGCCCTGATCGGGCTGGTGCCGCAGGAGATTTCGCTCGATATTTTCGCAACCGTCTGGAACACGGTCAGCTTCAGCCGCGGGCTGTTCGGCTGCGGGCCAGACCCGGCCTATATCGAGCGTCTGCTGCGCGACCTTTCGTTATGGGAAAAGCGCGACCAGCGCGTGATCGAGCTATCCGGCGGCATGAAGCGCCGCGTGATGATCGCCAAGGCCCTCAGCCACGAGCCCAAAATCCTGTTCCTGGACGAGCCGACGGCCGGGGTGGACGTCAATCTGCGGCGCGACATGTGGGCGCTGGTCCGCCGCCTGCGAGATATGGGCGTCACGATTATTCTCACCACCCATTACATCGAGGAGGCGGAGGAGATGGCCGACCGTATCGGCGTCATCGCGCAGGGGCGTGTCCTATTGGTGGAGGACACGGCGGCGCTTATGCGCAAGTTCGGCCGGCGCCAGCTTACCCTTGTGCTGCAGCATCCGCTCGCCGCTCTTCCAGTCGAGCTGGAGCCCTGGAACGTGGAGCTGGATCAAGAGGGGCAGGTGCTCACCTATGGGTTCGATGCTAACGCCGAAAGCACCGGCATTTCCGCGCTGCTGCGCCGCATGGGCGAGCTCGGTATTGATTTTAAGGATCTGGACACCAGCCGCAGCTCGCTTGAGGATATTTTTGTCAGCCTCGTGGACGGCGCGTCGTGAGCGTAGCCCGGCTGAACCCTACAGGTATTTGGACCATCTACCGCGCGGAGATGGCGCGCATGCGCCGTACGTTCTGGCAGAGCATCGCCACGCCCGTCATCACCACCGTGCTGTATTTTGTGGTGTTTGGCGGCGCCATTGGCTCGCGCATGCAGCATGTCGGCGGGATCGGCTACGGCGCCTTTATCGTGCCTGGCCTTATCATGCTCACGCTCCTCACCCAGAGCATCGGCAACGCCTCCATCGCCATCTATTTCCCGATCTTCACAAAAACCGTCTATGAAATCCTTTCCGCGCCGCTTTCCGCTATGGAAACCGTGTTCGCCTATGTCGCGGCGGCCGCCACCAAATCCGTCCTGCTGGCGCTGATCATCCTCGGGACCGCGACCTTCTTCACGCCGCTGCATATTTTACACCCCGGCTGGATGGTGGCCTTTATGCTGCTCACCGCGGTCGCGTTCAGCCTGTTTGGCTTCATTATCGGCGTTTGGGCGCAGAATTTCGAGCAACTCGCCATCGTCCCCGCCTTGGTGGTGACCCCGCTCACCTTTCTGGGTGGCGCCTTTTATTCGATCGACATGTTGCCGCAGCCCTGGCGGACGGTGAACCTGCTCAACCCGGTCGTCTATCTCGTGAGCGGCTTCCGCTGGAGTTTTTACGGGACCGGCGATGTCGGGGTCGGACTCAGCCTCGCTTTCACAGGCCTCTTCGTGGCGGTCTGCCTCGCCCTGATCTGGTGGATCTTTCATACCGGCTATCGCCTAAAACCATAAAGCGATCCGTGGCTTTTGTTATGCCACGTCCAGGAGAGGCGGAAACGCGGCCGTTGAGGCGGCGCGCCGCATCGTCGTTAGACGTGACCACGCACGGTTCGCCAGTCATGGGTGATCAGCCCGCCGGCACTGCCGCCCCATTTCAGCTGAATCAAGGAACTCTGAAATTTAACGGTTCCTGGGCGGCGAGAATGATCGGCTTCAGGTTATGAAACGGGACCTGCAAGCGGCAATCGGGGAGCAGAATGACCGCTGTGGAGCACAACGAACGGAAAACCTGCCACTGCTTCATGTCCGTCCGGCACCAAGATCGGCGCACCTATCTCGTCTGGCAGAGGCTGCCCGGCCGCGCAACCGCCGCCAGCATGTCACGCCAGAGCCACATCCCATCTCCAAGGGCAGCATCTCCCCGGGAATGCCGGAGCGCAACACAAGCAAACTCCCCGTCAGCTCCGCTCGGGCCGAAACGCGCGGACGCCCGCCTTTGGACTTCGGCGTTTCAGGCGGCAACAAGGGTTCAATGGTCCACCACATCGTGTCAGGGACAAGACGTGAAGGCATCTCGTCCCATGAAGCACGCCATCCGCGTCGGGCAAGAGGTTTTGAACGGGACCGTTAACGTCAGCCCCAAGTTTAACCTTTCTCAAGTGACAACAAGACAGACAGTTCTCGTGTGTCGCCATTGTGAATGATCTCGTTCGGCACAAACGTTTTATTCGCCGTCAAAGTAACAATCGAATCCGCCGTTATGTGAATGACCTGTACGGTTGCTTGTCCGATAAGATAGACGGCCAGCCCCGATGGGGTAGTGACTGTAATTTGCACCGGGACAGAAAGAGGGCGCCATTTCCCCGCTATTGTCAGCGTTATCGGTGTTCCGTGGGTAACAATGTGAACCTGCCGACCCATCCAGTTCTGCGGCGCGGCTGAAGGCCAGTAATCACCCTCCGTATAGTAATAATCAAGCGCCGATGACAGCGGCACCTTCACGACATCGATCCCATGGTCCATGTGCTGCGGCCAGCCCTGCGCGGTAATTGCGGCAACCAGCTGGGGCTGTGTGCCCAGGCCTATCAGAATGTCATCGACACGATGCGTTCCGCAAAAAGCGGCAAGATCATCGCCGAAATTGGGTCCAGGCACCTCCGTAAAAAGCTCATTCAAAATTGGGAAGCTCTGTTCTGGGTATGGAGCAAAGCCGGTATAACCGCCCGATTGGGTGAACTCCATGCCCGCGTCCATCTGCCAAGCCATGCCACTCCCTTTTGCCCCAAAGGGAAGAATAATTACATTGGGCTTCGTCCCGAGCGCTTGGTTCGCATTTTGCGGCGTAAAAAATGGCTGTGCTGGCCAGCGGGCCCAGGTATGCAGGTGTGAATTAGGCACAATAAACAGGCACGCAAGCCCGGCGAGAGCAAACCGCCATGACCGCCTGCGCCCAACCCCCGGCGTGGCCAGGTATAACGCCGCGACAATCGCCGAAATAAGGGACACGTACATCGTGAAACGTGTTGGCAAAGCCGATCGTATCATAGGAAGATTTTCGCCAAGCTGCCAAGGTAATGGCAACTGAGTTTGCACGCCGGCGACATGAAGCCTGGGGCCTAAGCTTAATACGACGAGTACAATCACCGTGATCAACAAGGCTTTAACATAGGGAAGAGTAATTTGAGCGCGAAAATAAAGCGCCATGAGAAAGATCAGAGGTAAGCCTAAGTAGGCTGCGGATTCCGAGATCATCGCGCGCACTGTTCCGATTTGATCGCGCGCGGGATTCCGAGATGATCGCGCGCAGCGTTCCGATTTGATGCCGCGCAGCATTCCGATTTGAAGGCGCGCAGTTTCGGATGGTGTGAAGCCTGATCGTTGGGGGACAGTTCCCTGGTTGTTGAACAACCGGAGGACGTGGATGCCGACGAGGAGGGTAGAGATGCGCCAAGTGCGCGAGATTTTGCGCCTGAGCCTGGAGGCCGGGCTTTCGACGCGGGTGGTTGGCGAACGTGTTGGGATCGGGCCGACGACGGTGCGTGACACGCTGAGGCGGTTTGCGCGTGCGGGCCTTTCCTGGCCGGTACCGCCGGAGATCAGTGACGCGGAGCTGGAAGGGCGGCTGTATGGGCTGGTTGTGGCGAAGCCAGGCCGTCGCAAGCAGGCAGAGCCGGACTGGTCGGTAGTGGTCCGGGAGTTGAAGCGCAAACATGTGACGCTTCAGGTTCTCTGGGAGGAGTATATAGCCGAGCATCCCGACGGATACCGGTACAGCCGGTATTGCGACCTGTTCCGCGGTTGGGAGGGACGACTGCCACTGACGATGCGGCAGAGCCGTATCCCTCCGGTAGCGGCCACCTTCTGGGGTTTCGGTATTTGGGTGAGGATCCTGGCATCGTAACTTGTTGGGGTGGAAAGTGTCCACAACCGAGATAATGGACACAAGTTTGCGGGCGAAGCGCCGGCATAAAATGTGGCCTGAAGCGCTGAAGCGGGAGATTGTGGCGGCATGCCTGGTGCCGGGAGCGTCGGTGTCGGTGGTTGCGCGGCAATATGACGTGAACACCAACATGGTTTTCACCTGGCGCAAGCTCTATGGCGGGATGCCAGACGTGGTGCCGCCGCAGCTTGTGCCGGTGGTTGTGACGCCGGACCCGCCGGTAGCGGCTCCGCCGGCGCCGTCGGCAGAGCCGCCTTCAACTGACCTGATAGAGATTGAGCTGCCGCGCGGCTACCGCGTGCGGATCGGGAGCAACATCAAGGCCTCGGCGCTGCGCCTTGTATTGGACGCGTTGGAGCGGCGATGATCGCCTTTCCATCGAGCGTGCGCGTATGGTTGGCGGTCGGGCGGACCGATATGCGGCGCGGCATGACTGGCCTCGCGTTGCAGGTTCAGCAATCGCTCGGCCGGGACCCGCACGCGGGGGACCTCTACGTGTTCAGGGGGGCGCGCGGGGACCTGATAAAAATCCTCTGGCATGATGGCGTCGGCATGTCGCTCTATGCCAAACGGCTGGAGAAGGCGCGCTTCACCTGGCCATCGCCAAGTGACGGCGTGTTGGCGATTTCCGCCGCGCAGCTGGGCTATATGCTCGACGGAATTGATTGGCGAAATCCACGCCACACCTGGCGCCCCGCGAGTGCCGGATAATGTCACGCACCGCGATTTTTTAGGAGTCAGCGGGCGCGATTTGTGATTTTATCGCGGGCATGGACGCCGATCTTGGAGCCCTGCCGGACGATATCGATGCGCTGAAAGCGGCGCTCATGATCGAGCGCGCCAAGATGCGGGAGGTGGCCGCCGAACGTGACGTGCGGGCGGCGGAACTCGCGGTGGCGCGCGCCAAGGCGTCGGAAGATTTGGCCTTGATCGCCCATCAAAAGCTGCGGATCGCGAAGCTGGAGCGTCAAATCTATGGCCCCCGGTCGGAGCGGTCGTCTTTGCTCATCGAGCAGATGGCGCTGCAGTTCGAAGAAGCGGAGGCAAGCGCCACCGAGGATGAACTGGCCGCGGAACTCGCCGTCGCCAACGTCACTTCGGTCGCGGGGTTTACCCGCCAGCGTCCCGAGCGAAACACCTTTCCCGAACATCTCCCCCGCGAGCGTGTCGTCGTCGATCCGCCGGCGGCTTGCGATTGCTGCGGCGGCAAGCGGCTTCGCAAGATGGGCGAGGATGTCACGAAGACTTTGGAATCAATCCCCCGCCAATGGAAGGTGATTGAGACCGTGCGGGAGAAGTTCACCTGCCGGGATTGCGAGAAGATCAGCCAGGCACCGGCCCCCTTCCACGTGATCGCCAGAGGGTGGGCGGGGCCGAGCCTTCTGGCGATGATCCTGTTCGAGAAATTCGGGCAGCACCAGCCGCTCAACCGCCAGGCGGAGCGCTACGCGCGGGAGGGCGTGCCGATCAGCCTCTCGACCATGGCCGATGCCGTGGGGGCGGCGTGCGCAGCGCTGGCCCCGTTGAGCAGGCGTCTTGAATCCCATGCCCTGGCCGCAGAGCGCCTGCATGGCGACGACACCACCGTGCCAGTTCTGGCCAAGGGCAAGACCGACACTGGCCGATGTTGGGTCTATGTGCGCGATGACCGGCCCTTCGGGGGCGCGGCACCGCCGGCAGCGATGTTTTATTACTCTCGCGATCGCAAAGGAGAGCATCCGCAGCGCCATCTGTTTGGATATAGCGGGATCTTCCAGGCCGACGCCTTTGATGGATATCGCCAGCTCTATGCTCCCGGCCGAAGTCCCGGACGCATCGTTGAGGCGGGATGCTGGGTTCATGCCAGGCGTCCGTTCTTCGCCATGGCAGATCTCGATGAGAACGCACGGCGAAAGGCCGCGGGCAAAAAGGAAATCCCCCTCTCGCCCATTGCGATTGAGATCGTGCGCCGCATCGACGCGCTGTTCGAGATCGAGCGGCCCATCAACGGCAAAATGCCCGACGAACGCAGGGCTGTCCGCCAGTCGCTGAGCAAGCCGCTGGTCGACGAGCTGCTGCTCTACATGCGCGAGCAGCGCGCCAAGCTCAGCCGCGGCCATGACCTTGCCAAGGCCATTGATTATATCCTCAAGCGTCGGGACGCCTTCACCCTGTTCCTGGATGACGGCCGCGTCTGCCTCTCGAACAATGCCGCCGAGCGGGCGTTGCGCGGCATTGCTTTGGGCAGAAAATCATGGATGTTCTGTGGCTCAGACCGCGGCGGGCAGCGTGCTGCAGCCATGTACAGTCTTATCGTCACGGCCAAAATGAACGGCGTCGACCCTCAGGCTTGGTTGGCGGACGTCCTGGCGCGGATTGCTGCCCACCCCGCGCATCGCCTTGATGAGCTATTACCCTGTTGGGGTGGACGGCCCAACGGCATCTTGTGCCAATGTTGAGCTGTTCAATCCAACGAGAGGGCCGCCCGGATGAAGTTTAAGCGCATTGCTATTGACACGTCCAAGCATGTTTTCACTCTGCATGGTGTCGATGAAGAGGATCAACCGGTTCTGCGGCGCGAGATCAGGCGCGCTCAGCTCGAACCGTTCTTCGCCAAACTGGCGCCGACGGAGGTGGCTCTCGAAGCTTGCGCCGGCTCGCACCATTGGGGCCGGGTGCTTGGCGCCATGGGCCACCGAGTGAAGCTGATCCCGCCACAATACGTGAAGCCGTTCGTTAAACGGAGCAAGAACGACCGCAACGACGCGGAGGCGATCAGTGAGGCGGCATCGCGTCCGACCATGCGCACGGTTCCGGTGAAAACGGCGGATGAGCAAGCCGCGACGATCATTGTAAAGCATCGGGAACTCATGGTGAACCAACGGACCCAGGCGATCAACGCGTTGCGGGGGCACGCGGCGGAATTTGGCATCGTTGCCGCCCAGGGCTGCGCGAATGTCACCGCATTGCTTGCCATTCTGTCCGCCGAGGAAGCGATTCCGGAAATTGCGAAAGCGATGTTTGAGCAAATGGGCCAGCATGTCGCCGATCTCGATCTGAAGATTGATGAGCTGGAGAGACAACTGCTCGAACAGCACAAGGCCAACGCGATCAGCAAGCTCCTCGCTGCAATTCCCGGCGTCGGGCCAATCACCGCGATTACCATGGCACTGACCGTGAACCCAACGAATTTTGAGACCGGGCGGCATTTTGCCGCATGGATTGGCCTGACACCGCGAGAACATTCCACCGGCGGTAAGCATCGCTTGGGGAGGATAAGTAAGGCAGGCAATGAGAGGCTTCGGCAGTTGCTCGTGGTCGGAGCTATGGCGGTGATCCGCTACGCCAAGCCAGGCAGCAAGTCGGCGACCGCCTGGCTATTGCAATTGCTGGAGCGTCGGCCGCGGAAAGTCGCGGCGATTGCTCTGGCCAACAAGATGGCCCGGATCATCTGGGCCATGATGGCGCGCGGAGAGGCGTATCGGCATCAGCCGGTAGCTGCCTGATCCGCGTGCCGGTGCCGAGGGTTTAAGAACTGAGCAAGAGATGATGATCGGTCAAACCGACGAATGACAAAATCCGACCAATTCCAGGGCATTCTATGCCGTTTCCCTGATTGGATGTTGTTCGCGGAACCCATCTGGGCCGGCGGCCATGTGGTCGCATACATAGGCCGAACGCATGACCGCTTTCGAACCGCCATCGAATCTTGCCCATTCCCACTTGAACTCAACGGGCCGTCCACGCATGGAATTGGACGCCGGCGGCATCCGCGGTTGCCGACGTCGCGGCCTGACCATGGCGCCGGTCAATAAGGTCCACCACGTCTATACCATCGCCCGCGTCGCCGAGATGCTCGGCGAAGACGAGGACTGGTTGGGTGACGTTGCCAATGAGATGGACCAGGAGGATGGCCTCATCTGGGTCTATGGACCAGGCGACGAAGGGGGCATGGCGTTCACCGATTTTGGGATCGAGACGCTCGCCGGTCTAATCGAAATCTATAAGGCCGATCCTCACCTACTCAAGCGATCAACCGATCCGCTATAGCCCTGCGGCCCACGCCGGATGATTACGCAGAGCCACGGTGGCGGGGAGAAGCTGTTCGTCGACTATGCCGGCGACACGTTGCCGGTGGTTGATCGTCAAACCGGCGAGGTCCGCGCCGCACATATCTTTGTGGCGGTGATGGGCGGTTCCAGCCTGTCATTCGCGTGTGCGACCTGGACGGAACAACTGGCCGACTGGATTGAGAGTCATAATGCGGCCTTCGCCTTCTTTGGTGGTGCCGCGCAGCTTTTGGTGCCCGATAATGCCAAGGTCGCGGTGATCCGGGCCTGCCACTTCGATCCCATGGTCAACCGCAGCTACACCGATATGGCGCGCCATTACGGGATGGCGGTATTGCCGGCCCGGCCGAGGAAACCCAGGGACAAGGCGAAGGTTGAGGCTTGCGTCGGCATTGTCGAACGCTGGCTTTTTGGCCGGTTCCGCAAGCGGACCTTTTACAGCCTGGCCGAGGTCAATGCGGCGATTGCCGAATGTATGGCGGATCTCAACGACGTGCGTGTGCTGCGCCAGTTCGGCAAGACACGCCGTCAGTTGTTCGAGGAGGTCGATGCGCCGAACCTGAAGCCATTGCCGAACGAACCCTGGGTTCATGCCGAATGGCGACGTTGCCGGGTGGGGCTCGACTACCACATTGCTATTGAGCGGCACCATTACTCGGTGCCCTACCGCTTTGCCCGGCGCGAGGTCGAAGCGCGGATTACGGCGCGGACCGTGGAGGTGTTCCTCGGCTCCGAGCGCATCGCCGTCCATATGCGCGGCAGCGGCAATGGGCGGCATACGACGGTGCCCGAGCATATGCCCTCCAGCCACCGGCGATATGGTGAATGGACGCCAGCGAAGATCCGCGAGGAGGCAAGGCGGATTGGGCCGATGCTGTCCCTTCTGGTCGAGAAGATCATTGAAAGCCGGCCGCACCCCGAGCAGGGCTACCGCTCATGCCTGGGCATTATCGGGCTGGAAAAACGCTTTGGCGCTGAGCGGCTCGAAGCCGCCGCCCTGCGCGCCCTGGAAATTGAGGCGCGCAATTACCCGTCCGTCAAATCGATCCTCGAGAAGGGGCTCGACAGCATCCCGGCCCCGAAAGCCCCGGAGCGCGAGCCGATCCTCCACGCCAATATCCGGGGTTCTGACTATTACCACTGAAAGGAAACGAGAATGTTGAAACACCCCACGCTTGACCTGCTCAACCAGCTTGGCCTGGCCGGAATGGCGCACGCCTTCGCCGAGTTTACCGCCAACGACGAGGTCAAGGGCCTCAATCATGCCGAATGGCTGGCGTTGCTGCTCGATCATGAGGTGACGTATCGCAATGACCGGCGCTTGGCGCTACGCCTGCGTCAGGCGCGCCTACGCCACCATGCCGTGCCCGAGGACGTTGATTACCGCGCCTCACGCGGCCTCGACCGCCGGCTGTTCGAGAGGCTGCTCAGGGGCGACTGGATCGCTGCCCATGAAAATTTGGCGATCATCGGGCCAACCGGTGTCGGGAAAAGCTGGTTGGCCTGCGCCATCGGTCACAACGCCTGCCGCAGCAACCGTTCGGTACTCTACACACGGCTACCGCGCCTGATCGAAGAACTGGCCCTGGCCAAGGGCGATGGCCGGATCGCCACGCGCATGAAAAGCCTCGCCAAGGTCGATCTGCTCATCCTTGATGACTGGGGCCTCGAACCGCTCGACGGCAATGCCCGGCACCACCTGCTCGAAATCATCGAGGATCGCTATGGCAGGCGTTCAACCCTCGTCACCAGCCAGCTTCCAATCGCCAGATGGCACGAGCTGATCGGCAATCCCACCTATGCTGACGCCATCCTCGACCGCCTCGTCCATAATGCCCACCGGTTGGAAATAACCGGCGACTCCCTGCGCCGCATCACCCAAGAAGGCGCTTGACCAGCAACCAAACACAGTGACATCGTTCAACCAACGATCAGGTGCTTCACCTGCGCGCGATCAAATCGGAACGCTGCGCGGCATCAAATCGGAATACATGCGCGCGATCGTCGGAATCCGCAGTAGGCACCTTGCTCCGATGCGTTGCCTGTGAATTGACCAGCCACAGCGGCAAATACCGTCCTCCCAAGGCGGGTAACCCCCGTCGGTATCAAGTAGTTTAGTGGGTCAGCGGAAAAAATTGTTGCCGAGTTAATTACTGGCGGAACGTCTGACAGACCTTTCACCAGATAAAACAAAAATGGTGCGGCCAATATTGTCATCACCACGCCGGCAAAGACAATGTCGATTGCCAGACGCCACAGGTCCGGCCGATCCGTCTTTGGGGCACAGGCGAGGAAGATGGCCCAGGTGATTGCGCCGAGAAAGCATAATGTCGCCAAAATCTCACTTGATAAGCCAAGTTGAACCAAAAGAGTTACTGCTAGAGCCGTCACGAAGCCTGCGCGTCCTAATTGTCCCTGGACGCGTCCTATGCACAACAAGATCGCAATAGGTATCAGGAAGGTTAGGTCGAGATTAAGATGCCCCAGAAGCTGGCCATTTTCGTAAGACGAGAATCCAAATAAGTAGCCGCCAACAAGGGCAGCGGCCCAGTCACCTGTCAGGTACCGCACCAACAGAAAGGCCGTCCAAGCGGACAGAACCGGCGCCATCAAGGTTAACAGGTTGTAGGATAGGACCGCACCGCCAAGCACCGTGATCGGGAAGCTTAACAGCGCAGCTGACGGCACTGAGGTATGCCATGTCATGTTATCGGCGTGGGGAAACCAAACATAATTTGAAATAAATGGATTAAGACCATGAGAAATGGCAAAGGGCCACCAATGGAGGAACCATATGAGCGATAGCGGGTCTCCGCCTTCTCCCAGGTACCAGCGCGTCCAGCTCCCCGCTTTCCCGAAAAAAATCAAAGTAAAAATGGTATATATAAATAGAGGAAGTGCGACCATCAGCGTGCAACGAGCAGTTGTCGCGCGAGTTTTGGTTTTTTGGAAACAAGTCATAAACGCAACCTAATAACTCAAAATTCAGTTTGGTCGATCAAGCAAATCGAAGCGTAACTTTCGCACAACGAGTTCAAAGATGAAGTAGATTTAATCTTTTGGGCGATTTGGTGGCTTCGTCAAGCTATTCCAGGTTCACTTCGTGTGTGCTGCCCTAAGGCCCAATGCTTGCCAACGCTATATCAATCGGGCCGGTACAAAATATCCAGCGGGCCACCGTCCTGGCCACATTTAAAATCGCCAATGGCCATCTATTGTCAAAGAGTTGTAAGACGACCACAACTTAGACAAGAAGGTGCGGCCGCTTTCGTGGAGAGTTTCGGGCGCCGCAGGCGTACGAAAGTCCCCGAGGAACGAACCCGCGGTCCAGAGGTGTTGGCTATGACCTGAATGGTGCGAACCCGAAGGTCGGAATTTGGCCGGGGTGGGCCAAAGCGGACATGGGCCTTTTCCTATTGGCGCCACGCATGGCGATCTACCGGGGTTAGGTTGACGCCAGGGCACAAACTAGGTGCCCGGCGCGGTGGTTTCGAGTTTGGAAGTGGTATGCGGCTCGGCCGAGAAGGCGCCCGCCGCTGGTAGCTCCTTGGACAGATCCCCGGCCTGGGCACTCGAAGCCTGCACGGGGCTGGCTGCTGTGGCGGTCGGGGTCGCACTCGGCTCGGTGGCAGAGGCTACGGCGGAGGCGTTAGAAGCAGCTGGGGTGCTCGACTGCTCGACAACTTCAGGCGTCGCCGCGAACTTGGAAGAGTTGTTCTTCGAGGGATCGCGGCTAAGCACGGAAATCAGATGCTCGTTATGATCGTAGCAGAACATAACAGTATGCTGGCGCGGCCGCGTCCCAGCCTGAACCGGCGTCCAGATGATCTCTGCAAGACCAAGCGTGCCAATGTCGGTAATGGTCTCGCCGGCAGTCAGCATCCCCTTACCGAAACCACCCATGCCGGTTGTGTAGAGCTGGTAAATATCGCACGGCCCCGCCGTGTCATTGATGCTGCCTTCCGGCGCTCCGGCCACAGATACGACATTGAAGCGGCTATCGCCGGGGTGGAACTGAGCCAGATTGACCGGCACCGGGCGGTTCGCCTCCATGCTGGTCGAGCACGCGGACATACCGAGGAAACCGAGCATACCCGCCGCAGCGGAGAACTTTGCAAAAGCCTTGCGCATATTCAGAACCGTCCAGGGTTTGATGGCGCTCCGATTTAAGCCAGTTGGTGAGTTGCAAATCAGGCAAGGCTTGATGCTGTCTTCGATAACGTTTTTATGGGCAGCCATAGGTTTATAGCTTTCGAGTCAGTTATGGATACTGAAACGCTCTATTCGTAAATTTCGTGTAAAGTTTTTCTGCCAAAATTCACCAATTGGATAAGTTAGCCTACCGAAATCGCCTTTGGCGTCTTGGAGGCCAGTCTTGAAGTCAAAGATGGCCACGACTTGATCGACTTTCGCTGGGGCGGCCGCCGCCGCTATCTTGCAGCGGGCACAGGAGCTATTGGCTGAACGCGTTCCCCACCTTATGCGCCGTATGCACAATGGCATCGCCCGTGGCGTTGGCCCCGTCGCTAAAGCCATGGCCGATGTCATTGAAACCGCTGCCAATATGGCCTTGGCCAAGATTATTGCCGGCCGCGTTGAAGTCCCCTTGCGCACGGGCGCCGTTGGCATTGCAGGCGGCAAGGACCAATGGCAGGGCCAACAGGCACAGGCGGGGCAATCTCATATAAACGGTTCCTTTCGCCCCTCGTCTCGTCCATCCGGGGACAAATTTCAATATTATGGTGTTGGCAAGCCCCCGAAGGGTAATCCAAACCCAATGTAGTTAATTGCAAGGCGTTCCTTCAGGAGTTTGGCACCGATCTGGTGGAAGGGTTTAAACGCTGACTGAACCTTACGACAGCCGGAATGCTTGATCGCCTTGTAACAAACCCCGGTGATCTACCGAGTATGGCGTGCTGACAGTCGGAGGGCCGTTTCACTGATAGGCTTCAAAGCCGCTATCGCGATCTTCGAGCGGCGTTCCTAGTCGAGTGACGATGAGGCCGCGTGAAGCGACCGGAATGGGCGAGAAGCCATCGGCAGCAAGTAGCGCCGGACGTCCGCTTCTGATTTCGTCCGATGGACCGGCCTATGCCCGCCTTGGGTCGTAACCCGAAATTCATGCGTGGACGGCCCGTTGAGTTCAAGTGGGCATTTGCAAGATTTGATGGCGGTTCGAAAGCGGTCATGCGTTCGGCCTATATACGCGGCAACATGGCCGCCGGCCCAGATGGGTTCCGCGAACAACATCCAAACAAACTGACGGCTTATTATATGCCGTTGAATTTCGCGGATTTTGTTGTTCGTCGGTTCGACCGATCATCATCTCTTGCTCTGCCCTTAAACCCTCGGCACCGGCGTGTGGTTCATGCGGCTACCGGCTGGCGCCGATACGTTTCACCACGCGCCATCATGGCCCAGATAATCCGGGCCATCTTGTTGGCCAGAGCAACCGCCGCGAGCTTGCGCGGCTTGCGCTCCAGCAATTGTAACAGCCATGCTGAGGCAGATTTACTGCCTGGTTTGGCGAAGCGGATGACGGCCATCGCCCCCACCACCAGCAATGTACGCAACCTTTCATTGCCTGCCTTACTTATCTTTCCCATGCGATGCTTGCCGCCGGTGGAATGCTCTCGCGGCGTCAGGCCGAGCCAGGCCGCAAAATGCCGCCCCGTCTTAAAGTTCGCTGGGTTCACGGTCAGCGCCATGGTGACCGCGATGATTGGTCCGACGCCGGGAATTGCGGCGAGGAGCTTGCTGACAGCGTTGGCCTTGTGCTGTTCAAGGAGCTGTTTCTCCAGTGCTTCGATCTTTGCGTTCAGATCAGCGACATGCTGGCCCATTTGCTCGAACATCGCTTTCGCAATTGCTGGAATCGCCTCCTCAGCCGACAGAACCGCAAGCAATGCCGAGACATTCGCGCAGCCCTTGGCGGTAACGATGCCGAATTCCGCCGCGTGCCCACGCAACGCGTTGATCGCCTGGGTCCGTTGGCTCACCATGAGTTCTCGATGTTTCACGATGATCGTCGCGGCTTGCTCATCCGCCGTTTTTACCGGAACCGTGCGCATGGTCGGACGTGATGCCGCCTCATCGATCGCCTCAGCGTCAATGCGGTCGTTCTTGCTCCGCTTGACGAACGGCTTCACATATTGTGGCGGGATCAACTTCACCCGATGGCCCATGTCGCTGAGTACCCGTCCCCAATGGTGCGAGCCGGCGCAGGCTTCAAGAACCACCTCAGTTGGCGCCAGTTTGGCGAAGAACGGCTCGACCTGAGCACGCCTGATCTCGCGTCGCAGTACCGGCCGCTCCTCCTCGTCGACCCCGTGGATCGTAAAAACATGCTTCGACGTGTCGATCGAAATACGCTTAAATTCCATTGGGCGGCCCTTTCATTGGGTTGGTTGTTCGACCCTATATTGGCACATTCGATGCCGTTGGGCCGTCCACCTCAACAAACCGAGGCACAACCAAAAGGCCGGGGTTGCCCCCGGCCTTAAGCCTTAATCACCCAGGCCGCCCATCGTGCCAGCCATCGCCGCCTGCAAGATGCGCAGCATGTCGGCCTTATCCGCCTTGCGCGGATTGTCCGGGGTGTTCGGGTCGGCCACCGCCTCGGCGGCGAGGTCTTCCAGCGCATCCGGCGTCACCTTCAGCGCCTCAAGCGTGTGCGGGATGTTCAAAGCCTCGCGCAGCTCCAGCACCCAGTTCAGAAAACCGTCGAACCCGTTCTCGATGCCGAGCGCCTGCGCCGCGTAGGCAATCTTCGGCTCGATGCACGGGCGGTTGAAGGCCAGCACATAAGGCATCAGCACGGCGTTGGTCAGGCCGTGATGCGCGTGGAAGCGCGCGCCGATGGGGTGCGAGAGCGAGTGGATCGCGCCCAGCGCCTTCTGGAACGCGGTGGCGCCCATGGAGGCGGCGGCGAGCATGTTCATGCGCGCCTCGGTGTTGTGCGGCTCGTTCACGGCGGTGATGAGGTTTTCCTTCACCAGCCGCATGCCCTCGATGGCGATGCCATCCGCGATCGGGTGGTAGAACGGGCCGTAGAACGCCTCCAGCGAATGGGCCAGCGCGTCCATGCCGGTCCATGCGGTGATGAACGGAGGCAGGCCATAGGTCAGCTCGGGGTCCAGCACCACCAGGCACGGCAGCATCTGCGCGTGCAGCAGGATGTATTTGCGGCGCTTCGCGGGGTCGATGACCACGCTGGCGCGCCCCACCTCGGAGCCGGTACCGGCGGTGGTGGGCACGGCGAAGATCGGCGGGATCGGGCTGTCCAGCGCCGGGGTCGGCAGGGTGATCTCGAAATCCCAGAGCGGGCGGGAGGTGGAGACGGCGAGTGCGACGGACTTGCCGCAATCCAGCCCAGAGCCGCCGCCGATGGCGACCACGGCCTGCGCCCCATGTGCCTTGTAGGCGGCGGCACCGGCGGCCACGTCCGCGGCCAGCGGGTCGGGGTGCACGTCCTTGAACACCGCCGTGGCGATGCCGGCCTTCTCGAACAACTCGACGATGCCGGCGAAGAAGGGCAGGCCGGCCACGCCGGGGTCGGTGACGATCAGCACACGGCTGATGCCGGTATCGCGCACGCGGCCGGGCAGCTCGGCAATGCGCCCGGCGCCGGCCAGAATCTCCGTAGGGATTCGCCAATTACCGCGTAGTTCCATGGTAGATTACATCCTTTCAAAAGACCGGAAGCGTTCCCAGTCAGTCACGGCCGCGTTGAATGCGTCCAATTCCACTTTCGCCATGTTAGTATAATGCTTCACCACGTCAGTGCCGAACACCGCGTGGGTGAACTCGCTTTCCGTGAACAGCTTCGCCGCGTCTGCGAGCGTGCGGGGCACGCGCGGCAGGTCGGCGGTGTAGGCGTTGCCGGTGAACAGCGGCACTGGGGCGTAGTCGCCTTCGATGCCCGCGAGGCCCGCGGCGATCATCGCGGCCAGCGCCAGATACGGGTTTACGTCGCCGCCCGGCAGGCGGTTCTCCACGCGGAGGGACTTGCCGTGGCCGAGCACCCTGAACGCACAGGTGCGGTTGTCCATGCCCCAGGCGAGCGCCGTGGGGGCGAAGCTGCCCAGGGCGAAGCGCTTGTAGGAGTTGATGTTGGGCGCGAATAACAGCGCGATTTCCGGCGCGTGGCGCAGGAGGCCGGCCATGAACTGTTTGAAGAATTTCGACGGTGAATGGCCATCGGCGTCCAGGAACAAGGGCTCACCCGCCTCGTTGCGCAGGCTGAGATGCGTGTGGCAGGAATTGCCCTCGCGCTCGTTGAACTTGGCCATAAAGGTGATGGCCACGCCCTCCTGTGCCGCGATCTCCTTGGCCGCCTCTTTATATATGACGTGGTCGTCGCAGGTGGTGAGCGCCGGGCCGTAGCGGAAATTGATCTCGTGCTGGCCGAGATTGCACTCGCCCTTGGAGTTCTCCACCTGGATTCCGGCCGCCTCCATGGCGTTGCGGATCCGCCGGATGACCGGCTCCACCCGCGCGGTGCCGAGGATCGAGTAGTCGTTATTATACTGGTTGGCCGGGGTGAGGCCCCGATACGCCTTGTTCCACGCATCCTCGTAGGTGTTGCGGAACATGATGAATTCCAGCTCGGTCGCGGCCCAGGCGGTCAGGCCATGGCCCTTCAGCCGGTCGAGCTGCTTCTTCAGCATGGTGCGCGGCGAGACATCCGCCGGCTTGTGGTCCTTCAGCTCGATGTCGCACAGGATGATCGCAGCCCCCGGCTGCCAGGGGGCCAGGCGCAGGGTGGAGAGGTCCGGCGCGAAGATGAAGTCGCCATACCCCTTTTCCCAGGAGGTGAGCTCATAGCCCGGCACCGGGGTGCATTCGATATCGGTCGCGAGCAGGTAGGAGCACCCCTCGGCGGCCTCGGAGGTGACGGACTCGAAGAAAAATTTAGGCATCACCCGCTTGCCCTGCAAGCGGCCCTGCATGTCGCAGGCGGCGACGATGACCGTGTCGATCTCGCCGCGTTCGGCCATTCCCTTGAGTTCGGGCAATGTCAGATGGGGGGTTGCGGCCATGGTTTGGCTCCCAAGTTGTTTTGTCGATTATAGTCACAATTTCTCGCGCCCAGGAATGCGGAAGGTCAAGTTTCTCTTGGCGAACGGAAATTCCCTGTATAAGTTTCGTTTATAAAATCAATCACAACGACAAGGGGCTTTTGATGGCGGACCAGAGTGAAAAGGACATACTGGCGGCAGATGCCGCGACACTGCACAAAATGGGATACGCGCAAGAACTTTCCCGGCGCATGCATGCCTTCTCCAATTTCGCGGTGGCGTTCTCCATTATCTGCATCCTTGCCGGCGGGATCACCTCCTTCCAGGTCGGTTACTCCACGGGTGGCGCCTTCACGGCCATCATCGGCTGGATCGTCGGCGGTCTCTTCGCTCTGACAGTCGGCGCCTGCATGGCGCAGATCGCCTCGGCCTATCCCACGGCCGGTGGGCTGTATCACTGGTCTTCCATTCTGGGCGGGCGCGGCTGGGGCTGGGCCACGGCCTGGTTCAACCTGGCTGGACTGATCTTCGTGATCTCCTCGGTGGACGTCGGCGTCTACAACCTGTTCAATGGGTTGATTTTGAATAATATTTTCGGCGTCAATACCTCCGCCTGGTCAAGCTACTGGCCGACAGTCTCCGGCGGCTGGCCGCAGGTGCTGGCCGTGGTGCTCATCGCTGGGGCGCAGGGTCTGCTCAACCATTTCGGCATTCGCCTCACGACGAAGCTGATCGATTTCTCGGGTTATCTCATTCTCGTCGTCGCCGTGCTGCTTACCGGCACCATGCTCTACGCCACGCCGCACTGGGATTTTTCGCGCCTCATCGCCTTCCATAATTTCTCCGGCGCGCCAGGCGGCGGTGTGGTGCCGCATAGCGACTCCCCGTTCTACCTGTTCCTGCTCTGCATGCTCTATCCACTCTACACCATGACCGGGTATGACGGCTCGGCCCATACCTCGGAAGAGACGGTCAACGCCCGCATCAACGTACCCAAGGGGATCATGAACTCGATCTTCTGGTCCCTGGTGTTCGGCCTCGTCATGGCGGCCTCCTTCATCATCGCGCTGCCCGACCCGATCAAGAATGCGGGCGATGGCTCCAACATCATCTTCAACCTGATGGCCGGCCTCGCCGTGCCGACTGTGTGGAAGGATTTGCTCTACATTGGCATCGTGCTGGCCAACTTCCTTTGCGCGCTGGCCGGTGTCACCTCCACCTCACGCATGGTCTACGCCTTCGCGCGTGATGGCGGACTGCCGGGCAGCAAATGGCTGAAGCAGGTGGACCGCAAGCACCGTTCGCCGGTGTACGCCATCTGGGCGGTTGTCGTGGTGTCCATCGGCTCGACTCTCTACTCGCCGGCCTTCGCGGCGCTGGCGGCTGGCTGCGCGATGTTCCTCTACATCTCCTACGCCATGCCGATCCTGGCCGGGCTGTTCGCGGAGGGGCGTAGCTGGACCGAGTTCGGGCCGTTCCGGCTGGGTGTGTTCTCCAGGCCGCTGGCGTTGATCTCCGTCCTTGGCGGCGTGCTGATCATCTATATCGGCACCCGCCCGCCCAACGACATCCTGGACAGTTACTTCATCGGCCTGCTGGCGCTGATCGCGGTGATCTGGTTCGGCGTTGCCCGGAGCCGGTTCCCTGGGCCCCCGATCAACGCGGGCGAAATCGCTGCCCGCGCTGCCGAGATCATGGCCGAGGAAGCCGCTCTCAAAGGCGCCAAGGACTAAACTTCCCGCCTGGCGGTAACAGGAAAGGCCCCGGAGCGATCCGGGGCCTTTTTGCTGGCGGCACCTTTGGCGGCTATAGGGGGGCAGTGCCAGTTGCTGAAGGAAACACCATGACTGCTCCCGCCGCTTCGCCCGCTGCTGTCGTCACCGCAGGTGGGGTGAGCTTCGGCAACCACCTGCCGATCTCGCTGATCGCCGGGCCCTGCCAGATCGAGAGCGCCGCGCATGCCTTCGAATGCGCCAGCGCGCTCAAGGAGATCTGCGCGCGCCTCGGTATCGGCCTGGTGTTCAAGAGCTCCTTCGACAAGGCGAACCGCACCAGCATCTCCGGCGCGCGCGGCGTGGGGCTGGATGCCTCGCTGCGGATCTTCGCCGACATCAAGAGCCGCCTGGGCCTGCCGGTGCTGACCGACGTGCATGAGCGCGAGCAATGCGCTCCGGTGGCCGAGGTGGTGGACATCCTGCAAATCCCGGCCTTCCTTTGCCGGCAGACGGATCTGCTAATCGCCGCGGCGCAGACCGGCGCGGTGGTGAACGTGAAGAAGGGGCAGTTCCTGGCCCCGTGGGACATGAAGAACGTGCTGGCCAAGGTCACGCAGTCGGGCAATTCGCGCGTGATGGCCACCGAGCGCGGCACCAGCTTCGGCTACAACACCCTGGTCTCGGATTTCCGCGCTTTGCCGATCATGGCTGGGTTTGGCGCGCCGGTGATCTTCGATGCGACCCATTCCGTGCAGCAGCCGGGCGGGCTGGGCGGCGCCTCGGGCGGGCAGCGCGAATTTGTGCCCGTCCTGGCCCGCGCGGCCGTGGCGGTGGGCGTGGCGGGGCTGTTCATCGAGACGCACCCGGACCCCGACAACGCGCCATCGGACGGGCCGAACATGATCGCGCTCAAGGATTTCGAGGCGCTGGTGCGCGGCCTGATGGCGTTCGACAAGGTGGCGAAAACGCAGGACTAAATTGCAGGCCTGAATTGAGGCTGGCGGGGCCGGTCATCCGGCCCCGGACGGGTTAGTGGCAGGTGGCCAGTCCGCGCGGGAGCGCGGGGCGCTGTGCGGCTGTTTCCCGCGCCGGGTCTGCAAGTTGGAGGGTCGCGAATTGGTGAAGCAGGCCGCCTTTGCGCTCTTGCTGCTGCGTCTCGGGGTTAATGGCATCAGACCTATGAAAGCGCGGCACGGCCCAGAGCGTGAACCCGTGAAAGGTTTTCGTGGTCATGGTCCAACCTCTGAAGTTGTGGTCGGGTACTTACCCGGAAACCACTTCACTTCCTAGTAAAAAGCTGTTCCAAAATGGTTAAAATTCAGTGATGTGCGGCAAATTTTCGAGTGCGGTGCAGCAATATGAAAGATTAGAGAAGTTTATTTCCGCATTAGCTTGGTACAACTAACGTTTATTTTTTGGCGCCTGCCCGCGGCCCAGAGCCCGGCCGGGTTAGCGGTTCTGACAACTTGAGGGTGAAACTGCGTTGCCGTCAGGGCAGGTAGCCGAAGCGGCGCATGAAGCCATCCAGCCGCTGCTCGACATGGCTGGCCGCCTCGGGCGGCAGCAGGCGCCGCCAGCGCCCGTTCTCGCCGCTGCGCCCGGCATGGTGCAGGTGCCATTGCGTGTCGCGGTCCACTACGTCGCCGGTGGCGGGGTTGTGCCAGGCGGTGGGCAAGTCCTTCAGCCGGGCAATTTTTGCCTCGATCGCCGCGCGGCGCGACTGCGCGAACAACTCCTCCCGCGCCTGCGCGCCCAGGCCGCCGCCGAGCCTTGTGGCCAGCACGTCGAAAATCTCCGGCGTCTCGGTGAAACCGTCCTCATAGCGCAGCAAGGCGGTGCGCGGGTCGTCGGCATATTGCGCGCAGAATAGCGCCGAATCCTCCACCCAGCGCAGCGCCTGCAGGAAGTTCTGCCCCATATGCTGCATCAGCGAGGTTACGGCGTCGCGCGGGTCGCGGAGCGAGAGCACGATGACCTCGGCCTGCGCCGCCAGCCTCAGCGCCGCCGTGCGGCCCAGATGATGCGTTTTCACCACCGCCAGCCCGGCAGGCAGGCGGCCCAGCCGGTCCGTGGCATCTACATAATGGCCGGTAACCCGCGTCTGCGGGTGGAGGCGCTGCGTGACCTCCCTGGTAACATTGAACAGCCAAGTGGAGCCGCTGGCGTACATGCCCAGGCACCACACCACGCGCGGCGCCTGGTGTTTAAACATATGGGCAGTCTAGCAGCCTGCTGCTATGAGGCCAGCCCATGACCGAATTTCCACAAATCGCCTCGATGACCGGTTTTGCCCGCACCCAGGGCGAACTCAACGGTACCGCCTGGATCTGGGAACTGCGCAGCGTGAACGGGCGCGGGCTGGACGTGAAGCTGCGCCTGCCCTCCGGGCTCGAGGCGCTGGAGTTCCCGCTGCGCGACCTGGCCGCCAAGCGGCTGAAGCGCGGCAATGTCTCCGGTACGCTGACGCTGAAGCGCGAGCTGGCCGCCGCCATCGTGCCGGATATGGCGGCGCTGGAGCGGATCAAGGATCTGGCCGTCGAGCTGGCGGACAACATCCCCGGGGCGCTGCCGCCGCGGGCCGAGTTGTTGCTGGCCCTGCCGGGGGTGATGCGCAGCACCGGCGCGCAGGAGGAAAGCGAGGAGGAGCGCGCCGCCCTGCATGACGTGGTACGTGCGGGCTTCACGCAGGCGCTGGAGGGGCTGGCCGAATCCCGCGCCGCCGAGGGGCGGAAACTGGCGGACATCGTCGGCGTGAATTTGCGCGAGATCGCGCTACTGCATGAGGCCGCAGGGCTGGAAGCCGCGAAGCAGCCGGAACTGCACCGCGCCAGGCTGGCCGCGCAGCTGGCCGAGCTGATCGGCGGCACGCCGAATCTGCCGGAAGAGCGCATCGCCCAGGAAATCGCCCTGCTGGCCACGAAATCCGACGTGCGGGAGGAGTTGGACCGTCTGGCCGCGCATATTGAGGCCGCGCGCGCCCTGCTGAAAGAGGGCGTGGCCGTGGGCCGCAAGCTGGACTTCCTGATGCAGGAGTTCAACCGCGAGGCCAACACGCTGTGCAGCAAGTCGGCCTCCGTACCGCTCACCAATATCGGCCTCGCGCTGAAAGCCGCCATCGAGCAGCTGCGCGAGCAGGTGCAAAACATTGAGTAGGCGCGGCGCTTGTGCCTGGTGCTGGCCGCCCCCTCCGGCGCCGGCAAGACCACGCTCTCGCGCCTGCTGCTGGAGCAGGATGACGCGCTATCGCTCTCGGTGAGCGTGACCACCCGCGCCCGCCGCCCCGGCGAGAAAGAAGGCAAGCACTACCATTTCATCACCCAGGAGCGGTTCGATGAGATGGTGGCGGGCGGACGAGTTGCTGGAATATGCGCGCGTGTTCGGCCGGTCCTACGGCACGCCCCGCGCCCCGGTGGAGGCGGCGCTGAGCGCGGGCCAGGACGTGATGTTCGACATCGACTGGCAGGGCTTCCGCCAGCTTCGCGCTTCCATGGGCGGCGATGTCGTCGGCGTGTTCATCAAGCCGCCCTCGCTGGAGGTGCTGCGCCACCGGCTGACCAAGCGCGGCGACACGCCGGAGCAGGTGGAGGCCCGCATGGAGCACGCCGAGGCCGAAATCTCCCATGCCGGGGAGTTCGACTATATCGTGGAGAACCACGACCTGGACGTTGCCCTGGCCGATCTGCGTGCGATCCTGCGCGCCTGTCGGCTGGAGACCAAGCGGCAACTCTGAAGGGCAGGGGGCGGTGGTGTTTCAGTTTGAAATGCCAATTTCGACCCTACCCGGCCATCAACAGCCCATTCAGGTGATCCCAACAGAGCAACTCGTAGGATGGGTGGAGCGCAGCGCTCCACCCATCCTACGAGTTGCTTCTCAGCTGCTCATGGCCATTCTCAAGGTTGGCGGTGCTTCCTAATGCCATAGGTCACCCAGACATTCCGGATCATATTGAACAGGAACGCCGTGCTCAGACCAAACAACAGCATCCCGTTCAACGCCTCCAGAGCTCCCATCAGCTCCCACCGACGTTCAAGATACAAACTCGTGTGCCCATAGCTGGTCATTGCGTTGAGCGAATACAACATGGCCGAACTATAGTCCGGGAGCGCACCCAGCAGCCAATAGGCCGTCGCCCAGACCTGGGCTTCGACGCCATGTAACAGAATCGACCAGCGTTACGATCACACTCATGGCGAGTGCGAACACTATGAGAAAATGCCGACGGCCTCTGATCCCGCTCAGGACACGCTGCGCCATCTGGGTGATGAGGCCAAGGGAGAAGACATGAATCATGACGTTGATCACGATCAACGGCAGGCTCCAGGCCCAGTCAGCGTGCCAATTCAATGATCACCCTCTCTTGTCATTTTTTGGCATTGCCACCGCCGTGGACGCCGCTTCTTCTCTAATCAAAGCGACCTCTTTTTGCCAGTCGGGTAGAGGCTACGTAGACCAGATGTTCGCCTGAGATAGGAGGGTGACCCGTCTCACAATATGCAGGATTTCGAGGGTTGCGCTGGATTGGCCGGCGCCGAGCCTCATGCATAGGAGACGAGTTATGGAGAAGCTTATCACTTACATTGGCCTTGATGTGCACAAAGATACGATCTCCATAGCGGTCGCCGAAGCGGGGCTGCGGAAGGAGGTGCGTGATTACGGAACGATCGCAAATACGCCGGCTGCCTTAAAGAAGCTGATCGCCAAGTTAGCCAGCACCGGTCATGAACTGCGGTTTTGCTATGAGGCGGGGCCGTGCGGCTACGGTATCCAACGGCAGATTACAGCGGCCGGGCACGAATGCTCCGTGGTGGCGCCATCGTTAATCCCTAAAAAGCCCGGCGACCGCGTTAAGACTGATCGGCGCGATGCGGCCAATCTCGCCAAGCTGCACCGGGCCGGTGAGTTAACCGCGGTATGGGTTCCCGATGAAGCGCACGAGGCGATTCGTGACCTGGTTCGGGCGCGTCTCGCGGCGGTGCGCACATTGCGTAAGGCGCGCCAACAATTGTCGGGGTTCCTGCTGCGCCAGGGCTGCCACTACGGCCAGAAGGCATGGACGCTTCTACACCGGCGTTGGCTGGCGGGGCTGAAGTTTAAGAACCCGGTACATTACATCGTGCTCGAGGATTGCCTCGAAGCGGTGGATGCGGCGACCGCCCGACGCGATCGTCTGGAGGCGCATATCGAGGCGGCGCTGCCGGCTTGGTCTCTTGCACCAGTCGTGCAGGCGCTCCAGGCATTGCGCGGCGTGGCCATGGTGGCGGCGGCAACACTGGTTGCTGAACTGGGCGACATCACCCGCTTCACCAAGCCAAGCCAGCTCATGGCATATCTTGGCTTGGTTCCGTCCGAGAACTCCAGCGGTGGCAAGCGTCGCCAAGGCGGTATCACAAAGGCTGGCAATGAGGCGGCGCGGCGGATGCTGATCGAGGCCGCCTGGAGTTACCGGTTCCCGGCCCGGATCGGCCGCGCACAGCTGATCCGTCAGGAAAAGCTCACCAAGCCGGTCCGCGACATTGCATGGAAAGCGCAGGAACGACTGTGCCGCCGGTACCGCAAGTTTGCCCGGGCCGGAAAGTTGACCACGGTGATAACCACCGCGATCGCGCGGGAACTGGCGGGGTTTGTTTGGGCGATCGCCAATCAAGTGCAACCGGCAGCAGCCTGACACCTTCTCATTGACATCGAATATCTCGCCAAAAAGGAGCTCTCCGCCGCAACTATATATCCAAAGCTGGGCAAGGCCGGAGGCACGATCACGGCCAGGGGAACCCTCGTAGACTCTATCAGCCGGATCTTATCCGACGCTGGATCTTAGACAGAGGAAGCTCCGCGACGCATCACAGGTCCGGCGGTAACCAACCCGCGTATCAGAGCATGATCAACCGTCGTTTCATGATCGTGCTTCCTGCCCTTCCCAGTGGCGGCCGTACTAAAAAAGCTCGCAATAGGAAGCAAAAATTTTTCACGCCTGCAGCTTGAAACGGCGAACATGAGAGAGTCGCTTTGAAATCGGCGGCTTTCCCTGACCTAACTGCCGGAACGCCACCAGGCCGTTATCGGCCCGTCTCAGCCATGAGACGAATGTCCGACTTCGTGGCCGACTGCTCGACAGCAAACTGACAGCTTCCCACCCAGCCCAGAAATTCCAACCGGGCCAACGCCCCAGGGGCGGCTGATTTGTAAAACCGCACGCGCCGTGCTAAGTGTGGCCGACGATGCAGGATAATTTTTTTAATAGTTTCAACGCCTTGCAAGGCGCCACGCCGGTAAATTCCCGGCGTATGGCGAATCTCTGACCTGACATGACTGACACCACCGAAGAGCCCGGCGCGGAGCCCATGCTGCCGCGCGGCCAGGAGCCTGTTTCCATCGAGGAGGAGATGCGCAACTCCTACCTCGATTACGCCATGAGCGTGATCGTCGCCGCGCGCTTGCCGGATGCGCGCGACGGGCTGAAGCCGGTGCACCGGCGCATCCTGTACGGCATGCACGAGGCCGGCTACACGCCGGACAAGCCCTACCGCAAGTCCGCCCGCGTGGTCGGCGACGTGATGGGCAAATACCACCCGCACGGCGACGCCGCGATCTACGACGCCATGGTGCGCATGGCGCAGGATCTTCTCCATGCGCGTGCCGCTGATCGACGGGCAGGGCAATTTCGGCTCGGTCGACGGCGATAAGCCCGGCGGCGATGCGCTATACCGAGGTGCGGCTGGCGCCGCTCGGCCATGCTGCTGCTGGACGACATCGACAAGGACACGGTCGATTTCCAGCCGAACTACGACGAGAGCGAGCAGGAGCCGCGCGTCCTCCCGGCCGCCTTCCCGAACCTGCTGATCAACGGCGGCAACGGCATCGCCGTCGGCATGGCGACCAACATCCCGCCGCACAACCCGGCGGAGATCATCGACGCCACGCTGGCGCTGATCGCCGAGCCGGACATCACGCTCGACGAGCTGATGAAGATCGTGCCCGGCCCGGATTTCCCGACCGGCGGCATCATCATCGGCCGCTCCGGCATCCGCTCGGCGTTCGAGACCGGGCGCGGCTCCATCATCATCCGCGCGCCGCGCCGAGATCGAGGAAATCCGCAAGGACCGCGACGCGATCATCGTCACGCGAAATCCCCTATCAGGTGAACAAGATCGACGCTGCTGGAGCGCATCGCCGAACTGGTGCGCGCCAAGCAGATCGAGGGCATCGCCGAGATGCGCGACGAGAGCGACCGCTCCGGCATGCGCATCGTCATCGAGCTGAAGCGCGACGCCACGCCGCGAGGTGGTGCTGAACCAGCTCTTCCGCTTCACCCAGTCTGCAGACCAGCTTCGGCATCAACATGCTGGCGCTGGACGACGGCCAGCCGCGGCAGATGGGGCTGAAGGACGCTGCTGGCCTGCTTCATCCGCTTCCGCGAGGAGGTGATCCTGCGCCGCGCCCGGTTCGACCTGGACAAGGCGCGCGACCGCGCGCATCTGCTGGTCGGCCTCGCCATCGCGGTCGCCAACATCGACGAGGTGATCCGGCTGATCCGCGCCAGCCCCGATGCCGCCACCGCCCGCGCCGCGCTGATGGAGCGCGACTGGCCGGCCGACGATATCGTGCTGTCGCTGCTGGCGCTGATCGACGAGCCGGGCAACGTCGATCGCCCGAGACAGCACCGTGCGTCTGACCGACGAGCAGGCGCGCGGCATCCTGGAACTGCGCCTGCAGCGCCTGACCGGGCTGGAGCGCGAGAAGATCCAGGCCGAGCTGACGGAAGTCGCCGAGAAGATCGCGGAATTGCTGGACATCCTCGGCTCGCGCATCCGCCGCATGGAGGTGATGCGCGAGGAGACTCCTGGCCGCGCGCGAGAAGATCGCCTCGCCGCGCATGACCGACATCGAGGATGTCGCTGCCGATCAGGACGACGAAAGCCTGATCGAGCCGGGCCAGATGGTGGTCACCATCACGCGCGACGGCTTCATCAAGCGCACGACGCTGGAGACGTTCCGCGCGCAGAACCGCGGCGGGCGCGGGCGCTCGGCGGCGTCGCACGCGCGGCGACGACATCGTCACCCGCAGCTTCAATGCGCATACGCATCAATGGGTGCTGTTCTTCTCCTCGGGCGGCAAGGCGTTCCGCGAGAAGGTCTGGCGCCTGCCGGAAGCCGGAGCCGACGGCGCAAGGGCCGGGCGCTGGTCAACCTGCTGCCCGAACTGGGCACCGACACCGATCACCACCGTGCTGCCGCTGCCGCAGGACGAGACGCTGTGGGACAGCCTGCACCTGGTGTTCGCCACCGCCTCGGGCAATGTGCGGCGCAACCGGCTGTCGGATTTCCGCAATGTCCGCGCCTCCGGCCTGATCGCCATGAAGCTGGACGAGGGCGACCAGCTGATCGGCGTCGCCACCTGCCGCGAGGGCGACGACGTGTTCCTGGCGACGCAAGCTCGGCCGCTGCATCCGCTTCCAGCTCACCGACGACATCGTGCGCGTGTTCGCCGGCCGCGACAGCTCCGGCGTGCGCGGCATCAGGCTCGGCGCGGGGGACGAGGTGATCAGCCTGTCGGTGCTGCGCCATGTCGAGGCCGACGTCGAGGAGCGCGCCGCCTATCTGAAGCTGCCAACGCAGCGCCGCAGCGGCGGACGAGGAGGCCGGAGCAGCCGGCCGAGGCCGAGGAAGCGCGTGGCCGAGGTCGCGCTCTCGCGAGGAGCGCATCGCCGAGCTGGCAGGCGGCGGAGGAGATTCCTGCTCACCGTCACCGACGTCGGGCTTCGGCAAGCGCTCCTCGGCCTATGAATACCGCGTCACCGGCCGCGGCGGGCAGGGGATCGCCAACATCACGCTGAGCGCCGCGCAACGGCACCGCGGTGGCCGCCACCTTCCCGGTGCGGCCGGGCGATGACGTGATGCTGGTGACCGATGCGCGGGCGGCTGATCCGCGTGCCGGCCGACCAGGTGCGCATCACCGGCCGCGCCGGCGATGGGCGTGACGCTGTTCCGCCTGGACGACGGCGAGCACGTGACCAGCGTGTTCCCGGTGATTGAGGACGACGGCGAGGACGGCGAGGACTGACGGATGAGGACGATGATGGCTGAAGCCGCATCGCGCGTCTATCCCGGCACCTTCGACCCGGTCACCAACGGGCATCTCGACGTGATCGCCCGCGCCGCGCGGCTGCTGGACAAGCTGGTCGTCGGCGTCGCCATCAATACCGGCAAGGGGCCGATCTTCACGCTGGAGGAGCGGGTGGAGCTGGTGGAGGCCGAGATGCGGCCCATCGCCAAGCGCGCCGGCATCGTGATCGAGGTCCGCCCGTTCGCCACGCTGCTGATCGACTTCGCGCGCAAGGTCGGGGCGCAGATGATCGTGCGCGGCCTGCGCGCGGTCTCCGATTTCGACTACGAATTCCAGATGGCCGGCATGAATTACCGCCTGGACCCCGACGATCGAGACCGTGTTCCTGATGGCGAGCGAGACGCACCAGTTCATCGCCTCGCGATTCGTGAAGGACATCGCCATCTTTGGCGGCGACATCACGAGTTTCGTGCCGAAGCTGACGGCCGAAAAAACCATAGCGAAACTGAAAGGTGAAGCATGATCGACCGCCGCAAATTTCTTACCACCGCCGCCGCAATTCCTCTTTCAACCGGAGTTTCCATGAGCGAAGCGCAAGCCGACACCTCCACCTCCACCACGCTGAAGATGACGCTGAAATACGGCGACGTCACGATTCAGCTGCGCCCGGACCTCGCGCCGCAAGCCTCCGAGCGGCTGCGCACCCTCGCGGCCCAGGGCTTCTACGATGGCTGCAAGTTCTTCCGCGTCATCGCCGGGTTCATGGCGCAGACCGGCGACCCGACCAACACCGGCATGCACGGCTCGCCGCTGCCCAACCTGCCCGCCGAGTTTACGCAGGATGCCAGCTTCCTCACCGGCACGGTGGGCATGGCCCGCACCTCGGACCCCGACTCCGCCAACTCCCAGTTCTTCATCTGCTTCGCTCCGTCCACCTTCCTGGACGGGCAGTACACCATCGTCGGCCAGGTGACGGCGGGCATGGACGCGGTGCAGCAGATCAAGAAGGGCACCGGCTCCAACGGCCAGGTGCAGGACCCGGATTCGATCATCAAGATGGTGGTTGTCTAACCCATCACTTGACTTGGGGGGCGGAAAGATGGTTCTTGCCCCCACCACAGGGGTGTCCGCGCGGCACCCCTTTTTAAACTCTTGTGAGCCTGTAGCTCAGTGGTAGAGCATCCGACTTTTAATCGGACGGCCGTGGGTTCGACCCCCACCGGGCTCACCAAGGTTTCAACGTCCCCGCGATCTCCCTGATGTTCGCACAGCCGCCGGAAGGTGCTATGGCCGTGGCATGGAGCGGGACAAAATCGGTATCATCACAGGTTTGACTGCGGAAGCGCGCTGGCTGCGCGAGGCGGGCTTCATGGTCCAGGCGGGCGGAGGTACCCCTTACGGGGCCCAGCGCGCGGCCGAGGCGCTGGTCAAGGCCGGTGCTCAGGGGCTGATCAGCTTCGGCCTGGCGGGTGGGCTGAAGCCCGGGCTGAGGCCGGGCAGCATCCTTGTCCCTCCGGCCGTGATTGAGGGTAGCCGCACCTATGTCTGCGATTTCAGGCTGATGGAATTCCTCGGCGGCTCCACGGGAACGCCCGTGCTCGCCGGCCAGAAGATCGCCGCCACCACGCACGACAAAGCCTTGCTGTACCAGCGCAGCCGCCCCGCCGCCGTCGATCTCGAGTTGGGCGCGGTCGCCCGAGTCGCGACGGAGAACGCGCTGCCCTTCGCGGTATTGCGTGCCGTGACTGACCCGGCTGAACTGGACCTGCCGCCCGCCGCGATGGTGGCGTTGAAGGACGATGGCAGCGTGGATCTGGGCAAGGTGCTGATCGCGGTGCTGAAGCAGCCAAAGCAGATTCCCGCTCTTATCGCCCTGGGCAAGGATGCCAAGGCGGCCCGCGCCGCGCTGATCGCCCGGGTGAAAACCCTCCCGGCGCGGACTTTCTAGTTTTTCCAAAAGAAAAGGGGCCTTGCGGCCCCTTTTTGCATCACTCCGCCGGCAGGGCGGAGGCCTTCTTCGTGTGGATTTCCGCCATCTTGGTCTCGACATGCTTGGAGAACACGTTGAAATCCGCCTTGCGGGCGTTGTCCAGCGGGATGTCCTTGGCCATCGCGCCTTCGGTCTTGATGCCGGTGAGGGCGAATTGCGCCAGCTTCCAAGGATTCTTGATGGAATCCATCACGGCTGTGGCCTCGAAACCCGAGTGCACCATGCAGTCGGCGCATTTCTCGTAATTGCCGACGCCGTACTTGTCCCAGTCGGTGGTTTCCATCAGCTCCTTGAAGCTCTTGGCGTAGCCTTCGCCGAGCAGGTAGCAGGGGCGCTGCCAGCCGAACACGTTGCGAGTCGGGTTGCCCCAGGGCGTGCAGGCATAGGTCTGGTTGCCTGCCAAGAAGTCCAGGAACAGCGGGGACTGCGTGAACTTCCACTTCTTGCCGCGCTTGGCGCTCTCCTTGCCGTGGCGGAAGATGGCGCGGAACAGCTCCTTGGTCCGGGTGCGGTTGAGGAAGTGCTGCTGGTCCGGCGCGCGCTCATAGGCATAGCCGGGGGAGGTCATCACGCCCTCGATGTCCATATCCGCGACGGTGTCGAAGAACTTAGCCACTCGCTCCGGGTTGGCGCCATCGAACAGCGTGCAGTTGATGCTGGTGCGGAAGCCCTTGGACTTGGAGAGCTGGATCGCCGCCACGGCGCGCTCGTACACGCCCTCCTGGTCCACGGCGCGGTCGTGCATCTCCTTGTCGCCGTCGAGGTGGATGTCCCAGCAGAAGTTCTTGTGCGGCTTGTACTGGTCGATCTTCTTTTCCAGCAGCAGCGCGTTGGTGCACAGGATCACGAACTTGCCCATCTTCAGATAGGCGTCCACGATCTGCGGCATCTCCTTGTGCAGCAGCGGCTCGCCGCCGGCGATGGCGATGATCGGCGCCGGGCATTCCTCGGCGGCCTTGATCGCGTCCTCAACCGAGATGCGCTGGTTCAGGATCTCGTTCGGATAGTCGATCTTGCCGCAGCCCTGGCAGGCCAAGTTGCAGCGGAACAGCGGCTCCAGCATCAGCACCAGCGGGTAGCGCTTGTTGCCCTTGAGATGCTGCTTGACGACATAGGCGCCCACACGCAGCGCCTGGTTCAACGGTACACCCATATTAAGCCCCGTCCTTTATAATATTATATGCTGGCCACTTCGGCCGGCAGTTTGAATTTAACGTCTTCCGGCGTGCCCGCCAGGAGTTCGACCTTCACGTTGCCGAATTGCTTCAGCCCCTCGATCACGCCCTGCACCAGCACTTCCGGCGCGGAGGCGCCGGCGGTCAGGCCCACGGTGGTCACACCCTGGAACCACTCCGGCTGCAGGGCGGAGGCGTCGTCGATAAGATAGGCCGGGTGGCCCAGCTCGGCGCCAATCTCGCGCAAGCGGTTGGAATTGGAGGAGTTTTTGCTGCCCACGACGAGGATCATTTCCACCAGCTCGGCCAGTTGGTGCACCGCCTCCTGGCGGTTCTGGGTCGCGTAGCAGATATCTTTCACATCCGGCCCGGTGATCTGGGGAAAGCGGGCCTGCAGCGCCGCGATGATGCCGCGTGTGTCGTCCACCGAGAGGGTGGTCTGGGTGATGTAGGCCAGCTTGTCCGGGTCCTGGACTTCCAGCGTCTCGGCGTCCTCGACCGTCTGCACCAGGTACACGGTGCCGTCGATCTGGCCGATCGTGCCCTCAACCTCGGCATGGCCGGCATGCCCAATCAGCACGATCTCGCGGCCCTGGCCGGCGTAACGTCGGCCTTCGGCATGCACCTTGGCAACCAGCGGACAGGTGGCGTCGATCACCGGCAGAGTGCGGTCGGCCGCGGCCTGCACCACCTTGCGGGCCACGCCATGGGCGGAGAACACGGTCCAGGCGCCTTCCGGCACCTCGTCCAGTTCGTCCACGAACACGGCGCCGCGGGCGCGGAGGTCTTCCACGACATGACGGTTATGCACGATTTCATGGCGGACATAGATCGGCGGGCCGAATTTGGTCAGGGCGCGTTCCACAATGTCGATCGCCCGCTCCACGCCTGCGCAGAATCCGCGCGGCTGGGCGAGAATCACTCGTATCGTCTTGGTGGTCTGGGCACCGTCCATATCGTCCGTCCTGTTGCCTGTGGGTCACGCTGCGTGGCTTTCTCATGCATGCAATAGGTCATTGCTTCCATAATCCGCAAGCTTGGGGATATGAAGAAGTTTCTTACCCGCCGGTTTGAGCGGGGTAGCATGGCTGGCTTTTCTATTCGGGGTCCCTTATGTGTCCGAGAATCTCGGAGTAACAGACGGCCCGCCCGAAAAGGCAGTCTGGGTTTTTTGGTTAGAGCGAAGGACGAAACCATAATGCGGAATCAAGAGGCGCGGCTTACAGGGGGAACTCACTGATGCCGCCGCGGACACCGCTTCTCGACAGGGTTAAGATTCCCGCCGACCTGCGTAATTTTTCCGCCGACCAGCTGAAGCAGCTGGCTGACGAACTGCGCGCCGAGACCATCGACACGGTTTCCACCACCGGCGGGCATCTCGGCTCGTCGCTTGGCGTGGTTGAGCTGACGGTCGCCATCCATGCGGTGTTCGAGACCCCGCGTGACCGCCTGATCTGGGATGTCGGCCACCAGTGCTACCCGCACAAGATCCTCACCGGCCGGCGTGACCGCATCCGCACCCTGCGCCAGCCGGGCGGGCTCTCGGGCTTCACCCGCCGTTCGGAGAGCGAGTACGACCCGTTCGGCGCCGCCCATTCCTCCACCTCCATCTCCGCCGGGCTCGGCATGGCCGTCGCCCGCGACCTGAAGCAGGAGCCGGACCCGCGCAACGTCATCGCCGTGATCGGCGACGGCTCGATGAGTGCTGGCATGGCCTATGAGGCGATGAACAACGCGGGAGCCATGAAGTCCCGCCTGATCGTCATCCTCAACGACAACGACATGTCGATCGCCCCGCCCGTGGGGGCGATGAGCGCCTATCTGTCCAAGCTGATCTCGTCGCGCAGCTTCATGAGCCTGCGGGATTTCGCCGCCAAGATGGCCAAGCACTTCCCGCGCCAGATCGGGCAGACCGCCCGCCGCGCCGAGGAATACGCCCGTGGCATCCTCACCGGCGGCACGCTGTTTGAGGAGCTCGGCTTCTATTATGTCGGGCCCATCGATGGCCATAATCTAGACCACTTGCTGCCGGTGCTGCGCAACCTGCGTGACTTGGACTCGCAGGAGCCGGTGCTGCTGCATGTCGTCACCAAGAAGGGGAAGGGCTATGCCCCGGCCGAGGCGGCGGCGGACAAGTATCATGGCGTCTCCAAGTTCAACGTCATCACCGGCGAGCAGAAGAAGGCTCCGCCCGGCCCGCCGACCTATACCTCCGTGTTCGCCAAGGCGCTGATCGCCGAGGCGGAGGCGAACCCGAACGTCGTCGCCGTTACGGCCGCCATGTCTCCCGGCACCGGGCTGGACAAGTTCGAGGCGAAATTCCCCAACCGCATGTTCGATGTCGGCATCGCCGAGCAGCATGCGGTGACCTTCGCCGCCGGCATGGCGACGGAAGGGCTGGCCCCGTTCTGCGCCATCTATTCCACCTTCCTGCAGCGCGGTTACGACCAGCTGGTGCATGACGTGGTGCTGCAGAACCTGCCCGTCCGCTTCGCCATGGACCGTGCCGGCCTGGTCGGCGCGGACGGCGCGACCCATGCCGGCGCTTACGACATGTGCTTCCTCGGCCCGATGCCGAACATGGTGATCATGGCGCCGTCGGACGAGCTCGAGCTGATGCACGCCGTGGCCACCGCCGCCGCCATCGACGACCGGCCCTCCGCCTTCCGCTACCCACGCGGCGAGGGGGTGGGTATGGCACTGCCGGCCCGTGGCTCGGTGTGGGAGATCGGCAAGGGCCGCATCCTGCAGGAAGGCGGCAAGATCGCCATCCTGGCCCTCGGCCCGCGTTTGGCCGATGCCCGGATCGCCGCCGATGAGCTTGCCGCGCGCGGGTTCCCCTGCACCGTGGCCGATGCCCGTTTCATGAAGCCGCTTGACACGGCCATGATCGACCAGCTCGCCCGCCACCACGAGGTGCTGATCACCATCGAGGAAGGTGCGGCGGGTGGCTTTGGCGCTGCCGTGGCGCATCACCTGGCCTGGACCGGCGCCTTCGACAAGGGGCTGAAGTTCCGTCCGATGACCCTGCCGGACCGGCTGATCGACCACAACACCCCGGCGGCGCAGATGATCGATGCCGGGCTGACCGCCAGCCATATCGTGACCCACGCAATTTCGGCATTAGGCATCGAATCATTGCATGATGCGTTCGCAATTCCGGCACAGTGATCCTTTATAAGGGGCACACGAAACCATCTCTCAACGGGGGTCACATGAAGACATGCTCTCAAAGCCTCGCTGCTGGTGTTGGGCCTTTGCCTGGTGCCGGCGGCGTTCGCCGCCACACCGGAGTCGGCCCCCGCCACGGCGCTTGACGACGGTCTGCTCGCCAGCATGAAGGCGGGTTCCGCCGGGAAGGACTTCCAGGCGCGTTACGATGCGCTCGCCCCTGTCATCCGGCAGAGCTACAACCTGCCGGAAGTCACCAAGAACTCGGTCGGCTTCCTGTGGTCCACCCTGCCGGCGGACCAGCAGCAGGAGCTGACCCAGCTGTTCGAGCAGTTCACCATCTCCAGCTATGTCGCCGAGTTCAACGCCTATAGCGGGCAGAGCTTCAAGGTCCTGCCGGAAGAGAAGGCACTGGGTGCTAAGAAGATCGTCGAGACGCAGCTCGTCCCCGGCGATGGCAGCGAGCCTGTGGAGCTGGACTATGTGATGGGGAACGGCGCCAATGGCTGGCAGATCACCGACGTGCTGCTGAACGGCACGATCAGCCAGGTGGCCGTGCATGCCTCCGATTTCGCCTCGATGGTCACCTCTGGGGATGCCTCGCGGCTGATCACGGCGCTCAAGGGCAAGATCGCCGCTTTGCAGAACCTCCCGGCGGCGCAGTAATGCCTCTCCCGGTCCAGCACTGGATCTAGCGTGAATATCCCGTCCGCTTTCACCGGTCTGTGCGCGCTTGCGGGCGTGGCGCAGCTGCTCCTCGGCATGCGGCTGATCGAGCGCCTTGTCGCCGCTCCGGCGCCGGTGCCGGCGGCGCGCCCGCCCGTCTCGGTGCTCAAGCCGCTATGCGGCGTGGACCCGCTGACCGAGCTGGCCCTGGAGTCCTTCTTTCTGGTTAACTACCCGGACTACCAGCTGGTGTTCGGCGTGCAGAGCGAGACGGACCCGGTGCTGGACGTGCTCGCCAGACTGCGTGCGCGCTACCCGGACCGGGACGTGACGGTGGTGGTGGATGCCACACTGCACGGCAGCAATCGCAAAATATCAAACCTTATCAATATGTTGCCAGAGGCCAAGCACGAGCTGCTGGTGGTCTCCGATGCCGACATCCATGTGCCGGTGTATTTTCTCGATCGCGTTGTGGCGGCGCTGGAACAACCCAATGTCGGGCTTGTCACCACGCTCTATACCGGCCTGCCCGGCGCGCCGGGGCTGCCAGCACTGCTTGGCGCCAGCCAGATCAACTACACTTTCCTGCCCGGCGCGCTGCTGGCGCGCCAGCTCGGCCGGCAGGATTGCCTGGGCGTGACCATGGCGCTGTCCAAGGCCGTGCTGGCGGAAATCGGCGGGTTGGAGGCTGTGGCCAATAATCTGGCGGACGACCAGGTGCTCGGCCGGCTGGTCCTGGCGCGCGGGTACGAGCTCGCCTTGGCCCAGGTGGTCCCGGCCACCACAGTGCCGGAGGCGGATTTCGCGTCCCTGTTCCGGCACGAGCTGCGTTGGGCCCGCACCATCCGGGCGCTGGTGCCGGTGCCTTATGCCGCCTCGGTCCTGCAATTCTCGCTGTTCTGGGCTGTGCTCACCGTGCTGTTCGCCGGTGGCGCCGTCTGGTCCTGGGGGCTGTTCCTGTTCGTTCTGGCCACCCGATACGCCGTCTCGCGCAAGATCGACGCGGAGCTTCGCCTGCCGAAAACCGGCGAGGCGTGGCTTTTGTTGTTGCGCGATTTCTGTTCCACCATCATTTATGTCGCGAGTTTCACCGGCAGCCAAGTTGATTGGCGCGGCCAGGTGATGCACGCCGACGCCGGTAAATTGCCGCACCGCTGAGAGAGAAGAGATGACGAAACTGAAAACCCTGTTCCTGCAACCTCCCTCCTTCGACGGTTTCGACGGTGGTGCCGGCTCGCGCTATCAGGCGCGGCGCGAGATCAAGTCCTTCTGGTTCCCCACCTGGCTGGCCCAGCCCGCGGCGCTGCTGCCCGATTCCACGCTGATCGACGCGCCGCCGGCCAAGCTGACCATGGCGGACGTGCTGCCGCACGCCAAGACGCACGACCTGCTGATCATCCACACCTCCACCCCGTCCTTCGGCAATGACGTGAAGGTGGCGGAAGAGTTCAAGAAGCTGAACCCGAAGCTGCTGATCGGCTTCGTCGGCGCCAAGGTGGCCGTGCAGCCGGTTGAGTCGCTCGAGCGCGCCAAGGTGCTGGATTTCGTCTGCGGCAACGAGTTCGATTTCACCATCAAGGAAATCGCCGAGGGCGCCGCGCTGAAGGACGTGAAGGGCATCTGGTACCGCAACGAGGCCGGCGAGATCGTGAAGAACGAGGACCGCCCGCTGCTGATGAACATGGACGAGCTGCCCTTCGTCGTCGATGTCTACAAGAAGCATCTGCGCCTTGAAGATTATTTCATCGGCTACCTCAAGCACCCGTATATTTCCATCTACACCGGGCGCGGCTGCAAGTCGCACTGCACCTTCTGCCTGTGGCCGCAGACGGTGGGCGGGCATAAATACCGCACCCGTTCGGTCGAGAACGTCATCGCCGAGATCAAGCGCGCGAAAGAGCTGTTCCCGCAGGTGCAGGAATTCATGTTCGACGACGACACCTTCACCGATGATCTGCCCCGCGCCGAGGCTATTGCGAAAGAACTGGGCAAGCTCGGCGTCACCTGGTCCTGCAACGCCAAGGCCAATGTGCCTTACGAGACGCTGAAGGTCCTGAAGGCGAACGGGCTGCGCCTCCTGCTGGTCGGCTATGAGTCCGGCAACCAGCAGATTCTGCACAACATCAAGAAGGGCATGCGCATCGAGGTGGCGAAGAAATTCACCGCCGACTGCCATAAGCTCGGCATCAAGATCCACGGCACCTTCATCGCCGGCCTGCCCGGCGAGACGAAGGAGACGCTGAAGGAGACGATCGCCTTCGCCAAGGAGATCAACCCGCACACCATCCAGGTATCGCTGGCTGCCCCGTACCCGGGCACCTTCCTGTACAACCAGGCGGTGAAGGAAGGCTGGCTCGACGTGGAGCACGCGGAACTGATCGACGAGCACGGCGTGCAGATCGCCCCGCTGCACTACCCGCATCTCTCCCACAAGGAGATCTTCAACTCCGTGGAGACGCTTTACCGCGAGTTCTATTTCCGTCCGAGCAAGATCCTCTCGATCCTCAACGAGATGATCCGCTCCCCGCAAATGCTGGTGCGCCGCCTGCGCGAGGGGTTGGAATTCCGCACCTTCCTCAAGGAACGCCAGGAAGCCAAGGCGGCCTGACAAAAAAAGCCCCGGTGAAAACCGGGGCTTTTTTATTTCCGCCAAAGGCTCGGGGCGGCGCTAATAATTCGCCCAGACCCCCGGCGTCGCCAGCTCAACGGAATGGCCGTCGGGGTCACGTATATAGAGGCTTTGGCCTCCCAGCCGCCACGTTACGCGGCTTTCAATTGGCACGCCTTGCGTGGCCAGATGCGTCTCCCATTCGGGTAGCGCCGCCTTGGGGATGGCGAAGCACAAATGCTGCCGGCCGGAGGCGCCATGGGCAGGGACATGCCCGCCCGGTATATCGCTGCCGTCTTCCGTGGCACCGTGCAGAAAAAGCAGCAGCACGCCCTGTGTCCCCACGCGCAGGGCCACCATCCGATGGTCCCGATACAGGGGCTCGAACCCGAACACACGCCGGTAAAACCCCTCCGCATTTTCCAGATCCGCCACGTAGAGGGAGGTTTCCAGGATATGCGTGAGGAGGGGAGCGGTCATGGTTCGGGTCAGCCCTTGAGCGAGGCCATGTCGACGCAGAACCGGTATTTCACGTCGCTCTTCAGCATCCGCTCATAGGCGTCGTTGATATACTGGATCGGTATCATCTCGATCTCCGCGGTGATGTTATGCCGGCCGCAGAAATCCAACATCTCCTGCGTCTCCTTGATGCCGCCGATGAGCGAGCCGGAGAAGTTCAGTCGCTTGAACAGCAGCGGGAACACGTTGATCGGCATTGGTTTATCGGGCGCGCCCACCTGCACCATGGTGCCCTCTCGCTTCAGCAGCGCGAAATATGGCGTCAGGTCATGCGCGGCGGCGACCGTGTCGATGATCAGGTCGAAACTGTTGGCGTGTTGCGCCATCTGCTCCGGGTCCTTGGACAAGACGGCATCATGCGCGCCAAGCTTCTTGCCGTCCGCCATCTTGTTCGGCGAGGTGGTGAAGAGAACCGTCTCAGCCCCCATGGCGTGGGCCAATTTCACACCCATGTGGCCGAGTCCGCCCAGGCCGATGATGCCGACCTTCTTGCGCGGCCCGGCGCCCCAATGGCGCAGGGGCGAGTACAAGGTGATGCCGGCGCAGAGCAGCGGCGCGGCGGCGGCCGGGTCAAGGTTTTCGGGGATACGCAGCACGAAGTCCTGGTCCACCACGATCTTGTCGGCATAGCCGCCCTTGGTGGGTTCGCCGGTCTGCTTCTCCACGCTGCCATAGGTGCCGGTAAAGCCAGGCTCGCAATACTGCTCCAGCCCTTCCTGGCAGGAGGGGCAGGTCCGGCAGGAATCGACGAGGCAGCCGACGCCCACCAGATCGCCAACCTTATGCTTGGTCACTCCGGCGCCGGCGCTCTTTACCCGGCCGACAATCTCATGCCCTGGCACGGCGGGGTAGGTGGTGTTGCCCCACTCATTGCGGGCGAAATGCAGGTCCGAGTGGCAGACGCCGCAATAGAGAATGTCGATCTCAACGTCGGTCTGGCCAACGTCGCGGCGGGTGAAATTCAGCGGGGCGAGGGGGGATTGAGCGTCGGGCGCGGCAAAGCCGGTGCAAACGAGCATGTGCGTCTCCTTCAGGTCGTGCTGGATATCGGCCCATCGCCGGGCATTTCAAGCCGCACTGCAGCGGGTTTCTTTTTAGGAATACTTTATTCTTCATGGTTGACCGGGTGGCGGGGCGCGGCTAACATCAGGCCAAGTCTAATGGAGTTTGCACAGACAATGTGTGGCATTGCCGGATTATTCCTGAAAAATACCGCCCTGGAGCCGGAACTTGGCCGTCTTACTGCTGGCATGCTCTCGGTGTTGACGGATCGCGGCCCGGATTCAGCGGGTTTTGCGATCTACGGCGCTGGCGCACCGGGCCATCTCAAATTCACCCTGCGCGCGGCTGGAGGTTTTGACTTTCTTGCCCTGCCGGCGAAGTTCGACCTGAGCTGCATCGAGCATGACGACCACGCGGTGATCTCTTTCCCCGCCGAGCGCGAGGCCGAAATCCGCGCCGTGCTGGCCCGCCATCCGGAGATCTCCATCGTCTCGGTGGGTGAGCGCATGGAGCTGTTCAAGGGCGTCGGCCTGCCGGACGATGTTTCCCAGCGCTTTGGGCTGCCGAAAATGTCCGGCAGCCATGCCATCGGCCATACCCGCATGGCCACCGAATCGGCGGTGACGACGCAGGGCGCGCACCCGTTCTCGACCGGCACCGACCAATGCCTGGTGCATAACGGCTCGCTTTCGAACCATAACGATGTCCGCCGCGTACTGATGCGCGAAGGCATCAAGTTCGAGACGCAGAACGATACCGAAGTGGCGGCTGGCTTCGTCGCCTACCAGCTGCGCGAGGGCAAGAAGCTCGACGAAGCGCTGCACGCGGCGCTGGAATCGCTCGATGGCTTCTACACTTTTGTTGTCGGCACGGAATCCGGCTTCGGCGTGCTGCGCGATCCGGTGGCGTGCAAGCCCGCCGTGATGGCGGAGACTGATGACTACGTGGCCTTCGGCTCCGAATACCGGGCGCTGGCCGATCTGCCGGGCATCGAGCACGCGCATATCTTCGAGCCCGAACCGGCGAAAGTCTATTTCTGGGAGCGCGCGGCATGAGTGCTGTACAAAAGACCTTGGAAAATACCATCGTTTTCGATCTTTCCAGCTCCAGCCTGCGGGATTTGAACAGCACCCTGCAGACCCTTAATGCTGGCAGCAACCAGACTGCCTGGACCGTGCTCAACCCCCGTGGCGGCCACGCCATCGCGGTCGGCATCACCGCGCCGGTGATCGTCACCATCGACGGCCATGCCGGTTATTACTGCGCCGGCATGAATGACGGCGCTACTGTCATCGTCAACGGCAGCGTCGGCACCGGTGTGGCCGAGAACATGATGTCCGGCCTCGTGCATGTGAAGGGCGATGCCAGCCAGTCCGCAGGTGCCACCGCGCATGGCGGGCTGCTGATCATCGACGGCAACGCCTCCGCTCGCTGCGGCATCTCCATGAAGGGCGTGGACATCGTGGTGAAGGGCAATGTCGGCCATATGAGCGCGTTCATGGCGCAGAGCGGCAATCTCGTGATCTGCGGCGATGCCGGTGAGGCGCTGGGCGACTCGCTCTACGAGGCGCGGCTCTTCGTGAAGGGCAAGGTCGCGAGCCTCGGCGCCGATTGCGAGGTGAAGGAGATGACGCAGGAGGACAAGACCATCCTCGCCGGGCTGCTCGCCAAGGCCGGTGTAGATGCCAAGCCGGAAGAGTTTACCCGCTACGGCTCTGCCCGCAAACTGTATAACTTCCATGTCGACAATGCCGGGGCCTACTGAGATGAACGAAACCCACCTCCCGCATATCCCGCAGACCAAGCCGCGCTATTCCGCGACCTTCGATCCGTACACCATCTCCGAGATCGAGCGCGCTGCCGCCACAGGCATCTATGACATTCGCGGCGGTGGCACCAAGCGCAAGCTGCCGCATTTCGATGACCTGGTGTTTCTTGGCGCCTCCGTCTCCCGCTACCCGCTGGAAGGCTACCGCGAGAAATGCGGCACGGATGTCGTGCTCGGCACCCGCTTCGCCAAGAAGCCGATCCACCTGAAGATCCCTGTGACGATCGCGGGCATGTCCTTCGGCGCGCTCTCCGGCAACGCCAAGGAGGCTCTGGGGCGCGGCGCCACGGCTGTTGGCACCTCCACCACCACGGGCGATGGCGGCATGACGCCGGAAGAACGCGGCCACAGCGAGACCCTGGTGTACCAGTATTTGCCGTCCCGCTACGGCATGAACCTCGCCGACCTGCGCAAGGCCGATGCCATCGAAATCGTGATCGGCCAGGGCGCCAAGCCCGGCGGCGGCGGCATGCTGCTGGGGCAGAAGATCTCCGACCGCGTGGCGCAGATGCGCAACCTGCCGAAAGGCATCGACCAGCGCTCCGCCTGCCGTCATCCGGATTGGACCGGCCCGGACGATCTCGAGATCAAGATCCTCGAACTCCGCGAACTGACCAACTGGGAGAAGCCGATCTACGTGAAGGTCGGCGCGTCCCGCCCGTATTACGACACTGCCCTGGCAGTAAAGGCCGGCGCAGACGTGGTGGTGCTGGACGGTATGCAGGGCGGCACCGCCGCCACGCAGGAAGTCTTCATCGAGCATGTCGGCATCCCCATCCTCGCCGCCATCCGCCCCGCCGTGCAGGCGCTGCAGGATCTCGGCCTGCACCGCAAGGTGCAGCTCATCGTCTCCGGCGGCATCCGCACGGGTGCGGACGTGGCCAAGGCCCTGGCCCTGGGGGCTGATGCAGTGGCCATCGGCACCGCGGCGCTGATCGCGCTGGGCGACAACTCGCCGGAGTTCGAGGAGGAGTACCGCAAGCTCGGCACCACCGCCGGCGCGTATGACGACTGGCACGAGGGGCGCGACCCCGCCGGCATCACCACGCAGGACCCGGTGCTAGCCGCGCGGCTGGACCCGGTGAAGGCCGGGCGGCGTCTGGCCAATTATCTCTCGGTGCTGACGCTGGAGGCGCAGACTTTGGCCCGTGCATGCGGCAAGAGTCATCTGCATAATCTGGAGCCGGAAGACCTGGTGGCGCTGACGCTGGAGGCTGCTGCCATGGCGCAGGTGCCGCTGGCGGGCACGAACTGGATTCCGGGCAAGAATTTCTAAAAGGGGGCTGAACAAGACAATGGCGATTGAGCTGGCCGAAAAGGCGAAAGAACTCGGACTAAAATATTTCCTGATTTCCTACACGGACCTTTTCGGCAGCCAGCGCGCCAAGCTGGTTCCGGCCTCCGCCATCGCGGGGATGCAGAAGAACGGCGCGGGCTTCGCGGGCTTCGCCACCTGGCTCGATCTGTCCCCGGCGGACCCGGACATGTTCGCGCTGCCCGACCCCAGCACGCTGACGCCGCTGCCCTGGAAGAAGGATGTGGGCTGGCTTGCCTCCGACATCTACATGGCGGGCGAGAAGGTTGAGCAGGGCCCGCGCAACGTGCTGCAGCGTGTCATGGCCCAGGCCAAGGCCGCCGGTGTGCAGATGAAAAGCGGCGTGGAGTGCGAGTTCTTCCTGACCACGCCTGACGGCACGGCGATTGACGACGTGCTCGATACCGCCACCAAGCCCTGTTACGACGCCGGCGCCCTGCTGCGCCGCTACGATGTCATCACCGAGATCTGCGACGCGATGCTGGAACTCGGCTGGGGCGCGTACCAGAACGACCATGAGGACGCGAACGGTCAGTTCGAGATGAACTGGAATTACGACGACGCGCTCATCACCGCCGACCGGCATGTGTTCTTCAAGTTCATGGCGAAGTCGATCGCCGAGAAGCACGGCCTGCGCGCCACCTTCATGCCCAAACCGTTCCTCGGCCTCACCGGCTCGGGCTGCCACAGCCATGTCTCGCTATGGGATGGGAGCAAAAACCTGTTCGAGGACGAGGCGGGCGAGCTTGGCGTTTCCCAGCTCGGCTATCACTTCATCGGCGGCGCCATCAAGCATGCCGACGCGCTGGCAGCACTGCTGAATCCGACGGTGAACAGCTACAAGCGCATCAACGCACCGCGCACCACCTCGGGCGCCACCTGGGCGCCGAACACGGTGACGTATTCGGGCAATAACCGCACGCACATGGTGCGTATCCCCGAGCCGGGCCGGTTCGAGATGCGCCTGGCCGACGGCGCGGCGAATCCGTATCTGCTGCAAGCGGGCATCCTCGCCGCCGGGCTGGATGGCATCAGGAACAAGATCGACCCCGGCAAGCGCCTGGACATCAACATGTACACCGACGGCCATCTGGTGACCGATGCCAAGCGCCTGCCGCTCAACCTGCTCGACGCGCTGCGCGCCTTCGAGGCCTCCGACACGCTGAAGGCGAGCCTTGGCGAAGGCTTCGTGAAATCCTACGCCAAGTTGAAGCATGGCGAGTGGAATGAGTACGCCGCGCACCTCTCCGATTGGGAGCGCAAGGCCACTCTGGATTGCTAAAACCCGCGCGGGGTGCGACGTGAGCTTCCATGCTCACGCCAGCAAGCCCCGATTTCGAAGCCCTGCGCGCGCTCAATAACGAGCATGCGCAGGAGCTTTCATTTGCCGATGCCACGCGTTTTTCCCATCTCGTGGCCAACGCTTTCTTCGCCGCGGAAATCGGCACGGAGGCGTTCATCATCGCCTTCGACCAGGACGCAGATTACGACTCTCCAAATTTCCTCTGGTTCCGACAGCGTTTTTCGAACTTCGTCTATGTCGATCGCGTGGTGACCGCCCAAGCCGCGCGGGGCAGGGGCTATGCCGCAGGACTTTACAACGCGCTGTTCGCCGCCGCCCGCGCCGCCGGGCATGAGCACGTGACATGCGAGATCAACGCCGACCCGCCCAATCCAGGCTCGGAAGCGTTCCATGCCAAATTCGGTTTTCAGGAGATTGGCAGCGCCTTGCTGCCCAACGGCAAAACCGTGCGCTACTACGAGCGCCGGCTATGAAAAAAACCCCCTGGCCGGAGCCAGGGGGTTTTCTGTTTCAGGCCGAGAGCAGGTTCGCTTCGGCGTATTCGTAGTTGGCCAGCTTGTCCAGGAAGTTGGTGATGTAGTCCGGACGGCGGTTGCGGAAATCGACGTAGTAGGCATGCTCCCACACGTCATAGGTCAGCAGTACCTTGCCTTCGCCGGTCACCAGCGGGGTGGAGGCGTTGGGAGACTTCGTCACCTTCAGCTTGCCCTCGGGGGAGAGCACCAGCCAGGCCCAGCCGGAGCCGAACTGCGTGGTGCCGGCGGTCTTGAAGGCGTCCTTGAACGCCTCCACGGAGCCGAAATCCTCGACGATCTTGGCTTCCAGCTTGCCGGGGATCTTGCCGCCGGTGGGCGAGAGGCTCAGCCAGAACTGGCTGTGGTTGAGGTGCTGGCCCGGCATTGTTGAACACCGGGGTCAGCTCGGCATTGTTGTGGGAGAGCTTCACCAGCTCCTCCAGGGACTTGCCCTGCAGCGCCGCGTTCTTCTCGACCAGGCCGTTCAGCGCGGTGACATAGGCGTTGTGGTGCTTGCCGTGATGCAGCTCCAGGGTCTCCTGGCACATGCCAAGCTCGGCCAGTGCGGAGGTGGAGTAGGGGAGGGAAGGCAGTTCAAACGCCATGTGGCACTCTCCAGTGGTTTGTCTTGTGATGCGGATTAGCTATGGAGAGTTGATGCCCCCGTCAAGCGACAGTTTCCTCCTCCGGTTGCGCAGTGCCGACCCCGACCGCTTCTTCTGCACGCTCTTTGCGCCCGCGGACAAGCGCGAGGCGCTGGCGCTGCTCTACCTCTTCAACCACGAGCTGGCGCGCGCGCATGAGGTTGCCTCCGAGCAACTGCTGGCGATGATCCGCCTGCAATGGTGGCGCGAGGTGGTGGAAGGCGCATCCCGCAAGCATGAGGTCGCCACGCCGCTCTCCGCCGCGCTGGAGGCGGGGGTGTTCGCGCGGGAGGACCTGCTGGCGCTCATCGAGGCGCGGGAGGCAGGTGCGGAGCTGGAAGACGCGTCGTCGTTCCACGCCTATGCGCGCGGCACGGGCGGGCGGCTGGCGCGCATCGCCGGCAAGCTGCTGGGCGCTGATTCGCAGGCGGTGGAAGATCTCGGCACCGCCTACGCCATTTCCGGTATTCTGCGCGCGACCTCGCTACGCCCGCAGGACGGCACGTCGGACGCCGAACTCATCGCCCATGCCAAGGCCCTGCTTGCCGCCAAGCCGCCGCGCATCGCCCTGGCCGCGGCGCTGCCCGCCGCCTTCGCCCGGCGCGATCTGGGCCGCCCCTACGGCCCGCGCGGCCTTGCCGACCGCATGTCCGTCCTTCGCGCCGCGCTTACTGGGCGGGTGTGAACGCCCCGCCGGTCAACGCCTCGGCCACCTGCCACAACCGCGCCCCGGCCTGCGCATCCAGCGCCTGAGGCATGGTCTTGGCCAAGCCAGGCCGGCCACGGAACTCGCCGATCCCCACAGGCCCGTAATACGCTCCCGGTTTGGCCGCCGGATCGGTCGCGGCCAGGATCGTCGGCCAAGCCCCGGCATCGCCCGGCTGCACCACGAAGGCCTTGCCCAGGTTCATCAGCACGGCCATCAGGCTCTTGTTGCCCGGCCCGTTCGCCACCAGCTCGGTGGCCGCGATGCCCGGATGCGCCGCCAACGAGAGCAGCCCCCAGCCCCCGGCATCGGAGCGCCGCTGCAGCTCCTGGGCGAAGATCAGCATGGCCAGCTTGGATTGCTGATACGCAGGCCAGGGCTTGTAGCGCCGCTCGGATTGCAGATCCTCGAAATCCATCTGCCCCTGCCGGTGCGCGATCGACGAGATCTGCACCACGCGCGGGGTAGGGGCATCCATCAGCACCGGCAACAGCAGGCGGTTGAGCAGGAAATGTCCGAGAAAATTCACGCCGAATTGCAGCTCGAAGCCCTGCGCCGTCACCTGCCGCCGGTGCGGCGCCATCACCCCCGCGTTGTTGATGAGGATGTCGAGCTTGCCATGCGTTTCCTTGAACGCCCCGGCGAACTCCTGCACCGAGGCGAAATCCGCGAGGTCGAGCCGCAGGAACTTCGCCCGCCCCGGCGCCTCGGCATTTATCCGCGCCGCCGCCTCCTCGCCTCTCTCGGCGCTGCGGCAGGCCAGTACCGTCTCAGCCCCGGCGCGTGCCAGTTCCAGCGCGGTGTAGTAGCCGATGCCGCTATTGGCCCCGGTGACGATGACAGTCTTGCCCGTCAAGTCGGGCAGTTTCGCACCGGGCCAAAGCGACATTTATTATCTCTCCATGAGTTTTGCCGCCTGCACGGCGAAATATGTTAGGATACCAGAACATCCTGCGCGTTTGAAAGCAAGCAGGCTCTCCAGCATTGCCTTGTCACCATCCAGCCAGCCATTGCGCGCCGCGGCCACGATCATCGAGTACTCGCCCGAGACCTGGTAGGCGAACACCGGCATCTCGAAGCGGTCCTTCACCCGGCGGATGATGTCCAGATACGGCATGCCCGGCTTCACCATGATCATGTCCGCGCCTTCGGCGATGTCCATCGCCACCTCGCGCAGCGCCTCGTCGGAGTTGGCGGGGTTCATCTGGTAGGTTTTCTTGTCGCCCTTCAGCGCGCCGGAGGAGCCGATGGCATCCCGGAACGGACCGTAGAAGGCCGAGGCGTATTTCGCCGCGTAGCTCATGATGCGGGTGTTGATGAGCCCGGCTCCATCCAGCGCGGCGCGGATCTCGCCGATGCGCCCGTCCATCATGTCGGAGGGAGCGATGATGTCGATTCCCGCCGCGGCCTGGTTCACCGCCTGCTTCACCAGGATCTCCACGCTTTCGTCGTTGGCAACATAGCCATCCGCCAGGATGCCATCATGCCCGTGGTCGGTGTAGGGGTCCAGCGCCACGTCGCCGAGCAGGGCGATCTGCGGGAATTCCCGTTTCAGGATGCGCGTCGCCTGGCACATCAGGTTTTCCGGGTTCAGCGCCTCGGTACCCTTCCGCGTTCTTCTTCTCGGCCGGGGTCGCGGGGAACAGCGCGATGGCGGGAATGCCGAGCTTCGCTGCCTCCTCCACATGCTTTGCCAAGCCGTCGAGCCCGGTGCGGAACACGCCCGGCATGGCGCTGATCTCGGTTGGCGCGCCGCCGCCCTCGCGGATGAAGATCGGCCAGATCAGGTCATCCACCGAGAGGCGGTGTTCGGCCACCAGGCGGCGGGTGGCGTCATCGAAGCGGTTGCGGCGTAGGCGGGTGGCGGGGAAGCTTTGCAGTGTCATGCGCGCATCCTAACCCGGTTCGGCACGCGGCGCGAGGCGGTTGACAGCGCAGCTGGAGCCAGGCTAGCTAGAGCCTCAATTAAGAATGAATTGCAATCGCATCTCAACAAAGGACCCAGGAATGCGAAGAGGCTTGATCCAGATCAATGATCGGCACGGCGGAGGCATTGAAAACTATTCGCAGTACCAGAAGGCTAGAATGAATTGCAATTACAGGAACCAGGAGTGGACTCCACCAAAATGACAAGCGCAACCACTCCGCAAACCGCCTCGCGCCGGGGGCTGCCCGGCTGGGCCATGCTCGTGGCCGTGTTCGGCCCTGGCCTCGTCGTCATGCTGGCGGATACCGATGTCGGCTCCATCATCACCGCCGGGCAGAGCGGCGTGCAATGGGGCTACAAGCTGCTGCTGCCGCAATTCATCCTTATGCCGGTGCTCTATATCGTGCAGGAGCTTACCGTGCGGCTCGGCATCTTCACCGGCAAGGGCCATGGCGAGCTGATCCGCGAGGCCTTCGGCCCCGGCTGGGCATGGTTCTCGGCCTCCGGGCTGGCGGTGGCCACAATCGGCGCGCTGCTTACCGAATTCTCCGGCGTGGCCGGCGTGGGCGACCTGTTCGGCATCCCGCATTACGTCTCTCTGCCGCTGGCCGCCGCGGCCTTGCTCGCCATCGTCGTCACCGGCTCGTATCGTCGGGTCGAGCGCGTCGCCATCGCGGTGGGGCTGTTCGAGCTGGCGTTCTTCTTCGTCGCCTGGGCGGCGCATCCGGATGCCGGGCTGATGGCCAGCGAGTCGCTGCACCCGCCGGTGTTCAACGCCAGCTACGAATACCTCGTCGCCGCCAATATCGGCGCGGTGATCATGCCCTGGATGGTGTTCTACCAGCAATCCGCCGTCGCGGATAAGCGGCTGCGGGCCGAGCATTTCCCCGCCGCGCGCTGGGATACCGCGATCGGCGCCGTCGTCACCCAGCTGGTGATGGCCGCGGTGCTGATCGCCGCCGCCGCCTCCATCCGCCCGCACGCGCCGCAGGCCAGCCTCTCCACCGTGGGGCAGATGAGCCTGGCGATGACGCCGTATCTCGGCGCCGAATTCGGCAAGGTGGTGTTCGCCTTCGGCGTGCTGGGGGCGGGCCTGGTGGCGGCCATCGTCGCGTCTCTGGCGCTGGCCTGGGGGCTGGGCGAGGTCGCGGGTTACCGCCGCTCGCTGGAATACCATCCGCTCAAGGCCAAATGGTTCTATGGCGTTTACGCGGTCTGCGTCATCGGCGGCGCGCTGGTGGTGGGCCTGGTGCCCAACCTGATCAGTCTGAATGTCGGCGTGCAGGTGATGAACGCGCTGCTGCTGCCGGTGGTGCTCGGCTTCCTCGTCCGCCTCGCCATGGTCACCCTGCCGAAGAGCCACAAGCTCAAGGGCTGGTATATGTGGGTTGTCTTCGCGGTCTGCGCCATTACCTGTGCCTTTGGCGTGCTGGGCGGCATAGGCGGGCTGTTCCTTAGCTAGTTTCCTTATGCCGCCCCCGCATGATAAGGGGGCGGCATGACTCGTTCTTTGATCCTGGCCATTGGGGCCGACCATGGTGGCGTGAACCTGAAGACACGGCTGGCGGTGGTGCTGGCCGAGGCAGGTCATCAGTTGCTGGATTTCGGCACTGACGGCCCGGAAAGCGTCGACTATCCTGATTTCGCCCACGCCGTTTGCGCGGCCGTGGCGGAGAAGCGCGCCGATTTCGGCCTCCTCGTCTGCGGCACCGGCATCGGCATGAGCATCGCCGCCAACCGCAACCCGGCCATACGCTGCGCCCTGGTGCACGATGTCACCACCGCCCGGCTTACCCGCCAGCATAACGATGCCAATGTGCTGGCCCTCGGCGCCCGCATCATCGGCGAGGAAGTGGCGCTCGATATCCTGCACACCTTCCTCGCCACCAAATTCGAAGGCGGCCGCCACGAACGCCGCCTCGCCAAGATCAACCAGAACCCGGAAAACACGCCATGACGCAGACCCTCGCGCGCTTCTTCTCCGCCCCGCTGGCCGAGACCGACCCCGAACTCGCCGCCGACATCGGCCGGAGCTGGCCCGCCAGCAGGACGGCATCGAGCTGATCGCCTCCGAGAACATCGTCTCCGCCGCCGTGCTGGAGGCGCAGGGCTCGGTGCTCACCAACAAATACGCCGAGGGCTATCCCGGCAGGCGCTATTACGGCGGCTGCGGTCCATGTCGATGTGGCCGAGACGCCTGGCCATCGAGCGCGCCAAGCAGCTGTTCGGCTGCGGGCTTCGCCAACGTGCAGCCGCATTCCGGCGCGCAGGCCAACCAGGCGGTGTTCCTGGCGCTGCTGCAGCCGGGCGACACCATCCTCGGCATGAGCCTGGCCGCCGGCGGGCATCTGACCCATGGCGCCGCGCCCAACCTGTCCGGCAAGTGGTTCAACGCCGTGCAGTACGGCGTGCGCAGCGAAGACGGCCTGCTCGACTACGAGGAGCTGGAGCGCCTGGCCCGTGAGCGACAAGCCGAAGCTGATCATCGCCGGCGGCTCGGCCTATCCGCGCTTCATCGACTTCGCCCGCATCCGCGCGCGTGGCCGACGAGGTGGGCGCGTATTTCATGGTCGACATGGCGCATTTCGCCGGCCTGGTCGCCGCGGGCATGTTCCCCAGCCCGCTGCCGCACGCCCATGTCGTCACCACCACCACGCACAAGACGCTGCGCGGCCCGCGCGGCGGCATGGTGCTGACGAACGACGCGGAGATCGGCCAAGAAGATCAACTCCGCGGTGTTCCCCGGCCTGCAGGGCGGCCCGCTGATGCACGTCATCGCCGCCAAGGCCGTGGCCTTCGGCGAGGCGCTGACGCCCGGAGTTCCGCGCCTACCAGAAGGCCGTGGTCGACAACGCCAAGGCGCTGGCGGAGACGCTGGTCCAGCAGGGGCTCGCCATCGTCACCGGCGGCACCGACTGCCACCTGATGCTGGTCGACCTGCGGCCGAAGCGCGTCACCGGCAAGGCGGCCGAGGCCAGCCTGGAGCGCGCCCACATCACCGCCAACAAGAACGCCATCCCGTTCGACCCGGAGAAGCCGGCGATCACCTCCGGCATCCGCCTCGGCACCCCGGCCGCCACCACGCGCGGCTTCGGCGTCGCCGAGTTCCGCGAGGTCGGCCTGATGATCGGCGAGGTGCTGGACGGCCTGGCCAAGTCCAACGACGGCACGAACGACGCCGCCGAGGCCGCGGTCGGCGCGCGGGTGCAGGCGCTCTGCGCGCGCTTCCCGATCTACCGGTAGACGCCGCGATGCGCTGCCCGTTCTGCGGCCACGACGACACCCAGGTGAAGGACAGCCGCCCGACGCGAGGACAACAGCGCCATCCGCCGCCGCCGCTTCTGCTCGGCCTGCGGCCAGCGCTTCACCACCATCGAGCGGGTGCAGCTGCGCGAGCTGACGGTGGTGAAGGCCGACGGCCGCCGCGTGCCGTTCGACCGCGACAAGCTGGCCCGCTCGATCCGCGTCGCGCTGCGCAAGCGCCCGGTCCAGGAGGAGCGGCATCGAGCGCATCGTCAACGGCATCGTCCGCCAGCTGGAAGCCAGCGGCGAGAGCGACATCCCGAGCGAGCAGATCGGCGAGCTGGTGATGGACACGCTGAAGGAGGTGGACGCGGTGGCCTATGTCCGCTTCGCCTCGGTCTACCGCAACTTCCGCGAGGCCAAGGATTTCGAGGACTTCCTCGGCGGCATGGACGGCGCGCCGCTGGCGACCTTAGGGAAGGCAGGCAATGACTGACGAAGCGCATATGCGTGCCGCCCTGGCCCTGGCCCGGCGCGGCCTGGGCAAACGGCGCCCAACCCTTCGGTCGGCTGCGTCATCGTGAAGGATGGCCGCGTGGTCGGCCGCGGCAACACCGCGCCGGGCGGCCGCCCGCATGCCGAGCCGGTGGCGCTGCAGGCCGCGGCGCGGCGGCGCGCGGGGCGACCGCCTACGTCACGCTGGAGCCCTGCTGTCATTGTTGGACAGATCAGGCGCCCTGCACCGATGCGCTGATCGCCGCCGGGATCGCGCGCGTGGTCGTCGGCGCGCGCGACCCGCACCCCAAGGTGAACGGCGCCGGGCTCGCCCGGCTGCGCGAGGCCGGCATCGAGGTGACCGAGGGCGTGCTGCGCGCACGAATGCGAGGCGGTGGTCGGCCGGCTTCGCCCTGCGTGCAGCGCCAGGGCCGGCCGCTGGTCACGCTCAAGCTCGCCTCCACGCTGGACGGCCGGATCGCCACCGGCAAGCGGCGAAAGCCGCAATGGATCACCGGCCCGAGGCGCGCCGCGCCGCGCATGCCCTGCGCGGCCGGCACGACGCGGTGCTGGTCGGCGTCGGCACGGTGCTGGCGGACGATCCGGAGCTGACCTGCCGGCTCCCCGGTTTCCGCGCCGCCAAGCTGGTGCGCGTCGTGGCGGACAGCCATCTGCGCACGCCGCTTACTCTCCAAGCTGGTGCGCGACGGCCGCGGAGCATCCGATCTGGATCCTGCTCCGCGACGGCGCCGACCCGCTGCGCCGCAAGGCCCTGGAGAGTGCCGGGGTCAAGCTCATCGAGCTGCCGGCCCAGCACTGTTGGAGTCGATCTGGCGGCCGGTGCTGCAGGCGCTTGGCGAAGCCGGCCTCACCCGCGTGCTGGTCGAAGGCGGCGGGCAACTCGCCGCCGGCTGCTGCGCGCCGAGCTGGTGGACCGTATCGCCTGGTTCCATGCCCCTGCGGTGATGGGCGGCGATGGCTGGCCGGCGGCGCAGGCCTTCGGCATCGCCCGGCTGGAGGCGATGCCGCGCTTCCGCGCCGTCTCGCGCCAGCAATGGGGCGAGGACATGCTGACCGAATTTCAGGAAGATCGGATGAATGTTCACCGGCATCGTCACCGGCCTCGGCACGGTGCGCGACATCACGCCGCTCGGCGGCGGCAAGGCATGCGCCTTTCGTCATCGCCACGCCGGATAACGAGCCTGGACGGGTGCCGAGAGAAGCTCGGCGCCTCCATCGCCTGCTCCGGCTGCTGCCTCACCGCGGTCGAGGTCGGGGCGGACTGGTTCGCCGTCGACGCCTCGGCCGAGACCCTGTCCAAGACCACGCTGGGCACCTGGAGCCGGGCACGCAGGTCAACCTGGAACGCTCGCTGCGCCTGGGCGACGAGCTCGGCGGGCATCTGGTCTCCGGCCATGTCGACGGCGTCGGCGAGGTCGTTTCCGCCACGCCGGAGCACGGCTCCACGCGCTGGGTGTTCCGCCTGCCGCCCGATCTTGCCCGCTTCATCGCGGCCAAGGGCAGCATCGCCGTCGACGGCGTGTCGCTGACGGTCAACGAGGTCGATGGCCGCGAATTCGGCGTGAACATCATTCCGCACACCGCCGCGGTCACCAGTTTCGGCACCTTGCAGGTCGGGCGACACGGTGAACATCGAAATCGACATGCTGGCGCGCTATGTCGCGCGCTGCTCAGTTCAAGAATGCGTAAAGCAACAGTCAACGCCGGCGCCTCCGCGCGACCGGCACTAAGGAAGACGCCTCATGCCAGGCCTGAAATCATCTAATCTGCACGACTATATCTCCCCCGCTGCGGAGATCATCGAGGAAGCCCGCAACGGCCGCATGTTCATCCTGGTCGATGACGAGGACCGCGAGAACGAGGGCGATCTCGTCATCCCCGCGCAGTTCGCCACGCCGGACGCGATCAACTTCATGGCCAGGCACGCGCGCGGCCTGATCTGCCTCGCCATGACCCGCCCGCGTGCGAGCAGCTCGGCCTGCCGCTGATGACGCCAGGCCAACGGCACGCGGCACCAGACCGCCTTCACCGTCTCCATCGAGGCGCGGGAAGGCGTCACCACCGGCATCTCCGCCGCACGACCGCGCCCACACCATCGCCGTGGCGATCAACCCGGAATGCGGCCGCGACGACATCGTCACCCCCGGCCACATCTTCCCGCTGATGGCGCGCGAGGGCGGCACGCTGGTGCGCGCCGGCCATACCGAGGCCTCGGTCGACATCGCCCGCATGGCCGGGCTGATCCCCGCCGGCGTGATCTGCGAGATCATGAACGACGACGGCACCATGGCCCGGCTGCCGGACCTCGTCGCCTTCGCCCAGCGCCACAACCTCAAGCTCGGCACCATCGCCGACCTGATCGCCTACCGCCGCGCCACCGAGCGGCTGGTCAAGCGCGTCGAGGAGGGCAATGTCGCCTCGGCGGACGGGCGAGCTGGAAGATCATCGCCTTCGACAACACGGTCGATTAGCAGGAGCATCTGGCGCTGGTGAAGGGCGACATCTCGCGGCCAGGAGCCGGTGCTGGTGCGCATGCATGCCGTCGACCTGCTCGACGACATGATCGGCGGCCGGCACTTCATCGCCCTGCACAACGCCATGCACATGATCGCCGCGGCCAGGCGCGGCGTGGTGGTGATCGTGCGCGAGCAGCGCAAGACGGCGCTGTCGGCGGGCATCCGCGCGCTCGTCGAGGGCACGCGGCCAGTCTCGGAGCTGCGCGACTACGGCATCGGCGCGCAGATCCTGCTCGATCTCGGCGTGAAGCACATGATCCTGCTCTCCAACCACAACGCCACCATCATCGGCCTGGAGGGCTACGGGCTGAACGTGGTCGAACAGCGCCCGATCGGGGGCTGAGGCATGAGCACGGCGACGCTCCCGCCGCCGATCGCCCCCCGCGTGCCCGGCGCCGCGCCGCGCATCCTGGTGATCAGCGCGCCCTATTACCGCCAGGTGGTGGACGGCATGCTGAAAGCCGCGCAGCGACATCCTCGCCCAGGTCGGAGGCCAAGGTTTCGGTCGTCGAGGTCGGCGGCGCGTATGAGCTGCCGCAGGCCCTGGCGATCGCCGCCGACTCTGTGCCAGGACTTCGATGGCTTTGTCGCCCTCGGCTGCGTCGTGCGCGGCGAGACCGACCATTACGAGTTCATCTGCGCCGCCGCCATGGACGGGCTGATGCAGGTGGCCACCCGTCAAGTCGCTCTGCCTGGGCACGGCGCTGCTCACGGTGGACACGCTGGACCAGGCCCTGGCCCGCAGCCACGAGACCGGCCCCAACAAGGGCGCGGAGGCCGCCGTGGCCTGCCTCAAGCAGATCGTGCTGAAGCGGGAGTTGGCGTGCATGAGCGGCCGTCCCCGTACCCCCTCACGCGTCGCCGCCGTGCAGGCGCTGTACCAGACCGAGCAGGCCGGACAGAGCGGCGAGACCGTGATCGACCAGTTCGTGCGCCACCGCCTCGGCGACCTGCCGGGCAGCGGCGGGTTCGAGGAGGGGCGCGTGCCCGACGCCGAGGTGCCGCTCTTCGCCCGCATCGTCCGCGCAGCCACGCAGCAGCAGGATACCATCGACGGCATGATCGCCGAGCGCCCTGCCGGAAAGCTGGCCGCTGGACCGGCTCGACCCGGTGCTGCGCGCGCGCATGCGCGCCGGTGGCGCCGAGCTGTGGATGAGCGACGGCCCGCCGGCCAAGGTCGTGATCAACGAGTACCTGGACGTAGCGCATGGCTTCTTCTCCGGCGAGGAGCCGCGCATGGCCAATGGCGTGCTGGACCGCCTCGCGCACCTGCTGCGCCCGGCGGAGTTTCCCGCGGCCAACTGATGCCTGACGAGTTCTCCCGCATCGCGCGGTATTTAGCGCCGCTGGCGGGAGAGGCGGGGCTGGGGCTTAGGGATGACGCCGCCGTGCTCGCCCCGCCGCCGGGGCGCGAGCTGGTGCTCACCGTGGACCAGATGCTGGAGGGGGTGCATTTCCTCTCCGGCGACGATCCGGCGCTGATCGCGCGCAAGCTGCTGCGCCGCAACCTCTCCGACCTTGCCGCCATGGGTGCCGCGCCGCTCGGCTATCTGCTGACCACGGCGCTGCCGGTGTCGCTGCCCGAGGACTGGCTGGCGGGATTCGCCGCCGGGCTGGGGCAGGACCAGGCGATTTTCAACATCGAACTGCTCGGCGGGGATTCGTCATCCTCGCTGCATGGTATCGCGCTTACGGCCACGCTGCTGGGCACGGTGGCGCCGGGCGCTGCGCTGCGCCGCAACGGGGCCAGGGCAGGGGATGAGATCTGGGTGACAGGCACCATTGGCGACGCGGTGCTGGGCCTGCAGGCGCGGCGCGGCCAGCGCGAGGACCCCACGGGGTTTTTCACGCAGCGCTCCCGGCTGCCAGCGCCGCGAGTCGGGCTGGAACTGGCGGGAATCGTCTCCGCCGCCATCGATGTCTCGGACGGGCTGGTGCAGGACCTCTCGCATATCGCGGAGGAATCGGGGCTGCGCGCTGTCATCGAGGCGGGGCTGGTTCCGGCCTCGCCCGAAGCAGCGGCTCTGGGGGAGGACGTGCTGCAGGCGCGCCTCACCGGCGGGGATGACTACGAGCTGATCCTGGCCGTGCCGCCGGGCCGTGAGAGCGGCCTGAAGGCTGCGTGTGGCGATCTGCCGGTCACGCGGATCGGCGCGTTCGAACTGGGGGCAGGGGTGCGCGTGCTTTCCGCCGCCGGGACGGAAATGGCATTCAAGTCCCTGGGATGGAAGCATTTTTAAGAAATTAACCAGAAACGGGTTAATCAGCTCTGCGCGTACGCAAAAACCCCCGGAGCAAAAGCGCCGGGGGGACGGGTTGCGGCAGAAAAAGCAGCGTCGCGGGTGCGGCGCTTACTTGATCTTGGCTTCCTTGAACTTGACGTGCTTGCGCACGACCGGATCGTACTTGTTGAGCTCCAGCTTCTGCGTCTGAGCGCGCGCGTTCTTCTTGGTCACATAGAAGTAACCAGTGTCAGCGGTGGAAACGAGCTTGATTTGAACGACGTTAGACTTTGCCATGATTACGAATCTCCAGAGCGCGCCGTATGGCGCAGGTTAAGCGGTTTCGTCAAGTGCGGGTTTGGCTTCTAGCGCAGCAAAGCTGCCTGATAAGCGGCCTGTGAGGCCAGGATATGGCTGGCGGCGGTAAAGTCCATATCCGTGCCGATATCGGCCGGGCATTGGTTACGGATTTGCAGCACGCTATCCATGTCCACCGGGGCGCGCATCGCTCGTGCCGCCGCCACGGCCATGGCCTGCATGTTGCTGCCCTTGTCCAGCGATGCCAATTCGGTCTCCAGCATCTCGGGCCCCAGGCTTGTGCAAACCTGCGGCATCACCCCCAGGCTCTGCATAGGCCAGCCGCGCGGGGCCAGCACGCGGCTCCAAGTCACGTACAACTCGCCGCCATCGGGCAGGCTGGTCAAGGTCTGCACCAAGCCCTTGCCCAGCGTCTCGGAGCCAATGACGACTGCCCGGCCATTATCGGCCAGGGCGGCAGCCAGGATCTCAGCCGCGCTGGCGGTCTGACCATCGACCAGCACCGCCAGCCTCGCGCCAAGTGTGAGGTCGGCGCCTTCGGCGTTGAAGCTCTGGTCCGCATCCGGGTCGCGCCCCACGGTCTGCACGATCATCCCCGTGGGCAGCAGCGAATCCGCCACCAGCACGGCCTGGCGCAGCACGCCGCCACGGTTGCCGCGCAAATCCAGCACCAGCCCGGTGGGGGCGGGGCGTTGGGCCATCAGCGCGGCGAGGGCGGTGGTGAGCTGGTCGGCTGTGCCCTTGTTGAAGGCGCTGATCTTCAGCGCGACCAGTCCGGGGCCGGGCGAGGCTTCGGGGAACACGGTCTGCGGCGGGACGAAGCCGCGGGTCAGCGTGACCTGCTCTTCAGTAGGCGGGCCGTCCGACGTGTCCTGCAACGAGAGCGTGGTGGTGCTGCCGGAAATGCCGTTCATGTTGGCGTTGAGCGTGGCGAGCGCGCCGGGATAGGCGGCTCGCCCATCCACCGAGAGCACGACCATGCCTGGGGTGAGGCCCGCATTCTCGGCCGGGCTGTCCGCTGCCACGGCGCTGATCACGACATGGCCGGATTTGTTGTCCAAGGTGAGGCCCGTGGTGGCGAGGCCCAAGAACACGAGCTGGTTCTGGGCCGCCACCATTGGCGTCTCGTAGCGGGAATAGGGGTCGAAATGGTTGAACAGCTCGTCGAAGAAGCTGCTGACGATCTCCTGCGTGCCGGCCTGCTGCAAGGCGGGCGAGGCGGCATAGGCGGCGGCGGCGATCTGCGCGGCGGCCTTGCCCCAGCCGGCGGCGTCGTTATCCGCCGGGGCGGGGATGGCCAGCAGCAGCGCGTTGGGGCCGTACAGGCGCACCTGCCCGGCCTGGAGCGTGGTGTTCAGGTCCGGGTCCAGCGCCGCGAGGCCGTTCAGGCCCCAGATCGTCATCTGCGGGATGGTGAGCGGCTGCAGCGAGCGCGGGGCGATATAGGTGAGGGCGGCGGACCACACGGCCCCGGCGGTGGCGGCATCGAAGCCCATAGGGGCGGCCTCGGCCGTGCGGGTCCACAGGCCGCCGCAAAGGCAGACGACGATAAGGAGAACCGTGCGCCTCACCCGCGCCGCTTCTGCTTGTGCTTGGGCTTGCCGGGCTTGGCGCCCGGCGCGCGTCCGGGTTTCGCCCGCAGGGACTTGCCGCGCCTGACGGGGCCGGGCAGTGCCTCGGCCACGCCGAACAGCAGCCCGCCGGTGACGGGACGGGCCTCGTTCAGCCGGACCTCGATAGGTTGTGCCAAGGAGAAGACATGGCGGCTCCGGCGGCCGGACACAGTTTGGGTGGCTTCATCGAAGACCCAGTAATCATCCGGTAGACACGCCATACTCAAGAAACCGCTCGCCCCACTCTCAGTTAAAGTGACGAATAAACCGAACTTCGTCACCCCCGAAACCCGGCCTGAGAACAACTCTCCAATGCGGTGTTGCAAATACAGCGCAAGATAGCGGTCGCTGGAATCCCGCTCGGCCAGGGCGGCGCGGCGCTCGGTGCCGGAAATCTGCTCCGCCGTAATGCCGAAGCCAGCGATATCCTCGGGCGAGAGACCGTCCGACGCCGAGTTTCAGCCCAGTGATCAGGGCGCGGTGGACCAGCAGGTCGGCATAGCGGCGGATGGGCGAGGTGAAATGCGCGTAGCGGCTCAGCGCCAGGCCGAAATGGCCGATATTGTCCGGCGAATACTGGGCCTGGGACTGGGCGCGCAGCATGGTCTCGTTCACCAGCGAGGCGGAGGGCGTGCCTTCCACCAGCTTCAAAATATGGTCGAGGTCGCGCGGGTGCAGCGTGTCGCCGGATTTGAGCGAGATATCCAGCGTGTGCAGGAAGCTGCGGAGGTTATCGAGCTTCTCCGGCGCGGGCGGGGCATGCACGCGGTACATGCAAGGCATGCTCAGGCGCTCCAGCTCCTCAGCCGCGCAAACATTGGCGAGGATCATGAACTCCTCGATCAGCTTGTGGCTGTCCAGGCGCGGGCGGGGGGCCACGCTCTGCACCTGGCCGTCCTCGCCCAGCACTACCTTGCGCTCGGGCAGGTCGAGATCCAGCGTGCCGCGCGCATGCCGGGCCTGGAGCAGCGCGGTAAAGGCGGCGAAGAGGTCAGCATGGTTCTCGGGGTTCTGCTCGAACTCGGCCTGGATCTGCTCGTAGGTCTTGCGCGCGGTGGAGCGCATCAGCCCGCGGCCGAATTTGTGGCTCTGCTTGTGGCCATGCACGTTGATGTGCATTTCCACGAACAGGCAGCCGCGGTCCTCGTCCGGCTTGAGCGAGCACAGCCCGTTGGAGAGCGCCTCGGGCAGCATCGGCACTACGCGGTCGGGGAAATAGCAGGAATTGCCGCGCTCCCTGGCGCAGCGGTCGAGCGCGGAGCCGGGCTTCACGTAATGCGCCACATCGGCGATGGCGACGATCAGCCGGTAGCCATGCTCCATCTTCTCGGCGAACACGGCGTCGTCGAAGTCGCGGGCGTCGTGGCCGTCGATGGTGATGAGCGGCAGTTCGCGCAGGTCCGTGCGCTTGGCCAGCGGCACCGGCTTGGCCTTTTCGGCCTCCTTCACCGCGGCGTCGGTGAAATCCATGGGGATGCCGTGCTGCGCGATGGCGATGAGGCTGACGGAGCGGGCATCGTTGATGCTGCCGAGCTTTTCCGTCACCCGCGCCGGCTTCGGGCCGAAGACGCGGCCGGGCAGGGGCTCGGCGCGGACGATCTCGCCCTCCTGCGCGTGCATGGTCTCGCCCTCGGGGACGATCCATTCCGTCTTCTGCCGCCGGTCCGTGGGCTCGATCCGCCCGCCCTGCGGCATGGCATGGAACACGCCGACGATGCTGCCCGCCTGCTCGGCGATGCGCTTGATGGTGCGGCCCTCGTATTTGTCCCCGCCAATGTGCTTGAGCTTCGCCAGCACGCGCGCGCCCGGCGCCAGCGCCGCCTGGCCCTTGGCCTCCGCGTGCATGAAGATGACCGGCGGGCGGCCTGGGCCGTCCCACACCACCGGGCGGGCCAGGGCCTCGCCGTCACGGTCGATGCCGGTGACCTCCACCAGCGCGCTCTCCGGCAGGCGCCCGGCCTCGGTGAAGCGCTTGCGCCCGGCGCGCTCAACATGGCCGGAAAGTTCCAGCGATTTCATGATGCCGCGAAGGCCTTGCGGTCCTCGGTTTTCACCGAGAAGGCACGCGCCACGTCGCGGAAATGCACCTTCTGCCCCGACTCCTCCAGAAACTGCTTCACCGAGTCGCGGCTCGGCAGTGCCGGGGCGGCTACCGCATTGGCGGCTTTGGCGGTTTTGGCGCGGGGCTTTTTGTGCACGGTTTTCATGGCGCACAGTATGGGGCCGGAACCGTTACAGGACCATGCCCGGCGTGGGGAGAATTTTCGCGTGGCAACATACATCCAGGGGTTGCTTTATTACAGTTGATTAATTGTTAAGATTGTATAGGTTCCGGCCGTGACCAGCCGGCTGAACATCTCCGCGCCCGCGACGCTGACCGTACTGGCCGGCGATGCCACGCTGTCATCGCTGCAAGACCTGCCGCCCGGGATTACGGTGAGCGATCCCGCTGGCGGCACGCTCACCGTGCAGATCAAGGCCGCGAATGCGGGCGCGGTGCTGAGCGCGGGCACGGCCTCGGGCAATGCCATTACCCTTACCGGCAGCACGGCGCAGGTGAATGCCGCCCTGGCCGGGTTGCAACTCACCGAGTCCACCGGCACCAGCACGGATGTGCTGAGCCTGACCGCCAGCGACCCGGCCGCTTTGTCCACGCAGGACGACATCGTGGTGGATGTAGCGCCCGGCACTGGCCCCGCTTTCGTCAACCCGGCGAAGATCGTCACGCTGAGCCCGGACTCGCTCACCACCCTGCCGGATCTGCTGCTCTCCGATCCCATCGCCCAGGGGCTCGCCGCCATGGGGCTGGGGCAGGAGGAGACGCTGAGCCTCACCCTCTCGGTGGCCGAGGGCGTGCTGCTCCTGCCCGGGCTGACGGGGATGAGTGGCATCGAGGCGAGCGGCATCGGTACCGGGACGATCGAGTTGTCCTTCACCGCCGATGAGATTGGTACGCTCAACACGCTGCTCGCGGGGCTGGATTTCGCCGGGCCGACGGTAAGCGGCGGGCAGCATCTGGACTACACGCTGTGGAACCTGACCGGCGTGCTGCCGCGCGTGGTGACCTACGGGAATATCTACCTCAACACGGTGGGCACGCCGGGGGCGAACGGCACTTATACGGCGGGGGCGGATACGCTGGCCGTGGGAGACAGCGCGCCATCCGGGGTGCTGAACGTGACCGGCACCACCGCCGTGCTTGGCAATCTCACCGTGGCGGGCGTGAGCATCGCGCCGGGTGGGGCGCTGGAAGTGCCGTACAACACGCTCACCCTTGGCGGCACCAGCCTGGATTTCGGCGAGATCAGCGCCGCCACGCTGGTGGAGACCGGCGTGCTGGTGGCGGCGGGCGGCACCATCGCCGGGCCGGTGCAGCTTGGCTCTGGCGCGCTGGTGGATTTCAGCGATGGGTTCACTGTGGATGCGAATGCCGGGCTGGATTACACGCAAGCACTTTCGCTGGCCGCAGGCGCAATGCTGGAGGGCGCGGGCACGCTGACCGCGGGGAATTTCTCCGCCGCGGGCGAGATCACCGGGCCGGGCACGATCCTGGCGCGCGGCGGGGAGACGCTGGAGGTTGATGCCGGGCTGATCACCGGCGGCACCAGGCTGGACGTAGGCGCTGGCGGGGTGATGGTGCTGGGCGAGGATGCCTCGCTCTACGGCATATTCGACACGACGCCGCTGACCATCGATAGTTCCGTGACCTTGAACTTCCTCGGCAATGGCGGGGCGGTGCCGGTGAGCGGCGGCTATGCGGGCACGCTGGGCGGGGCAGGGGGCGCGTTCGTCATCACCGGGCCGCAGCTCTTCTCGGGCACCATCACCGGCTTCGCCCCGGGCGACGAGCTGATCTTCCCGGGGCTGAGCGGCTTCAACGTCTATAACGTCAGCCAGACCTCGTTTTCCGTCTCCGGGGTGGATGGCAGCGGCGACCACCCACTCCTACACCATCTTCGCGGCCATTCCCTCGGGCTATGTGCCCGCGGCCGGGATGGATGCCGCAGGGGATGGCGTGATCTATCTGCGTCCCCCGGCGCCCAGCGTGAGCAGCGGGGCGGTGCTGGGGGCGAGTGCTGGCGTGGCGCAGCCTCTGCTGGGGCTGGACCTGGAACTGGCCGGCACGGCGGCGCAGAGCCTGGCGATGACCGTCTCGGTGGCGCATGGCGCGCTTAAGCCTCGGCACGCTGGCTCCGGCGGCCACGCTGACCCTCACCGCGGCCAATGAGCAGGCGCTGAATGCCGAGCTGGCGGGGCTGACCTATACCGGCACCGGGGTGAACGATGCGCTGAGCCTTACCGGCAGCACCGGGCTGCTGGCGGGTCTTGAGCGAGCAGGTGGCGATTACCGCCACGGGCAGCGGCACAGTGAGCGGCTCCACAGGCGGGGCGGTCAGCGCGGCCGAGATGGTGGCTCTACGGTCCGGCCTCGGGGCTGTCGGAGGTCACGGCGGCCGATGGCGGTGGGCGGCGTGGCAGTCTCCGGGACGGTGGAGTTCAACAATCTGCTGCGCGCGAGCGGCTATTCCGGCACGGCGCTGCTGGTGGATGGCGGCGGGGAGGCGATCTTCGGTGCTGCCGCCACTGCGGCGCTGGCCGGGGATGTGAGCCTCAGCGCGGGCTCGCTGGCGGTGCTTGGCACGGCGTTTTCCACCAGCGGCAACATCACAGTATCCGGCGCCAGCGAGGCCGTGATCAGCGGCGCGCTCACCGCCGCGGGCAGTCTGGCGCTCGCCGGCGGGGTGTTCGACATTGGCGGCTCGGCGGCGCTCGGCGGGGCCGTGCTGGGCAGCGCGGGCAGCCTGCTCGCTTATGGCACGGCGGCGGCGTCGCTCGGCGCAGTGAGCAATGCCGGGGGCGTGACGCTGGAGAATGACGCCACGATCAGCGCCACCGGCTATGACGGTGCGGGCGCGCTGGCGCTGGGCGGCACGGCGCTGTTTGCCGTGAGCGGCGCCATGGGAGCGGAGACCGGGGCGCAACTCTCCATCGGTACTGGCGCCACGCTGGAGGCGGGGGCGCTGAACGCCGGGACGATGTCCGTCGCCGGGCAGGTTTCCGTGGCCACCAGCATGAGCGTGGGTTCCGTGGCTCTGGCCGGGGGCGGCATCACCGCCGCCAGCTTCGCCGGGGGGCTCACCGGCTATGGCGTGGTGGACGCGCCGGGGATTGCCGATACCGGCACCATCGAGGCGCTGGGCGGCAGGCTGCTGCTGGCGGGGAGCGTGGCCAATGCCGGGCTTCTGGAGGTGGGCGCCAGCGCGGCGCTGGAACTCAGCGGCCCGGTGAGCGGCGCGGCTGTGAGCTTCGCCGGGACCAATGCCGAGCTGGTACTTGATGACGCGCAGGCGGGGTTCTCCGGCGTCGCCAACATGGCGGGCAGCGATGTGGTGGATCTGGTGGGCATCGGCACCGGCCTTGTTACCTACAGCGCTGGTACGATCGGTGTGTTCGACAGCCTGGGCAGCGAGGTGACGTCCTTCGCCGTGCAGGCCGTCTCCGGCCAGCCTGCCGTGTCCATCGTCTCGGACGGCGCCGGGGGCTCGCTGATCACGCTGGGCGGGGAAATGCCCTGCTTCGCCCGAGGCACGAAGCTGCTCTCCCCGCATGGCTACCGCGCGGTGGAGGAGCTGCGTCCCGGCGATCCGCTGATCACCGCCTCGGGCGAGCGCCGCCCGGTGCGCTGGATCGGCTGGCGCACGCTGGACCTCGGCCCCGCCCCGGCGCGCAACGCTTTGCCGGTGCTCGATCATGCCCGGCGCCTTCGGCCCCGGCAGGCCGCACCGCGTGCTGCGCCTCTCGCCGCTGCACGGCGTGTATGCCGATGGCGTGCTGATCCCGGTCACGCATCTGGTCAATGGCGCCACGATTATCCGTGAGCGCGCGGCGGCGGCCACGTATTTCCATGTCGAGCTGGACCGGCACGACATATTGCTGGCCGAGGGGCTGGAGTGTGAGTCCTATTTCTGCTCCGGCAACCGCAGCGCGCTGTACCACGAACTGGGGCGGCGCAGCCCGGCGGCGCGGCCCTTCGCCCCGAATGTCACCAGCGGGGCGCGCCTGGCGGCGGTGCGGCGGCGCTTGCATGGCATCGCGCTTCAGGCTGGGTTCTCGCCCGCCTATCTGCCGCAGTCTGCGTGCGATATCGGATGCCGGAGACGGTGATCCCCGAGATCACCCGCGCGGGGCATACGCGGCTGGCCCGGCTCAGCTTCACCCGGCCGGTGGAGCGGCTCACCCTGCTGGCTGGCGCCGCCGCCCCGGCCGAGACGGACCCGGACTCGGAGGATTGGCGGGAGCTTGAGCCTCTGCCTGGGGGATATGCCGGGCGTGAGCTTTGGTCCCGGCTGGCAGCCTTGCGCCCCTGGCGACGGCGGAACTCTGGATGGGCGCGCGGGCGGAACTGCGCCTCAGCCGCGCCCGGCAGCGGATTTTGCTGCCGCTGGCGGCGTTTCCTGCCGCTGGGCGAGGCCGGCGGTTGACGCGCGGCGGCTCGGGGTTTAAGGGCGGCGCTTCGTTGCCGGGAACGTGGACGGGCGGTGGTCGCCCGCGCCCGCTCTTTTCTGCATTTCGCAGGGAAGAGACTACTGGCGGAATTTTAACAAGAAGGACCAGCGCCGTGACCAAGCGCACTGAGAGCAAGTATAAGATCAACCGCCGTCTGGGCGTTAACCTGTGGGGCCGCGCCAAGTCGCCGGTCAACAAGCGTGAGTATGGCCCGGGCCAGCACGGCCAGCGCCGCAAGAAGCCGACCGACTACGGCGTGCAGCTCATGGCGAAGCAGAAGCTGAAGGGCTACTACGGCAACATCTCCGAGAAGTCGTTCCACAAGTATTACGAGGAGGCCGTGCGCCGTAAGGGCGACACCTCCGAGAACCTGATCGAGCTGCTCGAGCGCCGTCTGGACGCGGTCGTGTACCGCCTGAAGTTCGCCATCACCCCGTTCGCCGCCCGCCAGCTCGTCAGCCATGGCCACGTGATGGTCAACGGCAAGAAGGTGAACATCCCGTCCTACCAGGTGAAGGACGAGGACGTGATCGAGGTGCGCGAGAAGTCCAAGCAGCTGGCCGTGGTGCTGGATGCCGCCCAGAGCGGCGAGCGCGACGTGCCGGAATATGTCGAGGTCGATCACCGCGCCATGAAGGGCAAGTTCATGCGCGCGCCGAAGCTGGCGGACGTGCCCTACCCGGTGCAGATGGAACCGCACCTGGTGGTGGAATTCTACTCCCGCTAATCCGGGACAGATTTCCGAACCGAACATGGAAAACGGCGCCATCATGGCGCCGTTTTTTTTTGTAACGCGCGGGAGACATGGCAGCTACAGTTCGGGCGCAATAAGGTACAGATTCATTCCATCAAAAAGGAGTTTTTCCATGCGCCGTATATTGCTTGCTTCCTGCATCTCGCTGCTGCCGGGCCTCGCCCTGGCGCAGAGCAGCGGCCAACCCGCCGCCGCTGGTATGGACCAGTCCGTCCCCGCGCCAAGCCCCGCCCCGGGTATGATGGGTGACGACGGGGCGACTGGCAGCCGGCATGATGGGCGGCGGCTGGGGCAAAGATCGCCGCGGCTTTGGCAGGGAGACGTGCTGATGAAATTTTACGCCGCCAACACTACGCATGACGGCCATCTGACCCTGGCCCAGGCTCAGGCTGCCGGGTTCAAGCCTGTGGCCGATAACTTCAACGATATCGATGTGAAGAAGCGCGGCTATGTCACCTTCTACGACATCATGGCCTGGCGCATGGACGACATGGCCAAGCGCCTGGAGCAGCGGGCGGACGAACTGCGCGCGAAGGACTGAACCGCGCGGCGGGGCCGGGATGCGCCAGAGTACGTCGGTTTCAGGGTGAAGCGCCCGGATGTTTCAGCCTGAACCGGCGAGCCTTTAGTGCGTGCCCGTCCGGCCCTTGGAGAGGCGTTCCGAGGCAGGCACATTCGGGTCGCCGGTCACGAACATCTCATGCAGCACGCTGCCCAGGCTGCCACCGGAAGCGCTGGCCGGGGTGCTGGCTTGGGTGCCGGCTTGAGTGTCAGTTGGAGTGCTGGCTGGATTGCCAGCTAGATTGCCGGCAGGAGCATTGGCGGGCGCCGTGGTGCCATTCGCAGCCGGTGCGGCCGCGCTGCTCTCCGTGTTCGGGATGATGTTGTTGAACACGGGGTTGTTGAACACGGAATTCGGCCCGAACAGATGGATCACCTCACCGGACGGCGGCGGGGAAGAGTTGTTGCGGGCCATGGCGGCGCCAGCGGGCAGCGCCGTGGCGGCGAGAAGGGCAAGAGCTAAGCGTTTCAAGTCGATATCTCCAATACTTGAGGCCGGCATCATTGCGCTGGGCCGCCGCAGCAGGAAGGATACGCGCCGATGGCAGGACGGGCAATGCGGAATGGCTCGTCAGCCCCAGGCAAAACCCCTCGCGCCCCGGGCTCGCTTGCGGTAGATTGCACTACCATGAATATTCTGGCCCCCCTCCCGGCGCGGCTGGTTGTCGAGGTCGTGTTCGATTTCGTCTGCCCCTGGTGTTACCTGGGGGTGAAGCGGCTGACCTTCCTGCTCGCCCGGCGGCAGGATCTCGATGTCGAACTCAGCTGGCGGCCCTTCCTGCTCAACCCGGACATGCCGCGCGGCGGCATGTCCCGCGCCGATTACATGATCCGCAAGTTCGGCGCCGAGGACCGGGCGCGGCGGCTCTACGCCTCCATTGCCGAACTCGGCGCGGCGGAAGGCATCGACTTCAACTTCGCCGCCATCCGCCGGACGCCCAATTCGGTGGATGCGCACCGGCTGGTGCGCGAGGCGGCCAAGCATGGTGTCGCCGACCGGCTGGTGAAGCGGATTTTCGCGGCGCATTTTGTTGATGGGCTCGATATCGGCAGCCATGCTGTCCTTGCAGGGCTCGCCGCGCAGCTCGGGCTGGATGCCGGAGCAGTTGCCGATTTTCTCGCCTCCGGAGAGGGGGCCGACGCGGTGCATGCCGAAAACTTACATGCTCATCGCTTGGGAATTAACGGCGTGCCATGTTTTCTGATCGATGGAGAGCACGCCATCGCCGGCGCGCAGGAGAGTGAAGTTCTGGAGCGGCTGCTCGATTTGGCGGTGTGCACCAGCCGGGAGCGGTAGTTCCATTATTCTTGGCATGGGTTACAACCGGTTACATCGTCATCTTCCCGCCGGTTGTGAGATCCATGAAGACTTCCGCTTGCCTGCGCCTTGCCGTGTTCAGCCCGTTTGCCCTGCTGGTCTTCGGCAGCGCCGCGTGGGCAGAGTCCCCATCGTCGCCCCTGGCGGGCATCTGGACCATCCAGGACGAGAACGCCTCGATCAGCACCCAGTCACAGACCGACAGGTATTACGTCAACGGCTTCCATCTGGGTTGGACCTCGCCCGAGGGCGAGGTGCCCGGATTCGTGGCCAATTTCGGCCATGCCCTGCTGGGCGAGGGGACGCAGCGCGTCAGCGTCGGCATCGTCCAGCAGATCTACACGCCGGACAACACGCAGCTGATCAACCCCGATCCCAATGACGAGCCTTACGCGGGCTATCTCGCGGCCACGTTCAACCTGATCCAGGACACGGCGAACACCCGCACCGTCTTGGGGGTGAATGCCGGCGTCATCGGGCGCGATGCGGGCGGCGAGATCGTGCAGAACGATTTCCATTCGATCATCGGGCAGAAGGGCACGCATGGCTGGGCCTATCAGCTGCCGAGCGAACCGGCCATCGATTTTTCCGCCGCCCGCATCTGGCGCGTGCCGGTCGTGCATCTCAACAATGGGCTGGAAGCGGATGTGCTGCCGCAGATTTCCGCCATGGGCGGCCTGACCGAGGACTACGTGCAGCCGGCCGTGGGCTTCCGCTTCGGCCGCGGGCTGGACAGTGATTTCGGGCCCTCGCTGATGGCGACCTCGCCTTCGGGCTCGGATGCGTTCACGCAGACCCAGCCCGTCGTGTGGTATGTGTTCGGCAGCGCCGCCTCGCAATTTGTGGGGCATGACGAGATTCTGCAGGGGTCGGACTTCCAGACCAGCCGCAGTGTCGATCCATACCGCGTCGTCGGCACGTTCGAGCTTGGCGCCACGGTCATCTGGCGGGGCGTCCGCTTCAGCTACACGCAGGTGTTCCAGACCAACCGCTTCTACCACCAAGCCAACTCGATCCACGAGTTCGGTTCGTTTAACGTGGGCCTCACCTTCTAAGGCTGGCAGGTGGCGCCCCTGGTGCTGCCCCACAAAGAAACAGGTAGCCGGCCATGCGCCAGGGGCAATGCGCCCCGGCGCGGGCGTGTAGGGCGGTTGCCGCGGCGCACAATTTCTATATAATTCAGGGGTCGGCGGTGCGCGCCACGCAGCCGCCGGAAACTTCAGGCTTTTTTTGACTAGATTAACCCAGATATCGCCGTATAACGGCGACAAGAACAAGGAATTCGCCGTGGCCAACGAAAAATCGCAAAATGTACAGGATGTGTTCCTGAACCATGTTCGGAAGAGCAAGACGCCGGTCACGGTCTTCCTGGTCAACGGCGTGAAGCTCCAGGGCGTTATCACCTGGTTTGACAATTTCTCCGTTCTCCTGCGCCGCGATGGGCACACGCAGCTGGTGTACAAGCACGCCATCAGCACCGTGATGCCGGGTGCGCCGATCATGCTGTTCGACGCCAGCCGCGCCGAGGGCGCCACTCCGGCTCCGGCGGAGAGCGGCAGCACGCTGAAGCTGCACCGCAGCTCTGAGCCGCAATACGATCCGGAATCCGAAGGCTGATAGAGACCGCTCCGCCGCCCAGCCGGGCGGCCATTCTGCTGCCATGGGACAAGGAGGCCGCGCGCACGGGCAACCAGACGCGCTCGGCCGAGGCGCGGCTGGCCGAGGCCGTGGGGCTTGCCGCCTCCATCGGCCTGGTGGTCGTGCATGAGCAGATCTTCCAGCTGCGCAGCCTCACCCCCGCCACGCTGCTCGGCAAGGGCCAGGTGGAGATCGCCGGCACCGCCTTGAATGGAGCCGGGGTGGACGTGGTGGTGGTGGATGCCGCACTCACGCCGGTGCAGCAGCGCAACCTGGAAAGCGCCTGGAAGTGCAAGGTCATCGACCGCACCGGGCTGATCCTCGACATTTTCGGCGAGCGCGCGCGTACCCGAGAGGGCGCGTTGCAGGTGGAGCTGGCGCATCTGGAATACCAGCGCTCGCGGCTGGTGCGGTCCTGGACCCACCTTGAGCGCCAGCGCGGCGGCTTCGGCTTCCTCGGCGGCCCGGGCGAGACGCAGATCGAGGCGGACCGCCGCCTGATCGGCGACCGGATCGTGCGGCTGAAGGAGGAGCTGGAGCAGGTGCGGCGCACACGCGGCCTGCATCGCGGCGCGCGCAAGAAGGTGCCGTACCCGATCGTAGCGCTGGTCGGCTACACCAATGCCGGGAAGTCCACGCTGTTCAACGCGCTGACCGGCGCCGCCGTGATGGCGGAGAACCAGCTCTTCGCCACGCTGGACCCGACCATGCGCGGGCTGACGCTGCCCTCCGGGCGGCACATCATCCTGTCCGACACCGTGGGCTTCATCAGCGAGCTGCCGACCGAACTGGTCGCCGCCTTCCGCGCCACGCTGGAAGAGGTGGCGGAGGCCGATCTGCTCCTGCATGTGCGCGATGTCTCGCACCCCGACACCGCGGCGCAGGCCAAGGACGTGCGCGACGTGCTGGCCCGCTTGGCCAAGGATGGCGCGCTGGACGAGGACTGGCCCGCGCGCACGCTCGAGGTGCTGAACAAGGCGGATGTGCTGGGCGGTGTCGAGAACGTGGTGCAGGGCGAGGGCGTTGCCGTTTCGGCCCTCACCGGCGAGGGGCTGGGGCGCCTGCTGGCCGAGATCGACGAGCGCCTCGCCGCCCGGCTGGAGGTGGTCGACGTGCAAATTCCGGTGGCGGATGGCGCGAAGATCGCCTGGGCCTACCGCCATGGCGAGGTGCTGCACCGCGAGGATGACGAGAGATTCGTGCGCCTGACGCTGCGGCTCTCCGCCGTCGATAAAGCGCGGTTCGAGGCGCTGTGACCCCGGCCGAGGCGCAATCCGTCATCGCGCTGCTGCGCGATGTGGCGCGCAGCGAGATCCTGCCCCGGTTCAAGCATTTGGCGGCGGCGGATATACGGGACAAAACCGGCCCGCTGGACCCGGTGACGGTGGCGGATGAAGCGGCCGAGCGCGCGCTGAACGCGGGCCTGCGGGCGCTGTTTCCCGGCGATGATGTTATCGGCGAGGAGGCTGTGTCCGAAGGCACGGCCCGGCTGGAGCGCTTGGCTGAGCCCGGGCGCGTGTGGATTCTGGACCCGATCGACGGCACCGCGAATTTCGCCGCCGAGCTGCCGCTGTTCGGCGTGATGGCCGCGCTGGTGGAGGAAGACCGGGTGCGGGCCGGGTTTATCTTCGACCCCATGAGCGATGACTGCGCCGTGGCGCTGGCCGGGCAGGGCGCCTGGCTGGTGGCGGCGGATGGCACGCGCCGCCGCCTGCGCGTGGCCCAGCCCGCGCCGGTGGAGCAGATGTTCGGCTCCATGTCCTGGCGGTACATGGAGGAGCCGCTGCGCTCGCATGTGTTGCACCGGCTGGACCGCCTGGCGGCGGTGACCGATTACCGCTGCGCCGCCCACCAGTACCGCATGCTCGCCGCCGGGCATTGCCATGTGCAGATGTTCCGCAAGCTGATGCCCTGGGACCATGCCGCGGGCTGGCTGCTGCACCGCGAGGCAGGCGGGTATTCCCGGCATTTCGACGGCACGGAATACCGGCCTTCGAACCTCAGCGGGGGGTTGTTGCTGGCCCCTGACGCCACCAGTTGGGAAGCATTGGCGGAAGCGCTGCTGCGCTGACCCTGCAACACCGAGGGGAGTGACATGAAGGCGATCAGGATCAAGCAACCCGCCGGGCTGGACAATCTGACCCTAACCAAGCTGGACGCGCCGGCGCCGCCAGGTCCGGGGGAAATCCTGGTCCGGCTGCATGGCAGCTCGTTGAATTATCATGACTTCGCCGTAGTCATCGGCGCGATCCCCACCGCCAACGGGCGCATCCCCATGGCCGATGGCGCGGGCGTGGTGGAAGCCGTGGGCGCGGGTGTGGGCGAGTTCAAGCCGGGCGATCATGTTGTCTCCTGCTTTTTTCCGCACTGGCTGGATGGCGCGCCGCTGGTCGGCGATTTCGCCACGGTGCCGGGGGATGGCGTTGACGGCTATGCGCGCGAATACGTGACCGTTCCGGCGCAGTTCTTTACCCGCGCGCCGCGGGGCTGGAGCCATGCCGAGGCGGCGACGCTGACCACGGCCGGGCTGACCGCCTGGCGCGCTTTGGTGGTGGAGGGCCAACTGAAGGCGGGCGACATTGTGCTGGTGCTGGGCACGGGTGGTGTCTCGATCTTCGCCCTGCAGATCGCCCGCGCCATGGGGGCGGTGGTGATCGCCACCTCGTCCTCGGATGAGAAGCTGGATCGGCTGCGCGGCATGGGTGCGGCGCATGGCATCAACTACAGGACTACGCCGGATTGGGGCCACGCGGTGCGCGACTATACCGGCGGGCGCGGGGTGGACCATGTGGTGGAGGTCGGCGGGCCGGGCACGCTGCCGCAATCCATCGTGGCGGTGCGCATCGGCGGGCATATCTCGCTCATAGGTGTGCTTACCGGGCGCGGCGGCGAAGTGCCGACGGCGGCGCTGATGGCGAAGCAGGCGCGGCTGCAGGGCATCATCGTCGGCAACCGGCGCCAGCAGGTGGAAATGGTGCGCGGCTTGGAGGCGACCGGAATCCGCCCGGTGATCGACAGCCTGTTCGCGCTGGAGGATATCGGCAATGCCTTCCGGCACGAGCAGTCCGGCCGGCATTTCGGCAAAATCTGTTTGGAGTTTTGAAAAAGCCGCTATTCGTCTAAAAGTTTCGCCAGGCGCACGGCCGTGTGCCCGTGCGAGACCTTCAGCGTCGGTATCACCAGCATCATGTTGTCTTCTGGCGTGATGATGGCTTCGTCGCCGTCATGGGCGATGACGGTGCCGGCGGCCTTGATGATCTCGCCACCACGGAAATTTTGAGCGAATTCGAAACGGTTTGTCCGTGCCGTGATGGTGCGCACCACTTGCGCGAGGCGCGGGGGCGGGGGCGCTGCCACGCCCTCCACCATGCCGGCGTGGCGCAGCAGCGAGAAGATGGTGGCGCGGCTCTGGGCCACGGCCTCAGCCTCCCAATGCTGCCCGGCCTCTACCAGCACGCAGGCGGCTTTTTGCTCGGCGCCCTCGGTGAAGCGGCCGTAATCGATCAACCGCTTGCCGCCCTTGTGCCCGGCATCAGCCACCACCAGCCCCGGCGTGCCAACGGCCAGCGCCAGATCGCGCCCGCGTTCGCCAGCGCCGCAGAGCAGCAACGGCTCCGAGGGCCAGAGCATGGTGTGCAGGTCGAGCAGCAGATCGGCGCTGTCGATCACCGGCTTCATCTCGCGGGCGCGGTTCAGCTCCGCCGAGCGGCGTACGCCGAAGAGCTGGTAATCGTCCCATACGCGGTTGAGGTCTTCCTCGACATAGCGCGAGGCCAGGGGATTTGCCGGGTCGAAGCGGGCAAAGGCGGCGAGGTTGGCGAAGCCGAGCGTGAGGCGCCCGCGCAGCGGGGTGAAGCCCGCGCGCAGCAACTCGGCCAGTACGATGGCGCCTGCGAACTCATTGCCATGAATTAATGACACCACCACCACATGCGGGCCAGGTTTGCCGGAGTTGAGCGTGGTGAAGCCTGGCACGCCAGTATTGCCGGCGGCGAAGGGCGCGAGATCGGGCGGGTCGATTTCCATGCCAAAATCCGGCAGCCCGGCGGGGAGCGGGCTTTGCGGCAGGGTTTCGGGGAGGGGACCGGAACTCATGATGGCCACTGTAACCGGGTTGGCGCGGGGTGCAATCCGCGGGTTGACGTAGCACCCCGCTCCGGCCAAAGCCGGAGCCATGCAGATCGTGAGACTTTTTTGCACCGACCTCGCCGGTTTGCGGAACCAGGCGCTGGGCCTGGCCGAGGCCGCGGGGCTCACGCCGGATATGCGCACGCTGCGCTTTCTGCCGCCCTGGGACAAAATCCCCACCAGCCTCTGGTTCAACCCGCGCTTGGCGGTGGGGGCGGAGGCGTTTGATGCGCCGCTGCCCCCGGTGGTATTCGGCTGCGGCGGGGCGGGCTCGCGCGTGGCAGCCGCGCTGCGGAGCAAGGATGTCCGCGCCGTGGCCATCCAGCACCCGCGCATGGCGCTGAAGAAATTCGACGCCATTCTCGCCGCCCGGCATGATGGCATCAGCGGGCCGAACGTGATCGTCACCCGCACGGCGCTGCACCGCGTGACACAGGCGCGGCTAGCCGCCGAGCGCGAGCACTGGACGCCGCATTTCGCCGCGTATCGCCGCCCGCTGGTGGCGGTGCTGCTGGGCGGCTCCAATGGCCGCTACCGGTTCGAGGCGCCGCAGGCCCACGCTTTGGCGGCGCAGCTCGCCAATGTGGCGCGCGAGGCGGGGCTCGTCATCACCCCCTCGCGCCGCACCGCGCCGGAGGTACTCGCCATTCTGCGCGCGGCACTTGAGCCGCTGGGTGCCTGGATCTGGGATTTCACCGGCGAGAACCCGTATTTCGGCATGCTGGCCTGCGCCGATGCTATCATCGCCACGGCGGATAGCGTGTCCATGGTCTCGGAGGCGGTGGCGACGCACGCGCCGGTGTATCTGGTGCGGCTGCCGGGGAAATCATCGCGCATCGGCGCCTTCATGGATGCGCTGGTGAAGGATGGCCGGGTGCGGGACTTCGATGGAAGGCTGGAGCTATGGAATACCGCGCCGCTGGATGATACGGCGGAAGCAGGGGCGGAACTGCGCCGCCGTTTGGGCCTGTGAGATAAAAAATATGCTTGATATTGAAACGTTTGATAATTTCCGCGGCGGCAACACGGTTTACAAGGCGCTGGCGCATCCCGCTGGCGGCGCGGGCGCTGGCGGCGCTGGCGGGGCGGGCTGGCAGTGTCGCGGTGGTGGACCCGGAGGGCTTCGCCGGGCCGCTGCTGGCGCTGTGCCCGGATTTCGATGTCGAGGGCGTTTACGTGCAGGACGTGCAGGCCATCGGCCATGTGCGCGGCGGGCATATCGCGCGGGCGCTGACGGCGCTGCCCGAGGCGCGGGTGCGGACGGTGCTGATCGCGGCCTTCGACGCGCCGCGCGTGGCGGAGCGGCTGCGGCGTTTCCTCCCCCAGGGCGCCGAGGTGCTGACGCTGGATGAGGTGAAACTCCCCGCCGCATGGCGCAGCGTGCCGGAGCGGTATCTGGACGCGCGGAACTTCGCCACGAATTTCGTGTTCTTCCGTGATGACGGGCATTTCGCCACCCGCCTGACCACGGCCAATTACTGGGCCGGGTACGGCGCGAAGGCAAGGTGCGGTTCTTCCACATCCTGTTCGACGAGGCCGGGCAGGTGCTGGCCGAGTGGGATGACGAAGCCCCCGCCGGGCCGGGCGGCTATGTCATCGACAGCCAAAAGGTGCGCAAGCGCTTCGGCCTGGGGCCCTTCACCGGGCAGCTCTTCATCCACGCCACCGGCATCGCCGGGCATGACGTGGTGAAATATGCGCTGGATACCTATGCCACCGATAATGGTCCGTCGCTCTCCTGCACGCATGACGCCAATGCCTGGCCCTCCGAGCGCTTTGCCGGGCTGCCCGCGCCGCGCGCGGATGAGCGCGTGATCCTCTGGGTGCAGAACAGCCACGCCGTGCCGATCCCGGCCGGCGGGGTGGCGCTGGACCGCATGGGCGAGGGCATGCCGGTGGCGCTGGATACCGATATTCCGCCGTTCGCGACGATGGCGCTCGATGTGGCGGAATTGTTCCCGGATGTGCAATGGCCGGCGCAGTTCGAGGTTCTGGCCGGGCGGCATTTGGTGCGTCCGCGTTACGAGGTGCAGCGCGGCGGCCGCACGCGCATCGCGCATGTGAATGTCGAGCGCGGCGACCTGAAGCCCGATGAGGGGCTGAAGACCCTGCATCCCGAAATGGGACGCGGCTTTCTGCTGCCCTTCCCGGTGCCGCCGCGCGGGCGCTTCAGGACCATCGTGCTGCCGACGCCCATGGCGGTTACAGAGCAGAACACGCCGCTGCGGCTGGATGTGTTCGCGCCGGACGGCGCCAAGCTGGGCGAGCATTATTTCGGCGTGCTGCCGCGCAGGCATGAATGTGCCTTCGACCTCGACGACATGCTGCCCGAGGGCGCGCTGCCCGAGGGCGGCCATGCCGAGTTGGTCTATGATTTCCGCTTCGGCGGCGAGGCCAATGGCTGGCTGCACGCGCTGTTCCGCTTCGAGGACCGCCAGAGCGGCCACGCGGCGGAGAGCAGCTTCGGCGGGCATATCTTCAACACGCTGATGGTCTACAAGAACGAGCCGCAAAGCTACACCGGCAAGCCGCCGGGCCTCTCCACGCGGCTGTTCCTCAAGCTGGGCTTCGACGGGCGGCAGAGCTTCTGCGTGCTGATCTACCCGGCCTCGGGGCCGTGGGTGCCGCAATCCTCCACCGAGCTTGAACTTTATGACGGCGCGGGGCGGAAGCTGGCGGCGGCGCGGATCCAGATCGCCTGCTCAGGCTCGTATATCGTGCGGCCGTTGGAACATTTTTCCGTCGATGATCTGAGCGCCGCCGGGGAGACCGGCTACGTGCTGATCCGTGACGCCACCTGCCGCCTGTTCGGCTTCCATGGCGTGGATGACGGCGCAGGCGGGTTCTCGCTCGACCACATGTTCGGATTTTGAAAAGAGGGGTATCTCTCCCCGGTTCTTTGCCGCAGAATTTCGGAATGCAGGAAGGCCACGGACGAAACGAGAAGCAGGAAGAAATCATTGCGCTGCTTTGCGCGTATCTCAAGGAGCGGTTCGGTTGCCGTACGGCAATCCTGTACGGGTCACGGGCGCGGGACGATTGGGATGAGGCGAGTGACATAGATGTCATAGCCATCAGCGAGACGAGCGAGACCGGACATGTTGCTCACCGTTGGGAAGGTCTGTTCCTCGACCTGTTTCTCTACCCGCCGGATGTGCAACCGGACCTCGACTGGTTGCGGATTCACGAGGGCCAGGTTCTGTTCCAGTGCGGCAATGAGGGGGAAGTGACCCTTAAGGCCGTTGCCGAAATGTATTCAGCCGGACCGGCGCCGCTGCCGCCCAGCGAGGCGCAGACACAGCGTCTTTGGCTCGAGAAAATGTTGGCGCGTGCCGAAAAAGGCGGCCCGGAGGGGGATTATCGACGGCACTGGCTCTTGCAAACTTTGCCGGAGATTTATTTTGCTCTCAACCGGTTATGGTATTTGGGGCCGAAAAGGAGCTTGGCCTTTCTTCAGCAGAACAAGCCGGACCATTTTGAGGCGTTGTGCAGAGCGTTTGCGCCCGGTGCCACCATTGCTGACATTCGGGCCGCCGTGGCGGTTGTGAACGGAACATAAGTTTTTGGGTCAGGCTTGCGCCATAACGGTCCGTGCCGCCGGTGTGGTGGCTTGCTCCGTGAGTGGCACCCATTGCCCGCCGCGCAGCACCTCGCTGGGGCGGAACTTGGCCTTGTAGGACATCTTGCGGCTCTCGGCGACCCAGTAGCCGAGATAGACATGCGGGAGCCCCAGCTCCACGGCCCGCTCCACCAGCCAGAGGATGGCGCAGGTGCCGAGCGAGCGGGCATCCAGCGTGGTGTCGAAGAATGAGTACACGGCGGAGAGCCCGTCGCCCACGCGGTCTGTCAGGCAGGCGCCGGCGAGGCGGCCATCGGGCAGGCGGAATTCGACGACCGAGGTCTCGATCGGGGTGTCCTCGATCATGGCGCGGTAGTCGTAGAAGCTCATCGCCGCCATGTCGCCCTCGCCATGGCGGGTCTGCTGGTAGGTCTGGAACAGCTGGTACTGCTCGGCCGTGGCGCGGGGCGGCATCTCCTGCACCAAGAGATCGGCGTTGATGCGGGCGACGCGCCGCTGGGTCTTGTTGGGCGCGAAATCACGCGCGCGGATGCGGATGGGCAGGCAGGCGGTGCAGCCCGGGCAGACAGGCGCGTAGGCGATGTTATGGCTGCGCCGGAAGCCGCCCCGGGAAAGCTTGTCGTGCAGGGATTCCGCCGAGACGCCGGCCAGCTCCGTCACCACCTTGCGCTCCGTGCGCCCGGGCACGTAAGGGCAGGGCAGTGGCGCCGTGGTGTAGAAGAAATGCGGACGGCGGGGGGGCTTGAAGCTCATTACCCAGTTATGTTTGGGTCTTGACCCCGCCGCGTCAACAGGAATTTACGTGGCGCGGATGATCACCAGCCCTGAGAGGATGTCATGCGTGGCGCGGCCGCGCGGGTTGAGCAGCGCCAGAAGGAACGGAATACCGACCAGCACGAAGCTGAGCCAGAGCAGCACGGCCCAGACCAGCGCCTGGGCGAGGTTCGGGCGTGTGGTCCAGTCGTCGTCCTGCCGGACGGTGAGCCCGGCCAGACGCTGCCCCGGCGTGGCGCCGGAACTGCCGATCAGCAGCGTGTAATACACCAGCGGAATCAGCGGGATGACGTGAAAGGCGAGCCAGCCTATGCCCAGCGTGAGAACACCAAACACGGCGATGAGCAGCGCCGCCACCGAGCCGAGCATGCTGAGGACGAGGCAATCCACCAGCAGCGCCAGGAAGCGGCGTGGCAGCACGCCGTCGGTCAGGCGCGGGTCGAGCGGCGGGGTGGAGAGGAACTGGGTCATGCCGGGGAGTTTGCGCCGCGCGGCGCCTTCAGCGCAAGCGCCGTCAACCCGGCCAGTAGCAGCGCCAGAGGCGGGGCGTAGAGGCACCAGGATGCAAGCGGGGAGAGCATGGCAAGCGGCGCCAGGTAAACGAGCCCACCGAGCACCTTGAGCCAGGCTGGGCAGTTTGCGCGCCAGCCTAGAGCCAGGGCGGCGGGGAGGATCACGGCGTCATAGGCGTAGGCGTGCGGCTGTGCCAGCAAGGTTGCGGCCAGCAGCACCGCCACCGCCAGCCCATGCTCCGTCCGGCGTGCAGCAATGAATACCGCGCAGCCCGCAACCAGCGTGCAGGCGGTCTGCGCGGCCATGGCCGTGCCCGTTCCCGCGCCCAGATGCACCAGATTGGCCGCTGGGGTGATCATCACGTTCAGGTTCACGCCGTCGCCGAAATAATCGCGCTGGATCTGCGGCAGGGATTGCGCCCAGAGGAGCCATAGGTCCGGCGGCAGGGCGGCACAGGAGAGCGCGACTAGCGCCCCGGTGGTGAGGCTGGCTGCGACGATGGCTTTCCACTCGCCGCGCGCCAGTAGCAGGATGGGCAGCAGCAGCCCCATCTGTGGCTTCAGCGTGAGTAAGCCGAAGGCGATGCCTGCCAGCACCGGCCGTTCTCGCAGAAGCGCCAGCCCCCCCAGCAGCAGGGCGCCGGCGAAGAATGACGTCTGCCCCAGCACCAGGGTGAGCAGCGCCGCGGGGCTGGCCAGCAGTGCGAGCACCGGCACCGGCCGGCCCTTGAAAAGCCCCAGCCCGGCCGCCGTGAACGCCGTGAACCCAGCAAGCGTCCATACTGTCTTCGCGGTATTGTAGCTTAGATCGCGCAGCCACGGGGTGGCGAGGAGGAAATCCGGCGGGTAGGTGAACGGGTAATAGCTCTTGAAACCTGAATATAGCGCCTGCTGGAAGCGCATCATGGCATCCGGGTTATAGATTTCCAGCAGAGGCGAGAAGCGCGGATAGGCCCAGAAACCAAGGAAATCGGCGTTGATGTGCGGCTGCCTGGCTAGCATCCAGACCAGCGTGACCCCGTTCAGCGTCGCGCACAGCGTCAGCACGGCGGTCAACGCCATGCGGTGCAGGCCAGTTGTGGACGGGGTTGGCATCATCTAAGCCTTAGAGCAGCTTCGGGTTACGGTCGATGGAGGCAATATGCCGCGCGCGGGTTCGGTCAACTATCTGTTCGGGACCAGATTCTACAAAATGGCCTATGTCGAGTCCGGCAACCCGGCGGCGCCCGCCGTGGTGTGCGTGCACGGGCTCACCCGCAACGGGCGGGATTTCGACGCGCTGGCGGAGGCGCTGTCCGACCGTTTCCATGTGATCTGCCCTGATCTGCCGGGGCGCGGAAAGTCGGACTGGCTGTCCGAATCCATGGCCTATCAGCCGCCGAGCTATGTGGTGGCGCTGGCGCATCTGCTGGCCCAGCTGAACAAGCCGGTCGCCTGGGTGGGCACCTCGCTTGGCGGGATCTGCGGCATGATGATCGCCGCCGCGCAGAACGCCCCGATTACGCGGCTGGTGGTCAACGATGTCGGCGCGCAGATCCCCGCCATCTCGCTCAAGCGCATCCGCGACTACATGAGCGTTGCGCCGGAGCGCTTTGTCTCCATGGCGGCGCTGGAGGCGCATCTGCGCCTGGTGCACGCGCCGTTCGGCAAGCTGAGCGACGCGCAATGGGCGCATCTCGCCCGCTTCTCCGCCCGGCGGGTGCTGGACCAGACCGGGGAAGGGGCATTCGCCATGCATTACGACCCGAAGATCATCGAGCCGATACTCGCCTCGGTGCCGCTGGATGCGGATATGTGGCCGCTCTGGGGCCTGATCCAGGTCCCCCGGCTCGTCATTCGCGGCGCGCAGAGCGATCTGCTGACCGAGCCGGTTTATACCCGCATGCTGGAATCCGGCGCGGAGGGCTATGTGGTGGAGGATGCGGGCCACGCCCCGGCGCTGATGGATTATGAATCGATGGCGCGGATCAAGGCGTTCCTGCTCGCCGGCCTGTACCCCTTGTAAAACCCTACTATGCTGGCCGCCTGGCACCGCATTTCTCTGCTCCGGTGCTCACGTACTTCAATGTACGCTCCGCTCCGGTGCTCAAAAAGCGGCGCCATTCGGTTCAGCCTAGCGGGTTTTACTAGGGGCTCTAGGCAGCGGATGATGTTTTTGTGTCGGTGGCGTGACAGGTTTGCCACCGTGCCGGATGCGATTAAAATCCGGCCCGATGGCTGACCGATTCGTCTTCCGCGCACATTTGCCGCTGCTCCGGCGCGCCTTGCTCTCCGCAGGGCGGGCGACGGCCTCGCAACGGGTCTCCCTGGTTGCGGCCGGATGCGCCTTCTACGCCACGCTGGCGCTGTTTCCCACCATCACCATGCTCATCTCGCTCTACGGGCTGGTGTACAATCCGGACACCGTGCAGCCGCAGCTGCATTATCTTCAAAGTTTCATGCCGCCGGCGGCGTTCTCGCTGATCTCGGACCGCATCCAGAGCGTTATTGCCCAGCCGGCCAAGGGGCTTGGCTTAAGCTTCCTCATCTCGCTGGCGATTTCACTTTGGTCGTCCTCCACCGGCACCAAATCGGTGCTGAATGCGCTGTCGCTCGCCTACCATGAGCGCGAGACGCGCGGCATCGTCCGCTTCCAGCTTGTGTCGATGGGCATGACGCTGGTCGCCATCATCGGCACCGCGATGGCCGTTGGCTTCCTCGTTTTTCTGCCGGTGGCGCTGGCGTTTCTCGGCCTCTCCGGCTCCACCACCTTTCTTGTCGGGCTGATCAGCGCCGCGGCGATGATCGTGTTCCTGCTGCTGGCCCTGGGGCTGCTCTACCGCTTCGGCCCGGCGGGAACGGGCCGCGTGTTTCACGCCCCGGGCGCGGTCATCGCCACTCTCCTGTGGCTGCTCGCCTCCTGGGCGTTTGGCCTCTATGTCGGGCGGTTCGCCGCGTACAGCGTGCTTTATGGCCCGCTCGCAACACTGATTGGCTTGATGATGTGGTTCTACATTTCCGCTTATGTGGTGCTGTTCGGTGCCGAGGTGAACGCAGCGCTGGACCGAGAATGGCGGCACTACAAGCTGCACCAGGCCAGCCAGGAGGCAAGGGCCGTGCGGATGGGCGCGCCATGACCGGCAAGCCCCCCGCGCCGCATGACCTTGCTGAGATCGCGGCGCTGGCGCCGGAGGCGGTTTGCACCCGCCTGGGCGCCATGCCGGAAGGGTTAAGCTCCGCCGAAGTGGCCGCGCGGCTGAAGCGCTTCGGCCCCAACCGCATCGCCCGCGAGGAACGCCTGAGCGTGCTCGCCGAGCTGTGGCGCAATGCCAAGACGCCGCTCAACCTCATGCTGCTGGTGCTGGCAGCTGCCTCCTGGATCCTGGCGCAGGATGCGCGCTCGGCCATCGTTATCGGCGTCATGGTCATGCTCAGTGTCGGGCTGGGCTTCATCCAGGAGCATCGCTCCAGCACCGCCGCCGCGCAGCTCGCCAATATGGTGAAGATCCACGCCACGGTGCGCCGGCCCGGCACGGCTGGGACGGATGAGGAGGGCTATGCCGAGATCGGGCTCGATGAACTGGTGCCCGGCGATGTCATCCGCCTCTCCGCTGGCGACATGATTCCCGCCGATGTGCGGCTGCTCACCGCCAAGGATCTGTACATCAACCAGTCCGCGCTCACGGGCGAGTTGATGCCGCAGGAGAAATCCTCCCTGCCGCAGGGTGCGGCGGTGGATGATGCGTTCGCACTGCAGAACGTCTGCTTCATGGGCTCGAACGTGATCAGCGGTTTTGCCACGGCCGTGGTGCTGCATACGGGCGAGGCCACCAGCTTCGGCCAGCTGGCGGACAAGATCGTGGGCCAGCACGGGAAAACGAGCTTCGACCGCGGCATAGCCGGTTTCGCCGGGCTGATGATCCGCTTCATCCTGGTCATGGCGCCAACGGTGTTTCTCATCAACGGGCTGACCAAGCATAACTGGCTGGAGGCAGCGCTGTTCGCGGTGGCGGTGGCGGTGGGGCTGACACCGGAAATGCTGCCGATGATCGTGACCGTGAACCTGGCGCGCGGCGCGATCATGATGGCGCGCAGGCGGGTGATCGTGAAGCGGCTGAACGCGATCCAGAATTTCGGCGCCATGGACGTGCTGTGCACGGACAAGACCGGCACGCTGACGCAGGACCGCATCATCATGAAGCTGCATCTGGACGTCCATGGCGCTGTGGATGACGGCGTGCTGACGCTGGCCTACCTCAACAGCCATTTCCAGAGCGGGCTGAAGAACGTGCTCGATCATGCCGTGCTCGAGCATGCCGAACTGGAAGAGCATATCAACTTGGACACGGGTTTTTCCAAGCTCGACGAAATTCCCTTCGACTTCACCCGCAGGCGGCTCTCCGTGGTGGTGCGCAAGCCGGGGGGCGCGCCGTTGCTCATCTGCAAGGGCGCGGTGGAGGAGATGCTGAGTGTTTGCATCGGTTACGAGCTGAACGGCGAACAACACGTGCTGGACGCGGCCGAGCTGGAGAAGATCGGGGTCGTGGCGCGGGAGATGAATGAGGACGGGTTCCGCGTCGTTGCGGTGGCCAGCCGGGAGTTCCCGACCGAACGGCTGAATGATTTCAGCGCCGCCGATGAGTCCGGGCTGACCCTGCGAGGCTTTATCGCCTTCGTCGATCCGCCGAAGGAGACTGCCTCCGCCGCCATCGCCCGGCTGGAAGCTTCCGGCGTGGCGGTGAAGATCATCACCGGCGACAACGATCTCGTCACCCGCAAGGTCTGCCGGGACGTCGGGCTGGAGATCACCGGGCTTCTGCTGGGGCGCGAGGTGGAGGCGATGAGCGATGCCGAGCTGACCACTGCCGCCGAGCGCGCCAACGTGTTCGCCAAGGTCTCCCCGGAGCAGAAGGCGCGCATCATCGCGGCGTTGCAGGTGCGCAAGCATGTCGTTGGCTTCCTGGGAGATGGCATCAATGACGGCCCGGCGCTGAAACAGGCGGATGTTGGCGTTTCCGTCGATACCGCAGTCGACATCGCGAAAGAGAGCGCCGGCATCATTCTGCTGGAGAAGAATCTCTTCGTGCTGAATGACGGCGTGCTCGCCGGCCGCGAGGTGTTCGGCAACATCGTCAAGTACATCAAGATGGGCGCCAGCTCGAATTTCGGGAACATGTTCAGCGTGCTGGGGGCAAGCATTTTTCTGCCGTTCCTGCCGATGTTGCCCATCCAGGTGCTGACCAACAACCTGCTCTACGATTTCTCGCAGACGGCGATCCCGACCGATAAGGTGGATGAGGAATATCTGACCAGCCCGCGCAAATGGGAGCTGGGCAACATCACCCGGTTCATGATCTTCATCGGCCCGATCAGCTCGATTTTCGACTACGCCACATTTTTCACCATGCTCTACGTGTTCCACTGCTGGAACAATCCGGCGCTGTTCCAGACCGGCTGGTTCGTGGAATCGATCCTGACGCAGACGCTCATCATCCATATCATCCGCACCGCGCATATCCCGTTCCTGGAGAGCTGGGCGAGCCCCCCGCTGATCGCCGCCACGCTGATCATCTGCGCCATCGGCATCGCGCTGCCGTTCACGCCGCTCGGCGCCACTTTGGGTTTCGTGAAACTGCCGGGCCTTTTCTGGCCGATCGTCGCCAGCTTCCTGCTCAGCTACGCGGTGCTCACGACCTTGGTGAAGACCTGGTTCATCCGCCGCTGGGGACTCTAGCTGCGGTACAGCGCCTTCGGCCAGCGCCGGTGCAGCCATAGCCAGGCGCCGGGCTTTTCGCGGATCCAGCGTTCGAGGGTCTGGTTCATCGCCGTGGTCAGGGCCAGCGCGTTCGCGGCTTTGTCGCCGCTGTCGGGCAGGGGCATCGGCGGTTCGCAGATGATATGCAGCCGCGCCGGGGCCACGCGCACCACATGCACCGGAAAGACCGGGCAGCGGAATTTCAGCGCGAAGCTCGCCATCGCGTCCATGGTCATCGCCTCATGGCCGAAGAGCGGCGCGGCGATGCCAGTATCGAGCTTCTGGTCGACGAGCAGGGCGAGATGCTCGCCTTTCAGAAGATGCGCATAGGCCGAGCGCCCGCCCGCCGCGCCTTTCGGGAACATCGTCACCTTGCGGCCGAAATTCGCCTCGCGCAGGCGCAGGATCATGTCGTTTACCAGCGGGTTGGAGGCCGCGCGGTACATGAAGCCGATATCCAACCCATGCGCGAAAGCGGCGGGCGGCAAGATTTCCCAATTGCCAATGTGCCCGGTGAAGAAGATCGACGGCCCGCCGGTTTTAAGCGCGGGCACGACATTCTCCTCCCAGCCGAAGAGTTTGTAGCCGGGGCCGCTTTCGGTTTCCTTTATGCCGCCGATGCGTACCAGCTCTGCCGCCGTCTGGCCGAGGTTCTGCCAGCATTCCTTGACGATCCTCTTGCGCTCCGCAGCGGAGAGTTCCGGCATGGCCAGGCGCAGATTTTTATCCGCGATTTTGGAGGTCGGGATCAGCGGGCCAATGGCCCCCGCCACCGCGCCGCCGATGCGCGAGGCGGTCTCCGGGCTGAAGGGCTGCAGCGCTTTGATCAGGGCCCATACGATGGCGGCCTCCAGCCGGTGGCCGAGTTTTATTTTTTCATTGCTCATCGCAGCAGTTTTTCCAAGGCAGCTGTATCTTCCCAGCGCAGCTTCGCGCGTACCACCACGCAGCCTTTGCGCAAGGGTGCTGGCAGCTTCACGTAATCCTTTTCCGTCGTCACCAGCAGCGTAGCTTTGTCGGCGGCCTCGACGAGCAGCGCCGTCACGTCCCGCGTGGTGTAGGCGTGATGGTCGGGGAAGGCGTGGCGGTTGATGATCTCGGCGCCAAGGGAGAGCACAGAGCGGAAGAATTTTTCTGGCCGGCCGATACCCGCGAAGGCGATCACCCGGCGCCGCTCCAGCGGCTCGGCGCAGTCGGGCACCAGTGCTGCGCGCAGCACCGGCAAGTCCGGGGGCAGGGCATTGAGCGCGCCGGTCTCGTCCTCGCCGATCAGCACCGCGGCCTGGCAGCGGGCGGCGGCTTCGGCAACCGGCTCGCGCAGCGGCCCGGCGGGCAGCAGCAGCCCGTTGCCGAAGCCGTAACCGCCGTCGATGACCAGGAGCGAGAGGTTTTTTTGCAGTGTCGGGTTTTGTAGCCCGTCATCCATGACGATGGCTGTGGCCTCTTCGGCCAAGGCGAGGCGCGCCCCGGCGGCTCGGTCCCGTGCCACTACGGTTGGCGCCGCCTGGGCCAGGAGCAGCGCCTCGTCGCCCACCAGCTCTGCGGTGTGCACGGATCTGTTCACCAGCACCGGCCCGGCGAGCGTGCCGCCATAGCCGCGCGTGAGGGCGAAGGCACCATGAATGCGCGAGAGCACGTCCAGCGCCACGATGGTTTTGCCTGCGCCGCCGACGCCTGCATTGCCGATGCAGATGACCTTGATGCCGGGCGCGAAGCCCGGACGGCTGACCCGCTGCGCCGTGACGATGCGCGTGATGAGGCTGAAGGGCCGCAGCAGCTGCGCCGGCAGGCCGCGCTTGGCCCAGAATGCCGGGGCCTTCATGCCGCGCCGTCCAGGATCAGCCCGGCGAGACGCTCGGGCAGATGCGCAGCCTCGGCGAAGCAGGCGGCGGCGCGTTCGCCGGCTTCGCGCGCCGCCTCGGGTGCCGTCAGCCAGGCCCGTGCCGCCTCGGCCAGGGCGGCGGCGTCTTCCACCTGAACCAGGGCCTTGGCCTCGGTGAGGCGCTGGGCAGCCTCGGTGAAGTTCTCCAGATGCGGCCCGGCCAGCACCGGGCGGGCCAGCAGCGCGGGTTCGATGATGTTGTGTCCGCCAAAGCCCACCAGCGAATTGCCGATGAAGGCGAAGGGGGCGAGGCGGAAGAACAGGCCAAGCTCGCCCAGCGTGTCCGCGACGTAGATCTTGCCCGGCACCGGCGCCTGACCCAGGCTGCGCCGGGGGGCATTGCCGCAGAGGGCCGCCACCTCCGCCCCGCGCTCCGGGTGGCGCGGCACGATGATGGTGACGAGCTCCGGATACGCCGCCGCCAGCGTGCCGTGTGCCGTGGCGATCAGCGCTTCCTCGCCCGGATGCGTGCTGGCCGCGAGCCAGACCGGGCCCGGGATTTGTGCCTCGAGCGCCGCCAGCGCCGCTTCATCCACCGGCAGCGGGGCGGCGAAGAATTTCAAATTGCCCCATTCCAGCACGTTTGGCGCGCCGAGGGTGCTGAAATTCGCTGCATCGGTGGCGGATTGGGCATGGATGGCGGCATAGCCGCCGAGCAGCCGCCGCGCCAGATGCGGCACGCGCCGCCAGTTGCTGGTGGAGCGCGCGGAGATGCGCCCGTTCAGCAGCACGCGCTTTATCCCCCGTGCATCGCAGCCGCGCAGCAGGTTGGGCCAGATCTCGCTCTCCACGAACACCGCCGCATCTGGCCGCCAATGGCCGAGGAAGCGGGCCACCCAGGCGGGCACGTCCAGCGGCACGAACTGGTGCAGCGCGCCCGCGGGCAGGCGCTCCGCCGCCAGCCCGGCCGAGGTGACAGTGCCGGTGGTGAGCAGCACCGGCCCCCGCGCCGCCAACTCGCGTAGCACGGGCAGCACGGACATCGTCTCCCCCACGCTTGCCGCATGGACCCAGACGAGCCGGCCGTCCGGCCGGGGTTGGTTGGTGATGCCCTCGCGCTCGGGCAGGCGGGCGGTAATTTCCTTGCCCCGCGCGGCACGGCCCCGCAGCATGCGCCGCAGCAGGGGGGCGGCAAGGGTGGTGGTGGCGGTGTAGAGGCGCATCATCATCCGGCGGCCGCCTTATCCTGCACGGCGCTCAGCGCCGCCTGGATGCGCGGCAGCGCGTCCTCCCAGGCGCCTTCCACGGAGATCGGCGCGCCGACCACGAGAACCCCGCGGCCAAAGGGCAAAGGCAGGCGCATCTTGTCCCAGGTGTTGAGGGGCATGGCGCGGGAGGTCCAGACGCCGAAGGGCAGCACCTTGGCGCCGCTCAGCGCCGCAAGGCGCGCCACGCCCGGTGCCGCCACACGGCGGGGGCCGCGCGGGCCGTCCGGCGTAATGGCCACATGCCTGCCCTCGGCCAGGGCCTGGATCAGGGCGTCCGCTGCCACGGCCCCGCCGCGCGAGGATGAGCCGGAGACCAGTTCCATGCCCAGATGCCGCATGATATTGCCGATCAGTTGGCCGTCGCGGTGCCGGCTGGCCAGCACCGCCACGCCGCGCCGCATGCCCCGGCGGCGCAATAACCGCCACAGCACGGCGCCCGCGGGCAGGGACTCATGCCACAGTGCCGCGATGACGGGCTCGCCCAGCGGTATGCACAGGTTTTCCTCGCCCTCCACGCGCCAGCGTTGCGTGACCAGGATGAGGTTAACATACCCCGCCGTTAGCCACGCCAGGGCGGCCTGCGCGGGAGCCGATTTCAGGAGCTTCTTCACGTAGCGCGGGTAGCATCTGGCGCCCGCCATGCCTACTCGGCGTAGATCATTTTCCGCGTCATGCCGCCATCGGCGATGAATTCCGCCCCGGTAATGAACCCAGCCTTGTCGCTGAGCAGAAACGCCGCCAACTCGGCGATGTCCTCCACCGTGCCGACGCGCCCGGCCGGGTGCTGGGCGTGGTCCCCGGGGCGGATTGGGTAATGGCCGGTGTCGATCCAGCCGGGGGAGATGCAGTTCACGCGGATCTCGGGGCCGAGCGAGATGGCCAGGGCGTGGGTGAGAGCCAGCAGCCCGCCCTTGGAGGCGGCGTAAACCTCGGTATCCGGCTCGGACATATGGGCGCGGGTGGAGGTGATGGTGACCACCGCTCCCGTGGCCGCGCGCAGCAGCGGGGCAGCGGCCTTCACCAGCAGGAAGGTACTGGTAAGGTTTGTCGCCAGCACGCTGTTCCACTCTTCCAGCGTCAGCGTCTCCACAGGTTTGCGGACCATGCACCCGGCATTGCAGACGAGGCCGTTCAGCTGGCCCTCCAGCGCCTCGATGCCCATGAGCAGGCTGGCCACCTGGGCCTCGTCCGACACGTCGCAGATCACGCTGCGCGCGCCGTCCACCTTGGCCTTCTCCTTGTCGGCGATAATCACCGTGCCGCCCGCCGCCGCCAGCCTCCGCGCGATGCCGGCACCAATGCCGCGCGCTCCGCCAGTGATGAGATACACCGCCATGATTCCGCTCCTCTGCTGTTGGTCAGCCGCGGACTGTTTAAGTCCGCCAGGCGCTTATGCTTGGCCGGTTGTGTCTGAATTCTGGCTTTTCCTAGCCTACATTGCGGTGATATGGCGCGGACGGGCGGAATATCGAGGTTTGTGGGGCAGAGAGGTTTAAGCCGCCTCGCCTTTCTCGACAGCACTCTTCAACTGCCCGCAGGCGGCCAGAATGTCCCGCCCGCGCGGGGTGCGGATGGGCGCGGCGTAGCCTGCGTTCATCACGATGGCGGCGAATTTCTTCAACTGCTCCGGCGTGCTCGGCTGGTAGGCGCTGCCCGGCCAGGGGTTGAAGGGGATCAGGTTCACCTTGGCAGGCAGGCCCGCGATCAGCTTCACCAGCGCCCGCGCATCGGCCTCGGAATCGTTGATACCGCGCAGCATGATGTACTCGAAGGTGATGCGCCGCGCGTTCGACGCGCCGGGATAGCGGCGGCAGGCCTCGATGACCTCCTTGATGGGGTATTTGCGGTTCAGCGGCACCAGCTCGTCACGCAGCTCGTCGGTAACCGCATGCAGCGACACGGCGAGGTTCACGCCAAGTTCCTCACCGGCACGGTCCATCATCGGCACCACGCCGGAGGTGGAGAGGGTGATGCGCCGGCGGGAGAGGGCGATGCCCTCGCCATCCATGACGATCTTCATGGCTTTCGCCACGTTCTCGTAATTGTACAGCGGTTCGCCCATGCCCATCAGTACGATGGTGGAGAGCAAACGCGGCGTCTCGCCCTTGGGGCTCGGCCATTCGCCATAGGCATCGCGCGCGGCCATAAACTGGCCGACGATTTCGGCGGCGGAGAGGTTGCGCGCCAGGCGCTGCGTGCCGGTGTGGCAGAAGCGGCAGGAGAGGGTGCAGCCCACTTGGGAGGAGAGGCAGACCGCGCCGCGGTCCTCCTGCCGGTCGGGGATGTACACGGTCTCCACGGCCTCGTGGTCGCGGAAGCGGAACAGGAACTTGCGGGTTTCGTCCTTGGAGAGCTGGTCGGTCGCCACCTCCGGCCGGCCGACGATGAACCGCTCGGCCAGCTTCTCCTGCAACGGGCGGGCGATGCTGCTCATGGCCGAGAAGTCGCGCACGCCCTGGTGATAGATCCAGTGCCAAAGCTGCTTGGCGCGGAAGGGTTTTTCGCCGAAGGCTTCCATCTCGGCGATGAGTTCCTCGCGCGAGAGGCCGACGAGATCGCGCCGGCCATCGGGCAGCACGTAATCGGGCGGCGAGAAATGCGCGGCCTTGGCAAGAATCCGCTCGCGCTCGGCGGCGGTGAGATCGGTTACGGACATGCTGCAGAGATAGCCTTATACGCGGCGGAGAAGCCGGAGAGGGAAAACTGGTCGGCCACCGGGTGACCGTGCGGCCCTACGCCCTTGGTGGCGGCGGAATCGCTGCTCTTGAGCGCCGCCACCACAGCCTCACCACTGCTGGTGAAGGCGTTGTCGCTGCTGGTGTAGAAATCGAACGAGGCCTTGCCGACGCTCAGCGTCACGCTGGCCCCTTTCGGGTAGGTGTAGCCGGCGGTCAGCGTCACCTCATCGCGGGTTCCCTGGCGCTCGGTCACCGTCAGCATCACCTTGCCGCGGGATTTCCAGTTCGGCTTGGAGATCTGCGGCGTGGTGAAGGCGTAGCAGATCTTTGCCGCGCCGGTGCCAAAGGTGGCGGCCGTCCAGTCGCCGAACTTGCCGCCATTGGCCCCTAGCGGGGTGGGGGCGTCGGCGAAGGCAAGCGTGGGCAGCATAGCAAACAATGCAGCGGTGGAGAGGTATTTCATGCCGCCCCAGATAGACCATGAAGCCGCCCGATCCAAGTAAAACCGGGACCTGGCAGGTCTTCATAATGTATTCACCCCAAATGTAACGCCGCCAACACCAGGTTGATCGCGGCGCCAAGGAAGAACCCGACCAGCGTGCCGTTGACGCGGATATATTGCAAGTCCTTGCCGACGCGCAGTTCCAGCTTCTCGGTGATGGTGGCGGCATCCCACGTGCCGACCACATTGCCGATGAACTTTGCCCCCTCGGCCTGCGCCCCGGGCAGGAGCCGCAGCACCAGGGCCTGGAACGCGGCATTCACACGCACTTGCGCCGCCGGGTCCTTCTCCAGCACGTCGCTCAGGTTCGCCAAGGCCGCCTCGATCACCGCCACGGAGCGCCCGTGCGGGTTGGCGGCGTCCAGCTCCAGGGCGCGGCGCATGCGGGCCCAGACATCCCAGGCCCAGGCTTGCACCGTGTCATGCGCCAGCACGCCGCGTAGCGCCCGGCCCAGCTCGGCGGCGCGCTCAGGGTCCGTCTCCATGCGGTTGATCTCTTGGTGCACCCATTCGTCGAAGGCGTCGCGTATGTCGGAACTGTCCGGGTTGATGCGGTCCAGCTCCGTGTTCACCGCGCTCAGCACCCGGTTGGCCACGGTGGCCCCTAGCGCCCAGCCGACAAGCTTGCCGCCCTGCTCGCGTACGCGCTCCTTGATCGCTTCGCGTAGAACTTCTTCCCGATTGGCAAGAGTTTCCTTCAATTGATTGAGAATAAAAGAAAATGCTTCCTGGTGGCGGCCACCCTCCACAAGCCCGGACAGGGCTCTCGCCACGACAATGCCCGCCGCCCGCCCGCCGGCAAGCTTGGGCAGCAGCCGGGCCAGAAGGCGCCGGGCGCGGCCATCCTCGATACTGGCCAGCAGCTTGGGCAGCATGCCCGCCAGCGCCTCGGCCAGCGGGCGGGTGGTCGTGCGGTCGGCGAGAAAGCGCCGCAGGATCGCCGGGAAATCGATATTGCCCAGCACCTTGCGGATGTCCGCCTCGGTGAAAACGTGGTTGGCGACGAAGCGGCCCAGCGCGTTGCCCAGGCGCTCCTTCTGCGCCGGGAGGATGGCGGTGTGCGGAATCGGCAGGCCCAGCGGGTGGCGGAACAGCGCCGTGACGGCGAACCAGTCCGCCACGCCGCCGATGAGCCCGGCTTTCGCCGCGTCGCGCAGCAGGGAGGACCAGGGCGAGGGCGGGAGATAGTATCCGAGCAGGGCAAGGGCCGCCATGAGGACCAGCAGGGCACTCGCGAATAGCCTGTGGCGGTTGAGCGAGGCGCGCAGGCTTGCATCCGGATCTTGGGTCATGCGCGGCAGAGTAGCGGGCCTGCCGGCGGGCGCAATGGCCGCCGTATCGCCCGCTGGTTTTTGTTGCATTTCAAGAGGCTTCGGGAGCATAATTCGGCCAGGAAACAATCCAGGCGCTCCGGTAAGGCAGGCCGGGAAGGCTTCTAAGTTCGGGACATAAAACAATGGCCGTAAAAGATTTTCCATCACTTCACACGCGCGAGAAGCACGACCCGCCGCACCACGCGGTGAGCCGCGCTCCCGCCAGCCATAACGTGACCGTGGCAGTTCTGGGCGTGGTCTGCGTGGTCGCGGTGTTCGCCGTGCTCTGGCTGCTATACGCGTTTGGCTGAGAGGCTGTTTCATAAGTCTACTCTGGCGGCTATCCAGCTCACCAGAGCGACTTCTGCAAACAGCCTCTGAATGATTGCCTAAGCCATGGTCCGCATGCATGATGCGGCCATGGCGTTTCTCCAAGAATCTGAGCCGCCCCGCGGCGTTGCGTTGAGCGTGTTGCCGGGCATCCGCCGTGTGGTCGCGGAGAACCCCGGCGTGATGACCTATCATGGCACCAACACCTATCTGATCGACGAAGCGGACGGGGTGACGGTGGTCGACCCCGGCCCCAACAGCGACAAGCATGTGCAGGACGTGCTGGCCGCCGCCGGGGGGAAGCCGATCCACCGGCTGGTGCTAACCCACACCCATGGCGACCATTGCGGGGCGGTTCCGGGCTTGTCCGCAGCGACCGGGGCGCCGGTTTACGGCTTCCGCGACTGCATCCATCCCCGGATCAAGCCGGATTTTCCGCTCGATGACGGTGCCCACGTGGCCGGGCTGACCGCGCTGCACACGCCGGGCCATGCGGCGGACCATCTCTGCTTCGAGTATTATGCCGAGAACGGGCAGAAGATCCTGTTCAGCGGCGACCATGTGATGTCCTGGTCGTCCTCCATCGTCAGCCCGCCGGATGGCGACATGCTGGCCTATTACCGCTCGCTGGAGAAGCTGCTGTCGCGTGATGACGACATCTACCTTGGCGGCCATGGACCGCTGCTCACCGAGCCGCGAGTCCTGGTGGCAGACATGCTGGCGCACCGGCAGTATCGTGAGCGCACCATTGTAGCCGAGCTGCAGCAGCAGGACTGGGCCGTGGCAGCGCTGGCGGCCAAGCTCTACCACAAATCTGATCTGTTCCTGAAAGGTGCCGCGCAGCGCAACGTGCTGGCGCATATCCTCAAGCTGAAGGCGGAAGGCATTGTCGAGGAACACGAGCCCGACACCGTGCCGCACCCGGACACAGTGGCGCTGATGCGCCCGCTGAATGGGGTGAAGACCGAAAGCGGCGGGGATCTGTCGCACTTCTATACCGACTCGATGCGGCGCTTCGGCCTGCGCAAAGCCGCTTAATGAGCGTTCAGATACGCGCGTAAGGTGCTGGCGGTAAGCGGCCGGGAGAACAGATAGCCCTGGCCGTGCGTTACCTGGTTGGCCCGCATGGTCTCTTGCTGGGCCGGGGTTTCTATGCCTTCGGCGACGATGTCCTGCTGCCGGGCATTGGCCTGTGCCGCCATGTTGCGGACGAAGCTCTGCGCCGCGGGCTGGAGCGAGGTGACCACGCTGCGGTCGAGCTTGATGGCGCGGACCGGCATGTCCAGCAGCGCGGCGAGGTAGGGCATGTCCGGGGTGATGTCGTCCAGCGCCAAGCCGTAGCCGGCATCGCGCAGATCGGTGATGACGGCGTGGGCGGCGGCGATGTTGTGTACCGGCTGGTCCTCCGTGAGCTCGAAGCGCAGGAGGTCAGGCGCGAGCCCGCAGCGCGCGCGCAGGCTATCCACCAGCTTGGTGAGGCCCGGGTGCAGCATCGCGTCCAGCCTCAGGTTGAAGGCCAGCGGCAGGCCGTGCGCGGCGAAGCCGAACCTCCCGTATTCATCCAGCGTGCGCTCGATGATCGTCTCGGTCAGGCGGATTGCGCGTGCGGCGCTGGTCATGGCGTTGAGGATGGTCTCTGGCCCGCGGATCGTGCCGTCATCGGCGGCGGTGCGGGCCAGGACTTCGACATGGTCGAGGCTGCCATCGGCCAGCCGGACGATGGGCTGATAGGAAATGCGCACCGATGCCAGTAATGCCGGATCTGGCGGGTCGTACGGCACCGTCTAAATTTTCGTAAAAATATGCATTTTCAACGCGGATGTAGCAGGTATCCGCGTTGAATGCGACAAAAACCCTTACTAAAATCTAAATATTTATTTGGCGGTAACTTTCACCGGTGCAGCGCTGCGGCGCAGGCGGTGCTCGCCCAGGAACAGCAGGATGGGTGCGGCGATGAAGATGGAGGAGGAGGTGCCGACAACGATGCCGAACAGCATGACCCAGGCGAAGCCGGAGATCGATGCGCCGCCGAACAGGGCCAGCGGCAGGCTGGCCAGGAACACGGTCATCGAGGTGCCGAGGGTACGGTTCAGCGTCTCGTTGATCGACAGGTCGATCAGCTCGCGCAGCGGCATGGACTTGTATTTGCGCAGATTTTCGCGCACCCGGTCGTACACCACCACCTTGTCGTTGGTGGAGTAGCCGAGGATGGTCAGGATCGCGGCGATCATCACCAGGTCGAACTGGATCCGGGTGAGGACCAGGAAGCCGATGGCCTTGGTGGTGTCCAGCATCAGCGTGACCACGGCGCCGACGGCGAACTGCCACTCGAAGCGGAACCAGATATAGACCAGGATCATCACGAAGCTGATGCCCAGCGCCAGCAGGCCTTGCGCGAACAGCTGCTGCGAGACCGAGGCGCCAACCGCCTCGGTGGACAGGATCTTCGAGCCCGGCGCGGCCTTGTCCAGGGCGCTCTCCGCCTCCTGGATGGACGGTCTGCGTGGCGGCGGCGTTATCGCGGCTTTCCAGGCTGATCAGCACGTCATTGCCGCCCTGGCCGAAGGCCTGGAGCGAGGCATCCTTGAGCCCGGCATTGGCGAGCGCCGTGCGCAGGGTCGGGGAAGTCCGCCGCCTGCGGCGTCCGCACCTCCATCACCACGCCGCCGCGGAAATCGATCCCCAGGTTCAGCCCCGGATAGAAGAACAGGACGATCGAGGCCGTGGACAGCACCGCCGAGACGATCAGCCCCATGAAGCGCCCGTTCATGAAGCGGATTTTTGTGTCCGTCCGGGACGAGGCGGAACATGGGCCGGTAGAACATCGTTGCTCCTCAGACCGGCAAGGGTGGCCGGGCGGCGGGACACGTACCAGCGCGAGGTAATGCAGCCGCACCAGCACCGTGGCGGTGAACATGGTGGTGACGATGCCGACGGTGATGGTGACGGCGAAGCCGCGCACCGGGCCGCGAGCCGAAGATGAACAGCATGACGTGGGCCAGGAACGTGGTCACGTTGCTGTCGATGATGGTGCCGTAGGCGCGCTTGTACCCGGCTTCCAGCGCGGCAAGCGGCGTGCGGCCGTTCTTCACCTCCTCGCGGATGCGCTCGTTGATCAGGATGTTGGCGTCCACCGCCATGCCGAGGGTGAGCAGGATGCCGGCCATGCCGGGCAGGGTCAGCGTGGCGCCCAGCACCGAGAGGATGGCGAGCATCAGGAACAGGTTCACCACCAGCGCGACATTCGCGAACCAGCCGAACAGCCCGTAGAACGTGGCCATGAAGACGATCACCAGGACGAAGCCCGACGCCCAGCGAGATCGCGCCGGCGCGGATGGCGTCCGCGCCCAGCTCCGGTCCGACGCTCTGTTCCTCCACCACTGTCGAGCGGCGCGGGCAGGGCGCCGGCGCGCAGCAGCAGCGCGAGGTCGGTGGCGGATTGGGGCGGTGAAATTGCCGCTGATCTGCCCGCGACCGCCGGTGATCGGCTCGCGGATGACCGGGGCGCTGATCACCTTGCCGTCCAGCACGATGGCGAACAGCTTGCCCACATTGGCGGTGGTGACATCGGCGAACTGGCGCGCGCCGAGTGCGTTGAAGGTGAAGTTCACCACCCATTGGCCGCTTTGCGGGTCGGTGCTGGCCTGGGCGTTCTCCAGGCTGGCGCCGTCCACGGCGACGTTGGCGTACACGTCCATCATTTGCTGCGGGTTGCCGGCCATCGGCAGCTGCTCGTCGCCCAGCGGGGCCACGGGGCCGGGGGCGGCGGTGGCATCCACCATCTGGAAGGTCATGTGCGCGGTAGTGCCGATCAGCGTCTTCACGCGGTCCGGGTCGGAGATGCCGGGGAGCTGCACCACGATCTGGTCCGCGCCCTGGCGCTGGATGGAGGGGTTGAGCACGCCCGAGCCGTCGATACGGCGCTGGATGATGGTGATGGCCTGGTCCACCGCCTGGGAATTACGGGCTGCCTGGGTGGCGGGCGGGATGGCGATGGCGATGGCGCCATCCGGCAGGGTGGAGAGGGCGACGCTGGGGCTGGACGAGCCGGGGGCGTAGGAGATGAGCTTTTGCAGCGCCGTCATATCCTGCTGGCTCTGGCCCTCCAGCGGGTGCAGCACGACTTGGTTGCTGGCGAGGTCCGCGTGCAGCCCGGTATAGCCGAGCTGAGCATTGCGCAGGGTCTGGCGGGTCTCGTCGACCAGGGCGTTCAGGTCCTGCTTCACGATCGCGCTGGTGTCGATCTGCAGCAGCAAATAGGAGCCGCCGCGCAAGTCGAGCCCCATATGCACCTGGTTCCAGGGCAGAAAGCCCGGCCAGAAGCTGGGACGGGCCGAAAGGTTCGGCAGGCTGAGCAGAATGCCCAGTCCGCAGAGCAGCAGGATGCCGAAAGTCTTGGCGCGGCTGAAGTAAAGCACGGTGGCTCCAAAATTTCCCTAAACCGGATGCGGTATGGCCGGGCGGGGCGTTGCGCGCAACCCCGGGGCGGAATACCACGGAGGCCATGAGCGAGCGATTGCAAGTGGGCTTGATCGGGGCGGGCCATTTCGGCCGCTACCACGCGTTGAAACTGGCTGGTGCGAAGCGGGCGAAGCTGATCGGTTTGGCTGACCCGAACCCGGAGCGGGCCAAGACAGTGGCCTGGGAGGCCGGGTGCCCGGTGCGCTCGGTCGAAGACATTTTGCAGATGGCGCAGGCGGTGGTGATCGCCGCTCCGGCGGAATTCCATTACGATCTCGCCGCCCGCGCCCTGAAGGCCGGCAAGCATGTGCTGGTGGAAAAGCCGATCGCCGCGACGCTGGAGCAGGCGACTGATCTGGCGGCTTTGGCTAAGCAGACGGGGCTGGTGCTGCAGGTGGGGCATCTGGAGCGCTTCTCGGCCGCGCATGGCGCGGTGAGTGCGCGCATGGGCAAGCCGCTTTATATCGAGGCCGTGCGCATCGCCCCGTTCAAGCCGCGCGGCACGGATGTCTCGGTCATCCTCGACCTGATGATCCACGACCTGGATCTGATCCTGGCGCTGACCGACTCGGAGGTGGTGAGCGTGGACGCGGTGGGCGCGCCCGTGGCCAGCGCGCATGACGATATCGCCAATGCGCGAATCCGCTTCGCCAATGGCGCGGTGGCGACGATCACGGCCAGCCGCATCTCGCTGAAGACCGAACGCAAGATGCGCATCTTCTCGCAGACCGGCTACCTGACCGTGGATTTCTCGGCGCGCAAGCTCACTTTGGTCGGGCGCGGCACTGGCATGAAGCTGCCGGGCTTCGAGGAATTCGGCGTGGAGCAGGCGGGCTGGCAGGACCATGACGCGCTCTCAGCCGAGCACGAGGCGTTCTTCGCCTCGGTGCTGGATGGCGCGCCGGTGGCGGTGGATGCCGAGGCCGGCAAGCGCGCCCTGGCAGCGGCGCTGATGGTGAGCGAATCGATCGCCGCCAGCCGGGCCGTGGCGGAAGCGAGCGGGCTGATACCCAAGCTCGCTTAACGCATCTTCGACTTCACCTTGATCATCTCCCCATCCACGGCGAAATGCCCGAAGCCGTGGTGGTGGAGCGTTTTGGCGTCTTTCAGCTTGGGGTTTTCCCAGGCGTGCACGCATTCCAGGATGAACAAGTTGTAGGCGTTCACCATCTTGGTGTCCTTCACCTTGCACTCCAGGTTGACGATGGCTTCGCCGACCAGCGGTGCCACGACATGTTTGGCGGGCAGGGGGGTGAGGTTGTACACGCCGAACTTGTCGGTGTCGTTGCCGGTGCAGTTGCCGACTCCGGCAACGGTCTCCGCCAGCTCGGCCGGGGGCACGGCGAGGACGCATTCCTTGGTCTTGCGCAACGCCGCGAAGCTGTGGTTGGCGGCGCTGACCACGCAGGCGATCAGCGGCGGCTCGAACTCGACCATCATGTGCCAGGACATGGCCATGATGTTCGGCTTGCCTTTCGGCGCCTGGGTGGTGAGCAGAACCACCGGGCCGGGCTCGATGAATTGATAGACTTTTTCGAGGGGCAGGTCTTTCATCATGCCCGCGAAATCTATCCGCGCCGCCGGGCCGCCTGCTTGATCAAGATCAATCCAGGCCCCGCATTTCAGCGGGGCAGGTAAGCCAGAAGCTCATCGCTGTTCATTACGGCGCAATAGATCATGTTGATGATCTCCAGCTCCTTCAGGTGCAGATCATAGCTCCCGGCGGCGCAGCCATCCTCGACCACAATCACGTCGAAGCTTTCATCGGCTAGGCTGCGCACGGTGGAGGCCACGCATTGGTCGGTGAAGATTCCGGCGCAGACCACATGGGTAATGCCGAGATTGGTCAGCATGAGCCGCAGATTGGTGCCGGTCAGCGCCGAATTGGTGGTTTTGGTGACCACGATCTCGTCGCCCTGGGGGGTCAGCTCCGGCACGATCTGCGAGGCCAGCTCGTCCTTGGGCAGAAGCAGGTTGTTCCAGCCGGGCTTCTTCTGGCTCAGCGAGCGGTCCCGCCCGTCCTGCGTCTGGCAGGCGATGCGGGCGAAGAGCACCTCATGCCCGCCATCGCGGAAGGATTTGATGAGTTTGGCGATGGTGGGGATCACCACGCCGTGCATGCGCTCGTGGAAGGGCGTCCAGGCATCGTACCGCGCCTGTTCCTCGGGGCTGAGGGCGGCGCGGTCCGGACGTTCGAGGTATGTGTTCTGGACGTCGATGACGAGCAGGGCTGTCTTGCCGCGTTCCAGCACCGGGTCTTCGGGTTCCGGCGCGCCCTGGTAGTAGAGGGAACGGAACGCGGTCTTCCAGCTCATCGCATTACCCCAGTTGCTTCTTCACAGCCTCGTTCACCAGCGCCGGGTTGCCCTTGCCGGCCATCGCCTTCATCACCTGGCCGACGAAGAAGCCGAACAGCTTGTCCTTGCCGGACTTGTATTCCGCCACCTTGTCGGCGTTCGCGGCCAGCACCTTGGTCACCGCCGCGTCGATCGCGCCGGTGTCGGTCACCTGGCGCAGGCCCTTCTCCTCGACGATGGCGGCGGGCGTCCTTGCCGGTCTCCACCATCGCCTCGAACACGTCCTTGGCGATGCGGCCGTTGATGGTGTTGTCGGCGATCAGGTCGAGCAGCTCGCCGAGAGCCGCCGCCGAGACCGGGCGGGTTCTCGATGCTCTTGCCGGTGCGGTTCATGCGCGGCGAAGAAATCGCCGGTCACCCAGTTGGCGGCGAGCTTGCGCGTCGCGCCCCTTGGCCACCGTCTCGTAGAAATCGGCGGTCGCCTGCTCGGCCACCAGCACGCCGGCGTCGTAGACCGGAATGCCGTACTCGTCGCATGAAGCGCGCGCTTCTTCGCGTCCGGCAGTTCGGGCAGCGTCGGCCTTCAGCCCGTCCACCCAGCTCCTGCTCCAGCACCAGCGGCAGCAGGTCCGGATCGGGGAAATAGCGGTAGTCGTGCGCGTCCTCCTTGGTGCGCATGGAGCGCGTCTCGCCCGCGGCAGGGATCGAACAGCCGCGTCTCCTGCATCGACCGTCGCCGCCGGATTCCCACACCTCGATCTGGCGCTTCGCCTCCGCCTCGATCGCCTGCATGACGAAGCGGACGGAGTTGACGTTCTTCACCTCGCAGCGCGTGCGGAACGGCTCGCCCGGCTTGCGCACCGACACGTTCACGTCGGCGCGCATGGAGCCTTCCTCCATGTTGCCGTCGCAGGTGCCGAGATAGCGCAGGATGGTGCGCAGTCTTGCGCAGATAGGCGCCGGCCTCCTCGGGCGAGCGGATGTCCGGCTCGGAGACGATCTCCATCAGCGCCACGCCGGCGCGGTTGAGGTCGATGTACCGACTTGCTCGGATGCTGGTCGTGCATGCGACTTGCCGGCATCCTGCTCCAGATGCAGGCGGGTGATGCCGATCTGCTTGATCGTGCCGTCCGCAGCTCGATCTCGACATCGCCGGTGCCGACGATCGGATGCTCGAACTGGCTGATCTGATAGCCGGCCGGCAGGTCGGCGTAGAAATAGTTCTTGCGGTCGAAGCGGCTGACCATGTTGATCTGCGCGTTCAGCCCCAGCCCGGTGCGCACGGCCTGCGCCACGCATTCGCGGTTGATCACCGGCAGCATGCCGGGGAAACCGGCATCGACGAAGCTGACACCTGCGTGTTGGGCGCGCGCGCCGAAGGTCGGCGGAGGCGCCGGAGAACAGTTTGGACTTCGGAGATCACCTGGGCGTGGACTTCAAGCCCGACGACGACTTCCCAGATGCCGGTGCGGCCTTCGAGCGTATAAGCCATTATTTCGCTCGCAGTTCAGGCAGGGCCGAGAAGCCCGCCGCGTTCTCAATCGCGGCGGCGACCGCGAACACCGTTTCCTCGTCGAACTGCTTGCCGATCACCTGCAGGCCCAGCGGCAGCCCGTCGGCGTCCAGCCCGGCGGGCACGCTCATGGCCGGCACGCCGGCCAGCGAGGCGGGCACGGTGAACACGTCGTTCAGATACATGGTCACCGGGTCGTCCATCTTCTCGCCCAGGGCGAACGCGGCGCGACGGCGCGGTCGGGGTGAGGATGGCGTCCACCTTGGCAAAGGCGTCGGTGAAATCGCGCAGGATCAGCTTCCGCACCTTCTGCGCCTTCAGGTAATAGGCGTCGTAATAGCCATGGCTCAGCACGTAGGTGCCGATCATGATGCGGCGCCTCACCTCGGCGCCGAAACCGGCGGCGCGGGTGCGCTCATACATGTCGATCAGGTCCTCGCCGTCCACGCGCTTGCCGAACCGCACGCCGTCATAGCGCGCGAGGTTGGAGGATGCCTCGGCCGGCGCGACGATGTAGTAGACCGCGCAGGCCGTATTTGGTGTGGGGCAGGGAGATGTCGACGATCTCGGCACCCTGCGCCTTGCAGCCACTCGATGCCCTTGTCCCACAGCGCCAGGATTTCCGGGTTAGTGCCTTCCAGCCGGTATTCGCGCGGGATGCCGATGCTCAGCCCCTTCACGCCGCGGTTCAGCGCCTGGGTGAAATCGGGCACCTCGCGCTGGGCGGAGGTGGAGTCCTTCTCGTCGAACCCGGCCATGGCGTTGAGCAGGATGGCGCAGTCCTCGACATTGCGCGCCATCGGCCCCGCCTGGTCGAGCGAGGAGGCGAAGGCGACGATGCCCCAGCGCGAGCAGCGGCCATAGGTGGGCTTGATGCCGGCGATGCCGGAGAAGGAGGCGGGCTGGCGGATGGAGCCGCCCGTGTCGGTGCCCGTGGCGGCCAGCGCCATGCGCGCGGCCACGGCGGCCGCGGAACCGCCCGAAGAGCCGCCGGGAACCAGCTTGGCATCCGGGTCGCTCACGCGCTTCCAGGGGTTCTCCACCGGGCCGTAGCCGGAGGTGATGTTGGAGGAGCCCATGGCGAACTCGTCCAGATTCGCCTTGCCCAGCATCACCGCGCCAGCCGCCTTCAGCTTGGCGGAGACGGTGCTCTCATAAGGCGGGATGAATGGCTCCAGGATCTTGCTGGCGGCGGTGGTGCGCACACCCTCGGTGCAGAACAGATCCTTCATGGCGATGGGAATGCCGGTGAGGGCTGTTGCCTCGCCCGCGGCGATGCGCGCGTCGGCGGCCTTGGCCTGCTCCAGCGCCAGCTCCGGCGTGGTGGTGATGTAGGCGTTCAGGCGCGGGTTCAGCGCGGCCACGGCCTCGTTATAGGCCTTGGTCAGCTCCACGGCGGAAATCTCTTTTGCCGCGAGCTTCTTGGCCGCGCCGGCAATCGTCAGGTCAAAAATGCTCATTCCACCACTTTCGGCACGGCAAAGAAGTTCTGCACCCGGTCCGGGGCATTGGCGAGAATCTGCTCGGCGACCTCGCCGTCGGAGACGAAGTCCTCCCGCTGGCGCAGCGCCATCTGCGCGCCGCCGGAGAGCGGCTCCACGCCGTCCACGTTCACCTCGCCCAGCTGCTCGACATAGCCGAGAATGGCGTTGAGCTCGGATTTGCAGGGTCTCGACCTCGGTATCATCGACCCGTATCCGGGCCAGTCTCGCAATACGGCGTACCGTTGCGGCATCCAGCGACATTTTTGCCTCATATATCTCTTGGCTTGAAATTCCGGGCGGACCATACAGGCCGCCATGCCCCTCTACAACCTCGTGGATTTTTCCGCCCATCTCGCCCCCGGGGCGCGGCTTCTGGGGGTGGACCCCGGCTCCAAGCGCATAGGCTTGGCGTTGTCGGACGTTAACCGGCAAATCGCCAGCCCCTACGCCACGCTGGCCCGGGGCAAGCTGAAGCAGAACGCCGCCGAGATCTCGGCCATCGCCGCGCGGGAAGGGGTAGGGGGCCTGATCGTCGGCCTGCCGCTGGACGCGGAGCAGAAGCTCGGTCCCCGGGCCCAGGCGGCGCGGGACTGGGCGCATGGCCTGAGCGCCGCCACGGGCCTGCCCGTGGCCATGGTGGATGAAAGCTACACCACGGCCGAGACGCATGAACGCCTCATCGAGGCCGGGGTGAGCCGGGCGCGGCGGGACGAGATCATCGACAAGCTCGCCGCCCAGGCCATCCTGCAAAAGGCGCTGGACACCCTGCGCGGCTAGAGCCTGATCGCGTCTTTCATCCGAAAATCTTGCTCCAGTTCCGCCGCAGCGCCGCGTCCACCTCGTCCATGCTCACTTTCACCCCCAGCGCGTGCAGGCTTGTCACCCCGTGCTCGCGGATGCCGCAGGGCACGATGCCGGTGAAATGCCCGAGGTCCGGGTTCACGTTCAGCGCCAGACCGTGCCAACTCACCCAGCGCGTCACCCGCACGCCGATGGCGCCGATTTTCTGCTCCTCGCCATTGGGGCGCACCACCCAGATGCCAACGCGTCCGTCTCGGATTTCGCCCTTTCACCCCGAATTCCTTCAGCGTCTCGATCACCCAGCGCTCCAGCCCGGCCACGTAGCAGCGCACATCGCGCGCCGGGATGGTGCCGTGCGGGCGGGTGAGGTCGAGCATCACGTAAGCCACGCGCTGGCCGGGGCCGTGATAGGTCCACTGCCCGCCGCGCCCGGCCGTGTAGGTGGGGAAGCGGCTGGCATCCTGCAGATCCTCGGCCTTGGCGGAAGTTCCGGCGGTATAAAGGGGCGCGTGCTCCACCAGCCAGACCAGCTCTTCCGCCGTTCCTTCGCGGATGGCGGCCGCCCGTTCCTGCATGCGCTGGAGGGCTGCGTCATAATCAGTGTGCCCGGGAGTGGTTTCCCAGGTTGCAGGACTAAAATTCATCGTCTATAGGCTCCCGGCGCCGTGCTCACGCATGGCAGTTTCCTACGTGCGGTCGTGGCGAAATGGTAGACGCGCAAGCTTGAGGTGCTTGTGGGGGAAACCCCTTGGAAGTTCGAGTCTTCTCGACCGCACCAAATTTCTCCTTACGTTTAGAATTTTCATTGCGGGGCAGGTTGTCCCGCTTTGTCTGTTGGTTCATGAACTCTCTTAAGAAAGAGGGAGTACTTGAATATGGATGATGATTTACGCAAGGCGGCGCTTGAATACCATCACGCCCCCCGCCCCGGAAAGCTCGCCATCGTCGCGACGAAGCGGATGGAGACCTCACGGGACCTCTCGCTGGCCTATTCCCCCGGTGTGGCTGCCGCCTGCGATGCCATCGTCGCTGACCCGGATGCCTCTTTCGACCTGACCTCGCGCGCGAATCTGGTCGCGGTGATCACCAACGGCACGGCGGTGCTGGGCCTGGGCAATATCGGCGCGCTCGCCGGCAAGCCGGTGATGGAGGGCAAGGCCGTCCTGTTCAAGAAATTCTCCGGCATCGATTCGTTCGACATCGAGGTGAACGAGCAGGACCCGGACAAGTTCATCGAGATCGTCGCCAGCCTGGAGCCGAGCTTCGGCGGCATCAACCTCGAGGACATCAAGGCGCCGGAATGCTTCAAGATCGAGCAGACGCTGCGCAGCCGGATGAAGATTCCGGTTTTCCATGACGACCAGCACGGCACGGCGATCATCGTCGGCGCCGCGGTGCTGAATGCCATGATGGTGCAGGGCAAGAAGATCGAGGAGGTGAAGATCGTCACCTCCGGCGCCGGTGCGGCAGCGCTTTCCTGCGTGAAAATCCTCAAGGCGCTCGGTGCCGCCCCTGAGAACATCACCATGACCGACAAGGAAGGCGTGGTTTATGCCGGGCGGCCGAACCTGGACCCGACGCTGGTGGATGTGGCCCGCGTGACCGATGCCCGCACCCTGCCGGATGTGCTGCCGGGCGCGGATATCTTCCTTGGCCTTTCCGCCCCGCGTGTGATGAAGGAGGAGTGGCTCTCCCTGCTGGGGCCGAATCCGCTGATCCTGGCGCTGGCGAATCCGGAGCCGGAGATCATGCCGGAGATCGTCCGGCGCGCCCGGCCGGATGCGATCGTGGCGACGGGCCGGTCGGACTTCCCGAATCAGGTGAATAACGTCCTGTGCTTCCCCTTCATCTTCCGCGGCGCTCTGGATGTGCGCGCCACCGCCATCACCGAGAGCATGAAGCTCGCCGCGGTGAAGGCGATTGCCGAGCTGACGCGGGCGGAAGCCTCCGAGGCCGTGGCCGCCGCCTATGGCGGGCATGCCCCGACCTTCGGCGCCGAGTATATCATCCCCAAGCCGTTCGACCCGCGGCTGATCGTGCATATCGCCCCCGCCGTGGCGCAGGCGGCGATGGATGCGGGCGTCGCTCGCCGGCCTATCGAGGATTTCGAGGCCTATAAGCATGAGCTGGAGCGCTTTGTGTTCCGCTCCGGCCAGCTGCTGCGCCCGGTCGTCGAAGCGGCGCGCAAGGCCTACCCGCGCATCGTCTATGCCGAGGGTGATGACGAGCGCACGCTGCGCGCGGTGCAGAGCGTGGTGGATGACCGCATTGCGCAGCCGATTCTGCTCGGGAACACCGAGACGATTACGGCCAAGATCAAGACGCTGGGCCTGCGCCTGAAACCGGGGAAGGATGTGCGGATTCTCGACCTCGAGCAGGAACCGGAGCTGTTCCAAACTCTGCTCAAGGGTTATTCCGCCCGAGTCGGCCGGCGTGGCACGCCACCGGATACCGCTATCCGCCACGTGCGCAAGCGCCCAACGGTGGCGGCGGCCATGATGCTCGCGACGGGCGAGGCCGACGCCGCGATTTGCGGCGGGGTGGGCGACTGGTGGCGGCAATTCCAGTATGCGCTGCCAATCCGCTCAGAATCCGGGCGGATTTATGCGATGACCGCGCTGATCCTGCAGGCTGGCGTGCTGTTCTTCTGCGACACCCATGTGAATGTGGATCCAAGTGCGGAAGAGATCGCGGAAATGACGCTGATGGCGGCGGAGACGGTGCGGCATTTCGGCATCACGCCGAAAGCGGCGCTGCTCTCGCACTCCAATTTCGGCGCCTCCAACTCGCCCTCGGCGAAGAAGATGCGTCAGGCGCTGGGGCTGATTCATGCGCAGGACCCCGGTCTGGAGGTGGATGGCGAAATGCATGGCGATTCCGCGCTGGTGGAACAGATCCGTCACCATGCGCTGCCGGATTCGACGCTGCATGGCGTGGCGAATCTGCTGATCTTCCCAAATCTCGACGCGGCGAATATCGCCTTCAACCTGGTCAAGGCGACGGCCGAGGGCGTGACCGTGGGCCCCATGCTGCTCGGCCTGTCTAAGCCCATGCACATCGCGGTGCCGAGTGTCACCGCGCGCGGGCTCATCAACCTCTCCGCCGTGGCCGCCATGGAAGCGGCGCTGGTGGCGCAGAAATAACCCGCGCGGCAGGGGCTGGTACCGCTGGCCCCTGCCGCATCCGCGCCGCGTTTGAGAGGATGCGCCGGGTCCGTACGCCGAAATATCATTTCGATGAGGCTTGTTCGCCGGCACTAGCGTCCTATGTCAGCTTTGCCCATTCTCCTACACTGGAGGTTCTCGTGATCCGGCAGCTCTCATACGCTATCATCCTGACGCTTGGCCTCGCAGCCCCGGTTCTGGCTCAAGGCCCAAGTGCCGATCAGATCGCCAACGGCAAAACCCTGTTCGATGACAATTGCAGCGCCTGCCACCTCGCCACTGGCGCCGGCCATGTGAAGTTCGGCACGGTGGTTTCGGCGGATTTGCGTGCGCCGAAACTGGAAAATACCTTCCATAACGACGACACGCTGCTGATGCGCGCCATCATGCAGGCCGAGGACCAGAACGGCAAGCCGCTCTCCGCGCCGATGTCGGCCTGGTCCGGTCGGCTTACCACCGATCAGGTCGAAGATATCATCGCCTATCTGAAGACGCTGACGTCCTGAATTAGGCGAGCACCGCCAGGATCGCCTTGGCCGCGGCGGCGGAGGGCGAGCCCTCCGGTGCGCGCAGCGTGGCAAGCGCGGCGGCATAGCCCGCGCGCTGGGCGGCGGCGGCCTGTTCGTCGCGGAGCAAATGCAGGAGCGTGGCGGCGAGCTTGTGCGGCCGGCAATCCTCTTGCAGCAGCTCCGGCACCAAGGCGCGTTTGGCCAGCAGGTTGATCATCGCCACGTAAGGCACCTTGATCAGGCGGCGGCCGAGGAAGGCGGAGATTGGGTTCACCCGGTAGGTGACGGCCATCGGCACGCCGGCCATGGCGAGTTCCAGCGTCGAGGTGCCGGACTTGGTCAGCGCGGCCTTGGCGGCGGCGAAGGCATCGTAGCGCTCGGCCACATCGCGCACGATGATCGGCTTCACCGGCCAATCCTCGGTATGCGCGGCGACATGCCCGGCAACCCCGGCGGCGGCGGCGACGACGGGCCGCAACCCCGGCACTTGCGGTGCCAGCAGCGCCAGCGCCTCGCGGAACACCGGCAGCAGGCGCTTGGTCTCGGTAACGCGCGAGCCGGGCATGAGCACGATGGGCACGGCATCAGGCGGCAGGCTGTGGCGGATGGCGAAGCGCGCGGCATCGCCCTTGTCAGCGCCGGATTCCAGCACCGGGTGCCCGGTGAATACCGGGTGCAGCCCGTGCGGGGCGAAGAATTCCGGCTCGAAGGGAAGCAGGCAGAGCAACTCGTCCCATAGCCCCGGAAAATGCTTCACCCGTTCCTGCCGCCAGGCCCAGACTTGAGGGGCCACGTAATGCACACGCTTCGGCCCGCTATTTCCGATGGCCTTGAGCACCCGCAGGGTGAAGCCGGGGCTGTCGATGGTCAGCACGATATCGGGCTTCTCCGCACGGATGGCCTCGACAGTCTCCCGCAAGCGGCGTTTCAGGCGCAGGATTTTCGGCAAGATTTCCGCCAGCCCCATCAGCGCCAGCTCCTGCATGGGGAACAGCGAGGTGAGCCCCGCCTCCGCCATGCGCGCCCCGCCAATGCCGCTGAACTGGATATCCGACCGCAGCGCGCGCAGCGCCGTCATCAGGCGCAAGCCCAGGACATCTCCGCTTGCCTCACCGGCGATGACAAAAATTTTCGTCACATGAGCTCCACGACCGGGCAGGGGGGCACATCCTGCCAGTCGCGGTGGTTCAGCACATTTCCGGCCACGCGCACAGAGTCGATGGCGGTGAAATACACCGGCGCGAAGGTCAGGCCCGGCTCGTTCATAGGCCCCGCGGCGGCGACGCCATCGTCAGGGAAGCCGATGTCGCAGGGCGTGAACAGGGCTGGGTGGCCGTAATTCTCATCGATGGAGCCGGACCAGGCGGCATTGCCCACTAGCGGCACCACGGCGGTGTAGCACTGGTTTTCCAAAGCGCGGGCGCGGGCCGAGAGGCGCACGCGGTTGAACCCGGCCATGGAGGCGGTGCAGGAAGGGATGAGGATGAGCTTCGCCCCCGCCGCCACCTGGGCGCGGACATGCAGCGGAAACTCGGAATCGTAGCAGATGGACACGCCGATGCGGCCCAGGGCCGTGTCGAATACTTTCGGGCCCTCGCCGCCGGAGACGTTCCAGAGCTCGGCCTCGAACCGTGTCATCGACTGCTTGTCCTGGAACTTCACGGCACCGGAGGGCGCGATGAACGGGGCGCGGTTGCGCACCTTCCCATCGGCATCGCGCATGGGGATGGTGCCTGCCAGGATATGCAGCCTGTGCCGCTGCGCCAGGACCACGATCTGCTCCAGGAGCTGGCTGGCGGCGCTGACGACATATTCCAGCTCGGCGGCGATGTCGGGGGTTTTGATCTCGACCCCGGCCAGCACCATGGAGAAATACTCGGGCAGGACGAGCAGATCCGCCCCGGCGAGCGAGGCTTCGGCGGCCAGGCGCTCGATACGGGTGATGAAGGCGGTAGGGCTGGGCGGCGGGGTGACCCCGAAGGCGGCAAGGGCGAGTTTCACAGATTTCTGCTCCAGAACATCAGCAGTTTTTCGGTCTCACGGTCAGCGCCAACCTCACGCCAGGACATGGTGCAGACCAGTTCCGGGTGTGGCGTGTAGCCGCGCTTGCGCCAGAAATCATCCAGCTTCTGGTAGCCCTTCGGGCGGGCAGGATGGTCCGCCGGGCGCTGCACGGCGCAGAAGGCGGTGATGCCATAGCCATGGGCGCGGGCCTGGGCCTCGCGGGCCTCGAAGAATTTCACCCCGATGCCCCGGCCGCGATAGGCGGACTCCAGCACGCTCTCGCCGAAATAGAAGATGCGCGGGATGGCCATGCCCGCATCGCGGAACGGCTTTTGCACGTTGGGCGTTTCCGCCGTCAGCGGGAGGCAGGTGGAGGCCCCGACGATCTTGCCATCATCGCGCGCGATGATGATGGCGGCAGCCGGGGCCTCGGCATAGACGCGCAAATAACTCTGTTCGTAAGCGAGATCGCCTTCGTACAGATACGGGAATTCCCGGAACACGGTGATGCGCAGCCGCGCCAGTTCCGGCAGGAGCGGCAAAATCGCCGCCCCCGTGACGGTTTCTACCTTAATGAGTTGCGACAAGCGGCGCCGACCCGGCGATGAAGTCCTTCAGCGCGGCCTGCTTGTCCGAGAGGCTCAGCCCAGCCATGTGCGCCACCACCGGGCAATAGGCCGCGACCAGCGTGTTGGTCAGGTCGGCATCGCTGATGGTGGCGTTGTTGGCGCGGACGGCGGCGATAAGCGTGCGGGTGCGGTTCGCCAGGGTGGCCGTGGTCGCGCCCTGGTAGATGTCCAGCAGCCCGTTGCCCGGATCGGCAACGGTGTTCGGCCCGCCAGCGGGGGAGACATGCGGGCAGCCCAGCGCGTCGGACTGGGCATCGGCCATGGCCGGCACAACGGCAATGCCGCGCAGGCGCATCACCTGGGCCGGGATGGCGTTGGGCACGCCCTGGTTGCCCCAGGCGGTGCGGACATAGTTGGCGACATCCGCGATCTGCTGGTCCGACAGACGCGCGGCAAAGCTCGGCATGGCCGGGCCTTTGCCCCACGGGTCGAGCCCGCTTAGCACCGGGCCGATCACGTTGAACGGCTCGGTGGCGTTGATAAAGTCGTTGCCCGCGAGATTTGGCACGAATTTCGGCGGCATGCCGCCGCCGGTCTTGCCATGGCAGCCGGCGCAGTTGGCGGCATACACGGCAGCACCCCGGCTCGCGGAGTCCGCGGCATCGGCCACCGCGGCGGGCGGGGTGGTTTGCTGCTGCTTGGTCGCGGTTTGCAGGTAGGTGGCGATGTCGATGATGTCGGAGATCGGTAGCTGGCTGGTGGAATTGTCGGTCATGTCGCCCATGGAGCCATAGGGCGAGCCCTTCACCATGTTGCCGTCATCATGCAGGTAGGCGACGAGGTCGGCCTGGGTCCAGCCGCCCACGCCCTGGGTTTTGTCCGAGGAGATGTTCGGGGCGTAGAGGTCGTCGATCGGAGCGCCGGCATAGGCCTCGCCGGTCTCCATGGCACTGAGCATGTTGCGCGGCGTGTGGCATTCGCCGCAATGGCCCAGCGCCTCGGTGAGGTAGGCGCCGTTCTTCATGTGCTCGTCCCAGCTCGGGTCCATGTGCATCGGGCCGGCGCGGAAGAACAGGATCCGCCAGCCGAGCAGCACCGGGCGCTGGTTGAAGGGGAAGGCCATGGAGCTGGGGGTGGGGGGCACATTCACCGGCGGCAGCGAGAAGAGATAGGCCTTGATGGCCATCACATCCGCATAGGAGAGCTTGGTGTAGGAGGTGTACGGCATGGCCGGGTACAGGAATTTGGGGAACACCAGATAGGAGCGCCCGGGAGCCGTGCCATAATGCAGGGCGTTGTAGAAGTCCTTGTCCGACCAGTTGCCGATACCGGTTTCCTTGTCCGGCGTGATGTTGGAGGTGGCGAGGCCGCCAAAGGGTGTGGCCATCACCAGCCCGCCGGAGAAGGGCGCATGGCCCGGGCCGGTATGGCAGGGCGCGCAATCCGCCGCCGTGACCAGATATTTGCCGCGGGCGATCAGCGCCGCCGGGTCGGTGGGCGCGGTGAGGGAGGCGGCGGGGTAGTTGGCGCTGTCATCCGCCATGGCGATGCGGGTGGCCACGGCCCCGCCCAAGGCGAGGGCCAGGGCAGCTGCGGCGAGGACGAGGCGTTGGGCGCGGAATTCCGGCAATGCGAACGGCATGAACAACCCCCAATGATTTTATATTCTAGCTAGGTTCCTTTTCCCCAAAATCCGCCGCTCCTTCAAGTGTGGTGACAAAGTGTAACGCTTTAGCGCCCGTATAGCGCCTCCGGGCTTACCTCGGGCTTGGCGATCTCGACCCATTCGCCGCCCCGCGCCGCCAGGAAGAAGCAGTTGCGCCTCCCGGTGTGGCAGGCCACGCCTTTCTGGTCCACGAGCAGGAGCAGCGTGTCGCCATCGCAGTCCAGCCGCATCTCCACGAGCTTCTGCTGCTGGCCCGAGGTTTCTCCCTTGCGCCAGAGCTTCTGGCGCGAGCGTGAGTAGTAGCACACCTGCCCGGTGGCGAGCGTTTCCTCGATCGACTCGGCATTCATCCAGGCCATCATCAGCACCTCCCCCGTATCGTGCTGCTGGGCGATGGCGGCGATCAGGCCGTCGGCGTTGAAGCTGATCGCATCGAGGATCTTGCTCACCGCGCCAGCATCCCGTTGGTCAGGCAGGCTTCGTTGAAGCGGCAGATGACCTGCTGGTCGATCTCGTGCCGGGTGGCCTCCTCGTACTCGATGCGCGTGATGAGGTCGGCGATGATCGACAGCCGCGCGGCTTTTTTGTCATTCGCGCGCACCACCGTCCAGGGCGCGGCGGCGGAGTCGGTGTCGCGCAGCATCCTGTCCCGCGCCGCGGTGTAATCGTCGAAATGCTTCAGCGCCTTCTCGTCGATCGGGCTGATCTTCCACTGCTTTAGCGGGTCGATGCGCCGTTCTTCGAGCCGCTTCTTCTGCTCTTTCCGGTCGATATCGAGATAATACTTGAGCACGGCGATGCCAGAGTGCGCCAGCATCGCTTCGAACACCGGCACGTTGCGCAGGAATTCGTCGGTCTCTTCCGGGGTGCAGAAGCCCATCACCGGCTCCACGCCCGCGCGGTTGTACCAGGAGCGGTTGAACAGCACGATCTCCCCGGCAGCGGGCAGATGCTCGACATAGCGCTGGAAATACCATTGCGTGGCCTCGACATCCGAGGGCTTGGACAGGGCGACGATGCGGATATCACGCGGGGAGAGATGCTCGGTGATGCGTTTGATCGTGCCATCCTTGCCGGCGGTGTCGCGCCCTTCCAGGATGATGAGCACCTTCTTGCCCTTGGAGATGACATGCCGCTGCAGTTTCACCAGCTCGATCTGCAGCTTGCGGAGGGTTTTTTCGTAGGGGAGATCCTTTGCCATCAGCGGCTTATAAGGCTGGTCCCGCCGGATTGTAAAATTCGCGGCAATCAGGCGGCGAGCGGAGGCGGTTCCCCGTCATCCGGCCCGTCATCCGCAATCCCCTTCGCCTCGTTGCTCATTTCAATCAGCCGCTGCTTCATGCGGCGCAGGATGTCCTCTGCGGCCAGGATCTCTTCAGCCGAGAGGCCCTGGAGCATCTCCTCGTTCATCCGCGTGGTGAGCCCCTGAATGTCGTTGAGCAGGGCGGTGCCAGCTTGGGTGATTTCCACCAGCTTGGCGCGCCTGTCGCCCGGGGCGGCGCGGCGGAGGATGTAGCCATGCGCTTCCAGCCGGTCGAGCAGCCCGCCGAGCGCCACCTTGCCGATATCAAGCGCCTTGGCGAATTCCGTCTGCATGGCCGGCTCACCGTTGCGCCAGCTCAAACTCGCCAGCACCCAGCATTGCGAGCGGGTGATTCCAAGCGGCTTCAGGGCGTGGTCGATCACGGTGCGCCGCAGGCGGGAGACATCGTGGACCAGGAAACCCAGGCTGAACTCGCTCGGCTCAGGGTTTGTTATGTTTCGTTCGTTCATTGTCACGCTATAATTTAGAGCTAAACGTAGTATGCTGGCATACCATTCGCCAAATTACAATTCAATGATCGCCATAATCGGCAAGGGCAGGCGGTTAATCCTCCAGCAGCAGAGCGCGGATCTTCTTCAGCTCCGCCGCGCCCACGCCAAGCTCGTCGTGCAGATACTGGCCAATGCTGCCATGTTTTTGCTCGATCGCGCCGAAGGCGATGCCGAGATACTCCGGATGCGCTTCCAGCAGCGGTAGGTATTCCTCGCGCGGCAGGGTGGCGAGTCCGGCATAGCCGGAGTCGCGGCGCATTGTCGTCTCCAGTTCTCCAATCACCTGGTTGGTCAGCGTGTAGTCATGCTCGATGGTCTCGCGCGGCACGTCAAGCGCGTAGAGAATCAACGCCGCGGCCAGGCCTGTGCGGTCCTTGCCGGCGGCGCAGTTGAACAGCAGCGGCACACGCCCGGTGCTCAGCAGGTGGAAAAGCTGGCGGTAGCTCCCAGCCTGTTCAAAAGGCAGCTTGCGGTAGATGGCGTGCATCGCATCGCGCATCGCGCCGGGCTGGTGCCCGCCCTGGGCGATGAAGCTTTGCAGGCTGCCGATGCTGATGCCGAGTTCCGAGGCGTGGTAGCCGACATTCTGCCCCGCATGCCAATCCATCGGCACGCGCTCGCGCTCATGCGGCGTGCGGAAATCGCAGATCGCCATGATGCCGAGACGGCGCAAAGCCTCGCGGCTGGTGCTGGGGAGATTGCTGATGGCGCCGGAACGGTACAGCACGCCCCATTTCAGGCGCCGGCCAGAGCGCGTGCGGTAGCCGCCCATGTCGCGCAGGTTGTGCCCGCCTTCGATGGCCAAAGCGCGTGGCGCTGCCAGCGGATCATCCATAATTTCGGCTTTCGTCATGCGCGCACCTGCAGGGGGAGTTTGAGAACGGCCGGAAGGTAGCGCGAAAACGGGCGATGCCAAACCCGTGGAACCTGGAGGAAAATTGGAGCGGGCGAAGGGATTCGAACCCTCGACCCCAACCTTGGCAAGGTTGTGCTCTACCCCTGAGCTACGCCCGCTCATGGCGCAATAAAACGCGCTGCGCCCGGCCAATATTGTATGGCGGCAGGCGCGGAACTTGAAAAAAATTGGAGCGGGCGAAGGGATTCGAACCCTCGACCCCAACCTTGGCAAGGTTGTGCTCTACCCCTGAGCTACGCCCGCTCACGGCGCGGTGGAGGCTCTTTAGCCATCACTGAGACGGATTGCAAGCGCCGCCCCTCAACTAAAATGCTTTGGGGTGTGAGAGTTGGCCCCGATCCCCTATATAGAGACGCAAACGCATATGGACGGAACAAGAATGAGCAGCCTTCTCAACACTGCGCAGGATGCGCGCCCCGCCGCCCAGGCCATGATCATCGACGGCGACCAGGCCAATTTCATGGCCGACGTCATCGAGGCCTCCCGCGAGATGCCGGTCCTGGTGGATTTCTGGGCGACTTGGTGCGGCCCGTGCAAAACCCTGACCCCGCTGCTGGAGAAGGTGACGAAGGCGCAGAACGGGCGGGTGAAGCTCGTGAAGATCGACGTGGACAAGAATCGGGAGCTGGTTACGCAGCTCGCCCGCATGGGGCTGCCGATGCAGTCCGTGCCCACCGTCGTCGCCTTCTGGCAGGGGCAGATCGCCGACACCTTCTCCGGCGCGCTGCCGGAGAGCGAGCTGAAGCGGTTCGTCGAGTCGCTGCTGAAGCTGGCGGGCAGCGCCGCCCCGGCGGTGGACCTCATCGCCCAGGGCAAGGCGCTGCTGGAGCAGGGCGCCGCGGAGCAGGCGGGGCAGTATTTCGCCGCCGCGTTGCAGGAGGACGAGGAAAAGCCGGAGGCCTGGGGCGGGCTGGCGCGCGCGCTGCTGGCGCTGGGCGATGAGCACCAGGCCGCCGAAATGCTTGCCCAGGTGCCGGCCAAGATCGCCGAACATGCCGAGATCGCCGGCGCCCGCTCGGCCCTGGCTCTGGCCCAGGAAGGCCGCAAGGCGCAGGGGGCCATGGCGGGGCTGGCGGCGCGGCTGGCCGCTGATCCGGACGATCACGAGGCCCGCTACGAGCTGGCCACGGCGCTGAACGCTTCCGGCGCCCGAGCCGAGGCGGCCGCGGCGCTGCTGGAAATCGTCCGCCGCGACCGCGCCTGGAACGACGATGCGGCGCGGCTGCAATTGCTGAAATTCTTCGAGGCCTGGGGCATGGACGACCCCGCGACCATGGCGGCGCGCCGCAAGCTCTCGGCGCTGCTGTTCCGCTGACGAAAATGGCCGCGTTCAGGCCGCAGCTCGACCAGCTGCCGGAGGAATTTCCGGTCTTTCCGCTCGGCGGGGCGATGCTGCTGCCGGGCGGGCGCCTGCCGCTCAACATCTTCGAGCCGCGCTATCTCGCCATGGTGGAGGATGCGCTGGGGGAGGGGCGGTATTTCGGCATGGTGCAGCCTGATAAGCGCCTCGGCCGCGGAGAGAACGGCCCCGGACTGCACCGAATCGGCTGCCTCGGCCGGCTCACCTCCTTCGACGAGACCGCTGATGGGCGCTACCTCATCACCATGACCGGCGTGATCCGCTTCACCGTGGTCGAGGAGATCGAGATGCGCCGGGGCTACCGGCGCGTGCGCGCTGGCTTGGCCGGATTCGCGGGCGATCTGCGCGCGCCGGAGGAAGGCGGCCTGCCATTCCCCCGCCAGGAGCTGGACAATGCGCTGCGCCGCTATTTCGTCAGCGCGGGATTGGACGTGAACTGGGACGGGCTGGAAGCCATGCCGGATGCACTGCTGGTCACCTCGCTCAGCATGGCCTGCCCCTTCACCAACGAGGAAAAACAGGCTCTGCTTGAAGCGAAGGACCAGGCTGAGCGCGCCCGCGCCCTGCTGGCCCTGCTGGAGATCGGCGCCCGCGATGGCGGGCTCGATGGAGATTGGGAACCGAAAGCGAGTTGAAGATGCATACCGAGAAAGCCAACCCCCCGCTGGACCCGCGGCTGCTGGAGATCCTGGTCTGCCCGCTCACCCGCGGCCCGCTGACCTATGACCGCGAACATAACGAGCTGATCAGCCCCAAGGCCGGTCTGGCCTACCCGATCCGCAACGGCATTCCCATCATGCTGGCGGAGGAAGCGCGCCAGCTGGAGCCGTGACCGAACCGGCGCAGATCAGGATCCGCCAGGCGGATAAGCGCCTCGACCTCGAGCTATGAAGACGGCAGCACGCTCAGCTTCGCGGCGGAATTTCTGCGCGTGCAGCCCCCGGCCGGGCCAGGCCGGGCGGAGCTGGTCGCTGGCAAGCGGCTGGTGCGTATCCTCGCCGCCGAGCCCACCGGCACCTGCGCCCTGCGGCTGAAATTCTCCGACGGCTACGAATCCGGAATCTATTCCTGGGCGTATCTGCGCGAGCTGGGGCGCGAGCAGCAGATCCGCTGGCGGCGCTATCTGCATCTGCTCGAGCAGGCGGGGCTCGGCCGGGATTGATGGTGGAAACAGAGGCCGAGCCGGACGTCTCCCCCGGGCGCATGCGGCTGATGGCGGTGATCATCGCCACCGCCCTGTTCATGCAGAACCTCGACTCCACGGTCATCTCCACCGCGCTGCCGGCCATGGCGCGCAGCTTCCATGCCGTGCCGCTGCATATGAGCGTGGCGCTCACGTCTTACCTTATAAGCCTCTCCGTCTTCATCCCGGCCTCGGGCTGGGTCGCGGACCATTTCGGCGCCCGGCAGGTGTTCCGCGGCGCCATCATCATCTTCACTGTGGGCTCGGTGCTGTGCGGCGTGGCCTCGGGGCTTGGCTGGCTGGTGGCGGCGCGAATCGTTCAGGGGCTGGGCGGGGCGATGATGCTGCCGGTGGGGCGGTTGCTGCTGCTGCGCTCCATCTCGCGCAGGCAGATGGTGGCGGCCATGTCCTGGCTGACCATGCCGGCGCTCGTCGGGCCGATTCTGGGGCCGCCGCTTGGGGGCTTCATCGTCTCCTATTTCTCCTGGCGCTGGGTGTTCGACATCAACGTGCCCATCGGCATTATCGGCGTGGTCGCGGTTAGCATGTTCATCCCGGATGTGCGCGAGGCCGATCGCGGCGGGCGGCTGGACCTGCTGGGGCTGGTGCTCTCCGGCCTCGCCATGGCCTTCCTGATGCTGGGGTTCGAGACAATGGGGCGGAACCTGCTCCCCGTTGCCTGGACCATCGCCGCCTTCGCCGCCGGGGCGGGGGCATGCCTGGCCTATGCACTGCATGCGCGGCGCACCGAGCATCCGGTGCTGGATTTCTCCCTGCTCGCCATTCCCACCTTCGCCAACTCCATTCTCGCGGGCAGCCTGTTCCGCGTCGCCGTCGGCGCGCTGCCGTTCCTGCTGCCGCTCATGCTGCAACTCGCCTTTGGCTACTCCCCGCTGCAGAGCGGTTTTGTCACCTTTGCCTCCGCCGCGGGGGCGCTGCTGATGAAGCCCGCCGCGCAGCCGCTGCTGGAGCGCTTCGGCTTCCGCACCGTGCTGATCTGGAACGGCGTGCTCGCCGCGGCGATGATGGGCGTCTGCGCGAGCTTCCAGCGCGACTGGCCATCGCTGCTGCTGGACGCCATCCTGTTCACCGGCGGCTTCTTCCGCTCGCTGCAGTTCACCGCCTTTAATACCATTGCTTATGGCGATGTGCCGCGCCCGCGCATGTCCGCCGCGACGACGCTTTACGCCACGGCCCAGCAGCTCACGCTGACCCTCGGCATCGTCGCCGGCGCTTTCACGCTGGAGGTTTCCGCCCGGCTGCAGGGCCATGAGACGGCGATGAAATCGGACTACGCAACGGCCTTCATCATCGTCAGCGCCGTTGCTATGCTGGCGGCGCCGCTTTGCGCCCGGCTGCCACGCAATGCCGGGGAGGCGCTGAGCGGCCACCACGCGGTAACGGAGGCGAAGGCATGAACGGCCTACAGCAAGTCAGCGAATCCAGCCGCTAAGCGTAACGCCATCATCTTCATCGTGCTGATCGGCTGCGTCAGTCTGTTCGCGGACATGACCTATGAAGGCGGGCGCAGCATCGCCGGGCCGTTCCTCGGCTCGCTCGGGGCGTCCGCCGTCATCGTCAGCACTGTCGCAGGGTTTGGCGAGTTCCTGGGCTACGGCGTGCGCTACTTCTCCGGCCGGGCGGCGGACCGCAGCGGGCGCTATTGGCCGCTGCTGCTGAGCGGCTATGTCATCAACCTGCTCTCCGTGCCGCTGCTGGCTTTGGCCGGGAACTGGCCGGTCGCGGCGCTGCTGCTGGTGATGGAGCGCTTCGGCCGTGCCATCCGCGCGCCGATTCGCGGCGCCATGCTCTCCCATGCGGCCAGCCGCACCGGGGCGGGGTGGGGGTTCGGCCTGCACACGGCGCTGGACCAGACGGGCGGCCTCTCTGGCCCGCTGCTGGTGGCCTTGCTGTTGGCTGCGGGGGCGGGGTTCCACCGCAGCTTCGCGGCACTGCTGCTGCCGGCGCTGGCGGCGCTGCTGCTGCTCGCGCTTGCGCGGCGGCTCTACCCGGACCCGCGCAAGCTGGAGCTGCGTGTCGCCACGGTTGATCCCGCCGCCTGGGTCGGGTTTGGTTCCAAATTCCGGCAGTTGACGGTGGCGGCGTCGCTGATGGCGGCGGGCTTCGCTGATTTCGCGCTGATCGGCTTCCATTTCGCCCGGGCGCATACCGTGCCGCTTGCCTGGATTCCGGCCGTCTACGCTGCCGGCATGGCGGCCGAGGGCGTGGCGGCGCTGCTGCTCGGCTGGATGTTCGACCGTATGGGCCCGCGCGCTGTCGCCGCCGGGATATTGCTGGCCACGCTTGCCGTGCCGCTGGTGTTTTTCGGCGGAGCGGGCTGGGCCGTGGCCGGGGTGGTGCTGTGGGGTGTCGGCATGGCGACGCAGGACACGCTGTTCCAGGCCATGCTGGGCGAGCTCATCACCCCGGCGCGGCGGGCCACGGCTTACGGCTTGTTCGACGCGATACGCGGCACCGCCTGGCTGCTGGGCAGCATCGCGCTTGGGCTGCTCTACGGCGCGGGGCTGATCTGGCTGGTGGCGGCCTCGGTGCTGCTGCAAGCCGCCGCCATACCGGTCTTCCTGCGCGCAGCGCTTACACCTCGAAGCTGAGTTCTTCCGGCCAGTTGGGCTTGCTCATGGCGCGCGGCATGTGGATGCCGCATTCCGTCTTGGCCGTGCCCGCCCAGCGGCCGGAGCGCTTGTCCTCGCCCGGCAGCGGCTTGTGCGTGCACACGGCGCAGCCGATCGAGGTATAGCCCTCGGCCTGCAGCGGGTGGCGCGGCAGGTCATGCGTCTCGAAATACGCTTCCAGATCCTCATCGTTCCAGAAGGCCAGCGGGTTCACGGTGATCCGCCCATCCGCGCCGGTTTCCACCATCTGCAAATGCGCGCGCGTGCCGGATTGGCTGCGCTTGCGCCCGGTGATCCATGCCTCGAAGCGGACCAGCGCCTCGTCCAGCGGGTTGGTCTTGCGGATGGCGCAGCAGAGATCGGTATCCTTCTCCCACAGCCTTCCATCCGGGTCGTAGGCGGCAAGCTGCGCGCCGCTGGGCTTGATGGAGCGGACATCGGTAAGGCCGAGCCGGGCCACCAGCTCGTCGCGATAGGCCAGGGTCTCGGGGAACAGCTTGCCGGTATCAAGGAAGATGATGGGCAGCGACTTGTCGATCTGCGCCACCATGTGCAGCAGGATCGCGGATTCCGTGCCGAAGGAGGAGACCAGTGCGATCTTGCCGGCAAAGCGGTGCGTGATCGCGTCGCGCAGCACCGTTTCGGCGCTGGTGGTGGAAATAGTGTCGAGCATATTGGGTAATCCTTGGCCGGGTTCCGCCGGCGCAATGTCATCAACGAAGGACAATGGTCAACTCACTTTTGGACAGGAGAGCCAACAACGCTCTTCGGCGAGCTGGTCGATGCGCCGCGCCGCTTCCGCCATTGGCACCTGTTCGGCCCGCCAGGACTGGCGCAGCGCGGCCACCTCTTTCACCCGCTCCGCCCAGATGGCGGGGAAGCAGGCTTCCAGCCGGCGACGGATGGCTCCGGCGAGGCCGGGCGCGGTGCCGCCAGTAGAGACGGTGAGCAGCAGATCGCCCCGGCGGATTTCCGCCACGGCGTGGAAGTCGCAGTATTCCGGTTCGTCCTCGACATTCACCAGCACGCGCAGACGCCGCGCCGCCTCGGCCAGCGGGACAAATTGCTCGCGCGGCAGTCCGGCGATCCAAAGCGCATGCAGTTGCGAAAGCTCGGCCTCATCCGGAAGGGCAGGGCGCAAGGCAGCACCTGCCTCCAGCGCCAGGACGGCGTCAGCCCCCTCGGTATAGAAACGCAACCCATCCGCCCCCGCCTGGCGCAGCGCGCGCAGACGGCGCAGCGCGGCCGGGCCGGAACCGGCCAAGCCAAGCCGCACGCGATCGGGGGATAGCGCCAGGGGAATCATGGCACTTTAGAAGATGATTTTTTACAGCCTTGCAATGGCGGTAAAAAAATAAAGATTTTCTCCTGCCATAGCGGGAACGCGTAAAATGGTTTTTCGGATTTGCCGCGCTCCCGGCAAACGCAAACCATCAAATTCCTATTGGATTTGTCTGTATTTCTGAGGCAAGGCTCAAATCTGAGTCTCGCTGATTGCCAGATCCATGGCGAACACGGTGCCGCGCGGCCCGGTTTCCTCCAGCACAAGGTCGCCGCCATGGGCGCGGATAAGGTCGCGGGCGATGGCCAGGCCCAGCCCGGTGCCCCCGTAGCGGCCGGAGCTGGTGAAGGGCTGGAACAGCCGGTCCTGCACGCGCAGGGGCAGGCCGGGGCCGTCGTCGGCCACGCGCATGCGCGTCACGCCGCTGCGGCTTTCGGTGGTCACGCGGATGATCTTGGCCCCGGCCTCGGCGGCGTTGCGCATCAGGTTCACCAGCACGCGGTAGATCTGCGCGCGGTCGAGCGGCAGCACCAGCGCCTCGGGCACCTCGTTCTGGATGGTCACGCCGCTATCCACGGGCCGGACCACCAGCGCCGCCTCCTCTATCAATTCGTAAAGCGGCACGGCGGAGCGCACCACGGGCGGCGGCCCCTCGCGGGCGAAATCCACCGTGCGGGTCACCAGCTGCGCGGCGCGCTCCACCGCGCTCACCAGGGTGCGCGAGGCTCGCTCGATGGTGGGGTCGTTGATGGTCTGCAAACGGTCCGAGACCAGCAGCGCCGAGCTGAGGATGTTGCGCAGGTCGTGGCTGATCTTGGCCACGGAGGTGCCCACGGCGGCCAGGCGCGCGTTGCGCCATAGCGCGGCCCGCATCTCGTCCTGCATCGATTTGAGCTCCCGCGCCGCGCCGGAAATCTCATCCTCCGGCCGATTGCCCAGCCAAGCCAGGTCGCTGGCGCTTTCCTGCTCCGGGTCCTCGCGGAAGTTGATGATGCTGGTGGTGATGATGCGCATCGGCCGCACCAGCAGCCGGTCCAGCACCGCGAAGATCAGCAGCCCGGTGACCAGCGCCATGATCACCGTGACGGTAAAGGCGTGCTGGGCATAGGCATGCAGGTCAGCGTCGAGCGGCGCCTCGTTCACCGTGACCTCCAGCACCGCATTCTGTTCCAGCGGCGAGGGGGCGATGATCTGCATTTCATGCCCGCCCAGCCCGGCGAGATGTAATACGGCCCGCCAGGTGCTGTACAATAAGGTCTCATCCGTCAGGACGACGCTGCGGTCGACAGGCGGAATGGGGTGGCTGGAGCGCAGCGTGAGAACTGGCTGGCCGGGCTCCTTCAGTATGATCTCATCGACTTGGGAAAAAGCGAGCAGCGAATCCTGCGCTGCGGGGGAGAGCGCGGCGCCGGATTGCTCCAGCGGGTAGGTGGCCAGATGCGCATGTGCCACACGGTCCCACAGCCAGGTCTGTCGCTCGCGCCCCAGGCCCGGCAGCATCACGATCAGCTCCATGACCAGGATGATGACCACGGTAAGCCACAGCACCCGGCCGGAGAGCGTGTCGCCGAACAGTTCGAATTTGGGCCGGTCGGGGCGGTGTGCCGGGCTCATGCAGCGTGAAGGGCGGTCTCCGCGGCATCGCGCCCGGCGGTGAACAGGTGCTCGAGAAAGCCCTTCTCGGTGTTCATCTTCGAGGTCAGCGGATGCCTGGCCAGCGCCTCATCGGCGGAAATATCGAGCAGCCGCGTATGGCGGGGCAGCATGGAAAGCTCGGCATCCAGCGGCGCCTGGAAGGCGATCTCGTGCAGCCGGTGCACGATGTCCGCGGTGGAATTGGGCACGCCCTTGCGCTGGCGCGGCTGGGCGCGCACCAGCACCAGCCGGTCCGGCCGGGGGGCGAGAACCGGCGCCAGCGGCGGATTGCAGGAATAGCCGCCATCCCAATAATGCCGCCCATTGATCTCGATGGCCGGGAACATCATCGGGAGGCAGGCAGAGGCCAGCAAGTGCCGCACCCCGATCTCGGCATTGCTGAACACCTTCGATTCGCCGGTTTCCACGTCCGTGGCGCCGACATAGAGCCGCGGCGCGGACGGATCACGGATCGCGTCCTCGTCGAGCAGGCCCTCTATCAGCGGGGCCAGCGGATTCTGCCCCAGCGGATTCAATTGGTCCGGGTTGAGCACGCGCAGCACGTTGGTGAGGCCGGTCCAGGCCAGCTCGTTGCCCAGCTCCAGGCTCTTGTCCCAGCCCCAGAGCCAATCCATAGGCGTGGCGAAGTTGCTGAAAACATTGGCCTCGCCGATGCGGGTCCATAGCTGGCGCAGCGCCGCGCGGGCGCCGGCGGGCCCGTTATGCACATAGCCCTGCACCGTCATGGCGGCGTTCATGGCGCCGGAGGACACGCCGGTGATGGCGGAGAATTCCAGCCCCTCCTCGAGCAGGCGGTCGAGCACGCCCCAGGTGAAGGCGCCATGCGCGCCGCCGCCCTGCAGGGCCAGCGTGATCCGGGGAGGGAAGAGGGGGGTAAATGTCATGGCTATAAACAGCCCTTGTTGCGCGTTCCGGCACCATGCGCAACACTGTAGACAGAGTGCCGCATTGACGGCGACGGGCGAGGCCGCCTATACCGCGCCATCGCGCCTAGCCGGGGACGGTTCGGCGCTCGTCCTATTTTTGTCTTTCGCCGGAGTAGAATACCGTGAAACGGACCTATCAACCTTCCAAACTCGTCCGCAAGCGCCGGCATGGGTTCCGCGCCCGCATGGCGACCGTTGGCGGCCGCAAGGTGCTCGCCAACCGCCGCTCCAAGGGCCGCGCCAAGCTTTCCGCCTGATTCCCGGCCGCCGCGCCAGGAGCCCAGCATGGCTCGGCTGACACCGCCGAAACGCTTCAAAAAGCGGGCTGATTTCCTTCGTCTCGCGGCGCGGGGCAAGAAAATCGCCAAAAGCGGATTCGTCATGCAGGCGCTGCGCGAAAGCGCTGAGCCCGAGCTGCGCGTGGGCTTTACCGCGACCAAGAAGATCGGCAACGCCGTCACCCGTAACCGTGCCAAGCGCCGGCTGCGGGAGGCGGCGCGTCTTGGTTTGGCTGGGCGCGAGATGCCGGGCGTGGAGCTGGTGCTGATCGCGCGGCGCGAGACCGGCTCCGTGCCGTTCTCCACCTTGCGCCGGAACCTGGCGAAAGCCCTGGACGAGGCGCTGGCATGAGCCCGGCGGCGCACATGCTCTCGGGGGCGATCCGGGTGTATGAGCTTACCTTGCGTCCGGTAATCGGCGCGAATTGCCGTTTCTTTCCCTCCTGCAGCGCCTATGCGCGCGAGGCCATCCGCGTCCATGGCGCGGGCAAGGGCGGCGCGCTCGCGGCGAAGCGGATTCTGCGCTGTCATCCCTGGCATCCGGGCGGGTACGACCCGGTTCCTCCACCTTTGAAACACTCCTGAAAGCCCCCATGGATCAGAAGCGTCTGCTGCTCGCCGTCTCCGTGTCGCTCGTCATCATGCTGGCGTTCACATTCATCCAGAACAAGTTCCTGCCGCATCCGGCGCCGGTTCCTGCTCAGGTGCAGGCGCCCGCCATGGCGGCACAGTCCGCCGGCGCGCCCGGCACCGCGCAGCAGGCTCCGGCCCCCGGCCCGCGCCTCGCGGTGGACGCGCCGCTGATGCAGGGCAGCATCGGCCTCACCGGCGCGGTGTTCGACGACGTGGTGCTGACGCAGTACCACGCGACCGTAGCGCACGAATTCCCCGCTGGTGCAGGTCATGGGCCGCCGCGGCGGCGACAAGCCGAGCTATGTGCAGTTCGGCTGGAGCGCGTCCGCCGGGGTGAAGGTGCCGGATGACAGCACGGTGTGGAGCGCCAGCGCCGGCACCCTGACGCCGCAGACCCCGGTGACGCTGTCCTGGGATAACGGCCAGGGCCTGACCTTCCAGCTCCAGCTCGCCGTGGACGACAAGTACATGTTCACGGTCACGCAGAACGTGGTCAACCACGGCGCCGCCCCGGTGCAGCTCTATCCGTGGTCCCGCGTGGTGCGCGACTACAAGCCGAAGGAGCAGAGCAGCTGGGTGCTGTTCGATGGCCCGCTCGGCGTGTTCAACGGCACGCTCAAGCAGGTATCCTATAACGCGCTGAAGTCCGACGGTTCCAAGGCGCCGGGCGGCACGGCCTATACCGAGACCGCCCCGGGTGGCTGGATCGGCATCACCGACAAGTACTGGCTCTCCGCCGTGGCGCCGGACCAGTCCGCCAGCATGACCGGCTCCATGAGCTATGGCACCGTGAATGACGGCGACGGCAGCGCCTACGAGACCTCGTTCATCACCGCCGCGCCGCTTACCGCGGCACCGGGTGGCAATGCCGCCTTCACCAGCCATGTCTTCACCGGCGCCAAGGTGGTGAAGATCCTGGATGCGTATCAGAGCGAGTACCACATCCCGAATTTCTACAAGGCGGTTGATTTCGGGCATCTCTACTTCCTGACCAAGCCGATCTTCTTCGCGCTCGACTACCTGAACTCTCTGCTCGGCAATTTCGGCCTGGCGATCATCGTCTTCACCGTGGGCGTGAAGCTCGTGTTCTTCCCGCTGGCCAGCTACTCCTACCGCTCCATGGGCAAGATGCGGCTGGTCCAGCCGAAGATCGCGGCGCTGCGCGAGCAGTACAAGGACGACGCGGCGAAGCTGCAGCAGGCCACGATGGAGCTGTACAAGGCCGAGAAGATCAACCCGGCCTCGGGCTGCCTGCCGATGCTGCTGCAGATCCCGGTGTTCTTCTCGCTGTACAAGGTCATCTTCATCACCATCGAGATGCGCCAGGCGCCGTTCTACGGCTGGGTGAAGGACCTCTCGGTGCCTGACCCGACGAACCTGTTCAACCTGTTCGGCCTGCTGCCCTTCGACCCGACGGCGATCTACGCGCCGCTGCATCTCGGCGCGCTGCCGCTGATCATGGGCCTGACCATGTTCCTGCAGCAGAGGCTGAACCCCGCCCCGGCCGACCCGGCCCAGGCGCGGATGTTCCAGCTGATGCCGATCATTTTCACCTTCATGCTGGCGGGCTCGCCGTCCGGGCTGGTCCTGTACTGGGCATGGAACAACCTTCTTTCCGTGGGGCAACAATGGCTGATCATGCGCCAGACGGCGGCACAGCCGCGGGCGATTCCGGCGAAGAGCTGAACTTCCAGGCGGGGGAATTCACCCCCGCGCAGATCGAGGCGGGGCGCAAGCTCTTCGCCTCGGGCTGCGAGTTCTTCTACGCCGCGCAAGCGCTGCAAACCCTGCCCGAACCGGCAGGGGTGGAGATCGCCTTCGCAGGGCGCTCCAATGTGGGTAAATCGTCGCTGCTGAACGCGCTCACCGGGCGCAAGGCGCTGGCGCGCGTGTCGCACCAGCCCGGGCGCACGCGCCAGCTCAACTTCTTCCGTTGCGCCGCGGGGCCTGTCGTGCTGGTGGACATGCCGGGCTACGGCTATGCCGAGGCGCCGAAGGAGGTCAAGCGCGACTGGCAGGGGCTGATGCTCGACTACCTGCGCGGGCGGCCGAACCTGCGCCGGGTGTTGCTGCTGCTCGATTCCCGGGTGGAGTTGAAAGTCTCCGACCAGACGGTGATGGAATTGCTCGACCAGTCCGCCGTGGCCTACCAGATCGTGCTGACCAAGGCGGATGCGGTGAAACCCGGCGCGCTCAAGCGTAAGCAGGACGAGATTCTGGCCCTGACGAAAAAACATCCCGCGGCGTTGAACAGCCTCTTCACCACGTCTAGTGAGACGGGGCAGGGGATAGAGGAGTTGCGCGCCTCCATCGCCGAGTTTCTGTAATAGGGGAGCGACATATGACCAGGGATGCCATGACCACCGCGGCCCGTGAGGCGGATATTGTTGCGCGCGCGCTGCCCTATCTGCGCCGCTATGCCGGTGCCACCATCGTGGTGAAGTATGGCGGGCACGCCATGGGCGGCAGCACTCGCCAACGAGTTCGGCCGCGACATCGCGCTGCTCAAGCAGGTCGGCATCAACCCGGTGGTGGTGCATGGCGGCGGGCCGCAGATCAACGCCATGCTCAACCGCCTCGGCATCAAATCCAACTTCGTCGACGGCCTGCGCGTCACCGACGCGGCGATGGTCGAGGTGGTGGAGATGGTGCTCGCCGGCACCGTGAACAAGCAGGTGGCGGGGCTGATCAACCGCGCCGGGGCGCTTGCCGTCGGCATCTCCGGCAAGGATGGCGGGCTGATCCGCGCCCGCAAGCTGACGCGCAAGATCAAGGACCCGGATTCCAACATCGAGCGTGTGCTCGATCTCGGCTTCGTCGGCGAGCCCTCCTTCATCGACACGCGCGTGATCCATGCCCTGACCGGCGCCGGGCTGATCCCGGTGATCGCGCCGGTTGGCAGCGGCGAGGATGGCGAGACCTACAACATCAATGCCGACACGGCGGCCGGGGCGATCGCCGGCGCGCTGAACGCGCAGCGCCTGCTGATGCTGACCGACGTGCCGGGCGTGCTGAACAAGAACAAGGAGCTGCTCTCCGACCTGACCATGGCGCAGGTGAAGGAACTGATCGCCGATGGCACGGTCTCGGGCGGCATGATCCCGAAGGTGGAGACCTGCATGGAAGCCGTGACGCAGGGCGTGAAGGGCGCCACGATCCTGGACGGCCGCGTGCCGCATGCGCTGCTGCTGGAGCTGTTCACCGAGGGCGGCATCGGCACGATGATCCACAAATAAGGGCATTCCGCCCTGATTTGTGACAGTTCCGGGAAGATCCTGGCCGCCCGGACGTTTCTGCTTTTCCGGTCAAATCCGCTGCTCTATCCCTGCGCCGAGGTTGAATCCGCGCAGGAGGCCAGCGTGAGCGAGCGTGTCTATAATGTCCTGTTTCTGTGCCGCGCCAATAGTGCTCGCTCAATCATGGCGGAGGCGGTCTTGCGCAAGCTCGGCGCGGCGCATTTCCGCGCCTTTTCCGCCGGCAGCCAGCCCAGCGGCGCGGTGCATCCGCTGGCACTGAAGGCGCTGGCCGATTACGAATTCCTGACCGAAGGGCTGCGCTCCAAGAGCTGGGATGAGTTCTCCGCGCCTGGCGCGCCGGAGATGGATTTCGTCTTTACCGTCTGCGACGAGACAGCCGCCGAGCCCTGCCCGGCATGGCCCGGCCAGCCGATGACCGCGCATTGGGGCATCGACGACCCGCTGGCGGTGGAGGGCACTGATATCCAGAAAGAGCGCGCCTTCATTCAGTCCTTCAAGCATCTGCGCACGCGGATCAGCATTTTCCTGAGCCTGCCGCTGGCCAGCATCGGCGCGCTGGCGCTGAGCGCGAAATTGCGCGAGATTGGCCACAGTGAAGGTGAATCCGCGCAAGGTGCTCAAGAAAGTGACGCAAAACTCTGATTATAAAATTTATTTCAACCCGTCTTGCGGTACGGCCCGGAACACGCTGGCATTGCTGCGGGAAGCGAATATTGATCCGCAAATCATTGAATATTTAAAAAATCCTCCTTCGCGGGCGGAGCTGGCCGCGCTGGCGAAGCAGATGGGCGGAGCCCGCCCGCTGCTGCGCGAGAAGGAGGCGCTGGCGGACGAGCTTGGCCTGAAGCAGGCTGATGACGAGGCGATTCTGGACGCCATCGCCAAGCACCCGATCCTGCTTAACCGCCCGGTGGTAGTATCGCCCAAGGGGGTGAAGGCCTGCCGCCCGGCCGAACTGGTGAAGAGCATCATTTAGCATCCTAGAGCATTCAGCGTTTAGCTGAATGCTCTAGCGTTAAGTTTTGGCGAGCAATTTCATGCATTTAGCTTGACCTAGCCGGTTCAAGCTAAACGCATATTGCTCTAGGCGGTTTTTTTTTCGGTTAATTGGATCTTGGATAATCTTCAGGCGGGTAGGGGCATGTATGTCGTAATTTTCCGCGCTGAGGCGGAGGCGCCGGATGACGACTATGCCGCCATGGCGGCAATGCTGCGTGACATGGCGCTGCGTGATTTCGGCTGCCTGGAGTTTTGTGCCGTGACCGAGGGGCGCCACGAAATCGCCCTGTCCTATTGGCCTGATCTTGCCTCGATTAAAGCCTGGAAGGCACAAGCATGAACACATGGTGGCGCAAAGGCTGGGGCGGGAGCGCTGGTATAGCGCGTACCGTCTACAGATTGCGCATATCGAGAAGGATTACACCTTTTCCAGGAATGCAGAGTAGCCCGGAGTTTCGGGACGGCAAGACAGACCAAAGCTTCTCAGCCTTGACCTGTCTTGCCGCAGCCATCACCGCTTCATGATGAATCTCAACAACCTTTGACAGCGCCATGAGGCCGGGGCATGGGCGCGCCCCGCGGCGATTTAGCTAATGAACTCTCGCCAAGCTGCTGGATCTGAACCATGCTCGAAGCACAAATACGAGGTAGCCGACAGATCAGTCAGGCTGCAGCGAAAACTCGACACGGCGATTCAGGGCACGACCACTTGCGGTGTCATTTGGCGCAACGGGATTCGTTTCGCCACCACCTTGCGTTGTTATGAGGTTGGGATTTCCACCATTGCTGACAAGGAAATCCTTGACGGCTTCGGCACGCTTCTCCGACAACTGCTGGTTAGTGGTGACCCCTTGCTGCTGCAGCCCCGTGCCGATCGGCGTATTGTCCGTATAACCCGTAATGACAAGCGTCTGCGTCTGCGTCGGCGCGAGCTTGTACGCGATCTTAGCGAGGATGCTCTTCCCCTGGGGCGAAATTTTCCAGCTACCCGACGCGAAGAGCGTGTCGCTTTCCACCGTGTATTTGATTGCGCCGCGCAACTGGCCAATCTTTGTCTGCGCATCCGTCAGCTGTTGCTGAAGCTGTTGGTTTTGCGACTGCAACTGCTGATTTTGCGTCTTCAAGTCATTATAGGCCCCCTGAGAGACGCAAGCGGAAAGCAAAAGCGGAACCGCGATCCCAACTGCCACCATTCTTATTTTCGACGCATGAGCACGCATACTAAATCCTCCTCGGTTAAACAATCCTTAAGTAATTCTATGCTAAGCCCTTTTATGGTAGGCATTTGGTCTTCGGTCGAAATTGATTCAAATCATGGTTATTTGCGCTTTTTATTACATCGCGCTCAACGCAAAATTACAAAGATGCATAGCGATGGTACTTAGCTGAGTACGGGCAGGAGATGACGGCTTGAGGTCAGGCCTCCTGCCCGCGCAGCATGGGCGGAATCAGCGTCGGGCCGGGGCTGAAACTCTTCGGCAGGCTGGGAACAATTCTAATGGCGCTGGCAGCCCTCGGTATGTTCACGGCCTAACCCGGCACCAGTACAGACGGGCGGGACATTGCGTGCTCCCATCGACCGGGTCACGGGCCGGATGGCACGAGCCCCGCATGTTGCGGCGCGAAGACTGTGGCGGGTGAGCTGGTGTAGAGCACATCAAGGGAAAACCGCGTAGGTTGAACGCGCGCATGCATCTCCCAGGGCTGCGCCGCATCTTGGGCCAGACGCAGAAATTCCAGCATCCCCAATAGTTGGGCCGCGCAAAAGAACAGCATGCAGACGCAGCCAAACATCGAGGCCAAGCCGATTACGATATGTCCATCAAACGGCATCGTCAGTTCCTCCTGATTCAGAAAAGATTCAGCTGTCCCGCCGCCGGGGTGGGGCGCGGCACGTTGAATTGGGAGCAGTCCAATGCGGTGTCTCCGCCCTCCAGCCCGAACTGCTTCGCTGCCCGGGCGAAACGCTGGTGCAGCATCTCCGCATACGGGCCGGAGCCGGTGAAGCGGGAATGGAAATCCGGGTCATTCAGCCGTCCGGCCCGGCTCTGGCGGATCAGGCTCAGCACATGGCTGGCGCGCTCTGGCAGATGTTTCTCCAGCCAATCGGTGAAGAGCGGCGCCAGCTCATGCGGCAGGCGGACGAGCGTTGTATGCGCGCTGTGTGCCCCGGCCTTGGCGGCGGCTTCCAGAATGCTCTCCAGCTCGGCATCGTTCACGCCAGGGATCATCGGCGAGGCCATGACGCCAGCGGGAATGCCAAGAGCCGAAAGCTCGGTGATTGCCGCCAGGCGCCGGGCCGGGGAGGCCGCGCGCGGCTCCATCGCTCGGGCCAGGGCCGGGTCTAGCGTGGTAACCGAAATATTCACCTTGGCCAAATTCCTCGCCGCCATGCGTGACAAAATATCGGCATCGCGCAGTACCCCGGCGGATTTGGTGATGATGCTGACCGGGTTGTCTGAACCGCTCCAGCACCTCCAGGACGGCGCGGGTGAGCGCCAGCGTGCGCTCCACCGGCTGGTACGGGTCGGTATTCGAGCCCAGCACAATAACGCTGGGCTTGTAGCTGGCGCGGGAGAGTTCCTTCTCCAGCAGGCGCGGTGCCTCGGGCTTGAAGACGATCTTCGTCTCGAAATCGAGCCCGGCGGAAAAGCCAAGATAGGCGTGGCTGGGGCGGGCGAAACAGTAGATGCAGCCATGCTCGCAGCCCCGGTACGGGTTCACGCTTTGCTCGAAGGCAATATCCGGGCTGTCGTTGCGGGAGATGATGCTGCGCGTGGCGTCGCGGATCAGCATGGTCTGCGGTTTGGCGCGCGCTGTCCTCGGGCAGGTCCCAGCCATCGTCGAAAGCATCCACCCTGGCGCGCTCGAACCGGTTCGGCGGGTTCACGGCCGTGCCGCGGCCCTTGAGCGTGCCGCGCCTGACCTCGCTGTTGACCTGCAACCGGGATGCCGCCATGATGTTCCTGCTCCGTTCCGCAATGCATAAAATCATTCCGCATTGCGATAGTCAAGAACAAAATAAGAACATTTTCGTTGCGAGCTTGGCCAGCCAGCAAATTCTGGCAGTTACAATTCGTTAACGGTCTGGAAATGTTCCTTGAGCCGGGGCATCAGCTCAACCAGGTTGCAGGGGCGGTGCCGGGAGTCGAGCTGGAAACGCAGGATGTCATCCCAGCCATCCTTCACCGCGCCGGTGGAGCCGGGCAGGGCGAACAGATAGGTTCCGCCGGCAACCCCGCCCAGCGCGCGGGACTGCATGGTGGAGGTGCCGATCTTGGCATAGGAGAGCCAGCGGAACAGCTCGCCGAAGCCCTCGATCTCCTTGTCCAGCACGCGCCGGTACGCCTCGGGCGTTACATCGCGCCCCGTCACCCCGGTGCCGCCGGTGGTGATCACCACATCGACGCCCGGATCGTCGATCCAGGCGGCAAGCTGTGCTGCGATGGAGTCCACGTCGTCCCGGATGATCGTCCGCCCGGCGAGCACGTGGCCAGCGGTGGTAAGCCGCGCGGCCAGCGTGTCCCCGGAGGTATCATTCTCCAGTGTGCGGGTGTCGGAGATCGTCGCCACCGCGATGCGCACAGGCAGGAACGGCGCGGTCTCGTCGATCCGGCTCAATTCGCGTCCGCGGTGTGGACGTTGACGTTGAGCTGCGGGAAGTTGCCTTCCGCCAGATCGTTCAGGCTCTCTGGTTTGGTCCCGATCTCCTCCGCATAGAGCCAGCTATCGGCCAGCACTTGGCGGACGTAACGCCGGGTCTCGTCAGTCGGAATGCTCTCGATGAACAGCAGCGGGTCGCTGGTGTCCTGACCCTGAGCAGGCCATGAGGCGGCGGCATTCGGCCCCGCATTATAGCTGGCAAGCACGGCCAGGAGGTTGTTGTTTACCCCAGGCTGCGCCGCGAGATAACGCAGATAGGCCTGCCCCATGGCGAGATTGGCCGAGGGGTCGGACAGCGAGCCATCCACGCCCTGGGCGCGGCGAATCGTGGCCGCGGTGGCGGGCATGAGCTGCATCAGCCCGCGCGCGCCGCAGCGGGAAACGGCGTTGGGGTCGAAGCCGGATTCCGTGCGGGTGAGGGCGTAGACCAGCGACGGATCGACCGTGAACCCGCCCGAGGGATGCAGCGAAGGCAGCGGCAGCCTTGCGCCGGCGATCTCATCCACCGGGCTCGGCATGGTGCCGGCAATGGCCACGGTGACATCGACCAGCCCGGCGCGGGCGGCCACGGCCATGACCGAGCGGGCGAGCGCCGGGTTGCTCTGCATTTGCGGCCACAGCGCGCGCAGGGCCGTCGCGGCCTGTTCGGGCTCGCCGATCTGCAGCAGGGCGAAGGCGCGGTGCCCCTCGGGGATGGCGTCGACGGCGATGACGTCAGCTTCCGTCAGGGTTGCTGAAATACCCGTGGGGCCGAAGCCCTTGCCGAGCAGCTTGCCGGCCAGCATGCCGTAGAAGGTGCTGCTGGCCCAGGAGGCTTGGTGCAGCCAGTTCAGGTACTGCTCCGGCTGTTGCAGGCGCAGCGCCGCGCGCGCGGCCCAGAACTGGCTGGCGGCGCGGTCGTCGTCCGAGATGCCGGAGAACTGCGCCGTAGAGGCGAAGATACTGGCGGCGGTGCGGATATCGCCACGCTCCCAGGCGTCCAGCCCGGTCATGAAGCGTTGGTGCCAGGCATTGCTGTCCGGCTCGAAGACCGGCATGGCGGCTGCGCCCGGGGTGATGGTGGTTTCCGGCATCAGCGCCGTTTGCGGCCGCGGCGGCAGCTCGGACCGGTGCAGCTTGAGCTGCATGAGCTTGTAGATGTCGGACGCTTCCGGTTCGCCGGAATACTGCGCCCACCAGGCGGTGAGTTCCGCGGGTTTCGTGGTGTAGTCCGCGCTCAGATAGCGCGCGGCAAGCACGCTCCCGAGCAGGGAGGTGTCGCCCAGCCGGCCAATCAGGCGGTCGGCTGCGGCGTAGGCGCCGTTTTCCTGCAGTTGCAGGACGCGTTGGTAGATTGCCACGTCGCTTGGGGCGAGCGGTTGCGGCAAGGTGATTTCCACCTCACCCGACGGGGCATTGCGCGGTACGGCGTAAGCCACGCTATCGCCATTCATGGCGCTAAGCGGCGCTGTGGGGGGCTGGTACGTTCCCGGGCCTTGTCCCATATCAGGGGACTTCGCCGATGCCTTCGTGGGGGCCACGAGGCTAAGGGCGAAAACGGAAGCCGTGGCAAAAGCCAGACGGATGCCGTTCAGGCGGGGAAGCGGTTTGGGGGCTCCTCGCATAGCTAACGCCCCTACACGGCATATCCGTATGACGCAACCATTTTCGGCGAGACAAGTCTCGTGTTTTTAGATGAATTCCTTGCTTTCAGTGGTTTGCAAGGGGGATTGGTAATCAAATTTTCGTGAAAATCAGGCCGTCGGCGGGCTTTCCAGCCAGGCTTTCAAGGTCAGCAGGTCTCGCCATGCCTCCGCTTTGGCCAGTGGCGTGCGCAGCAGATAGGCAGGGTGATACGTCGCCAGACAGGGCAGGGGCGCGCTCAGACCGGCGATCTCCGCCTCCCGCCATGTGCCGCGCAGACGCCGTATGCCCATGGCGCCCTCGGCCGGAAGCAGCGCCTTGGCCGCCACAGCGCCCAGCGCCATCATCCCGCGCGGGGCGATGAGCGCGATCTGCCGGTGCAGGAAGGGCAGGCACAGGGCCACCTCGGCCTCCGTGGGCGTGCGGTTGCCCGGTGGACGCCAGGGCACGGTGTTGATGATGCGCACCTTGGCGCGGTCCAGCCCGATGCTTGCCAGCATGCGGTCCAACAGCAGCCCGGCCGGGCCGACGAAGGGCTTGCCGGCGCGGTCTTCCTCAGCCCCAGGCGCCTCGCCCGCAATGATCAGCTTCGCGTCCGCCGCGCCATCGGCGAACACCAGCTGGGTTGCGGTGTCGCGCAGGGCGCAGCCGGTGAAATTGCGCATCGCCTCTTCCAGCTCCGCCAGGCTCTGACAGGATTCGGCGAGCTTGCGCGCCTCGGCCGGGCCGGCTGGCATGGCCGGGGCAGGGCGTGGGGCCTGGGCGGGGCGGGGCAGTGATGCAGGCGCCGTTTCGGCGGGTGGCGGTGGCGGCAAGGCATGGCGGCGGTCCTGCGGCGCGTCGAGCAGCGCCTCATCCGCGCCCCATTCCCATTGCAGGCGTAACGCTTCAAGCAGTTCCATGCACCTTATTTACCCATTCCAGCCTGGATTGAAATCATTCTCAGCTCCCCTTACACCCGGTTGAGCTATAGATCTTAACTACACCGGGTCTGGTACAAGGAAGGAAGCAATCAATGTCAGACGAAACCCTGCCGCGCGAGGCGATGGAATTCGATGTGGTGGTCGTCGGCGCCGGCCCGTCCGGCCTCGCCGCGGCGATCCGGCTGAAGCAGCTCAAGCCTGAACTGTCCGTCTGCGTGGTGGAAAAGGGCAGCGAGGTCGGCGCGCATATCCTCTCCGGCGCGGTGCTGGAGCCGCGCGCGCTGAACGAACTGATCCCCGACTGGCGATCCGGGGCGTCGCCGCTCGCCACGCCGGCCACCGAGGACCGGTTCCTCTTCCTGACGCGCGACCAAGCGCATTCTCGCCTGCCGACGCCGCCGCAGATGCACAACCACGGCAACTACATCGTCTCGCTCGGCAATGTCGTGCGCTGGCTCGGCCAGCAGGCGGAAGAGCTGGGCGTGGAGATCTATCCCGGCTTCGCCGCCGCCGAGCTGCTGGAGGAGGACGGCCGCGTCGTCGGCATCGCCACCGGCGACATGGGCATCGGCAAGGATGGCCAGCCGACCGAGAACTTCCAGCGCGGCATGGAGCTGCGCGCCACCTACACGCTGTTCGCCGAGGGCTGCCGCGGCTCGCTGTCCAAGCAGCTGATGACCGAGTTCAACCTGCGCGAGGGCCTGCGATCCGCAGACCTATGGCATCGGCATCAAGGAGCTGTGGGAGGTCAAGCCCGAGAATTCCAGCAAGGGCCTGATCGTGCACAGCATCGGCTGGCCGCTGAAGTCCGACACCTATGGCGGGTCGTTCCTCTATCATTTCGGCGACAACCTGGTCGCGTTCGGCTTCGTCGTCGGGCTGGACTACCGCAACCCGTGTCTGTCGCCGTTCGAGGAGATGCAGCGCTACAAGACGCATCCGGCCATCGCGCCGCACTTCGAGGGCGGCGAGCGCATCTCCTACGGCGCGCGCGCGCTGAACGAGGGCGGCTTCCAGTCGCTGCCCAAGCTGACCTTCCCGGGCGGCGTGCTGATCGGCGACGCCGCGGGCTCGCTGAACGTGCCGAAGATCAAGGGCACGCATACCGCGATGAAGTCCGGCATGCTGGCGGCCGAAGCGGTCGCCGAGGCCTTCGCCGCCGACAAGCCGGATGAGGTGACCGCCTATACCGCCGAAGCTGCAGGAGAGCTGGGTGTGGGAGGAGCTGCACCAGGTCCGCAACATCCGTCCCGGCTTTGCGAAATGGGGGCTCTGGGGCGGGCTGGTGAACGCGGCGCTGGACACCTATCTGCTCGCGGCAAGGCGCCCTGGACGCTCAAGCAACCACGCCGACAACGACACGCTGAAGAAGGCCGCCGAGTGCAAGCCGATCGACTACCCCAAGCCGGACGGCAAGCTCACCTTCGACCGGCTGTCCTCGGTGTTCCTCTGCAACACCAACCATGAGGAAAACCAGCCGGCGCATCTGAAGCTGCTGGACCCGGCGAAGGCGATCTCGGTCAACTGGGAGCGCTACCGCAGCCCGGAGACGCGCTATTGCCCGGCCGGCGTGTACGAGATCGTCGGCGCCGAGGAAGGCCATCCGCAGCTGCAGATCAACGCGCAGAACTGCGTGCATTGCAAAACCTGCGACATCAAGGACCCGACCCAGAACATCAACTGGGTGGCGCCGGAGGGCGGCGGCGGGCCGAACTACCCGGGCGGCATGTAAGTCCGGCGGCTCCGGCGGCCTCGTGCCGCCGGAGAGCGCAGCCCATGTCTTGCGAAGAGCATCACCACGAGCATGGCGCCGGGAATTGGGCCTCGGCCATGTTGCCCCGCAGCTGGAAGTCAGCAAGCCGTCAGAGGCGTTGCGTGATTACCGCGAGTTAATATTATTCCGCTGCATGCTGGCTGACATCTGCCCGGGGCTGCGGTGCGGAAAGCACAGCGGAGAAGGCGTCCAGCGTCTGGTCCACCTTGTCCGGCGGCAGGTCTGTGCTTAGCACCTGCCGCGCGTCATCCTGCCGTCCGGCGCCATACAGGGCTACCGCGTAATCCGCGCGGATTTTTGGAGTCGCCTGGCTGCTGGCCGCGAGCGGGCCGAGATATTCCAACGCAGCCTCGGAGTTTCCGGCGAGGGCGAGGGAGAGACCGAGATTCACCTCGGTCGCCGCCGTGCCAGGGGCGAGCAGCAGCGCTTGCTGGTAAGCCTGAGCGGCGGCGGCGTGATGGCCTTGCAGGTCGCGGGCAACGCCGAGATCGTTGAACGCCTCGGCATTGCCTGGGTCGTCTTGCGCGGCGGCGGCGAAGGCCTGCTCGGCTTCTATGGCGTTGCGCTTGAGCAGGCAGCGGCCGATTCCGGTCTCGGCCTCGGCGGATTTCGGGTCGGTCTTCAGCGCCAAAGTGTAGGCGGCGATGGAATCCTCGCAGCGGCCGAGGGCATAATAGGCGGCCCCCTCATGGAACAGCCCCTGCAAATCGTCCGGGTCCTGCGCCAGCACGGATTGGCTCACGTGCAGCGCCATGTCAGGGTCGTTGCCGGCGATCGCCGCATCGGCCACGTTCAGCGCGCTGTCGTTGACCGCACTCTGGGGCAGGGATCCAGGCTGCGCCACGCACCCCGCCAGGGCGAGGGAAAGGCTTAGCATCGAAAGCGCAACTGTTCCGTTCAGCGTGTGTGCCATGATCGGCCGTGTCCCTGAAAGGTATTAAATTTTATATGTAGAAACGCCAATGTACTATCTAACTTTACAGATAGCATACCGGCAGGCCGGATTGGCAAGTTGCGATATCGGTACAAAAGCACTTTTTTGTGTCTAAGCTGAAACAGGCGTAATCTGCATCCATGACTATTCGCATTGGCATCGCCGGCATCTCCGGCCGCATGGGCATCTATCTCGCCGAGGAGGCCGCCGCGGCCGCCTCGCTTTCCGGCGGCACCAGCCGCTCAGGCGGCGGGCCCGAGGGCGCGCCGCATTTCTCCGACATCACGGCGCTGGCCCGGGAATCGGATGTGGTGATTGACTTCACCCACGCCAGCACGGTGGCCGAGCACGCAGCCGCCCTGGCCGCCACCGAGACGCCGTGGGTGCTGGGCACCACCGGCTATGGCGCGGCTGAGCAGGCGGCCATCGAGGAGGCAGCCAGGAGCATCCCCGTCATCGCCTCGCCGAATTTCTGCACCGGCGTGAACCTGCTGCTGCTGCTGGCCGAAAAGCTGGGCCACGCGCTGCCGCCGCACCAATACGATGCCGAGATCCTGGAAATGCACCACCGGCAGAAGGTGGACGCCCCCTCCGGCACCGCGCTCGCTTTGGGCCGGGCCGTGGCGCAGGGGCGGGGGGTGAAGCTGGAGGATGTCATCGTCTCCGGCAGGGACGGAAATACCGGTCCGCGCAAGGATGGCGAGATCGGCTTTGCCACGCTGCGCGGCGGGCAGATTGTCGGCAGCCATTCCGTGCTGTTCACCGCGGGTGACGAACAGATCACCCTTACCCACCACGCCTTCGACCGCCGGGTGTTCGCCTCCGGCGCGGTGCGCGCGGCGCTCTGGCTGCACGCCCAGCCCGCCGGGCTGTATTCGATGCGGGATTTCTTGCGCCTGTAAAGCCTATGCGGCCACAGGGTATTGACCCCGGGGGCCGGATACGTCATCCGGGGCCGCCTGGAATTTTGGGGGTACTGCATAATGCGTGATCGCGGCGAATTTCTCTTCACGTCTGAGTCGGTTTCGGAAGGCCATCCGGACAAGGTTGCCGACCGGATTTCCGATACCGTTGTCGATGCCTATCTGGCCGCCGACCCGTATGCGCGCGTCGCCTGCGAAACTCTGGTGACCACCAATCGCATCGTCCTGGCTGGCGAGGTCCGCGGGCCGGAGACGATCACCAAGGAACATCTCGCGCATCTCGCCCGCATGGCGGTGCATGATATCGGCTACGACCAGGACGGCTTCTCCTGGAAGAACGCCGAGGTGTCCGTGCATCTGCACGCGCAGTCCGCGCATATCGCCGTGGGCGTGGACGCCGCCGGGGACAAGGACGAGGGCGCCGGCGACCAGGGCATCATGTTCGGCTACGCCTGCACCGAGACCGAGGCGCTGATGCCCGCCCCGATCTATTATTCGCACCTGATCCTGCGCCGCATCTCCGAGCTGCGCCGCGCCGCCAATTCCCAGGTGAAGGGGCTGCTGCCGGACGCCAAGAGCCAGGTGACGCTGAAATATGTCAACGGCAAGCCGGTGGGCGCGACCTCGGTGGTCGTCTCCATCCAGCACGAGGAGAGCATCTCCCTCGCCCAGGTGCGTGAGATGCTCCGCCCGATCGTCACCGCGGCGCTGCCCGAGGGCTGGATGCCGGCGGAGAAGGATTTCTACGTGAACCCGACCGGCATCTTCGTGATCGGCGGGCCGGATGGCGATTGCGGCCTGACCGGCCGTAAGATCATCGTGGACACCTACGGCGGTGCGGCCCCGCATGGCGGCGGCGCGTTCTCCGGCAAGGACCCCACGAAGGTGGACCGTTCCGCGGCGTATGTCTCGCGCTACCTCGCCAAGAACGTGGTGGCCGCGGGCCTTGCCGAGCGCTGCACGCTGCAGCTCTCCTATGCCATCGGCGTGAGCCAGCCGCTGTCGCTGTATGTGGACCTGCATGGCACCGGCAAGGACGTGGACGAGGAGAAGGTGGCCAAGACCCTGCGCGAGCTGGTGAACCTGACGCCGCGCGGCATCCGCGAGCATCTGCAGCTCAACCGGCCGATCTACGCGCCGACCTCCTCCTTCGGCCATTTCGGCCGCACCCCGGATGCCGATCTCGGCACCTTCACCTGGGAGAAGACCGACCTCGTCCCGGCGCTGAAGTCCGCCTTTGGCCGTTGAGGATGTTGCGCGCGGGGCTGGTGGGGCGGCCGCGCGCGAAATGAAGGATGTAAAGCCGGTCCCGGACCGGCTTTACGGCCGTGTGAAAGGGAAGAAGCTCCGCCCGCGCCAGGAATGGCTGCTGGCGGAGTTCCTGCCGCGCATGGCATGGCCGGAAGTTCCGTTCGCCATCACCCCGCGCGAGATCTGGCTGGAAGTCGGGTTTGGCGGGGGTGAGCATGCCTATGAGCACGCCACGAAGAACCCGGATGTCGGCTATATCGCCGCCGAAGTGTTCGAGACCGGCATCTGCTCGCTGCTCTCGCGCATCGCGCCGGATAGCGTGGAGAACCCGGAACCGCTGCCAAATTTGCGCCTGTTCACCGACGATGCGCGGCCGCTGCTGCGCGGCATGGCCGAAGGCTATCTCTCCAAGCTCTTCCTGATGTTCCCCGACCCCTGGCCGAAGGCGCGCCACGCCAAGCGCCGCTTCGTCCACCCGGAGCTGGTGGCGGAGGCAGCGCGTGTGCTGCGGCAAGGCGGGGAATGGCGCATTGCCTCGGACGACCCGACCTACCAGGAATGGACGGACGAGGTTCTGGCGGCGCAGAATGTGTTCACTGTCACCCGCGCCACCGCGCGCCCCGTTGGCTGGCCGCCCACGCGCTACGAGGCCAAGGCCATCGCCGCCGGGCGCCAGCCGGTTTACTGGTCGCTGACAAAGCGCTGAACATGGATCGCCCGCTGCGCCGCCTCGCAATCTACGTGCTGGTGGCGATGGCTGGGCTCGATTTGCTGCAAATCCTGGCGGCGCTGCGCGTACCGGGCCGGCAGGATTTTTTTGGCCTCTGGTCCTTCGCACGGTTCATCCATGAAAATCCGGCCGCCGGGTTGTATGATCCGGTCCGGCTGAACCTCTACCAGCACCAGCTGGCCCCGGATTTCACGACGTTCTACCCGTTCGCCTATCCGCCGGACATGCTGCTGTTGCTCTGGCCGTTCGGGATCTTGCCTTACCATGATGCCTGGGCGGTCTGGCTTGGCGTGAGCGCGGCGCTGTTCGCCACAGCCTGCTGGAGTCTGCTGCGCGGCTCAAGGCGCTGGCGCGGCTTTGGCGTGGCGCTGGTTCTGCTGGCGCCGGCAAGCCTGATGAACGCAATTACCGGCGAGACCGGGTATTTCGCCGCCGCTCTGCTGGCAGGCGGGTTCGCCCTGCTGCCCGCACGCCCTGTGCTGGCAGGATTGTTGTTCGGGTTGCTCTCGCTCAAGCCGCAGATGGCCGTGCTGCTGCCATTCGCGCTGGCGGGGGTGGGAGCGTGGCGCTCTCTGCTCGCGGCCATGGTTTCGGCGCTGGCTCTGGCGCTGCTCTCATGCGTAGCGTTCTCGCCGCAGCTATGGCTGGTCTGGGCGCATGCCTTGCCGGTCTATCAGGGGCTGGTCGGGCAAAACGCCAGGCTGTACGGGCTGATGACAAATATCAGCGCCTTGCCGTTGAGCCTTGGCGCCGGGCCGCTGTTCAGCGAATCGCTGCAGTTGGCCGCGAGCGCGATGTTGGCTGGCGGCTGCTACGCCGCGTTCCGTTGGGGCCCGTACCGGCTGGCCGTTGCGGTGCTGCTTGCCGGCACGCAGGCCGCTGCGATGCACGCGCTTGTCTATGACGCAGCTGCGGCATCGCTGGTGCCATTGCTTCTGCTGGAACAGTACGGCCCGAGGCTGACTGTCGCGGAACTGCTCCTGGGGGGAGCGGCGCTGGCCGCGCCGTTCTTTGCCGATGGCGGCGTCGGCCCCGCCAATCTGGCGGGGCTGGTTTACGCCGGGGTATCCCTCAGGCTGGCCTGGCTCGCCTGCCGGGGCGCGTAAGGACTACGCCTCTTCTTCCTCGTCCTCTTCCTCCAGGCCGAATTGCTGCGCTTCTTCGTCATATTCGAAGATTTCCGCGTAACGGCCCCAGGAGATGACCGTGCGCAGCGTCTCCTCGGCGTATTCGGGGGACATGTGGTCCTCCAACTCGTCGCGGAAGCGCACGGCGGAGGCGCGGTGGTTGGAGCGTTGGTCGATGACGGCGCGGATGGCGTTGATCAGCGGCACATGGGCCTTGATCTGCGCCGCGAAGATCTCCTTGCGGTCTTCGGTTTCCGCCTCGGCGAAGCGCTTGCCGGTTTCGGTGAGGATGAGGTCGCCCTCCTCCAGCACGGCAAAGCCGAGCATGCTCAGCGTCTCGCCCAGCGGCAGCAACTCGTCAACCTCGTATTGCAGGGCGGCGGCCAGCGCCGGCAGGTCGGCCCGGCCATCGTAAGGCGGGTTGTGCAGCGTCTCCAACAGGCCGGCCATGAGGTTGGTGCCCACGGGGTGGAGCGGGGTCGCGAAGCCGGTCGGCACCGCCGGCACTGCCTGCACCTCTTTCGGCGCGCGACGGGTCATGATGCCGTAGATGTTGTCCACCATCTCGCGGAAGGCGGGATCATACCGGTTGCGCGGGTGCGGGAAGGGCACGGTCAGTTCGTGCGCCACGCGGCCGGGGTTGGAGGAGAACACCAGGATGCGGTCGCTGAGCAGCACCGCTTCCTCGATGTTATGCGTGACGATGAGAATGGACTTCACCGGCAGCTTCTTGTCCATCCAGAGGTCGATGAGGTCGGTACGCAGCGTCTCGGCGGTCAGCACGTCCAGCGCCGAGAACGGCTCGTCCATCAGCAGCAGGTCCGGATGCACGACGAGCGCGCGGGCCAGGCCGACGCGCTGGCGCATGCCCCCCGATAGCTCCTTCGGGTAGGCGGTATCGTATCCGCCGAGGCCGATCAGGTCGATCGCCTCTTCCGAGCGCTCCTCGCGTTCATCCGTCTTCACGCCCAGCGCTTCCAGGCCCAGCTCCACATTCTCCTGCACGGTGAGCCAGGGGAACAGCGCGAAGCTCTGGAACACCATGGCCACGCCCTCGGCCGGGCCTTTCAGTTCCTTGCCGCGCCACTTCACCTCGCCGGAGGTGGGCTTCAGCAGCCCGGAGACGATGCGCAGCAGCGTGGATTTGCCGGAGCCGGAACGGCCGAGCAGAGCGACGATCTCGCCCTCGTGCAGGGTGAGATCGACATCATCAAGCACCACGAGGTCGGCGCTGGCCTCTTTATGGTAGGCTTGGCGGCAGTTGCGGACGGTAACCAGAGGCTGGGTGATGTTCTGATCCATGGCTTACCCCAGAGTGGTGCGGCGGGTGGCATACGCGTAGAGCGGCCGCCAGAGAATACGATTAACGAGAATGACGAAGCCGGACATGACGACCACGCCGAGGACGACGCGCGGCGTGTCACCCGCGGCGGTGGCCTGCGCGATATAGGCGCCCAGGCCATGCGCGGCGAGGTTGGTGCTGCCCCAACTCGCCACCTCGGCGACGATGGAGGCGTTCCACGCGCCGCCCGAGGCGGTGAGCGCGCCGGTGATGAAATAGGGCAGGATGCCGGGGATCATCACCTTGCGCCACCAGAGCCAGCCGCGCACATGGAAGTTCGCCACCGCTTCTTTCATGTCGCCAGGGAAGGCGGCGGCGCCGGCGATGACGTTGAACAGCACGTACCATTGCGTGCCGATCAGCATCAGCGGGGTCAGCCAGATATCCGGCGCGACATGGAAATACACGATGGCCAGTACCACGGGCGGGAACAGCAGGTTGGCCGGGAAGGCGGCGAGGAACTGGGCGATCGGCTGGGCAATACGAGTGGCTTTGGGGCGCAGGCCGATCCACACGCCGATCGGCACCCAGATGAGCGCCGCGACGACCATGAGCACCATCACGCGCAGCAGGGTGAAGCTGCCCATCAGCACGGCGGTGCCGACATCCGACCAATGCAGTGTGCCGGAGACGAATTGCACGATCTTATACGCCGCATAAGCCGCAACCACCGCTATGGCGGCGAACCATATGCCGTCCACGATTTTAGAGGGCTCGCGGCTTTCGTCCACCTGGTGGCGTGCCGGCAGGCTCAGGCGCAGCCGGGTGACGGCGCGCATCGCATTGCTGATGACATCGCCGATGTCCTGGAACAGGGCGGTACGGCGCAGCACTTTAAGCATCCAGGGTTCGGGCCCGCTGGCCGCGGCCGTGGTTTCGAAACGGAACTTCCCTGACCATGCCACCAGCGGGCGGAAGAGCAGCTGGTCGTAGAGCAGGATCACCACGAGCATGGCGATGATGGCGTAAAAGATCGCCTTCAGGTTCTCCTGTTGTAGCGCCGTGGCCACATAGGAGCCGATGCCCGGCAGGGTGAAGGTGGTGTTGCCGACCGTCACCGCCTCGGACGCCACCACGAAGAACCAGCCGCCGGACATGGACAGCATGGTGTTCCACACCAGCCCTGGCATGGCGAAGGGCACATCGAGCCGCCAGAATTTCTGCCACGGGCTCAGGCGGAAGCTGCGCGAGGCCTCTTGCAAGTCGTTCGGCAGGGTGGTGAGCGACTGGTAGAAGCTGAAGGCCATGTTCCAGGCCTGGCTGGTGAAGATGACGAACACCGAGGCCAGTTCCGCGCCCATCACCTTGCCCGGGAACAGCCCGAGGAAGAACACGGTGGTGAAGGTGAGGAAGCCCAGGATGGGAACGGATTGCAGAATGTCCAGGATCGGGATGAGCACCATGCCCGCCCGGCGGGACTTGGCTGCCAGCGTGGCGTAGGTGAGGGTGAACAGCAGCGAGAAGAACAGCGCCGCGAACATGCGCGCCGTGGAGCGCAGCGCGTAATACGGCAGATAGGCCGGGTCCAGATGGATCGGCGTATTCTGGACCATGGTGATGGGGGCGGAGATCGTGCTGCGGCCGACCTCGACCAGCGCGACCAGCAGGCCCATGACGAGCAGCAGTGCTACCCCATCCCAGCGGTTTGGCAGTCGGCGCCCAGCCAGGGCTGTAGGTGTATAATTCGTCATCTTGCCGCCTGGCGTTCGGAGAGGTTGTGCCTGCTCCCTTAACCAGCGTGAGACGGTTTGTCACCCGTGGCTAGCATTGCGTTTGCGTGACAGACGTCGCGGCTGGAGGCCGAGGCTTGAGGCATATCATCTGTCACATCCATCTGGCCTTCTGGCAGACGCAGCTCATCGGGCTGGCTCTGCTCGGCCTGTTCCTGGTGACGCCGACCGGGCCGGGCAGCGAGCTGGGCTAATGCCCGGTGCTGCCGAATCCCCCAGCCCCGCGCGCGGTTTCGTCGAGGTCGTCCACCTCGTCCCACACGGCGCGTACCACCGGCGCCACCACCGCCTGGGCGATGCGCATGCCGCGTGTCACCACGAACTCTTCCGCGCCGGTATTCAGCACGATCACGCCGATTTCGCCGCGGTAATCCTCGTCGATGGTGCCGGGAGCGTTGGGCAAGGTGATCCCGTGCTTAAGCGCCAGCCCGGAACGCGGGCGCACCTGCAGCTCATAGCCCGGCGGTAGGGCAATGCAGAACCCGGTGGGGATCAGCGCCCGTCCACCCGGGGCGATGGTGACCGGCGCTTCCACCGCCGCCAGCAGATCCATGCCCGCAGCGCCCGGGTGGCGTAATGCGGCAGGTCCAGCCCAGCACCATGGGCCAGGCGGCGGATACGTACATTCACGTTCATGCAAAATTTTCCCCAATGCGCGCTGCGAGTTTTCGCGCCAGCGCGGTTTTGTCCATTTTGTCCCAGGCCTCGGCGCCGGATTCGGTGAGCAGCAGGATCTCGTTGTCATCGCCGCCCATGATGCCGGTACCGCCCACATCGTTAGCCACCAGCCAGTCGCAGCCCTTGCGCGCGCGCTTGGCGGCGGCATGCTCGGCGAGCTTCTCTGTTTCCGCCGCGAATCCGATGACCAGCCTCGGCCGTTGCGGGCCAGGTTTGGAAATTTCGGCCAGAATGTCCGGATTCTCGGTGAGGTTCAGGGCAGGGGGCTGGCCCGAGCCATCCTTCTTGATCTTCTGCCCCGCGGCCTCCACGCGCCAGTCGCCCACGGCGGCGGCGCAAATGGCGATGTCCGCTGGCAGCGCTGCCATCACCGCATCGCGCATCTCGCGCGCGGTTTCCACCCGCACCACATCCACGCCCGCCGGGTCCGGGATGCCCACCGGCCCGCTCACCAGCGTCACCCGCGCGCCCAGTGCCGCCAGCGCCGCGGCGATGGCATGGCCCTGCTTGCCCGAGCTGCGATTGGCGATGTAGCGCACCGGGTCGATCGGCTCATGCGTCGGCCCGCTGGTGACGATGGCGTGACGTCCCTTCAGCGGCCCGTCGGCAAAGAAGGCCTCAATCGCGGCGAGAATCACGGGCGGTTCCGCCAGCCGCCCCGGTCCGTACTCGCCGCAGGCCATCGGCCCTTCCTCGGGCGGCACCACCAGCACGCCGCGCTTGGCCAGCGTTGCCATGTTCGCCTGGGTCGCCGGATGCTCCCACATCCGCACATTCATCGCCGGGGCCACCAGCACGCGCTTGTCGGTTGCCAGCAGCAGTGTGGAGGCGAGGTCATCCGCCAGCCCGGCGGTCATCTTTGCCAGCATGTCGGCACTGGCCGGGGCCACCACCACGAGGTCGGCCGCGCGGGAGAGTTCGATATGCCCCATCTCGCTCTCATCGGTGAGCGAGAACAGCTCCTGGTACACCTTGTTGCCGGTGAGCGCCTGCAGCGAGAGCGGGGTAACGAACTGCGCCCCCGCCTTGGTGAGCACGGCGGTGACGCCATAGCCCGCCTTGGTGGCGAGGCGCACCAACTCCAGCGCCTTGTACGCCGCGATGCCGCCCGTGACGATGAGCAGCAGTTTCCTCACAGGCGCCAGCCCGCATGGATGGCCGCGATACCGCCAGAGAGGTTGCGGTACGTCACCCGCTCCAGCCCGGCGTTCTCGAACATGCGCTTCAGCGTCTCCTGGTCCGGGAACATGCGGATGCTCTCGGCCAGGTACTGGTAGCTCGCCGCATCCTTGGCGATGACCTGCCCCAGGCGCGGCAGCGCCTCGAAGGACCATTTGTCGTACAGCTTCTCCAGCCCCGCGATCTGCAGGCGGGAGAATTCCAGCACCAGGAAGCGTCCGCCGGGCTTGAGCAGGCGCCGAGCCTCGGCGATCACCTTGTCCTTGTTGGTGCAGTTGCGCAGGCCAAAAGCCATGGAGATGCGGTCGAAGCTCGCATCCGGCAGCGGCAGTTTCTCCGCGTCGGCCACCAGGAACTCGATATCGCCCAGATACCCGTTCGCCGTCGCCCGGTCCCGCCCAACACCGAGCATCGAGGCGTTGATGTCGGACATCACCACCTTCCCGCCGCCGCGCTTGAGCCAGCCGAAGGTGATGTCCCCGGTCCCGGCGGCCAGATCCAGCAGGGTGTAATTCGGCCTGGGGTCGAGTGCTGAGAGAAACTCGCGCTTCCACAGGCGGTGAATGCCGAGTGACATCAGGTCGTTCATGATGTCGTACTTGCCGGCCACGGAGTCGAAGACCTCCCGCACCATGGCGGCTTTCTGCCCCCGGGGTACGGTCTTGAATCCGAAATCGGCGGTCTCGCTGGAATTGTTCTGGCTCATGCGCCCCAGTATAGCCTTGTTTTATCATGCCGGAACTCCCCGAGGTCGAAACCGTGATGCGTGGGCTGGATGCTCGCCTCACGGGTCAGCGGATTAAGCGCGCCACGCTGCACAGGGCGGACATACGCTGGCCGGTGCCGCCGGAGTTGCCGCGCGTGCTCACCGGCGCGCGCATCCTGGGTTTCCGACGCCGGGGCAAGTTCATGCTGATGCGGCTCGATAACGGGCAGTCCGTGCTGATCCATCTCGGCATGTCGGGCCGGATGCTGATCGACGCGCCGCCCGCCGCGCATGAGCATTTGACCATCGAGACCGAGGACGGGGCGAGGGTAGGGTTCGTCGATCCCCGCCGCTTCGGCGTGCTGGACCTTGTGCCCACGCCCGAGGAGGACAGCCACAAGCTGCTCGCCGGCATGGGGCCGGAGCCGCTGGGCAACGAGTTCTCCGCCCCCGTGCTGGCGGCGGCGCTGAAGGGCAAGGCAACCTCGATAAAAGCAGCACTGCTGGACCAGCGCATCGTCGCGGGCATCGGCAATATCTACGCCAGCGAGGCCCTGTTCCGCGCCGGAATCGACCCGCGCCGGCAGGCGGGCAAAATCTCCCGCCCGCGCATCGAGGGGCTGGTGCAAGCCATACGCGATACGTTGCGCGAGGCCATCGCCGCCGGGGGCTCATCCTTGCGGGACTATGTGCAGCCGAGCGGCGAGCTGGGCTATTTCCAGCATGCCTGGAAGGTCTATGGCCGCGAGGGCGAGCTTTGCGAGCGCTGCCCCGGCCCGCCCGCTTGCGCCGGGATCAAGTGCATCACCCAATCCGGGCGCAGCACCTTCTACTGTCAAAAGACGCAGAAATAATCAGGGCGTTGCCGAACCTGCCTGCGCGTTATTAAAATTTACAGCGCCTTCACCGCCTTCAGCACATCCTCGGCATGGCCAGCCACTTTCACTTTCGGCCAGAGCTTCGCCACCTTGCCGTGCGCGTCCACCAGCACGGTGGAACGCTCGATGCCCATGTATTTTTTGCCGTACATGGATTTCTCCTGCCACGCGCCATAGGCGTCGATCACCTTCACCTCGGGGTCGGAGGCGAGCGGAAACCGCAACGAATATTTCTCCGCGAATTTCTCCAGCGCCTTCATGCTGTCCTTGGATACGCCAATAACCGTTACATCGAGCTTATCGAATTCGGGCAGTCCTTCCTGGAAGGCGCAGGCCTCCTTGGTGCAGCCGGGTGTGTCGGCGCGCGGGTAGAAATACAGCACGAAGGGCTTGCCCTTCAGCTCATGGAGCGAAACGGTGCGTCCGCCCGTCGCGGGCAGGGTGAAATCCGGCGCGGCGGCGCCTTCGGTCAGGCTCATGCGTGGTCTCCTTGTCTGATGATTCTGTTGAAGCAATCCTGCACCTGTGCGGCGACCCGCTCCATCTCCAGGCGCAACTCGGCGAAATCCGCCGTGCGGGTGGCGCGCAGCAGCGGCGCCAGCATGGCGGCGGACGGGTCGGTCGCGCGGTCGGAGAGGCCGGTGATGCGATTGATGCCCTGGATGCTGCGCCAGAAATGGTCGGCGCGCAGCAATGCGGTTTTGTCGCCTTCCGCGAGCAGCCCAGCCTGGCCCAGCGCATGCAGCGCCGCCGCCGTGTTGGGACGGAACAGCTCCCTGTGCCGCGGCCCGTGGATGAGCTGCAATGCCTGGGCGATGAACACCACCTCCATCATGCCGCCGGGCAGGGCCTTCACGTCGAACATCCCGCGGAGGGGCAGCTCCGCGGCCAGCCTGTCGCGCATCGCGGCGGTGTCCTGGAGAATCGTCTCCGCCGCTTGCGGCCGCGTCAGCGCCGTGTCGATCGCCTCGCGCACCACCTGGGCGAAGCCCGGCGTTGCCGCCATCACGCGCGCGCGGGTGAGGGCCAGGCGCTCCCAGGTCCAGGATTCCCCTAAATAGTGGTAGCGCTTGAACGCCTCCAGCGACACCGCCACCGGACCATGATTGCCAGAGGGGCGCAGACGCATGTCCACATGGTAGAGCGGGCCTTCCTTGCCCTGCACGGTGAGTGCGGCGGTAAAGGCATGGCTGAGCCGGACGAAATATGGTGTCGGGGCGATATCGGCAGGTGCGTAATCGTAGATCAGCATCAGGTCGAGGTCGGAGCCCGCCAGCATCTCGCCGGCCCCGGCCTTGCCGAGCGCGACCACGGCGAATCTTGCGCCCTTTACCCGGCCATGGCGGGCCTTGTGCGCCGCCAGCACGCGCGGCAGCAGCAGCGAGAGTGCCGATTCCGCCAGGGCGCTGCGCAACCGCCCGGCCTCGTTCACGTCGATCCGCCCTTCCAGCGTGGCGACGGAAAGGTGAAACTCCTCCTGCCGCACGAATTGCCGGGTGATGGCGATGGCCTGTTCCAGGTCAGCCGCCTCGGCGAGCTGGCGGCGCAGCACCGGCTTGGGTGCCGCGAAACGGGCGCTCGGGCTGAGCAGCGCCTCCAGCGCCTGCGAATCCTCGGCCAGCTGCTCGGCCAAAGCGGGGGCGGCGCCGAGCACGGCGGCCACGCGCTGCAGCAGCGCCGGGTGGCGTGTGAACAGCGAGAGCAATTGCACCCCGGCGCGTTGGCGGGAGAGCAGTGTGTCGAAATGCGCGAAGGCCTTGTCCGGCTCCGGCTGCGCTCCGAGCGCGCCGAGCAGATGCGGCATAAGCCCCTCCAGCAACTCCCGCGCCCGCTCCGCGCGCAGCGCCGGAAGCCGTCCGCTGGCCCATTCGCGCAGCCGCTCGGCGATGTGCTGGGCATCGGTGAAGCCAAGCTCCTGCAGCCGGGCAACGAAGGCAGGCGGCGGTGGACCATCAGGCCCTGGGTCGAGCGGCGCGGGCGGTTTTTCGGCGCCAGCGTCGAAGAAGAAGCGGAAATGCCCATGCACCCGCTCCAGCAGCTTGGGGAAGCCGTGGAGGAAATCCGCGTCGCCGAGGAACAGGCTAAATTTCTCAAGCGCCGCCTGGGTGCTGGGCAAGGCGTGGGTCTGGCGGTCGCCCACCATCTGCAGCCGGTGCTCCACCTGCCGCAGCTTGCGGTAATCCGCCGCCAGCTCACGCGCCGCGCGTTCCGGCAGATGCCCGGCCTTGGCCATGGCGGGGAGCGCCTGCAACGTGGCGGGGATGCGCAAGGCCGGCTCCTGCCCGCCCCAGACGAGCCCGAGCGTCTGCACGATGAACTCGATCTCGCGTATGCCGCCGCGCCCGCGCTTCACGTCCAGCCCGAGCAGGCCGTGGCGGTTATTCTGCGCGTCGATCTGGCGTTTCATCTCGTGAATGTCCGAGATGGCCGCGAAGTCCAGATATTTGCGCCAGATGAAGGGGCGGATGGCCCCCAGGAACTGCTCGCCTAGCGCGATGTCCCCCGCGATCGGCCTCGCCTTGGAAAACGCCGCCCGCTCCCAGGTGCGCCCCTGCAACTCGTAATAGGCCAGCGCCGTGGGCAGTGCCAGCACCGGCGGCGTGGCGGAAGGGTCCGGGCGCAGCCGCAGATCGACGCGGAACACGTAGCCATTCTCATCCCGCGCCGCGAGCAGCGTGGTGATGTCCCGCGCGACGCGCGCCATCATGCCCTGGGCGTCTTCGGGGTAGACCGGGCAGTCCGGGTCGTAGAGCAGGACGAGGTCGATATCGGAGGAATAGTTCAGCTCATGCGCGCCAAGCTTGCCCAGGGCGAGTGCGGTGAAGCCGCTGCCGCGCTCCGGGTCCTGCGGGGAAGGGCAGGGTGATCTGCCCGGCCTCATGCAGGCTGGACAGCAAGTGCCGCACCGCGGCGCGCAGCGTTGTTTCCGCAAGGTCCGAGAGCGCGCTGGTGATCTTCTCCAGCGGCCAGAGGCCGCCGATATCGGCGATGGCAATGGCCAGCGCCGCCTGCCGTTTGGCCCGGCGCAGCGCAGCGCTCAACTCTCGGCGCGAGAGGCCGAGCGGCAATTCGCGCACGCCGTGCAGCAGCCCGGCCACATGCGCGTCCGGCCCCGACGCCATGCAGGCAAGCAGCGCCGCCGAGTCGAGGCAGGCGAGTTCGGCCAGATACGGGGCATTGCCGCCCAGCGCGTCGAGCAGCGCCGCACCGTCCATGCTCGCGGCGAAGAGGCGTTCGGCTTCGCCCAGCCCGGAAAAATCGGCGCGCAAACGGGCGGCGGCCTCGGCATCCGCAGGTTTTGGAAACAGCGGCTTGTGGGAACGGCTGGGCATCTGGCAAGCAGAACAGGATGAAGCAGCGCCCAGGTCAAGTTTGGAAAATTTTCGGCGAGGCCGTGCATCAGCTTGGGCGTGTCGTCATGCTGCTGCTCATCCTGTGCATCCTGGCCATCTGCCTGCTCGCCTTCCGGCTGTCCTTCGGGCCGCTGGAGCTGCCGGAGCTGGCCTCACGCCTGGCCACGCGGGCCTCCGGCGAGGGTATTGCCGTGCATATGGACGGGGCGGAGCTGACCTGGGCCGGCTATCACCAAGGCGGCGGCGAGCCCTTCGTCCTCCAACTGCACGGCATCTCGGTGCGCAATGCCGATGGCGTGGAGTTCGCGAATATCCCGGAGGCGGAGTTGGTGGCCCCGCTGGTGGATCTGTTTGGTGCGCGCCAGCCGCTGCGCGTGGACGGTACGGGCGCCCGGTTTACCGGCACCACGGCGCCGGTCTCGGTGCGCGCGGATATCTGGCCCGGCGAGGGCTACACCCTGGCGCGGGGCGTTTTCTATGTCACCCTCGGCCCCGGCGTGCTCGGCCAGCCGGGGCTGAGCGAGGCAATCACCAGCGGCGGCTTCGTTTTGCATGCCGCCCCCGGGGCTGTGGATGTCACCGGCGGGCGGCTGGACCTCGCCCCCATCGGCGCCAGCGCGCCGCATATCGGCTTCGGCTTCACGGCCCGGGCGCAGGAGAACTGGGCGGGAAGCCTCACCGTGGCCCTCGATGCGGTGCGCGCCGAGGAACTGCCGGCCTATTGGCCGCCCAAGGCGGCTCCAAACACCCGCGCCTGGGTGTCGAAGAACATCACCTCCGGCTTCGCGCGGAATGCCGCCTTCACTTTTGACCTCACCGCCCCGGGCGATCTCTCGTCGCTGAGCCTTGCCAGCCTTAATGGCGGTTTCGCCGGGCAGGACCTCAGGCTCACCTGGCTGAAAAACGTCACGCCGGTCACCGGGCTCGACGGCACGTTCATCATGCCGAACAAGGACACGGCGGTGATCACCGCGCAGGCCGGGCATGTCGGCGGGGTCGCGCTCACCGGCGGCAGCATGACCATCTCTGGCCTGACGCAGCATCTGCAGAACGGTGATCTTTCAATCGATCTCGCCGCCGGCCTGCCGGATGTATTCGCCGTGCTCAGCCCGCCGCCGCTCAGCCTGCTGCGCGACGCCCCGCCGGGCATGACGGAGGCCACCGGCAGCATTACCGCCACTGTCACCGCGCATATTCCGCTCGTGCTGAATTTGGCGCTGGCCGATACCAGGCTGCATGTGCGGGCGGCGCTGCACAAGGTGAACATGGTCTCCCTGTTGCCGCCGCTCTCCTTCAGCGACACCGAGGCGAGCCTCGACGTGACCTTGCAGAGATTGCGCCTGCAGGCGAAGGGGCGCTTCGCCGGCGAGCCCGCGACCCTGACGCTGGCGGAGGAACTCGGCACCGTGGGCAACCCGGCGGATCTGCTGCTGCAAGGCTCCGCCGGGGCGCAGCTATGGGGGTATCTGGGGCTGGAGCAGGCAACGGCGGCGAGCGGCCCTGCCAGTGGCAAGGCCCCGTTCACCTTCCATCTCTCAGGCCCGCCCGGCGGCACGCAGACCGCCACGGTCAGTTCGGACATCACCGCCGCTGGCATCGCGCTCCCGGCCTTCGGTTGGGAAAAGCAGCCAGGAACCGCGGGGAGCATAAAGGTGAGCGCGACACTGGCACATGGGCGGCTGGCGGCGCTGAACAGCATCACCGCCCAGGCGCCGGGGCTGGATATCAGGGGCACGGGGCAGGAAGGCGGCAGCTTCACCCTGGCCAATGCCACCATTGGCCGCACCCAGGCCACGGGCAGCATCACCCCGCCGGCCAGCGCAAGCGAGCCCTGGCGCGTCAGCCTCTCCGGCCCGGTGCTGGATGTGCGGCGCGAAACAAAAGGCCAAGGCCCGCAAAGCAGCGAGCAAACACAGAGCAGCAAGCAAACACAGCCAACCGGCCCCGCCTGGAACGCCACGTTAAATTTCGGCACTCTGTATCTGGCCGCCGCCCCTGCGCCAGGGCTGAAGGCGTTCTCCTTCACCGGCGCGGGGCAGGGCGGCACAGTGCTCCAGGGGCAGGCCCGGGCCAGTGGGTTCAGCCTCAGCATCACGCCACAGCAGGACTCGCGCCGCGCTCTGGCGGTGCAGTCGGCCGATACGGGCACGTTGCTGCGCGCGCTGGACGTTTACGGCAGTGCCACTGGCGGCACGCTGGCGCTGGATGCGGTGTATGGCGGCGGCCAGCCTGCCACGGGCACGGCCACGCTGCAGAAGCTCCGTCTGGTGAAGGCGCCAGAGGTGACCAAGCTCCTGGAGGCGCTCACGCTGTACGGGGCGGCGGAAGCCGCCTCCGGCCCTGGCATGCTCATCGACCATGCGGTCATCCCGTTCTCGCTACAAAACGGCGTGCTGCAACTGAACGGCGCGCGGGCTTTTTCATCCTCCCTTGGCTTTACCGCCACGGGCAGCATACGCCTGGCTGACGACGAGTGCTCGATCGACACCACCGTGGTGCCGCTCTACGCGCTCAACGCGCTGCCGGGGCGGTTGCCGCTGCTGGGGAGGCTTTTTTCGCCGGAAAAAGGCGGCGGGCTGTTCGCGATGCGCGCGCATGTCGGCGGCTCGCTGTCCGCCCCGAAAGTCAGCATGAACCCGCTTTCCGCCCTTACGCCGGGATTTTTGCGTGGGCTGTTCGGCCTGGACAGCGGTAAACCCGCTGCCCCGCCGTAAGTCTCGCCAGCCTCAGGCGGCGGGCGGCGCCTTGGACACCACCACCATGGCCGGGCGCAAAAGCCGGCCGTTCAGCAGCCAGGTCTGGCTCCAGGCCTGGATTACCGTGCCGGGCGGGTGCTCCGCGCTCTCCTGCTCGGCCATGGCCTGGTGCAGATTGGCGTCGAAGGCGGCGCCGGTCGGGTCCTGGCGGGTGATGCCGTTGCGTTCCAGCAGGGCGACGAAGGAACGCTCGATCCCCTCGAAGCCTTCGCGCATCTTGATGACGATCTCGGGTTCGCCCTCGGCGCGCTTGGGCAGGCTGTCGATGCCGCGCTTCAGGTTCTCCGCGGCCTCTGCCACGTCGCGGGCGAATTTCTGCACGGCAAAGGCGCGGGCATCATCTACCTCACGCTTAGTGCGGGCGCGCAGATTGGCCATGTCGGCCTCGGCGCGCAGCCATTTGTCGCGCATCTCCTGAAGCTCCAGCTCCAGCGTGGCGATACGTTGATCCGGCGCTTCCAGCAGAGTCTCTTCCTGCGGGAGGGTCTCGTTCTGTTCGGTGTTTTCGCTCATGCCGCCGAATTAGGCGATGTCGGGCCCTGAAACAAGATTCAGGAGTAAATGCCACACTGGCAGCGCTCCGATTTTTCCGCTTTAGTGATAATATCGCACACGGTAATTCCATGCCAAAAAAGGAGACATATCATGGTCAAGAACCTGGGTTCGCTCGACCGGCTTCTGCGCGCGATCGTCGGCCTTGTGCTGCTCAGCCTTGTCTTCGTCGGCCCTAAGACGCTGTGGGGCCTGATCGGCCTCGTGCCGCTCGGCACCGCCGTTGTCAGCTTCTGCCCGGCCTATCGGCTGTTAGGCATCAAGACCTGCAAGCACGCCTAATCAGGCTGCCACACGCGCCACGCGCCGGCGGCTTCGGCCCCGGCGCGCTGGCAGGCTATGTCCGCTAAGCGCAGCGCCACCGCGGCGTGTTCCATTACCGTATCCATCTGGTCGCCTCTGCCCGGCCAGCGTGGCGCCACCCCCACGCTGATCACCGCGCTCTGCGGCAGCAGCGGCGGCATGGTGGCGCAGAATTTCACCGCACGCTCCCCGGCGGTGAGGTGGTCCATACCGTCGCACCATAGCCCGATCGTGGTCTCGTCGATCCGCCCGAGCAGGTCGGTTGGCCGCACCACGTCGCGCAGCTCCTCGGCCAGGCGCAGCGCGATCGCCGGGCGCAACCCGGGCGTGGCGCGGGAGAAGCCGAGATAGAGCAGCGTGCCGGGCTGCTCCTCGACATCCAGCCGGTCGAACCGGCGTGAGAGTTCATCGGCGAAGGTGCGACCGGACCACAGCCCCGTCTCGGCATCCAGTATGGTGTTGTGGCGCAGGGCCGGATCGCCAGCATTGCCGGCATGGCTGTCCGGCAGGGTGAGTTCCGGCGCCTCAAGGTCGAACAGAATCCCGTAGATGCCAGTCACCTTGGCGCCCGCGATACGCGGGGCCAAGGCGAGGCGGAACACGCTCGTGCCGCCATCGAACAGAGCGAGGCGGACCTTGCCGTGCCAGGCTACGCATTCCAGGCAGATGGTGGCGATGATCGAGCGGAACTGCGTTGCGCTCAGTGCTTCTTCCTCCGCGCTGCCGCCCGCGAGCAGGCTGGCCAGCTCCACGCCCAGCAGATTCGCCGCCGGCTGGCCCAGCACCTTGCCCGGCCCGAAGGCGGCGAAGCGCCCCATCTGGTCGGTCTCGAAGGCCAGATCCGTGAGCATGGCGGCGACGGCAAGCCAGTGCGTGCCGGGGGCAGGCGCGAACATGCCCGGCGTGGGGGCGGAAATCTGCGGCAGGGTCATGGCCCTCTTCTAGCCGCCCGCCGTGAACAATCTCTTAACCCGCCTGGCGCGTTGACATCGTCCGCCACTGCGCCTCATGGTCCGCCGCGACATCGCAGGACGGGAAAGATATGACGACCGATCTCAAGACCATCATCGAGGCCGCCTGGGACAAGCGCGCCGACATCTCCCCCGCCACCACCGGCGAGGCGCGCGACGCCGTGGAAGCAGCACTTGAGCTGCTGGATTCCGGCAAGGCGCGCGTGGCCGAGCCCGGCGCGGATGGCTGGGTGGTGAACCAGTGGCTGAAACAGGCCGTGCTGCTCTCCTTCCGCCTCTACCCCAACGCGCTGATGGACGGCCCTGGCGGCGCCCCGGTGTTCGACAAGGTGGCGATGAAATTCGCGGACTGGGACGATAACCGATTCGCCGCCGCCGGCATCCGCGCCGTGCCGGGCGCCGTGGTCCGCCGCTCCGCCTATATCGCGCCGGGCGTGGTGCTGATGCCGAGCTTCGTGAATGTCGGTGCCCGGGTCGGCGAGGGCACGATGATCGACACCTGGTCCACCGTCGGCTCCTGCGCGCAGGTGGGCAAGAACTGCCACATCTCCGGCGGCGTGGGCATCGGCGGCGTGCTGGAGCCGCTGCAGGCCAATCCGGTGATCATCGAGGATGATTGCTTCATCGGCGCCCGCTCCGAGGTCGCCGAGGGCGTGATCGTCGGCCAGGGCGCGGTGCTCTCCATGGGCGTGTTCCTCGGCGCCTCGACCAAGATCGTCGACCGCGAGACCGGCGAGGTGTTTTACGGCCAGGTGCCGCCTTATTCCGTGGTGGTGCCGGGCACGCTGCCCGGCAAGACGCCCGAGGCCGCCCGAGCCTCGCCTGCGCTGTTATCGTGAAGCGGGTTGACGCGCAGACCCGGAGCAAAACCTCGATCAACGAGCTGCTGCGCGCGTGATCGACCCGGTCGCTCTCGCCCAGGACCTGCTGCGCTGCAACTCCGTCACCCCGGCGGATGGCGGCGCGCAGGCCGTGCTGATCCGCGCGCTGGAGGGGCTGGGCTTCACCGTCACGCGGCTGCGCTTCGGCGAGATCGAGAATTTCTTCGCCGAACGGACGGGGCAGGGGCCGCATCTGTGCTTCGCCGGGCATACCGACGTGGTGCCGCCCGGCGAGGGCTGGGCGCATGATCCGTTCGCCGCGACCGAGCAGGACGGCATCATCTACGGCCGCGGCGCGGTGGACATGAAGGGCGGCATCGCCGCCTTCGTCTCCGCCGTCTCCCAGGTGCCTGGGCATGTCTCGCTGCTGATCACCGGCGACGAGGAGGGCGAGGCCAAGGACGGCACCGCGAAGGTGCTGGAATGGATGGCGCGAACAGGCAAGATCCCGGATTTCTGCGTGGTCGGCGAGCCGACCTGCCGCGCCCGGCTGGGCGATGTGGTGAAGGTGGGCCGGCGCGGCAGCCTGAATGCGCGCATTTCCGTGCCTGGGCGCCAGGGCCATGCGGCCTATCCGCATCTGGCCGATAACGCCGTGCACCGGCTCATCCCGGCGCTGGACGAGCTGATCGCCACCCGCCTGGACGAGGGCACGCCGTTCTTCGAGCCGTCCAGCCTGCAGATCACCTCGGTCGATGTCGGCAATCCGGCGACCAACGTGATCCCGGCGCTGGCCACGGCCAAGCTGAACATCCGCTTCAACGATCTGCACAGCGGCGCCTCGCTCACCGCGCGGCTGCAGGAAGTGCTCGCCCGCCATGCCCCGGACGCGACGCTGGAGGTGAGCATCTCCGGCGAGGCGTTCCTGACCCAGCCGGGCAGGGAGATCGAGGCGCTGACCCGTGCGATCGAGCGCGTGACCGGCGTGACGCCCGAGCAGAACACCGGCGGCGGCACTTCGGATGCGCGTTTCATCTCCCGCTATTGCCCGGTGGCGGAATTCGGGCTGGTGGGCGCCACCATGCACAAGGTGGACGAGGCCGTGCCGGTCGCCGATCTGCGCCAGTTGGCGGAGATCTACAAAGCCCTTGTTTCGGCGTTCTGCGCATGATCCTGCGCGGCTTGTGGCGGCTGGCCAAGGGCGATGCCGCCGGCATCAAGGAGTTCGGCGCCGGGCTGGATAATTTCTATGCCTCGCTGGCGCCGCTCATCGCCTTTCCGCTGGTTGGCGCGCTGGTCACGGCGTTGCAGGTGGATTGGCGCGTGGCGGTGGTGAGTTTTCTCGCCCGGCTGTGCGGCGTGCTGGTGCTGCCGGTGCTGGTGTACGAATTCGCCCGGTTCTATGGCCGCGAGCCGATGTGGCTGCGTGCTGCCACGGCGCTGAACTGGTCGTTCTGGGCGCTGCTGCCGGTGCTGCTGGTGGGGGCGTTCCTCGGCGCAATCCTGGCGCAGATGGGCCTGCCGATGCGCACGGCGGAACTGGCCACGATGGGGGTCATGGGCGCCTATCTGCTCTGGTACCGCTGGTTCATCCTGCGCGCCGGGCTGGGCCTGAACGGCTGGCGGGCGGCGCTGATCGTGCTCGTCAGCGGCACGCTCATCGCGCTGTTCACTGTCGTTCCCGTGGCGCTTGGGCTCGGGCCTGACCCGGCCCAGCTCTCGCACCTGTAAGATTTTTTTGGGGCGCCCTTTTTGCGAAAAGGGCGCGAAATTAAATTTTCCCCACCTGCCCGCGGTGGCGGAGCAGATGGTCGGCCAGGACGCAGGCCAGCATGGCCTCGCCCACCGGCACGGCGCGGATGCCCACGCAGGGGTCGTGGCGGCCTTTTGTCATAACTTCAACCTCTTCTCCGTCAGCACTCACGCTATGCTTGGGGATGAGTATGGAACTTGTTGGTTTTACGGCAAAACGCGCGACAATCGGCTGTCCGGTGGCGATGCCGCCGAGAATTCCGCCCGCATGGTTGGAGAGGAATTTGATCTTCCCGTTCTCCATCCGCATCTCGTCGGCATTTTCCTCGCCGCGTAGCGTGGCGGCGGCGAAGCCATCACCGATCTCCACGCCCTTCACCGCGTTGATGCTCATCAGCGCCGCGGCAATGTCGGCATCGAGCTTGCCGTAGATCGGCGCACCCAAGCCGGGCGGTACGCCTTCGGCCACCACTTCCAGCACCGCGCCGATGGAGGACCCCACCTTGCGGATGGCATCCAGCTCGGCTTCCCATGCCTCGGCGGCCTCGGCGTCCGGGCAGAAGAACGGGTTCGCGTCCACCTGCGCCCAATCCCAGTTGGCGCGGTCGATCTCATGCGGGCCGAGCGCCGTCATCGCGCCGCGAATGATGACCTCCGGCCCGAGCACCTTGCGGGCGATGGCCCCGGCGGCAACGCGCATGGCCGTCTCACGGGCCGAGGATCGCCCGCCGCCGCGCGGGTCGCGGTGGCCGTATTTCATGTCATAGGCCACGTCGGCATGGCCGGGCCGGTAGCGCTCGGCAATATTGGCGTAGTCCTTCGAGCGCTGGTCGGTATTCTCGATGAGCAGCGAGATCGGCGTGCCTGTGGTCTTGCCCTCATACACGCCGGAGAGGATCCTCACCCGGTCCGGCTCCTGCCGCTGGGTGGTGAAGCGCGACTGCCCGGGGCGGCGCTTGTCCAAAAAGGGCTGGATATCCGCCTCGGACAGCTCGATGCCCGGCGGGCAGCCATCGACCACGCAGCCGATGGACGGGCCGTGGCTCTCCCCCCAGGTGGTGACCCGGAACAGCTGCCCGAACGTGTTGAAAGACATAGGCTAGTCGCCCGCGATGGTCAGGTCGGGCGCGTCCGGGTGCTTCATGCCGACGACATGGTAGCCGCAATCCACATGGTGGATTTCGCCGGTCACGCCCCTGGAGAGGTCGGAGAGCATGTACAGCCCGGCGCCGCCCACTTCCTCCAGCTCCACATTGCGCTGCATCGGCGAGTTATACTTGTTCCACTTCAGGATGTAGCTGAAATCGCCGATGCCGCTGGCGGCCAGCGTCTTGATCGGGCCGGCGGAGATGCCGTTCACGCGGATATTGTCGCGGCCGAGATCGGCGGCCATGTAGCGCACGGAAGCCTCCAGCGCCGCCTTGGCCACGCCCATCACGTTGTAATGCGGCATCCAGCGCTCGGCGCCGAGATAGGTGAGGGTGAGCAGCGAGCCGCCATTCGGCATCAGGGCTGCGGCGCGGCGGCCAACGGCGGGGAAGGAGTAGCAGGAGATGTCCATAGCCTGCAGGAACGCATCGCGCGGGGTGTCCAGATACCGCCCGCGCAGGAAGTTCTTGTCCGCGAATCCGATGGCGTGGACCAGGAAGTCGATCTTGCCCCATTTCTTGTCCAGCGCTTCGAAGGCGGAGTCCATGGCGGCGTCGTCAGACACATCGCACGGAACAAGAAAATCCGCGCCGATAGAAGCCGCCAGAGGGCGCACGCGCTTCTCCAGCGCCTCGCCCTGATAGGTGAAGGCGACCTCGCCCCCCTGTGCCGCCACGGCCTGCGCGATGGCCCAGGCGATGGAACGGTTATTCGCCACGCCCATGATGAGCCCGCGCTTGCCGGTCATGAGTGTGCCGCGCGGCGGGGCGAGTTCGGCGTGGGTGTGCGGCATGGGGGGTAAATCTCCGTGGTGCTATCGTCTCTTAGGCTGGGTGGTGGCATAGAGTATATCACCCGATCAAGGGTGCATGAAATCCGGAGGCTTGTTTCTGCAATGAGTGAGGACCCCTTCAAGAAATTCGGTGAATGGTTCGCCGCCGCCGAGGGGGCGGAACCGAACGACCCCAACGCCATGACCGTGGCGACCGTGGGCGAGAACGGCCGTCCGTCCGTGCGCATCCTGCTCTTGAAGTCCTGGGACAAGTCCGGTTTCTCGTTCTACGGCAATCTCGGCTCGCGCAAGGCGCGGGAGATGCAGGCGAACAACCATGTCGCGCTGCTGTTCCACTGGAAGAGCCTGGCCCGGCAGGTGCGCATCGAGGGCACCGTGACGCAGGTGAGCGACGAGCAGGCCGATGCCTATTTCGCCACCCGCCCGCGCGTTTCCCAGCTCGGCGCCTGGGCCTCGGAGCAGTCCCGCCCGCTGCCCTCGCGCGAGCTGTTCGAGTCGCGGGTGGAGGAGGTGGAGACCCGCTTCCGGGGCCAGCCCGTGCCGCGCCCGGAGTTCTGGTCCGGCTGGAAGCTGGCGCCGGATTACTTCGAGTTCTGGCAGGGGATCGATTTCCGCCTGCACGACCGCTTCACCTTCACCCGGACGGCTTCCGGCTGGGAGACAGGGCGGCTCTACCCCTGACCGGCGCTCAGCCTTCGTCCTGGCTGAGCTGCAAGGCCCGGGCATAGACCTGCTTTTTCGGCAGGTCTGTGGCCAGGGCCACGGCCGCGGCGGCATCCTTTACCGACATGGTGGCGAGTGCCGCGCGCAGGGCGGTGTCGAGCGTCTCGGCGCTGGCTTCTTCTTCCACCGCCGGGCCGATGACGACGCAGATCTCCCCGCGCGGCGCGTGCGCGGCGTAATGCGCCGCAAGCTCCGCCAGCGTGCCCCGGCGCACCTCCTCGAAATGCTTGGTCAGCTCCCGGCACATTGCGGCCGGGCGGGGGCCGAGCACATCGGCGGCATCGGCCAGGAATTCCGCCAGGCGGTGCGGAGCCTCGTAGAACAGATGCGTCGCGCCAAGGCCCGCCATCTCCGCGCCCCGCAATTTTTGCAGCGCAGCCCGGCGGGCGCCGGATTTGGGGGGCAAAAAGCCGCTGAACAGATACGGGTGCGGCGGCAGGCCCGAGAGGGTGAGGGCCAGCAGCGCGGCGTTGGGGCCCGGGATGCCGGAGAGTTTCAGCCCGGCCTCGATCACCGCGCGCACCAGCCGGTAGCCAGGGTCGGAGACCAGCGGCGTGCCGGCATCCGAGATCAGCGCGAACCGCGTGCCCGCGCGCATCGCCTCGATGAGCGCCGGAATTCGCGCCGAATTCGTTATGCTCGTGCAGGGCCTGGGTGCGGGTGCCGATTCCGTGCGCGCGCAGCAGGGTTGCGCTTGTTCGTGTATCTTCACACAGAATCACATCAACCTTGGCTAGAGTGTCCCGTGCGCGGGGGGACAAATCTTGGAGGTTGCCGATTGGGGTGGAAACCAGCACAAGGGCAGGCCATGAAGCCGCATCATCCCCGCTTACGGAGGGCCGTGCCGTTGTCTCGTCCACATTCTCGCCTTGTGTCGTCTGTCCGTTCATATTTACTCCTGGGCGGCACGCTGGCGCTTGCTGGCTGCGCTGGTCAAGTGCCGCTGATGCCATTCAGCGCCGGGCCGCCCGCGCCGCTGGCTCCGGGGGCGGTGCCATCCGCGCCGAGCGGCTATGGCCGCACCAGCGGCGCCGTGCTGCTGCTGGCGCCGCTCACGGGCAACCTCGCGCCAGCGGGCCAGGCGCTGGCGAATGCGGCCAAGCTCGCCTTTCCGGCCAATTCCTCCCCGGCGCTGGACATCCGCGACACCGGCGGCACCCCGCAGGGTGCTGCGGCGGCGGCGCAGGCCGGGCTGGCGGCGGGCGATGGCATCATCATCGGTCCGCTCACCTCGGCCGAGACGCAGGCCGTGGCGCCAATAGCCCATTCGGCCGGGGTGAACGTGCTGGCCTTCACCAATGACGGCACCGTGGCAGCACCGGGCGTCTGGCCGCTGGGCATTACCCCGGCGCAGCAGGTACAGCGCGTGTTGCAGGTGGCGGCGGATGCCGGGCGCACGCAACTGGCGGCGCTGCTGCCGGACAACGATTTCGGCCACCATCTGGGCGACGCGATCAGCGCCGAGACCGCGCAGCTTGGCGAGCCCGCGGCGCAGATCACTTTCTACCAGCCGGGCTTTTCCGGCGTGAACCAGGCGGTGGAGCAGATTTCCGGCTTCGCCAATCGCGGCCAGAGCATCATGGACCAGATCAAGCGGGCGCAGGACCTGGGCACCGCCGCGGGCCGGCAGAAGGCCAACGATCTGCGCCACCAGCAGATTCCGCCGCCCAGCTTCAACGCCCTGTTCATCGGCGCCACGGACCCCAATTCCCTGGCGGAGATGGCGAATTTTCTGCCCTATTACGACGTCACCCCGCCGCAGGTGCAATTCCTGGGCCCGGCGCTATGGTCGAACATCGCGCCGCGGATGGCGAGCCAGAGCGTGCTGGTGGGGGCGATGTACGCCGCACCAGATCCGGCCGCCGCCGCCACGTTCGAGGGCAAGTACCAGGCCGCCTACGGCGCGGCGCCTCCGGCCATTGCCGACGTGGCGTTCGACGCTGCGGCCATGGCCAGGCTGGCAGCGGGGCAGGGAGGCTATACCACTAGCGTGCTCACCGCCCCCGCGGGCTTCACCGGCACCAATGGCCTGCTGGCGCTGCGGCCTGACGGCACTGTGAAACGAGGCCTGGCCGTGTTCTCCATAGCGGCAGGGCAGCCCGCGATCACCTCGCCCGCGCCCGCCAGCCTCAGCCAGCCGTAAGGCGCGCGGTGCAGAAGCTCCTCGACAAGGCTTGGCCGGCAGCGTTCGCGCTGTTCCTGGGCATGGCGGCGCTGCCGAGCCTGGTGTTCCTGGTGCTCGTGCTCTTGGGCGATTTGCCCCTGTACCCCGCGCTGTTGGCCTGGGGGACGTGCGCCGTGGTGGGCGGGACGTTCAGCATCCTGCTTGGGCGCGACCTGGTGATGATGAGCCGTCTGCTGCGGGCATTGCGCAGTGCGGCCGGAGCCCTGCCCAGCGAGACCATGCTGCTGGTGCCCGGCATGCGCCAGGTAGGGCAGGAGGCGATCCGCCTGGTCCATGCCGAGCGCCTCTCTCGCGCCCGGCTGCTTGCCAGCGTGGCGGAGGACCGTGCGCTGGTCGAGCGCCTGCCGGACCCGCTGCTGAAGCTGGACGCCGATGGCAAGATCCTCTGGCGCAACGACAGCGCCATTTCCGGCTTCGGCGGCGAGATAGCGGCACTGCTGCGCCACCCGGATGTGCGCGACGCCCTGGCCGAGGCGGCGGAAATAAAGGTGGCGGTGCGGCGCGAGGTTGCGCTTTCGGTGCCGGTTGCGCGGGATCTGGATGTGACGATGATCCCGGTCGGCGGGCCGGTGTACATGCTGGTGAACGACCGCACGCATGAACGCGCGCTGGAAAAGATGCGCGCGGATTTCGTCGCCAATGCCAGCCATGAGCTGCGCACGCCGCTGGCCAGCCTGATCGGCTTCATTGAGACCCTGCGCGGCCCCGCGGCGGATGACCCGGAGGCGCAGCAGCGGTTTCTGGGCATCATGGCCGAGCAGGCGGCGCGCATGCAGCGCGTCATCGGCGATCTGCTCAACCTTTCGCGCATCGAAATCACCGAGCATTCGCCGCCGAAGGAACTGGTGCACCTGCCGCTGCTGCTGGAGCGCATCGTCGCCGGAATGGAGCCAATGCTGAAGGCCAATGACGCAAGGCTGGAGGTGGAGGTGCCGGCGGATCTGCCGAAGGTTCCCGCCGATGCCGACCAGCTGACCCAGGTGTTCACCAACCTGCTGGATAACGCGTTGAAATACGGCAAGCGCGGCGGGGTGATCAAACTCACCGCCTCCATTGGGCCGGATACGCGGTTCGAGCCGGGCGGCGTGGCCATCAGCGTTGCCGATGACGGCATCGGCATCCCGCGCGAGCATATTCCCCGCCTGACCGAGCGCTTCTACCGCGTGGACAAAGGCCGCTCACGCGCCATCGGCGGCACCGGGCTGGGGCTGGCCATCGTCAAGCATGTGGTCAACCGCCATCGCGGCCGGCTGCTTATCGATAGCGATGCCGGCAAGGGCTCGGTCTTCACCATCTGGCTTCCCGGCCGCGGCAGCTGAGCGGTTATGGCGCGGCCAGCGCCGCGTTCAGCTCCCGCTCGCGCCCCAGACTACGGAAATAATCGACCAGCCGCGGCTCGCGCGCGATTTGCTGCGCGTAAACCTGCCTGGCAGCGGCAACGAGATCGCCACCCCGGTTCAGCGCCGCGTCACCCAGCTCCATCAGGCGCAGATTGGGCCAGATCTGCGGGCGGATGCGCAGCAGCTCCGCGAATATTTCCGTGCCCGAATGACTCGGCGCGGCCTGCGCCACCAGCAGCGCCATGCTGGCCGAGGAACGGGAAATTCCGGCATGGCAATGCACCAGCAGATGCGCGCCGGGCCGGGGTTCGCGCACCACCGCGCGGCCAAACGTCAGCAGCGCCTGCACATCCGCCTCCGAAGGCGCGGTCTTGCCTGGTATCTCGTCGATGATGTCGTCGAAGCGCAGCTCCAGCTTCTCGTGCTCGCCATAGGTGCCGAACACTTCCGGCACCGGGTGCGCCGGGTCGAGAATGGAGAGCACATGGGTGACCCGCATGTTGGCGTGTGCCGCCAGCTCATCCAGCCCGCAAATGGTGATGTGAAAGGGAATGTGCATTGCCGGTCACGATAACGCGATTGGCCGCAGGGTCAAACAGGTCTGCGCGGGTGGCAAGCCGGGGGCGGAACCGCTAGACTGCGGCGGCCTGAGAAAGGGAGCTACATGCTGGGTTTGGAGATTGTCCTCACGCTGGTCGTGCTGGGAGTGGCGGCGGTTTATCTGCACGACACGCGGCAGAACAAGCACACCATTTTGCGCAACTACCCGGTCATCGGCCATGTCCGCTATTTTGCCGAAACCTGGGGCGAGTACATGCGCCAGTACCAGTACATGCCGGACTGGTCGGAGCGCCCCTTCAACCGGCTGGAACGCAGCTGGGTGTACCGCTCGGCCAAGGGACTTTCCAACCTCATCAGCTTCGGCTCGGAGAATGTGCCGAGCTTCATCTTCCGCAACGCCGCGTTCCCCACGCTGGATGAGGAGCGCAAATCCTATCCCGGCAAGCAAATCGGCGTGGCCGACGGACCCGGCGCCTGCCGCGAGCCGTTTCTGGCCAAGAGCTTCTTCAACGTCTCCGGCATGTCCTATGGCGCATTGAGCCACGCGGCGGTGAGCGCACTCTCGCGCGGGGCGAATATGGCCGGGATCTGGATGAGCACGGGCGAGGGCGGGCTCTCGCAATTCCATCTCGATGGCGGCGCGGATCTGATCATGCAGATCGGCACGGCGAAATACGGTGTGCGTGACGAGGAGGGCACCCTCTCCGAGGACAGGCTCCGCGAGATCGCCGCCTATCCGCAGGTGAGGATGTTCGAGGTGAAGCTCGCCCAGGGCGCAAAACCCGGAAAAGGCGGCATTCTCCCCGGCCACAAGGTGACGCCGGAAATCGCCAAGATCCGCGGCATCCCCGTGGGGCAGGACAGCGTCTCCCCGAACCGGCACACGGATATCGGCAACATCCAGGAGCTGGGCGCGTTCATCGAGCGCGTGCGGCGCGTCACCGGCAAGCCGGTGGGGGTGAAGTTCGTGCTGGGCGATCCGCGCTTCGTCGATGAATGGTTCGACGACTGCGCCAACAACCCGGCGCATTGCCCGGATTATATCCAGATCGACGGCGGCGAGGGCGGCACGGGCGCCGCGCCGGAACCGCTGGCCGATTACGTGGGCCTGCCGATCACCCAGGCGCTGCCCTATATCGCCGGGCTGCGCTACGAGCACGGGCTGCAGAACCGCATCCGCATCATCGCCTCGGGCAAGCTCATCACGCCGGACAAGGTCGCCTGGGCGCTGTGCATGGGCGCGGATTTCGTGTCCTCGGCGCGCGGCTTCATGTTTTCGCTCGGCTGCATCCAGGCGATGAAATGCGGCTCCGGCCATTGCCCAACCGGCGTGACCGCCGTGGACGAGCGGTTGATCAAGGGGCTCGACCCCACGGACAAAGCCGTGCGCGTGGCGCGCTACGCGCAGAAGATGCGCGACGAGGTGGAGATCATCGCGCATTCCTGCGGGCTGACCGACGCGAGCTTCTTCGCGCCCCGGCATGTCACCGAGATCGAGCGTGGCGTGGCCGGATTCAGGGCGCACGCCGGCTGATGTATCTGCTGCCGCTGTTTCTCCTGGCCGCCGGGCTGAACATCGTGCTCGGCGCCGGGGCCTGGCCTGCCGCGCTCGCGGGCAATCTGCAGGACCCGGATTCCTACATGCGGCTGCTGCGCATAGAGCAGGGCATACGCGCCGGGCATCTGCTCACCAGCGTGGCGGGGGATCAGTCTGGCACCGGGGTGATGGTGGAATGGTCCCGGCTGCTGGACATCGTGCTCTGGCTGATGGCGGCGCCGCTGGCGCCGTTCCTCGGCTGGCACAAGGCGCTGTTCGCCGCCGGGGTGGCGCTGGGGCCGCTGGGGGTGGGGTTTCTCGGCGCGGCGCTGGCCTGGGCCGTGGAGCCCTTCGCGCTGCGGCGCTATCTGTGGAGCGCTGCCATCGCCGCCGCCGTCCTGCCCGGTGTGGTGACCATCGCGGTGCCGGGCGTGGTGCATTACCATGTGCTGCTGCTGGCGATGATCGCGCTCACCGCCGGGTTTACGGCGCGGGCGTGGCGTGGCGATAGCTGGGCCGGGTTTCTCGCCGGGGTGAGCGGCGGTTTCGCCATCTGGCTGACGCCGGAGACCATGCCCTTCGTGCTGATGGCCTATGCCAGCCTGATGCTGCGCTGGCTTGAAGCGCCGAACGCCACCGTGCTTCTCACCACCGCCGCCGGGTGTTTCGACGTGCTGGTGGTGGCGCTGTTCGTGGACCCGCCGGCGGGCGGATATCTGGCGCCGGAAGTGGACCGGCTCTCCTGCGTTTATGCCGTCATGGCGCTGCTGTTCCTGGCCGGAGCGGCGGTGCTGACGCGGCTGCCGAACAGGCGTTGGCGCGGCCCGGCCGGGTTTGCCGTGCTGGCGGTGCTGTTTGGCGTGTGGGTGGCACTATTTCCGGGGGTGGTGCTGGGCCCCTACGGCATTCTGCCGCCGGATGAAGCGAAGGCATTCTTCGGCGTTATCACCGAGCAGATGCCGGTGCGCGGGCGGGAGCTGGTGGTGTTCCTGTTCCCCGGCGCCTGCGCCCTGGCCTATGCGCTGTGGCGCGGCCTGCGGCGGGAGGACGCCGTCACCGCAATGCTGACGCCCGAGTTGCTGAAGCCGCGCGGCAATGGCCGCGTTGTCTGGCTGTATCTGGCGGCATGCGGTGCGGTGGCGCTGGTGCTGGGCGCGAAGTTCCTGCTTTTTGTCGGCTTCTCCACCGCCTTTGCCGCGGCGCTGCTGCCGGTGGCAATCAGCCGGGCGAGTGCCGATCTGGCGGAGACGCCGCAACTTGCCAGCCTGGCGCGGGTTGGCCTGCTGGCGCTTGTGCTGGGCGTGCCGGAACTGGCGGCAATCGCCAGCCCTGCGGCCCAAGGCGGCAGCTGCCACCCCCGCGCACAGCTACCCGAGTTGCAAGCTGCACGATATCGCGCCGCTGCTGGCCCAGGCCGCAGGGCAGGTGGTGTTGGCCGGGCCCGAGGATGCGCCCGAGCTGCTCTATCGCACACAGGTGAAGACCGTGGGTTCGCTTTTCCATCATGGTGTTGCCGGGTACATGCGCGACCGTGCTGCCTGGCGCGCGCTGCCGGGCGCTGCCGTGCCGCCTGAGGTCAGCGCCACAGGCGCGGCCTATGTGTTGTTCTGCCCGCGTCCGGCGCGTTACCTGCTGGTGGCCGATCTGCCCAAGGACACGCTGTGGGACGCGCTGGAGGCCGGCGCGCCGCCGCCCTGGCTTACGCAAGCCGGGCATAATGAGGATGGCTGGGTGCTTTACAAGGTGATGCCTTGACGTTTTGGCGGCTGATCCAGGGCAGTGTGTTCGCTCTCCTGACGTTGCTGCTGCTGGCCTTCTGCTGGCGTGTCGAAGCCACGGAATTGCTGCCAAGTTCTGCGCCCGACAGCTTGTTCGGGCTCCCAATCGGGGATTTTTCCAATCTCTGGAGTGCCGGAATCCTAGCGCGTCATGACGCGCTAGGAACTCTTTACGATGCAAATACATTCCGCGCATGGAAGGCCGCGACGTTCGGCCACGCCGTTGCCCATAGCCCCTGGATTTACCCGCCGGTAGCGCTCCCCCTTGGAGCGGCGTTTTCAATCCTGTCCCAAGGGGCCGCGTTCCTATGTTGGAATCTGGGCACGCTCTGCGCCATGGCCTGGCTGCTGCGCCAAGCTGGATTGAGCTGGGCGGTCGTGGCGCTTGGCGTGTTCTGCCCCGCCGAGTGGCTGAGCCTGATATATGGCCAGTATGGCGGGATCATTTCCTGCCTGCTGTTCGCGGCATTAACCCTGAGCGCCTGCCGTCCAGTGACGGCGGGAATTGTGCTGGGACTGGCGGCGTTGAAGCCACAGACGGCTCTGCTGGTGCCCATGGCCTGGATGGCAAAATGGCGGTGGCGGGCGCTTCTGGCTGCTGTGCTGACGGCTGTTCTACTGGCCGTGCTTCCCATTGCGCTATTCGGTTGGTCGAGTTGGGGATTGTTCTTCACCCAGGCGGCGCCGGTTGCAAAGGCGTTGGTAACTGCCCCGTTCGGTCAGGGCTACCAACTCACGGGAACATCGGTATTCTGGATGCTACGCAGTTTTGGTACGTCCTGTGCGGTCGCCAGTGCGGCGCAGATATTCACGGCAGTACTGGCCGTGGCGGCGACGTTCTGGTTGTGGCGCCGGCCGGGCGACCCTCTCGTACAGGCGAGCTTGACGATGCTGCTCGCGCTGTTCGTCGCCCCTTATGGCTTCAGCGCAGACATGGTCGGCTATGGAGTGGCACTGGCTGTGCTCGCGCAAAAGCGGGGCTGGCGGGTCTCGCTGCTCGATGGGCTGTTCTGGCTTTGGCCCGGTTATGCCGCGCTGGTTACGCAAGTTACCGGCGTGTTGCTGACCCCGCTTGTGGTCGCGTTGGCGGTACTCAGGGCGTGGCCAGCCGTCCGCCCGTAAGCGGTTCCGGCACGCCGGTGGTGGAGGGCAGGGAGAGCGGCAAGCCGCGCAGGGAGCGCACGGCGAGGTAGGCGAAACACTGCGCCTCCAGTGCATCGCCATTCCATCCCGCCGCCTCCACGGGCTGAACCGGTGCCGGGAATTGCCCGGCCAGCAACCGCATCAGGTGCTTGTTGTGCCGCCCGCCGCCTGCCACCAGCACACGCAGCGGCGGGGCGGGCACTGGCGCGCGGGCGATGGCGGTGGCGGAAAACGCGGCCAGCGTCGCGGCGGCATCCGCGGGGCTCAGCCCCTCGATGGCCTGGGCGATGAGGCTGGAGAAGGTCAGCCGGTCCAGCGATTTCGGCGCCGGGCGGGCAAAATACGGGTGGGCCAGCAAGCGTGGCGAGCCGGTCCTCGTCCACCCGGCCCGAGGCGGCCAGCGCCCCGTCCTTGTCGTAAGGCTGGCCGAGATGTTTCTGCGCCAGATCGTCCAGCGGGCCGTTGCCGGGGCCGGTGTCGCAGGCGATGATCTCGCCGCTCGGTCCCAGCCAGGTGATGTTGGCCACACCGCCGATATTCACCACCAGCAGCGGCTTGGGCAGAGCCGCCGCCATGGCCGCGTGGAACAGCGGCGCGAAGGGCGCGCCCTGGCCGCCCGCGGCCACGTCGGCACTGCGAAAATCATGCACCACCGGGATGCGCGCGATATGCGCGAGCAGCTCGGCATCGCCGATCTGCCACGTGCGGTGCGCCTCGGGCGCGTGCAATATCGTCTGGCCATGGAAGCCAATGACATCCGCCGAGCGCCCGACCATGCTCACGGCGATGGCATGGTCGCGGGTGAGCCGCTCCTCCACCTGTTTCAGGAACGGGTCATCCGTGGTGAGGGTGGGGGCGAGGTCCAGCAAACGGCGCAGATCGGTGCGCAGGCCATCCTCGTAGCGCAGCATCACGCAAGGGCCGAAATGGTGGATCCGCTCACCGTCAGTCTCGATCCAGGCAGCGTCCACGCCATCCAGCGAGGTGCCGGACATGAGGCCGATGGCGCGGAGGGCTGGGGTGGGCATGGCGTGAGCTGGCTGTTGCTTGGAAGGAAGAATGCCCATGGCTCTGGGTTTTCGCACGCCGCGCTATCAGAGGAAAAGGGCGATTGCGACGCGGCGTAGTTTATGTCCTAAAGATCGGGCTTGAAGCGAGTTGGCAGGAAGGGCGGCGTTGCAGCGTTTGTTGGACAATATGCGGCTGTTCTGGCGGATGGCGAGCTACGCGGCGCTCGGCTTCTTCTGGGTGATAGTGCTGCAGGTGTTCGCACTTAAAATGCTGCCCCGGCTGGGGTATCTGGCTGGGCGGCCAATTGGCAATGATCCGCCATGTATCACGCCTGAATGTGATTTCTCCGCCTTCTGGCCCGCTGGGCTGCTGGCGCGCCAGCATGCGTTTTCGCAGATATACGACTCCGTGGCTTTCCTCGCCGTGCAGCGCCATGTGCTTACGCCCTCGGCCAATCTGAACGCTTTTTTCTACCCGCCGGCAATGCTGCTGCCGAGCGTACTCATCTCCTATCTACCATTCGAGTTGGGTTTTTTTGTCTGGACCCTTGGATTCATCGCGCTGGCGGCCTGGCTGCTGCGCCGCTCGGGGCTCTCCTGGCCGGTGATCTTGGCCGGGCTGTTGAGCCCGGCGGCGTTGTGGAACACCGAGTTGGGGCAGTTGGGGGTCATTGGCGATGTGATTCTCGTCGCCGGATTGTTCCTGGCCGGCACGGCACCTTGGCGCGGTGGCGCGCTGTTGGGCGTATTGTCGTTCAAGCCGCAGATCGGGCTGCTGGTGCCCGCGTTCTTCGTTGGACAGCGAAACTGGCGTGCGGCTTGCGGCTTTGCCGCCATATGTGTGGGGCTGGCTGGGCTCAGCTTGACCTTGTTCGGCGGGGAAGCTTGGGCGCAATATCTTTTGATCGGCCGGAAAGTGACGACGGCGGTGCTTGAGGCGCCTTTCCTGCCGCAATTTTCTGAATCTGGTGGCGTCTCGATCTTCTGGATGCTGCGTAGCCTGCATGCCGGGCTACCCGTGGCCTACGCGGTGCAGGGCGTGTGCACAATCCTCGCTATGCTGGGGGCGGCCTATATCTGGCAGCGGCGCGATCTGGCGCGGCTGGACCAAGTGGCGCTGACGGTAATGCTCTCGCTTCTGGCCACGCCCTATGGCTATGGCGATGACATGGTGGCCTGGTCCATCTTGCTGGTGGCGCTGGCGGAGCGCCGGGGCTGGCGCATCGGCATGCTGGATGTGCTGTTCTGGATCTGGCCGGTCGCATGCCAGATTGTCTCTGAACAGACGGGCATTCTCTTCACCCCGCTTGTTGTACTGCTGGCACTGGCGCGCGAGGCGCATGAGGCCGGGCTGCTGCAAAGGCGCGCGGCGGTGCGGCTGGCATGAGCGCGCTGGCGCGGAAAGTGCGGGAGTATGCGCGCCTGGCCGGGAAAATGGGCGCTTACGGGCTGCTTGCCGGCTTTTGGGGCGTGTTTCTGGTGGCGTTTGCGGAGCATATGGCGCCGCGCTTCGGCTACCTAACGGGTCGGCCCATTGGAAATGACGTGCCCTGCCACAAGCCCGAATGTGATTTCTCTGTGTTCTGGCCGGCAGGGATGCTGGCCCGAGCACATGACTACGCGACGCTCTATTCCGCCCCGGCCTTTATCCGCGCCGTGAACACGATGCTGCCGCCCAGCCCGAATATTGAAACGTTCTTCTATCCGCCGACTATGCTGTTGCCGGTGGCAGCAATCTCGCACCTTCCGTTCGAATGGGGCGCATTTGTCTGGATGTTCGGCACCTTGGCGCTGGCGGCGGTTGTTCTCCGGCTGGCGCGGGTGCATTGGCTGGTCATCGCCGCCGGGCTGCTCAGCCCAGCGGCGCTGCTGAACACCGAGGTCGCCCAACTCGGCGCGCTTGGCGGCTCGCTGCTGCTGGCGGGGCTGTTGCTGGCCGAACGGCGTCCGGCGTTGAGCGGCGGGCTGCTCGGGCTGCTCGCGGCCAAGCCGCAGATCGGGCTGCTCGTGCCAGCGGTGTATCTGGCGCAGCGGAACTGGCGCGGCCTAGGCGTGTTCGCGCTGTGGGTGCTGGCGCTGGCCGGGGCTTCAGCCTGGATCTTCGGTCCGGCCGCATGGCGGGCGTATTACATGCTCGGCCACGCGGAAACGGCACGGATCATGGCCGCGCCGTTCGATCCCGCGACCTCGCAGGGCTGGGGCGTTTCCGTCTACTGGCTGCTGCGCAGCCTCGGGTTGGGCGTGCAGCCCGCCCTGGCCCTGCAAGCCATATGCGCGCTGGTTGCGGCCGGCGCCCTGTTCTGGCTGCGGCCACGGCTCCCTGGCCCGGCGTTTACGGAGATCGCCGTGTATCTCTCGCTGCTGGCTACACCGTACGGCTACAGCACGGACATGGTGGCCTACTCCCTGGTGCTGGCCGAGGCGGCGCGGTGGCGCGGCTGGCGCATCGGCATGCTGGACACGGTTCTCTGGCTCTGGCCGGGCTTCTGCCTGGTGGTGTCCATCGCCACCGGGGTGTTGCTCACCCCTGTTTTTGTGCTCGCCGCGTTGGTGCGCGCGGCTTTGCGCGCCCGTGCCGCTGTGCTACCGCCCCGGCCCACAGGAGCGTGATGATGGCGAAAAGCGAATTTCTGGCCGAGGCGAAGGCGCGCGGCTTTGTGTTTCAATGCACCGACGAGGAGGCGCTGGACGCCGCCTGCGCCGCCGGGCCGATCGCGGGCTATGCCGGGTTCGACCTGACGGCGGACTCCCTGCATGTCGGGCATATGATCCCGATCATGCTGCTGCGTCTGTTCCAGAAGCATGGGCACAAGCCGGTGGCGCTGATGGGCGGCGGCACCACGCGCATCGGCGACCCCTCCTTCCGCGAGGAGGCGCGCCAGCTGCTCTCGGATGAGCAGATCGGCAAGAACCTCATCGGCATCCGCAAGAACCTGGAGGCGTTCATCGACTTTTCCGCCGGGGCGGAGCTGGTGAACAATGCCGACTGGCTGGACAAGCTCTCCTACATCGCGCTGCTGCGCGATGTAGGCGTGCATTTCTCGATCAACCGGATGCTCTCCTTCGATTCGGTGAAGCAGCGGCTCGACCGCGAGCAGGGACTCACCTTCCTGGAGTTCAACTACTCCATCCTGCAGAGCTACGATTTCCGCGAGCTGAACCGCCGTTTCGGCGTAACGCTGCAGATGGGCGGCTCCGACCAGTGGGGCAATATCGTCTCCGGCATCGAGCTGGTGCGCCGCACCGAGCAGAAGGGCGTGTTCGGCCTGACCACGCCGCTGATCACCACCGCTTCCGGCGCCAAGATGGGCAAGTCCGCCGCCGGCGCGGTGTGGCTGAGCGCCGAGAAGCTCAGCCCCTACAACTACTGGCAGTTCTGGCGGAATACCGAGGATGCCGATGTTGGCCGGTTCCTCAAGCTGTTCACCGACCTGCCGCTGGACGAGATTGCCCGGCTGGAGACGCTCGGCGGGGCCGAGATCAACCAGGCCAAGATCATCCTGGCCACCGAGGCGACCGCTCTGGCCCATGGCCGTGCCGCCGCCGAGGAAGCCGCCGAGGCCGCGCGCAAGCTGTTCGAGCAGGGCGTGGCGGCGGAAGGACTGCCGAGCATCACAGTCCCCGAAGCCGAGTTCGGCGAGGGCATCCCCGCTTTCGCGCTGTTCGTGAAGGCCGGGCTCGCCGCCACCAATGGCGAGGCGCGGCGGCTGATCCGCGGCGGCGGCGGCCGGGTGGATGACATGGTGATCGCCGACGAGGCGCAGCTGATTACGCCCAAGCCGGAGCAGAAGCTCTCGGCCGGCAAGAAACACCACGTTCTGGTCAAGCTGGGCTAATAGCCGCCTGCCAGGCCCGGGATTCGTCGGGGCTCAGATCTACGCAGCGCGGGGCGGCGGCGAGGCCCACCGGGATCTCCCGCCGCAGCCGCTCCGCAATTGCGGTGAAATGGCAGAGATAGCGTTTTACCGCCTCATCCGGCACGCGCCGGGTGTGCCTGGCTGCCCGCAGGGCACCCCAGCGCCGCCACCGCCCCGCTCGGGTGAGGCCGGGATGCATCAGCCTGGGCCAGGGCGAGTCCGCCAGCAGGCCTGCGAAGGCGCGCGGTGCTTCGCCCCCGTACATTTCCGCCCATTCCGGGTCGCGCCAGGGTTTAAGAATATTGAGGTAGTGCAGGATGCGCGGCTGGACCACCGCCTCCAGGCCCAGCCCGAAGTAGTGCGTCTGGAAATTCCAGCGCGGCGAAAGCTCCGCGATCCGCCCGGCGCAAACCACGTTCAACGCGTCCTGATCCATGAAGATCAGATTGCCCTCGCGCGCCGTGATGAAGTCCTGCAGCCGCTGCCAGCAATTCTGCGTGTGCCAGCGTGCGGTGTCGATCAGCAGCACGCCGGCATTGTAGTAAGGTGCGGTGGGGTCAGAGCCTAGGCTGGCGCGGTATTTGTCCCAGTCCGGCTTGGCGGCGGCATCGCGCAGATAGCGCCCGCAATCCTGCACCATGGCAATGGTGTTGCCCTGCAGGTCCAGCCCGAAGAGTGGCGCAAGCGGGCCGGTGATTTGTGTGTCGGAGTCGAGATAAAGCAGCCGCTCATAACCCCGTGCCCAGATATCCGCGATGGCGAGGCGGACATTGGCAAAGGGGGACATGTGTGCCGGGTGGGGCAGGCCGCGCAGGGCGGCGGGCAGTTCCACCTCGCGCATCTGGCAGCCGGGCGGTGGCGGAACGCGGCGCGTTAGGCCTGGGGCGGTGAGCAGCAGCACGTCGAAATTCCGCCCAGACTGCGCGGCGGCGGCTTTGGCGGCGGTCCAGGCGATGGGCAGATAGGTGGCATCCGTGGCGAAGACCACGGCATTGGTATGCGCGCTCATGCTGCCCCCAGGGCCTGCGCCCAGACCGCCTTTTCCGCCGGGGCGAGGTCCGCATAGCGCGGCAGGGTGGCGAGGAGCCGCGCAGTGACACGCTCCTTCATCCCTGGGCGTTCACGCCGGATATTGGCCACATGCGCTGCGAACACGGCATCCGGATGGGCACGCTGGCGCATTGGCGGCGCAAGGCCAGGGCCGAACAGCCTGTCCGCCGCCAGGCGCGTGGCGAAACACGCCGCATGCGCGCCGTCGTATAGCTCCGCCCATTCCGGGTCGCGCCAGGGCTTCAGAATGTCCAGGTAATGCCAGACGCCGGGCTGAAACGCCGCCTCCAGCCCCAGGCCGAGATAATGCGTCTGGAAATTCCAGCGCGGCGAGAGTTCCAGCACCCCGCCTTTGGTCACCCAGTTCACGAAATCCTGGTCCACCGAGCCGCTCAGCTTGGACTGCGCCTTCTTGAAGCCGGAGAGATGGCGCAGCGGTTTCGCCCGGCGCCAGGCCGGGAGATCGATGAGCATGACCCCGGAATTGAAATAGGGCGCCTGCGGGTCCAGCCCAATGGCGCGCAGCATCGCCTCCCGTTGCGCCCCGGCCGCCGCATCCCGCCGGCAATAGCCGCAATCCTGCGCCATCGCGGCCAGGGCGCCGCCGAATTCCAGGCCGAACAGCGGAGAGAGCGGAGCGGTGACCCGCACATCCGAATCGAGATAGAGCGCGCGTTCCCAGCCCGCGAGCCAGTGCTCCGCCGCGAACAGCCGGGCATAGTTGGCCATGGACATGTGTGGCGGCACGGGAAAACGCTTGAGCCAGCGCGGCAGGGTGACGCCCAACGCCTGGCAGCCGGGCGGCGCAGGTGGCGGGGCCGTGTCGACCACCAGCAGCACGACATCGAAATTACGCCCTGGTTCGGCCGCCACCTCGGCCGCGGCGTGCCAAGCCAACTGCAGGTACCGCTCATCGGCTGCGAAGATCACCACGTTCGGGAAGGTTTGCCGCAAGCGCGCCGAACCCGCGCGGTGCAGGAAGGATAGCCAGCGCGAGCCTGTACTGCGGGACGAAAGGATCATTTCCTCAATTTATACCCACCATTAACGTGGTGTAAAACGTTGCGTTTATGGTGGTCTGGCCCGGTGCCGGAAAAACCTCCGTTCATCGCACTTCATTGCGTTGCAAAAAACGCGCATGCGTGTTGACTTGCTAATCGGAACGCAAGGAGCCTGCATGTCGATCCACGCCGCCATCACGCATCGCACCTCGTACAAATATGACCGCCCGGTCACGCTCGGTCCGCAGACCATCCGCCTGCGCCCGGCGCCGCATGCCCGCACCGCCGATCCTGTCCTATGCGCTGACAGGTCGAGCCCAAGCCGCATTTCCTCAACTGGCAGCAGGACCCGCAGGGCAACCATCCTCGCCCGCGTGGTGTTCCCCGAGCGGGTGACGCATTTCGACGTCACGGTCGATCTGGTTGCCGACATGGCGACGATCAACCCGTTCGACTTCTTCCTGGAGCCCGAGGCCGAGACCTGCCCGTTCACCTACGACGCCTGCTGGACCAGGAACTGGCCCCGTTCCGCGTGCTGAACACACCCGGCCCGCTGCTGACCGCGCTGCTCGAGGAGATGCTGGCGAAGTTCACGCGACGGGAGCTGCGCACCGTCGACATGCTGGTCGCGCTCAACCGCGTCGTGCAGAGCGCATCGCCTACATCGTGCGCATGGAGCCGGGCGTGTAGACGCCGGAGGAAACGCTGGCAGCTGGGCAAGGGCTCCTGCCGCGATTCCGCCTGGCTGCTGGTGCAGGCTGCTGCGCCATCTGGGCTACGCCGCGCGCTTCGTGTCCGGCTACCTGATCCAGCTCGCCGCCGACGTGAAGCCGCTGGATGGCGGCCGGCCGGGCCCGACGGCCGACTTCACCGATCTGCACGCCTGGGCCGAGGTCTATCTGCCCGGCGCCGGCTGGGTCGGGCTGGATGCCACCTCCGGCCTGTTCGCGCGGCGAGGGCCATATCCCGCTCGCCGCCAGCCCCGATCCGCATCTCCGCCGCGCCGATCACCGGGGCTTGGTGGAGAACGGCGAAGACGGAATTCGACTTCGCACATGCAGGTGCGCGCGCGTCTCGCGAGACGCCGCGCGTCACCAAGCCCTATACCGCGAGCGCAGTGGCAGGACATCCTGGCGCCGGGTGCCGCGGTGGACCGCGCGCTGCTCAAGCGGCGACGTGCGGCTGACCATGGGCGGCGAGCCGACCTTCGTCTCCGCCACCGACCATGAAGGCGACGGAATGGAATACCGACGCGCTCGGCCCGACCAAGCGGCACTATGCCGGGCGGCTGATCCGCCGGCTGACGCCGCTCTGGGGCACAGGGCGCGGCGCTCAACTACAGCATGGGCAAGCAATATCCGGGCGAGCAGCTGCCGCGCTGGGCCCTCCACGCGCATTGGCGCGCCGATGGCGAGCCGGTGTGGAGCGATCCCGGACCTGCTGGCGCGCGACGACGATACCGACAACGCCACCGCGGCGGACGCCGCGCGACTTCGCCGCGCGCGCTGGCCGAGCGGCTGCAGGTCGATCCCGGCCTGGTCAACACGGCCTATGAGGACATCCATTACTACCTCTGGAAGGAGCACCGCCTGCCCGCCAACGTGCTCGCCGAGGATGCCAAGCTGCGCGACCCGCTGGAGCGCGCGCGGCTGGCGCAAGGTGTTCGGCCAGGGGCTGGCCGCGCCGGTCGGCTGCGTGCTGCCGCTGCGCCGCGTGATCGATGGACGGTGCGCGCCGCTGGCAGTCCGGCAAGTGGTTCTTCCGCGCCGACGCGATGTTCCTGCATCCCCGGCGACAGCCCGATCGGCCTGCGCCTGCCGCTGGAAAGCCTGCCCTGGGCCGAGCCGGCGCATATCGAGCAGGATTTCGAGCCCGATCCGTTCGCGCCGCGCGCGAGCCTGCCGCCGCGCGATTCCATGCAGTTGCGCCGCGAGGTGCATGAACGGCACCGGCATCGAGGGTTTCCGCCCGGTGCCGCAGGATGCCCCGGTGGTCGGCCGCGAGGAGCCGGACCTGGTGCGCACCGCGCTCTGCGTCGAGCCGCGCGACGGCATCATCCACGTCTTCTTCCCGCCGCTCTACGCCGCCGAGGACTGGCTGGAGCTCACCGCCGCCATCGAGGAGACCGCCGCCGAATTCGGCCGCAAGGTGGTGCTGGAAGGCTATCTGCCGCCGCGAGGACCCGCGCCTGACCACATTTCTCCGTCACGCCCGATCCCGGGCGTGATCGAGGTCAACATCCACCCCGCCGCGAGCTGGGCGCGAGATGGTGCGAGCGCACCGAGCAGCTCTACGAGGAAGCGCGCCAGGTCGGGCTGGCGACGGAGAAATTCATGCTCGACGGCCGCCATGTCGGCACCGGCGGCGGCAACCATGTGGTGATGGGCGGCGGCCACGCCGGCGGACAGCCCGTTCCTGCGCCGGCCCGATCTGCTGAAGTCGCTGCTCGGCTTCTGGCACAACCACCCCAGCCTGTCCTTCCTGTTCAGCGGCCTGTTCATCGGCCCGTCCAGCCAGCATCCGCGCATCGACGAGGCGCGCGCAGGACAGCCTGGTGAACGAACTGGAGATCGCCTTCCCGCAGATCGAGCCGCCAGACCGCAGACGCCGCCCTGGCTGGTCGACCGGCTGTTCCGCAACATCCTCTGCGACATGACCGGCAACGCGCCACCGCACGGAATTCTGCATCGACAAGCTGTACACCCCCGACCGGCGGCTCCGGCCGGCGCGGGCTGGTGGAGTTCCGCGCCTTCGAGATGCCGCCGCATGCGCGAGATGTCCGCCGCGCAGATGCTGCTGATGCGCTCGGCCGTCGCGGCCTTCTGGGAGCGCCCGTATGAGCGGCCGCTGGTGCGCTGGGGCACGCGCCTGCACGACGAGTTCCTGCTGCCGCACTACGTCGAGGCCGGATTTCAACGGCGCGCTGGAGGAACTGCGCGGCCTATGGCTTCCCGCTCGATCAGGACTGGTTCGCGCCGCATATCGAGTTCCGCTTCCCCAAGCTCGGCGAGGTCGCGGTGCGCGACATCCAGCTGGAGCTGCGCCACGCGCTGGAGCCCTGGCATGTGCTGGGCGAGGAGCAAACCGCCGGCGGCACGGCGCGCTATGTCGACAGCTCCGTCGAGCGCGTGCAGGCGCGGGTGAATGGCTGGGTGGATGAGCGCTACGTGCTGGCCTGCAACGGTGCCGCCGTGCCGCTGCAGCGCACCGAGACGCGAGGGCGAGTATGTCGGCGGCGTGCGCTTCAAGGCCTGGCAGCCCTACTCGCGCGCTGCACCCGACCATCGGCGCGCAGGTGCCGCTGATCTTCGACGTGTACGACCGCTGGACCGGCCGCAGCCTGGGCGGCATGACGCATCATGTCGCGCATCCGGGCGGGCGAGCTTACGAGGATTTCCCGTGAACTCCAACTCCGCCGAGGCACGCCGCCGCTCGCGCTTCTACCCCTTCGGCCATACGCCTGGAGTTTGCCCCGAGCCGCAGACCGCGCCCGGGCCGGAATATCCGCGCACGCTGGATCTGCGCCGGGCTTAACCCTGGGCGCCGCCGACCAAGAGGCGTTGGCGTTTTAGGCGCTCCGGTTGTACAGGGGCAAAAATGCGCCGCCTGACCGAACTCCGCCTGAAGCTGAACCATACCGAAGCCGAGTTGCGCGCCGCCATCGCCGCCGGGTTCGGCGTGCCGGAGGCGGCGTTGCTCTCCTACAGCGTTTACCGCCGCGCCTGGGATGCCCGCCGCAAGGCCGATATCAAGCTGGTTTACACCATCGACGCCGAGCTGGCCGTGGACGTGACCACCGGCGAGCCCAGCCCGGACGTGAGCTACAAATTCGTGACCCGCGCGAAGACGCGGCCGGACAAGCGCCCCGTCGTCATCGGCACCGGGCCGTGCGGCATCTTCGCGGCGCTCATCCTGGCCGAGATGGGCTTCTGCCCGATCATCCTGGAGCGCGGCAAGGTGGTGCGCCAGCGGACCAAGGACACCTGGGGCCTGTGGCGGCGCGGCGAACTCAACCCCGAATCCAACGTGCAGTTCGGCGAGGGCGGGGCAGGGACCTTCTCCGACGGCAAGCTCTACTCGCAGATCAAGGACCCGCGCCATCTGGGCCGCAAGGTGCTCACCGAGTTCGTCGCCGCCGGGGCGCCGGAGGAGATCCTCTATGTCGCCAAGCCGCATATCGGCACGTTCCGCCTCGTCTCCATGGTGGAATCCATCCGCGCCAAGGTGGAAGCCCTGGGCGGCGAGTACCGCTTCGGCGAGAAGGTGACGGATTTCGACATCCGCGAAGGCCAGATGCGCGGGGTGGTGCTGGCCTCGGGCGAGCGGATCGAGACGGACCATGTGGTGCTGGCCATTGGCCATTCTGCGCGGGACACCTTTGCCACGCTGCACGAGCGCGGCGTGTTCATGGAGGCGAAGCCCTTCTCCGTCGGCTTCCGCATCGAGCATCCGCAGTCGATGATCGACCGCCACCGTTTCGGACCCAATGCCGGACACCCGCTTCTGGGCGCCGCGGATTACAAGCTGGTTCATCACGCCAAGAACGGCCGCGCGGTGTACTCCTTCTGCATGTGCCCGGGCGGCACGGTGGTTGCCGCCACCTCCGAGCCGGAGCGCGTGGTGACCAACGGCATGAGCCAGTATTCCCGCGCCGAGCGCAACGCCAATGCCGGCATCGTGGTGGGCATCACGCCGGATGACTATCCGGGCGGTGTGCTGGCCGGCGTGGAGTTCCAGCGCCGCTGGGAGAGTGCGGCCTATGTGGCGGGCGGCGGCACCTATAAGGCGCCGGGCCAGCTGGTGGGGGATTTCCTAGCCGGGCGCGACTCCAAAGAGTTTGGCGAGGTGCTGCCCTCCTACAAGCCAGGCGTTCACCTCACCGATTTGGCACCGACCCTGCCCGATTACGCCATCGCCGCCATCCGCGAGGCGCTGCCCGCCTTCGGCCGCCAGATCCAGGGTTTCGACCGGCCTGATGCGGTGCTCACCGGGGTGGAAACCCGCACGTCCTCGCCATTGCGCATCACCCGTGGCAAGGATTTCTGCTCGCTCAACGTGCGCGGGCTGTACCCGGCGGGCGAGGGGGCTGGCTACGCGGGAGGCATTCTCTCGGCCGGGGTGGATGGCATCAAGGCCGCCGAGGCGGTAGGCTTGAGCATTTCGGGAGCGGCTTGAGTTTTTTTCTCTAGAAATTCCATAGAGAGACGCCATATCATTGCACAGGAAAAGTATTTCCTATCGGAAAACCGTGTTGTAGATAAAAGACGATAAGCTGGCTGGGTTAAGGAACAGAAATATGTTGTCGCAAAAATGCAAATACGCCTTGCAGGCCCTGATGGTGCTGGCCAAGGAAAACAGCGACAATCTGCTGCTGGTGAGCGAGATCGCCGAGCGCGAGAACCTGCCGAAGAAATTCCTCGAGGCGATCCTGCTGGAGCTGAACCGCAACGGCATCGTGCGCTCCCGGCGTGGGCGCGGGGGTGGATACGCCCTGGCCAAGCCTGCGGATCTCATCACCTTCGGCCAGGTTGTGCGAATCATGGACGGCGCGCTGGCACCGCTCGCCTGCGTGAGCGTGAATTATTACCGCCGCTGCGACGAGTGCAAGGACGAGCAGGCCTGCGAAATTCGCCGCGTGATGCGCCGGGTGCGCGATGCCATCGCCAATGAGCTGGACGGCACCTCGCTGGCCAAGGCCGTGGCCGAGGGCAAGTCCGCCGCCGCGGCCTTGGCTGCGGCGGTACCAGCTGCGGGCTGATATCCTCGGCCTAGCGCTATACTTGCCTTTCGCCTCACGCGGCTGAGGCGCCGGCGAATTCCCAGAAATTGGCGCGTGGCGAAGTGCGGGCGATGAAGGCCCGCAGGGTTGGGTGCTGCCAGCCCTCCGGCCCGATCAGCGCGCTGATCGGGGCGAAGAATTCATGGGCGTGCGGGATCTGCGTCGAGGCGAAATGCTCGTAGTGGCGTGGTCGCAGCGCATACATCACCCGTATGTCGCGCACCGGCAGCACCAGCGGGCCGCGCGGCTCGTCGCGCAGCAGCCCGGTATAGCGCCAGCGCTGCATGCTGTTGGTGAGGGAAACCGGCTGGTTCAGCCACTCCAGCGGGCAGACCGCGAGGAGGGAATGCATGGAGGGCGCGAAGCGCGAGCGCTTGTCCAGCAGGTTCTGGAACCCGCCGCAGGCCTCGATGGCGAAGAGGTCCACATACGGGTCACGCTCCGTGCCGCCAAAGCATAGCCAAAGCCCATCGGGAATCGTGCGCAGCCGGTTGCTGCCGGGCAGCTTGAGATAGGGATGGTCGAGGTCGTCCACCGTGCCGGGGCGGGCGCGCATCCATGAGCCGCGCGCGCCCATGTCATGATCGGCAAGGCCGGGCGGGTGCTGGGGCCAGGACCGGAGTTTATGTCGGACGAGCGCATCCATAGTCGTCACGGCAGCCATTTAAGATCCCTTAGCTTGGTTTACGGTCACAACCTAAAATAGAATACTGACCAAAAACGAATCGGATGCAAGCGATATTTCCGCTTCGTTAAAAATTAACTCCATCTGAAGTGGCGTAAGAGAAAATCTCCAAGCTACCAGATAAGCCTCTGAGAATAGAGAATACCGCTTATGCGCTGCACATTGCGGCATCCGCGCGGCACAGCGCATGATGAAACTCACGTTTCGCGTTAAAGTAGTATACATTCACGGCGACAGGCGGTGCCTGCAAGGCCTGGAACACGGTGAATCGCCACAATCTGCTGCAAAACAGGGCAGCGCAAAATCCGCCCCTTATCCGGAAATTGAAATGTGTTGCCGCAAGTGGTTGGGAGCTATTCGGGCAATCAGGTTGACGTTTGTCCGAGGTGCGGGAATTAGCACCTTTTAGGTCTTGTTCAGCATGCTATGCATGCGCGCCACGCTCGAAAAGGGCCAAAAACGGAGTCTCGCCACGTGTCTTCCGCCGCCTCGCGCCGTGTTAAACTGCTAGGCACTGGCTGCCTGTCGCTATCCCTTTCCGGCTGCATGATGGGCCCCAACTTCCAGGCGCCGCACCCGGCGGTCCCGCCATCGTACACCCAGGAGGCCCCGGCGGGCGCGCGCCCCTATGTGTCGGGCGATGCGGTGGACCCGCAGTGGTGGAACAGCTTTAACGACCCGATTCTGACGCAGTTGGAAGCCCAGGCCGTGGATCAGAACCTCGACCTGCAGATCGCCACCGAGCGCCTGCTGGAGGCCGAGGCCGAAGCCCAGATCCAGGGCGCGGTGCTGTACCCCAACCTCAACGGCGGCGCGTCCTACACGCGCGAGAAGCCGAGCGATGAAGGGCCCCTTGGCCTGTTCAGCGAGGATTTTCCGCCCGTCACCAACGCGTACGACCTTTACCAGTACGGGCTGCAGACGCAGTACGACCTCGACCTCTGGGGCAAAAACCGCCGCCTCGTGGAAGCCGCGATCGCGCAGGCCCGGTCTTCGGAAGAAGCCCGCCGCGCCGCGCTGCTGAACGTGGAGGCGCAGGTGGCGAGCAACTACGTCCAGCTTCGCGGGGCCGAGGCCGTGCTCGCGATTACGCAGAAGAACCTGGATACCGCCAACAAGCTGGTGAACCTGACGGTGGAGCGCCAACAAGCCGGGCTGACCACGCAGCTCGATGTTGCCGACGCGAAGGCCACGGCAGCCTCCATCTCGGCGCAGATCCCGACGCTGACGGCACAGCGCGACGCGCTGATCGGCCAGATCGGGCTGGTGCTGGGGCAGACGCCTTCCGGCCTGCCGCCTGAGCTGGTGGCAACCCAGCCCGTGCCGCTCACCCCGCCGGTGGTGCCGGTGGGCCTGCCCTCCGACCTGTTGCAGCGCCGCCCGGACGTGCGCGAGGCCACCGAGGACCTGCACGCCGCTACCGCCGAGATCGGCGTGGCCAAGGCGCAGTTCCTCCCCGATGTCTCGCTCTCCGCTTCGGCCTCGCTGCAATCGCTGCAGTTCAAGAGCCTGGACGAGTGGAAGGCGCTGACCTACGGCATCGGCCCGAACGTCACCATCCCAATCTTCGAGGGCGGGCAGCTCAAGGGCCAGCTCAGCCTGCGCAAAGCGCAGCAACGCGAAGCCGCCATCGGCTACGCCAAGACGGTGCTGACAGCGTTCACCCAGGTGAACACGGCGCTGACCAATTACGAGCAGGAACACGCGACGCTGGACGCGTTGAACGAGGATGTGAAGCAGGCGCAGATCGCGCTGAACCTGGCGGAAGACCAGTACACCCAGGGGCTGACTGACTACCTCTTCGTGCTGAACGCGCAGCAGGCGCTGCTGGCCGCCCAGGTGAACCAGGCGCAGTCCACCGCGCGAATGGGCACGGATCTCGTGACGCTGTACCAGGCGCTCGGCGGCGGATGGGAAGCGCAGTACCCGGTACGGCCGGACTAAATCGGGCCGCGCCCGGCTAGTGCAACATGTATTTTGGTTGAACCGCCCGGTTCGACCTAAATACATGAAATTGCTCGCTCAAACATAAGGCTGGAGCGTTCAGCCAAATGCTGAACGCTCCAGGGCAAAATTTAAGGGCCGGAGGCTGATGCCACCGGCCCTTCTTGTTACTTCATCGCCGCCTTCAGGTTGGCGTCGATCTTGTCCAGGAAGTCCTGGGTGTTCAGCCAGGGGGCGTCCTTGCCGATCAGGATCGCGAGGTCCTTGGTCATGAAGCCCGACTCGACCGTCTCCACGCACACCCGCTCCAGCGTCTCGGCGAAGGCGGTCACGTCCGGCGTGCCGTCGAACTGGCCGCGATAGATCAGCCCGCGCGTCCAGGCGAAAATGCTGGCGATCGGGTTGGTGGAGGTGGTGCGGCCCTTCTGGTGCTCGCGGTAGTGGCGGGTCACGGTGCCGTGCGCGGCCTCGGCTCTCCACCGTCTTGCCGTCCGGGCTGAGCAGCACGGAGGTCATCAGCCCCAGCGAGCCGAAGCCCTGGGCCACGATGTCGGACTGCACGTCGCCATCGTAGTTCTTGCAGGCCCACACATAGCCGCCGTTCCATTTCAGCGCGCAGGCCACCATGTCGTCGATCAGCCGGTGCTCGTAGGTCAGGCCGGCGGCGTCGAAACGCTCCTTGAACTCGGCGTCGAAGATCGTCTGGAACATATCCTTGAACATGCCGTCATAGGCCTTCAGGATGGTGTTCTTGGTGGAGAGATACACCGGGTAGCCGCGCGACAGGCCGTAGTTGAAGCTGGCGCGGGCGAAGCCCTCGATGGAGGCGCGGGTGTTGTGCATGCCCATGGCCACGCCGGGGCCCTTGAAGTCGTGCACTTCCATCACCTGCGGCTCGCCGCCTTCGGGCGCTGTACACCAGGCTCACCTTGCCCGGGCCGGGGATCTTGGTCTCGGTGGCGCGGTAGATGTCGCCATAGGCATGGCGGCCGATGACGATCGGCTGCGACCAGTGCGGCACCAGGCGGGGCACGTTCTTGCAGATGATCGGCTCGCGGAAGATCGTGCCGTCCAGCATGTTGCGGATGGTGCCGTTCGGGCTGCGCCACATCTTCTTCAGGTTGAACTCCGCGACCCGCGCCTCGTCCGGGGTGATGGTGGCGCATTTCACCGCCGACGCCGTACTTCTTGGTGGCCAGCGCCGGCGTCCATCGTCACCTGGTCGTCGGTCGCGTCGCGGTGCTCGATGCCGAGGTCGAAATATTTCAGGTCGATGTCGAGATAGGGCAGGATCAGCTTGTCCTTGATGAACCCCCAGATGATCCGGGTCATCTCGTCGCCGTCCATCTCCACGACGGGGTTTTTTACCTTGATTTTCGCCATAGTCAGGGCCTCTCTCCATGCAATCGCGCACTTCCATAACACCACCGCCGCGCCGTACAACCCTACCGCGCCCTACTCGCGCGCATGGACGGGATGCGGCAGGCGGTTTAGGAGAGGGGCTGGTTAAAAAATTTCGGAGTTATGACATGAGTGGCCGGATTGCCGCCAAAATCGACTGGGCGACCGACTGGGACCGCGACGCGGCGCTGACCACGGCGAGCTCCTGCTGGAGATCAAGGCGATCAATTTCCGGCCCGAGGAGCCGTATACGCTTCACCTCCGGCTGGAAGTCCCCGGTCTATATCGACTGCCGCAAGCATCATCTATTTCCCGCGCGCGCGGGCGAAGATCTGCGACCTCGCGGTGGAGAAGATCTACCGCCATGTCGGCTACGAGACCATCGAGGCGGTGGCCGGCGGCGAGACGGCGGGCATTCCGTTCGCCGCCTGGATCGCCGACCGCATGCCCGCGCCGATGGCCTATGTGCGCAAGCAGCCCAAGGGCTTCGGCCGCAACGCGCTGATCGAGGGCGACGTGCCGGAAGGGCAAGCGCACCCTGCTGGTGGAGGACCTGACCACCGACGGCCAGTCGAAGATCCGCTTCGCCAAGGCGCTGCGCGACGCCGGCGCGATCGTCAACCACACCTTCGTGGTGTTCTTCTACGGCGTGTTCCCCGGCGCTTCGAGACGCTGGCGCGCATGGACATCTCGCTGCACCATCTCTGCACCTGGTGGGACGTGCTGGAGGCCGCGCAAGAACCGGCCTTATTTCTCCGATGCCGCGCTCTGGCCGAGGTGCGCAAGTTCCTGGAGAACCCGGTGGCCTGGTCGGCCGCGCATGGCGGCGTCGCCACGGCCGAGGAAGCCCTGGCGCACAAGCTTGGAAAAGCAGCAAAATAAACAGGTTGGGCCGGTGTCTTCCGGCCTGATCGAGGCTCTGCACGCGATTTTGGGGCAGGGGGGCCTGCTCACCTCCCCGGAAGACCGCGCCCCGTTCGAGCGCGACTGGCGCGGCTTGGTGGAAAACCCGGCCTGCGCCGTCGCCCTTCCCAAGACCACCCTGCAAGTCGCTGAAATCGTTAAAATCTGTGCCGCGCATGGGGTGAGCATTGTGCCCCAGGGCGGCAATACCGGGCTTGTCGCGGGGGCGGTGCCCATTCCCGGGCCGCCGCAGCTCATAATCTGCCTCAATCGCATGAACCGCATAAAAACGATTGATCTTGCGGCAAATTATATCACCGCCGAGGCCGGTCTCACGCTGTCTGAACTGCAACACGCGGCGGCGGAGGCTGGGCGTTTCTTCCCCGTCAGCCTGGGCGCCGAGGGCACGGCGCGCATCGGCGGGCTGGTCTCGACCAATGCTGGCGGCATGCAGGTGCTCTCTTACGGCTCCATGCGCGCCCAGGTGCTGGGGCTGGAGGTGGTGCTGGCCGATGGCCGCATCTGGGATGGCCTGACGCTTGCCCCAAGGACAATGCCGGCTACGACCTGAAGCAGATCTTCATCGGCGCCGAGGGCACGCTTGGCATCATCACCGCCGCCTGCCTGCGCCTGTATCCGGCGATTGCCGCATGGGCCAGCGCGCTGGTTGGCGTGGCCTCGCCCGAGGCCGCCTTGCGCCTGTTCCAGGCGGCACGCGCCTCGGCTGGTTCCGGGCTAACCCTGTGCGAGTACATGGAAGGCGACTCGCTGCTCCTGGGCGCCGCGCATGTTGTGGGCGGGGCGCTGCCATTTAGCGCGCCCGGCTATCTGCTGCTGGAGATTTCCGTGCCCGACTTCGGCTCACGCTCCAGGTGCTACTCTGGAATCCGTGCTGGCCCGGGCCCTGGAGCACGGCGTGGCCACGGATGCCGTCATCGCCCAGTCCGAGCGCGAGCGGCTGCATTTCATCACCATGCGCGAGGCCATCTCCGCGGGCGAGTTGGCCGCAGGCGGGGCAGTGAAGCACGATATTTCCGTCCCCCTGGGCAAGATCCCCGCCATGGTTGCGGCGGTGCGGGCGCTGGTGGCGGAAAAATACCCCGGTTGCCGCCCGAACATCTTCGGCCATGCCGGGGACGGCAACCTGCACATCAATATCCGCCCGCCCGAGGGGCAGACCCTGGCGGATCTGGCCCCGCGTAAGGCGGATATTACGGCGGATATCGAGGCCCTGGCCGTTTCCATGGATGGCAGCTTCTCAGCCGAGCACGGCATAGGCCAGCTTCGTATCTCCGGCATGGCGGCGCATAAATCGCCCGTGGCGCTGGACCTGATGCGCGCCGTAAAACACGCGCTCGACCCCGCCAACCTGTTCAACCCGGGCAAGACCATCCCCGGCGTGGTCTAAGCCGGTTGTTTCACCATGCGACGATGCGGGATGCCCGCGTCGTCGAACACCGGCCCTTCCGCCACATAGCCGAGCTTTGCGTAGAAATTCAGGGCCTGGAGCTGAGCGTCCAGCATGAGCGCAGCGCCGGGATATTCGGCCTCCACTGCCCGCATCAGCCGCGTCCCGAGCCCGGTGCCGCGATACGGCGCGCGCACGGCAACACGGCCGATTTTCACAAGCCCCGGCGCCTTGGCCACTGCCCGCGCCGTGGCGGCGCGCTGTCCATCCACCAAGGCGAGGAAATGCCGCGCGGTTTCATCCATCTCGTCGCGCTCTTCGTCTTCCGGCACGTTCTGCTCGGAGACGAAGACTTCCATGCGTATGGCAAGGCAATCGGCGAACTCCGCGTTGCCGAAGGCGCAACTGCGAAATTCGATCACCGCTGGACGAGGCCGATCACCGTGCTCTGCGGCGGCATGCTGGGCTTGAACGTGGGCCAGCGCGCGGCAGGGAAGTTGAAGCTTGCCGTGGGCGTGGCGCCAGGGTGGCGGACCATGCCGAAGCTGGTCCTGGTCGCGGCATCGAACGCCGCGCCGCCCATGGCCGCTCCCTTGGGCGCCAGATAGGCGACGTTGAGCAGATAAGGTGCGCCGCTGCCTGTCTGCATGATGAACAGCCCATCCGCCGTCTGGCTGGTATCGCCACCCTGGTCGGTGCCGATCCAGAGCTGGCCTTGCGTGTCCAGATCGAGCGTGCGCGGCTGTCGCAGCCAGGCTTGGCTGCCCGGGCCATATTGAGTGCCCGGCGCGCTGGCTGGATTGCCCGCCACCAGCACCAGCTTGCCGGCGAAGGATTTCGCCGTCACGTCGCCACCAGGAATGGCGAAGCTGATGATGTGGCCGTTATTGTCCCCGGCGCGCGGGTTCAGCGCATCCGCCTGGGTACGCGCGGCATTGCCCCGGCAGGCGAGGTAGAGTGTGGCGCCGTCCGCTGTCAGGGCGAGGCCGCCAGGGGCATCGAACGGCGAGGCGCCCGCCTGCGCCGCGGCACCCGCCAGCCCGGCCAGGGTCGGCACATCGGTCCCGAGGTCCAGCCAGTTTATGGCGCCGCCCTGGATTTGCGCCACCGAGAGCGCGCCGGAATCGAGCGCCGTGCCGTCGGTGACGTTGGTGGCGGCTATGAAGCGGAACAGGTGTCCGGCCGGGTCGTCCTGGGTGAAGAACACGACCGGGCGGCCATCCTTGGTCTGGGTGGCGGTAAGCCCCGCCCGCGCCAGACGGCCCAGCGCCGTGCGCTTGATCGGGATGCTCTGCGGGTCCAGCGGGTTCAGCTCCACCACCCAGCCGAAGCGCGGCGCCTGCGCCGGATCGGCATAGCCATAGCCGACTCCGGCCAAGCGCTGCAGCCATGCTCCGGCATCGCCCTCGGCCAGCAGGGCGGTACCCCAGGGCGTGGCGCAACCACCCTGCGGCGCCAGTACGCCCTGCACGGTGCCGCCGAGCACTGCGGCGGCTGGGCCTGACATCTGGCACAGCGTACCGTCGGCGATGCGGCGGGACTGGTAGCCGCCATCCGCCGAGGCCCAGCGTCCACCCAGATATTCCAGGTTGATGATGGTGACGCCCTGTTCACGCCCCGCGACATCCGGGTTGTCCACCCCGCCGGGGAAGACCATGCGCGCCGGCACATCCGGCGTGGCCACAACCAGCACCTTGCGGGGAATGCTGTCCTGCGCCGGGGGCTGGTTGATGAGTGCGGCGATCACGCCGTCATAGGGGAACTGGCTGTCGGCCTGGTCGCCGGTCAGCGGATTTGGGTTGAAGGGCGGCGCGTCCGGCAGCACGCCGTCGCCCCAGCGGGCGATGACGATGCGGTTGAAGCCCTCGCCCACCGTATCGTCGAGCTTGGCTGCCTGTGTGTTGGGTGGCCGGGGCAGGGCCGATGTGCCCAGCGCGGATTGCGCCCGCGCCGAGGCCGCGGCCAGCCCGCCCATGGAGACGCCGGAGAGGAAAACCCGCCGGCGAATCGGTTAAAATCCGCTGCCGCTGCTGGTGCCGCCGATATCGGAAGGTGCCGCGCCGAGGCCGCCGCCGGAGGTATCCGAGGCTGCACCCAGCGGGTTGTAGCTGCCCACGCCGCCGACCAGCATCTGGAAGAAGCCGGGATGCCCTCCCGGCACCGGCGTGCGGTTGCCATCCATGGCGACATGCACGGCATCCTGGGTGTCCTTCTGGGAGATGCTCTGCAACACGCCGTTATTGTCGAAGGTCATGACCACCACGTGCTGGGTCTTCACGCCCTCGGTCTGGCCGATGCGCATGCGCGTGACCTGAGACACGTAATCCCAGTTGTTCTGGTTGAACTGCTCCACGAAGGTCGGCGGGCCGAGCACCGCCTGCACGTCAGCCTGCTGGGAGAGGCCCGGGGTCAGTTCCTTGAGATCGTGCGCGGACACCGCCACGCCGCGGTAATGCGGCGCGTCCGAAAAGATGGCGCAACCGGACAGGGGTAACAGCGCGCAGGACAGGAGCGAAAACTTCAGCTTGGCAGTGCGCACGCGATGATCCTCAATTCCACGACAAGGTCTTCCCCGGCTGGGTCTCACGGCTGGGGCTTTCGTGTCAATGCGCAGCGACTATATTGCGCGCATGGACGAAGAACTCAGCCGGACCGTCAAGGCCGGACTTATACATGAAAACCCGCAAACGCACGAGGTGGAGGCCGACGATGCCGTCCGCGCCGCGCTGGCGGAACGGTTTGGCCTGCCCGGCATCGCCCGGCTGCGCGGCGATTTCACGTTGCGCCACGAGCGGAGCGGGGTGATCGCCGCGACTCTGAAGATGCGGGCGCGAAGTCACGCAGGTCTGCGTGATCACCCTGGAGCCGTTCGAGACCAGCATTGAGGAAGAGGCGGAACTGCGCTTCGTGCCCTCCGAGGCCGTGCCGGAGGACGAGGAGGAGGAATTCCTGCCCGAATCCATGGAGGGACCGGACGAGCTGCCTTATTACAACGGCATGATCGACATCGGCGCCGCCCTGGCCGAGCAGCTGGCGCTGGCACTCGACCCATACCCGCGCAAGCCGGGGGCGGAACTCCCGCCCGAGGCGAGCGACGACTCCGCCAACCCCTTCGCAGGGCTCAAGGCCAGGTTCACCAAGCCTGAATAAGCCCAGGTTTTCCAAGGAATGCGCACCGCGCCAACAGGGATTGGCGGCTTAAGTGGCAGGCATGACTTGCGATGCGGCGGCGGCTCTGCTACGCCGCGCCTTCCAATCACACTGACTGTATTTTTAAGGCATAAGCTCATGGCCGTACCGAAACGTAAAACCTCCCCGTCGCGCGCTGGCATGCGCCGCAGCCACCACGCCCTGCGCGCCGAAGCGCATGCCGAGTGCGCCAACTGCGGCGAGCTGAAGCGCCCGCATCACGTCTGCGCCCATTGCGGCCATTACGACAACCGTGAGGTTGTTGGCGCCGGCAAGGATGCCAAGGGCGTCGTTCGCGTCTAAGCGATAAGGTTTCAGCCACGCGGTGATGGATAACGCCCGAGGTATGCAGTGAGCCGGACGAACATACTGGCTGTGGATGCCATGGGCGGAGACCACGCTCCTGAGGCGATTATCGCCGGGCTGGACATTGCCGCGGAGCGCCACAGGCTCGCCCATTTCCTGGTCTTCGGGGACGAGGCGCGGGTTGCCCCGCTCATCGCCTCGACCAAGCGGCTGAAGCATCGCTGCACGCTGCACCCCACGACGGAAGTCATAGCCGGCGATATGAAGCCGACTGTGGCGCTGCGCCTGCGCGACTCCTCGATGCGCCGGGCGATCGACGCCGTGGTGAACGGTGAGGCCGCGGGCGTGGTCTCCGCCGGCAATACCGGCGCGCTGCTCGCGCTTTCCAAGATCGTGCTGAAGACCCTGAAGGGTATCGACCGCCCGGCCATGGCGGCAACAGCGCCGTCGGCCCGCAGCGACGTGGTGATGCTCGATCTCGGCCTGAACGTGGTCTGCGACGCCCGCAACCTCACCGAATTCGCGCTGATGGGCGATGTCTTCGCCCGCATCGTACTCGGCCTGCCCAGCCCGACCATCGGGCTGCTCAATATCGGCTCCGAGGAAGGCAAGGGCGACGAGATCCTGAACGCCGCCGCCGCCAATCTGCGCGACAGCCCGATCGCCAAACAGTTCTATGGCTTCGTCGAGGGGCACGACATCGCCGCCGGCACCGTGGACGTGGTGGTGACCGACGGCTTCACCGGCAATGTGGCGCTGAAGACGGGGGAGGGCGCGCTGAAACTGGTCGGCGAGCTGCTCCGGCGCGTGTTCAACGCCGGGCCGCTGGCCAAGATGGGCTATGTCTTCGCCCGCGGCTCGCTGAAGCGCCTGAAGGAAACGCTGGACCCCCGCCGCTATAACGGCGCCGTGCTGCTTGGCCTGAACGGCGTGGTGGTGAAATCCCACGGCGGGACGGATGCGCTGGGCTTTGCCCACGCGGTGGATGTGGCGGTGGACATGGTCGCCAACGATTTCAACAGCCGCATTGCCGAAGGGCTGGCGGCAATGGACAGCGCCTTGCTCGCAGCCAGACCCGTGGCCGCACAAAATGTCTGATACCCTGATCCGCCGCGCCGTGCTTACTGGTACGGGCGCCTATCTGCCTGAAAAAATCGTCACCAACGCCGAAATGGCGGAGCGGGTGGATACCTCGGATGAATGGATCACCGAGCGCACCGGCATCAAGCAGCGTCATTTCGCCGCCCCGCATGAGACCGCGACCTTCATGGGCGCCGCCGCCGGGCGGGCCGCGCTGGAAGCCGCCGGGCTGAAGCCCGAGGCGCTGGGCGCCATCATCGTCGGCACCTCCACGCCGGACAATGCCTTTCCCTCCACCGCCGTGCATATCCAAGCGGCGCTCGGCGCCAGCCGCGCCTACGGGTTCGACCTCTCGGCGGCGTGTTCCGGCTTTATTTATGGCCTCTCCATTGCCGATGCGATGATCCGCGCCGGCCAAGTGGACAGCGTGCTGGTCATCGGCTCGGAGGTCTATTCCCGCATCCTGAATTTCGAGGATCGCGCCACCTGCGTGCTGTTCGGCGATGGCGCCGGGGCGGCGCTGCTGGAGGCCCGGAACGTAGCCAAGGACGGCCCAGGCCTGCTCTCCACCCATCTGCATTCCGATGGCCGGCTGGCGGACATCCTCTACGTGGATGGCGCCGTGGGCAGGCCCGACAAGCCCGGCCATCTGGTCATGCACGGCAAGGAAGTATTCCGCCACGCCGTCACCCTGCTCTCCGGCGCGGTGAGCGAAGCGCTGGAAGCCAACGGCCTGACCTCTGCCGATATCGACTGGCTGGTGCCGCACCAGGCCAACAAGCGCATCATCGACGGCGTGGGCAAGAAGCTCGGCCTCCCGGCTGAGCGCGTCGTCGTCACCGTGGACAAGCACGCCAACACCTCCGCCGCCTCCATCCCGCTGGCGCTGGCCATGGCGGTGGGCGAGGGGCGGATCAAGCCCGGCCAGCTTGTTTTGCTCGAAGCCCTCGGTGGAGGCTTGACATGGGGTTCCGCGCTTCTGCGCCTCTAGCCCCACCGCCGCGCCCACAAAAAAGCCTTAAAATCAATGGCAATCATCAAACATTGCTGAAAGTACAGAGATTCGTAAACGTTCTTATTGATTCTTAAAAGGCGCGTGCTAATCTTGAAAAATGAACACATTGACCCGTGCGCAACTGACAGAGGCTATCTATGCCACCGTGGGGTTGTCGCGGCACGAATCGGCGGATCTGCTGGAACTGGTACTCACTCGCATCGCTGACGCTCTTGCGGATGGGAAATCTGTTAAAATCAGTGGATTCGGGACATTTTCTGTCCGCCAGAAAGGGCGCCGGGTCGGCCGTAACCCCAAAACCGGCGTAGAGGTACCCATCCTGCCCAGGCGGGTTCTAGTGTTCCGCCCGAGCCAGATTTTGCGTGATGCAGTGAATGAGTCGGCAGGCCAGCAGGCCTCATCGTAAGTAACAATGGAAAAGATCGATGGTCCGCATGGTGGATGAAGACGACTTCAACGCGGATGATGACGAAGGCGGGCACGAGGCCGGCCGTCCACGCGTGCGCAAGACCGCCGATGCCTTCCGCACCATCTCCGAGGTGGCTGACGAACTCCACGTGCCGCAGCATGTGCTGCGCTTCTGGGAGACCAAGTTCCCGCAGGTCCGTCCGCTGAAGCGCGGGGGCGGGCGGCGCTATTACCGGCCCGAGGATGTGGCGCTGCTGCGCCGGGTGGCCGATCTGCTCTACACGCAGGGCTATACGATCAAGGGCGTGCAGCGCCTGCTGCGCGAAGGTGGCGGCGCGTTTCACGACAATATCCCGCCAGCACCCGCCGAGGAGCGTATGGCCGCGGAAGCTGAGCGTCAGGCCGTTATGCTGCCCGAGCCGCCCGTGGCCGTGAAGAAGCCCGCAGTGCCGCAGCCGGCCATGCCCGGGCTGCTGCCCGAGGAAGCCAAGCCCCAGGCCGAGCCGCCCGCAGCGCCAGCCGAACAGCCGAGCCTGCGCCAGAAGACCGAGACTGAGATCGACCGGCTGCGCCACCTGCTGGGCGAGACGCTCGCGGCCCTCGAAGAGTTGCGCAAGCTTCTGGATTGATTTTCGAATAAATTCACTGCCACGCCTTGGCGGCGCGAGCATAAGTTGCTACAGGCTCCCCCCACGGTTCGGAGCGTAGCGCAGCCTGGTAGCGCATCAGTCTGGGGGACTGGGGGTCGTGGGTTCAAATCCCGCCGCTCCGACCATTTTCCAAAAACATTGCTGTTCTTGCCAATACCCGCCTTCCGGTAAGGGCGACGCTTATTTGCCCGTCTGCTCGGAGGACGCCGTGCCAATGAAGGGCAGCGGCGCGCCAGCCGTCAGGTAGTGGGGCAGGGTGCCATCCCACTTGTCCAGCGCCTTCTGCTGCAAAAGGGTGGGCGTGAGCGACTGCGCGATCAGCGCGTTGGCCTTGGCCTGCGCATCGGCGGTGAGCAGCAGCGCCTGCGCCTGGCCCTGCGCCGTCGCCACGGCAGCGTCGGCCTGGGCCTTGGCCTGCACCACCTGCTGCTGCGCCGAGATCTGCGTCTGCTGCAGCGTGTACTGCGCCTGCAGCGCCTGCTGCTGCGCCACCTGCTTCTGCTCGATGGCCTGGGCATAGGCGTCGGAGAACGCGAAGTTGGACACGTTCACAGCCTCGACAGTGAGCTTATACGGCGCCAGCGAGGCGACGACGAGTTGCTTGATCTGCTCGTCCACCACGTCGCGCTTGGTCACCAGCTCCTCGGCATCGTAATTCGCGGTCACCTCCTTCACGTCGTTGGACATGGTGGGAGCGATGATGCGGCTGCCCAGCGTCTCGAAATCGCGGAAATTCTGGTAAAATTCCGGCGCGTCGGCTGGGGCGACATGGAAGGTGACGGCGATCGAGGTCGTCACCTGCTGCAGGTCGTGGGTCGAGGCAGTTTCGTCACTGGTTACGGTCTGCGGCTGCACCGAAATGGGGGTGACCTGCTGGTAGAACGGAACAACGAAATGCAGCCCGGGGCTAAGCGGCGCCGACTGCACGGAGCCGAAATCGGTGAGCACGCCGGCATAGCCGGAGCTGATCTGCACCAGCGGGTTCATCTGCACCAGCAGGAACACCAGCACCGCCGCGCCAATGGCGGGAGCGATCCATTTACGCGGGTGGGCGGAACCGGAGGGAAGCCTGTCAACATTCGGAAGGAGTGCCATGGTAAAAACCTTGCACAGCTCGCCACGCCGCACCAGCGGCGGCGGGCAATTGTAATTGGCTTGAAACGAAAAGGGCGGGCCAGATGCCCGCCCCGGTTGCGTTATGCCGCCGCGTCGAGCGCCTGGGAGAGGTCGGCGATGATATCCTCGATATGCTCAAGCCCGATGGAGAGGCGCACATAGCCGGGCGTCACGCCGGTCGCCGCCTGCTCGGCCTCGGAGAGCTGGCTATGCGTGGTGCTGGCCGGGTGGATGGCGAGCGAGCGCGCATCGCCGATATTGGCGACATGGTAGAACAGCTGCAGGGCGGAGATGAACCTCTTCCCGGCCTCGGCCCCGCCGGCCAGCTCGAAGCCGACCAGCCCGCCCTTGCCGCCGTTCAGGTACTTGTCTGCCAGCTCCTTCTCTCGCCCGGTGGCGAGGCTGGGATGGATCACCTTGGTCACGTCCTTGCGGGAGGTCAGGAATTTCACCACTGCTTCCGCATTCTCCGAGTGGCGGGTGATGCGCAGCGGCAGGGTCTCGATGCCCTGGATGATCTGGAAGGCGTTGAACGGCGAGAGCGCGGCGCCGAGATCGCGCAGCAGCACCACGCGGGCGCGGATGATGTAAGCGATCGGCCCGAGCGGCTTCACCGCCTCGCTCCACACGGCGCCGTGGTAGGAGGGATCAGGCGTGTTGAGCAGCGGCTGGCGTTCGGGGTACGCGCCCCAGTCAAAATTGCCGCCATCGATGATCACGCCGCCAATGCTGGTGCCATGCCCGCCGATATATTTGGTGGTGGAGTACACCACCACGGCCGCGCCATGCTCGAAGGGGCGCACCAGCAGCGGGGCGGCGGTGTTATCCACAATCAGCGGGATGCCAAACTTGCGGCCAATAGCGGCGACTTCCGCGATCGGGAACACGCGCAGCTTCGGGTTCGGCAGGGTTTCCGCGTAATAGGCGCGGGTGCGGTCATCCGTGGCGCGGGCGAAGGCCTCCGGGTCCACGGGGTCCACAAAGCGCACCTCGATCCCCTGGTCCTTCAGCGTGTTGGCGAACAGGTTCCAGGTGCCGCCATACAGGTCCGTGGAGGCCACCACGTTGTCCCCGGCGCGGGCCAGGTTCTGTAGCGAGAAGGCCGAAGCCGCCTGGCCCGAGGCCACCGCCAGCGCCGCCACGCCGCCCTCGATGGCCGCCAGACGCTGCTCCAGCACGTCCGTGGTCGGGTTCATGATGCGGGTGTAGATGTTGCCGAATTCCTTCAGCGCGAACAGGTTGGCGGCGTGCTCAGGCGAGTGGAACTGGTAGGAAGTGGTCTGGTGGATCGGCACCGCCACCGAGCCTGTGGTGGCATCGGCCCGCCACCCGGCGTGCAAGGCGAGGGTTTCGGGGTGCTTGGAGTTGATGGCCATGACTGCGTTCCTTGTTTTCGTTGCAAGGGCAGCATGTCACATCCGCCATTTCCCTACAAGATGGGTAGGCTTCACTCCACCGCTTCCAGCACCCCTGTCTCCACGTCAAAATGCATCCCCGCCAGGGTCAGCCTGCCATCGCGCACGCGCTCGGCGATCCAGGGAAAGGTGCGCAGATTGGCGAGCGAGACGCGGATCGCCTCATGCTCGCAGGCATAGCAGCGCGCGTCGAAATCCTCCGACATATCGGGCGAATCGCAAACCCGCTGGCGCGCGGATTTGGCGATCTCCATCCAGGATTCAAGGAAGTCCCCATGGCTGCCATCGGGCTGCATCAGCGCGCGGATGCCGCCGCAGCGCGAATGGCCCATGACGACGATGCTGCGTACCTCCAGCGCGGTGACGGCGAACTCCAAGGCTGCCGACGTGCCGTGCTTGCTGCCATCCGGCTTGTAAGGCGGCACCAGGGCGCTGACATTGCGCACCACGAAAATCTCGCCCGGGGCGCAGTCAAAGATCGCCTCCGGCGCCACGCGGGAATCGGCGCAGGCGATCACCATCGCCGGGGGCGACTGCCCGTCCCGCGCCAGGGTGGAGTAGAGTTCCTCATGCTCCTGCCAGTAGCCTTTGCGAAAGCGCTCGTAGCCTTCAAGCAGCGTTTTCATAATCCCTCCCGCTTTGCGGCGTTCCATAGGCTGTCCATCTCGTCCAGGCTGGACGAAGCCGGTGTCTTCCCCTCCGCGGCGAGCAGCGCCTCGACGCGGGAAAAGCGCCGGATGAATTTCGCGTTCGCGCCTTCAAGGCACGCCTCTGCATCCTGCCCCAGCTTGCGGGCGAGGTTCGCCAGCACGAACAGCATGTCGCCCAGCTCGTCCTTGATCCGCTCCGGCGCCGCAGCGGGCAGCTCGGCGCGCAGCTCGGCGGTTTCCTCCGCGAGCTTGTCCAGCACCGCCTCGGCGTTCGGCCAGTCGAACTTCACCCGCGCCGCGCGGGCGGTGAGCTTCTGCGCCCGCTTGAGCGCGGGCAGGCCCGTGGCCACGCCATCCAGCACGCCATGCTGCGCCAGCGCCCGGCGCTCCTCGGCCTTCTGCGCCTCCCAGGCGGCAGTCTGCCCGGCGGCGGTGCGCGCGGCTTCGTCGCCGAACACATGCGGGTGGCGGCGGATCATTTTGCCGGTAATGCTCCGCGCCACATCATCGAAGTTGAACCAGCCGCGCTCGGCGGCCATCTGCGCGTGGTACACCACCTGGAACAGCAGATCCCCCAGCTCATCCTTGAGTTGCTCCGGCTCGCCGGACTCGATCGCCGCCCGCACCTCGTAGGCTTCCTCGATGGTGTAGGGCGCGATGGTCTCGAAACTCTGCTCCTTGTCCCACGGGCAGCCGGTTTGCGGGTCCCGCAAGGCGGCCATTACGTTGATCAGTGCCGAGATTGGTGGTTCAGTGCTCATGCGCCGAGTGTAAATTCCGGGGGTGAAAATGGCCAGCGCCTACGATTTCTCGTTCGAGACCCTGCAGGGCAAGCCCTATCCGCTCAGCCAGCACAAAGGCCAGCCTCTGCTGGTGGTGAACACAGCGAGCAAATGCGGCTTCACCCCGCAATATACAGCACTTCAGGGGCTGGTGAAGCGCTTCCCCGAACTCGCCATCGTCGGCGTGCCGTGCAACGATTTCGGCGGGCAGGAGCCGGGCAGCAGTGAAGAGATCGGCCAGTTCTGCGAGGCCAATTACGGCGTCACCTTCCCGATGATGGGCAAGGTGCATTGCATGGGGCCGGATGCGCATCCGTTCTTCAAGTGGGTGGTGGATGAGGGGCGGTTTCTCGCCAAGCCGCGCTGGAATTTCTACAAATACCTCATCAACAAGCAGGGTGAGCTGGAGGATTTCTTCCTCCCCATTACCAAGCCGGACTCGAAAAAATTCGTCAAAGCGGTGGAGCTGCTGTTTTACGATTAAGCGTCATTGCGAGCGTAGCGAAGCAATCCATCTTTTGCGATGCGTCAGGCAAGATAGATTGCTTCGGGCTGCGCCCTCGCAATGACGTCTATACCGACTGCCGCGCCAGGGCGATGATCCGCCGCGCCGCCGCTTCCGCCATCTCGTCCAGCATGATGCCCGCTTTGAAGTACCGGTAGCCAGGCCGCCAGAAGGCCCGGAGCAGTCCGGGCGCTATTGCTGGATGCGCACGGCGGAATCCAGCGCCGATTTCAACATCTGAGTCATGGCTGTTTGAATCTCGGACGAACTGCTGGCCTGGTAAAAATCGCCCGAGGAGGCGCAAGCCTGCATGCCTTGCTGGAGTGGTGTCAATGAGGCGCCGGGTTGTACAGTGTTCCAGATATTGGGCGTGCCGGCGCCAGCACTGGTCGTTAGCGTCGGAAAATCCTGCGCTATATAGGTATTTGAAGTATTGCCGCTACCTTTATCGTTGTTTTCGTAATATGTATGGACGACCACTTTGGGATAGCTGACGTCAAGAACATAAACCGTAAAGCCCAGCTTCTTTAGCGACAGGCACGTGGCAGTCGATGCGGCACCGTTCGCGCTTGCGCAAATGTTCTGAATAACACCGTTGCTTTCGGCGGTGGCACCGGTAATTTCGCCCATATAACGCCCACATGTGCTGTTGGGGGACGTATCGGATAGGCCATCAGTGATAATGAAAATATTCTTTTCGGGAAAATCTGCGTGCATCCCCGGAGTGGTCCCCGCCGTGACGTCGGAGAAGGCTGGCGGGAAGGATGGAAGCGCCGTGCCAGTTTTTACAGTTGGTAAGGCATTGGGGATTGTGGTTGACAGGCACTTAAATTTCCCACTGATCAAATCTCTGACTGATTGCGGGAAATCGGTAAAATCGTCGGTCTCGGTAGAGTTCACAAGCGGAGGGAAGGCGGTTTCAAATTTGTTTTGAGTGTAATCGTCATTATCGATTGTCGTTAATGCACCGGAAAGATTCCCGGTTGCTTCGGGTAGCGCATCGCCGGAGGCCGTGTTGCCTGTAATGATGGGACATGCATCGTCGTTGAATTGGTACGCACCGATGGTGAACTGCCCCTGCACCTGATTACTGTTTTTCATGGAGGTGATAATTGTTTCGATGGCTTGGAACACGATGTCGGTTTTCAACTGGACATGGAGCCTTCTGGCCTCCCCGTAAAAATCGCCAGTATAGCCATCAGATGTCGGGGTCGGGGTCGTATGGCAGGCAAACGCGCAGGGCGTATAGGGTCCAGTATAGCCATTATTGCACTTTACACTCGTCCCGCTTGTTCCCGCTTTTATGTTCTGGACATTAGTCCAGTTAACCGTATTATCCGGGTCGATGTAGTCGCCGACCCCGTCGAATCCGACCTTAGAGGGGATCATGGATTTATTGAAGCATACGGTATTGTCTTCCAGCGTCAGAGCAGCCGCCTGATCGGCGCTGATGAGCATCGCCCCCCCCGTATCCAACAGCACCAGAACCTCAACATAGGAATATTGAGAGTTTGCCTGGGACGCGCCGGTAATAGTCCAATAGCTCGTTTTATGGAATAAGGGGTTGAAAAACGGTGGATACTGGCCGGTATAGGTAACCGTTGCCGTGAAACCAGCCGGGTTTGTTGATGAAAGGAGCTGGTTTGGTGTGACATTTGTAGGAGACGCGTTTTTGTTAGTGGCGGTTGGTAATGTCGCGAGTTGTGCGGTGAACCAAGCATTCCCGGCGGTAATGCCGGTGTTTGCGGCGGAATTGGAATCATAACCATTCAGCGCATAGGCGGCTGTTGCCTCGCGAATGGCATAGGTGGCCGCCGCATCCGCAGCCAGCGCAAACTGCGATCGCGCCTGGACATAAAACGAATAATCGATGCTCAACCCGATAAGCATGACCAAGGGCAGCAGCGCGCCGGCAAAAATGAGCGCGATCGTCCCGCGTCGGTTGCGAAGGAAACGGACAAAAATTTTTGTCATGGTGATTCCGCCGAAGCAGGGTAGGGAAATGTTTCATTGGGGAGCGTGTTGTTCACGCAATACGTGTTAATACTAGCGAGATTGCCGTTACCGTCATAGAGGACGGGATTGCCGTTATACGTGGTTGGCGTGGTGACGGTGCTTGGAACGTCCGGGTTGATCGTGGTGAATTGCTGGTAGAGGGGTAAGGTCTGTGACGTTTCGGTTTTTACGCTCCGCACGGGCCAGTATCCGCTTACCCAAAAATCCAAACCCTGATTGAGGAACAAACCAATAGCCGGCTTGTATTTAAGATGCACATCAACCACCAGGATCGGCGAGGGCGGAGCGATTGACGAATCGGGGGCGGTTAAACTCGTCGTGCGCAAATTCGTCATGTCGCTCGCCGACCCCGCGTTCGCCGCGGTCTGGTTCAACGCCCCGTATATGGTTGGGTTCGGGGTGGTCGGGATGCTCGCCGTAGCCGAAGAGCAGGAACGCAACGGCGTCGTAGCTACAACGATGGACGTTGTAGCAGCTGTCTTTGAGTTTACGGGATAATATGATTGCGTTGTGCTAAGGGTTGAAGTTGATTGCTGGAACACCCGGCCGCTGTCGCCGCCTGCATAGGCGATGCTCCAGACCACGACGGGAATGTAGTTTGTACCGGCGGGGGTATTCGCGCAAGGGCTCGTGGTGTTGGCGGCGTTGGCGGCATACACGGCAGCGGCGGTGCAGCCCGCAATCAGTGGTTCGAACACAATGGACGATACTGTGACCGACTTTACGCCGTCCTGATAATCTGCGCGTAAAGAAGGAATTTCCCCCCAGAGCAAGGACTCGGCTTCTTGCACCTCGCTGTAGGTCAGTGAATTTGCACCGTCCGATTGCACGGCCTCGTTGCTGATGGAGGCTGCCATGGAGTGCGCCGCGCTATAGACCTCTTCGTAAGTGATCAAGGCACTGGAAAGGTCATATACGCCAAAGAAAAGTACAACGAGGACCGGCGCCACCAAGCAGAATTCAAGCGCGGCGACCGAGCGCCGCTGTTTTAAAAGTTTCTTCAGCATGCGTTTGAGGGCGAGGTGCTGGCGAAAGGTTCAGTTTCGAACGCCGCGGTGGAATATTCGGGGCGCACATACTGGCCGCCATAGGTGACATGGTTGAGCACCAGCCCATCGAGAAAGCTTGGCGCCAAATAAACGGCCGTCATGAGAATCATCTGCTGCGGGCCGGCATTGCAGTAGCCGGAACTGGAACTGGAACTGGAACAAGGGGAAAGGTTCGCAGCGCTGCCGCTGCCCATCGTGCCGGCGCCGCTGTAAAAGTCGCCGAGTTGCACGACGCCGCCGGAGGTCGGCACGCCGGTGACCGTGGCATCGTAAAAATCGCCGGTCGAGGATGAGCCACTGATATTCGAACAGGAACCCGCACCGAATGAGACTGACTGAATCCGCACGAACAGGTTGTTGCAATTGAGCAGGCCGTCACCATACGGGCAGAAGAAGTTATTGACGAAGGTGCTGTTGCTGGCAGTTTGGGTGTTGCCGGTTTGTACTTGGCGGGCGGCCGATTGCAGGGCGTTGTCCAGCACCTCCTGCATGAACAGATCATAGGACACTTCAAAGACGACGAAGAGTAAAACCAAAAAAGTCGGAACGACGAGGGCAAATTCAACCGCCGTGACGCTACGTTTGTCGGACCGCAGCAAGCGGGTGGCTCGGAGAACGCGTGATATCCCCATAGCTGTCATGGCGTTGCTTCTGTCTTGTCTAAATATTTACTAAATTTAAACTAAGCTGCCGCAAAATGCAAGGATGTCTTTGGAATCCAACACTCCCCAGATGAACGGCCGATCCGCTCCCCATGGAAAACAAGTAACCGCATTTTAAGGGCATGAGAATGGAGAAACTGTCATTTTCTACCCCCCGGGGGGTATGGTTCAATTTTTTGTTGCAATTTGAGGGCTAAAACCGCCTTGCAGCTGGTTTTGTTGGGCAACTCGCATATAACTAACCGGCTCTCACCGTCGCAATCGCATCTCTCTGGTCGAACAGGTTGAGCAGCACCTTCGCCGCCTGTCCACGCTCGCTCTCCAGCTTCGGGTCGCGTTGCAGCAGCAGCACCGCGTCCTGGCGCGCCATGTGCAGCAGCCCCTCGTGTTTCTCCGGGTCGGCCAGCCGGAAGCCCGGCAGCCCGGACTGCTTCGTGCCCAGAACATCGCCGCCGCCGCGCAGGCGGAAATCCTCGTCGGCGATGAGAAACCCGTCCTCGGTGTCGCGCAGCAGGGACAGCCGCTTGCGCCGCCGTCTGGCCAAGTTGCCTCGTGCAGCAGCAGGCAATAGCTTTTCGCGGCACCGCGCCCCACGCGCCCGCGCAACTGGTGCAACTGCGCCAGGCCGAAGCGCTCGGCATGCTCGATCACCATCACATTCGCCTCCGGCACATCGACGCCGACCTCGATCACCGTGGTCGCCACCAGAGATTGCGCCCGCCCCGCGGCGAAATCGCGCCAGTGCCGCGTCGCGCTGCGCCGGGTCCATCTTGCCATGCGCCAGCGCCACCACATCGCCGAACCGCTGGCGCAGCTGGCCGAAGCGTACCTCCGTCGGCGGCGATGTCCAGCACTTCGCTATTCCGCCACCAGCGGGCAGACCCAATAGACGCGCCCGCCCGCCGAGCTTGCGCGCGCGATCGCCGCCTCCACCTTTCCAGTTCGGAGAGACTGTGCAGCGTGGTGCGTGATCGGCTCGCGGCCCGTGGGTTTCTCGGTCAGGCGGGAGACATCCATCTCGCCCCACTGCGTCAGCAGCAGCGTGCGCGGGATCGGCGTCGCGGTCATCACCAGCACGTCCGTCGCGTCGCCCTTGCTGCCCAACAGCAGCCGCTGATCGACGCCGAACCGATGCTGCTCGTCGATCACCGCCAGCGCGAGGTCGTGGTACTCCACGTGCTTCTGGAACAGCGCGTGCGTGCCGACGACGATCTGCACGCTGCCGTCCGCCAGCCCGCGCAGAATCTTGCGCCGCGCGCGCGCCCTTCACGCTGCCGGTCAGCAGCGCCACCGGCACGGGCGAGAGGCGCTGGAAGGTGCGGAGATGCTGCTTCGCCAGCATCTCGGTCGGCGCCATCAGCGCCGCCTGCGCGCCGGCCTCCACCGCGCGCAGCATGGCGAGCAGCGCCACCAGCGTCTTGCCGGAGCCGACATCGCCTTGCAGCAGCCGCAGCATGCGGTGCGGCGCGGCCAGGTCGGCGTCGATCTCGGCCAGCGCCTGCAACTGCGCCGGCGTGGGGGCGAAGCCGAAGCGCGCCAGCGCCGCGTCGCGCAGCCTGCCATCGCCGAGCAGCGCGCCGGCCCGGGCGGCGGCGGCGCGCCGCGCACGATGGCGAAGGCGACCTGGCCGGCCAGCAGTTCGTCATAGGCCAGGCGCTCGGCGGGGCCGATGGTCCGGCACTTCCGCGGGCGCCTGCACCGCGCGCAACGCCGCCGACGAACCCCGGCCAGCCTCGCTTGGCGCAGCAGCGCCGGGTCGTGCCATTCGGGGAACTCCGGCAGCCGCGCCAGCGCCTGCGCCGCCGCGGCGCATCCTGCCGCGGCCACGAGCCCGGCGGTCAGCGGCCAGACCGGCTCGATCCACGGGAATCCCGCTCCTGCGCCTGGCGGCACCACATGGTCGGGGTGCGGCATCGTCAGCCGGCCGTTGAAGCGCTCCAGCTTGCCGGAGACCAGCAGCCTCGCCCCCACCGGCATCTGCACCAGCCGCGGCCGAATGGAACAACACCAGCTCGGCGAATCCGGTGCCGTCCGTCGATGATCACCGCCATGCGGCTGGCGCGTTGCGCGCGGGCGGCTCGTGGCGCACCACCTCCACCGCGCAGCGTCGCCATGCTCGCCCGGCCTGGCCTCGGCGATGGTTGGCGCTGGCGCGGCGGTCGAGGTAAATCCACGGGCAGATGGAACAGCAGGTCGACGCACGCGTGCCGCCGCCCGCCAGCTTGGCCATCAGCGCGGCCAGCGTCGGCCCCAGGCCGCGCAGGGTGGTCAGAGGGCGCGAACAGCGGGGAGCAGAATATCCATCGTCACAGGCTGACAGTGCTGGCCAGACCGCGGCTATATGACAACCCGACGATGAACGAACACAGACCACACCCAGCTGGACACCGCGCCGCCGCCGGCTCATCGTTCCGCGCCACGCATCGCGGCACGCTATGAGAACGACCTGCTGATCGGCGGTTTCGTGCAGCGCGAATATCGGCGCCATGAGCGAGGCCGAGCTGGACGCGCTGGAGGCGCTGATGGAATTGCCCGACGCCGAGCTGGCCGACTGGCTCACCGGCCGCCTGCCGATTCCCGACTGATGCCGACAGCGCCGATGCTGCGCCGCATCCGCGAAGCGGCGTGGCTGCAGACGCGCGCATGATCCCGGTCTTACGGCGCGCCGGAGGGCTGGGACGCCTTCCTGCTCGCCCGCTGCGCGCCGAGCATCGCCGGGCCGGTGCTGCATGTCACCCGCGACGACGCGCGCATGGCCGCGGCTGGCCGAGGCGCTGGCGTTCTTCGTGCCCGGAGGCCGAGATCCTGCGCTTCCCGGCCTGGGACTGCCTGCCCTACGACCGCGTCTCGCCCAACCCGGCCTGGTCTCCGAGCGCATCGCCACGCTGAGCCGCCTGCTGGACGAAGCCGACGCAGCCGCGCATCGTGCTGACCACGGTGAACGCGCTGGTGCAGCGCGTGCCGCCGCGCGCGGCGTTCGCCGGGGCCAGCATGAGCCTCGCGCGTCAACGGCACGGTGCAGCCGGAGAACTCGCCGCATTCCTGGAAGCCAACGGCTACGGCCGCGCCGGCACGGTGATGGAGCCGGGCGAATACGCCATGCGCGGCGGCATCATCGACATGTTCCCGGCCGGCGAGGCCGACCCGGTGCGGCTCGACCTGTTCGGCGACACCATCGAGATCGATCCGGCGTCTTCGACCCCGACACCCAGCGCAGCGGCGACGCGCTGCCAGCGGCTGACGCTGCGCCCGGTCTCCGAAGTGCCGCTCGACAGGCGCCGCCATCGCCCGCTTCCGCACCGGCTGGCGCGAGCTGTTCGGCCAGCCGGCGGCGGAGGACCCGATCTACCTCTCGATCTCCGAGGGCCGCCGCCATCCCGGCATGGAGCACTGGGTGCCGCTGTTCCACGAGCGCATGGAGACGCTGCTCGACTACCTGCCCGGCGCCTCGGTCAGCCTGGACCACCAGGCCGACGAGGTGCTGGCGGCGCGGCTGGAGATGATCGCCGACCACTACGCCGCGCGCCGCAGCCGTGCCGCGCGACGGCGAGGTGCCGTACCGGCCGCTGCCGCCGGAGCATGCTGTATCTCGACCGCGCCGGCTGGGACGCGATGCTGGCCGTCGGCCCGCTGCTTCGCGTTCACGCCCGTTCGCCAAGCCCGATGGCGCGGCCGGGCGTCGATGGCGGCGGCCGCCCGGGCCCGTCTTCGCTCAGGCCGGCCGGCGGCCGCGGCATCAACGTGTTCGACCAGCTTGCGCGCGCAGGCCGAGCGCTGGGCCGCCGAGGGCCGCGCGCATCGTCATCGCCGCCTGGACCCGCGGCTCGCGCGAGCGCCTGCGCCAACCTGCTGCGCGAGCACGGCTTCAAGGACGCCGCGCAGGAGGACGACTGGGCGGCGAGTCCGCGCGCAAGCCGCGCCGGCTCGGTGTCGCTGGTCACGCTGCGGCGTGGAGCGCGGCTTCGTCGCCGACCGCCTGGCCGCTGGTGGGCGAGCAGGACCTGCTGGGCGAGCGCATCGCCCGCCCGCCGCGCCGGCGCAAGCGCGCCGACCAGTTCATCGCCGAAGCGACCGAGATCGCCGAGGGCGACCTGGTCGTGCATCAGGAATACGGCATCGGCCGCTACGACGGGCTGGAGACGCTGACCGTCACCGGCGCGCCGCACGACTGCCTGCGGCTGATCTACGACGGCGACGAGAAGCTGTTCCTGCCGGTCGAGAACATCGAGGTGCTGTCGCGCTTCGGCAGCGAGGCAGCAGGGCGTGGCGCTCGACAAGCTGGGCGGCGTCGCCTGGCAGACGCGCAAGGCGCGAGATGAAGAGCCGCATCCGCGACATGGCGGCCGAGCTGATCCGCATCGCCGCCGAGCGCGCAGATGCGCGACGCCGCGATGCATGGCGCCGCCGCGAAGGCGCCTGCGACGAGTTCTGCGCCCGCTTCCCGTTCGCCGAGACCGAGGACCAGGCGCGCGCCATCGCCGACGTGCTGGAGGACCTCGCGTCCGGCCGGCCGATGGACCGGCTGATCTGCGGCGATGTCGGCTTCGGCAAGACCGAGGTGGCGTTGCGCGCCGCCTTCGTCGCCGCGATGTCGGGCGCGCAGGTGGCGGTGGTGGTGCCGACCACGCTGCTGGCGCGCCAGCATTTCCGCACCTTCTCCGAACGCTTCGCCGGGCTGCCGGTGAAGGTCGCGCAGCTCTCGCGCATGGTGCCGGCGAAGGAGGCCGCGGAGGTGCAGGCGCGGCATCGCCGACGGCGACGATCAACATCGTCATCGGCACGCATGCGCTGCTGGCGAAGTCGCGTCGAGTTCTGCCGATCTCGGCCTGCTGGTCGTCGACGAGGAGCAGCATTTCGGCGTCGCGCACAAGGAACGGCTGAAGCAGCTGAAGGCCGACGTGCATGTGCTGACGCTGACCGCCACGCCGATCCCGCGCACGCTGCAGCTGGCGCTGACCGGCGTGCGCGAGATGAGCCTGATCGCCACGCCGCCGGTCGATCGGCTGGCGGTGCGCACCTTCATCATGCCGTTCGACTCGCGTGGTGATCCGCGAGGCGATCCAGCGCGAACGCTTCCGCGGCGGCCAGGTGTTCTGCGTCGTGCCGCGCATCGAGGATCTGCCGCGCATGGCCGAGCGCCTGCGCGAGATCGTGCCGGAGGCGCGCATCGCGCAGGCGCATGGCCGGCTGGCGCCGACCGAGCTGGAACGGGTGATGACCGAGTTCGGCGACGGCAAGTACGACATCCTGCTGTCCACCAACATCGTCGAAAGCGGGCTCGACATGCCGGCGGTGAACACGCTGGTGATCCACCGCGCCGACATGTTCGGGCTGGGGCAGCTCTATCAGTTGCGCGGCCGCGTCGGGCGCGGCAAGCAGCGCGGCTACGCCTATCTGACCTGGCCGCCGAACCATGCGCCTGTCCGCGGCGGCGGAGAAGCGGCTGACGGTGATGCAGACGCTGGACGCGCTGGGCGCCGGCTTCACCCTGGCCTGCCACGACCTCGACATCCGCGGCGCCGGCAACCTGCTGGGCGACGAGCAGTCCGGCCATATCCGCGAGGTCGGCATCGAGCTGTACCAGCAGATGCTGGAGGACGCGGTGGCCGAGCTGCGCGCCGGCGAGGGCAGGCGCGGCGGGCAGGAGCGCGACTGGACGCCGAACATCACCCTCGGCCTGCCGGTGCTGATCCCCGAGGACTTACGTGCGCGACCTGCCGGTGCGGCTGGGCCTGTACCGCCGCATCGGCGCGCTGGCCTCGGACGCCGAGACCGAGGCGATGGCGGCCGAACTGGTCGACCGTTTCGGTCCGCTGCCGCAGGAGGTGGAGAACCTGCTGGCAGGTGGTGGCGCTGAAGCGCGCCTGCCGCGAGGCGGGCGTGGAGAAGCTGGAGGCCGGGCCGAAAGGCATGGTGATCACCTTCCGCGGCAACGCGTTCCCCAACCCGGCCGGGCTGGTGCAGTGGCTCGGCAGCAAGGGCGGGCTGGTGCGGCTGCGCCCCGACCACAAGCTGGCGATCGCGCGGGACATGGACGTGGCGGCGCGCATGCGGCTGGCGCGGGACGTGCTGGGCAATCTGGTGAAGCTGGCGAAGCTGGAAAATGCGAATGCATAAAGGCAGGCTGGAGGCCTTCACCGACGGCGTGATGGCCATCATCATCACCGTGATGGTGCTGGAACTCCATGTGCCGCACGGTGCTGCCCTGGCCGATCTGCTTGCCCTGTGGCCGGTGTTTCTCTCTTACGTGCTGAGCTTCGTCTATATCGGCATCTACTGGAACAACCACCATCACATGTTCCAGGTGAGTCCCACGGTTACGGGCAAAGTGCTCTGGGCCAACCTGCATCTGCTGTTCTGGCTCTCGCTGCTGCCGTTCACCACCGGTTGGATCGACGAGAACAAGTTGGCGCGCTGGCCAGTGGCGCTGTTTGGGTTTGACCTCTTCATGGCGGCTATTGCCTATCTGATCCTGCAAGCAGCGCTTATCGCGCATCAGGGTGCTCAGAGCGTTCTTGCCCGGGCGGTAGGGCACGACGCCAAAGGCTGGATTTCCTTGCTGCTGTACCTGGCCGGAATTGGCATCGCCACCGCCGGATTGCCGTGTTTGGCATATGCAACGCTGTGGCTTCCCGCATTGCTCTGGGTCGTGCCAGACAAGCGCATCGAGCGCGTGGCGGCGAAAGGTGACAACGGGTAGCCAGTTGGGCTTGCATTTTACCCCGCGCGCCAAATATCCGTGATGCTCTAAAATAAAGATATTTAAGGGAATTTCATATGGATCTCGGCATCAAGGGCAAGCTTGCGCTAGTTACCGGCAGCACGGCGGGCATCGGCAATGCCATCGCCGCCTCGCTGGCGAAGGAAGGGGCGCGGGTGATCATCTCTGGCCGCAAGCAAAAGGCAGTGGATGCGGCCGTGGCCAAGCTGAAGGCAGAGGGTGGGGACGTGCTCGGCTTCGCCGGCGATCTCACCGATGCCAACGCCGCCGAGGCCCTGGCTAAGGCGCATCCCGGCGTGGAAATCCTGGTCAATAACCTCGGCATCTTCGAGCCGAAGGCTTTCGAGGACATTCCGGACGAGGATTGGCGCCGCTTTTTCGAAGTGAACGTGCTGAGCGGCGTGCGTCTCTCGCGCCTTTATCTGCCCGCGATGAAGCGCGCCAACTGGGGGCGCATCATTTTCATCTCCAGTGAGAGCGGGGTCCAGATCCCGGCGGAGATGATCCATTACGGCATGACGAAGAGTGCGCAGATCGCCGTGGCGCGAGGTATGGCGGAAGAAGTGGCGGGCACCGGCATCACCGTGAACAGCGTGCTCCCAGGCCCGACGAGTTCCCGCGGCGTGGGCGAGTTCGTGGACGCTCTGGCCAAGGCAGAGGGGATGACCTTGGAGACGTTCGAGAAGAATTTCTTCGAGAAGGTGCGCCCGACCTCGCTCATCAAGCGCTTCGCCCGCCCGGAGGAAGTGGCGGCGATGGTCACCTACGTTGCCAGTTCGCTCGCCTCAGCCACCACGGGTGCTGCATTGCGCGTTGATGGCGGCGTGGTGAAGAGCGCGTTCTAAGCCTTTCGGCCTGCCGTTAGCGAACCGCCATTTTCGAGAACAGGTTCAGCACCGCCACCCCGGCCATGATCAGCCCGACGCCGAACATCCCAGCCAGGTCCACTGGCTGGCGATAGTAAAAATATCCAACGCCGACGATCACGACGATGCCGATGCCGCACCACAGCGCGTAGGCATAGCCCAGCGGGATGCTGCGCACCGCGATCGAGAGCGAATAGAAGCTGATGCAGTACCCGACGACAACAACCAGCGAGGGCAGCAGGCGGGTAAAGCCATTAGCCAGCTTTAGCGCGGATGTGGCGGCGACTTCCGCGAAGATCGCGAGCAGCAGATAAAAATAAGCAGAGGTCACGGCTCAGAAATCCGAGCAGCGGCCATTTTTCTCCCAGTCGCCATAGCGGGTCGGCTCCGGCCCCTTCGGCCCGCCGATCTCCTTCGGCAGTTTCGGGGGCTCCGGCTTTTTCACCGGCTCTTTGGCGGCGTCTTCGGTCTGCTTTTCCATGCCGCCAATGTAAGCGTTTTTACCCTATTGTGAAGCCGCCGCCCGCGCCTGGGCTATGCGCTGCTCGTCCAGCGGCCGCCAGGAGGCACCTTCCGGCGCGTGGGCCAGCGATTGCTGGAACAGCGCGAGCGCCTCGGGCGTGATGGCGCCGGCCTCCTCGGACAAAGCCTCAGCCAGATATGCCTGGCCCTGGCTGGCATCGGCGGAATTCGGGTCCACCTGGGCGAGACGCGCGCGCAGCATGGAGACGAACTGGTCCAGCCGCGCCTTTTCCGCCGCCTGCCGCGCCACCCATTGCGTATGCGGCTCGGAGGGCACGGTGGGAGTGCTGCCCGGCAGATACAGCGCGAAGGCCATGACAGGCAGCGCGATGACGGTGGCGATCAGCAGCGGCTTGGCGTTGCCGGTGAGATGCGGGGAGGTGAGGCCGTCGGCGGCCAGCAGGCGGTGCTCCACCTCCAGCCGTGCTGCCTTGTATTCGGCCTCGCCGATGCGGCTTTCGTCATGGTCGCGCTGCAACTCGGCCAGCTGGGCGCGGTGCGTGGCCAGTGCTGCCTCGCGCCGGTTCTGCAAAAATTTAGGAGGACGGAAGGCGAGGGCCAGCGGCGCGGTGAGCACCAGCGCCAGGGCCAGCATGGCGGCGAAGATCATAGCAGTTCATCCAGCCGGGCGCGTTCGGCGTCGGTAAGCGGGGCAGGGGGTGCCGTGCCGCGCCGGGCCGCGAAGAACGCGACAGCCCCCAGCAAGAGCGCCAGCACCGGCATGGCGTAGAGCAGCCAAGTGAGCGGCGAGACGGGCGGCTTCAGCAGCACGAAGATGCCGTAACGCTGCACCATGTAGTTCATGATGCTCTGGTCCGGCACGCCCTGCACCACCTGCTGGCGGATGATGCCGCGCAGCTGCCCGGCCAGCTTGGCGTTGGACTCCTCGATGCTCTCGTTCTGGCACACCAGGCAGCGCAGCTGGTCGCCGATCGCTTCGGCCCGCGTCTCCTGCGCCTGGGTTAGGGTCACGCCGTCGCGCGTCACCATGTCCTGCGCCAGGGCCAGGGCGGGCAGCAGCGCCAGGGCGAGCCAGAGCTTCCTCATGAATACCTTGCCAGCAGCGGGTTGAGAGCGCTGGCCACCACGTCGTCGGTTAGCGCCCCGGCATAGCGCCAGCGGACGATGCCGGTCTTGTCGATGAAATAGGTCTCCGGCACGCCGTAAACGCCCCAGTTGATGGCGGTGGTGCCATCCGCATCGGCCGCGAGGCGCTGATACGGGTTGCCATTCTGGGCCAGGAATTGCGCCAGCTTGTCCGGGTCGTCCTCATAGGCAATGCCCCAGATGGCGAGGCCCGAGGCAGCCAGCTTGGCCAGCATCGGCGCCTCCTGGAGGCATGGCACGCACCAGGAGGCAAACCAGTTCACCAGCATGGGCTTGGGCGGCGCGGCAATGTCGGTATTGGCGAAACCCTGCATGCCCCCGGCGCCGGGCAGTGAAAACGCCGGCGGGCGCTTGCCGATGAGCGGCGAGGGCAAGGCATGCGGGTCGTATTTCTGCTCCTGCATGCGCCGGAGGATGGTGTAGAAGCTCCCGCCCCCGGCCACGGCCAGGGCAAGCGGAATGCCGAACAGCAGGCGGCGGCGTAAGGGCGACATCTTAGGCCACCGCTCCTTCCGGCTTCTTGCGCGAAGGCGCCCCCACCCGCAGCCGCCGGTCGGAGAGCGAGAGGAACCCGCCCAGCGCCATGATTAGCCCGCCGAACCAGATCTCCGGCGCCATCGGGTGGCGGTTCAGCCGCAGCTCCGCCCCGCCGCCAGCCGGTTCGTCGGCAAACACGGCGTAGATGTCCTGGAAGCCGTTGGTGTGGATCGCGGCATCGTTGGTGATGACATGCTGCGCCGTGAAGAACCGCCGGGAGGGATGCAGCGTGAGTCCGTCCACGGTGATGTCCGCCACGCGCTGGGTGTAGTTAGGGCCTGGGGCGTCGTGAATGTCCTGCAGCGTCCAGGTATAGCCGCCAAGCTCCGTGGACTGGCCCGGCTGCAGCACCACCACCTTCTGCACCGCGAGCGTCATGCCCGCGATGCCAAGCACGGACACGCCAAAGCCGATATGCCCGAGCGCGGCGCCAACCGCCCCGCGTGGCAGGGTGGCGAGGCGCGCCACGGAGTTGCCAAGCGGCACACGGAACAGCCGCACGCGCTCGGCCAAATCGGTGAGCGCGGCGATGACCACCCAAGCCCCACCCGCCAAGCCAAGCGCTGCGATGACATGCCGCGTGGCCGACAGCACCAGGAACACCAGCAGCGCCGCCGCCCCCGCCAGCCAGAGGCGTTGCAGCGCGGGCAGCAGGTCGGCGCGCTTCCAGGCCAGCAGCGGGCCCACCCCCATGGCCAGGATGATCGGCGCGGTAAGCGGCAGCACTGTTTGGTTGTAGAACGGCGCGCCGACGGAAAGCTGGATGCCGAACAGCAGATTGGCGAACGGCGGGTACAGCGTGCCGGTGAACACCACGGCGGCGATGGCGCAGAGGAAGATGTTGTTCAGCACCAGCGCGCTCTCGCGCGAGATGGGCGCGTAGATGCCGGTGGCGGCCAGCACCGGGGCGCGGATGGCGAACAGCAGCAGCGAGCCGCCGATGGTCAGGCCCAGCAGTGCGAGGATGAACAGCCCCTGGTCGGGTGCTGCGGCGAAGCTGTGCACGGAGTTGAGGATGCCCGAGCGCACCAGAAACGTGCCGGAGAGGCTGAGCGAGAACGTGGCGATGGCCAGCAGCACGGTCCAGGCTTTCAGCGCCTCGCGCTTTTCCACCACGATCGCGCAATGCAGCAGCGCCGTGCCGGTGAGCCAGGGCAGCAGGGCCGCGTTCTCCACCGGGTCCCAGAACCAGTACCCGCCCCAGCCCAGCGTGTAATAGGACCACCAGCTCCCCAGCGCGATGCCGCGCGGTGAGGAAGCACCAGGAGAGCAGCGCCCAGGGCCGCACCCAGCGGCCCCAGGCGGCGTCGATCCGGCCCTCGATGAGCGCCGCGATGGCAAAGGCGAAAGCGACCGAGAACCCGACATAGCCGGTGTAGAGAACCGGCGGGTGGAAGGCCAAGCCAGGGTCCTGCAGGATCGGGTTGACGCCAGCGCCCTCAAGCGGCGGCGGCCAGAGCCGGGCGAACGGGTCCGACACTGTGAGGGTGAACAGCAGGAACCCGCCCGAGACCAGCCCCAGCACGCCCAGCACGCGCGAGCGCAGGCTGGCCGGCAATCCGCCGCCGAACACCGCCACGGCAGTACCGCAGAGCGAGAGGATCAGGCACCAGAGCAGGATCGAGCCGTCATGATTCCCCCACACGCCGCTGATGCGGTAGATCAGCGGCACGGCGGAGGATGAGAAATCCGCGATGTTCTCCACCGTGAAATCGGAGACCACGCCCGCCCAGACAAGTGCGAGGAAGGCGAAGCCGATGGCGGCGAAATGGCTCAGCGCCAGCACCGGGGCGGCGTAGAGCGCCCTGGCATCGCGCAAGGACGGCCCGAAGATGCCGACAACCCCCTGCGCGAACGCAAGCGCCACCGCGCAGGCCAGGGCGAAATGCCCGAGTTCAGGGATCATGAGCTTGCCTTCACCGAAGCGCTGATTTTATCGACAATGAGCAGAACATTTACATATTGCAGTCCATTGTCTTTCTCGTGCAGCGTGCCCGCTACCGTGACATGCTGGCCCAAAAACTCTTCGATGTTCCGAGTCTTAAACTGCAAATCAACCAGCCCGACGCGCGTTACGCCATAAAACAATTCCAGGTCATTGCCTCTGCTCTTGAGCGTATCATTGCCGATACCCGTTGGCGGGATCACAATCACATCGACTGGTGCATCCAGCTTCAATTCCAAGACCTGAACTTTCTTGTCTGTGGCGGGATCTTCGCCAAAGTTCGGCGGTCCATAAAACGGTTCAGTCACCATCGTGCCAGATAATTGAACTTTTGCCGGTTCATAGCTCAGCCGCTGCTGGGCAGACGCCTGAAAGCTTCCGGCCAAAGCCACAAGGCCACAAAGCAGCGCCGTTCGGGGCATATTGATCATGAGCCCGCCTTCACTTGCATCGTGTTCCAGCTGCTGGCGTCAGGCGGCGGGCCGAATTTCGGGTCCCACTTCCCGGCTTCCTTCAGCGATTGCTCAACATCCTTGGGCATATAGGCCGCGCCGTGCTTGGCCAGCACCTCGTCGGCATGGAACAAACCATCCGCGCCCATGGACCCGATGGCGACCACGCCTTGCCCCTCGCGGAACAGATCCGGCAGTACGCCGGTAAACACCACAGGCACGGCGGCGCGGCCGTCGGTAACGGCGAAATGCGTGGTCGGGGTGTCGCCCGCCAGCGTGGTCTGCACCGTACCGACCCGCACGATGCCGCCCAGGCGGAAGCTCAACCCCTCGGCCGGGTGCTTGGCCACAACCTCTCGCGGCGAGAGGAAATAGGTGAGACTGGAGGAAAACGCCGCCATTGTCAGCCCAACGGCGGCGCTCAGGCACAGGCCGCAGGCCAGCACCAGGTAAAGGCGGCGTCTCTTGGGCGTGCGCATGCTACAGGGTTTCCGCCTGCTTGAGCCGGGCGATGGCGCGCCGGTAGCGGGCAAAGCTCAGCCAGGCCGCGCCGGCCAGGAAGATCACCGTCACGCCATAGGCGCCGTTGATGAAGGACCAGTTATTCATCATTCGCGCTCCGCGGCGGCCAGCAGGGCCGAGGCCGTCTTGCGCTCGCAGATCGCCGCGGCGATGCGGGCGCAGACCATGGTGAGGAAGCTGAGGTAAAACCCCAGCGTGGAGACCAGCAGCGGGTAGAGCATGGTCACGTAGATTTTTGCTCCGCCCGAGATGGAGATGGTGTTGCCCTGGTGCAGCGTGTTCCACCATTGCACCGAGAACACGATGATCGGCAGGTTGATCGCCCCCGCCAGCGCCAGAATGGCCGCCGCGCGGTAGCCATGGGCCTTGTTGTCGAACGCCCGGATGAGCGCGATGTGGCCCAGATACAGGAAGAACAGGATCAGCACCGAGGTCAGCCGCGCATCCCACACCCAATACGCGCCCCACATCGGCTTGCCCCAGAGCGAGCCGGAGACAAGGCAGACAAAAGTGAAGCCTGCGCCGACCGGGCCGATCTCCTCCGCCGCGATATCCGCCAGCGGGTGCCGCCAGACGATGGAGAACAACGAGCAGACGGCCAGCATGGCATAGCCGGACATCGCCACCCAGGCGGCGGGCACATGCACGTACATGATCCGCGCGGCGTCGCCCTGCTCCCAGTCCGCGGGGGCGAACTGATAGCCCCAGACGAGTCCCGCCACGGTGAGGATAAGCGAAACACCGCCCGCCCAGGGCAGGATGGGCTGTATGAAACGCAGAAAACGCCCGGGATTGGCGAAATAATGCAGCCAGCCGCCGGTTTTGGCTGGAAGGCCACGGCTCAGGACGTTTTCGTTCATGCATCGGTATTAGGGGATGCACGGGTAAATTTGAAGCGGCGTGTAATTGCGATACACTCTGAACATGGTGAATTATTGGCTGGTGAAATCCGAACCCGACGCCTTTTCCTGGGACGAGCAGGTGAAAAACGGCGTCGAGCCCTGGACGGGCGTGCGCAACCATCTGGCGAAGAAAAATCTTGCCACGATGAAACAGGGCGACAAGGCGTTCTTCTACCACTCGAATGTCGGCAAGGAGATTGTCGGCATCGTCGAGGTGGCGCGGGAAGCCTACCCGGACCCCACAGCCGAGAGCGGCAACTGGGTCTGCGTGGATATGAAGGCGGTGGAGCCGCTGAAAACGCCCGTCACCCTTGCCGCGATCAAGGCCGACCCCAGATTTTACGAGTTGGCGCTGCTCAAATGCTCCCGCCTCTCGGTGGGGCCGGTGAGTGCTGAGCATTGGAAGATGCTGTGTGAGATGGGAGGGGTGAATGGCTGAAACGGCGGTGCTGGCTGGCGGGTGCTTCTGGTGCATGGAGGCCGCCTATGACGAGCTGGCCGGGGTGGAGACGGTGGAATCCGGCTATGCCGGCGGGCATGTGCCCGGCCCCAGCTACAAGCAGGTTTGCACCGGCACCACCGGCCATGCCGAGGTGGTGCGGGTGGAATACGACCCGGCGGTGATCTCCTACGCGGATCTGCTGGATGTATTCTTCACCATCCACGACCCGACGACACCCAACCGCCAGGGTAACGATGTCGGCACGCAATACCGTTCCGCCATTTTCTACGCCTCGCCGGAGCAGAAGGCCGCGGCGGAAGCGGCGGTGGCGAAATTCACGCCGATCTGGGGCAAAATCGTCACCGAGGTCACGCCGCTGGACATATTCTACCCGGCGGAGAAGGAGCACGAGGATTATTTCGTCCGCAACCCGTGGTCCGGCTACTGCCAGGCGGTGATCGCGCCGAAGATCGCCAAGCTGCGCAAGGCGTTCCGGGAGAAACTGAAGGCCTAGCCGATCCGCAGCAGTTCCATCCCGTTAAGCGTGAGCCATTCCGACGCTTCTCCCCGGTGCGGGGTGAGGGTTTCGGTGAGTGCCCAGAAATGCGGCCCGTGATTCATGTGGCGCAGATGCGCGGTTTCATGCGCCACCACGTAATCCTGCACGAATCCCGGAGCGCAGATCAGCCGCCAGCAGAAGGCCAGCGTCCCGTCCGGCGCGCAGGAGCCCCAGCGGGTGCGCGTGTCCTTTATCCGCACGATTTTCGGCTTCAGCGCCGCTGCGTGCGCCTTTTCCGCCGCCATGGCGGTAAGGTGCTGGCGCGCCAGACCCTTCAGGTAATCGGTCACCCGGCGGGCCAGAAACTCCGGCTCGCCGGTTACCAGAATCCGGCCGTCCTCGATCCAGGCTCCGCCGCGCGCACCGGGCACATGGCCGATAACATGCGGCACCCCGTGCACCGGCACCGCCGCCCCGGGGGAGAAGCGCAAAGCCTGGGGCAGGGCGGCCAGCTTTTCCGCTGCCCAGCCCTCATGCGCCTGCAGCAGCGCCAGCCCGGCATGGCGCGAGGCGCGCATCGGCAGGGTGATGAGAATGCCGCCCGCCGCCGGATCGATGCGCAGGGAAATCCGCTTCGCCCGGGCGGAACGGCGGAAAGCGACGGCCGTCAGCGCCCCTTGCACCGGCACCAACTCGGGCGACAGCTCCTCTGGGCTCATGCCTTGCGCCGCCGGGGCATCCTGCCCGGCCAGTCGGCGAGGTGGTGCTCCAGCGGCCCGGCATCGCGCTCGCTGATGCAGCGCCCGGCCACCGAGGCTCCGGCCTCGGCCACGCTCTCCGCCCGGCCCGAGCGCAGCGGATGCCAGGGCGGCAGATCCTTGCCCTCCTGCACCAGCCGGTAGGCGCAGCTCGGCGGCAGCCAGTCGATTTTCGCCAGCGTCTCGGGGGTAAGCTGCACGCAGTCCGGCACCTTGCGGCGCCGGTTCGTGTAGTCCTTGCAGCGGGCGGTGTTCACGTCCAGCAGCCGGCAGGCCACATTGGTGAAGCTGATCTCGCCCGTGTCGTCATCGCGCAGCTTGTGCAGGCAGCAACGCCCGCAGCCATCGCAGAGCGACTCCCACTCCTCCTTGCTCATCTCGCTGAGCTGCTTTTCACGCCAGAATCCCATGGGCCCTACATAGAGCGCCCCTGGCGGCACCGCCAGCAGATAACACCGCCCGGCTGTTGCGGCGCCCCGGCGCGGCGTGGCACAGTCGGGCCATGGAGCGACGCACCTTCCTCGCCGGCATGTCCATGTCCCTGTGCGCCGCAAGCGCGGCGCAGGCGGAGAGTTTTTCCGCCTTCCTCGCCCGGCTGCGCGCGCGTGCCCTGGCGGCGGGCATTCCGGCGCGCATTGTGCACAGCACCACCGCCAGGCTGAAGCCCAACCAGGAGGTGCTGAAGCGCGACCAGCATCAGGCGGAGTTCACCCTCACCTGGGCGGATTACTCCTCCCGCGTCCTCAGCGAGACCCGCATCGCCAACGGCCAAGCCAAGGCAGCCACGGTGCGGCAACCTGCTTGCAGCGGTGACCAGCCGGTTCGGCGTCTCGGCCGAGCCGCTGCTCGGCATCTGGGGCATCGAGACCGAGTACGGCGCCTTCCAGGGCAATTTCCATGTCATCGACGCGCTGGCCACACTCGCCTGGGACCGGCAGAGCAACTTCTTCGCCGGGCGAGGTGATCGACGCCATGCGCATCATCGCGCAGGGCGATGCGCCGGCAGGGCGGCTGCTCGGCTCCTATGCCGGGGCCATGGGCCAGCCGCAATTCATGCCCAGCGTGTATCTCTCCACCGCCGTGTCCTTCTCCGGCACCAGCGCGCCGGACATCTGGCACTCGGATGCCGACAGCCTCGCCTCCATGGCCAATTATCTGGCCAAGGCGGGGTGGCAGACCGGACTGCCCTCCAGCGAGCCGGTGCTCGCCCCGGGCGGCATCGCGGCCCGATGAAACCGGGCGCGAAACTGGTGCGCACGCTCGGCTATTGGCAGGAGCTGGGCGTGCAGCGCCTGCCCGGCGCCGCGCCCCTGCCGGACATCCACCCCGGCGGCGCTGCTGCTGCCCGACGGCCCTGGCGGCCAGGCCTTCCTGGTCTATGCCAATTTCTCCGTCATCCGCAGCTACAACCCTTCTGACTTCTATGCCCTGGCCGTTGGCGCGCTGGGGCGCATGGTGCTTACCGCATGATCAACCGCTACGTTCTCGGCCTGTTCGCCATCCTCGCCAGCTGCACGCATCCAGGCGCCGCGCCGCCCGCGCCGGGGCCGGTGACCTACACGGTGGGCGACCCGTATCAGGTGGGCGGGGAGTGGCTCTACCCGCGTGAATTTAACGATTACGACGCCACCGGCCTGGCCACGGTGATCGTCCGACGGCGCGCCCGCCTATACGGCGGATAACGAGCGCTACGACCCCAACGCGCTGAGCCGCCGCGTCCCCGGTGCTGCAACTGCCTTGCATCGTCACCGTCACCAATCTGGTGAACGGCCGCTCGGTGGATGTGCGGGTGAATGACCGCGGGCCGATGCATGCCGGGCCGCGTCCTCGCCGTCACCCCGCGCGTGGCGCAGCTGCTGACTTTCCCCTCGGGCGGCGTGGTCGAGGTGGAGGTGAAGCTGAACCAGAGCCAGAGCATGGCGCTGCAGAGTTCGCTCGGCGCCGGGCCGAAGCTCAGCCGCAGCACCTGTGGCGGGCATCACCGCGCAGATCCCTGGCACCGCCGGGCACGGGCGGCGCCAGCGGCGGGGTGCAGCAGCTTGGGCCCAGCGCCACGGATAACGGCATGAGCCAGGGCGTCACCCTCTCCGGCATGGTCACGCCAGGCGCACCCGCGCCGGGGCCGCTCTGGGTGCAGATCCCCGGCTTCGGCAGCGAGGAGCGACGCCTTCCGCGCCATGGCCAAGATCTCCGGCCTGCCCGCGCGGGTGGTGCCGGTGTTCGGCGGCGACCGCACGCTCTGGGCGGTGAATGCCGGGCCGTACCATTCAGTGGCGGATGCCGACGCCGCCTTGCAGCAGATCGCTGGCCAGATCATCGTGCGATGAGCGCGGCACCTGAAATGCATTGTGCGATGAGGCCGAGCACCGGCGCGCGGGCTGTTCATCACGCTGGAAGGCGGGGAGGGGGCTGGCAAATCCACCGCCGCCGCCGGCCTTGCCGCGCTGTTGCGGGCCGAGGGGCACGAGGTTCTGGCTCACCCGCGAGCCCGGCGGCACGCAGGGGGCCGAGGCCATCCGCGCCTTGCTGCTGAACACCGAGACGCCGCTGCATCCGCTGGCCCAGACCATGCTGCATTTCGCCGCCCGGGCCGACCATGTGGAAACCGTGCTGCGCCCGGCGCTGGCACGCGGCGCCATCGTCATCTGCGACCGCTATTACGACTCCACCATGGCCTATCAGGCCTATGGCCAGGGCGTGGCGGTCGGCGCCGTGGCGAGCCTGATCCGCGCTCGATCGGCCTGCACCCGGATGTCACCTTCCTGCTGCGACGTGCCGGAAGACGTGGCCAAGGCGCGGCTTGCCGCCCGCGCCGGGGCGACGCGACCGCTATGAGAGCATGGGGCGGATTTCATCGCCCGGCGTGACGCACGGCTTCCGCGCCATCGCCGGCGCCGAGCCGGAGCGCTGCGTCATGGTGTCGATGCCACCGCCGCCGCCGGAGCGCGGTGGTGGCCGATGCTGCGCCGGCTCATCGCCGAGCCGGACGGGGCGCTGATGCCGCCAGAGCCGCGCGCCAACGCCCTGCTTCCGCGGGCATGAGGGGGCGGTGGCCTCGCTCTATCATGCCGCCATTTCCGGGCGGCTGCATCATGGCTGGCTGCTCGCCGGGCCGCCGGGCATCGGCAAGGCCACGCTGGCCTTCCGCTTCGCCCGCTGGCTGCTGGCGGGCGGGCAGAGACGCCGGATCTCTCCGTGCCGGAAAGCTCGCCGCGTGTTCCGCCGCGTGGCCGCGGCCACGCATCCGGACCTGTTCACCGTCGAGCGCCGGATCAACGCCAAGACCGAGAAGCTGCAAAGCGAGATCGTCATCGCCACCATCCAGGAGGCCAGCGCCTTCATGCGCCTCACCCCGGCCGAGGGCGGCTGGCGCGTGGTGGTCATCGACGGCGCGGAGGACATGAACCCGAACGCCGCCAACGCGCTGCTGAAGCTGCTGGAGGAGCCGCCGCCCCGGGCGATCCTGCTGCTGGCCACGGCCGCACCCGGGCGGCTGCTGCCCACCATCCGCAGCCGCTGCCGGATGCTGCCCATGGCGCCGCTGCCGGAGGCCGACGATGCACGCCCTGCTGGCAGGACTACGCGCCGGAGCTGGAGCTGCGCCGCCCGCGAGCGGCTGGTGGAGCTGGCCGAGGGCAGCATCGGCACCGCGCTAACCTTGGCGGCGGAAGACGGCATCGCGCTGGCCGAGCTGGTGGATGAGGCGCTGGACGGCCCGGTGCCACCCGCCCGCGCCCAGGCCATCGCCGACACCGTCGCCCGCACCGTGGACGGCGCGGATAAGTTCGAGACCTTCTTCTCCCTGCTGCGCGCCCGCCTTGCCGCCCGCACCCGGGCAGCCGCGCGCGCCGGGCAGGGTGGCAAATCTTGCGGCTGAGGTCTCGCTCTGGCAGGAGTTCGGCAAAATGGAGCGCGAGGTTCTCGGCCTCAACCTCGACAAACGCGCCGCGGTCATCGTGGCGCTCAGCGCAATTGCACAGGTCATGAGCAAACAAAACTTCTACATCACCACGCCGATCTATTACGTGAACGGCGCGCCGCATCTGGGCCATGCCTACACCTCCACCGCCGCCGACGCGCTGGCCCGCTGGAACCGGCTGGAGGGGCATGACGTGTTCTTCCTCACCGGCACGGACGAGCACGGCCAGAAGGTGGAAGCCGCCGCCCGCGCTGCCGGCATCGACCCGCAGGAATTCGCCGACCGCGTCTCCGCCGATTTCCAGGACATGGCGCGGGTGATGAACATCTCCAACGACGATTTCATCCGCACCACCGAGCCCCGGCACAAGGCCGCGGCCCAGGCGCTGTGGAAGAAGCTGCAGGAGAGCGGCGTCATCTATCTCGGCGACTATGAGGGCTGGTACGCGGTGCGCGACGAAGCTTTCTACGATGAGGACGAAACTGCACCGTGAAGCCGGATGGCACGCGCGTCGCCATCGCCTCCGGCGCCGCCGGTGGAATGGGTGGTGGAGCCGAGCTATTTCTTTAAGCTCAGCGCCTTCCAGGACAGGCTTCTCGCGTATTACGAGGAAAATCCGGGCTTCATCGCGCCCGCAGGCCAAGCGCAACGAGATCCTCTCCTTCGTGCGCTGCGGGCTGCACGACCTCTCGGTCTCCCGCACCTCCTTCTCCTGGGGCATTCCGGTGCCGGGCGATGAGAAGCACGTGATGTATGTGTGGCTGGACGCGCTGGTGAACTACCTCACCGCCTGCGGCTACCCCGAGATGACCGGCGAGCGCGCACAATACTGGCCGGCCAGCCTGCATCTGGTGGGCAAGGAGATCATCCGCTTCCACGCCGTGTACTGGCCGGCCTTCCTCATGGCCGCGGACTGCCGCTGCCCAAGCGCGTGTTCTCGCCATGGCTGGTGGACGGTCGAGGGCGAGAAGATGAGCAAATCGCTCGGCAATTTCATCGATGTCCGGCCGCTGGTGGAGGAGTTCGGCCTGGACCAGGTGCGCTATTTCCTGCTGCGCGAGGTGCCCTTCGGCAATGACGGCGATTTCTCCCGCAAGGCGCTGATCGGGCGGATCAATTCCGACCTCGCCAACGGCATCGGCAATCTGGCCCAGCGCACGCTCTCCTTCATCGCCAAGAATGCCGGCGGCCGCCGTGCCGCCGCAGGGCGCGCCGCAGGAGGCCGACCTCACGCTGCTCGACACTGGCGCACGAGCTGCCGGAGAAGGTGAGGGGGGCGATGTCCCGCCTGGCCTTCCACGAGGCGCTGGACGAGACCTGGAACGTGATCCGCGCCGCCGACGCCTATATCGACCATCAGGCCCCCTGGAGCCTGCGCAAGACCGATCACGGACCGCATGAACTCCGTGCTTTACACGCTTGCGCCGTGCTGCGGGTGGTGGGCGTGGTGCTGCAGCCCTTCATGCCGGACACGATGGGCAAGTTGCTGGATTATCTGGGCGTTGGGGCGGATCGCTCGCTCGCCATCCTCGACACCCCGCTGGCCGAGGGCACGCCGCTGCCAGCACCCGCCGGGCTGTTCCCGCGCGTGGTGGAGGCCGCCTGATGCTCGTCGATAGCCATTGCCATCTCGATTATTTCAACCAGCCCGGCGAGCAGTCGAGGCAGTGGTGGCCGCGCGCCAAGGCGGCGGGGGTAGGGCGAGATGGTGACCATCGGCGTCACCTTCGAGCAGATCCAAACAAGCTCATTGACATTGCAGAAAAATTTGATAATGTCTGGGCCTGCGTCGGGGTTCACCCGAACCATGCGGCGGATGTCCTCCCGGTGGTCACGCCAGAAGCCCTGGCGGAGTTGGCGCAGCACCCGAAGGTGATCGGCATCGGTGAGTCCGGGCTGGATTATTTCTACGACAAGGCGCCGAAGGATATTCAGGCAGCAGAATTTCCGCGCCCATATCCGCGCCGCACAGCCTCCGGCCTGCCGCTCTGCATCCATGCGCGCGACGCCGATGACGATATCGTGCGGGTATTGAGCGAAGAGCGGGCAGGGGGCGGAGAGTTCGGCTTCCTGCTGCATTGCTTCTCCTCCAGCCGCGCACTTGGCCGAGGCAGCGGTGGAGATGGGCGGGTATATCTCCTTCTCCGGCATGCTCACCTTCCCCAAGGCGCCGGATATCCGCGACATCGCCAGGGACGTGCCGCAAGAGCGGCTGCTGGTGGAAACCGACTCGCCCGTATCTCGCCCCCGTGCCCTTCCGGGGCAAGCGCAACGAGCCGGCCTATACCGTGCATACCGCCGCCATGCTGGCCGAGTTGCGTGGCCTTACCCCGGAAGCTCTGGCCGATCTCACCACCACGGCAATTTCCAGACCCTGTTCCGGAAGGCGGCGCATGAAGATCACGCTGCTGGGCACGGGCGGCTCGGCCGGGCTGCCGCAGATCGGCGGGCCGGACGGGCGCGGCGACTGGGGCCAAACCGACCCCGCCGAGCCGCGCAACCGCCGCACCCGCTCCAGCATCGTCATCCAAACCTCCGAACATAAAAACATTCTGGTCGATACCGCGCCGGATTTGCGGCTTCAGCTCACCGCTGTGGCATCGGCCGGATCGATGCGGTGATCTTCACCCATGCCCATGCCGACCATATCGCCGGGCTGGACGAAATCCGCATCCTCAACCGCATCCTTGGCGCGCCGATGCCCAGCTATGCCACGGAGCCGGTCTGGGCGGAGTTGCGTCAGCGCTTCGACTACGCCTTCAAGCCTTATAATGGCGGGTTCTTTGGTCGCCCGGTGCTCATGCAGAACATCCTGATGCCCGGAGAAAGCATTGAAATTTTGGGCGAAAACATCCTGCCGATGGACCAGGATCATGGCTATAGCCGCTCGCTTGGCCTGCGCATCGGCAACGCCGCCTATTGTACGGATGTCGTGCGCCTGGACGAGGCTGGACTCGCCAAGCTTCAGGGGCTCGATGTTTTTATCGCCGATTGCTTCACCCCGGAAAAAGACCATCCCACGCATGCCGGGCTCCCGACGGTGCTCTCCTGGGTCGAGCAGCTGAAGCCGAAGCGCACAGTACTGACGCATCTCGGCCCCGAGATGGATTACCGCACGCTGTGCGAAACGCTGCCGCCGGGCGTGGAACCCGGCTATGACGGCATGGCGCTGGAGTTGTAAACCCCGCTACCGCGCCCCGTGATTCAGGGTGCGGGCAATGTCAAATGCCAGTACCAGCGCCCAGGGCTGGTTGGCCGCGCCAATCTGCAGCGGGTGGAAGATCCGCGCCACGCCCGCATCGTCCACATAGTCATAGCGCCGTCCCGCCACGACGGCCTGCCGCGCCTCCGGGGGCAGGTCAGAGGCCGTCTGGCCAATACGCAACGCATCCGGATGGGTGGCGTACATGCCGCCGTGGGAGAGCAGCAACAGATCGCCCGTGCCGAACGGCTTGTTGCGGGCCAGCTCGGCCTGAAGCTCGTCGAGCAGAAAATCCGCCCCAAGCACCCCGGCAAACCGTCCCTTAAGCTTCAGCGGGGACATCAGGGACGTCATTTTCACCATCCGCCCAGCCGCCGGATAGTCATACGGCTCCATCATCACATCCGCCCCGGAGCGGCGCGGCAGTTCGTAATAGTCATTCTGGCCCGGCTTGTCGTAACCCTGCAGCGGCTCCAGCGTGATGCGCCCCGTGCCGCGGTGCCAGTAGGAAAGGAAGCGACCGGAAGCATCCGTGCCCTCGGTATTGCAGAATTCGGCGTCCCGCCCGTCGAAGGCGTTCGGCTCCATACAGCAGGCGAGGGCAAACAAGCCCGGGTCGTTGGTCAGGAACTCGACCATCACCGCGTTGAAGGCCGGGCGGGAGAGCGCGCCCTCGGCCTTGTGCAGGCCGGCCAGCGCGTGTTTCAGCGCGTGTAGCGTGGCGGCGATCTGCCTGAACCACGCCTCGACCTTGGCCGCTTCCAGCCCCGCCAGGCGGATGGCGCTTTGCAGCAGCGCCTCGGCGATCTCCTGCTTCACCTGCGGCAGCATCTCGTTGATGTCCGCCGTGGCGCTGGCCGTGCGTTCAGCCAGGGTCCGCACCTCGGAGGCGACGACGGAGAACCCGCGCCCAGCCTCGCCGGCGCGCGCCGCCTCGATGGTGGCGTTGAAGGAGAGCAGCTTGGTGTGCTTGGCCACGTGGTTGATCACGTCGGCGATGGAGGCGATCTCCTGGAACCGGCGCTCCAGCCCGGTGACCATGGTTTTCACCCTGTGCATCGTGCTGGCGGCGCGCCCGGATGTATCCTGGGGGGTTGCTTGCGGCTGAAGTGTGTCTTCCGGCGGCAGCGCGAGTTCCAAGGGCATCATCTCCATTCGGCGGCGGGGCGCGGACTCGATTATGCGGCATAATGTTTTCCAACAGTTTAACGCGGCCTTGGACGTCACTTTCCATAATATTGATTCTGCGATTTTTGTTCGCGTTGAAAACCAGGCGCGGGACGCCCCGCACAGGCGCCGAAAACGCCGCAATTCCCTGCAGCATGAGCAGCAACGCCGGTGCTCGAATGCGCCAAATTACGGCCAACAAGCCCAATCCAGGCGCAACGGGCCATGGCTGGAGCTGGATTTCGACGCCTCTGCCCCCTTCCCTGCCATCTGGAAATGCCCCGCCCGGTGCCACACTGCGCATCCCCGCCACTGTCAAAGCCTGGGCACCTCCACAAACGGCCGTTTACAGGCGATTTTTGTTGTGTACGAACTATTTTCTCTTGTCTTTTCAATGACTTAAGATATTTTTTGCGCATGCACACTCATTGCCAAACCGCCACCCTGCCCCGCCTGATCGGCTACGCCCGCGTCTCCACTGAAGCTCAGGATACAGACCCGCAACTCGACGAGTTGTGGGCCGCCGGCTGCGCAGCCGTGCTTGAGGAATGTGCCTCTGGCGACGATCTAAGCCGGCCGGTTCTGGCCAGGTTGCTGCGCGATATTCAGCGCGGCGAGACCCTGGTTGTCGTCCGCCTGGACCGTCTGGCCCGCTCCGTCAGCCATTTATTGTCCGTCATCGAACAGCTCGAAGCCCGTGGCGCGCATTTCAGGAGCTTGCGCGACCCCATCGACACGGCAACGCCGCAAGGCATGTTCTCCCTGCAAGTGCTGGGCGCCGTCGCGCAGCTTGAGCGGGCGCTGATCTCCGAACGCACCAAGGCTGGGCTCAGCGCCGCGCGGAGCCGGGGCCGTGTCGGCGGCAATCCCGGCCTGCGCGCCGGAGACCCCGAGGCCATCCGCAAGACGCGCGCGCGCCGCGATGCCGCTTATCTGGAGGCCCTTGTCGCGCAGTTGGACACCTGGCTGCCGACGGTCAGGCGGATGCGCCCGGACCAGCCCTGGGGCGATGTGGTCAGGGTCCTGAACCAGAACAGCACGGCGGACTGGACGCCTGAGCGCCTGCGCCGGATTGTCCAGAGGCTGGCCGCTGAAGGCATTGTCGAAGCTGAGTTGCTGGAGCGCGCCAAGCCCCAGCAGGGCGCCGACCGGCTGGTCCGGCTGGTCGCCGGGATTGCCGTGGCGGCACCTAACCGCACGCTTCAGCAGATCGCAGCGCAGCTCGAAGCCATGAAAGAGCGCACGCCGCGCGGAGGCACCAGATGGCACCCGTCCTCGGTCAGGCACCTGCTGGGGAAAGCCGAGAAATCAGGCCTGCTCGGGCTTAACCGCTGAGCCGAGTTCGCAAGCCTGGCAGGGCAGCGCGGCATAGCCGCCAAGCCCCGCCGGAATACCGAGGTTGCAAATCGGGTGCGATCCGGCTCTAAGCGGGTTTTAATGGCAACGCTCAAACATTTGCTCGGGATCGAGGGCCTCAACCCCGTTACCGCGACCTCGCTGCTCGACCTGGCGGAGAGCTACGTGCTGCTCAACCGCTCCGGCAAAACCCAGCGTGATCTGCTGCGCGGGCGCACCCTGATCAACCTGTTCTTCGAGGACTCCACCCGCACCCGCACCAGCTTCGAGCTGGCCGGCAAGCGCCTGGGCGCGGACGTGATCAACATGTCGGTCGCCACCTCCTCCGTGAACAAGGGCGAGACCCTGCTGGACACCGCGGCGACGCTGAACGCCATGAATTGCGACCTGCTGGTGGTGCGGCACGACCAGCTCCGGCGCGCCGCATCTGCTGGCGCAGAAGGTCGACGCCGCGGTCATCAACGCCGGCGACGGCACGCACGAGCACCCGACCCAGGCGCTGCTCGACGCGCTGACCATCCGCCGCAACAAGGGGCGCATCTCGCGGCCTCACCGTGGCCATCTGCGGCGACATCGCGCATTCCCGCGTCGCCCGCTCCAACATCCTGCTGCTCACCATGATGGGCAATCTCGTGCGCGTCGTCGGCCCGCCGACCCTGATCCCCGGCGGCATCGCCACGCTCTGGCGTGGACGGTGTTCCACGACATGGAGGAAGGCCTCGCAGGGCGCCGACATCGTGATGATGCTGCGCCTGCAGAAGGAGCGCATGACCGGCGGCCTGGTGCCCTCGTCGCGCGAATTCTTCGCCTCTTACGGGCTGGACCGGAAGAAGCTGGCCTACGCCAAGCCGGATGCGCTGGTGATGCATCCCGGGCCGATGAACCGCGGCGTCGAGATCGACAGCGAGGTCGCCGACGATCCGCGTGCGCAGCGTGATCCGGGAGCAGGTGGAGATGGGCGTCGCCGTGCGCATGGCGGTGCTCGACACGCTGGCGCGAGGATAAAGCCATGAGCCACATTATTCAGCAATATCCGATATCTGGACGAATCCGCTCAGGCGCTGGTCGAGGGCGAACTGCTGGTCCACGGCGGCGTCATCGCCGATTTCGGCCAAAATCTCGGCCGGCCGGACGGTGCCGACCATGATCGAGGCGGAGGGCGCGATCCTCTGCCCCGGGCCTGGTCGATCATGCGCGCCGCGCTCGGCGAGCCGGGCTTCGAGTACCGCGAGACCATCGCCTCCGCGGCGGCCGCCGCTGCGGCGGGCGGCATCACCAGCTCGCCGCGCTGCCCGACAGCGCGCCCGCCGATCGACGATCCGGCCCTGGTGCATCTGCTGCATCGCCCGCGGCGAGGAGACCGGCAGCCTCACCATCCTGCCCTATGGCGCCGCCACGCGCGGCTGCCGGGGCGAGGAGCTGGCCGAATTCGGGCTGCTGCGCGACGCCGGCGCCGTCGCCTTCACCGATGGCGGCAAGGCCATCGCCTCCTCGCGCCTGATGCGCCTGGCCCTCGCCTATGCCTCGGGCTTCGGCATGCGCATCGTGCAGCACCCCGAGGACGCCGAGCTGGCCGCGCGGCGGCGCCGCCACCGAGGGCGCGCTGGCCACCTGGCTGGGCCTGCCCGGCATTCCCGCCGCCGCCGAGGCGATCTGCGTCGCGCGCGACATCCGCCTGGCCGAGCTCACCGGCGGGGCGGTGCATTTCGCCCACGTCTCCACCGCCGAGGCGCTGGACCTGATCCGCCTCGCCAAGGACGAGGGGCTGGCGGTGACCTGCGACACCGCGCCGCCCGTATTTCGACCTGAACGAGACCGCGATCGGCGATTTCCGCACCTATGCCAAGCTCTCCCCGCCGCTGCGCGCGAGGCCGACCGCCTGGCGGTGGTCGCGGCGCTGGCCGACGGCACGATCGACGCCATCGCCTCCGACCACCAGCCGCGCGACGCCGACGACAAGCGCCTGCCCTTCGCCCAGGCCGCCGCCGGGCGGCTGCCGGGCTGGCCACCCTGCTGGGGGTGACGCTGGCGCAGGTGCAGAACGGCGCGCTCTCCCTGGCCCAGGCTCTGGCGCTGCTGACGGCGCAGCCCGCCGACTGGCTGGGCATCGAGGCGGGCGTGCTCGCCAGGGGCCGCCCGGCCGATCTTGCCTGTTCCACCCCGAGCGCTCCTGGCAGGTGGAGGCAGGCAAGCTGCCCGGCAAGGCGCAGAACACGCCGTTCGACGGCCGCGCGCTGGAAGGCGTGGTGCTCGGCACCTGGAAAGCCGGCAAGCGGGTGTTCGGATGATCACCACCTACCTCCTCATCGCCGTCTTCGCCTATCTGCTGGGCTCCATCCCGTTCGGCCTGCTGCTCACCCGCGCCGCCGGGCTGGGCGATATCCGCGGCCATCGGCTCGGGCAATATCGGCGCCACCAACGTGCTGCGCACCGGCAACAAGGCCCTGGCCGCCGCCACGCTGCTGCTGGACGCGCTGAAGGGCGCGCTCGCGGTGCTGCTGGATGCAGCGCCTACGGCCAGCACGGCGTGTTCCTGGCCGGCACTCGGCGTGTTCCTCGGCCACCTGTTCCCGTCTGGCTCGGCTTCAAGGGCGGCAAGGGCGTCGCCACCGGGTTTGGCGTGTTCTACGGGCTGTGCTGGCCGCTGGGGGTGGTGTGCTGCGCCGTCTGGCTGCTCACCGCCTTCACGCTGCGCTATTCCTCGCTGGCGCACTCGTGGCCTATGCCGTGGCGCCCATCGCTGCGTGGTATCTTCGCCGTCGCCCAAGACGGCCCTGCTGGCCGCTGGTCATCGCGGCGCTGGTGTTCTGGAAGCATCGCGCCAACATCTCGCCGCCTGCTGGCGGGCACCGAGCCGCGCATCGGCAAGAAGGCCGCCGCCTGAGGTGAAGGACGAACTGGAGCGCCTGCGCCTTGCCCGCACCGAGAGCGTCGGCCCGGTCACCTATCGCCGCCTGCTCGCCCGCTTCGCCACTCGCCGCCGCGGCGCTGGACGCGCTGCCGGCCTGGCCCGCGCCGGCGGGCGCGCGCACCGCGCCGCGCATCCCGCCGCTGGCCGAGGTCGGAGCGCGAATACGCGGCGCTGCACACGCCTGGGCGGGCGGTTCCTGTTCCTCGGCGACGCCGGGCTACCCGCCGCTGCTGGCCCTGCTGCCCGACGCCCCGCCGGCCATCGCCGTGCTGGGCGATGCTCGCTGCTCTCGCGCCCGCGTCGGTCGGCATTGTCGGCGGGCGCAACGCCTCGGCCAACGGCCTGCGCATCGCCGAGCATCTCGGCGCCGAGCTGGCCGAGCGCCTTGTGGTGGTCTCCGGCCTGGCCCGCGGCATCGACGCCGCCGCGCATGCCGGCGCGCTGCGGACCGGGCACGACCGTCGCGGTGATCGCCGGCGGGCTCGACGTGCCCTACCCGCCGGAGCACGCCGATCTGCAGCGGCGCATCGCCGAGAGCGGCGCCGTGGTCGCCGAGGCGCCGCTCGGCACCGCGCCGCAGGCGCGCCATTTCCCCCGCCGCAACCGCATCATCGCCGGGCTGTCGCTCGGCGTCGTGGTGGTCGAGGCCGCGCCCGCTCCGGCAGCCTGATCACCGCGCGGCTCGCCCAGGAGGCCGGGCGGGAGCTGTTCGCGCGTGCCCGGCTCGCCGCTCGACCCGCGCTCGCGCGGCGCCAACGACCTGATCCGCCAGGGCGCGCATCTGACCGAGACGCGCGGAGGACGTGCTCGCCAACCTGCCCGACCACCCGGCCCGCCAGGGGCTGGGGCGCGACCCGCTGTTCGCCCACGGCCAGCCCGGTTTCGCCGAGCCGCCCCCGGCCTTGGAAGGCGAAAACAGCGAAGCCGAGCTCGCCCGCGCCCGGCGCGAAATACTACCTCTGATCGGTCCGGAGCCGGTACAGTGTTGACGAGCTCGCGCGGCGCTGCCAGTTCTCTGCGGCCGCCGTCATGGCGGTCCTGCTGGAACTGGAGCTCGCCGGCCGGGTGGAGACGCTGCCGGGCAACCGGGTGGTCGCTGCTGCCGGAGACCGGCATGTAAGTGCCGAACAGGTCACATGACTGACGTCGTCGTCGTCGAATCCCCCGCCAAAGCCAAGACCATCAACCGCTATCTGGGCGGCGGCTACACCGTGCTGGCCAGCTTCGGCCATGTGCGCGACCTGCCGCCCAAGGACGGCTCGGTGCGCCCGGACGAGGATTTCGCCATGGACTGGGAGTCCGACGACCGCGGCGACAAGCAGGTCGGCGCCATCGCCAAGGCGCTGAAGGGCGCCAAGACCCTCTATCTCGCCACCGACCCGGACCGCGAGGGCGAGGCGATCTCCTGGCATGTGCGCGCCATGCTGGAGGACAAGAACGCGCTGAAGGGCGTCGACGTCCAGCGCGTCACCTTCAACGAGATCACCCGAACCGCCGTGCGCGCCGCCATGGCGCAGCCGCGCGAGCTCGACCATGCCGCTGATCGAGGCCTACCTCGCCCGCCGCGCGCTGGACTATCTGGTCGGCTTCACCCTCTCGCCGGTGCTGTGGCGCAAGCTGCCGGGCAGCCGCTCGGCCGGGCGCGTGCAGTCGGTCGCGCTGCGGCTGATCTGCGAGCGCGAGGCCGAGATCGAGGTCTTCCGGGCCCGCGAATACTGGACGGTCGAGGCGGCGATGCTCACCCCCGCCGGCGCGCCGTTCACCGCGCGGCTGACGCATCTCGCACGGCAAGAAGCTCGACCAGTTCGACCTGCAACAACGAGGCCGCTGGCGCCGCGCCGCCAAGGCCGCGGTCGAGGCCGGCACCTTCACCGTCGGCTCGGTCGAGAAGAAGCGCGTCAAGCGCAACCCGCCGCCGCCGTTCACCACCTCCACCCTGCAGCAGGAGGCCAGCCGCAAGCTCGGCTTTCGGCGCGCAGCAGACCATGCGCCTGGCGCAGCAGCTCTACGAGGGCGTGGACATCGACGGCGAGACCGTCGGCCTGATCACCTATATGCGAACCGACGGCGTGCAGATGGCGCAGCGAGGCGGTCGCCGCCATCCGCGACCATGTCAAGGCCGAGTTCGGCGACGACTACCTGCCCGGCGCCCCGCGCGAATACCAGAGCAAGGCCAAGAACGCGCAGGAAGCGCACGAGGCGATCCGCCCGACCGACGTCGCGCGCACGCCCGGACGAGCGTCGCCCGCATCCTCAACCCCGACCAGCGCGCGGCTCTACGAGCTGATCTGGAAGCGCGCCGTCGCCTGCAGATGCAGTCGGCCGAGCTCGACCAGGTCACCGTCGACGTGACCGACGGCACAGGGCCAGACCCTGCGCGCCACCGGCTCCATCGTCGCCTTCGACGGCTTCCTGAAGCTGTACCGCGAGGACCAGGACGACGCGGCGGAGGACGAGGACAGCCGCATGCTGCCGCCGATGCGCGAAGCGCGACCCGCTGAGACGCGGCGAGGTCGACCGCCAGCCAGCACTTCACCCAGCCGCCGCCGCGCTATTCCGAAGCCAGCCTGGTGAAGAAGATGGAGGAGCTCGGCATCGGCCGGCCCTCCACCTATGCCTCGATCCTGTCGGTGCTGCAGGACCGCAATTATGTGCGGCTGGAGAAGCGGCGCTTCATCCCGGAGGACCGCGGCCGGCTGGTCACCGCCTTCCTGGTCAGCTTCTTCGAGCACTACGTCGATACCGGCTTCACCGCCGACGCTGGAGGAGCAGCTCGACGACATCGCCGCGGGCAACGCCGACTGGCGCGCGGTGATGCGCGCCTTCTGGGACGATTTCTCCGCGCGCCGTCGACGCAGACCAAGGACCTCAAGATCAGCGACGTCATCGACGCGCTGGACGCAGGATCTCGGCCCGCATTTCTTCCCGCCGCGCGAGGACGGCTCCGACCCGCGCGTCTGCCCGCCTGCGGCACCGGCCGGCTGGGGCTGAAGCTCGGGCGCTACGGCAGCTTCATCGGCTGCTCCAACTATCCCGACCTGCCAGTACACCCGCAGGCTCGCGGTCGATGGCGGCGAGGACCCGGGCGACACGCTGAAGGAGGCATGCGCGTCCTCGGCCAGCACCCGGACACCGGCGAGGAGATCACCGTCCGCCGCGGGCCGTACGGCCTGTATGTGCAGCAGGGCGAGCACGGACCCGGAGGACAAGAAGGCCAAGCCCAAGCGCACCTCGCTGCCGCGCGGCATGGACGGCGACCACGCTCACGCTGGAGCAGGCGCTCGGGCTGCTGTCGCTGCCGCGCCTGGTCGGCATGCATCCGGAGACGCAGCGAGAAGATCGAGGCCGGGATCGGCCGCTTCGGCCCCTATGTGCAGATGGGCGCGATCTTCGGCTCGCTCGACCGCGACGACGACGTGCTGGCATCTCGGCCTCAACCGGGCGGTGGATCTGATCGCCAAGAAGCTGGCGAGCGTGCGCACGCTCGGGCCGCATCCGAAGGACAAGCGAGCCGGTGCTGGTGCGCAAGGGCCGGTTCGGCCCGTATGCGCAGCACGGCAAGACGGTGGCCAACCTGCCGCGCGGCGTGATGATGGACGACATCACGCTGGACGAGGCGGTGGCGCTGCTGGCCGAGAAGGGCAAGGTGATGGCGCCCAAGGGCAAGAAGGGCGCCGCCAGCAAGAAGGCCGCAGCCAAACCTGCCGCCAAGAAGGCGGTTGAAAAGCCCACCGCCAAGAAAACCGCAGCCAAGCCCAAAGCGGCCAAGGCTCCGGCCAAAGCCAAGACCAAGAAGGCGGTGCCCGCCGCCTGAGGCTTACGAGGCGGTCTCGCCCGCTTCTTCGCCAGCGTCCTCGACGACGATCTTCGTCCGCTGGGCGGCGCCAACCGGCTTATGCTCCGGCGCTGCCGCGCGTTCTCCTTGCAGCAACTTCCCGGCATCCGAGAAGCAGGCCTTCAACTCGTCGTTTATCTCGCGGATCACGGCGACGAGCTTGTCCATATCCTCCGTCAATTGCTGGCTGGCGTGGCCTGGCTCGGCCCAGCCGCCATTGAACAAGCCCAGCCGGCTGGCCATACATTCCTGGCCGAAGCGCAGTTCCAGCCGCACTGCCGCGGCCATGCCCTGCATCACGCGTTCCTGCGCACGCAGCACGGACAAAGTGCGCTGGCGCCAATCGTCCATCACGCCTGTAGGGTTGAAAGCTGCCATCGTCTGCTCGAAGCTGCGCGTTGATTCTTGAGTATGTGACATGCCAAGTTCCCCTTCTTTTGGCCGCCAAGTATAACAGTGGGGGCCAAGGCCAGGCGTTAACAATTCGGCTTGATACGAAAGCTTAACATCATGGTTATTTTGGGGGAAGTTTCATGACCAGCGAACATATACTGCTCGCCACCGGAGGCGTGCTCGGCATCATCATGCTCGTTCTGTCCGCCATGGTGACGCGCCAGCGCTACCTGCTGCGGGTCTCGCTTGGCGACGGCGGCGGCACCCCGGCGCATGAACCGCTGCGCGTGGCCATGCGGGCCCAGGCGAATTTCGCGGAATACGTGCCGCTGATCCTGCTGCTGTTGGGCGGGCTTACCCTGGCCGGGGCCGATAGCCGGTTGATCCTGGGCTTGAGCGTGGTGCTCGTCATCGCCCGCATTGCCCACCCCATAGGCATGTACCGCCCTGCGCCGAATCCCTTGCGCGCCGGTGGCATCATTCTCACCTGGTGCGTGCTGCTGGTGGCAAGCTTCGCGGCCATACTGTACGCACTGTAAGCTGGGCGGACCTGCGGCAGGAGCATCCTTAACATTAAATTTATACATGGCGGCGGCGGAAAGAATATGCTTTTCGATGTGTCATGACCGCTGCCCCGCTGCATTTCCGAGATGAACGACTGATGCTGGACCCGGCCGGAGCGGCGTTCTGGCCAAAGAAACGGGTGCTCATTGTTGCCGACCCGCATTTCACGAAAAATCAGGGTTTTGCTTCCCGCCCCGGCCTGCCTCCCGCGCATGACACCAAGGCCGCGATCGAGCGGCTGAACCGGCTGGTGCGGCTGTACCGGCCGGGCAAGGTTGTCGTGCTCGGGCAATCCTTGCAGGAGACTGACGGCACCACCCGCCTGGCCAAGGACGACAAGGGCCGCATCGAGGCGATGGCGCGAGAGGCGCAGTTCATCTGGGTCGCTGGCGATCACGATGCCGCCTCCCACGCCCTGCCCGGCCAATGCGTGGCGCTGCACCGCGAGGGCCCGTTCACCTTCCGGCACGAGCCCAGCCACCAGCTCGGCCCACGCGAGATCGAACTTTCCGGCCATTTCCACCCCAAGGCGAGCATCGACACCCGCGGCAAGCGCGTTTCCCGCCCCTGTTTCGTGGCTGACGCGCAGCGCCTGGTGCTGCCCGCCTTCGGCAGCCATGCCGGCGGCGTGGATGTGCGCGAGCCTGCCATCTCCCGGCTGTTTCCGCGGGGCCTGCGCGTGTTCCTGCTGGGGCAGGACCAGCTCTTCTCCTTCGCCCTGGAGCAGCTTGGCCGCGTGGCCGAGGTGGCGTGAGCACCAGCCTCGTCTGGTTCCGCAACGACCTGCGGCTGGAAGACAACCCAGCCCTGCACGCCGCCTGCGCGGCGCCGGGGCCGGTGGCGCTGCTCTACATACTGGACGAACGCGCTGGGGCGGCGAGCCGCTGGTGGCTGCACCATTCCCTCGCCGCGCTGGGGCAGGATATAGCGGCGCGCGGCGGGCATCTGCTGCTGCGCCGGGGCGATCCGCTGCAAATCATCCCCGTGCTGGCGGCCGAGCTTGGGGTGACGGCGGTGCATGCCGCCCGGGCCCATGAGCCGTATTGGCGCGAGACGGACCGTGCGCTTGATACCAGGCTGAAGGCGCAGAATATCGGCCTGCACCGGCATCTCTCTACCTCGCTGTTTGCCGCGGAGCGCATCACCACCAAAAACGGCGGGCTGTACGGCGTGTATACCCCCTTCTCCAAGGCCTGCCTCGCCGCCGGGGTGCCGGATGTCTTCGTCCCCGCCCCCGGCGGGATCAACGGCATCACCGCCGCATCGGACGCGCTGGAAGACTGGGCGCTGCTTCCCGCCAGGCCGGACTGGGCGGGCGATATGCGCGCGGAATGGACACCCGGCGAGGCCGGAGCCAAGGCGCGGCTGGAGGCCTTTCTCGCCGGGCCGGTGCAACATTACGCCAAAACGCGGAACCTTCCCGGCCACTCCGGCACGTCCCGGCTCTCCCCGCATGTGCATTTCGGGGAGATCTCGCCACGCTATGTGTGGCACCGCGCCGCCGCCTGCGGCGAAAGCGAGGGCGTGCGGACCTTCCTGAAGGAGCTGCTCTGGCGGGAGTTTTCCATCCACCTGCTCTGGCAGCACCCTTGTATCCGCACCGCGCCCATCCGCGCGGAATTCGCCCGCTTCCCCTGGGCAGACGACCCGAAGGCGCTGCGCGCCTGGCAGCGCGGTCGGACCGGCATTCCCATCGTCGATGCCGGCATGCGCGAGCTGTGGCAGACGGGCTGGATGCATAACCGCGTGCGGATGATCTGCGCCTCCTTCCTAGTGAAACACCTGCTCATCCCCTGGCAGGCGGGCGAGGCCTGGTTCTGGGACACGCTGGTGGACGCCGACGAGGCTGCCAATGGCGCCTCCTGGCAATGGGTGGCCGGCTGCGGGGCCGATGCCGCGCCCTATTTCCGCATCTTCAACCCCGTGCTGCAGGGCCAGAAATTCGACCCGGACGGCGCCTATGTCCGCCGCTACGTGCCGGAGCTGGCGAAGCTCCCCGCCGCCTGCATCCATGCGCCGTGGGAGGCTGATCCGGCCATTCTCGCCCATGCCGGGGTGCGGCTGGCCGAGACCTATCCGCGACCGATCATCGGGCTGGCCGAAGGGCGTGACCGCGCCCTGGCCGCGTACCAGAAGATCAAAACCTCGTAATGACTGGCGTTTCATCCGATGGCCACCTTGTTATTCAGGCCGGAGCTGACAATGTAATGGTTGTAATGCCCTTGTTTTCAACAACTTTAAGCAGCTTCCGATGATTCCCCCTGGCATGAAGCTGCGCGTCGTGGGCGATGTCCACGGCGACTCCAAGGCCTTTGCCGCCGCCGCCGAGACCGATCGTTTCGTCATTCAGCTTGGCGACCTGGTGGATGACGGGCCGGACACGCCCGGTGCGCTGCGCATCATGTTCCGGCTGCTGGAGGAGAAACGCGGCCTGTTCATCCTCGGCAACCATGATTTCAAGCTGGCCCGGGCCCTGCGCGGCGACAATGTGCGCGGCGCCCCCACCATCCGCACCTTGGCCGAACTTCCAGCCGAACTGCGTGACCGCACGCGAGAGACGATCATGGCAGCGCCCGCCTGGGCGATGCTCGGGCCGCTCTTCTTTGTGCACGGCTCATTCCACCCTGGCATGCTGGAGGAACCGCCGCCGCCCTTCCCACCCGGCCGCGCCTGCCCGCTGCTCGCCCGCGCCTTATACGGGCAGACAACCGGGCGCGTGACCGGCGCAGGCAAGCCGGAACGGCTGCTGCGCTGGGTGGAGGAAATCCCGCGGGGCATAACCGTCTATGCCGGGCATGACCAGCGCAGCACGGATGGCCGCCCCTATATCCGCACCGCCCGCAGCGGCGGCACGGCAGTGTTTCTGGACACCGGCGCCGGCAAGGGCGGGCATCTGTCTTGGATAGACGTGGACCCGGATTAGCCTTGCAAAAACGGATTGCTCCGGCGTTCCTGCCCGATGCTCGAATCCGGGCCATGGCCACAGGTAAAGTGGAAATCATCCGGCAGCGTGAGCAGCTTGGTGCGGATGCTCTCGATCAGCTGCTCATGGTTGCCGTAATCGCCAAGATCCGTGCGCCCGATCGAGCCATGGAACAGCACATCGCCGAAAATGCCGAATTTCTGCGCGTGGTTGATGAACACCACATGCCCGGGCGTATGGCCGGGGCAGTGCCGCACCTCGAATTCCGCGCCGCCGAGGATGACGATGTCGCCCTCCTTGACCCAGGCATCGGGCGTGCAGTTGCGGCAGGCAAGGCCGAAGCGCGCGCCCATTGCCTCCATGTCGTCAAGCAGGAATTTGTCGGCGATGTCCGGGCCGGTGACGGGCACCCCCGTGGCCTCGGAAAGCTCCGCCGCCCCGCCCGCATGGTCCATATGCCCATGGGTGATGAAAATACCCGTAAGCGTCACCCCGGCCTTCTTCAGCAGGTCGAGTAGGTCCGGCACGTCCCCGCCCGGGTCCACGATGCTGCCGAGCATCGTCTCGTCATCCCAAAGAATGGTGCAGTTCTGCTGGAACGCGGTGACGGGAACGATGCCGATCTTCAGCGCCATTATTCGGCGCCCCGCAGGTCCGGCGCGGTGGCCTCGGCCTTGAGCAGCGCCACAACCTCGTCCAGGCCCAGGATTTCCTGCGCCGCGCCGCCAAGCCGCCGCAGGGCTACCTTGCGCTCCTCGGCCTCTTTTCGTCCTACGACCAGAATGTTCGGCACATGGTGCAGCGAATGTTCGCGGATCTTCGCCTGGATCTTCTGGTTGCTGACATCCAGTTCCACCGAGAGCCCCGCCTTGGTCAGCACCGCCGCCACCTCGGCCGCGTAGTCATCGGCATCGGAGACGATGGTGGCCACCACAACCTGGGTCGGCGCGAGCCAGAGCGGGAAGCGCCCGGCATATTGCTCGATGAGGATGCCGAGGAAGCGCTCGAACGAGCCAATAATCGCGCGGTGCAGCATCACCGGGCGGGCGCGGCCGCTCTCGGAGGTGACGTATTCAGCATCCAGACGCTCCGGCAGCACGAAATCCACCTGGATGGTGCCGCATTGCCAGTCGCGCCCGATGGCGTCGCGCAGCACGAATTCCAGCTTCGGCCCGTAGAACGCGCCCTCGCCCGGGTTGAGCGTGTACTGCACGCCCGCCTTCTCGCAGGCGGCCTTCAGCGCGCCCTCGGCACGGTCCCACACCTCGTCGGCCCCGGCGCGGACCTCGGGGCGGTCGGAGAACTTCACGGTGAAGCTCTCGAAGCCGAAATCCTTGTAGACGCTCTCCAGCAGTTCGACGAACTTCACCGTCTCATCGGCGATCTGGTCTTCCGTGCAGAAGATATGCGCGTCGTCCTGGGTGAAAGCGCGCACGCGCATGATGCCGTGCAGCGCGCCCGAGGGCTCGTAGCGGTGGCAGGCGCCGAATTCGGCCATGCGGATGGGCAGCTGGCGGTAGGAGCGCAGGCCCTGCTTGAAGATCTGCACATGGCAAGGGCAGTTCATCGGCTTCAGCGCGAGGGTCGGATTCTTCCTCCACCACCTCGGCGATGAACATGTTCTTGCGGTACTTGTCCCAGTGGCCGGAGTTTTCCCAGAGCTTGCGGTCCACGAGTTGCGGGGTGCGCACCTCCTCGTAGCCGTTCTGCTCCAGGCGGCGGCGGATATAGGCTTCCACCGTGCGGTAGAGCTTCCAGCCCTTCTGGTGCCAGAAGATGCTGCCCACCGCCTCTTCCTGGATGTGGAACAAATCCATCTCGCGGCCGATCCGGCGGTGGTCGCGGCGTTCGGCTTCCTCAAGCTGGTGCAGATAGGCATCCAGCTCCTTGGCGTCGCGCCAAGCGGTGCCGTAGATGCGGCTCAGCATCGGGTTCTTCGAGATCCCCGCGCCAATAGGCGCCCGCCGTCTTCATCAGCTTGAAGGCCGTGCCGACATCCGCGGTGGAGCGCAGATGCGGCCCGCGGCAAAGGTCCAGCCACTCGCCCTGGCGGTAGATGGTGATGGTCTGGTCCTCGGGCAGGTCGCGGATCAGCTCGGCCTTGAAGCGCTCGCCCTTGGCCTCGAAGAAATTGATCGCCTCGTCGCGCGTCCACACCTCGCGCACGAATTTCTCGTTGCGCGCCACGATCTCGCGCATCTTCGCCTCGATGGCCGGGAGGTCGTCCGGCTTGAACGGCTCGTTGCGGGAGAAATCGTAGTAGAACCCGTTCTCGATGGAGGGCCCGATGGTCACCTGCGTGCCGGGATAAAGCTCCTGCACCGCCTCGGCCAGGATATGCGCGGCATCGTGGCGGATCAGCTCCAGCGCCGCCTCGTCCTTGCGGGTGACGAACTTCACCGACGAATCCTCGGTGATCTCGCGCGCCATATCCATCTCGGCGCCGTTCACCACCATGGCCAGCGCGGCGCGGGCCAAGCCTGGCCCAATCGCCTCGGCGATCGTAGTGCCCGTCACCGCGCCCTCGAAGGAGCGAACGGAACCGTCGGGCAATGTGATTGCAGGCATGTCTCTTCTCTTTGGCTAGAAATTCTAGGGCGTTATGGCAGGGCGGCAAGCACCTGCGCAACCGGGAGGTCTTGCAGATTTGGCGCGCGCAATATGGTGGGCCAGCCGCCATTGGGGGAACGGGGCGCGGTGAGCGCCGGGTCGGAGGCTGCAGAGAACAGCGAGATGCAGCGTAGCCCCAGCGCGGCGGCCAGATGCATCGGCCCGGTATCGTTGCCGATGGCAAGCTTCGCGCCGCGCAGCACCGAGGCGAGCTGGAAGAAATCCGTCCGCCCGGTCAGGTCGATACCGCCAGTGGTCCGGGCGAGATCGCGCTCTCCCGCCGTGCCGACGACCACCACAGTCATGCCCAGCCCGGCCGCCACCTCACGGAATTTTTCCGCCGGGAAGCGTTTTTCCGGCCGGTGCGGCGCAGCACCAGGCACCAGCACGGCGTAGTCCGGCGGTAGGGCGAAGCCTGAAATATCCCCGGCCAGCCAGGAGAGGTCCGGCAGCGGCACGCTGGCAATCCCGGCATCGCGCAGCTGGCCTTCAAGCCGCTCGCGCGTGTGGATATGGTCGCGGTTGGCGTCCCGATGTGACAGGGAACAACCCGGCGCGATGCCCGACCATTCCGGCCGCCCGGCCAGAGCAAAGTAGCGCGAGGAGCGGCCGGAGGTTTGCAGGTCGTAAACCAGATCGAACCCGCGCAGCTGGCGGCGCAGGCGCAGCAGGCCGGGCAGGTTCCAGGCTTCCGGCTTGGCATCCACCTCAACACGGTCGAACCACGGGCTTTTACCCAGCAGCCCGGCATAGGGCCTGGTGGTGAGCAGCGTGATCTTCGCCCCCGGATGCGCCGCGCGGATGGCGGCGAAGGCGGGAAAGGCCAGCACGATGTCGCCGAAGGCGCCGTGCTTGATGACGAGGATTTTCACCCCAGCAGCTCCGCGTACACGTTCAGCAGCCGCGTCTGCATCACCGGCAGGGAGAAGTTGCGGGCGATATGCCCGCGCGCCTGCCGCCCGAACTCGATGCGCGCCTCCGCCGGCATGTCCAGGATCGCATCCAGCACCGCCGCAAGCGCCGCGGCATTGCCCGGCGGCACGAGAACGCCGCTCTGCCCGTCCAGCACCGTCTCCCGCGCGCCGCCATGGTCGGCCGCGACGACAACACGCCCCATGGCCTGAGCCTCGACGATAGTGCGCCCGAACGCCTCGGGCTTGGTCGAGCAGTTCACCACCACATCGGCCAGCATCATGGCCGCGGGCACGTCGTCCACATGCCCCGCCATGCGCAGGCGCGGCCCCAGGCCCAGCTTTTTGGCCAGGGCGACAAGGCTCGCGGTATAGGCCGTGCGCCCCTGGTCCGAGCCCACGAGAATGCCCAGCACATCCTGATGCCGCATCCTGGCCAGCGCCTCGATGAACAGCTTCTGCCCCTTCCAGCCGGTGAGCCGCCCGGGGAGCATGATTGTGGGCTGCCCGGAATCGGCCCGCCAGGCGCGCGCGAGGCGCACGGAACGGTCACCCAGCACGGTGGCGGGGTCGAATATCTCCACATCCACGCCGCCATGCACCACGCGCACGCGCTCGGGGCCGATGCCGTAACGGGACTGGATCAGCTCGGCGACATACTGGCTGACCGCGACCACCCGGTCGCCCCGCGCCATCACCTCGTTGTAGCGGTGCTTCAGCGCGTTCTCCTCGCCATAGACGCCGTGATACGTGGTGACGAACGGAATCTTCCGCCGCTTGGCGGCATAATAGGCCGACCATGCGGGGGCGCGGGAATGCGCGTGGATCAGGTCCACCTCGTTCTCCTCGATCACCTCTTCCAGCCGGCGGACATTGCGCCAAATGCTAAGCGGGTTCTTGGTGTTCAGCGGCAGGAGCACCAGCTCCGCCCCGGCGCGGGCGGCCAGCGGCGCCAGCGGCCCTGCCCCGGCGGCGATCAGCGAGCGGTGGCCGCTTAAGTGCACTGCCTCCGCGCCTTCCACCGCCACGCGCTCCGCGCCGCCCATGCCAAGTTGCGGCAGCACCTGGAGAATCGTTAGGCGTCGATTATTCATGGCTGCCGCGCTAACATGAATTTGGGGGTAATAGCCAATGCCGAATATTTGCCGCGTACCTGGTGTCAACCTGGAATATGAGTACCTGCCCGGTGCCGGGCCTGTGGTGGTGTTCTGCCCCGGCTATGCCTCCGACATGAACGGCACCAAAGCCACCGCGCTGCTGGAAATCTGCCAGCATGGGCGACTGGCGATGCTGCGCTTCGACTATTCCGGCCATGGCCGCTCCGGCGGTGAATTCATCGACGGCACCATCGGCAGCTGGCTGGAGGATGCAGCCTTCGTCATCAGCCAGGTGGTGCCGCAGCAGGAGTTGCTGATCGTCGGCTCCTCGATGGGCGGCTGGATCGCCCTGCTGCTGGCGCTGCGGCTCAAGGCGCGGCTGCGCGGGCTGCTGCTCATCGCCCCGGCGCCGGACTTTACCGAGCGGCTGATCCTCCCCGAACTCAGCGCCGACCAGCTGCACATCATGAAGACGCAAGGGGTGTTGCGCCGTCCCTCCGAATATGGCGAGCCGCTGCCGCTGACATGGCGGTTGCTGGAGGAAGGACGCGCGCATCTGCTGCTCAACGCGCCGATCGCGGTGGATTGCCCGGTGCGCATCCTGCACGGCATGCAGGATGCCGACGTGCCCTGGGACCTGAGCCTGGAACTGGCGAAACAGCTGGAAACCCCGGATGTGCGCCTCACCTTCGTGAAAGATGGCGACCACCGGCTTTCCCGCCCGCGCGATCTCGGCCTGCTAGAGGGGACGCTGCGCAGCCTCCTCCTGCAGAATGGCTGCTAGCCCCGCCCTGTAATCCGGGTATTTCCAGGCAATGCCCAGCGCCGCCTTGGTCTTGGCGGCGGAGACCTTGCGATTTTCGGCCCAGAAGCTGCGCGCCATGGGGGACATGGTTTGCACCGCCTCCTCATAGGGCACGGGCGGCGGCGGCGCCACGCCGAGCAGCCGCGCCGCTTCCACCACCACATCGGCGCTGGCGGCAGGCAGGTCATCCGCGAAGTTGAAGATGCCGGCAGCCTCGCGCGCCATGGCGGCAAGCACGCCATGGGCAATATCGTCCCGGTGAATGCGCCCGAACACATGGCCGGGCTTGACCACATGCCGCCCCTGCCCGGCGCGGAGATCGTCGAACATCGAGCGCCCGGGGCCGTAAATCCCGGCCAGACGGAAAATACTTATGGCTATGACGCGGCCCGATTCAGACTTCGCGGCTGCCGCCGCTCCGGCATCGGGACGGATGAGCCCCAGCCATGCCGCCTCAGCCTCCACCCGGCGGCGCGTGCGCTCCGAGCCGGGGTTATCTGGCGTGCCCTCATCCACCCAGGCGCCGCCAGCATCGCCGTAAACCCCGGTAGTGGAGAGATAGCCGACCCAGCGCAGATGCGACGCTGCGGCGATAGCTTCACGGTAGCGCGCCAGCACCGGGTCGCCGTGCTCATCCGGTGCCGCGGTGGCAAGAACATGCGTGGCGGCGGCAATGGCGCTTTCCGCCTCGTCGAAGGGGATCAGCATCACCCCAGGCTCGGGCGTTGCCCCGCCGCGTGTGGTGGCGGTGACCACGTAACCCGCCGCCACGGCAGCCTTGGCTATGGCGCGGCCGGAATAACCGAGGCCGAAGATGAGAAGGTGTCTTTCCATGCCGCATCATCATCATCGCGTCGCGTATCGCAACGTCAACCCGGTCATTGCGAGCGAAGCAATCCATCTTGCCGCACTGCACGAATGGCTCGCTTGGCATGGCCCTCCTGCCCCAAAACGCTGGTTCAGTTTAACGCCCGATGCCAAACGAGATAGCATCACGGAAATGGATTGCCGCGCCGCGCAAGCGCGGCTCGCAATGACGGACTAAAAATCCAAATCCGCGTAATGCGGCGGCGGGGCGATGCCGTTCACCTTGTCCACCAGCACGGCGCGGAAGCTGGGGCGGCTCTTGATCCGCGCGTACCAGTCCTTGGCCGCGGCGGAGGCCGACCAATCCACATCGCCCAGATAGTCCAGCGCCGAGAGCTGGGCCGCGGCGGCGAAATCCGCCAGCGACAGATTGGCCCCGGCCAGCCAGCGCCGGTGCTCGGCCAGCCAGCCGATATAGACGAGATGCTGCTTGAGGTTGGCATAGCCCGCGCGCAGGGCGTTGGCATCCGGGGGGCCAAGCTTCAGCGCCTGCTTCATGGTCTTTTCCCAGAGCAGATGGCGCGTCACCTCGGAGAAGAATTTGTCGTCGAACCAGGCCACCAGCCGGCGGGTTTCCACCCGCTCAGGAATGGAGTGGCTGAGCAGTTGCACCTCCGGATAGGCTTCCTCCAGATACTCGCAGATGACGCGGGAATCCGGAACGACCAGACCGTTATCCTCGACCAGCGTGGGCACGGTGCACGCCGGGTTGAGTTCCAGATAGCCGGGCTGGCGCTCCCACACCTTCTCCACCTTCAACTCGAAGGGCAGGCGCTTTTCCGCCATCACCAGCCGCACCTTGCGCGAATAGGGAGAGAGCGGGAGATGATACAGGATTCGCATGGCTCCCATCTATGCCACCGGTGCCGCGCAACTTAAAGCGGCACCGGCGGATTAGTTTCAGGCCCGCTCGGCCTGGGGCGCGTCGTCCAGCGGCTCGGAGAGATACTTGATGTACTCCTTCGGCACCACCTGCCAGAAATGCGGGAACTCCCGGTCCCAGTCATTCAGCAGCGTGGCGGCGTAACGGCTTTCCGTTTCGGCCACGTGGCGCTCGACCAGGCCCTTCAGCACACCGGCCCAGTGGGCGGAGGCGACGCGCTGCCAGTGCAGCGTGTCCGGGTTCAGGCGCAGCTCGAACTTCTTCTCGCGGTCGTAGACGAAGGCCATGCCCCCGGTGAAGCCAGCGCCGAAATTGTCGCCCACCTCACCCAGCACCACCACGGTGCCGCCGGTCATGTACTCGCAGCCATTGCAGCCGATGCCCTCGACCACCGCCGTGGCGCCGGAATTGCGCACGGCGAAGCGCTCGCCCGCCATGCCAGCCGCGAACAGCGCGCCCGAGGTGGCACCGTACAGCACCGTGTTGCCGATGATCGTGTTCTCGTTGGTCTTCAGCTTGGAGGACGGGCCGGTGCGCACCACGATGGTGGCGCCGGAAAGCCCCTTGCCCACATAGTCGTTGGCATCGCCGAAGACTTCCAGCTTCAGCCCCTTCACGCCGAAGGCGCCGAGCGACTGCCCGGCCGAGCCGCGCAGGCGCACCGTCACATGGTCCGGCTGCAGCTTGGCCTTGCGGTACTTGGCCACGATCTGCGAGCTGAACTTGGTGCCGATGGCGCGGTGCGTGTTGCGGATGTTGTACTGCAACTGCATCTTCTCGCCGCTCTGGAAGAACTGCTGCGCATCCGCGATCATCTGCGCGTCCAGCGTCTCCGGCACCTCGTTGCGGCCCACGCGCGTGCAGTAGCGGGCATGCGGTCCCGGGTCGGCCTGCGCCAGGATCGGGTTGAGGTCGAGGTCGTCCAGGTAATCCGCGCCGCGGGAGACCTGGTGCAGCAGGTCGGCGCGGCCGATGATGTCCTTGAGCGACTTGAACCCGAGCGAGGCCAGGATCTCGCGCACTTCCTCGGCCACGAAGGAGAACAGGTTGATCACCTTCTCCGGCGAGCCCTCGAACTTCTGGCGCAGCGCCTCATCCTGGGTGCACACGCCCACCGGGCAGGTGTTGGAATGGCACTGGCGCACCATGATGCAGCCCATGGCGACCAGCGAGGCCGTGCCGATGCCGAATTCCTCGGCGCCCAGCATGGCGGCGATCACCACGTCGCGCCCGGTCTTGATGCCGCCATCGGTGCGCAGCACCACCTGGTGGCGCAGGCGGTTGAGCATCAGCACCTGATGCGCCTCGGAGAGCCCCATCTCCCACGGCATGCCGGCATATTTCACCGAAGACTGCGGCGAGGCGCCGGTGCCGCCGACATGGCCGGAGATCAGGATCGCATCCGCCTTGGCCTTGGCCACACCGGCGGCGATCGTGCCGATGCCGGAGCGCGAGACCAGCTTCACGCACACAGTGGCGCGCGGGTTGATCTGCTTCAGGTCGTAGATCAGCTGCGCCAGATCCTCGATCGAGTAGATGTCGTGATGCGGCGGCGGGGAGATCAGCGTCACGCCCGGGGTGGCGTGGCGCAGCCTGGCGATCAGCTCCGTCACCTTGAAGCCGGGCAGCTGCCCGCCCTCGCCGGGCTTGGCACCCTGCGCAACCTTGATCTCGATCTCCTTGCAGTCGTTCAGGTATTCGGCGGTGACGCCGAAGCGGCCCGAGGCGATTTGCTTGATGGCCGAGGAGGCGTTGTCGCCATTCGGGCGCGGCTCGGCGCGGGCCGGGTCTTCGCCGCCCTCACCGGAATCGGAACGTGCGCCGATGCGGTTCATGGCGATGGAGAGCGTCTCATGCGCCTCGGGGCTGAGCGCGCCGAGCGAAATGCCTGGCGCCAGCAGGCGCTTGCGGATTTCGGTGATGCTCTCGACATCGTCCACCGAGACCGGGGTCAGCCCGTCGCGGCGGAAATCCAGCAGGTCGCGCAGCGCGATCGGCTTCTGCTTGCGCACCATCTCCGTGTACTTCTTGTACATCCTGTAGGAGCCGCTGCCGACCGCCGTCTGCAGCTGGTGGATGGCGTTGTTGTCGAAGGCATGGGCCTCGCCGGTCCGGCGCAGGCGGTACTGGCCGCCAATGTCCAGCGGCATGACATTGCCGCTCCATGCCGCCTCGTGCAGCTCCAGCACCTCATGCGCGATGCCGGGCAGGCCGATGCCGGAGATGCGCGACGGCATGCCGGGGAAGAACTCGCCAACCAGCGCGCGGGAAAGGCCGATGGCCTCGAAATTATAGCCGCCGCGATAGGAGGAGATGACCGAGATGCCGAGCTTGGACATCACCTTCAGCAGGCCCTTGTCCACCGCCTTCTTGTAGCGGGAAACGCATTCCTTGAGGCTGAGATTGCCGAACAGGCCGCGCGCATGGCGGTCGGCGATGCATTCCTGCGCCAGGTAGGCGTTCACCGTGGTGGCGCCCACGCCGACCAGCACCGCGAAGTAATGCACATCCATGCACTCGGCGGCGCGCACGTTCAGCGAGGTGAAGGTGCGGAGCGACTGGCGGACGAGGTGCGTATGCACCGCACCTGTGGCCAGGATCATCGGGATCGGCGCACGCTCGGGGCCCATCGCCTCATCGGTGAGGATGACGTGGGTGCAGCCGGCGCGCACGCCCTCCTCGGCCTCGCGGCGGATGCGCTCGATGGCGCGGCGCAAACCGCCCTCCCCGTTCGCCACCTTGAAGGTGCAATCCACCACGCAGGCGGAGGCGCCCATGGTCTTGCGCATCGCCTCGAATTCCACGGTGGAGAGCACCGGGCTGTCGAGTTGCAGCAGGTCGCACTGGGTCTCGTCTTCCTCCAGCACATTGCCGAGATTGCCCAGGCGGGTCTTCAGCGTCATCACCCGCGTCTCGCGCAGGCAGTCGATGGCCGGGTTGGTGACCTGGGAGAAGCTCTGGCGGAAGTAATGGTGCAGGCCGCGATATTTCTCGGAGAGCACGGCGAGCGGCGCGTCGTCGCCCATCGAGCCGATGGCCTCCTGCGCGTCGTCCACCATCGGGTGCAGGATCAGCTCCATCTCCTCCAGCGTGAAGCCGACGGCGAGCTGGCGGCGGCGCAGGCCCTCGGCATCGAGCCGCACCGGCTCCGGCGCGTCGGTCTTCACGATATGGTCGATGACGGTGATGCGCTTGGTCCAGGCGCCGAAATCCTGGCGCGCGGCGAGCTCGTCCTTGAGTCTCCTCGTCGTGGTAGAATTTCGCCTCCTGGAGGTCGACGGCGATGGTCTGGCCGGGGCCGACCGCGCCCTTCTCGACGATGTCCTCCTCATCCAGCTTCACCATGCCGGTCTCGGAGCCGACGATCAGCATCTTGTTGCGGGTCATGGAGTAGCGCAGCGGACGCAGGCCGTTGCGGTCCAGCCCGGCGATGACGAAGCGTCCATCGGTGGCGGCCACGGCGGCCGGGCCGTCCCAGGGCTCCATCACGGCGTTGCAGTAGGAGAACATGTCCTTGTGCGCCTGCTTCATCGTCGCGTCCGCGCCAGTGGCGGGCGGGATCATCAGCGCCTTGGCCATCGGCGCGTCGCGCCCGGCGCGCACCAGCAGCTCGAACACATTGTCCAGCGCCGCGGTGTCCGACCCGCCGGCCTGCACCACCGGCTTCACGTAATCCAGGAACTCGTCCAGCCCCTCGGCGCCCAGGCGGGTCTCGTGGCTCTTCATCCAGTTGATGTTGCCGGCGACGGTGTTGATCTCGCCGTTATGCGCCAGCATGCGGAAGGGCTGCGCCAGCTTCCAGGTGGGGAAGGTGTTGGTGGAGTAGCGCTGGTGATAGATGGCGAAGCGCGAGACGAAGCGCTCATCCAGCAGGTCCGGGATAGAAATCCGTCAGGCTCTCGGCCAGGAACATGCCCTTATAGACGATGCTGCGGCAGGAGAGCGAGCACAGGTACAGATCCGCGATCTGCGCCGTCGATCGCCGCCTTCTCGATCTTGCGGCGGATGATGTAGAGTTCGCGCTCGAACTCGTCCTCCGAGATGCCGCGCGCGTTCCAGAGCATGATCTGCTCGATCTCGGGCCGGGTGGCGTTGGCCTTCTCGCCGATGCAATCGACGTTGATCGGCACCTGGCGCCAGCCATAGATGCGGTAGCCGAAGCTCAGGATCTCGGTTTCCACGATCTGGCGGCAGCGCTCCTGCGCGCCGAGATCGGTCTTGGGCAGGAACACCATGCCGACCGCGATCGGGCCTTCGCGCAGGCGGTCGCCGCCGCGCTTCACCTCGGCGGCGAAGAAATCCTGCGGGATCTCGATATGGATGCCAGCGCCGTCGCCGGTCTTGCCGTCGGCATCCACCGCGCCGCGGTGCCACACGCGCCTTCAGCGCGTCGATGCCGGCCTGCACGATGTCGCGGCGCTTCTTGCCGTCAAGCGCTGCCACCAGGCCGACGCCGCAGGCATCATGCTCCATCTCCGGCTGGTAGGTCTCGCGCAGGATGTCCTTGTTCTTCTCCCAGGCGGCGAGGAATTCGGGGGCGGTCTCGTGCGTTCATTGTCATCTTACTCCGCGGCTTCCGCCTGGCGTGGCGGCAGTGAAATGCTTGTGGATGGCGGCGGCGGCATCGCGCCCGTCACGGATCGCCCAGACGACGAGGGAGGCGCCGCGCACGATATCGCCGGCGGCGAACACGCCGGGCAGGCTGGTCTCGAAGGTGCGGGGGTGGGTCTTCAGCGTGCCCCAGTTGGTCAGCGCCAGCTGCGGCTCGTTGAAGGCGCCGGGCAGATCCTCGGGGTCGAAACCCAGCGCCTTGATGACGAGGTCGGCCTTCACGGTGAAGGCCGAACCCTCGATCGGCTCCACCGACTGGCGGCCGGAAGCATCCGGCAGGCCCAGATGCATGCGCACCGCGCGCACGCCGGTCACATGGCTGTCGCCCAGGAAGGCCTCGGGTGCTGCCAGCCAGGTGAAAGTCACGCCCTCTTCCTCGGCGTTCTTCACCTCGCGCAGGCTGCCCGGCATGTTCTGCCTGTCGCGGCGATACAGGCACGTCACGGATTTCGCCTCCTGGCGGATGGCGGTGCGCACGCAGTCCATCGCGGTATCGCCGCCGCCGATCACCACCACGTCCTTGCCCTTGGCGTCATACAGCCCGGCGTCGAACTCCGGCACGGCATCGCCCAGGCTCTTGCGGTTGGAGGTGATGAGGAAGTCCAGGGCGCGGACGATGCCCGGCAGCCCGGCGCCCGGTCCGCCGATCTCGCGCGCCTTGTACACGCCGGTGGCGACCAGTACCGCGTCGTGCTTGCGGCGCAGCTCGGCGAACGGGATGGCCCCGCCGATATCGGCGTTGAGCACGAACTTCACCCCGCCCTCTTCCAGCCACTTCCAGCGGCGGAGCACGATGTCCTTCTCCAGCTTGAAGCCGGGGATGCCGTAGATCAGCAGCCCGCCCACGCGGTCATGGCGGTCGTACACCGTCACCTGATAGCCCTGGCTGCGCAGCGCCTCGGCCGCGGCGAGGCCCGCCGGGCCGGCGCCGATGATGCCGACATGCTCGCCGACGCTCGGCCGCCGGGCGGATGGGCTTCACCCAGCCCTTCTCGAAGGCGGTATCGGTGATGTAGCGCTCGACCGCGCCGATCGTGACCGATTCAAAGCCTTTTTCGATGACGCAATTGCCTTCGCACAGCCGGTCCTGCGGGCAGATGCGGCCGCAAATCTCGGGAAATGTGTTGGTTGCGGAGGAAAGCTCATACGCTTCCTCAAGCCGGCCCTCGGCGGTGAGCTTCAGCCAGTCCGGGATGTTGTTGCCGAGCGGGCAGTTCACCGAGCAGAACGGAATGCCGCACTGGCTGCAACGGCTGGCCTGGGCCGCGGCCGCATCCGGCGCGAACTCCTCGTAGATCTCGTCGAAATCCGCCTTGCGCTCGGCAGCCGCGCGTTTCTCCGGCGTCTGCTGGGGCAGATTGATGAATTTCAGCATGCGCTCGGCCATGACTCTCGCCTCGTCAAAAACGGGGCGGCAGCACGGCGGCGCCGCCCTCAGGTTGAATGCAGCAGCGTATTAACCGTGCTTTTGGCGGATTACCAGCACTTTTTTCACATTAAGGCAGCATATATGTCGTACTTTTTAAAAATTGCTGAAATAAACTGGTTTTATGTTGGCAGAAACCAAATATTAGGTCCGTTTTTGATACTACTCCTGAAAAGCGCCTTCCCGGCCTTTGCCGCCCACGCGATAGCGGGCGAGATAGCCAGGCAGGATCAGCTCCATCCGTGTCGGTGCGATTCCCAGGCTCTCCAGCCCCGGCGCGCCGGTTGCCACCACATTGTCGCGCTCCAGCAGGATGATCTGGTCGTTGGTCAGCACTTTGCCGGGCAGGCGCTCCAGCAAGCCGGCCTGGAGCCGCGCCAAGCCCATCGGCATGTCCCAAACTCTGCGGGGGCGCCCGATGATCTCAAGCATCATCGCCAGCAGTTCGGCGAAGCTCTTCACCTCCGGTCCGCCAAGCTCGAAGGTCTGCCCCGCATGGCCGCTAATGCAGGCGATCACCGCGTCCGCCACGTCGCCCACATAAACCGGCTGGAACTTCGTCGCGCCGTGAACAATGGGCAGCACCGGCAATACGGTGGCCATGGCGGCGAAGCGGTTGAAGAAATTATCCTCGGGCCCGAACATGATGGACGGGCGCAGGATCACCGCGCCGGGGAGCGCGCCGCGCACCGCCGCCTCGCCCTGCGCCTTGGTCTGCGCGTATTGGCTGGCGCTGGCCGCGTCCGCGCCGATGGCGGAGATGTGAATAAGCTGCCCCACCCCAGCCGCGCGGGCGAGCCGGGCAATTCGCCCCGCGCCATCAGCGTGGGTGCGGAAAAAATCCCCCTTGTGGCGTTCCGCCAGAATACCGGCGAGATTGATGACCAACTCGGCGCCCTCGACCGCGCGGGCCACCGCGGCCTCGTCCGTCACCGGGGCGTAGAGCGGCACAATCTGCCCGACATCGCCCATCGGCTGGAGGATTTTGGCCGATTCCGGGTCCCGCACACCGATTCGCACGATGTAACCCAGCGCCGCGAGGCGTTGCACGACATACCGGCCCAGAAATCCAGACCCACCAAAAACGGTGGTGATTTTACGGTCAGACAGCATGCAAAACCTCGCTTTTTATCGTGTTCAGTTTGTAGCCTTGGCGTGCTTTCGTTCTAGGCCCGTACGGTTTATCTCTCAAGCGCGGGTTGACGTGGCTCTCAGGGCACATTAAACGCCGCTCCCACGATGCTTCGGCAAAGTCGAAGCCTCCCGATGACGAAACGGCATCAGCCGTGCAGTCTGAATTGGGCGGCTTAAGAAAATGGTTAAGCCCAGGTGGCGGAATTGGTAGACGCACTAGCTTCAGGTGCTAGCGCTCGCAAGGGCGTGGAGGTTCGAGTCCTCTCCTGGGCACCATTTTTCTTCAAAAATCCAAGGTGAAAAACATGAACGGGATCCAGCTGCACAAGCATGATCTACCGGCTGGGTTGGATCTTGGCCCGATCGTCGCCATCGACACCGAGACGATGGGCCTGGACCCGCGGCGCGACCGGCTTTGCCTGGTGCAGCTCTCCAGCGGCGACGGCACGGCGCATCTCGTGCAGATCATCCCCGAATCCCTCGGCGGCCAGGGCGCGAACTGCCCGAACCTCAAGGCCCTGCTCACCAACCCCAATGTCATCAAGCTGTTCCACTTCGCGCGGTTCGACATCGCGGCGCTGGAAAACGGCCTCGGCGTCATCACCGCGCCGGTGATCTGCACCAAGATCGCCTCCAAGCTGGTGCGCACCTACACCGACCGGCATGGGCTGAAGGATCTGTGCCGCGACCTCGCGGGTGTGGAAATTTCCAAGCAGCAGCAGACCAGCGACTGGGGCGCGGTGGAACTCACCCCGGAGCAGCGGACCTACGCGGCGTCCGACGTTCTGTATCTGCACATCATCTGGGACCGCCTGAAGGCGCTGCTGATCCGCGAAAACCGGCTTGAAATCGCCCAGGCGGCATACGAGTTCCTGCCTACACGCGCGAAGCTCGACCTGCTCGGCTACGAAGAGCCGGACCTGTTCGCGCACTGAAGGGCCGTCGGGGTAAATGAAGACATGGTTGACCGCGGCCGCGCGGCTGTTCATACCGCGATCATGAGTCGCGGCGAAACAACCCTGCAAACCGCTGTGGCGGACTCCGCACTGCCCAGCGGCCTTGCCATCGCACGCGACGTGCTGGCTACGGAGGCGGCTGCGCTGACCGCGCTCGCCGACTCGCTGGGCGATAAATTCCTCACCGCCATCGACACGCTGCTCGCCGTCACCGGCCGCGTCGTCGTCACCGGCATGGGCAAGTCCGGCCATGTCGCGCGCAAGATCGCGGCGACCCTGGCCTCCACCGGCACGCCTGCCCTGTTCGTGCACCCGGCCGAGGCCGCGCATGGCGACCTTGGCATGGTCGTGCGCGGGGACGCGGTCATCGCCCTGTCCAACTCCGGCGAGGCGCAGGAGCTGGCGGCGATCGTCGGCCACGCGCACCGCATCGGCCTGCCGCTGATCGGCATCACCTCGGTAGCCGAGAGCACGCTCGGCCAGGCAGCGGACATTCCGCTGCTGCTGCCCGCGGCACCGGAGGCCGGGCCAATCGGCCTCGCCCCCACCACCAGCACCACCATGCAGATGGCGCTGGGCGATGCCATCGCCGTGGTGCTGCTCGCCCGGCGCGGCTTCTCCGCCAAGGATTTCCGCGACTTCCACCCCGGCGGCAAGCTCGGCGCGCGGCTCAAGCGCGTGCGTGAGCTGATGCACAAGGGCGACGAGCTGCCTTTGGTGCCCCCCGGCACCACAATGGACCAGGCGCTGATCACCATGACCGCCAAGCGCTTTGGCCTGCTTGGCGTGGTGGATGAGGGGCAGAAACTCCTCGGCGTGGTGACGGATGGCGACCTGCGCCGCGCCATGAGCCCCACCCTGCTCTCCCGCCCGGTCGAGGAGATCATGAACCGCAGCCCGAAGAGCATCGCCCCCGAGGCGCTGGCCGAGGACGCGCTGCGGGAGATGAACGCGCCATCTCGCCCTGTTACCGCCTTATTTGTGGTGGATGACGCCAACATGGTGCGCGGCATTCTGCATATTCACGACCTGTTGCGGGCGGGGTTCGTATGACACCGCTTGCCCGGCAAAACCTTATCGACAACATCCGGCGGCGCGATGCCGAGGCCCCTGCCAACCTGACGCGGCGCCACGCCCGCGTCTCGCTGCTGAAAAAGCTGCTGCCCGTGGCGGCGGCGCTGCTGCTGGTGGCGTTGGCCCTGGCCCCGTACTGGCGCTCCGGCCCGGATGCCGACCGCGTTTCCTACCATGTGCAGGCCAACGCGGGTTCCACCCCGGCCTCGCGCCTGCTCGGCGCCAAGTATCATGGCACAGACCAGAACGGGCAGCCCTTCACCGTCACCGCCGACAGCGCCGTGGAGCAGGACGGCAACAACTTGGCGCTGATCAACCCGGCAGGTGACATCACGCTGAAATCCGGCTCCTGGCTGATGCTGAAATCCGATACAGGGCTGTACCGGCAAAAGGCCGACATGCTGGCACTCTCCGGCAATGTCACGCTTTACCGCAATGACGGCACGACCATGACGGTGCCGACAGCGAATATCGACCTGCGCGCGGGCAGCGCCAGCTCCTCCGACCCCGTGCAGGTGCAGGGGCCGTTCGGCACCCTTACCGCCGCCAATGGCTTCTCCCTCACCGGAAATGGCGCGCAGATCACCTTCATCGGCCCCGCCACGTTGACCCTGATGCAGGCGCAATGAGATTTTTGCTCTTTCCCCTCGCGGTGTTGTTTGCCGCCCCCGCCGCGGCGCAAAACCTAGACCTCGGCGGCACGCCCGGCGCTCCGCCTCAGCCGGTGAATATCTCGGCGGCCCAGGGCATCACCTGGTCGCAGGACAGCCAGACCATCACCGCCACGGGCGGCGCCAGGGCGGTGCGCGGCAACGTCACCGTGGTGGCGGATGAGCTGGTGGCGCATTACCGCAAGAAGCAGGGCGCGCCCGCCCCGGCGAACACCAGCACCAGTGCGGCGGCGCCTGGCGCCTCGGAGCTGGAACAGGGCGGCGGCGAACTGTATGAGCTGGAGGCTGTCGGCCACGTGCATATCTACACGGCCACGGATAATGCCTGGGGCGACCGCGCCGTTTACAGCATGGACAGCCAGGTGCTGGTGCTCACCGGCTCGGCCCTGAAGCTGACGACGCCACAGGACACCATCACCGCACAGCAATCGGTGGAGTACTACTCCGGCAAGCACATGGCCGTGGCGCGCGGTAACGCGCTGATCGTCACCACTAACGGCCGCTCCATCGCCGCGGATGTCATCACCGGCTATCTCAGCGCCTCGCCCCAGCCCGCCTCCGGCGGGAGCGCGCCCGGGCTGGCCGGAGGCGGGCAGCTGCAAAAGGTCGAAGCCGTCGGCCATGTGGTCATCAAGACCAGCACGGACACCGCGACCGGCGATTTCGGCGTTTACCTGCCCCCCACCGGCCTGGCTCGGCTGGGTGGCAATGTGCATATCATCCACGGGCCGAACGAGCTGGCGGGCGCCGATGCGCTGGTGAACATGAAGACCGGCGTGGCGACCCTGCTTGCCGCCCCGGGCGGACAGGTTTCCGGCGTCATTGTCCCCAACTCGGGCGGCGGAGCCAGCCAGTGACTGCTACATCCCAGGTGATCAATCAGGGCGGGCTCGTAGCCACCGGCCTCGGCAAGCGCTACAAGAAGCGTCCGGTCGTGCGCAACGTCTCCCTCTCGGTAAAGCGCGGCGAGGCCGTCGGCCTGCTCGGCCCCAACGGCGCCGGCAAAACCACCACCTTCTACATGATCGTCGGGCTGATCGCGCCTGATAGCGGCACCATCTCGCTGGACGGCGCCGAGATCTCCAGCCTGCCCATGTACCGCCGAGCGCGCCTTGGCATCGGCTACCTGCCGCAGGAGGCGAGCGTGTTCCGCGGCCTCAATGTCGAGCAGAACATCATGGCCGTGCTCGAGGTGGTGGAACCGGACCGCGACAAGCGCGAGGACATTCTCTCCGCCCTGCTCGCGGAATTCAGCATCTCGCATCTTCGCCGCACCCCGGCCTTGGCGCTCTCGGGCGGCGAGCGGCGGCGCGTGGAAATCGCCCGCGCCTTGGCCGCCGGGCCGAACTACATCCTGCTCGACGAGCCGCTGGCAGGCATCGACCCCATCGCCGTGGGCGAGATCCGAGACCTCGTCTCGCATCTCAAGCATCGCGGGCTGGGCGTGCTGATCACCGACCATAACGTCCGCGAGACGCTGGAGATCATCGACCGCGCCTATATCCTCTACGATGGCCAGGTGCTGATGGAGGGTAATCCGGAGCAGGTGGTGGCGAACGAGGATGTGCGCCGCGTGTATCTCGGCGAGAAATTCAGCCTCTAAAGCCGGTTCCCGCGCGGGCCGTCTGCGTACCATGCAGTTTTCGGGCCAAATTCGCTTGGAAAGCGAATGAAAACGCACTAGCCTTCTGGCATGGCTCTTGCTCCATCCTTCGGACCGCGCCTGGATCTGCGGCAGTCTCAGTCGCTGGTGATGACGCCTCAGTTGCGCCAGGCGATCCAGCTGCTGCAATTCTCGAACCTCGAGGCGAGCGCCTTTATCGAGGATGAATTGCTTAAAAATCCGCTGCTTGAACGCGATGACGGGGTTGGAACCGTAACCGCGCTGGAAAGTGCTGCCCCCGCACCGCCAGAGCCGGAAGTGCCGGATGCCGCCAGTTTCGCCAGTAGCGGGATGATGCCGGATGCCGACAAGGCACCGCTCGATATCGATGTCAGCAATGTGTACGACGCAGGCACCGGCGCCGACGGCTATGGCGGCGCGATGGCCGGCGGGGACGAGGATTGGAACCCGGTCGATGCGCTGGGCGCGGAAAAGCCGAACCTGCGCGAGCATCTGGAGCAGCAGGCGCGGCTGGCCTTTAGCACTCGTGCCGAGCTTGCCATCGCCGCGGCGCTGATCGCCGCACTCGATGGTGCCGGGCGGCTCGCCGAGGCACCGGAGGCGATCGCCGCCACGCTCGGCGTGAGCCTGGACCAGCTTGAGGCCGTGCGCGCGAAAATGCTGCGCTTCGACCCAGCAGGACTGTTCGCGGTGAGCCTGGCGGAATGCCTCGCGGCGCAGCTGGCCGAGCTGAACCGGCTGGACCCGGCGATGCAGGCGCTGTTGAACAATCTGGAGCTTCTGGCCCGGCGCGAGCTGCGCGCCCTGCAGGAGATCTGCGGCGTGGATTCCGAGGATCTGGCCGACATGATCGCCGAGCTGAAGCGGCTGGACCCGAAGCCCGGCACCGGGTTCGACACCGAGCCGCTGCGCCCGCTGATCCCCGACGTGCTGATGCGCCCCGCTCCCATCACCGAGGATGGCCAGAGCGACTGGCTGCTGGAAATCAACCCCGAGACCATGCCGCGCCTGCTGATCCGGCGCGGCTTCCATGCCCGGATTCTGGCCTCCGCCTCGCGCGAGACCAAGGGCTTCCTCTCCGAGCAGATGCAGAGCGCCACCTGGCTGGTGAAGGCCCTGGAATCCCGGGCGCAGACCATATTGCGCGTCTCGGCCGAGATCGTCCGCCGCCAGGACGGCTTCTTCCGCCACGGCATCTCGCATCTGCGTCCGCTCACCTTGCGCGACATCGCGGCCGAGGTGGAACTGCATGAGAGCACGGTCAGCCGAGTCACCTCCAACAAGTCCATCGCCACGCCGCGCGGGATCTTCGAGCTGAAATTTTTCTTCACCACCGCGCTGGCCGGGGCGAATGGCGAAACGCACTCCGCCGAGACGGTGCGCTACCGGGTGGGGCAGATCATCGCCGCCGAGAACCCGAAAAATATTTTGTCAGACGATGCCATCGCAGCTCTATTGCAAAAAGAGGGCATAGACATCGCACGGAGGACCGTGGCCAAATACCGGGATGCGTTGCGTATACCAGGCTCGGCGCAGCGTAAGCGGGAGAAGCAGCCCGCTTAACGGGGGCTTAAGGAGGCCCCTATAAGATTCGAGCCGTTCTAGTCGGGAGAAGACCATGCAATTAACGGTCTCAGGCAAACAAGTCGACTTGTCGGATGCACTGCGCGTTCACGTGAACAAGCAGCTGGACACCATCACGAGCAAGTATTTCGACCAGGCGCTGGAAGCGCAGGTTACCTTCAGCAAGGCGCGCAGCTTTTTCACGTGCGACATCAACCTCCACGCTGGGCGCAACATTACCGTGCGCGGCGAGGGTGAAGCCGCCGACGCCCATGGCGCGTTCGACGACGCCGCCGAGCATATCGCCACCCGCCTGCGCCGCTACCGCCGCCGCGTGTCGCAGCATGCCCGTGATAACGGTGCCCGCGCCAAGCCGCAGGCCGGCAAGCAATATGTGCTGAAGCACGAGCCCGAACAGGAGCACGAAGACGAGGCCACCACGGCCGCGAATGACGAGGCGCTGCACGCCGCGGTCATCGCCGAATCCGCCACCGCGATCGACACGCTCTCGGTGCGCGACGCGGTGATGCAGATGGATCTGGCGTTCCAGCCGGTGCTGATGTTCCGCAACGCCAAGACCGGCCAGCTCAACGTGGTGTACCGCCGGCCGGACGGGCATGTCGGCTGGATCGACCCCGGCACCGCCGCCTGAAACAACTGACCGGCGGGGCCAAACCCCGCCGGTTTTTCTTTTAGATCAACCCATTACAAGAATTAACCATAAACTGGTTAAACGTAGGGCGGAACCGTGTAGCCCTTCGGCGAAAGGGTGAAGATCTCATACCCCGTCTCCGTCACGCCGATCATGTGCTCGAACTGCGCCGAGAGCGAGCGGTCGCGGGTCACGGCTGTCCAGCCATCGTCCAGCACCTTCACCTCCGGGCGGCCGATATTCACCATCGGCTCGATGGTGAAGAACATGCCGGGCTTGAGCGCCGGTCCTTCCCCCTTGCGGCCGTAATGCAGCACGTTGGGCGGCTCGTGGAAATTCTGGCCGATGCCGTGGCCGCAGAAATCCCGCACCACGGAGAAGCGCTGCGCCTCGACATAGCTCTGAATGGCATAGCCGATATCGCCAAAAGTGTTGCCTGGTTTCACCTGGGCGATGCCGCGCATCAGTGACTCGTAAGTCACTTCGATGAGCCGCTTGGCCCGGGTGCTGGGCGTACCTGCCACGTACATGCGGCTGGAATCGCCATACCAGCCGTTCAGGATCACGGTGACGTCGATATTCATGATGTCACCCTCCAGCAGCTTCTTCTCACCCGGAATGCCGTGGCAGACCACATGGTTGATGGAGGTGCAGATGGATTTCGGGAAGCCGCGATAGTTCAGCGGCGCCGGGATGGCGCCATGGGCGATGATGAAGTCGTGGCAGATCTGGTTCAGCCGCTCGGTCGTCACGCCGGGGACGACATACTCCCCAATCATATCCAGGGTCTCGGCGGCCAGACGGCCAGCCAAACGCATCGGAGCGAAATCCTCCGTCCCATGAAGCACAATCCGCCGGGATTCGGCGCCGCCATCCATCATCAAAACATCCTAGTCCATCGATAACCCAGCCTTACCACATGCGGAGGGTTCATGCCAAAACAAGGGCTAGCGGGGCAAGGCGCGGGTCATGGCCTCGGCGCAATGGGTGCGGTTGATCTTGCCCGGCATACCAGCGTGCGCATTGCGCCGCGGGCCGCGGCCAGCGCGTCATGCTCGACGCGTATCCCGCCCATCACAAATTCCCGTTCAGAAAGCCGAGTGCTGGCAGCGGCTTCCAGCGCCGCGGGAGATCCATGCGGCGGATCGGCCTTACGGTGTAGCGCGGGACATTCTGCCCCGTCCGCTCCAGAAACCCGGAATAGGCGCGCACCTCCGCTTCACGCCAGGCCTGGTCGTTCAACGCGGCGTTTCGGTTGGGGAAGACTTCGGCGATGCGGATGACACGGCCAACGGTAGCAACGACGGCCCAGAGGGAATTGTCGCTGTGTTTGCGTTTCTCCGGGGCGAATTCCACCATCCAACCTCCAAGTGCGCCTTGGCATGGTAGCGCCGCCTGAAGAAAAAATCAGCGGATTTTTTTCCGGACCGCCACCACGGCCATCGCCACCAGCGCCTTGGGGTCGGAGATGAGGTAGCGCCCTGCCAGACGCAGCGGGTCCTGCGCCAGACGGTAGAGCCATTCCAGCCCGCTATGGCGCATCCATACCGGAGCGCGGCTGAGCGTCCCGGCGGAGTAACGCAGGGCCGAGCCGATGCACAGCCCTACGCCCACGGCCTCGGGCCGGCCGCAGACGGCAAAGGCCAGCAGTTCCTGCACCGGCGAACCGACCGCGAAGAAGGTAAAGGGCGCGCGGGCGGCGCAGACGAAATCGACAGCCTCGTGGAACGCCTTGCTATTGTGCAGCAGACCCATGGGCGGCTGGTGATGCAGGAACTCGATGCCCGGGTAGCGCGCCGCCAACATGGCGAAATCCGCGTCCTTCAGGCCCACGATGGCAACGCGAAGCCCCTCGAGCTTCGGCAGCAAGGCTTCGGTTAAATCCGCCCCTGAAACGACTTCCGGTTGCGGCAAAGCGAGAAGTTTCGCCGTTAAGGCGATGAGGTAGGAATCCAGCAGGCACAGCATGGCGCGCTGGTACACGCCGCGCAGCCGGCGCACGCGAAGCAGCCGCTCGATATGATCGGCATTCGGGGTGACGACATAGGCGAAACGCCCCTGCGGCGGCCGGGCCAGCAGCCGTGCAAGAACAGATTCCAGCGAGACATTGCTGAAATCGATATCCAGCAAGGAAACAACAGGAGAGTTCACGGCATCCATTCTAACCCCAAGGTTAAAACGTGCTCGCTGGCGGCCGAGAGATAATTGGCCTGCCTGTTGTTGAACTCGTAAAAGCCATTGAAGGCCAGGCTCGGAGTTAAATACCATTTCATCTCCATGCTGCCCGTAAACAGCGTCTCCCGTGAATTTTCTTTCATATACGCTACGTTTGAAATTTTCGCGACACTCTTGACAATAACGTTTTCGAGAAGCGCGTGAGATAACGCAAGTGTTACCTGTGTTAGTTTATACGGCGTGGCGCTGATCTCGTCCGGATCGTCAATTTCCCGTACCGCGCCAAGCTGAACCTGATCCAGCCCCGTGGGCCGCCAATCGAGCCGTCCTTCCAGCACTGGCGCGGAAGCTTGGATATCGCGCGAATTGCGCTGCGCCGCACCGGCGAGCAGCGAGACGGTCCACAGCCCATCGGCTTTATCCTCCACGCCGGCGAGAATCTCGTTGGTATTGGCTGCAAAATAATTTGTTTTGTAATCAGATTGAGTTGCATGAAGGCGCATCACATATTGGAGAGGTCCGCCCGGCGCATAGGTAAGCGTGAGCGCCTCGCGGAGGTCATGGCGGTCGAGATCAGATGTATCCGGAAAACTGTAGATGGCGGAATCAACTTCCGGTTTAATCGTGAACATGCCTGCGACAATTTCGTCGCTCGCGCGAAGATCGGTCACCGCGAAGATCAGAGGGCGGGTCAAATTTTGCGTATCGATATCGAAACCTGTTTCCGCGCCGCGCAAATAGGCAGCGGCAACAGTGACAACCTCGCGCGGCAGCTCTATCCGCTCGCCCCCCGCAAGCATGGCGGTGACGGCGTTTTGCGACGCATCCTGCGGATAGGCGGAGGTGTTGACCTCGGCATAGGCACCGAAGCCAGCGACCGGGTCGGCAACCAGAAGGCTGGGCGAGGCGTTAAGCAGGGCTGAGCCCCCGGCCCCGTTGGGCGCGGAATCATACCCCGTGCTGGCGGCAAGAGCGGGTGCCAGGGAGATGCCGTTCCACTCCCATCCGGTGGCACCGGGGGCGAATTCCTTGCGCTCGGATATGACGCTGAATTTCTGCCCGTAGCCGGGCACGCTGTCCTCCGGCAGAAGGAGGTCGAGCTGCTGCGCCCTGGCCGGGGCAGCCAGGACCAGACAAGCCGTTAGTGCGGCGGCGAAGTGCTTCTCTGCGGTCACTAGCCGTCTTTTGCATTAACATCTTGCAACGTATAGTAGCAAAAACAACCGCAGGTTAACTTCTTTGCAGGCACGGCGCGCGGATATCGACGCAGCGAAGGGCATGGCCATCCTGTTCGTCGTCTTCGGGCATCTGGTGGCCAGGACCGACCCTGCGGGCGTGGGCTGGTACGAGCCGCTGCGCCAGGCCGTGTATGCGTTCCATATGCCGTTCTTCCTGTATCTGAGCGGGCTGGTGGCGGTGGAAACCGGCATGCTGTTCACTCCCCGCCCAGGCTGGCGCGGCGTGGTGGCGGCGCGGGCGAGACGGCTGTTGCTGCCATTCTTCGGGCTGGGGCTGCTGATCGTGTGCGGCAAGCTGGCACTCGCCCGGGTGATGAGCGTCGACAACGCCCCCGCCGCGTTCTGGGCGGGGGCGGGCGATCTGCTCTGGCACACCGCCGCCAGCCCGGCGCTCAGCATCTGGTACCTGTTCGTGCTGTTCGTGGTGAGCACGGTTAGCATGGTGGCGCTGAACGGGCGGCCTCCCCGCCTGCCCTGGCTGCTCACGGCGAGCATCGCGCTCTATGCCGTGAAGCTGCCCGCCTATGCCTATGCCGACAGGGTGGGCAGCTACGCGGTGTTCTTTCTGCTCGGCGCCTGGGCCGGCCTGCTGGGCGGGCGCTGGCTGGCGTTCATCAACGGCGCCTGGAGGCCAACCATGGCGGCGCTGCTCGCGGTGCTGGCCGCGATCATTGTGTTCGGCAGGCACTGGCCGCAGGCGCCGTTGCTGCTGGGGGTGGGCGTGCTCTCCTTCCCAGCGCTTCACGGCTTCTTAAGGGATTTGCCGGATACTCCGCTCAAGCAGAGTTTCCTGTTCCTTGGGCGGTACAGTTTCATGATCTACCTGTTCAACACGCTGTTCATCGGTCTGGCGAAAGGCGCGCTGCTGCGGTGCGCCTCCTGGGACGGGACGAATTTCTACGGGTTTGCAGCCGTGCTGATGCTCTTCGGCGTGTTTGGCCCGGTGGCGCTGAAGCGCTACATCTTCGCGTACGTACCGTACCTGGACAGGCTGACCAACTAGCCCCGCGCCATGCAGCGCAACCAGGACATGGCGCGCTTCCTGGCCCGGATGGAGCCCGCGCTCGCCGCGAGTTTCTCCAGGGCGCAGCTGGAAGCGGTCGAACTGCACTTCGCCATGCGCAACCGGGTGGACCATGCCATCGACTGGCGGCGGCGGTTCAGCCTGCCCGGTTTGCGCGCCTATGTCGTGCTGCTGGCCGGGCAAGAACGCAACGCCGATTAATGTAGAAAATACCCTCCATAGCGCGGCTGATACACCTCCGCATCGGCAAAGCCGGATTTCTCATGCTGGGCCACGTTCACGCGCGTCAGCGCCGCGCCAGCCAACACCACCCCGGCCTCCTGCAACAGGGTGATGGCGGCGCGGACCACACGGCGCGGTGTGTGCCCCCAGCGGACGCAGAGCAACGCGGAATCCGCGAGCCGTGCCAGCACCCGCCCCTCGGCCAGAGCGAAGGCGGGGGGCGCGTCGATCAGGATGACGTCGAACTCCTCGCGCAGCATGAACAGGAATTGCCGCAGCGCTGGCGAGAGGAAAAGCGAGAGTGCGGCCTTCGCCTGGGTACCGGCGGGAAGTATCCTCAAGGGCGTCAGGTTGTCCTGCCGGATCACTTCATCAGCCCCCGCCAGCCCGGCGAGATGATCGGTAAGCCCCGGCGCGCCCACGCAGTTGAACACCGGATCGAAGCTCGGCTGACGGATATCGCCATCCACGGCGAGCACGCGCAAACCGGCGGAAGCCAGGGAACGCCCCAAGGCAATGGTCAGCGTCGTCTTGCCCTCGCCCGGGCGGGCGGCGGTGATGGCGATGATCTTGCACGGGCCTTCACTCAGCCCGAGCCCGGTGCGCAGGGAGCGCAGCTGCTCGGCATAGAGTGAGAACGGCGCCTGCAAGGCGGCCACCTGCGGCGCGGCGGTTTCCGGCAGCAGCGCGAAGCAGGAGATGCCGAAATGCGCGCGGACATCCACGCCCGAGCGCAGGGAGGTGTCCAACGCGTCCCGCAGCCCGGCCAGCAGCACGCCGAGGCAGAAGCCCAGCCCCAGGGCCGCGCCGAGGATAAGGCCCCTATGCGGCGCGCTGGGCTGGGTAGGTACGGCAGCGGTGGAGAGGATGCGGGCATCGGGCTTGGTCAGCGAAGCATCCTGCGCCAGCTGGTCCGCCTGCTGGGTCATGGCGCGCAGCATGTCCTGCCCCGCGGCGGCGCGCTGCTCCAAAGCGCGGATGGGTGCTGCCTCCTCATCCTCCGTTTGGCTCTGCGACCGGGCTGCCTCCAGCGCCGATTGCAGCGTGGCGATCTGCGCCTTGTCCGCCGCCACCTGGGCGTGGGCGGCATCCAGCTCGCGCCCGGTCTCGGCGGTGATCTCGGCGGTGATGGCGGCGAGCTGGGTGCGTGCGGCGATGAGGTCGGGGTAGTCCGGCCCGTATTGCGCCGCGAGCGACTGCGCCTGTGCCGTGAGGTCCGCCTGCTCCTTGCGCAGCGGCAGCAGGTTGGGCGCGATGGCGGCGTTGGCGGCGGCGGCATCGCCACCGCTGGCGGCGTCCAGCCGGGCCTGGGCCATGGCCAGATCCGCCTGGGCCTCCACCAGCGAAGCCGCCAGCCGGCTCGCCGTCTCGGTCGTCAGGGTCGATTGCGCCCCCTGCACCACCCCGGCGGCGGCGCGCGTTTGGGCCAGCTCCGTCTCGGTGGCATCCAGCTGCGACTGCACGTCGGCGGAATGTTTTTCGAGCCAGGCCTGCGCGTCATTCAGCGCGGCGAAGGAGACGTCCCGCTCATGATCCAGATAGAGCTGCATGGCGAGGTTGGCGGCGGCAGCGGCAAGTTCGGGCGAAGTGCTGGAGAAGGACACGGTGAGCACGCGCGAGCCCGGCAACACCTGGACATCCATGGCGCGGCGGGTGGCCTCGGCGACTTCATCGGGGCTCGGCGGTTTGGGCCGGGGCAACAAGGTGAAGGGAAAATGCCGGGGCGCGACGGCGCGGTTGAACGCGGGCGAGGCCGCGAGGTTCAGCCTGGCCGCGATCTGCCCCGCTGCCGGAAGGCTGGCGATCACCTCGCTTTGGCTGGCCACCACCGCATCCTCATCCGAGGCATCCTGCGGGACGTTGTTGTTGTCGCCCGGTACCGTGGCGCTTTCCGGGTCGTAAAGCACAATGCCGGTGGCCGTGTAGCTGAACGGCGTGCGCAACAGCCCAGCCAAGGCAAGGCCGGGCACGAGCACAGTGCTGGCCAGGATGATGCGCCACCGCCGGCGCAAGCTGAGCAACTGCTCGGCCAGGCCGGGCGTGACATGCGGATGATGCGAGGCAACGCTGGGAATGGTCAGGCTCATGCCGGGGATGCTAACGAACCGTTAACAAATTGACAATTTATAGTTGTGGATATAGCACAACCCAGGGGCGCGAACCTTGTACGGCACGGTCCGTCCGCAGCGTGACCTTGGTGCCGTTCACCCAGGCGGCGGTGGCGCCGTTCCGGTAGACGTAAAGCCGGTCGATGACCGGCAGCCCGGCGCATCCGGTGAATTCGACGGGCGAAACCGCGATGGCAGAGCCGGTGCAATCGGCGGGCGGCGCGGTGGCGAACAAAACTTGGCCGAGCCGGCAGGTATTTTCCGTGCATTGCGCCGGGGTGAGCGGCACCTCGCCCCAGACCGGCGCCCATTGCTCCAAGGTGAAACGGTCCCCCTTGCGCTGCGCAACCAGGAACACCGTCCCGCCGGAGCGTATGGCAATCAGCCGGGCATCGGGCGAGACCAGAAGATCCGGCGGGCGGGCGAGCAACGCCAGCGCCACGCCCAGCGCCATGACCGGAATACCGGCAAGGCGCGGGGTGGAGCGCCAGATGCACAGCCAGACCAACCCGGAGGCGACGACCAGAATGGCGGCGGGCGGCATGGGGGCGATGCGCAGCATGGCATCCGGGAATTGCGCGATCTGCGCCGTGATCCAGACGATAACCCGGATGCCCCAGCCCATGGGGATCAGCGCCAGCGCGCTCATGTGCAACGGCATCAGCGCCAAGGACACCAAGCCGAGCGGCATGATCCAGAACGCGGTAAGCGGCACGGCGAGCAGATTGGCGGGAATCCAGTACGGCTGGATCTGCTGGAACTGATACGCGGCAAACGGCATGGAAGCCCCGCCCGCGAGCAGGCTGGTATAGGTTAGGCCCAGCACATGTGTTCCCACGCGGCCCAGCCGTGAGCCCGAGGCATGAAAGCGGGTGAAGAAATGCTGCACGGCGGCATAGCCGGAGATAAGCGCCAGCACGGCGGAAAAGCTCATCTGGAAGCTGGTGCCAAGCACGGTTTCCGGCGTGGCGAGCATCAGCGCCACAGCGGCCACCGCCAGCCCGCGCAGGGAGAACGTACGGCGTCCCACGAACACGCCGAGCGTGGCGAGGCTGGCCATGGCGAGGCTGCGGATGATGGGCAGATGCGCGCCCGTCAGCGCGGCGTACCCGGCCCCCGCCAGCAGCGCCAGCGCCGCGGCGATGGCCTTGGTCGGCAGGCGCAAGGCCATGCGCTCGCTCCGGGTGAGCAGATAGCGCGAGCCGGCAAAGGCCAGCCCCATGATGATGCCGACATGCAGCCCAGCCACGGCGAGGATATGGGCCAGCCCTGCTTCGATGAAATTCTGCCGCTCCTGCGGCGATATGGCCTGTTCGTCGCCCGTGAGCAGGGTGACGGCGATGGAGCCGGTCTCGGGCGGCAGCGTGGCCATGATGGTGGCGGCGATATCGGCGCGCAGATTTTGCAGCGCATCGGCTAGGCGGTTCGGCGGCGCCGGGCTGATGATGGTGACATGGTTCAGCGCGAATCCGGCGGCGTTGAGGCCGGAGAAGAAATCGTCCCGCCCCTGGTCCCAGCCGCCCGGATAGGCCGGGCGGTCCGGCCCGAACAGCATGGCGTAGCACTGCACCACCTCACCCGCCCGCAACGGCGCCGGATCGTCCGGGCGCAGCTTTATCCGCACCGCGCGGGGCAGCGGCGGACCGCCATCGAGGCGCGGGGATACGAGGGTGATGCGCTCGGCGCTGGGCATGATCTCGATGCGCGCAATGCTGCCGGTAAGCTTGATGACGCCGGTGGGAATGAAGGCGAGTGGCGGCTCGGCGGCGGTGCGCCACTCGGCCCGGGCAAAGCCCAAAGACGCCGCCAGCGCCAGCGCAGCCACGAAACGCAAATAAGGGTGCCGCCATGATGCCGCCAGCGCGACAACGCTCAAGCCCAGCGCCATGAACCCCAGCCATAAGGGCGGTTCGGCGGGGAGGGAAAAATACAACAGGATCGCCGCGCCCATGGTGACGGGCAGGAGAAGCATGAAGCGGCCATGCTCGGCCTCCACCCAGCGTGCAAAAGCGTCGAACAGCGGCAATCTCCAGTTGCAACTGGACGTTAACCATTTGCCCGCGCTGGCACAATGCGTCGCAAAAGGGTAACAGGCGGACATGACAATCCGTACCCGCTTCGCCCCTTCCCCGACCGGGCTGCTGCATATCGGCGGCGCCCGCACCGCGCTCTTCAACTTCCTCTTCGCCCGCCATCATGGCGGCGAGTTCGTGCTCCGCATCGAGGACACCGACCGCGCCCGCTCCACCCAGGAAGCGGTGCAGGTGATCCTGGACGGGCTGGACTGGCTCGGCCTGAAATCCGACGCGCCGCCGGTGTACCAGACCACGCGCGAGGCTCGGCATGTGGAAGTGGCGATGCAACTGCTGGAACAGGGCAAGGCGTATAAGTGCTACTGCACGCCGGAGGAACTGACCGCGATGCGCGAGCAGGCGATCGCCGAGAAGCGCCCGCCGCGTTACGATGGCCGCTGGCGCGACCGCGATCCGTCCGAGGCGCCGGAGGGCTTGCGGCCCGCCATCCGCCTGAAGGCCCCGCGCGATGGCGAGGTGGTGCTGCAGGACCTCGTACAGGGCGAGGTGCGGGTGAAGAATGCCGAGATGGATGACATGATCATCCTGCGCTCGGACGGCACGCCGACCTATCTGCATGCCGTGGTGGTGGACGACCATGACATGGCGATCACCCATGTGATCCGCGGCGATGACCACCTTACCAACACGTTCCGGCAGATCCAGATCTACGACGCCATGGGCTGGGAGAAGCCGCAATTCGCGCATATCCCGCTGATCCATGGCGCGGATGGCGCCAAGCTCTCCAAGCGCCACGGCGCCGTGAGCATCCTGGAGTTCCGCGAGCAGGGCTTCCTGCCCGAGGCGCTGTGCAACTATCTGCTGCGCCTGGGCTGGGGCCATGGCGATGCCGAGTTCCTCGGCCGCGACGAGCAGATCGCAGCTGTTCACGCTGGAAGGCGTGGGCCGCGCCGCGAGCCGCATGGATTACGCCAAGCTCACCCACCTGAACGGCATGTGGCTGCGCCAGGCCGATGATGCGCGGCTGCGCGAGGAGGTTGTCGAGCGGCTGGTGAAATCCGGCCACACGGTGGGCACCGAGGCGATGGAGCGCATTCTCACCCTGATGCCGGGGCTGAAGGAGCGCGCGAAGACGCTGGAGGATCTGACTGCTTCCGCCGCGTTCCTGGCGCGCGAAGTGCCCCTGCCCTTCGAGCCGAAGGCCGAGGCGCTGCTGAACCTGGAGGCACGCGAGATGCTGGCGCGGCTGCTGCCAGTGCTGGAGGGCGTGGCCTTCGAGACCGCCGCCATCGACGCCGCGCTGCGTGGCTTCGCCGAGGCCGAAGGCCGCAAGCTGGGCCAAGTGGCGCAGCCGCTGCGCGCCGCGCTCACCGGCAGCACCATGAGCCCGGGCATCGACGCGACGCTGATCGCGCTGGGTAAGGAAGAAAGCCTGAAGCGGATCGGCGCGGTCACCGCCTGAACCGTTTCCGGCCGAACGAAAAAGCCGCCCGTTTTTTTACGGGCGGTTTTTTTATGCGCAGTCAGAAATTCGCGACGGTACAGGTGCTGCCGGCGGCTGAGAGCTCGGCGCAGAATTTGGCTGCGTCCACCTTGCCCGCAAAGCCCGCGACGCGCAGCCGGTAATAGGTCTTGCCGTGCACGGTAGCCGCGCTGATCTCGGGCGACTTGCCGCTGAACAGCGCCGGCTCGGATGCGGAGACCTTGTTCCACTCATGCTCGGCCGCTGATTGCGAGTTCAGCGCGGCGAGCTGCACGGCCGAATTGCCTCCGGTGGCAGGAGCGTCAGCGACGGCCGGCGCAGGCTCGGGAGAAGGTGCCGGGGCGACAGCCACAGGCTGCGCAGCCGGGGAGGGCATGGCCCCTGCCCCCACCGTAGAGGAGGACATCGCCCCCGGGATCGGCGACGGGCCGACATAGGCGGCATTGGAATTCGAAGAGGGGCTTGCGGGAGCCGGAGCGGGCACAGCCGCCTGAACAGGCGCAGGATCTGGCGCAGGCTGCAGCGGCGTTGGCGCCGTGCTGACCGGGGCGGCCGGGGTAATCGGCGCGGCGGCGACCGGGGCTGTCGGCACCTCGGTGACGGTCGGCGCAGGTGACGGCGGCGGGGGCGGATTCTGGATGGACGACGCGATGAGCGCGGAGAAGCCATCCATCGCCTTGTTCACGTCATCCGGCGGCAGATCCACGGCCAGAACCTGGCGTGCCTCGTCATCGCGCCCGGTGGCGACCAGCGCGGCGGCATAGTCCTCGCGGATCTTGGGCGTGGCGCCCTGCCCGTGGCCAGCGGCCCGAGATATTGCAGCGCCTCCTCCCCATGGCCGGACAGCGCCAGCGACAGGCCGAGATTGACCTCCGCCGCGGTGAGCGCCGGATTGGCCAGCAGCGCGCGCTGATACGGATCCACGGCACCGGCGAAATTGCCTTGCAGGTCGCGCGCGATGCCCAAATCGTTCAGCGCGTTGGCATTGCCGGGGTCATCCTGCACGGCGCCCTCGAAGGCCTGCTCGGCGGCATTCGGGTCGGTCTTCAGCAGGCAGCGCCCGAGCCCAACTTCCGCCAGCGACGAATGAGCATCATTCTTCAGCGCCAGCTGGAAGGCCGCTTCCGCCGCCGGGCAGCGGTCCAGCGCGTAATAGGCGTCGCCCTCATGCACCAGGGCGTCCACATTATTGGGGTCATTCGCCAAAATGGACTGCGACACCGACAGAGCCATGTTCGGATCTGCCGCCCGCGATGGCGGCATCAGCCACGTTCAGCGTGTTGGTGCCGATCGAGCCGCTCGGCGCGGCGGTGTTCGCCTGCGGGCCGTTGGCCTGGTGCTGGGCGCAGCCAGTAAGCGCCAGAACCGCGGCCAGGGACGCCATGGCCAGGCCAGCCTTGTTGCGCGGGCGGAAAACGGCAGGTTCAGCCAAGTGAATTTTATCCATGAGACCTTTTACTTTTGTCCGTGCAGAGTCGCCATGACGTTGATAATGGCCGGCCCCGCCACCACGAGGAACACGCAGGGGAGGATGAACAGGATCATCGGCATGGTCATCAGCGTAGGCAGCCGGCCGGCGCGTTCCTCGAACTTCACCAGCGCCTCGGCGCGCAATTCAGCGGAGAGCGTGCGCAGCGCCTGAGTGAGCGGCGTACCGTATTGCAGCGACTGCGCGAGCGTGGTGGCCAGTCGCTTCAGCGTATCCAGACCGGTGCGGTCACCGAGCGAATCCATGGCGTGGCGCATATCCGATCCGATCTGCAACTCATGCGAGGTTTGCTGCAGTTCCATCGCCAGCGCCGGGTTCAGGCCAGAGATTTCCTGCGCCACACGGGCGATGCCGGCTTCCAGCGCCAAACCGGCATCGGAGCAAATCACCAGCATGTCCAGCGCATCGGGCACACCTGCGGCAACCTTCTCGAGATGCTTCGTGCGGATATTGGTGGCGATGGTCTCCGGCGCCAGCATGCCGCCAATCGCGCCGGCGGCGGTGGCGATGATCAGCCACATGCCGGACATGCCAAACGCGTGCTGCGCCACGATGAACGTAATGACCGGGCTGATGAGGACCAGCATGATCTTGGCGCCGATGAACAGGCCGAGGCCCTTGCCGCCCTTGAAGCCGATCCCTTCCAGCGTCGCGGTCATTTCGCGCCAGGGTCGTGCGCGATAGCAAGCCGCTGCGCGCCACGCCCATGCCGAAGGCGGAGACGAGCCGCAGCAGCAGAGCACCCGGAGGCGCGCCTTGTTCGGGGAGTTCCTCCTGGCCGCCATGCGTGACCAGATCCAGCCGCCGGGTCAGCTTCGCGGTGCGGCCAAGTTCATAGGTCAGCATGAAGCCGACGGCCGCCAGCAGTGCGAAAAACAGCACGATCAGCAGCAGAATGCCAAAAATGGGAACGGAGCTACTTGAGGACATTGCTGATCATGAACTGAATTACGCCCATGCCGATGCACATGAGCAGGATGGCGGCGCCGAGGACCGCCTGGCCGCCGGAGGTTGTAAACAGCAACATGATGTATTCCCGCTGCATCATGAAGATCGCGCCGCCGGCAAAGAAGGGCAGGACCGAGAGGATCATCGCGCTGGTGCGCGCCTCGGCCGTGAGCGCGTAGCCGCGCGCCTTCAGGCCCACGCGCTTGCGGATCACTTCGGAGAGGGTTTCCAGCGTCTGCGTGATGCCGCCGCCGGACCGCGCCTGCAGCGTGATGGCAGTGGCAAAGAACTGGTATTCCGTGAGCTTAACGCGCTCCCCCAGTTCACGCAGCGCGACATCGAGCGGAACGCCGATCGAGACCTTGTCCGCGAGAATGGTAAATTCGAGCTTGGTCGGCTCCATCGCGTCTTTGGCCACGGTGCGCAGCGCCTCGCCCATGGGGATACCGACGCGCACGCAGCGCACGATGGTGCTCAGCGCATCCGGGAACTGCTCCACCAGCTTGGCGTTGCGCCGGTTGGTGAACCAGTTGAAGGCAAAGCCCGTGAGCATCCACCAGACGACCGGCGTGCCGAAAACCTTGACGAAAAACCACAGTAACTTGTGGCTGCCCAGCGGGTGCGAGGCGATGAACATGAGGAACCATGTCACCCCCGCCGCGATAAGCGGCACCAGCCACCATTTGATCGGGTAGGTTTCCGCCTGCCCCAGATCAACGCCGATGATCCCGGCTGCGCGCTGCTTCATCTGCTCGATGTGCGAGGCGGTGCGCACCAGCGAGAAATCCTCATCCGCCTGGCTCGTCGGCCTGGCGGAGGGCGCCACGGTGTCCTGCAGGCGGCCTTTGAGTTTCTCCTGGCGCTCGTTCTCCTTCACGATCATTATCGCATAGGCGGTGATTGCGGCCAGAAGGACTATTGCAACGGCGAGCAGCAGGAAGATTTGCGTGAGCATCAGGCTTCGTCCAACGCGTTCATCCAGGCGCGGTCCAGGCCGTAATATTGCAGCCGCTCCTGGAAGGTGGAGCGGATACGGCTGACCTCGTAACGGCCGGTCAGGCGGCCGGTGGCCGTTTCGCCCGTGACCTCGAACTTGAAGATATCGTTGAGTAGCTGCGTCTCGCCTTCCATGCCGGCGATCTCGGTCAACTGCACGAGACGGCGGCCGCCATCCCGCTGGCGCTCCACCTGCACGATCATGTTGACCGAGGACACCACCTGCTGGCGGATGGCGCGCGGGGTAAGACCCATCGATGACATCTGCACCATGTTCTCGATACGCGCCAAGGCGTCGCGGGTGTTGTTGGCGTGAATGGTCGACATCGAGCCGTCATGGCCGGTGTTCATGGCTTGCAGCATGTCGAAGGCCTCGGCGCCGCGCACCTCACCGATGATGATGCGGTCGGGGCGCATACGCAGCGCGTTACGCACAAGGTCGCGCGCCGTGATCTCGCCCTTGCCCTCGAGGCTGGGCGGGCGGGTTTCCAGGCGCACGATATGCGGCTGCTGCAGCTGGAGTTCGGCTGCGTCTTCTACTGTGACGATACGTTCGGACGCGTCGATGAAGCGCGAGAGCGCATTCATCATGGTCGTCTTGCCGGAGCCGGTGCCGCCCGAGACGATGATGTTCAGCCGGCAGCGCGCCGCGATTTCCAGCACGCGGGCAATGGGCGGCGTCAGCGTGCCGTAGCCGATCAGCCTCTCGAAATCGATCGGCTTCTTGGAGAATTTACGGATCGAGATCGAGGGGCCGTCGATGGCCAGCGGCGGCAGAATGATGTTGACGCGCGAGCCGTCCTTCAAGCGCGCGTCGCACATCGGGCTGGATTCGTCCACGCGGCGGCCGACGGAGGCAGCGATGCGCTGGCAGATATTGGTGAGATGTGTCCAGTCACGGAACCGCACCGGCACCTGGGTCAGCTTGCCGCCACGTTCCACGAAGGTGTGGTTCGGGCCATTGACCATTATGTCGTTGATGCTTTCGTCAAGCAGAAGCGGCTCCAGCGGGCCGAGGCCGAGCATGTCGTCCACCAGTTCGGTGGCGAGATTGCGTTGCTCCCGTGCGTTCAACTGCACGCGCTTTTCCGTGGCGAGATCGCCGATCAGCCGCTCGACCTCGATCAGCAGACGGTCGGGATGCAGCGAGGCGACCGCGGTCGCATCCATGCGCGCCAGGCAGAGATTGCGCAGTTCGGCGATCTCCGGGCGCACGGTAACGGGCCCGTCCATGGGAATGCGGGCTCCGTCCGCCTGGGGCGGCGCCGCGGGCTGTGGGGACACAGAAGGTACGGCTACGGGTGCAGGCACGGCCGAGGTCTCAACACGCCGACGGCCAAATGAGGGCAGGCTGCCATCGGACATTCGATATTACCCCTTGCTGAAACCGAGCATCTTGAAGATGCCACCAACGGAAGTGAGCTGCGCGGAACCTTCGATGACTGCATCCTCGCGGGCAGCGACGAAGCCGATCTCGCGCGAGAGATCGATGATCGCCTGGCGGAACGGGCCGCGCGTTGCGATCGCCGGCTCGCCGAAGCTGGCGGACTCGTTCAGCTGCTTCGGAATATCCGGGATCACGATGTCAATTTTGACCTTCAGCGCCTCCTCGATCTGCTTGCGCGTCAGGCCGCCGGGACGGCCCTGACGGTTGAGTACGATCGTGGGGCTTTGCGGCTGCCAGGGGCCGTTCGGGAGGCTGAGCAGGCGCAGCGTGTCACGCACAGAGGCCAGCGACGGGTCCATGACGATGACGCGGTGATGGGCAAACTCGATCAGTTCGCGGTTGCACTGCATCGGCAGGAACGGCACATCCATGACGATAAAATTATACCGGACCCGCAACGCCTCGATCAGGCGGCGTGCCGCGCCTGGAGCGTAATGCAGCGGCTCGGTCAGCTTTTCTTCCGAAGCGAGCACCTGCAGGCGCTCCGCCACCGGCTGGGCGGCGCGCTCAACGAAAAGCGGGTCGATACGGTCCGGCGTTTCCAGCGCCATGCGCAGGCCGGGGCCTGTCTTGGCGCCGAGCAGCAGCGCGCCGGAGCCCATATGGATGTCAGATTCCACGAACACGGTGTGGCGCTTCGCCATGACGCCCAGCAACCAGGAGAGGTTGCCCGCGACGGTGGTAGCCCCTACCCCACCGCGCGCGCCCAGGACGGCGATGACGCGCCCGCCGCGTGTGGCATCCTGGCCTATGGTCTTGCGCGTGATCAGCGGCGCGAAATGCCGCGCCACCGCCTCGCGGGTGATCGGCTTGAACAGATACTCCATCACGCCCATGCCGCGCGTGATGTGGCGGTAGAAATCGACATCGTCGTTGTCACCGATGACGAGCACGCGCACGCCAGGCTCCACCACGTCGGAGAGTTCGCCCAGCGCGTGGAGCGGTTGCTCCTCACCGGCGATATCGACGATCAGCACCTCGGGGGTTTGCGTCTTGGACATGGCTGCAACCGCCGTCCGGACAGTGCCGCGGCGGATATCGATGCCGTTGGCGACCAACTCACCCAGGCCATCGCGCAGCACCTGTTCGGTGGCGGGATCACCCAGGAAGGCCAGAACGGTCAAGCGGTCGGGCCGGCTGACCAGACCACCATCATCACCCTGCACATTGCGAGCGCCTTGCTGGCTCATGAAGCCTCCTATCCACTATACCGGAAACGCCGGCCCATGCTCATTGACCAACATTCAGGCTGGCCGCCGAGGATGTCGGGGTCATAGTTGTCTGCAGCCCCGAGGCGGTGCCGCCGGTCATGGCCTTCTCTACACCGGCCACCGCGGCAATGCCGTTGCTGCCCGGCTCGGATTGGCCCTGGAGCAGATCCGACTTGTTGGCCACCTGCTGCGCAATCGTTTCGTTCGGCGCCCCTGTCGCCGACCAGTTGCCGGGACGATTGAACGGGTTGAATGCCCCCTGGCAGCCGGTAAGCGTCAGCAACACAACACAAAACGAGAAGAACAGGGCGGAGCGCATACGCATCGTCTCCTTCATTGCACCATGAACCCGGCATCGCCCGGAATCCGGGTCGAGGCGGTGTCGGTACCGTTATTACGAAGCAGCAATATGCGCTGCAAATCATTCGGCGGGCTCCAGCCGTCATCGGGCGAGGCAAGGCTCCCGGGATTATTAACCGGGTTGACGAGATACGGGGTGACAGTGATCACCAGCTCCTGCTGCTCGCGTTGGAACGCGTCGCCACGGAACAGCGCCCCGAGCAGCGGCACCTCGCTCAGACCAGGAACGCCGTTATCCACTTGGTTACTGGTGTCCTCAAGCAGACCGGCAATCGCCATGCCCTGGCCACTGCCCAGAATTACGGTGGTGGACGCGGAGGTCATGGTGAGGGAGGGCACGGAAAAGACCTCGCCCACAGCCCCGGTGCTGACGGTCGCTGAATTGGCCGCGTTGATCTCGCTCAGCTGCGGTGCCACCTGCAAGGCAATCCGGCCGTTGGACAATACGGTTGGAATAAAGCTAAGCAGGACACCGAAATTCTTATAAGTCACTGACACGGAACCATTGTTTCCGGAGGATGTTGGAATCGGGAACTGCCCGCCTACCTGGAAGTTGGCCTGCGTGCCAGACAAGGTGGTCAATGTCGGCTCTGCGAGGACGTGGGCAAGGTTATCCGTCGCCAGCGCGTCGACGACTCCTTCAAACGTGCCGCCGGGAAAGGTAACCCCAACGACGCCAGGAGGGACTGAAGCCAGATTGGCTGCGGCGGAAGCTGACGAAATATGCAACGCGAACTGGCCAATCATAGTGCCGGCCTCGCCGACTGAACTCCAGTTGATGCCCAACTGGCGTGTAATGCTGCGGTCCATCGACGCGATGCGGACCTTCAGCTGAACCTGAATCGGCTCGTTGACAGTCAGATCATTAATTACAGTGCTGCCCGAGATCGCCTTGGCTTGGTTGATCACGTTATCGGCTTCCTCAGGCGTGTTCACCGTACCCCTGACGACCATGCCCCCCGGTTCGCTCTCGGCCGTCACGCCGTTGCCGGGCGCCACCGCCTGGGACTGCTCCTGCAAGCGAGAACCCTGGTAGTCTGACGGATTAACCGTGATTGAATACTGGGCGATCCGGTTACCATCCTGGTCGGTGGCCACCACATCCGTGGTACCGGGCGTCTTGCCGAAAACGAACATCACGCCCGGGCTGGCAGGCCGCACCGAGGCGATGCTGTCATCGGCCACAAACAGATTGGCGACGGCACGCGGCAGCTTGACCAGCTTGCCCTTACCCTTGGCCAAAGCAACCGACCCGAAATAAGCAGGCGGAACCGGTGCGGGCGCGACCGACGGCGCGGTGGCTGCGGGCGCATCCGCTGCGCCACTGGTATCCTCAGGCTGGCTTTGAGCAAAGGCCATGGAGGCAGAAGCGCCAAACCCGGCAACAACGGCGAGCCATGCACCCGCGGAGATCTTCATGCCGCGCATCAAAATTTAAACTCCCCTGTCGCGTCGGAAGAAATGACATTGACGGTGGACACCTCCGGCACTTCTGGATGGGCATTCGCCAAGGCCGGCGACACATCGCCCGCCCAGACCGGTTGTTGCGGCGGGGCCGAGGCCTGCTCCGTCCCATTCGGGTTCGTCTCCGCCGAATGCACGATGAGCGACAATTTACCCAGGCTGGTAGCGACCAGGCAACGCGACGCCTGGTCAGGGGTGACTTCGAGCGTAACGGTCTGCACCGGCGGACCGCCGCTGGCGCCGGCGCTGGCATCCTTGATCACCTGCGCGCCGGAAGCGATGACGCGGACATTGCTCAGCACAACCTCGGCGGCGATGCTCTTGGCATCCGGCGCTCCGCCGATCGACTGCGTCAGCAGCACGTCCACATTGTCCCCCGGCCAGATCAGCCCGTTGGCTCCGGTCACATTATCCACAGACACCGTCACGGCCCGCATACCCGGCGCCAGCACCGCGGCCAGGAAGCCGTGATCACCCGGATGGATCACCTCGCTGTTCAGGATTGGCGCGCCTGGCGCCAACTCTGTCCGCACCATCGATCCGGTTAGCCCGGCGCGGTTCTGCGGCGTGTCGACCAGCACATCGGTCGGCGCTCCATTCAGCGGTATGGTCGCTGCGCCGATCTGCGCCGGTTGCAGCAGACTGCCTGCCGGCAGAGGCTGCGCCGCAACGAGCACCTGCTCAATCTGCGGCGCCTGGGCGGCCTGCTGGTCGTTCGGCTTCGATTGGTTCAGAAGCGAATAAGCGAACACCATCACCGCGATCAGCGCGACGATGAGAACACCAAAAATGCCAAGACGAAAAACCATGGCTTACCTACGGCTGTAGCTGGTTGGGCAGAATGGCGACGATAGCGCCGCCGGCAATGGCACAGGCATACGGCAACGGTGCACGGCGGCCGATCCGCCACATCTCGGCGCGGAAGAACCGCCGCAGATACCCACCCGCGCGGGACGGGCGCGGCGTAGGCACAACAAAGGACAAAGCAAGATAAACCAAAGCCAGAGCTCCACCAAAGAGAGTGACATTCAGGAAGAACGACAACTCTGGGTGCAACGCAGGGGGAATGAGAAGCACCGTGGCGGCCCACAACTTGACGTCCCCGCCACCCATCACCCCAGCCACCCAAATAGCGAACAGAAACACGAAAGCGACCGCAGCCACGCTCAACGCCGCAAGAAGGGAGTGATCGATCAGACGGACGCAAACACCCAACGCAAGCAAAGCCAGCGGCAGCCAGTTCGGCACAGTCCGCACCGCCAGATCATGCAGGGCCGCGTAGACCAGCAAGAGAACTGCCGGAATAGCTAACGCTGCCGCCACTCCAACCTCCGATCAAAAAGCCGACGCATGATCGCTCAAGCCTCCCTGCACCACCGCACTTGGCTTTGCCGTCAAGCCAGGTGACAAAAGTATTAATAACATATTAGTCCAAAAGCGCTTTAAAGTCTTGCTGTCTTTTGCGCTAAACGCCTCTAAATCGCTCTTTTTAATAAAAAATACGCGTCACAGAGCATCCCTTGTCCCGCATTGACGCCGCGCAGCCGATTCGTTGTCAATAAAAAACGGCTGGCAGGAGTTCTGCCAGCCGTTTTTTAGATTGCCGCCTCAACCAGCGCGATACGAACTTAAAGTTCGGACGCGACATTGTTGAAAGTGCTGGAAACGTTAGTCCCGAGCGTCGTAGCTGCGGCGATGATAACGACAGCGATCAGGGCGGCGATCAGGGCGTATTCAATCGCGGTGACCGCGCGAGTGTCGCGGGTCAGCTTCAGAGCAAGAGCAGCACGCACAAAGTTAACCAGCATGGACATTTCCTTTATAAAACGCACTGGTTGATGAGGACATAAAATCCAGAGCCGAACCGGACGATTAAATTCAAGCAACTTGCACATCACATCCACCTGTAACGGCGGCGCGCCTACTTCACAGAAATTTGAAAACCCTGTCAAACAGATTCAAAATCTTGTTAATAGATTTTGGCCTGCACCACTGCCCCGCTTTCCAGTACCGGCGCAACAAACAGTGCCAGCCACAAGAACTGCTTGAATTAAAATTCCGATACTTACGTTTTCTAAAATTCTATTGCGATTTGACGGGCAGCCTAAGCCCTGCGTCCGCGCGAATCCAATGAGTTAAACCGGCGCAGCCACCGTATAGGGCTACGATGCGGCTCAAGAGACCGAAGGGTCAGTACCCGGGGCCTATCTTAAAGCTCGGAGGAGACCTGGTTGAAGATCGTGGACAGCTGGCCGCCGATGATGCCCACTCCGCCCAGCATGGCAATAGCCACGATAAACGCGATCAGCGCGTATTCCAGCGAGGTGACACCGCGCCGGTCGTCGGAGAATGACCCTAGGCCCACCGATGCTGGCGCAAGAGCGCGCCAAATACATGAAAAGAGCATCTACGACCTCCTTACGGCCGCCCCCTTGGGATGCGGGAAAAACATTGATCTTGTCCTGTAGGGCAATCGTTTCGGTGCCGGAAGATGGCTCACGAAAATTTGCACAGGCGTTACGTGCTGGATGCGAGGGCAGTTGTGGTGCGGGCGGTCGGAATCGAACCGACACTCTGTTGCCAGAACCGGATTTTGAGTCCGGCGCGTCTACCAGTTCCACCACGCCCGCTGACGGGTTCAGTGTGTAGGGGAGCCGCGCGGCGAAATCAACAGGGGTGGGCTTGCGCGCCTCTTCGGCATTGGGTATAGCCCCGGGACCAACCGTTCCCGAATAGCTCAGTTGGTAGAGCAAGCGACTGTTAATCGCTCGGTCGTAGGTTCGAAGTCCTACTTCGGGAGCCATCTTTCCTTTAAATTCATGGACTTTAGCGGCACGGGCGCCTTGCAACGGGCTTTCTTGCCGTCAATCTGGCGCAGCCTCGCATGGCCACGCCGGACATGGCCTGAGGCCTGCCCGGAGCGTGCCAGAATCGGTTGCCGGTTTCAGGCCGGAGGGATAATTATCGGGGCGCCTGGCAATATTGCTGCACATATGGCGCGAACGCCGCCTGCAGCGCCGGCCGGCTGAGCTTGAAATTCTCCAGCAGGTAGGGGGCATGCTTGCCATAGCCGCCGTGGGGCCGGGCTTCGCAGTGCCGGGACATGGCGGCCAGCGAGTCGCTGCCCAGCTTCATGTCAAAATGCGCGTAGATTCGCGCGATGGCCGCCAGCGGCGCCGCCACCAGATCTTCGTAGTGCAGGTGGAATTTGCGCTCAGGCGGCACATCCGCGCGCTGGTCGAAGGCCAGCAGCAGATTCGCGCCCTGGGCCCAGCGCGCCGCCACCTGCGCGCCGATCTCGCCGGCATCTATATTGTTCAGGAACGGCCGGCGAAGCACCTCGGTCAGATGCGCGACCGAGCCGAGCACGGCGATCGGGTCACGGTGCACGATGACGAATTGGGCATCCGGGTAGATCTTCAGGATCGAATCCAGGGTGAAGGTGTGGTCGGGGCATTTCAGCACCCAGCGCCCGGGCGTGCCGTTCTGCAGAAACTGCAAGAACAGCTTGTGGAATCGGAAGGCATCGTCATGCCCATGCGCCTCCAGCCAGTTGAAATAGGAGGGCACGCGGTGCGTCGAATCGAAGCGCAGGCTCTGGAACACGTGCGAGGTGATCTCGCTGCATTCCTGCGGGCTATCCGCGGTGATCGGGTGCATTTCCCGGAAGCCCGGCGCCAGACCGGCGAAGAGCTGCAACTGCTGGTCCACCGTGCGCGCCCTCTTGTCCTTGGCCGGGTCGAAATCCGCCGGGCGCGGAGCCGGAAACATGGTCTGCCAGTTGCGGGGCACCAGGCTGTCGGCATCCTCGGCCATCAGGCTATGCAGGAAGGTCGTGCCGGAACGCGGCAGGCCGAGAATGAACAACGGCCCCGAGACCGGGGCGGCACCCAGCGCGGGGTTGGCGCGGTGGGCGTCCTCGATCATCTGCGCGTTCTTGAGCAGGCGAATCGTATCCCAGTGCAGCGAAACTTTGCCGAACAGGCAGAGATCCGACTCCGCCCCTATGGACGCCATCAGCTGCGCCAGCCCTTCCCGCGACGCGGCTGAGGGCGTGGCGCGGGCTGACGCGATCAGCGCCCCAGGCTTGGTCGGCGAGAGCCAGGACGAGGGAACAACCTTGTCGGCCAGTGCAAACGCTCCGGCAATGAGCTGAACGAAAGCGGCCATGCTACTTGGGCCTGCGCTCGATCAGCTCAATCTTGTAGCCGTCCGGGTCTTCGATGAAGGCGATGACCGTTGTGCCGAACTTCACCGGCCCGGGCTCGCGGGTGATTTTCGCCCCGGCGGCGAGCAGATTCTCGCAGGTGGCGTGAATATCGGGCACACCGAGCGCCAGATGCCCGAAGGCCGTTCCCAACTCGTATCGCTCGACGCCATAATTGTAAGTGAGTTCGAGCACGGTATGGCTGTCCTCGCTGCCGTAACCGAGAAACACGAGCGTGTACTTGCCCTCCGGCACATCAGTCCGGCGCAACTCCCTCATGCCGAGCAGCTTCGTGTAGAATGCGATGCTCCGGTCCAGATCCCCCACACGCAGCATGGTGTGCAGGTACGAAAATTCGCTCATAGATCAGCCCCCTTGCCGTATCCCCATTAAGGACGAACGCCGAGAAGAAAAACCCCCTCTTGGTCTGCCGTCGTAATGGTTAACATTTTCTCAGCTAAAATCGTACTGCCAGCTTCGAAGGCAATGCCGCGCAGCCCTGCTTCCCGCGCATGGCGAATCGTGGCGGGGCCTATGGTCGGCAGGTCTGCCCGGCGCTCCTGCCCCGGCTTGGCGAGCTTCACCAGCACACCTGCGGGGCCCGGCCGCGTCACGGCTGGTATGCGGAAAAGCATGGCGTCCGTGCCTTCCACGGTCTCCACCGCGAGAACGATCCCCTGCTGCACCACGCAGGCCTGGCCGATATCGGCGGCGCCGATGATCTTCAGCACCTCCGTGCCGCGGGTGATGTCGGCCATGGCGGCCGCGTCCGGCGCGGCCTTGGTCAGCAGCCCCTCGGGCGCCAGCACGTCGGTCATGATGTCATGCGCGCCGAGGATGCGGAATCCATCCTCGGAGAGGACCCGTACGATGGCGGCGAGCAGCCCGTCATCGCCCCGGAACGCGGCCTTGCCGACGCGGGCAAGCAGCTTCGCCCCTTCGGCATCCGGGCGCAGAGCGAGGAAGGAGGGCCGCTTCACCGGCCCGATCATGACGAGGTCGGCGCAGCCCTCGTCGCGGAAGGCGCGGACCATGGCGCCGATCGCCCCCAGCCGGAAGAATTTGTGCGGGAACGGACGCAGCACCTCGATCTCGGCGAAACCCTCGATCCCGGCGATGAAGACCGGGCGGCCAGCGGCCCGCGCCGCCGCGGCGACCTGCCCCGGCAAGGGCCCGCCGCCGGCGATGATTCCCAGCGGTGTGGTCACTTAAGCCTCGTCATCCCCTGCCCCGGCGACATTGGTGAGAATGCCGTGCTTCGAGGGGGTGGCGATGAAGGCGAGGATTTCCTGGACATACGGCTCGTTGGCGTAGGTCTCGCGCGCCTGGGCGACTCGTTCGGCGAACACGCCGGGGCCGGTGAACAGGAATTTGTACGCGGCGTTGACGGCGTGCACCTGGGCCTTGTCCAGCCCGCGGCGGCGCAGGCCGATGAGGTTCAGCCCCAGCAGCTCGGCGCGGGTGCCGAACACGCGGGCATAGGGGATGACATCGCGCGTCACGCCGGTAAGCCCGCCGACCATGGCGCCAGCACCGACGCGCACGAATTGCAGCATCGCCGCGTTGCCGCCGATAACCGCGCGCGGGCCGATCTCGACATGCCCGCCCAGCGCCACATTGTTGGAGATGATGACGCCATCGCCTACATCGCAATCATGCGCGACATGGACAGTCGCCATCAGCAGGCAGTCGGCGCCGATTTTTGTGATGCCGGTGCCGGTGACAGTGCCACGATGGATGGAGGCGTGCTCGCGGATCTGGGTGCGTGGGCCGATCACCGTCTCGGTGTCCTCGCCCTTGTACTTCAGGTCCTGCGGTTCCAGCCCCACCGTGCAGAAGGGAAACAGCTTCACCCCTGCCCCCAGCCGCGTGCGGCCATCGACGGCGACATGCGAGACCAGGGTGACGCCATCCTCCAGCACCGCCTTGGGGCCGATCGTGCAGAACGGGCCGATCTTCACCCCCTGCCCCAACTCCGCTCCGGGCGCGATGATGGCGGTGGGGTGGATTTCAGTCTGCGCCATGTCGTGCATTGTCTCCGCCGGCCTCGATTATTGGTCTGCCCCCGCTCTACGCGGCGGGGGCAGACGGGCCAAGTCAATCATTGTTACCGGATATTTCTCCGGAAGCCTTTGATTGTAAAATTTAAACCGGCTTCACCTGGTCCATGATCATGGCCGTGATGGTGGCTTCCGCCACCACCGCGCCATCTACGCGGGCGACTCCGGTGAAGCGCCAGACTTGGCCGCGGCGGCGGTCCTTGGTCAGGGTCAGGCGCAGCGTGTCACCCGGGGTGACCGGCTTGCGGAACTTCGCGTTCTCGATGGACATGAAATACACCACCGGAATCCCGGCTTCCGGCCCGAGGGTGGAGATCACCAGCCCCGCCGCCGTCTGCGCCATGCTCTCGATAATCAGCACGCCGGGCATCACCGGGTGGCCGGGGAAATGCCCCTGGAAGAACGGCTCGTTCATCGACACGTTTTTGATGCCGATCGCGGAATGATCCTTGCGCACGTCCACGATCCGGTCCACCAGGAGGAACGGATAGCGATGTGGAATCATCGTCAGGATCTGCTTGGTCTCGATCAGCGGCACATCCACAGGTGGAAGCTGCTCCTGGGTTACGTCGGTCATCATTCAGTTCCCTGTCTTCGGTCCTTTACGCGCATTCTGCGCCAGTTTTCGCAAGGTGAGCACCTCGCGGAAGAAAGCCTTGGCGTTCTGCGCCGGGGCGCCGAGCACCTCCTCGCCCGCCGGCACGTCCTGCATCACACCCGACTGCGCACCGATGCGCGCGCCCGCGCCAATATTGAGGTGCCCGGTGAGGCCGGCCTGCGCCGCGATCATCGCGCCGGGGCCGATTTGCGTGGAACCGGAGACACCGGCCTGCGCCACGATCACCGCATTGGCGCCAATGTTCACGTTATGGCCAATCTGCACCAGATTATCGATATGCACGCCAGGGCCGATCACCGTGTCCTGGGCGGAGCCGCGGTCGATAGTGGTGTTGGCGCCGATCTCGGCACCGTCGCCAATGAGCACGCGGCCAAGCTGCGGCACCGGGGTGAAGCCGGTCTTGGAGATGGCGAAGCCAAACCCGTCCTGCCCAATGCGCGCGCCGGGATAGAGCACCACGCGGTCCCCCAAAATGGCGTGGGAGACCGTGGCCTGCGGGTGGATGCGGCAATTTTTGCCAATGACCACGCCGGGGCCGACATAGGCCAGCGCGCCGATGCTGGTGCCGGCGCCGATCTCCGCGCCCGCGGAAATCACCGCGCCGGGGCCGATCTCGGCGCTCGGGTCGATGACCGCCGAGGGGTCGATAATGGCGGCAGGATGGCGCCCTGCCGCAGCCTCGGGGAACGGGTGGAACAGCGCCGAGACCTTCGCCCAGCCGACATAAGGCTCAGGCGTGACGAGGGCGACGCAGCCCTCGGGCACCTTGCCGACGAAATCGGGGTGCAGAATCACCGCCCCCGCCTTGGTGGCGGACAGCAGATCGGCATAGCGGCGGTTGTCGAGGAAGCTGACATCCTCCGGCCCGGCGCTTTGCAGCGGCGCCACGCCGTGGATCAGCCGCTCGGGCGCCGTGGCCTGCGCACCCAGCAGCGCCGCGATCTGGCCGAGGCTGTGCGGTCCGGTGCGCCGGAAAAAGCGGGCGTCACCGGGTTTGGCGGTCTCCTGCATCGGCCCGCCTTACTGGCCGAGGCCCTGCCCGTCGGGGCCCTGGTCAGGCGGGTTCACAGCCATGCCGGGGGTAACGACGGAGGGCGGCACCTTCACGCTGGGGAGCAGCTTGTTCAACTGCGCCGCTGCTTCGTCGGTGATGTCGAAGGCGGCGACGTTCAGCGCCACCTGCTCGCGGTGCAGGATCAGGTTCATGCCGTGGGCCTGGGCCTCCTGGCGGATGATGGCGATCAGCTCAGCCTCGATCTGCCCAAGCGCCTCCTGGCCGGAATTCTGGATGGCCTGGTTCTTCTCCTGGAACTTGGTCTGCGTCGCGGCGATCTCATCGCGCAGCGCCTGCTCCTTGGCTTCGAGCTGGGCGTCGGAGATCTTGCCGCGCTGCGCCAGGATGGCCTGCTGCTCGGCTTCGATCTTGCCGCGGGCGGCCTGCGCCTCCTGGCCGAGTTCGGCCTGGCGCTTCTGGATTTCCGCCTGCACGCCCTGGGCGGCGGTAGATTTCTGCATCACTTCCGGCACGGAGAGCACGCCGATGACGGCGGTCGGCGGCGCGGGCTCGGGCGGCAGCGCCGGCAGGTTGGGCACCTGCGGCTGGGGCGCCTGCTGGGCCTGAGCCGGGGCTTGCGGCTTCGGCGCGGGCGTCGGAGCGGCAGGCGCGGCAGCCGGGGCGGTCTGCTGCGCGCTGGGCGGGATGAAGTAGCCGGAAGACTGGGCCTGCGCGGCCGGCGCGAAGCCGAAGGTCAGGAACGGCAGAACGAAGGAATAGCGGGAGAAGCGTGACACTGAGACACCTCGTAGCAATAGAGAATTAGAACTGCGTTCCGAACGAAATACGGAATTGCTGGGTCTGGTCACCCCGCTCCTTTTTGAACGGGTCAGCCAGGGAGAGGTTGATCAGACCGAACGGCGTGTTCCAGGACACGCCGGCACCGACGGACATGCGCACAGCCGCGCTGTCAAGCAGAGTGGCGGTGCCGATGGGGGTCGCGCCCCAGAGCGAACCGGCATCGACAAAAGCGAAGCCGGAAACGCCGAGATCCGGGGAAACCGGCAGCGGGAAATGCATTTCCGCCGAGGCCGTCCACATGTGCCGGCCGCCAATCTGGCCACCGGAGCTGGTCTGCGCGCCGCTGGAGTTATACTGCGGCTCGGCATACGGGCCGATGCCGCCATCGGCGAAGCCGCGCAGACTGTCGCCGCCTACGAAGAAGCGGTCCTCGATCTTGTCGTTATAACCGCCGATATTGATGAGATCGCCACCGGTGGCCGAGAGTTTCAGCACCCAGGCCTTGTTGCCGAGCAAACGCTCGAACGGAATGTAATAGGCGATATCCGGGCTCAGGCGGACATATTTCGCGCTGCCGCCAAGGCCGGCGAGATCGGTGGTCAGGTTGATCAGCAGGCCTGAGGTCGGGTGCTGGTCATCATCCACATAGTCGAAGGACAGCGTCTGGCTGATCTGCGACAGCGTATTCTTGCCCGCCTCATTTTGAATGTAGATGTTGGAACTGCTCGCCGTCGGGATGTCGTAGATATCGCGCTGGCTGATCGTGTACGTGAAGTTCTGCCGCACATGATCGTTGAAGCGGTAGCCAAGGCGGACATCGGCGCCGATAGTGCTCTCCGAGTAGGAGTAGGACTGCCCGGACGAGGTGTAGGAATTGGTCACCGTCCGGAAAATGTCCGTGCCAGCGATCAGGTTGCGGTCAAGGAAGTACGGGTCGGTAACGCCGATATTGATCTGCGTGCCGCGCTGGGCGATCAGGCCGTTGACTGATGCGTTGACGCCGGTGCCGAGGAAATTGTTCTGGCTGAGGCCGGTATTGAGCAGCGCGCCAAGGCTGGTGGAGTAGCCGCCGCCCAACGAGAACTGGCCGGTGGCCTGCTCGGTGACATGCGTATTCAGCACCACCTGCTGCGGCGTGGAGCCGGCGCTGGTGGTCAGCTTCTCGTCCTTGAAGAAGCCGAGATCCTTCAGGTGCTTGGTCGAGTCGTCGATCTTGGTCTGGTTGTAGGCATCGCCTTCGGCCACGGTCAGCTCGCGGCGGATGACTTTGTCCTCGGTACGGGTGTTGCCGGTGATGTCGATGCGCTGGATGTACACGCGCGGGCCGTTGACGATGTTGAGCGTGATCGCCAGCGTCTTGTTCTTGGGATCGGTCTGCACCTGCGGGTTGACCTGGGCGAAGGCGTAGCCGAGGTCCAGCGCGCGCTTGTTCAGCGCGTCGATGCCTTCCTGCAGCGCGTCACCGTCGAACCAGTCCCCGGTCGAGAGCGGCACCATGCCCGCGCAGTTCCTTGCTGGGGAGTGTGCGGATGCTGGAATTGATGGTGATCGCGCTGATCTTGTAGCGCGGCCCTTCATAGAGGACATAGGTCAGGTAGAAGGATTTGCGGTCCGGGCTCAGATTCGCGTTGGCGCTGAGGATCTGGAAGTCCGCATAGCCCTTGTGCAGATAGAATTTGTGCAGGAGGTACTGGTCGTACTCGAACGCGGTCGGAACTGTACTCGTCCGAGCTGGAGAGGAAGCGCCACCAGGCGGATTCACGGGTGGAGACCACGTCCTTCAGCGTACCCTGGCTGAAATGGTTGTTCCCGATGAAGGTGATGCGGCTGACAACGTTCTGCGTGCCATCGGTGCAATTGTACACCACGTTCACGCGGTTGTCCGGCAGCTCGATGATCTTCGGGGTGACGGTGGCGTTGTAATAGCCCTTCTTGGCGTACAGGCCGAGGATAGCCTGCCGGTCCGCCTCGGCCGCCTCGGCGGTGAACACCGAGCGGGGCTTCAGGCTGATCGCAGCCTGGGCGTCCTTGTCCGTGACGGTCTTGTTGCCGGAGAACAGCACCTGGTCGACCGTCGGGTTCTCGGCCACGTCCACGTCCAGGTTGTTGCCGTCGCGGGTGATGTTCACCGACTTGAACAACCCGGTGGCGTACAGGGTCTTCAGCGACTGATTAATGCGCTGCGGGTCGAACGGGTCGCCCACCTGCACCACCATGTAGGCGATGATGGTCGAGGTATCGATGCGGTGATTGCCGGAGACGTTGATAGCCTGGATGACCCCGCCGGCAGGCACGGCCGCGGGTGCCTCCTGCGCCCTCGCCGCACAATTCGGGCTCGGCGCCAGCAAGGCCGGCAGCAGGCAAACGGACGCCAGAAGGACGGAGCGCGGCTTAAGCAATCGATATCTCCCAAACCAATTTAAAGCCCGGCGCGCCGGGAATCTTCTGTATCGGGCGTTTGGCACGCGAAACGCCTCCGGGCAAGGTGCGGCAAGGCTCCTGCCACGCCTTTCCCTACAGTAAATGCGTGATCCAGGAGACCGCCCCGAGCCGCGTCAGATCGTTAAATGTAACGAACAGAATTAGCGTGAGCAGCACGGCGGCGCCGAAGCGCAGCGCCCCTTCCCGCACCGCCGCCGGAAGCGGGCGGCGCAGCACTGCCTCCACCACGTAGGAGAGCAGATGGCCGCCATCGAGCACCGGAATCGGGAGCAGGTTCACCAGCCCGAGGTTGATGGAAATGATCGCGACGAGGTTGACGAAGGTGACGAAGCCGAGCGCCGCCGCCTCGCCGGTGATCTGGACGATGCCCAGCGGCCCCGCGAGATCCCTCAATCCCTGATGGTGCACCACCAGTTGCCCGAGCACGACGAACCAGCCGCGGATCTGGGACACTGTCTCCTGGGCACCGGCGGCGATGGCCGCGGGCGGGCTGTAGCGTTGCAGCACCGACTGCTTGCCCACCACGCCAAGGCGCCCGGCCGTCTCGCCATCCGCCGAGACCGAGCCGAGCTGCACCGGCTCGGTAAACACGGTCTCACCGCGTTTGATGGTGAAATCCAGCACCGTGTCCGGATGCGCCGAGACGATCTCCTGCAACTGGCTGAAATCCTGGATCGCCGCGCCGCCAATCGCCAGCACCCGGTCGCCGGATTGCAGATGCGCAGCCGCGGCGGGGGAGTTGGGCAGGATATCGGACAACACCGGCTGGGTGACGACCCGCCCGGCGGCCATGTACAGCCCCGAGAACAGCACGAAGGCCAACAGCAGATTCGCCAGCGGCCCGGCGGTAACGATGAGCGCGCGGGACGCCAACGAAGCACTGGAGAAGGAGCCCGGCGTTTTCACCGCCGCATCCTCCGATTCGCCCCAGCCCTGCATCTTCACATAGCCGCCGAGAGGCAGGGCGCAGATCTGCCACACCGTGCCGGATTTGGCTGTCCACTTGGCCAACGCCGGACCAAAGCCGATGGAGAACACCTCCACCGTCACCCCTTGGCTGCGCGCGGCCAGGTAATGCCCCAGCTCGTGCACGAAGATCAGCACACCGATATCGACGGCGAAGGCGAGCCCCGTGCGCAGAGCGTCCCACATCGGCTCAGGCGGCCTTGGCGTTGGTCAAGGCCGTGGCGGCGGCGCGGGCGGCGGCATCCAGCGCCAGCACGGCGGCAAGATCATCCACCGGCGGCGCGCCGAGCTTGGCCATCACCGTTTCGACGATGCGGGCGATGTCAAGGAACCCGATCTGACGCTCCAGGAAGGCGGCCACGGCGACCTCATTGGCCGCGTTCAGCACCGTCGGCGCGCCATGCCCGGCGGTGAGCGCCTCGCGCGCCAGGCGCAGCGCCGGGAAGCGCACCTCGTCCGGGGCGTGGAATTCGAGCTTGGCCGCGGCCACCAGGTCCAGCCGCGGGGACTGGGTGGCGATGCGCGAGGGCCAAGCCAGGGCATGGGCGATGGGCACGCGCATATCCGGCGAGCCGAGCTGCGCCAGCACCGAGCCATCGGCGTAATAGACCATGCCGTGGATGATCGACTGCGGATGCACGAGGACATCGATCTGCCCGGAGGGAAGATCGAAAAGTCTTGCAGCCTCAATGACTTCCAGGCCCTTGTTGAACATGGTCGCGCTGTCGATGGAGATCTTCGCGCCCATCGACCAGACCGGGTGGCGCAGCGCCGCCTCGCGGGTGATGCCGCGCATCTCCTCCAGCGAATGATTGCGGAACGGCCCGCCCGAGGCGGTGAGCACGATCTTGTCGATAGCCTTGGTGTTGCCGTCCGCCATGGCCTGCATGATGGCGTTATGCTCGGAATTGACCGGTAGGAGCGTGGCGTTCGCCTCGTCCACGGCGCGCAGGAACACATCGCCCGCGGAGACCAGCGCCTCCTTGTTGGCAAACGCAATGGTGCCGCCATGCTTCACCGCGGCGAGCGTGGGCTCCAGCCCGGCCACGCCGGTGATGGCGGACATGGTCCAGTCCACCGGACGGCCGGCGGCTTCCAGCACCGCCTCGCGCCCGCCAGCGCAGGCGAGGTTTGTGCCCGCCAGCGCCTCGCGCAACTCGCCGAGCAGCGATTCGTCGGAAATGACCGTGATCTCAGGGCGGAACTGCTTCGCCTGCTCCGCCAGCAGCGCCACGTTACGCCCGCCGATAAGGGCGCAGACGGCATAGGCCTCCGGGATTTCTGCCACAAGATCAAGCGTTTGCGTTCCAACGCTGCCAGTGGACCCGAGGATTGTTAGCCGCTTTAGCCCCATAATGGCACGCCTCCATGTACGCAGAACGCCAGCAGTGCCGCCACGGGCCCTGCGGCAAGAAAACCATCCAGCCGGTCGAACAGGCCCCCGTGGCCAGGAATCGTTTGGCCAGAATCCTTGACCCCCAGTTTGCGCTTGATCGCGCTTTCCAGCAAATCCCCGCCCTGGGCGCAAAGGCTCAGCACCAGCCCGACGGCAAAAGCCTGCCACGGTTCGGCCTGCATATACCAGGCGAGCAGCGCCCCTGCGGCGGCGCCGCTGAGAAGGCCGCCGAACGAACCGCTCCAGGTTTTGCCAGGTGAAATCCTGGGTGCCAGCTTCGGCCCGCCGAACAGCCGCCCGAAGACATAGGCGCCGATATCCGTGCCCCAGACCACCAGCACGAGGAACGCAGCGTCCTCCAGCCCGATTTCGGGCCGCAGCCGCAGCCAGAGCAGGCACAGCCCGCCAAGCGCGGCATAGGGCACGCCAAGCGCGACGAAACGGCTCTTGTAGAGCCAGCCGGTCAGCCCCGCGATCCAGAGCATGTTCACGAGGCTAGAGATCGGACTGAGAAACACGCCATTGCACCAGAGCAGGAGCATGGCCGCAACGAGCGCCAGCGGCCTGCGGAAGCCCGCCAGCCGCCCCCATTCCCAGCCCAGCCCGCCCATGGCGATGAGCAGCAGCGCGCTCCAGGCCCAGCCGCCATACCAGACGCAGAACAGCGCCAGCGGCCCGAGCACCAGCGCCGAGGCGGTACGGATAGAGAGATCCGACCAGCGGCTATCCGCTGCCTTTTCAGATATTTCAGACAGGGCGTGCACCAAAGCGCCTCTCCCTGGTAGCGTACTCGCCTAGCGCCGCGGCGAAATGCTCGGCCGAGAAATCCGGCCACAGCACCGGGGTGAAGAACAGCTCGGCATAGGCCAGCTGCCAGAGCAGGAAATTGGAGATGCGCTCCTCGCCCGAGGTGCGGATCAGCAGATCGGGGTCGGGGATGCCGGCCGTGGAGAGGAACCCGGCGAAAACCTGTTCCGTCAGCTCCTCCGGCTTCACCCCAGCCTCCATAGCCCGGCGCGCCGCGCCCACGATATCCGCCCGCCCGCCGTAGGAGAGCGCCATGACCAGGGTCAGGCGGGAGTTTCCCGCCGTCCTGGCCTCGGCCGTCTCCAGCTCCGCGGCCAGATTCGGCCCGAAACGCTCGCGCTCGCCAATCACCTTCAGCTGCACACCCTGCGCGTGCATCTCACTGAGCTCGCTGCGCAGATAATGCTTCAGCAGGAAGGTCAGATCCGTGACCTCCTCCGCCGGGCGCTGCCAGTTCTCGGAGGAAAAGGCGAACAGCGTGAGGTAGCTTACGCCCTGGTCAATCGCCGCCTCGATGATGCGGCGCACGGCTTTCGCGCCCTCCCGGTGGCCGGCGGCACGCGGCAGGCCGCGCGCTGCCGCCCAGCGGCCATTGCCGTCCATGATGACGGCGACATGCCGCGGCACGGGATGAAATGGATTGAGAGACATCAGACCTGGCGGATGTCCTTTTCCTTCTCGGCCAGACTATCATCGACGCGCTTGATGTAGCCATCGGTGAGCTTCTGCACCTGCTCGGCCCAGTCGCGTTCGTCGTCCTCAGAGATATCGGATTTCTTCAGCAGCGCCTTGATCTGCTCCATGCCGTCGCGGCGCACGCCGCGCACGGCGATGCGGGCGCTCTCGGCATATTTGCCGGCGGCCTTCACCAGCTCGACGCGGCGCTCCTCGGTAAGCACCGGCAGCGGCACGCGGACGATCTGGCCATCCGGCTGCGGGTTCAGGCCCAGGCCGCAGTCGCGGATGGCGGCAACCACGGAGTTGACCATCGAGCGGTCCCACACCTGCACGGTGATCATCCGGGCTTCCGGCACGGCGATGGTGCCGACCTGGTTGATCGGCATCATCGTGCCATAGGCATCGACCTTCACCGGCTCCAGCAGCGCCGGAGACGCGCGGCCGGTGCGCAGCCCGCCGAATTCGCGCTTAAGCGCATCCAGCGCGCCGTCCATGCGGCGGGTGAGATCGGATTTGATATCAGCTAAGTCAGCCATTCTTGTTGCTCCTTAGGCCTGCGGTTCTGTGATCCGGGTGAAGCGCCCCTCGCCGCGCATGACCGCGGCGAACGCGCCCGGGGCATGGATGTTGAAGACGATGATCGGCAGCTGATTCTCGCGCGAGAGCGTGATGGCGGAGGCGTCCATGACGCTGAGGTCCCGCGCCAGCACGTCCAGATAGGTCAGTTCCTCGTAGCGCTCGGCATCGCTCACCTTGCGCGGGTCGGCGGAGTAGACGCCGTCCACCTGCGTGCCCTTCAGCAGGGCGTCGCAGCCCATCTCGGCGGCGCGCAGGGCGGCGGCGGTGTCGGTGGTGAAGAACGGATTGCCGGTGCCGGCGGCGAAGATCACCACCCTGCCCTTTTCCATGTGCCGCATGGCGCGGCGGCGGATATAGGGCTCGCAGACGGACGCCATCGGGATGGCGGACTGCACGCGGGTGGGCACGTCCTGCTTTTCCAGCGCGGACTGCATGGCCAGCGCGTTCATCACCGTGGCCAGCATGCCCATGTAGTCGGCCTGGGCGCGGTCCATGCCGCCGGCCGCGCCGGCAGACGCCGCGGAAGATGTTGCCGCCGCCGATGACCAGGCAGACCTCGACGCCCATGGCCACCACGTCGCGCACGTCCTGCGGCGATGGCGTTCACGGTATCGGTATCCAGCCCGTATTCGCGCGGTGCCCATCAGGGCCTCGCCGGAGACCTTCAGCAGTACGCGCTTGTAGAGGGGAATCGGGTTCATGGCCTCGCTCATACAGTTCTTGGTGCACGATTCACACCCCAGGCCGCCCCGAATCCGGTTCGGCGCGGGATGATCGCACACAAAGGGCGGTTCCGGCAAAATGCCCGAACCGCCCTGGTTTAGTCCAGTTGAAGGACGGGTTAAACCCCGGCCGCCGCCGCCACTTCGGCTGCGAAGTCGGTGGCTTCCTTCTCGATGCCCTCGCCCAGCTGGAAGCGGGCGAAGCCGGTGATCTTGGCGCCGGCCTTCTCGACCACGGCCTTCACCCGGCTCTCGCCGTCATGCACCCAGACCTGCTCCAGCAGCACCACCTCCTCGTAGAACTTCTGCATGCGGCCCTCGACCATCTTCTCGATGATCGCCTCCGGCTTGCCGGAGGCGCGGGCCTGCTCGGCGAGCACGGCCTTCTCGCGCTCCAGCGCGGCCGGGATCGACCTCGGCGATGTCCAGCGCCTCCGGGCGGGTCGCGGCGACGTGCATGCCGATCTGGCGGCCGAGCGTCTCCAGCGCCTCCAGCTCGGCATGTGCCTTCGAGCGCCGACGAGCACGCCGATCTTGCCCAGGCCCGGGCTTCAGCGCGCTGTGGACGTAGGTCGCGACCACGCCGCTGCGGCACGCTCAGCACGCGTGGCGCGGCGGAGCGTTCATGTTCTCGCCGATGGTGGCGACCAGGTGGGTCAGTTCCTCGGCCGACCGTGCGGCCGGTGCCGGGATAGGCGGCGGCCTTGATCGCCTCCAGGTCCTCGCCGACCTCCAGCGCGATCTTGGCCACGGCCTCGACGAAGGCCTGGAACGTCTCGTTGCGGGCGACGAAGTCGGTCTCGGCGTTGACCTCGACCATCGCGGCCTTGCCGGGCGCGCGAGGCGACGCCGACCAGCCCCTCGGCGGCGACGCGGCCGGACTTCTTGGCGGCGGCGGCGAGGCCCTTCTTGCGCAGCCAGTCGATCGCGGCTTCGATCGTCGCCGCCGGTCTCGGTCAGCGCCTTCTTGCAGTCCATCATGCCCGCGCCGGTCTTCTCGCGCAGGTCCTTCACCAGGGCAGCGGTGATCTCAGCCATGTGTTCGCTCCTTTATGCGTTTGCGCGCGAGGACATTTGCCCCCGCGCGCGACGTTCGGTTCTTGTGCCGGGCGCCTTGCGGCACCCGAAACAATATCAGGCGTGCGCCTCGGCTTCCGGCGCCGCGTCCAGGATCGGCTCAGCAGCCTCGCCCACGTCGATTCCGGCGGAGCCCATCTCGGCGCTGATGCCGTCCAGCACCGCGCCGGCGACCAGGTCGCAATACAGCGTGATGGCGCGGATCGCGTCGTCGTTGCCGGGGACCGGGATAGGTCACGCCGGTCGGGTCGGAGTTGCTGTCGAGCACCGCGACCACCGGGATGCCGCAGCTTGTTGGCTTCCTCGACCGCCAGCTTCTCCTTGTTGGTGTCGATGATGAACAGGATGTCCGGCAGGCCGCCCATCTCCTTGATGCCGCCCAGCGCGCGCTCCAGCTTCTCGCGGTCGCGGGTGATGTCCAGGACTTCCTTCTTGGTCAGGCCCTGGGTGTCGCCGGCCAGCAGCTCCTCGATCTGGCGCAGCCGCTTGATGCGAGCCGGTGATGGTCTTCCAGTTGGTCAGCGTGCCGCCGAGCCAGCGGTGGTTGACGTAGTACTGGCCGCAGCGCTTGGCGGCGTCGGCGACGTATTCGGCGGCGGCGCGCTTGGTGCCGACGAACAGCACGCGGCCGCCGGCGGCGGTCACGTCGCGCACGGCGCGCAGCGCGCGGTCGAGCATCGGCACGGTCTGCTGCAGGTCGATGATGTGGACCTGGTTGCGCACGCCGAACAGGTACGGCGCCATGCGCGGGTTCCAGCGGCGGGTGTGGTGGCCGAAATGGACGCCGGCTTCGAGCAGCTGGCGCAGGGTGAAATCGGGCATCGCCATGGGCAGTTCCTTTCCTTGATCGTCCGGTTGTATCCTCCGCGGGGGAAGTACCTTACGGCACCGGACCTCGGGCTTCCCCAGGAAAGGCCCCCGCGTGTGAATTTGCCCGCACCATGCGGGCGGAGCGCCATATGGCGCAAAACGCCCCGCAAGACAAGGCGGAAACAAAAAAAGGCGGCCTTTTTGGCCGCCTTTTCCCGTTCGCTGAAGCCGAAAGGCTTAGAACTTGTAGCCGACGCCGAAGCCGACCACGGTGGGGTCGAGGTTGGTCATCGCATGGACGGCACCATGGTCAAGGCGCGCGGCGGTGGGCAGGAACATCTGCTTGACGTCCACGTTCGCAGTCCAGTTGCCTTGCAGCGGCACGTCGAAGCCGGCGTCAAAGGCCGGACCGACGGAGGTGCGCAGACCGAGCGCGTCATTATTCGACGGGCTGGTGCCCCAGAAGAACGCGACCGTGATGCCAACGCCCACATACGGACGAATGATCCCGATCTGGGGGAAATGCCACTGGGCGGTCAGCGTGGGCGGCAGAACCCAGGTGGAACCCAGAGTTTGATTACCGGATACGCCACCAAGGCGAGCGCTAATGGTGTGGCGGCTGGTGGCCGCGATCAGCTGCACAGACAGATTCTTGGTGAAGAAGTAGGAGGCATCGAGCTCCGGCGAGACGCCGGTGGAGACGTTGAGATTGCCAATAGTCGGCCCCCCAGGAACGTTCACATGGCTGTTCCGATTCTCAGGGATAACGCCGATGATGCTCAGGTGCGTCATGATGTCGCCGGGCTGATAGCCGGTCGCGCCGTTGAGGATGTCGTAGTGGCTGGGCTCCACATAGCCCGGAGCGCTCTGGGCCAGGGCGGGGGTAAACGCGGTGCCGGCCAGCAGAGCAGCGGCGACAACCGTACGGAACGTGGACTTCATTAAATTAGGCTCCCGTAATTGGTGAACAGGACCCGGATAAGCGCGCCCCTTTCCGTACTCTTTGATCTGGAACAAATCTTCAATACTCGAAAATAATGCCTCACAACCTGTTGCAAATAAGCAACAAAAGATTCATTTACAATGTATCTTTATGGACCAAAAAAACCGGGCCACTTTGGGCCCGGCTCTTCGGTTCAGGCCAGCAGAGGGCCCCAAGACGGGTCGGAACCGTAGGTCGGTGTGTCGACCACCTGCTCGTTGAAACCATCGATGCCAATGGTGACCAGGCGGGAATCGTGGCCTGCGGAGGTCGGGCTCTGGCGGTCGAACATGATCACCCGGCCATTCGGGCAGAAGGTGGAGTTCTCCACCAGGAAGCCCTGGGAGAGGATGCGCTCGCCCGTTCCATCCGGCGCCATCACGCCGATGGAAAATCCACCCGAGCCCCAGAAGGTGTAGGTGATGAGGTCCCCGCGCGGCGACCAGCACGGCTCCGCATAACGGCCGGAGCCAAAAGAGATGCGCTTGGCGCCGGAACCGTCGGCACCCATCACGAAAAGCTGCTGGTTGCCGTCACGGTCCGAGTTGAACACGATCTGGCTGCCATCGGGCGAGTAGCAAGGCGTCACATTGATCGAGGCATAGTCGGTGAGTTCGGTCATGCCGCCCCCGGAGAGACTGACCTTCACGATCGCCGAACCGCCATTCTTCGACACGGACATAAGAAGCGAGTTGCCATCCGGCGAGAAGCGCGGGCCGATGGTCATGTCGCCATAGGCGCCGACCAGGCGGGTCGAGCCGGTCTGCAGGTCGAACAGATAGACGCGCGGGTTGTTGCCCTGGAAGCTGACGAAGGCGAGCTGCTGGCGCACCGGGTTGTACTGCGGCGAGATCGCCATGGAGGAGCCGTCGGTCAGGAACTGGTTGTTCGCGCCGTCGTAATCCATGACCGCCAGGCGGCGGATCGGGCTCGTCGTCGTGCCGGTCTCGGAGATGTAGGCAACGCGCGAATCGAAATAGCCCTTCTCGCCAATCATCTGCTGGTACACTGAGTCGGCGATGATATGCGCAATCCGGCGCCAGTTATCGGCGGTGGTCGTGTAGGCGGTGCCCTGCAACTGCTGCTGCTGCTGCACGTTCCATAGGCGGAACTCCACGCGCAGCTGGCCGCCGCCGGCATCGGTGACGGAGCCGGTGACCAGCCCCTGGGCGCCGAGGAGGGTCCAGTTCTGCCACACCGGCGTGCCGTTATTCACGGAGTTGGGCACAAAGCTGGACGGATCCAGCGCACGGAACAGGCCGGAATGGGTCAGGTCGCTGCCGATCACGTTGGTGATCTGTGCGCCGGTGCTCGAGCCGCCGTCGAACGGCGCAACGGCGATGGGAATCGGCTGGTTCTGCGCGCCGTTCACGTTGATCGCCGAGCCTCCGCCGGAGGAAGCTCCGCCGGCCGGGGCCGCCGGAGCGGGGGCGGCACCACCGCCACCGAGCATGCTCTGCGCGAAGGCGGACGGACCGATCAATGTCGCGGCTCCGGCGCCGATGATCCCGCGGCGGGAGAAGGGCGGCAATTTAAAACGTGTCATCAGTACCTCTCACGGAGTGAAATGGAACAGGAAGGTCTGGTTCTGACCCAGCATATAGGAAGGCAGCGGCAAGGTAGCACACTGGTAGTTCATCACCGCATCGACGGCGCGGTTCGCATAGGCGTTGAAATACGGGTCGCTCATCTTGTCCTGGTCCTGCGGCGCGACGACAGCCTGGCGCACCGTGCCCGAGGGGTCGGTCGTCACCAGCAGCATCACGCTGAACCCGGCCAGCCCGGGCGCGCCGGCATCCACGCTCCAGCAGGGGCGCACATGGTTGCCGATGGCTGCACGGTCAGCGCCGGACAGGCCGGAATTGGCCGTGCTGTTCGGGCTGCCGCCGCCATTGGGCGCACCACCCTGGTCGGGGTTGTACACATGCGTCGGCGGCTGCACCTGCTTCTGCAGGGCCTGCAGCTTCATCAGCGTGTTCAGCACGTTCTGGCTCAGTGGCGCCGGGGTCTTCACCACATGCTGCTGATGCGTCGGGCTCTTGGCCGGTGCGGGGGGCTGCTTCTCCGGCGTCTGCTTCTGCGGCGGCTGCTGCACCGTGCTCGCCTGCTTCTGCGGCGGATGCGGCGGTGGCGGCGGCGTGGGAATAGCCTGCGGGCTCGGCGCCGGCGGGGGCGGCGGAGGGGCGGGCGCCGGGGGCGTAGTGCTCGGCTTCTGCTCCGGCGAGGGCGGCGGCGGCGGAGGCGGCGGGGGCGGCGCCTCGATCGGCTGTGGCTTCGGCTGGTTCACCGCCAGCGGGCCCTGGTGCGGCACCGGCAGGTTGGAGGGCGCCGGCACCTTGTTCTTCTCAAACGCCTCTTGCGGCGCGGTGGGGCCAACCAGATCCACATCCACATCCTGGTCGGCGCTGGTGTCCAGCGGCTGGAGCGGCAGCGTCACGATCGCCGCGATGATGATCGCGGCGTGGACGAACGCGGATATGATTGCGCTACGGCGCAGATCCCGGTCCAAGATATTACTCCCCTCCCCGGCTTACTTGCCGGAGCCGGTCGGTTGGGCGAGCAGCGCCACCTTGGTGAAGCCGCCCTGGGTGATGGTTGCCATCACCTGCATCATGCGCCGTAGGATACATCCTTGTCGCCGCGCACGAAGATGCGCCGGTCCGGATTGTTCTGCGCGATCTCCTGCAGCTTGGCGACCAGGTCGGTCAGCTCCACCTGCGTGTCCTGCAGGAAGATCTGGCCCTGCGCGTTCACCGTGATGGTCATGCGGCTTGGCTGTCGGCCTGGGCCGGCTTGGCGTTGGTCTTGGGCAGGTTCACGTTCACCGAGGAGGTCATCAGCGGCGCCGTGACCATGAAGATGATCAGCAGCACCAGCATCACGTCCACCAGCGGCGTGACGTTGATCTCCGCCAGCGGGCGGTAGCGTTTCTTGCCGTTGCCCGGCCCCATCAGCCCGCCGGCCATTTACTTATGCTCCTCGCTCTGGCGCGACAGGATGGCGCTGAATTCGGCGCCGAACCCCTCCAGCCGCGACGGCGAAGCGGGCGAGGTCGTTGGTGATCTTGTTGTAGGCCAGCACCGCCGGGATGGCCGCGACCAGGCCGATGGCGGTGGCGAACAGCGCCTCGGCGATGCCCGGCGCGACCACGGCGAGGTTGGTGTTGTGCATCGCGGCGATGGCCGAGAAGGAGTGCATGATGCCCCAGACCGTGCCGAACAGGCCGATGAACGGCGCGGTGGCGCCGACCGAGGCGAGGAAGATCATCCAGCGCTCCAGCCGGTCCATCTCGCGCATGATCGGTCACGCTCATCGCCCGGTCGACGCGCTCGCGCACGGCCGTCTTGCCGATCTCGGCGCCGGCGATGCGCGCGGTGCGCCGCCACTCGCTCATCGCGGCGCCGAACACGGCGGCCATCGGGTTGGCGGGGTCTGTGCCCTCGCGCTCGTACAGATTCGTCCAGGCTGCCGCCGGACCAGAACCCGTCCTCGAACCCGTCCGCTTCGCGGTTGACGCGGCGCAGGGTGATCACCTTCTCGAAGACCATCGCCCAGACCCAGACGCTGGCGAACAGCAGCACCAGCATCACGAGCTTCACGACGATGTCGGCCTGGAGGAACAGGCCGAGCAGCGAGAGATTCGCTGCCGAAGGCGCGGCCATGGCCGCCTGAGTAACCGATTGGTCCAATGTAATTCCCCAGTTAAATTTTCAACCGCAGCGCCCAGTCGCGCGGAATCCGCGTGGCCCGGCCATCCGAGACACGCGCGCAACCCAGGGCGAGATCAAGCACAGCCAGCGAGTCGCTGTCTCGCAGGAATTTTTGACGAAGCGTGACTGTCGCCCCGCCAATCTCCCTGAACTCTGTTTCCACGCGCACCACCTCGTCCAGCCTCGCGGGCCGCTGATAGTGCAATTTGACGCGATGCACCACGAACATCACGCTGTACTGAGCAACCATCTCCGCATGAGGCGCGCCCATCTCGCGCAGCGCCTCGGTGCGGGCGCGTTCGGCGATGGACAGATAGTTGGCGTGGTAGACGATGCCGCCGGCGTCGGTGTCCTGGTAGTAGACCCGGGTCTCGTAAGTATAGATCATTCGGGCAGCAGTAAATCCAGCTGATCTGGGCGATTCTGTGGCGGGGCGAGGCCAAGGTGCCGCCAGCCCGGATCGCCCAGCATGCGCCCGCGGGTGGTGCGCAGCACAAGCCCCTCCTGGATCAGGTAGGGCTCGACCACATCCTCCAGCGTGTCCCGCGCCTCGGCCAGGGCGGCGGCAAGTGTCTCCACCCCCACCGGGCCGCCGTCATGGTGCTCGGCCAGGCGCTGCAGGTAGCGGCTATCCATGGCGTCCAGCCCCTTCTGGTCCACCTCCAGCCGGGTCAGCGCGGCGTCGGCCAGCTCCCGGGTGATGGTGCCGCCGCCAGCCACCGCGGCGAAGTCGCGCACCCGGCGGGGCAGGCGCCCGGCCACGCGCGGCGTGCCGCGGGAGCGCCGGGCGATCTCCTGCGCGCCTTCGTAGGAGAGGTCCATGCCCAGCTTCTGCGCCAGGCGGATGACGATGCCGGTAAGCTCGTCCGGGGTGTAGAACACCAGCCGCAGCGGAATGCCGAACCGGTCGCGCAGCGGCGTGGCGAGCAGCCCGGCGCGGGTGGTGGCGCCGACCAGCGTGAAGGGCGGCAGGTCGATGCGCACGGTGCGCGCGCCCGGCCCCTCGCCGATGATGAGGTCGAGCTGGAAATCCTCCATCGCCGGGTAGAGGATTTCCTCGATCGCCGGCTGCAGGCGGTGGATCTCGTCGATGAACAGCACATCGCGCGGCTGCAGATTGGTCAGGATGGCGGCGAGATCGCCGGCTCTCTGGATCACCGGGCCGGAGGTGGCCTGGAAACCCACGCCCAGCTCGCGCGCGACGATCTGCGCCAGCGTGGTCTTGCCCAGCCCCGGCGGGCCATGAAGCAGAACATGATCCAGGGCTTCGCCGCGGGACTTCGCGGCCTGGATGAAGATTGTTAGATTTTCCCGGCTGGCCTGCTGGCCGGTGAAATCGTCCAGCGTCTGCGGGCGCAGCGTGGCTTCGGCCGCGTCATCGGGCAGACGCTCGCCAGAGGTGATTCGGTCTTCGCTCATGGGGCCGCTCTTATACCGTCATCGCGAGCGCAGCGAAGCGATCCATTTTCGTCCCAACACTGTAAAAAAAGATGGATCGCCTCGTTGCGCTCGCGATGACGGACGAGGTTGCAGCTCATTTCGCCAGCGCCTTCAGCCCGGCGCGGATGAGCACGTCAAGCGCCGCGTCCTCGCCATGCGCCTCGATCCCCTTGGCCAGAGCAGCCTCGGCCTCGGCCCGGCGATAGCCGAGATTTTCCAGCGCGGAGAGTGCGTCGGCTACATGGTGGCGCAGCGCTGTGGGGGGTGGTAGCGCCGCCGCCCCGCCGCCGGGCATGGCCCCGGCCTTCTCACGCAGCTCCGTCACCAGGCGGATGGCGAGCTTCGGCCCCACGCCCGGGGCACGGCTCAAGGCCGCCTTGTCGCTGCTGGAAATGGCGGCGATGAGCTGATCTGGCGACAACGCGGAGAGAATACCCAAGGCCACCTTGGCGCCCACGCCCTGCACGGTGTTGAGCAGGCGGAACCACTCCCGCTCGGCGGCAGTGCCGAAGCCGTAGAGCGTGATCGCATCCTCGCGCACCTGCATCTCGGTGAGCATGCCGACCGCTCCGCCCTGATCCAGCGCCGCGAGCGTGCGCGAGGAGCAGAACACCAGATAGCCCACCCCGTTCACGTCGATGACGCAGCTCGAGTCGCCGATGCTCTCGATGATGCCTTTCAGCCGTGCGATCACGCCGGGCGCTTCCATGCGTTGAGCGAGGCGCGATGATGCGCGTGGCAGATCGCCACCGCCAGCGCGTCCGCCGCGTCGGCCCGTTTTTGCGCAGCACCTGGCAGCAGGCGGCGGACCATAAGCCCCACCTGCTCCTTATCCGCGCTGCCTGTACCGACAACAGCCATCTTCACCGTCTTGGCTCCATATTCGAATACCGGAATACCCACCCGCGCCGGGGCCAGCAGCGCCACGCCGCGGGCGTAACCCAGCTTCAGCGTGGCTGCGCCGTTGCGGTTAACATAGGTCTCTTCCACCGCCGCCTCGGCGGGGGCGTAGCGGGCGAGAATTTCGGCCAGGGCGTCGTCGAGCATTTTCAGCCGGGAGGGCACGTCGTCCACCGATTCGGTGGCGATCACCCCATCCGCCACATGGCGCAGCCGGTTGCCCTCTGCCTCCAGCACGCCCCAGCCGGTGAACCGCAGGCCGGGGTCGATGCCGAGCAGGCGCATCAGGCGGAGAGCTTTGCCATGACCTCTTCGGGGACCTCGAAATTGGCATAGACGTTCTGGACATCGTCGTCGTCTTCCAGAACATCCAGCAATTTCAGCACCGAAGCAGCCTTTTCCTCGTCCAGCGCCACGGTCATGTTCGGGCGCCACTCGATTCGCGCCTCCGCCGGCTCGCCGAATTTCTGCGCCAGAGCGTCGCGCACGGCGAAGAAGCCCTCGATGGCGACCTGCACCTCATGGCCGTCCTCGTTGCTCCCCACGTCATCGGCGCCAGCCTCGATGGCCGCTTCCAGCATGGTATCGGCATCGGCGGCGGAGGCCGGGTAGCGCACCACGCCCATGCGGTTGAACATGAAGGACACGGAATTCGTCTCCCCCAGCGCGCCGCCGGATTTGTTGAAGGCCGCGCGCACCACGGAGGCGGTGCGGTTGCGGTTATCCGTGAGCGCCTCGACGATGACAGCCACGCCAGCCGGGCCGTAGCCCTCGTAGCGCACAGCCTCGTAGTTCTCCTGCCCGCCGGCGCCGGTAGCCTTCTTGATCGCGCGGTCGATCGCGTCGCGCGTCATGTTCTGCTTCAGCGCCGCGCCGATGGCGGCGCGCAGGCGCGGATTCGCCGCCGGGTCGGGCAGCCCCTCCTTCGCGGAGACGGTGATTTCACGGATGAGCTTTGCAAAAATGCGGGCGCGCTTGGCGTCCTGCGCACCTTTGCGGTGCATGATGTTCTTGAATTGCGAATGTCCAGCCATTTTTTTCGTCTACCATCGCTTCCGGCGCACCGGAAGGCGGTTCGTGCAGATTGACATATACGTTCGGCACCACTATCCAGCATCCCCACACCGGGCGCGTAGCTCAGCGGTAGAGCATTCGCTTCACACGCGAAGGGTCACAGGTTCAATCCCTGTCGCGCCCACCACTTCCCCAAAAAATTCAGCAAATTCAAAAGCCTTCAAGGGCTCTGGTGTGCCTTGTGGCTTACGCCACGCGGCCACCCAGAATTCCCTTGATTCTCTCGATCAGCACGCCCTTGGAGGAGAGCGCATCCTCCAGCAGGTTCGCCTGCGCGATCATCAGCATGTGCATTTCCAGCAGGCCGATGGAGGTGCCGGTATGCACGAGAACCGGCTCGAATCGCATCTCCTCATCCCGGCGCATGGACTGCTTGAGCGCGTCGGCAATCGGCGTGCTGCCCTTCAACGTCAGCGGGCGCGTATCCATCTTGTGCGCCAGCTCCTGCAGCGGACGCTTGATGAACACCTCGCGCCCGAAGGGCTGGGAGATGGCGGTGAGCAGCATGCGGCGCGAGACCACCCCGAAAATCTGCCGGTCGGCATGCACGATGAACCCGGGGAGCGCCGGGTTGTTGAGAAACTCCTGCTCAACGTCGCCGGTGCGTACATCCAGCCCGACGATCTTATCCCACAGCTTCAGCTGCCCCACTGAGGTTGGGCTGTTGATGGAGTCGTTAACAAGCAGGTTAACAATCGATGCGATCTGCGACATTTATACCCCCGCCTCGCAGGACTGAATGGTCATTGTTTTCCCTGGGCCGGAATACGCGCCGGCGCGGTACGCGGAAAATTGGTCACTCAATGCAATGACATGGTCCCTAACAAGCTCCCCCTCCTGCTTTTGTCAGACCCGGCGCTGCTGACAAGCGCCGATGCTCGCCCGGAATGACATTTAACGCAACCATAACATGCGCTTACGCAACAAAAAACGGCGCCCGAAGGCGCCGTTTCTGATGGACGGGGGCGCCCGGCCCCCTGCCCTTTGGCTTTACGCAGCCTTGGCCATGCCGCGCAGCACGTACTGCAGGATGCCGCCGTGGCTGGTAGTAGTCCACCTCGTCGGCGGTATCGATCGCGGCAGAGCACCGGCACCTGTCCGTCTTGCCGTCCGGCGCGGTGGATGACCAGCGTCAGGTCCATGCGCGGCGCTGAGCTCGTCCAGCCCCACGATGTCGATGAGCTCCTCGCCGGTCAGGCCCAGCGCTCTTGCGGTCCATGCCGTCCTTGAACGGTCAGCGGCAGCACGCCCATGCCGACCAGGTTGGAGCGGTGGATGCGCTCGAAGCTCTCGACGATCACCGCCTTCACGCCCAGCAGCATGCGTGCCCTTGGCCGCCCAGTCGCGCGATGGAGCCGGTGCCGTATTCCTTGCCGCCGAACACCACCAGCGGCACGCCCTCCGCCTTGTAGCGCATCGCCGCGTCGTAGATCGGCATCTGCTCGCCGGACGGCAGGTGCTTGGTCATGCCGCCTTCGACGCCGGGCAGCATCTCGTTGCTGATGCGGATGTTGGCGAAGGTGCCGCGCATCATGACTCGTGGTTGCCGCGCCGCGCGCCGTAGCTGTTGAAGTCCTTCTGCAGCACCTGGCGCTCCAGCAGGTAGTCGCCGGCCGGGCGAGGTCTTGCGGATGCGAGCCGGCCGGGGCTGATGTGGTCGGTGGTGATCGAGTCGCCCAGCTCGCGCCAGGATGCGCGCGCCCTTGATGTCGGCGACCGGCGCGCGGCTCCATGCGTGATGCCCTCGAAGTAGGGCGGGTTCTTCACGTAGGTGGAGCCGTCGGACCAGCGATAGGTCTCGCTGCCGCCGGTCGACCTCGATCGCCTGCCACTGCTTCGGGCCCTTGAACACGTCGCCGTAGCGCTTGAGGAACTGCTCGCGCGACAGCGCTGGCGGCGATGATGTCGGCGATCTCCTTGTTGGTCGGCCAGATGTCCTTCAGATACACCGGCTTGCCGTCGTTGCCGGTGCCGAGCGGCGCGGTGGTGATGTCCTCGGTCATCTTGCCGAGCAGCGCAGTAGGCCACCACCAGCGGCGGCGAGGCCAGGTAGTTGGCGCGCACGTTGGCATGCACGCGGCCCTCGAAGTTGCGGTTGCCGGAGAGCACCGCGACGCGCGACCAGCTTGTTGTCCTCGATCGCATCGACGATCGGCGTCCTCCAGCGGGCCGGAGTTGCCGATGCAGGTGGTGCAGCCGTAGCCGACCAGGTTGAAGCCGATCGCGTCCAGGTCGGCGGTGCAGGCCGGACTTGTCCAGATAGTCGGTCACCACCTGCGAGCCGGGCGCCAGCGAGGTCTTCACCCACGGCTTCGGCGTCAGGCCCTTGCGCGCGCGCCTTGCGCGCCACCAGCCCGGCGGCGACCAGCACGGACGGGTTGGAGGTGTTGGTGCAGGAGGTGATGGCGGCGATCACCACGTCGCCATGGGTGATCTCGTAGTTCTTGCCCGCCACCGTCACCGTGGTGCCGACGTCGTTGGCCGGGCACGCCCAGGCCCTTGGTCAGCTCGGCCTTGAACGCGGACGCGGCGTCCTTCAGCAGCACGCGGTCCTGCGGCCGCTTCGGCCCGGCCAGGCGAGGGCTGCACGGTGGACAGGTCGAGCTCCAGCGTGTCGGTGAACACCGGGTCCGGCGTGCCCGGCGTCGCGGAACATGCCCTGCGCCTTGGCAGATAGGCCTCGACCAGCGCGATGCGGTGCTCGTCGCGGCCGGTCAGGCGCAGGTAGTCCAGCGCCACCTTGTCGACCGGGAAGAAGCCGCAGGTCGCGCCGTATTCCGGCGCCATGTTGCCGATGGTGGCGCGGTCGGCGAGCGCGCAGCTCGTCCAGGCCCGGCGCCGAAGAACTCGACGAACTTGCCGACCACGCCCTTGCGCGCGCAGCATCTGCGTCACGGTCAGCACCAGGTCGGTGGCGGTCGCGCCCTCGGGCAGCTTGCCGGTCAGGCGGAAGCCGATCACGTCGGGGATCAGCATGGCGATCGGCTGGCCGAGCATCGCGGCCTCGGCCTCGATGCCGCCCACGCCCCAGCCCAGCACGCCCAGGCCGTTCACCATCGTGGTGTGGCTGTCGGTGCCGTACAGCGTGTCGGGATAGGCGAAGGTCGTGCCGTCGTTCTCGGAGGTCCAGACGCACCTGGCCGAGGTATTCCAGGTTCACCTGGTGGCAGATGCCGGTGCCGGGCGGCACGACGCGGAAGTTGTCGAACGCGTCCTGGCCCCAGCGCAGGAAGCGTGTAGCGCTCGCCGTTGCGCTCGAACTCGATCTCGACGTTCTTCTGCCAGCGCGTCGCGGACGGCGCGAAGACGTCGACCTCACCGAGTGGTCGATCACCAGGTCGACCGGCACCAGCGGGTTGACCTTCTGCGGGTTGCCGCCCAGCCGCATGATGCCGTCGCGCATGGCGGCGAGGTCGACCACCGCCGGGCACGCCGGTGAAGTCCTGCATCAGGATGCGGGCGGGCTTGAACGGCACTTCCTTGTCGGAGTGCGCCGTCGTCCAGCCAGCCGGCGATCGCCTTGGCGTCGTCCACGGTGTAGCTGCCGCCGTCCTCGAAGCGCAGCACGTTCTCCAGCAGGACCTTCAGGGTCACCGGCAGCCGGGAGATATCGCCCAGCTTCGCGCGCCTCGGCGAGCGAGAAGTACTCGTACTCCTTGCCGTCCACGGTCAGAGTTTGCTGGGTTTTGAGGCTATCGTGCCCGATGGCTGTCATAGGCAAAAACCTTTCTGCTGTTGCCGCTTGTGATTTGGCACGGCTTAAACCATAGCCGCAGCGCCCCGTCCATTCCGCAAAAAGGAATTTTACACCTGCTTACAGTTCAAAAACTCTCGGTTTTCCGCGGGGAAAGGCTAGTGTTACAGGGCATAGGCTTCACCCTGAGCGAGGGAGGCATGCTCCTGCTGCGTGGCAGGAATGGCGCAGGCAAATCCACCCTGCTGCGTGCCCTGGCCGGGCTGACCCCGCTGGCGGCCGGCACGGTGCTATGGGATGGCGCCCCGGCGCTGCAGGACCTGCCGGCGCATGCCGCGCGCATCGCCTGGCTGGGGCATCTGGACGCGGTGAAGCCGGCCCTGACCGTGGCCGAGCATGTGCCGGCGGAGGCGCTGAAGCCGGTGGGGCTGGAGCGTTTTTCCGCCCTGCCCGCCCGCTTCCTCTCCGCCGGGCAGAAGCGGCGCCTGGCCATTGCCCGCGTTGTGGCCTCGGGGCGCAAGCTCTGGCTGCTGGACGAGCCGACCACCGGGCTGGACGCGGCCTCGGTGGAGCAATTCGCCGCCATTTGCACCGCGCACCGGGCGGCGGGGGGCATGATCATCGCCAGCACCCATACCCCGCTCAACCTCCCGGACATGCAGGCGCTGGAACTATGATCGCGCTCATCTCCCGCGAGCTGAAGCTCTCTCTCCGCCACGGCGCGGATACCGTGGCCGCACTGCTCTTCTTCGTTATAGCGGGCACGCTGTTCGCCTTCGCCGTAGGCCCCTCGCCCGCCGTGCTGGCCGGCATCGCCGCCGGAGTGGTGTGGGTCTGCGCCCTGCTGGCGGCGCTGCTGCCGCTGGACCGGCTGTTCGGGGCTGACTTCGAAGATGGCACGCTGGATCTGCTGCTGCTCTCCGGCCTGCCAGCCTATGAGGTCGCCTTTGCCAAGACGGTCGTGCATTGGCTCACCACCGGGCTGCCACTGCTGGTCATCGCAGCACCTCTGGCGGTGATGCTGCGCATGCCCGAGGCGAAAATCCCGCTGCTGCTGCTAAGCCTGATGCCGGGCACGATGATCCTGTCCCTGCTCGGCACGCTGGCGGCGGCGGTGAGCCTCGGCGCCCGCCGGGCCGCCGTGCTGATGCCGCTCATCACCCTGCCGCTGGTCATCCCGGCGCTGATCTTCGGCGCCGCGGCGGTGACCTCGGCGCATCCGGCCGCACCTTTATATATGCTGGCGGCAATGCTGATGGCCGCACTGCCGCTGGCGCCGCTAGGCGCCGGGACGGCCCTGCGGGCGGCAGCGGAATAAGCGCCGCCTATTGCGTCAGGTTCTTGTCCATCGCCTGCAGGTAGATGAGATACACCACCAGCAGGCCGAGCGAGATGAACACCATGTCGGCAAAGTGCTTGTCGGCATAAACGGAGGTCAGCACGAGAGGAGCCAACCTCCCAACACGCCTAGCGCCGGGGGCAAGGGCATGGGGCGCTAGTCCCCAGGCGGAAAGGCGAGGCCCGAGCCGGGATCGACGAAGATGAGGTTGTCCTTCACCTCCCTCACGCCCGGCGCGTTCTCGGCGATCACGATTACCGCCTGGCGCTCCTCGTCGGAGAAAATCGTGCCGTCCAGCGTCACCATTTTGTCCTGCACGGCCACGCGCAGGCCAGATTTCGGCGCCCAACGGGCCTTCTCCAGTTCGGCCTTGATATAGGCGCTGATCGATTCGTCGGTGCATTCCTGCGGGGTTTCGATCAGTTTGCGCGCCAGCACGCGCAGCAGGTCGGCGCGGCTGATTACGCCCACGAGCTGGCTATCCTGCAGCACCGGCAGGCGCTTGATGTGCTTGCGGAGCATCAGCTGCGCCACCTCGTCAAGCGGCGTATCCGGCGTCACGAACACGGGGCTGTGCGTCATCACCCCGCTGACATGGCGGGCATGGGTGGTCACGTAGTCGGAAGCGACGGAAGCCGGCATGAGCAGGGATTTGAGCCAGCCCGCCTGCTTGCCATCGGTGCCGATTTCGGCACGGCGCATCAGGTCACCCTCGGTGACGATGCCGACCAGCGCGCCCTTTTCATCCACCACCGGCAGACCGCTGACGCGATTCGCCAGCATGATGCGGGCGGCATCCGCGACCGTGGTGCTGGGCAGCACGGAGATGGTGTTGCGACTCATCAGCTCCGAGACTTTCATGGCATCCTCCTTGGAAACTATGAATGTTTCCTCGCGCTAAAACGCCACATGCACCTTGACGCAGGTCAAACGGCGGCTTCAGCGATGTCGGAGAGTGCCTGGGGACGGAGCAGAATGATCTCGTGGATGTTGGGAATCTCGATCAGCCCGTCGCGCTTGAGCTGGGAGAGCGAGCGGGAGACGGTCTCGATCGTCAGGCCGAGATAATCGGCCAGATCCGTGCGCGAGAGCGGCAGCGGCATGGACACGTTCGGCTTCGGCAGCATGCCGGAGGCGCAGATATCCAGCCGCTCCGCCCAGGAGAGCAGGAAGCTGGCGATGCGCTCGATCGCCGTCTTGCGCCCGAGCAACAGCATCTGCTGCTGGGAAAGCACCAGCTCGTGCATCGCCACGTCGAGCAGCTTGCGCTCAAGCACCGGAAACTCCTCGAACACCGAAGCCATGGCGCTGCGGGTGAAGCGGCAGAGCTTCACCGGCTCCATCGTCTCGGCCGAGAACATGTTCTTGCTGGTCGCGGCGAGGCCGAGAAAATGCCCCGGTCCGGCGAAACCCGTGATCTGGCGGCGGCCGTCGGGCAGGCTCTTGAACAACCGCACATTGCCGGAATTGACGTTGTAGAAATAGAGCGAGGGCTCGCCTTCCTCGATGAACACGGTGTTGGCCTGCAGCGAGATGTGCTGCGCCGCACGGGCCAGGAAGCTCACCTCGGCATTGGAGAGCGCGTCGCAGAGCCCATGGTGGCGGGCGCCGCAATCATCACAACTCGAGGCTGTCGTGCGGGTGGCCAGATTGATGGCTACCGGGCGCCGGAAATCCGTGATCTTGTTCAGAGACGTCATGCCGCGTGTCTAACAACTATATCGCCGTTGATCCATATCAAAGGTCGCGCGGCTGACATGGACTAACCGGGGGTTTCCGGGGCCAGGCCCAGACGGCAAGCCCCGTGACGGCCAGGACGGCCGTGCCAAGGACGCTGCCCTCCGGCCCGGTGGCGCCGCCCGAAAGCAAGGGGCTGCCGGCGGGTACGAGTTGCAGCAGGGTAAAGGCGCAAGCTTGGCCGCTGTCATGCGCGCCGAAGATAAAGTTTTCCGCGTAATCCCAGCCTCCATGAAAGCCGATGCTCCACCACAGCGAGCCGGTGCGCCGGAGGCCCAGGGCGAACACCGCACCTGCCAATGCCGCGTTGAGCACGCCGCAGAGCCCTTCCCCGCTATCGCTGTAATGCAAGGCGCCGAAGACGAGGCTGGTGAGAATGAGCGCGCGCCAGAAGCCGCAGCCCCGGGTTAGTGTCTGTAGCAAGTAGCCGCGGAAGGCGAACTCCTCGGCAAAGCCGATGAGCAGGCTGGAGCCCGCCCAGACCAGAGCATATTCCAGGATTTCAGCCACAGACAGCCCGCCCCACCCCGCCCGAGCATGGCCAAAGAGAACAAGCAACAGGATGAGCGCGCCGAGCACCGCCACCCCGCCGGCAAAGCCCGTGGCGCAGCGGGCCAGGCGGCGCTTATCCACCAGACCGCAAGACGCGAGGCTGCGCCCTTCCAGCCGGACCATGACCAGGCTGGCCAGCAGGACCGGGAGCAGCAGCAGCGCCTCGTTCACGGCAAGAAAACCCGGCGTCAGCGCCGCGCCAGGGTGGAAGCGCGGCAGCGGCAGCAGCGCGGCCAGCAGTGCCAAACCGAAGACGGAGCCGGCAAGCAGCACAAGGAACATCGCCACCCGCCAGCCGGCGCGCACCCCTCCCGGGCCGCGCCACCAGCCTTGCGCACCGCTCCCTTGCTCCAGCCAGCCCCGCAACGGCATACGGTTAGAGCTCGCTGCGCGCAGTCATCGAGACATTGCGCGCCTCGGGACCGAAGATCATCAGCAACATCAGGATTACCGCGACACATCCCGCCGTCAGCGTGAGCGCGTAGCCGTAATCGCCGCCATGCCGCGCGGCGATGGCAACCTGCAGCGGCGCGTTGACCGAGGCGATGAAATTGCCAAGCTGGTACACGAAACCCGGAAACGTGCCGCGGATTTCCGCCGGGGAAAGCTCGTTGAGATGCACGGGCACGACGCCCCATGCCCCTTGCACGGCCACCTGCATGAAGAAAGCGGCAATGCCGATTTGCACCGGTGTGCCGGTATGCGCCCAGAAATACAGAACCAGCAGGGAGAGCACGCAGGCGGCAATGATGGAATAACGCCGGCCGATTCGCTGGCTGAGCAGGCCGAACAGAATGCCGCCCAGCACCGCCCCCACATTATACAGCAGGCTGATATTGGTGATCTGCGCGCGGGTGAATTGCAGTTGCTGGCCGAGGAACAGCTTGGGATAGATGTCCTGCGTGCCGTGCGAGAAGAAATTGAACGCCGTCATCATCAGGACGGCGAAAACCACCAGCTTGAAATTCTTGGCCAGAAGGTGCCAGGCGGAAACTTGCGTCCCCTTGTGCAGGGTCGTGAAGGCCGGGCTTTCCTCGACCTGCCCGTTGATGAAGAAAACCAGCAACGCCGGCGCCGCACCGGCGAAGAACATGCCCCGCCAGCCGAGGTAATGATAGGCGAACCCGAACAGCAGGGTGGCGAGGAAATAGCCCGAAGGGTAGCCCGCCTGCAGCACGCCGGAGACCCAGCCGCGCCAGCGCACGGGAATCGTCTCCATGGCCAGGGATGAGCCGACACCCCACTCCCCGCCCATGGCGATGCCGAACAGCGCGCGAATGACCAGGAAGGAGGTGAAGGACCAGGCGAAGCCGCTCGCCGCCTCGAAGAATGAGTAGAGCAGGACAACCAGCATCAGCACCGGTTTGCGGCCATAGCGGTCGGCCAGACGGCCAAAGATGAAGGCGCCGGCCGCGCGAGTCGCCAATGTCAGGGTGATCGCGAAAGTGATGGATGTGAACGACACGCCGAAGGACTTGGCCACGTCGTCGAAGGTGAAGATCAGGATGAAGAAGTCAAAGGCATCCAGCGTCCAGCCGAGATAGGCGGCGATGACGGCGTTGCGTGCGCGGGCGACATCCCCGGCGATTGTCCCGTTCATTCAGGTCTCCCCAGCGCGGCGGCACCATGCTGGCAGATGGGATAGGGCAGCGCCGCGCCAAGCGCAACGGCGCCCCGTTCCATCACAAAACTCTGATTTTTCGGGAAAAAAGATGGTCGGAGTGAGAGGATTCGAACCTCCGGCCCCTGCGTTCCGAACACAGTACTCTAACCAGGCTGAGCTACACTCCGATGCGGCGAGCCTATAGCCGAACCTGTACGGGTTCCGCAAGATGCCCTGGCAAATTAACTGCCACGGAATCGTCACAGGGCGCACTTTCAAGGAGAATCAATAAGTCCTAGCCAATACCGAATGTCCTATGATAATTATTGCACATGTGCGTGAAATGTGACTCGACTCGTCGTGGCTTTATGGCGCTCGCGCTCGGCGGAATCGCCGCGGGAATGACCGCGCCGCGCCGCGCCTGCGCGGTTCTGCCGGCAAAGCCGCTGATCATGCTCGACCCCGGCCATGGCGGGCACGACCCGGGTGCCATCGCCCCTGACGGCGAGTTCGAGAAGCATATCACCCTTGCAACCGGGCTCGATCTCCGCCGCGCCTTGCTGAGGACCGGCCGCTACCGCGTGGCCATGACCCGCTCGAAGGACGTGTTCGTAACCCTGGAAGGCCGCGTGGCGGCGGCCGTGAAGACCAAGGCCAGCCTGTTCCTGGCCCTGCATTGTGACCATCTGCCCGACCCGGACATGCGCGGCGCCTCGGTGTTCACGCTGTCGGACAATGCCTCGGATACGCTGGCCGCCAGCATCGCCAACGACGAAAACAACAGCGACAGCGAGCCCGGGCAGATCACCGGAGTATCGCCGCAAGTGGCCAACATCCTCGCCAGCCTGGAGACGCGCGCCACCAAGATCGGCTCGCAAAGCCTGGCGCAGGACATACAGGACAACTTCAACGGCATCGTGCCGCTGCTGCCCGACCCGCATCGCAGCGCCAATTTTGCCGTGCTGCGCGATCCATCCACCCCGGCCACGCTGCTGGAGATGGGCTGCCTGACCAACAAGCTTGACGAACAGCGCCTGCGTGACCCCAAGCAGCGCAAGCTGATGACGGATCGCCTGACCCAGGCGATCGACCAGTACTTCGCCGATTACGCGGGGCGCCGCCTCGCCGGTTGAGGCGGATTGCGGCATTTTTATTCCCCGCATCCTCGCAGCCATGAAAGCCCGGTGCTAATAGCCCAATCATGTCCGACCCGAGAGACCCCTTTTCCGCCGGCGATCGTCTGGCCCCTCCCCGCCGCGAACCTGCCCACCAGCCCCGTGCGCCACGGCCGCCTCGCGGCCCGCGCAAGCACAGCCTGCTCGGCACGGTGCTCAGCTTTCTCGTCTCCGGGCTGTACCGGGTGGTCTTCCTTGGCATCGTCCTCGCGCTGATCGGCGGCGTCGTCGCTTTTCTGGCCTTTTCCGCCGGGCTGCCCAGCATCGACAGCCTGAAGACCTACAAGCCGCCCTTGGAGAGCCGCGTCTTTGCCAGCGATTTTCAGCTGGTCTCCGAGCTTGGCAGCCAGCACAGCGTTTATGTGACCTACGACCAGATCCCGCCGATGGTGAGCCAGGCCTTCATCTCGGCCGAGGATAAGCTGTTCTGGGTCGAGCCAGGCGTGAACCCGGCCGCCATGCTGCGCGCCGCGATCACCGATATCACCCTGATCGGCTCCGGCCGGCGGCCCATCGGCGCCTCCACCATCACCCAGCAGGTGGTGAAGAACATGCTGCTGGACAACCACATCACCTTCGGCACGAAGGTGAAAGAGGCGCTGCTGGCCATGCGCGTCTCCCAGGCGATGAGCAAGCAGCAGGTGCTGACCCTGTACCTCAACGAGGTCGATCTCGGGCACAACTCCTTCGGCATCGCCGCCGCGGCCATGACGTATTTCGACAAGCCGCTGAGCCAGCTCGACATCGCCCAGGCGGCGACCCTCGCGGCCCTGCCCAAGGCGCCGACCAATTACGACCCCTTCCTGCACCCGGCTGACAGTCTGGCGCGGCGCAATTTCATCATCAGCCGCATGCTGGACGATGGCGCCATTACCCAGGCGCAGGCCGATGCCGCTACCGCCGAACCGCTGCTGCCGCGCGCGGCCGCAGCCACCCAGGGCGTGGTGAATGGCGGTTATTTCGCCGACGCGGTGAAGGCGCAGCTGGTCCAGAAATTCGGCGCGGACGCGGTGAACACAGGCGGCCTTGTCGTGCATACCAGCCTGGACCCGAGGCTGCAGCAGGCTGCGACCGACGCGGTGCGTGATGGTCTGGAGCAGTACGACCGTAATTACGCCGGATGGCACGGCCTTGTGGCGCATGTGGCCGACCCGGACCTGGCCACGAACTGGCAGAAGGACCTTGCCAAGCAGGCCAACCCGCCGGGCATGCGGCAAAGCTGGCGACTCGGCATCGTGCTCGAGGCCGGCGGGCCGAGCGCGAAGATCGGGTCCATCGACCCCGCTTCCGGCAACCCGCAGACCGGCGAGCTGCCGCTCGCCGATATGCGCTGGGCGCGCCCGCAGGTGAACGGCGGGCTGGGGCCGCGCCCCTCCTCCGTGTCTGACGTGCTGCACCAGGGTGACATCGTCATGGTCTCGGGCGAGGCCAAGCTCTCCCTGGAGCAGATCCCGAACATCCAGGGCGCGCTGGTCTCCATAGACCCGACCACGGGCCGCGTGCTCGCCATGGTCGGCGGCTGGAGCCATGACATCAGCTCCTTCAACCGCGTGACGCAGGCGCAGCGCCAGCCCGGCTCTTCCGTGAAGCCGTTGGTCTATCTCACCGCCATGGAACAGGGCGTGCAGCCCGACGCGCCGGTGCTGGACGCGCCCTTCGTGCAGACGCTGCCTGACGGTAGCGTGTACCGCCCGGGCAATTACGAGGACACCTTCCAGGGGCCGGTGCCTATCTTCCACGCGCTGGAGGAACTCACTCAATCTCGCCACGCTGCATCTGGCGCGGCAGGTCGGACTGAAGAACGTCGCCACGACGTTCCAGAATTTCGGCATCGTGGACCAGATGCCGCCCTATTACCCCTCGGCCATCGGCGCCATCGACACAACACTGTGGAAGATGGCCACCGCCTATGCCGCGCTGGACCAGTACGGCCGGCAGGTGACGCCGAGCCTGATCGACAGCGTGACCAACCCGGACGGCACGGTGCTGTACCAGTCCCCCAGCCAGGTCTGCGATAACTGCGTCAATAATGCCGACCCCGGCCAGATGCCGCAGCTCAACCTCTCAGGCCAGCAGGTGGCGGACCCGGATTCTGCGTACCAGATGATCACCATGATGAAGGGCGTGGTGCTGCGCGGCACCGGCGCCCCGGCTATCGTGGGCATCTCCCAGCCGGTGGCGGGCAAGACCGGCACCACCAACAACTTCAACGACGCCTGGTTCATCGGCTTCACGCCGGGCATCGTGACGGGTTGCTGGATCGGCTTCGACACCCCCGCCAGCCTGGGCAAGGACCAGACCGGCGGCAATGTCTGCGGCCCGATCTGGAACGAGTACATGAAGGTGGCGCTGGCCGGCCAGCCGAACCTGGACTTCGCAGCACCCCAGGGGATGACTGCGCAGCAGGCGGCCGAACCGGACGGCACCATGGTGACGGAAGCCTTCAAGCCGGGTCAGACGCCGGGCGCCCAGTCGCAGAACGCACTGCTCGGCGGGGCGGATAATGGCGGCTCCAGCGGCACGCCCGCCGCCCCCGGCACCACGGGCCCTGGCCAGCCCGGCACGCCTGCACAGCCGTCCAATATCGACAACTCACTCGGCGGCCTGTACTAACATATTGATTTTATACATGTATTTAACGCGGATGGGGCTATGCTCCATCCGCAATTTTTATATCCCCGTTTTAACTTGACTTTCTCTATCTGTCTTATATTTTTATAGCACACTGGATAACACAGGGTGCAAACATGGACGACAACCTGATCACTCATTTCCGGCGCGGCGCGGATGATCTGTGGGTGTGCAAATTCGCCCTGCAACTCCGCACGCGTGGCGGCCGGATCCAGTGCTTCCGCGTGGGCCAGACCGTGCGCCCCGGCGAGTATAATTACGACGGCGAGGATCTGGTGGCCGGGCTGGAGCGGATCTCGCTTGCCCGAAGCTGGCGCCCGCCCAACCCGCCGCGGGTGTTGCCCTACCTGATCTGACCCCAACGGGCGGCATGACATGCACATGCCCCCTGTTCTTTCCGGACGGCACACCCTATATCGGGCGCCATGTCCGCTGAATCCGACCAACTGAATGAGCAGATAGGCCGCTCGGTCTCCCTGCTGAGGAGGCATCTTTGACTGGGATGCCGCTGTCATCAAGCTCGAAGAGCTGAACCACCGCGCCGAGGACCCAAATCTTTGGAATGACGCCGAGGCCGCGCAGGCCGTGATGCGCGAGCGCAACCGTATCGCCTCCATGGTCGAGGGGGTGTGCGCCATCGAAGCCGAAACCAAGGATACGCTGGAGCTGATCGAACTCGCGGAAGCCGAGGGCGACGAGGCGATGGTGCGCGACGGTATCGCCACACTGGAGCGCCTGGCCGAAGGCGTAAAGCAGAAGGAAATCGAATCCCTGCTCTCCGGCGAGGCCGATAGCCGCGACGCGTTCATGGAAATCAACGCCGGCGCTGGCGGCACCGAGGCGCAGGACTGGGCGCAGATGCTGGCGCGCATGTATATGCGCTGGGCCGAGCGCAAGGGCTTCAAGGTGGAAGTCCTTGACGAATCCGAGGGCGAGCAGGCGGGCATCAAGTCGATGACCCTGCAGATCACCGGCCCCAACGCCTATGGCTGGCTGAAGACCGAGGCGGGCGTGCATCGCCTCGTGCGCATCTCGCCGTTCGATGCCAATGCCCGGCGCCAGACGAGCTTCGCCTCCGTGTGGGTGTATCCGGTGGTCGATGACAGCATCGAGATCGAGATCAACCCCGCCGACCTGAAGGTGGACACGTTCCGCGCCTCCGGTGCCGGTGGCCAGCATGTGAACAAGACCGAATCCGCCATCCGCATCACCCACGTGCCAACCGGCATCATCGTGGCCTGCCAGACGGACCGCTCCCAGCACCGCAACCGCGCCACCGCGATGAACATGCTGAAGGCCCGGATGTACGAGGCGGAGTTGCAGAAGCGCGAAGCCGCCTCCGCCGCGACGGAAGCGGCGAAAACCGAGATCGGCTGGGGCCACCAGATCCGCTCCTACGTGCTGGCGCCGTACCAGTTGGTGAAGGATCTGCGCACCGGCTACGAGAGCGGCAACCCCGCTGCGGTGCTGGATGGCGCGCTGGATCCGTTCATGGCGGCATCGCTGGCTGGGCGCGTGGGCGCAACGCGCTCCGAAGCCTCCGCGATGGCGGAGTAGGCCAGAGTCACGAAAACACCCGCGCCCGGCGGCGCGGAAATTTCGTGACATTTGCTGAAACTCCTGCTTGTCTCCCCCGGAATAATCCGGCCCCGCCAGCAAACAAAACGGCAAAAAGCGCCGGATGTTTTGGGATGAGACATGCGCGATAATGCGAAACGGGTAATCCACCCCCTTCCCTTGCGGGTGATGCATTGGCTCAACGCCCTGGCGATCATCGTGATGATCGGCAGCGGCTGGCAGATCTACAACGCCTCACCGCTATTCGATTTCACCTTCCCGCGCACCATAACCATCGGGCAATGGCTAGGTGCGGCCATCGCCTGGCATCTCGCCTTCATGTGGCTGCTGGTGAGCAATGGCATCGCCTATGTGGTGTGGAGCCTCGCCTCCGGGCATTACCGTAAGCTGCTGCCCATCCGCCCGCGCGAGGTGTGGCGGGATTTCACCGCCGCGCTCACCTTCCGGCTGAAACACGAAACCGGCATCTATAACGCGGTGCAGAAACTGCTCTACGCTGGCGTGCTGCTGGCCGGGCTAGCGGCGGTCGTCTCCGGGCTGGCCATCTGGAAGCCGGTGCAGCTCTGGTTCTTCTGCAATCTCTGTGGCGGGTATTTCGCCGCGCGCTACGTGCATTTCTTCGCCATGAGCGCCATCGTGGCGTTTTTCGCCGTGCATCTCCTGCTCGTCGCCATGGTGCCGAAAGCGCTGCCGCCCATGATCACCGGAGGGCGCCAGCCATGACCAGCCGCCGCAAGCTGCTGCAGCGCGCCATGGCGCTGGGTCTGATCTCGCCGCTGGACGCCTGCAACTACGAGGACCCGCAGCACCCGGACCTCGCGGATGATTTCCTGCACATGATGTCCGCCTGGAACGACCGCGTGCAGGCGGCATTGTTCAACCCGCATACGCTCGCACCCACCTTCCGGCCGGACCAGATCACCCGCCCGCCGCGCTTCAACGCGTATTACGACATCTCCCAGGTGCCGGTGGTTGACCCCGCCACCTACAAGCTGGAGCTGGGCGGGCAGATTTCGGACAAATCCCCCTGGACCCTGGCGCAGCTCAACGCCCTGCCGCAGGAGGAGCAGATCACCAGGCTCACCTGCGTGGAGGGCTGGCGCGTCATCAGCCAATGGGCAGGCGTGCCGCTCGGGCAGTTCCTGCGCCGCGTGGGCGCGGACACCACCTGCCGCTATGTCTCCTTCCGCTGCGCCGACGGGTATTATTCCTCCATCGACATGCCCTCCGCCCTGCATCCGCAGACAATCCTGGCGCTGCAATTCCTCGGGCAGCCGCTCACGCCGCCTTTCGGCGCGCCGGTGCGGCTGCGCATCCCCACCAAGCTCGGCTTCAAGAACCCCAAGCATATCGTGCAGCTGGCGGTAACCAATGTTTACCCCGGCGGATACTGGGAAGATCAGGGCTACAACTGGTTCTCCGGCTCTTGAAGTTGCCAGCGCGGCGGGCCATGCACGCCGCATGAATGCGGCATTCTGGGTTGTTCTGATCGCGCTTGGGTTCCGGCTGGTGTTCGCCGGGTTCACCGGGCTGGGCATGGATGAAAGCTATATGGTCGCGGCGTCGCATAGCTTCGACGCTTCGTATTTCGACCATCCGCTGGCCTCCTGGTGGCTGGAGCTGGCCGCGCGGTGGCTCACCGGCAGCGCCGCGCCGATTGTGGTGCGCCTGCCCTTCGTCGCGCTCTCGGCGCTGTCCTCCTGGCTCATCTACGCCATCACGGCGCGGCTCTATAGGGCGCGGGCGGCGTTCTGGGCGGTGGCGGCGTATTCCATCTCGCCGGTGTTCTCGCTGGCCGTCGGTTGCTGGGTGCTGCCCGACGCCCCCCTGGACGCGGCACTTCTGACCTTTCTCTACGCGCTGATCCGCGCGCTGGGCCTGCCGGACGGCAAACCGGAGCCGCGCTGGTGGCTGGCGGCGGGCGTGTTCGCCGGGCTCGCCATGCTCTCCAAATACAACGCCGCCATGGTGCTGGCGGGCGCGGCGCTGGCGGTGCTGACTGACAGGTCCGCCCGGCGGGAGCTGCGCCGCCCCGGCCCCTGGCTGGCCGTGGCGCTGGCCGTGCTGATGTTCACCCCGGTGCTGTACTGGAACGCCACGCATGGCTGGGCGAGCTTCCACTACCAGGGCGGGCGCGCCACGGGGCTGCGGCTGCGCCCCTTGATGCCGCTCAGCATCTGGGGTGGCGAGGCGCTGTACCTGCTGCCCTGGCTGTGGCTGCCGATGGTGGCATTGATGCTGGGAGCGTTCTGGCGAGGCCCGGCCGAGCGGCGCGGCTGGTTGCTGGCCTGGGCCGCGGTCATCCCTGTGGTGCTGTTCGCCGTGGTGGGGCTGTGGTCTTCCACGCGCATCCTCTACCACTGGGCGACACCCGGCTACCTCATGCTGTTCCCGCTGCTGGGCAACTGGGCGCAGGATTTCCGCCCCAGGCTGCGCGATACCGTGGCGCTCATCTCCGCCGGACTGCTGGGCACGACCGCGCTGTTCCTCGCCGCCGAACTATCGCTCGGCTTCATCCCCAATCTCGACCGAGCGTTCGCCCCCGGCAAATCGCCGCTGCTGCAGGCCGTGGACTGGGATTCCATCGCGACGCAAATCCCGCCCGGGATTGATGCCATCGCGACGCAGAAATGGTTCGATGCCGGCAAAATCGGCTACGCGCTGCGTGATGAGAATTTGCCGGTCACGGTGTTCGGCGTCGAGCCGCACCAATTCGCGTTCTCCGCCCCGCCCTCGTCGTTGCTCGGCAAAACCGTGCTGGTCATCGCCATGCCCGGCAGCACCAGCGCCACGGCGGCAAAATTCGCAGGCGATTTCAAGAGTTTTGTTCCTGGCCCGGCGCTGACCGTGATGCACCAGGGCGACGTGCTACTGGTGATTCCCACGTTCATCGGCACGGATCTGATCAAGGCGCCATAAGAAAAGGGGGCGTTGCCGCCCCCTTCCCGTTATTTACGCCGCCTGCGGCAGCTGCTTTGTTGCCGTCAGCGTGTTGATGGCGATGCGGCGCGGCTTGGCGCTTTCCGGCACCTCGCGGCGGAGGGCGATGTGGAGCAGGCCGTTGCTCAACTCGGCACCTTCCACCACCATATGGTCGGCAAGCACAAAACGGCGCGAGAAGGCCCGCGCGGCAATGCCATGATGCAAAAATTCGCCCTTCCGCTCCTCGGTCACTTTGCCGGAAACCAGCAGGGCATTGTCCTTCACCGTCAGCTCGATGTCGTCGGCCGAGAACCCGGCCACGGCGAGGGTGACACGATAAGTGTCCTCGCCGGTCTTCTCGATATTATAGGGCGGATAGCCAGCCGCGTCCTGCGGCAGGGTGTCCACGAGCCGGGCCAGACGGTCGAAACCGATGGCGGTGCGGAACAGCGGCGCAAAATCATAGGTCATGATGTAACCTCCTAAAAAGCAAGGTATTTTCACAGTTTCGGAAACAACCCCTTTCGCCCCCACGCAGGCAGGCGGATGGAGTACCGGAACCCTCTTCGAGGCATCCCGGCAAACAGACATTATAGGAATTTTCAGAGCCGCTTCAAGAAAAAACGATGCTTGGCGTTACCCCGCCGCGGAGATCAGCGCCCCGCCGGTCAGCCGCCAAATGCGGTCGAGCTGCTCCACCCCGGTAAGCCGGTGCAGGATCAGCAATACAGTGCGGCCTTCCGTCACATTGTTCAGCACCTTGAAGAATTCCTGCTCGGTGGCCGAATCCAGCCCGGCGCAGGGTTCGTCCAGCACCAGGATCGGCGCGTCCATCAGCAGCGTGCGGGCCAGCGCCAGACGCCGCCCCTGGCCGCCTGAAAGCGTCGCCCCGCCCTCGCCCACCCAGGCATCCAGCCCCTCTGGCAAAGCGCCCACCACATCCGCCACCTGCGCGGCTTCCAGCGCCGCCCATAGACGCGCGTCATCGGCCGCCGGGTCGCCCAGCAGCAGGTTGTTGCGGATGGTGTCGGCGAAGAGCTGCGTCGTCTGCCCCAGATAGGCGATGCGGTGGCGCAGCGCTTCGGAGGGCAGCAGCGAGACGTCGGTGCCGCCCAGGCGGATCTGCCCGCTCACCGGCGCAACCAGCTTCAGCAGCAGCGCCGCGATGGTGGATTTGCCAGCACCTGAAGGGCCAAGAATCGCCACGCGCGCCCCCTGCGGCACTTGCAGCGAGAGGTTCTCGAACACGAAGGGCCGGTCCTCGGCGTAGCGGAAGCTGACATGCTCGAAGGCGATGGAATTGCGCGAGGGCATCGGCGCCGGTTGCGCTGGCTCTGGCACGGCGGGCTTGGCCTCCGCCGCCTGCACCACGCGCGTGGCGGCGGCATTGGCCTGGCCGTAGAGCAGCCCGGCGCGCGGCAGACCGAGCACGGTCTCGAACGCCGTGGTCAGCACCATCACGGCGATGATCGCCGCCACGGGCGCGCCGAGGAAGCCGAGCAAGATGGCGAGCAGGATGCCGCCCTGGGCCAGGATGAAGGCGCGGGCGTTGAGCGCGCTCCCCTTAGCCACCAGCTCGCGCTGCGCCGACAACAGCGCCGCCTCGCGCGATTGCACCGCCGCCAGCATCCGCCCTTCGGCCTCGAATATCTTCACTTCACGCAGGCCATGCAGGGCATCGAGCGCCGCCGAGCGCAAGCCGGACATGGCCAGCCCCGCCTTGCCCGCGTTCTCCCTCGCCGCCCGCGCCGCCACCACCGGCAGACAGAAAGCGATGTAGAGGAAGGGCAGCAGCACCAGCTCCGCCGCCGCATGCTCGCGCCACAACACCCAGGCCAGCACCGGCGCCAGCATCAGCGCGCTCATGCCGGGCACGAAGATGCGCAGGAACAGCCCGTCCAGAGCGTCCACATCGTTCACCAGCCGGGCCAGCGCGTCGCCCGCGCGGCGGAAGCCGAGCCCGCCTGCCCCGCTCGCCGCCAAGCCCCGGAACAGCCAAACGCGCAGATCCGCCAAGGCGCGGAAGATCGCCTCGTGCGACATCACCCGCTCCAGATAGCGCAGCACCACCCGGGCAGAGCCGAGGAATTGCAGCCCCAGCGGCACCAGCACTGCCGTGCCCGCGAGGGCGAGCGCGATATAGCGCCCGGAGAAGCCCATCAGCGCCACGCCTGCTGCCAGCGCCGCCAGGGACAGCATCAGCGCCAGGGCCAACCAACCGGCATCGCGCAGCCAGAGAGAGAGGATACGACGCATCGGGCTCATGCCATCACACTCCGCCAGCTCGCGTAACGCAGCGCGTCAAGATCCAGCCGCTTGGCGCCTATGGTTTTGGCGAAATCCATGGCCATGGTGGAATGCGTGGCCAGCACCACGGTGCGCCCGGCGGCGAGATGCTGCAGGCTCTCCAGCACGTCGCGCTCCACGGCGGGGTCGAGATGCGCGGTGGGCTCATCGAGCAGCAGCAGCGGCGCGTCCTTGAGGAAGGCGCGGGCGATGGCGATGCGCTGCGCCTGCCCGCCTGACACGCCGAACCCGCCCTCGCCGATGGGCGTCTTCAGCCCCTGCGGCAGGCTGGTGATCAGTTCCGTGAGGTGCGCGTGGCGGATGGCGTCGGCCAGTTCGGTCTCGCTCGCGGCGGGACGGGCGAAGCGGATGTTCTCCTCGATGGTGCCCGCGAAGATCACCGGGCGCTGGCCGATCCATCCCAGCATCTTGGTCCGCGCCGCCGGGATGAGCGTGTCCATCTCCGCGCCGTTGATGGTGACCTTGCCCGATTGCGGCGCGAGGAAGCCGAGGATGAGGTCCATGATGGTGGACTTGCCCGCGCCGGACGCGCCCGTGAGCAGCAGCATCTCGCCGCGCCCCACCTTGAAGGACAGATTCTCCACCACCGCCGGGCGGGCGGCATCCCAGGAGTAGGTGACGTGCTCGAACGCCAGCGTCACGCCATGGGCGGCGACGGAACGGATTTCCACCGGCGGCACCGGGGCGGGCGCTTCCGGCAGGGCGGCGAAATCATCCGCCACCGCCTCCACCGCCATGCGGTCAGCATACACGGCGGAGAAGGCCCGCAGCGGCGCGAAGAATTCCGGCACCAGCAGCAGCATGAACAGCGCCGTGGGCGCCAGCCTGGCCTGCCCATGCAGTACCGGGGCGAAACGCAGCACGATGATGACCAGCGCCGCCGCAGCGGCAAGGTCCAGCGCCGTGGAGGAGAGGAAGGCGACGCGCAGCACCCGCATGGTGCGCTGGCGCAACTCCTTGGCGGCCGCCGCCAAGGCACGGGCTTCATCAGCAGCACGGCCCGCAAGCACGATGGTGGAGATGCCGCGAATCCGGTCCAGGAAGCGGATCTGCAGCCGGGTCATCGCCAAAAACTGCTTCTTGGCCGCCACCCCGGCGCCGATGCCCGCCACCGCCATGGCGAAGGGCACGAACAGCCCGGCCAGCAGCAGGGTCAGCCCGGAGCGCCAATCCACCCAGAGCGCCGCCAGCCCAACCAGTGCGGGGCCAAGCACCGCCAGCGCCGTGGCGGGGATCCAGCGGGCGTGGAAGCCGTCCATCGCCTCCACCCGGTCCACCGCCGTGGCGGCGAGGTCCGCCGAGTGCCGCCCGCGCAGGCCAGCCGGCCCCTGGGCCAGCAGGGCCGCGAGCACCGAGCCGCGCAGCCTGCGCCTTGCCGCGGCACCCAGCTCGAAATTCTGCCGCTCCACCTGCATCTGCAGATAAGCCCGCGCCCCCGCCGCGGCGAGGAAGCCAACAGCATAAAGCACCGACATCCACGCACCGGGACCGCGATGCAGAACACCCGCCAGCAATGCCGCAGCACAGCCTGCCTGCGCGATGCCGAACAGGACGGGCAGCATGCCCAGAAGAATGGAAAGCCTGGCGGCACGGAACCCAAGTGTCTGCTCAGCCTTCACCCAGGGTTTGGTACGTGCGCTCATGTGTCTTTTCTAGCCGCGCTCAGCGCCCTTGCCCAGGGGCTGGACGGGGGGCGCAAAATGGTCAAAACCCGCGCCAAATGATGATCGCCAGAACACTCGAGGAATTGCACGCCGCGCGCGAGGCGCTGGGTCCGGTCGGCTTCGTGCCCACCATGGGCGCGCTGCATGCGGGGCATCTCACCCTTGTCGCCACGGCCAAGGCCGCCGGGCGGCCGGTCGCGGCCAGCATCTTCGTCAACCCGACGCAGTTTGGGCCGAAAGAGGATTTCGCCCGCTATCCGCGCGACGAGAAAGGCGACCTGGAGAAGCTGGAAGCCGCTGGCTGCGCGCTGGTCTGGCTGCCGGGCGTGGATGCGATGTACCCGCCGAACAGCGCCACGACGATTACCGTCGGCGGACCGGCGCTGAAATGGGAAGGTGCCTCCCGGCCCGGGCATTTCTCCGGCGTGGCCACGGTGGTGGCCAAGCTGTTCGGGCAGGTCCGCCCCGAGGCCGCCTATTTCGGCGAGAAGGACTGGCAGCAGGTGCAGGTGGTGAGCCGCATGGCGGAAGACCTGGCGCTGCCGGTGCGCGTGGTGCCGGTGCCGATCGTGCGTGAGGCTGATGGCCTCGCCCTCTCCTCGCGCAACCGCTACCTCTCGGAGCCCGAGCGCAAGGCCGCCCCGGCGCTCTACGCGGCGCTGACGCGGACGGCGCAGGAGATTGCCGCTGGCAAGGAAGTGGCTGCCGCGCTGCACCGCGCAAGGCAGTCCCTGGCGCAGGCCGGGATGGTGCCGGATTACGTGGCGCTGGTGCACGCGCAGACGCTGGAGCCGCTGGCCGGCTTTGCGGCCCCGGCGCGGCTGATCGCCGCCGCCAAGCTTGGCGCGGTGCGGTTGCTGGATAACGTGCCCGTCGGCTAACCGTGCGGCGCCAACCACGCGAAGGGGTTGGGCGCCACGATCAGCCACACAACCAGCGACCACAAGCTGCTGACGCTCACGCCCAGGATCAGCCCGAGCACCGTGCCCGTCTGCGTCTTGCCGAACTCGGCGCGCACCAGCGGAATCGGCAGAAGCAGCCCGAGCGTGAGGTTGCACAACAGCACCCCGGCCAGCCCCGCCAGCAACGGCCCCAGCATGGCGGGCGCGCGGGCCATGCTGGCCAGCACCGGCAGGGCCAGGATGAGCAGCGCGGCATATCCCGCGGCGGCGATGCCGGCGCGCGGGGGCAAATAAGCAGGCACCGGGGCGCTGGCGGTCAGTTCAGGGGCATCCTCCGTGCCACGCAGTACCGAAATGAAGAACAGCCCGAGCTGCCCGGCCAGGAACACCAGCAGCGGCGGCACCACCGCCATGCCGCCATAGGCGTTGAACTTGCCCGCCAGGATGAACACCACCGGCACCAAGGCGAGCGAGCGGTACACCACCTGCGAGACGAGGCCGGGGAAGCGGGCTAGCAGCCGCAGATCCTTGGCGAACAGCGCGGCGAAGGCGGTATTGCCGAACTTGCCGCCTTGCGCCCCGGTGCGTCCCGGCGGACGGTAGGCGGCGGCGGTAATAGCGCCCTCGGCGAATGGCTTGGCCAGAACCCGCCACGCCAGCGCGAACACCGCCAGGCTGAGGGCGATGCTGGCGACGAGATCCACCCCCTGCCCCAGCAGCCCGCGCGCGAAGAGAAAGGTTGGCCCGCCCCCGCCCGGGCCGGGCAGCATGGCGCGCCAGAACCGGACCACGGTTTCCGGCGGCACGAAGCGCGACATCTGGCCGAGGATAAAGATGCCGATGCCCACGCCAAGTGCGAGCGTATGCCCCGCCCGCCGCGCCGCCGCGGGGCCGATGCGCCCCAATAGGGCCGTGACCGTGGCAAAGGCCAGTGCGGCGACCATCAGCGCCTCGGCCAGCAGCATGGGGTACGCCGCCAGTGCCCATGATTGCCCGTACACCGCCAGCGCATTGGCCAGCACCCCGCCCAGCAGCATCCACGGCGCGACGATGCTTACCGCCACGCCGAGCATCCGCACCGCCAGCACCCGGCCGGGCGGGATCGGCGAGGCGAGCAGGAAATCCGCGTCGCCCCGGCCATAGATCACGTCGATGCTCGCCGTCATCGCGCGGGAGAACATCAGCGCGAACAGGAAGACGATGTTGATGTTCGCCGCCAGCAGCATCACGTCGGCGGGGAGCGGGTGGCGGACGATCTGCCCCGCCAGCAGCAGGGCGATGCCCTGGAAGATAACGCCGACCGCAATCACCGGAATGAGCACGTGCCGATGCGTACGCACCAGAATCGAGCCGCGCCACAGCACAATCAGCTCATGGCGCAACAACCAGAGGAAACCAGGGACGGAGAGCATCAGGCGGCGGTGAGGTGGAGGAACACATCCTCCAGAGAGCCGGAAATCCCGGCCTGCTCGCGCAAACCTGGCAAATCGCCCTCGGCCAACAGCCTGCCGCCGGAGAGGATACCGATGCGGCTGGCCAGCCGTTCGGCGACCTCCAGGATATGGGTGGTGAGGATAATCGCGGCCCCACCCTCAACATGCTTTCGCAGGATATCCTTAACCAGCCGGGCGGAGGCGGCGTCCAGCCCGGTGAGCGGCTCATCCAGCAGCAGGAATTTGGGGTCGTGGATCAACGCCCCGGCCAGCACGGTCTTCTGCTTCATGCCCCGCGAGAAACCCTCGCAGCGCTCATTGCGGTGCGGCCAGAGGCCGAGCGTGTCCAGCAACTCCTCGGCGCGGGATTTGGCGAGATCGGCATCCACCCGCCACAGCCCGGCGACAAAGGCGAGATATTCGAGCGGGCTCAGCCGGTCGTAGAGCAGCGGCTCGTCCGGGATCCAGGCCATGAGCGTCTTGGCGCCGAGCGGGTCCGCCAGTACATCGCGCCCATACACAGAGATGCTCCCGGCATCCGGGCGCATCAACCCGGCGATCATGCGCAGTGTGGTGGTCTTGCCCGCACCGTTAGGGCCGAGCAGGGCGTAGAATTCACCTGGACGGATGCGAAGGTCCAACCCTTCCACAATCTTGCGGCCAAAGGATTTGGCCAAGCCACGGACCATAAGGGCCGCCTGCATATCCGTCGCGTCCATCACGCCCCCGCGTCATTGCGGCGTGATGCTAACAAGGCGGCGGCACGGTTGGCTAGGGCACGTCTCTAATGCGGCTTCTCGTCGCGCTCAGGCTCCTGCCGCCATAGCGACGGCCGCCGGTAATCCGGAGCGCTCTGCCAGCTTTCCTCGTCCGCGCTGTGGCGAGAGGGCTCCTCATCGTCACGCAGCAGGCCGCGGCCTGCCACCAGCAGCATCGCCAAACCGACATTAGAAATATTTATCCGCATGGCCTTTTCCTTCCAGACCAGCACATCGTTACAAGCAGAGCCACGTTATGGCCCCGCTCCGACTAACTATCTGGTAACGGTGCGGACTGTTTTAAAGGCCTGGGCCTTAACCCTCCTGGCGGTAGTTCGGCGCCTCGCGGGTGATGGCGACGTCATGCACATGGCTTTCGCGCAGCCCGGCGCCAGTGATGCGGCGGAATTTCGACTGGGTTTGCAGCGCCTCGATATTGGCGCTGCCGGTATAACCCATGCCGGCCTTCAGGCCACCGACGAGCTGGTGCACCACGGCGGACATCGGCCCCTTGTAGCCGACACGGCCCTCAATGCCCTCGGGCACCAGCTTCAGACTGTCCTTGATCTCCTGCTGGAAATAGCGGTCCGCCGAGCCGCGCGCCATGGCGCCCAGGCTGCCCATGCCGCGATAGGATTTGTAGCTGCGCCCCTGGTAAAGGAACACTTCGCCCGGTGCCTCGTCGGTACCGGCCAGCATTGAGCCGACCATCACCGCATCCGCGCCAGCCGCCAGCGCCTTCACCATGTCGCCCGAGGCGCGGACACCGCCATCGGCGATGGCCGGCACGCCGCGCGCGTGGCAGACGGCGGCGGCTTCCATCACGGCGGTGAATTGCGGCACGCCCACACCCGCCACAACGCGGGTGGTGCAGATGGAGCCCGGGCCGATGCCGATCTTCACCGCGTCGGCGCCAGCGTCGATCAGCGCCTTCGCGCCATCGGGCGTGGCGACGTTGCCGGCGATGATCTGCACGTTGTTGGAGGCCTTCTTGATGCGGGTGACGGCCTGCAGCACGCCTTCCGAATGGCCGTGAGCGGTGTCCACCACCACCACGTCCACCCCGGCATCCACCAGGGCGGCGGCACGCTCGGCGCCGTCATTGCCCACGCCGGTGGCGGCGGCCACGCGCAGGCGGCCCAGCTCGTCCTTGTTGGCCAGCGGATGGGCCTCGGCCTTGTCCATGTCCTTCACGGTCAGCAGGCCGATGCAATGGTAGTTATCGTCCACCACCAGCAGCCGCTCCAGCCGGCGCTTGTGCAGGATCGCCCGCGCCTCCTCGGGCGAGACGCCCGGCTTCACCACGGCAAGGTTCTCGCGCGTCATCAGCTCGTAGATTTTGGCGCCGGGGTCGGTGGCGAAGCGCACGTCGCGGTGGGTGAGGATGCCGACCAGCTTGCCGTCGCGCTCCACCACCGGGAAGCCGGAGATGTTGTGGATCTGCATCAGCGCGCGGGCATCGGCGAGCGTCTGGTCCGGGTAGATGGTGAGCGGGTTCACCACCATGCCGCTCTCGAACTTCTTCACCCGGCGGACCTCGGCGGCCTGCTGCTCGATCGTGAAATTCTTGTGAATCACGCCAATACCGCCCTGCTGCGCCATGGCGATGGCCATCGCGGCCTCGGTCACCGTGTCCATGGCGGCGGAGATGAGCGGGATGTTCAGCGAAATCTCGCGCGTCAGCCGCGTGGCGGTGCTCACCGCATTGGGCAGGACCTGGGAATAGGCGGGAACCAGCAGCACGTCGTCGAAGGCAAGCGCATCCGCGATGCGATCGGAAAAATCCAGCTGGAAAGGAGTGTCGGATGCCATGGCCGCGCTTTCAAATTTAAGACCTTGGCGGTTCCCAATAACCGGACCCGGCGCGCGGGGCAAGGGCGCAACTATGCGGGGCGGAAACCGGTGGCTACCACGTACATCTCCTTGGAGTCCTTGCGGCTGGCCGGGGGCTTGGCGTGGCGCACCACGCGGAAGCGCTGCTTGAGCGTATCCAGCATGTTCTTCTCCGCCCCGCCCTGGAACAGCTTGCACACAAAGGCGCCGTCAGGGGCAAGGATATCGCAGGCAAAGGCCAGCGCCGTCTCGGCCAGGGCCATGATGCGAATATGGTCGGTGGCGACATGGCCGGAGGTGTTGGGCGCCATGTCCGAGAGCACGAGGTCGGCCTTGCCGCCGAGCAGATCCTCCAGCCGCTGCTCCATGCCCTCCTCCAGGAAGTCACCCTGGATGAACTCCGCCCCGGTTACGGGCTCGATGGACAGCAGATCGATGCCGACGACACTGGCAGCACCTCGGGCCAGCGCCACCTGGGACCAGCCGCCCGGCGCGGCGCCGAGGTCCAGCACGCGCGCGCCCTTGGCGATGAGGTGGTATTTCTCGTCCAGCTCGATGAGCTTGAAGGCCGCGCGCGAGCGCCAGCCCTGTGCCTTCGCCGCCGTTACATAGGGGTCGTTAAGCTGACGTTGCAGCCAGCGCTGCGACGAGGTGGAGAGCTTGCGCGCGTTTTTAAGCCGCACCGCATCGCGGCGTGGCGGCAGGGAAGAACCGGTGGTCATGCGTGAAAAAGATTCCGTTTAGGCGTGGAGACAGTGCGCATCAGCCTCATTAGCATGCCTTCGCGCAGACCGCGATCGGCGACAACGAGTTCCGGCACCTGCCAGAGTTCATGGATGGCGGCGAAGATGGCGCAGCCGGGCAGGACGAAGTCCACCCGCTCCTGGCCGATGCAGGGGTGGCGGCTCAGCCCCTCGCGCCCCAGGGCGCGGGCTTCGGCCAGGGCGTCATCCACCGCATCGCGGGTCAGCGAGATGCCGTCCACCAGGCCGCGCCGGTAGCGTTCCAGCTTCAGCGACACACCGGCCAGGGTCGTCACGGTGCCGGAGGTGCCGATCATGAGGACCCCGCCGCGGCGGATTTCCTCGCCGATGCGGTGCACCTCCTCGAAGGGGCGCAACATGGCGGCGATGTCATCCACCAGCCGGGAGAAGCCGGCCGGGCTGTAGCAGCTGCTGGCCGAACGCTCGGACAGGGTGACCACGCCCACCGGCAGGGAGACATAGCCGATAAGCTCCGGCGGGGCGCACTCGTTGATCCGCACCCAGGCGATTTCCGTCGAGCCGCCGCCGATGTCGAACAGCAGGGCGCGGCGCCCGTCCCTGGACAGCAGAGAGGCGCAGCTCTCCATCGCCAGCTCGGCTTCCTCGCGCGGGTTGATGATTTCAAGTGGCAGGCCTGTGGCCTCACGGGCGCGGGAGATGAACTCCGCGCCGTTCTCCGCCTGGCGGCAGGCCTCGGTGGCGATGGCGCGCAGCTTCAGCTGCCCGTTATTGCCCCCGTCCGCCCAGCGGCGGACACGGTCGGCGCAGATATTCAGCGAGGCAATGGCCCGCTCCATGGCGGAGGGCGAAAGCCGGCCGGTTTCGTACAGTCCCTCGCCCAGGCGCACCACGCGGGAAAAACTGTCCAGCACATGAAAGCCATTGGCCGTGGGGGTGCCAACAAGCATGCGGCAGTTATTGGTGCCGAGATCGATGCTGCCAAACACCGGCCGACGCCAAGCACGGCGCGAATTGGCCGACTTGGCATGGCTCGAAGTGAAAAATTGGCTGCCCATCGTCCTAGTTACTACCCGTTTGTCTTAATATAATCGCGCTTTACGTGGTGCGGGCAAGCTGGAATTGGCCACTCTGCGCTCCTTAGGGCTAAATTTATGACGCGGCGGTGACGCTACAAGGCTTGCCTAACGCTTCAAGCAGTGGTAGCCAGCGCCCACACCGCTGCTGGGGGATAGTTTAGCGGTAGAACACCTGGCTCTGACCCGGGTAGCCTTGGTTCGAATCCAGGTCCCCCAGCCAATGCATCTAAAAGAGGCATTGCATCAAAGATTTAAAGCAAATCATGAGGTTGCCAGCTTCCCGGTGATACGCAGGGGCGCTGCAAAGCCGATTGCCATCACACGCCCAGCTCAACACATCGAGATGCAGTCCGGCAGCCCCCGCGTTAAGGCCGCGTGCTGAACCTTAAAGCATAGCTTCAAAGCGCGGCGTTGGTCGCCCGCAAGCGGTGTGCCAACTCGCCCATGACATACCAGCAGAATTGAGGCATCTCCTCGATCATGTAGCGGAACTTCTTATGATCGATGAGGGCAAGCTGCGTGGCCTCGCAGGCACGGGCTTCAACTGATCGTTTCCTGCCGTCCAGGACCGAGAGAATACCCAGTGCCTTGCCCGTGCCTATCTTCTCTAACACCGCGCCTTTGACGATGATCTCCACCGAGCCGCGCAGCACGATGTACATGAAATCAGGGTCATCGCCCTCGCGGAAAATCATGTCCCCCGGAGCATAGTTTGTAATCGTGCCAACAGCGGCGGCAAAGTCCTTGAAATCCATCTCGGCGACAGTTGACATAAGTACCCTCCTCCGGAGTTTTTGACATTTTTATTGCAGTTTCATGTTTAGGACGCGAGCGTCCAAAGAACAAGAAATAACAATTCCGCCCACCCTACAAATGTGTTCCGGATGGCCGGGCAGCGAGCAAAACTTGTCAAACCCTCCCGCCCTGGTAATGCTCCGCCGCGCCTGTGAGAGGGATATCTATGCTCAATGCCTATTCCTGCGAACATGGCAGGATCGTTAGCCTCGGCACCGAAGCGGGCAGCCAAGCCATATGGTTCGACCTGGAAAACCCCACGCCGGAGGAGCGCGCCTATGTAACGCGCCTCACCGGCCTGTCGTTGCCCGACAAGGCCGCGCTCACCGAAATCGAATCGTCCTCGCGTCTTTCCGTCAGCGGGGCGGTGCTGACCATGTCCATGCCGATCACCACCCGCGACGCGGAAGGCACGGTGCAAGCCAGCGTCTGCGGCTTCGTGCTCTCGCCTGAGCATCTGGTCACGCTGCGCTTCTCCCACAGCGTCGTGTTCAGCCAGTTCTGCACGCAGCCGCATAATGTCACCGATATCGCCTCGGCCTATATTTTCGCCGGATTGCTGGAGGCGATCGTCGACCGCCAGGCCGATACGCTGGAAAAGCTGCGCGACGAGTTGGACCGGTTAAGCCACCGGATTTTCCGGCGCCGGCTGAAGGCCAACCAGCGCGAGCGCGATACCGAGATCGAGCTGAAGGCCGTGCTCGGCGTTCTCGGCCGTGATTACGACACCATCTCGTTCCTGCGCGACAGCCAGCTCGGCGTGGCGCGCATCGCGCCCTATGCCATCACCTCGGCCGAGTGGCTGCCAGCCCCCGTGCGCCAACGGCTGAAATCGGTGCAGAAAGATATTTCCTCACTCAATGAATACAGCGTCCACCTGACCGACAAGGTGCAGTTCCTGCTCGATTCCACGCTGGGGCTGATCAACATCGTGCAGAACAGCCTGATCAAGGTACTGACCATCGTCAGCATTGTCGGCATCCCGCCGACCTTGATCGCCGGCATCTACGGCATGAACTTCCATGATATACCTGAACTGACCTGGAGCTATGGCTACGGCTACGCCTGGACGTTGATGATCCTCTCGGCCGTGCTACCGCTACTCTGGTTCCGCAAAAAAGGCTGGATATGACAGAGTATTTTCAACCCGGGGAAGACACCCCCGGGGCCGCCATCGAGGCGATCGGCAACGAGCTGGCGCTGTTCGACGACTGGATGGACCGCTACGAGTTCATCATCGAGCTGGGGCGCAAGCTGCCCGCCTACCCCGCCGGATGGCAGAACGAGGCCCACCGCGTGCAGGGCTGCCAGTCGCAGGTCTGGCTGGCGGCGCATGAGGACAGCGACAAGCTGTATTTTACCGGCGCGTCGGATGCCGCCATCGTCTCCGGGCTCGTGGCGCTGGTGCTGCGGGTTTATTCCGGGCGGACGCGGGCGGAAATCCTCGCCACCTCGGCACAATTCCTGCGCGATCTGGGGCTGATCGGCGCGCTTTCCACCAATCGCGGCAACGGCGTCGCCGCGATGGTGGAGCGTATCCAGGAAATGGCCCGCAGATAAACGCACGTAATCGGCCGCCAGAACGCGTTTACTTCTGCAGGCGGCGGCGGTTGGCGCGCACCTTGCCCCGATACAGGCGCAGGATCTTGCTGGCCGCGAGATCCGGCCGCCCGGTGAGCCCGTGCTGCAACATGATGCGTCCCGCCGCCTGCGCCGCGGCGAGCTTTTCGCTGACCATCTTCATGGCTTCCGGCCCGCTCCCTGCTCCACCCTTGGCGAGCTTGGCGAGGCGGAGCATAACGACCTTCTGCGCCTCCATGCCAAGGAGCATGCTTTGCCGCCCGAAAAAGAGACCGGAAATCCGTGCGCGCTGTTTTGCCATGTTCAACATATAAGCGCGCCGGCGCCTATTACACCGGCAGTTTAGTCGCCGAATTTATTACTGCGCGGGAACCCGTTGGGCGGCATCTTGCCCACAGCGGCGCGGGCGCCAAGCCATTCGGCCAGTTTCTGTTCCACGCGCAGCTTGTCGCCGATGCGCCAGGTGAGCCCGGCGGCAAGGCTGAATGTCTTCACGTCCGCCAGCCCGCCATCCTTGTATTTCTGCAGCTGCACGCCGGTGCCCTTCGGCATTTCCGGCAGCTGCTCCAGCGGGAACACCAGCAACTTGCGGTTCTGGCCGATGACTGCCACATGGTCGCCCTTCACCGGCACGCAGGCCTGCCATTCCTCGCCGGGCTTCAGCACCAGAATCGTCTTGCCCGCGCGGCGCTCGGAGGTCAGCTCCGCGCCTGGCAGGATGAAGCCGCGCCCGGTGGACGAGGCGACGAGGTATTTCTGCCCCGCATCCGGCACGAAAAGCGCCAGCACGCCGTCCTCATTTGCCAACTCGACCAGCAGGCGGATCGCCTGCCCATCGCCGCGCCCACGCGGAATGTCTGCGCCCTTGAGCGTATAGACACGGCCATTCGTCGCCAAACAGTGCGATTTTATCGGTGGACTCGCAGCGCAGCAGATGCGCGAGCTTGTCGCCCTCCTTGAATTTCAGCTCCACGTCGTCGGCCAGATGGCCTTTCTGCGCGCGGATCCAGCCTTTCTCGGAGAGGATGACGGTGATCGGCTCGCGCTCCACCAGCGCCTCGGCGACAATCTCCACCACCGGGGCGGCGGCCGAGATCCTGGTCCGCCGCGCGCCCAGCGGCCCGGCGCCGAATTTCTCGCGCACCTCGGCGATCTCTTCGCCGATTTTCGCCCAGCGCTTGCCTTCGTCCTTCAGCAGCGCCTGGAGGGTCTTTCTGCTCCGCCGAGAGCTTCTTGTGCTCGTTGCGGATTTCCATCTCCTCCAGCTTGCGCAAGGCGCGCAGGCGCATGTTGAGGATCGCCTCGGCCTGCACCTCGGTCAGCTCGAAGCGTGCGGATCAGCACCGCCTTGGGCTCATCCTCCTTGCGGATGATGCGGATCACCTCGTCGAGGTTGAGGAAGACCTTGATATAGCCGTCCAGAATTTCCAGCCGCCGCGCGATCGCATCCAGACGGTGCTGCGAGCGCCGCACCAGCACCTCGTGCCGGTGGTCGAGCCAGGCGCGCAGGATCGCCTTCAGCCCCATCACACGCGGGGTGCGCCCGGCATCCAGCACGTTCATGTTCAGCGGGAAGCGGGATTCCAGCTGCGTGGCGCGGAACAGCGAGGCCATCAGCATCTCGGGGTCCACGATGCGGGTTTTCGGCTCCAGCACCAGGCGGATGGTCTCGGCGCTCTCGTCGCGGACGTCGCCCAGCAGCGGCAGCTTCTTCTCCGTCGAGCAGGATGGCGATCTGCTCGACGAGGCGGGATTTCTGCACCTGATACGGGATTTCGGTGACGACGATGACCCAGGTGCCGTGCTTGCCTTCTTCGCGCGCCCATTTGGCGCGGGTACGCAGACCGCCCCTGCCCGTCTCATAGGCATTCAGGATGGTGGCCTCATCCTCCACCAACTCGCCGCCGGTGGGGAAATCCGGGCCGCGCATATGGGTGAGCAGCTCGGCGGTGGTGGCCTCGGGGTTGCCGATGAGGTGGATAGCAGCGGCGCAGACCTCGCCCGCATTGTGCGGCGGGATGGAGGTCGCCATGCCGACCGCGATGCCCGCCGCGCCATTGGCCAGCAGGTTCGGGAAGGCGCCGGGCAGCACCAGTGGTTCCTGCTCCTCGCCGTCATAGGTGGGGCGGAAATCCACGGCGTTCTCATCGATGCCGCGCAGCAGCAGCTCGGCGACCTCGGTGAGGCGCGACTCGGTGTAGCGCATCGCCGCGGCGTTATCGCCGTCGATATTGCCGAAATTGCCCTGGCCCTCGATCAGCGGGTAGCGCGAGGAGAACTCCTGCGCCAGGCGCACCAGCGCCTCGTAGATCGAGCTGTCGCCATGCGGATGGAACTTACCCATCACGTCGCCGACCACGCGGGCGCATTTCTTGAAGCCCGAGCGCGGGTCCAGCTTGAGCTGGTGCATGGCGTAGATCAGCCGGCGGTGCACCGGCTTCAGCCCGTCGCGCACATCCGGCAGCGAGCGGGACATGATGGTGGACAGCGCATAGGCGAGGTAACGCTCGGAGAGCGCATCGCTCAGCGCCAAATCCTGCACATCATCCGGCATTTCGCTTCTCCTCCAGCCTGCGAGAGAGATGCTCATAAAGACCGGCCCGCGCCGGTGGAAGGGGGCGGTGCCGGGCCCCGAACACGTCCCGCTCCAGAAAATGCCCGGTAATGCGCAAGGCCGCCACGCAATCGGCAAGGCTGGCGGGCGCATCCGCGATCAGGAACTCCGGCAGCGGAAACAGCTTGGGCGCCCAGTCACCGGCCTCGGAGAGCGTCACCGCCCGGCCGGTGCGGGGCGAAACGTAAGCCAGCCGGTCATTCCCCCCGGCAGAGGCGGTGAAATCCAGCCCGAAGCCCAATTCGCGCAGCAGTGCCATCTCCCAACGGGCCAGTTCTGGGAGCGGGAAGCCGGGGATGTCGATGCCCGCCAGCAGCCGCATCAGCCCGGCGAAACTCTCCGGCGCGGCCTCCCGCTCCGGCAGTGCGCCGGCTGCCAGGGCGCAGGCGGCGTTGAGGATCTCCAGCGTCTCGGGCGCGCCCATCGCCAGCGCCGCCACCGGGCGCACCAGCTCACCCGTGAAGGCGCCGAGCTGCTCGGCCACCCGCGCCACCCAGCGCACGGAGAGGATATTGCCGCGCTGCCAGATCGCCACCTGGCGCCGCGAGGCTCCGCCCTTGGCCAGCCCCCGCCACAGCCCCAGCGGGGTGAGCAGCGTGGCCACCAGATCGCCCTCGCCATGCACGGCGGTCTCAAGGACGATGCCTGGCTCCTGCCACTCCACCGCTTACACGAAGGTCGCGGAGATGAACTCTGCCCAGGCGCCCTCGTGGGATGCGCCCGGCTCGGCCATTTGCGTGGTGAAGACGATGCTGCACGGCCCCTGGTATTCCGGCAGTTGCATCACCACGCCGCGCGCCGCGCCGCCCTTCACCACCTCTATCGCCGAGGCCAGGATCGTCCCGCTCTCGCCGCGCATCTCCACCTTGAAGCGCACCGGGGCGGAATTGTCCTGCACCACACGCATGGAGACCTGCAATTCGGCGTAGTCGAGATTGTGCTGTGTGATGGTCACCCGCGCTGGAGGGGCGCCGTAGCGGTTGGGGTGCAGGCGGAAGCCGTTGCGCCCCACCAGGAAGAAGCCCGGCGGATCGCCGCTCACGTTTTCCAGGGTGAGATGCCGCGTCGGGCCATCCGGCGCGAAGACGGGGATGGAGCGCGGCGGCTCGGGCGGGGCCTTCTTCAGGGCGCGGCGGTAGAAGAGCACGTAATCGCCGGAGACCATAGCCAGGAACTCCGCCATCGGCAGCTTGGCCATGGTCTCCGGCGGCAACGGAGTCCCGCCGGTCTCCACCGCCAGCACACGCACCCGGCGCGGCAGCGGCTCGTCGAGAATCCCCGCCGAGGCCGCGTCCAGCGTCAGGACGATGGTGTCCACGTCGCCCCATCGGCGGTGGTTGAGCAGATGCGGCAACGGCGTGGCGGTTATCTGCCCTGCCTCGTGGCGCATCAGCGCCGGGTAACCGGCCTCGCCCTCACGGCCGAAGAAATCGTAGCGCGCGTTGTCCGTGCCGATGGCGACGTTAAGGACCGTGATGTTGCCGTAGGGCACCGTGTTGAGCATGGCCACGCGCTGGAACGCGGCGTTGGGCTCCGTGGCGAGGATCTCCGCCCCCGGATAGGTATGCGCCAGCGCCACGCTGCGGTACCCTGCACCGGCCCCGATTTCCAGAATCCGGCGCGGCTCATGGATGAATTTAAGCCCGTTCAGATACGGGTGGAACGAGGCGGTGGCCGCCTTGGCGTCATCCGTCCCGCCGCGCAGCCAAATGGGAAACGGCCGCTGCGCCACCGGCACCACGACGAGGCCGGATTTGCCGGCAACGGCGGTGGCGAAGCGCTCTTCCAGCGGGTCCGGCAACTCGGCTGGCCAGGCGTGCGGGACGTCATGCCAGGGCCGCCTTGGCCACCGCGGCCAGATACCGGGCCGCGATGGGCAGGATCGCGTCGTTATAATCGTAGCCGGGGTTGTGCAGCGGCTGGCTGGCGCCGTTGCCGATCCAGGCATAGGCGCCGGGCAGAACTTCCAGGAAGCGGCCGAAATCCTCCGCCGCCATCGAGCCGCGCTGGGCATGCTCGACGTTCAGCCCGGCCGCGGCCGCCGCGGCGCTGGCCAGCGCCACCTCCGCCTTGCTGTTGATGGTGGGCGGCAGGCTGCCGAAAATCTCGACATCCGCCGTGAGTTCATGCGCCTGCGCTGTATGCCGCGCGACATCCGCGAGGCGCGTTTTCAGCATTTGCATGGTCTGCGGGGTCAGTGCCCGGATGGTGCCACCCAGGGTCGCGGCGCTGGGGATCTGGTTGTGCGCCTCCCCGGCGGCGAGCGTGCAGGTGGAGATCACCCCGGCCTCCTGCGGGTCCTTGTTGCGGGCGATGATGCTGTTGAGCGCGATGATCAGGTGGGCCAGACCCTGCACCGGGTCGGCGCATTCATGCGGCATGGCGGCATGGCCTGCGCGGCCGTGCAGGGTGATGGAGAAATTCGCCGCCCCGGCCATCACCGGCCCCTCGTGCAGCATCACCGTGCCCGCCCCCAGCCCCGGCCAGTTATGGTAGCCGAAGATCCGCTGCATCGGGAATTTCCGCAGCAGTCCGTCAGCCAGCATGGCCTCGGCGCCGCCGAAACCTTCCTCGGCTGGCTGGAAGACAAGGTAAATCTTGCCGGACCAGTCCGGATCGTCGCGCAGCAGCAGCGCCGCGCCTAGCAACGAGGCCGTATGCCCGTCATGCCCGCAGGCATGCATCACGCCCGCATTGCGGGAGGCATAAGCCAGCCCGGTCGCCTCAAGAATCGGCAGGGCGTCCATATCCGCCCGCAGCCCCACCGCGCCGCTCCCGCCAGCGCGGGACAGCACGCCCACCACGCCATGCCCGCCCACGCCGGCGGCATGGGGAATGCCGAGTTCGGTCAGCCGCGCGCAAACATAAGCCGCGGTTCCCGACTCTTTCAGCGAGAGTTCAGGAAGTGCATGTAGATGATGACGCCACAGGGCCAGCTGCAAGGCGAAGTCGTCGGGCATAACGGCTCCCTTCCTTATCGACCGGGGAAAGCGAAGATCTTCTTGCGCCCTTGTCGATAACGCCAATCACGAAAGCTTGAGCGCCCGGAGTGGGCACACCCCGATTTATTACGGAAAATCAATATTATAACCCAATCCCACACGAATCCCCTGGCCCGGAGGCCTTGGTTAAGTCATATGGGCTGTCGCAAATCATTTCCACCCGTGATTGCAGCGCACGGCATTGCAGGGATTAGGTTAACAGTATGAATTTTAAGTAAATTATGCCTTGACCAAAAGCGACATGAATCATTGTTAATGTCGACGTCAGACCGCCCGGGCCAGGGCCAGATAATTCACCGACAAGTCCCGGCTCACCTCGAAGCGCCTGCGCGCGGGGGAGAAGCTCAGCCCCGCCGTATCGGCAAGGCTGAGCCCCACCTCGCGGCAATAATGGCCCAGCTCCACCGGGGTGACGAATTTCTTCCAGTCATGCGTGCCCGCGGGCAGCAGGCGGAGAATGTATTCCGCACCCAGCTTGGCCGTGAGGAAGGATTTGGGCGTGCGGTTGAGGGTGGAGAGGAACAGGAGCCCGTCCGGCTCCAGCAAGCGCTGCGAGGCTACGCAGGAACTCCACCGGGTCGGCCACGTGCTCGATGATCTCCAGCGCGGTGACGACCGGGAATTTGAGCCCCTCCTGCACCAGTTCCTCGGCGGTGGCGTTGCGGTATTCCAGGCTCAGATCCTGCCCTTGCGCATGGCTGCGCGCGGCCTCGATCACCTCCACCCCGGCATCGACGCCCAGAACGTCGAAGCCCTGTTTGGCCAGCGCCTCGGCCAGCAACCCTGCGCCACAGCCCACATCGAGGATCTCCACTCCCGGCCCGACGAGGTTGCGCACCCGCTCCGCCACCCAGGCGGCACGGGGCCCGTTCATCATGTGCAAGGGCCGCATCGGCCCGTTCGCATCCCACCAGCGCGCCGCCAGGGCGTTGAATTGGGCGATTTCTTGAGGGATTACGGAAGGGTGCTGCATTGCCGAAACTTTTCTCCGCCGCTATGTGACGCCCCCGGCGGTTTTCCACAAGGGTTATAGTATGGCGCGTATCGTGATGAAATTCGGCGGCACCTCGGTGGCCGACCTCGACCGCATCCGCAATGTCGCCAAGCGGGTGAAGGCCGAGGTGGACAAGGGCAACGAGGTGGCCGTCGTCGTCTCCGCCATGGCGGGCGTGACCAACCAGCTGGTCGCCTGGTGCCAGCAGCTCTCGCCGCTGTACGACGCGCGGGAATACGACGCCGTGGTCGCCACCGGCGAGCAGGTGACCGCCGGGCTTGTCGCCATCGCCCTGCAGGAGCTGGGGCAGGACGCGCGCTGCTGGCAGGGCTGGCAGATCGCCGTGGAGACCGACGGCCAGCACGGCAAGGCGCGCATCGAGTCGATCGAGGGCGAGGAACTGATCCAGCGCATGAAGACGGGCCAGGTGCCCGTGGTCGCCGGCTTCCAGGGCATCGGCCCGGACAACCGCATCACCACGCTGGGCCGCGGCGGGTCGGACACCTCGGCCGTGGCGCTGGCCGCCGGCGCTGAAGGCCGACCGGTGCGATATCTACACGGACGTGGACGGTGTTTACACAACCGATCCGCGCATCGTGCCGAATGCGCGTAAGCTGAGCAAGATCACCTACGAGGAAATGCTGGAACTCGCCTCCGTGGGCGCGAAAGTGCTGCAGACCCGCTCGGTGGAGCTGGCGATGAAGGAGCATGTGCGCGTGCAGGTGCTCTCCAGCTTTACCGATATCCCGGGTACATTGGTTGTTGATGAGGAAGAAATCGTGGAAAAGGAAATCGTCGCCGGCATCGCCTATTCGCGGGATGAAGCCAAGATCACCGTCCGCCGCGTGCCGGACCGTCCGGGCATCGCCGCCGCCGTGTTCGTGCCGCTGGCCGATGCAGACATCAACGTGGACATGATCGTGCAGAACGTCTCCGCCGACGGCACGACCGACATGACCTTCACCGTCGGCAAGACCGACTTCCTGCGCGCCAAGGCAGCGCTGGAGGCCGCGCAGAAGGAGATCGGCTTTGCCGAGCTGGTCACCGACCAGAACGTGGCGAAGATCTGCGTCGTCGGCGTGGGCATGCGCAGCCATGCCGGCGTCGCCGGCACGATGTTCAAGACGCTGGCCGAGCGCGGCATCAACATCCAGGTCATCTCCACCAGCGAGATCAAGGTGAGCGTGCTGGTCGCCGCCGAATACACCGAGCTGGCGGTGCGCGCCCTGCACACGGCGTACGGGCTCGATGCTTGATTTGAACCACATGCCGCCGCCGCCGCAGTTCGAGGCGCTGACGCGCGCGGGGCCGGGAGTTCCTCGGCACCGAATACGCCATCATGGGCGGGGCGATGAGCTGGGTGAGCGAGCGCCATCTGGTCTCCGCCATCTCCAATGCCGGCGGGTTCGGCGTGCATCGCCTGCGGCGCGATGCCGCCTGAGCTGCTGGAAAAGGAGATCGCGGCGACCAAGGCGCTGACGAACAAGCCCTTCGGCGTGAACCTGATCACCATGCACCCGCAGCTGGACGAGCTGATCCAGGTCTGCGTGCGCCAGAAGGTCGGCCACGTGGTGCTCGCAGGCGGCATTCCTTCCGCCGCGCATATCAAGGCCGCCAAGGAAGGCGGGGCCAAGCTCATCGCCTTCGCCCCGGCCCTGGTGCTGGCCAAGCGCCTGGTGAAGTCGGGCGCGGACGCGCTGGTGATCGAGGGCTCCGAGGCGGGCGGGCATATCGGCCCGGTCTCGCTGACCGTGCTGGCGCAGGAAATCCTGCCGCATATCCGCGATGTGCCGGTGTTCGTCGCCGGCGGCCTGGGGCGCGGCGAGGCGATCCTGGGCTATCTGGAGATGGGCGCTGCCGGGGCGCAGCTCGGCACGCTGTTCGCGGCCGCGAAGGAGAGCATCGCGCACGAGAACTTCAAGAAAGCCTTCATCCGGGCCAATGCGCGCGACGCCCTGCCGAGCGTGCAGCTCGATGAGCGCTTCCCCGTCATCCCCGTGCGCGGGCTGGTGAACGAGGGCACCAAGCGCTTCATGCGCCACCAGGCGGAAGTCGTGCAGAAATTCCAGGCCGGCGAGCTGGACAAGACCGCCGCGCAGCTGGAGATCGAGCATTTCTGGGCCGGCGCCCTGCGCCGCGCGGTGATCGAGGGCGACGTGGAAAACGGCTCGGTCATGGCCGGGCAGTCAGTCGGCATGGTCACCGAGATCCTGCCGGTGGCGGAGATTCTGGCGGCGCTGAAGGCCCAGGCCATCGCCGCCCTGGCTGCGCGTGCCGCCCGAAGCTGAAAACACGCCCAAGCGGCGCAAACGCAAGCCGAAATTCGGCGATACGCGGCATCTTTTTGCCACGCTGCGGGAGCACCTTGCCTCCGGCACCGCCAGCCTGGCCGATTTCGCCAAGCTGGTGGCCGAGGGACTGGCGGCGGATTCCAGCGTCATCTACGTCGCCCGCGCCGGCGAACAGCTGGAACTTGCGGCCACGCAGGGCCTGAACGTCAGCGCCGTCGGACATACCCGCCTGCGGGTCGGGGAAGGCATCGTCGGCATGGCCGCCGCCTCCGGCGACATCATGAACCTCGCCGACGCGCAGAACCATCCGCTCTACGCCTACCGCCCCGAGACTGGGCGAGGAGAACATGGCCTCCATGCTCGCCGTGCCGGTGAAACGCGCCGGGCGGACGCTGGGCGTGATCGGCGTGATGTCACGCGAGCCACGGGTATTCTCCACGGTAGAGGTGGAGGCGCTGGCCACCGTGGCCATGCTGCTGGCGGAGATCCTGGCCAAGGCCGGGGCCACCGATATGGGCGAGGAAGGCTTCTCCGAGGCCCTGCCCCGGCGCTACCCCGGACATGTGCTCTCCGCCGGCATCGCCCGCGGCAAGATATTGCCCTATGGCGCCACCGCGCCCATCGCCCGCCTGCTCACCGACGACCCGGAAACCGAGCTGAAGCGCCTCGATATAGCCGTGGAGGAGGCGAACAAGAGCCTGGACGGGCTGATGGCCGGCATCCTGCCCGGCGGCAACGCCTCGCGCGACGTGCTGGAGGCGTACCGCATGGTGGCGCAGTCCTCCGGCTGGCTGAGCCAGGTGCGCGACGCGATCAATGACGGCCTGACCGCCGAGACCGCCGTGGACAAGGTGGCGCGCAACCTGCGCGAACGCATGCGCCGCATCGCCGACCCTTACCTGCGCGAGCGCCTGGCCGATATCGAGGACATGGTCGGGCGGCTGATGGTCGCACTCGGCGGCATGTCGCCCAAGCCGGAGCGGGCGGATGGCTATATCCTGCTCGTCCGCCGCCTCGGCCCGGCCGATCTGCTGGACTGGCACGCGCGCGGCATCGCCGGTGTCGCTATCGAGGAAGCCAGCCCCTCCGGCCATGCCGCCATCCTGGCGCGGGCGCTGGGGCTGCCCGCCCTGCAGGTGGACCGCGGCGCGGTGGAAGCGGCGCAGGAAGGCGACCCGGCGCTGCTGGATGCCGAGGGCGCGACGCTGATCCTGCGCCCCGAGCCGGAGGTGCTGCAGGTCTACGACCGCGCGCTGGAAGCCCGCATCGGTGCGCGCCGCAGCACTCGCCGCGTACCGCGACCTGCCGGCCGTGACCAAGGACGGCACGGAAATCAGCCTGATGCTGAATGTCGGGCTGGCGCTGGAGCTGGACCAGCTGGAGCGGACCGGCGCCGACGGCATCGGCCTGTACCGCACCGAGATCGCGGCGCTGGCGGCGGGCGGCATCCCCGATGTCGCCGGGCAGGCGGCGAATATGGCCGCGTGCTGGACCGCGCCAACGGCAAGACGGTGCAGTTCCGCACGCTCGACCTGGGCGCCGACAAGCTGCTGCCCGGCGAAACCGCCATGGGCGAGGAAAACCCCGCCATGGGCTGGCGCAGCTTGCGCGTGGGCCTCGACCGCCCGGCCATTCTGCGCCGCCAGCTGCGCGCCCTGCTGCTGGGCGCGCAGGGGCGGCCGCTCTCCGTCATGTTCCCCATGGTGGCCACGGTGGAGGAGTTCCGCACCGCGCGCGACCTGCTGGAAGCCGAGGCGGCGCGCATCCGCCCCGCCCCGGAGCGGCTGGAAGCCGGCACGATGCTGGAAGTGCCCTCCCTGCTGTTCCAGCTTCCCGGCCTGCTGGCCGAGGCGGACTTCATCTCGGTCGGCACCAACGACCTGATGCAGTTCCTGTTCGCCGCCGACCGCGGCACGCCGGAACTGGCCAACCGCTACGACACGCTCTCCGCCCCGGTGCTGGAACTGCTGGAAAAGCTTGTCACCTGTTGCCAGGAGGCGGGGGTGCCGCTTTCCGTCTGCGGCGAGGCCGCCGGGCGGCCGCTCGACGCCCTGGCCTTCGCCGCCCTGGGCATCACCACGCTGTCGATGTCCGGCAATGCCATCCTGCCGGTGAAATCCGTGCTGGTGGAGGCCGACCTCACCAAGCTGCGCCCTGTGCTGCGCGAGTTGCGCCGGGCGGGAGCGGCGGGCGGCAGCATCAGGGAACCGCTCGCGGTTTGGGCGCGCGAGCACAACCTGGCGATTTGAGCCTTACGACATTCAGGTATAGAAGCTGCACCGCATGGCGGATGATATGACCGGGACCGATGTGATGGACCATGACCAAAGCTCCGGCGTGGCGCGCGTGGGCGCCGGACTGCGCGAAGTGCGCGAACGTCTCGGCTGGAAACTGCCGGATGTGGCGGAGAGCCTGCGCATCCGCCTCGAATACCTGACCGCCATCGAACAGGGCGACCTCTCGCCCCTGCCCGGCCCCGCCTACCGTACGGGCTTCGTGCGCGCCTATGCGCAAATCCTCGGGCTGGACGGCGAGGAGATCCTGCGCCGCTTCCGCGAGGCGGGCGGACTGGGCGAGACGCAGAATGTGAGCCTGAAGGTGCTGGCCACGGTGCCGGACCGCGGCGTGCCGCGCGGCGCCCTGGCCCTGGTGGGCGTGGTGGCGGTGCTGGCAGGCTATGGGCTTTGGTATCATTTTACCGCCGACAACCGGCATTTGGCCTCCAACGTGCCGCCTGTGCCCGCCGAGCTTGCGCCGCTGGCCCTGCCGCCAGTGGTGAAGACCACCACCGCCGACATCACAGCGCCCGCCGCCAAGCCAGACGGCCAGGCGGCGCCGCAGGCCGCAGCTGTCCCCGCCGCCAAGGTGCAGGCTCCCGCGCAAACGCCAGCTCCGGCAGCCCAGGCTGCTGCCCCGGCACCGCCTGCCCCCCCGCCGGGCGCCGGCATGGTGATCACCGCCACGCAAGATGCCTGGATCCAGGTGCAGGATTCCACCGGCAACATCCTGTTCAGCAAGGTGCTGCATGCGGGCGACACCTGGCCCGTGCCGCAGGAGGCCGGGCTGACCATGACCACCGGCAATGCCGGCGGCACCGAGTCGTCACCAACGGCACCGCAGGCGCCCCACTGGGCGCCGTGGGCGTGGTGCTGCACAATTACGCGCTGACACCGCCGGCCGCGCCTGCCAGCGCCGCGCCAGGCACAACAAAATGATGGAGTGTGCATGAACTACCGCGAATACCAGCAGATCGCCCGCCGCAAGTCGCGGCAGATCCACGTCGGCAATGTGACGGTCGGTGGCGATGCGCCGATCACCGTGCAGACCATGACCAACACGCTGACCACCGATGTCGACGCGCACCGTGGCGCAGATCCGGCGCGCCGAAGCGGCGGGCGTGGATATCGTCCGCGTCTCCTGCCCGGACCGAGGAAAGCGCGCTGGCGCTGAAGGACATCGTCACGCAGGTGAACGTGCCGATCGTCGCCGACATCCATTTCCACTACAAGCGCGGCGATCGAGGCGGCCGAGAGCGGCGCCGCCTGCCTGCGCATCAACCCCGGCAATATCGGCAGCGCCGAGCGCGTGAGGGAGGTCATCAAGGCCGCGCGCGACCATGGCTGCTCCATGCGCATCGGCGTGAACGCCGGCTCGCTGGAGAAGCACCTGCTGGAGAAATACGGCGAGCCCAACCCCGAGGCGCTGGTGGAGAGCGCGCTGGAGCACGCCAACATCCTGCAGGAGCACGACTTCCACGAGTTCAAGATCAGCGTGAAGGCGTCCGACGTGTTCCTGGCCGTGGCGGCCTATCAGCAGCTCGCCGAGGTGTGCGACCACCCGCTGCATATCGGCATCACCGAGGCCGGCGGCCGGCGCATGGGCACGGTGAAGTCCTCGATCGGGCTGGGCTCGCTGCTCTGGGCCGGCATCGGCGACACGATGCGCGTCTCGCTCTCCGACGAGCCGGAGGAGGAGGTGCGGGTCGGCTGGGACATGCTGAAGTCGCTCGGCATCCGCCATCGCGGCGTGAAGGATCATCTCCTGCCCGTCCTGCGCGCGGCAGGGCTTCAACGTGATCGAGACCGTGCGAGACGCTGGAAGAGCGGCTGGCGCATATCGAGACGCCGATCACGCTGTCGATCATCGGCTGCGTGGTGAACGGCCCGGGCGAGGCGCTGATGACCGATATCGGCCTGACCGGCGGCGGCGACGGCCGGCACATGATCTACGCCGCCGGCAAGACCGACCACACGATCGCCAACGCCGAGATGGTGGAGCACATCGTCGAGCTGGTGGAGGCGAAGGCGGCGGCGGTCGAAGGCGGCGCTGGCGGCGGAGAAAGCCGCGGCTGAATAGAAGCGGTTTTTGCGTTTTTGTTCCTCCGGAGCGGGACGCCGCTCCGGATTTTTGTTTTGATGGTGAACCTATGGCGAATGTTCTGCAACCTGTCCGTGGCACGCGCGATCTGATCGGCGACGATGCGGCGCGGCATTTTCATGTCGTGGAAACGGCACGGCGGATCACGGCGCTCTACGGGTTCGCCGAATGGCAGACGCCGATCTTCGAGGATACCAAGGTGTTCTCCCGCACTCTGGGCGAAACCTCCGACGTGGTGACCAAGGAGATGTATACCTTCGAGGATCGCGGCGGGGATTCCGTCACGCTGCGGCCCGAAGGCACGGCCGGCGTGTGCCGCGCGCTCATCACCAACGGCCTGACGCAGACGCTGCCGCAGAAGGTCTTCTACACCGGCCCGATGTTCCGCTACGAGCGCCCGCAGAAGGGCCGCTACCGCCAGTTCCACCAGATCGGCGTGGAGCTGCTCGGCCCGGCCACGCCGCTCGCCGATGCGGAGGTGATCGCCGCGGGCTGGCAGATTCTGAACGAGTTGGGCATCGCCAAGGACGTTGTGCTGCACATCAACACGCTGGGCGATGTTGCCAGCCGCGCCGCTTACCGCGCCGAACTCGTCGAGTATTTCAGCAAGTTCGTGAATGAGCTCTCGGAAGACAGCAAGCTCCGGCTGGAGAAGAACCCGCTGCGCATCCTGGACTCCAAGGATGAAGGCGACAAGAAGCTCGTCGCCGGCGCGCCGCAGATGCAGGCATGCACTGACCGACGAGGCGAAAGCGTTCTACGACTCGCTGCTGAACTATCTCACCGCCTTCGGCGTGCCGCACCAGCACAACCCGCACATCGTGCGCGGGCTGGACTACTATAACCACACCGCCTTCGAGTTCGTGACCAACGCGCTGGGCGCGCAGGGCACCGTGCTGGCTGGCGGCCGTTATGACGGGCTGGTGGAACAGATGGGCGGCCCCGCCGTGCCCGGCGTTGGCTGGGCAGCGGGCATCGAGCGTCTCTCCATGCTCATTGCCGAGCCCGCGCGCGCCGCTGTGCCGGTCGCCATAATCCCCATGGGGGCAGAATATGAGCACGCTTCCCTGAACATTCTGAGGCTCCTGCGTGCACGCAACGTGGCGGCCGAGATCGGCTATTCCGGCAATGCCAAGAAGCGCCTGGAGCGCGCCAACAAGTCCGGTGCCGCGTTCGCCGTGCTGGTGGGCGAGGATATCAAGCTCAAGAACCTCGCTTCCGGCGAGCAGGTGGACACCACGCCTGAGGCCCTGCCCGGATTGTTGCAAACGCCATGACCTCGCAGGATGTTCTTTTTGGCCACCGCTACCGCGAGCTTGACGGCCTGCGCGGCATCGCCGCCCTGATGGTCGCTATCGGCCATGGCCTGGGCATCGTCCTCGTCATCCCGGGCCCCCTTGCCGGCGGGAGCGCGCTACTCGGCACCGCGCTGCTCTTCAATGGCGCCACGGCGGTTGATCTGTTTTTCATCATGAGCGGCTTCTTCCTGGCTGGCATGCTGGAACGAAGCGGCCAGACCAAGGTTGTGCACTTCTACCTGCGCCGCGTTCTCCGCCTGGTGCCGCCCGCCATGCTCTCTGTGGCGCTGCTTTACGTCTTTGCCCGGTTGGTGATCGGCAAGACACCGATCGATCCGCTCATCACGGATGAGTTCCGGCAGTTTTTGAGCCAGAATGCCCATGCCGGCTGGCGCGAGGCGCTGTTGAATACCGCCCTCATCCACCACACGCTCAACCCGCCGCTGTGGACCATCCGCATCGAGATCCTCGCCTCGCTGCTGTATCCTGGCGTCATCGCCCTCAAGAACTGGCGCTCCGGCGTCCTCTGGCGCGTCTTCCTGTTCGGCGTTCTGGTGCTCGCCGCAGTGCTGACCAACCGCTTCCAGCAGCTGGGGGTGGATGTGCTGCACTATCTCTACCTCTTTTACGCCGGCACGCTGATCCGCGAGTTCCCGCAGCCCGTGCGGATGATCCCGGCGCGCTGGCAAATCCTCGTCTTCGCCGCCGCCGCCGCCGTGCTGGTGCTCATCGGCGAGTTTATCCCCACCAATGGCGGGCATTCGCTGCGCTACGATCTGGCCGTGACCCTCGCCGGTTCCGTTCTGGTGGCGCTGCTGGCGCATGGGGACATGCCGCGCGTCAGGCGGGTCATGACCTCGGCGGTGATCCAGTTTTTCGGACGGATCTCCTACAGCCTCTATCTGATCAGCTGGCTCGGCCTCAGCGCCGTCGGCTGCGCATTTCTGGCTCTCGGCGTACCGGAGCGCCTAAGCTTGCTGCCCTCGACGCTGCTGCTGGCCCTGCTCTCGCTCCTGGCGGCGCTGGCGATGAGCCTCCCGCTGCATGAAGCCGCCGAGAGACCCTGCATAGGCTTGAGCCGCCGCCTGGGCGAAAGCCAGGGGGGCGCGCCGTGAGCGGCAATCTCGACCACAAGCTGGACCGCATTCTCGCCCGCGCCGAGGAACTGCGCTTCATGCTCTCCGGCACGCTCGCGGGCGATGCCTTCGTGAAAGCCTCCAAGGAACTCGCCGAGCTGGGACCGGTGGAAGAGAAGATCACCGAGCTTCGCGCCGCTGAAAAGGCGATGGCGGAGGCGGAAGCCATGCTCGCCGACCCGGAGATGAAGGATCTCGCCGAGGCCGAATACCACGAGCTGAAAGCCCAGCTTCCGGAACTGGAGATGTCGCTCCGCCTGGCGCTGCTGCCCAAGGACGAAGCCGATGACCGCTCGGCGATTCTGGAAATCCGCCCGGCCGCGGGCGGCGACGAGGCCGGGCTGTTCGCCGCCGAGCTGTTCGGCGCTGTATCAGAAATACGCCGCACTGCAGGGCTGGCGCTTCGAGGTTCTCGAATACAACGAGACCGAGCTGGGCGGGCTGAAGGAAGGCATCGCCGAGATCACCGGACGCAATCGTGTTCGCCAGGCTGAAATTCGAATCCGGCGTGCATCGCGTGCAGCGCGTGCCGGCGACCGAGACGCAGGGGCGCATCCACACCTCGACCGTGACCGTCGCGGTGCTGCCGGAAGCCGAGGAAGTCGATGTGCAGATCGACGAGAGCCGACCTGCGCATCGATGTCTACCGCGCCTCGGGCGCCGGCGGCCAGCACGTGAACAAGACCGAAAGCGCGGTGCGCATCACGCATATTCCCACCGGCATCGTGGTGGCGATGCAGGAGGAGCGCAGCCAGCACAAGAACCGCGCCAAGGCGATGAAGATCCTGCGCGCGCGCATGTATCGAGCAGCAGCGCGCCAGCGTGGACGCCACCCGCGCCGCCGACCGCAAGGCCCAGGTCGGCACCGGCGACCGCTCGCGAGCGCATCCGCACCTACAATTTCCCGCAAGGCCGCGTGACGGACCACCGCATCAACCTGACGCTGTACAAGATCGACCGCGTGATGCTGGGCGAGCTGGACGAGTTCATCGACGCGCTGACCGCCGAGGATCAGGCGGCGCGGCTGGCAGCGGAGACTTGATCCCAACCGCTCAGGCGCTGGCCGAGATCACCGCCCGGCTGAAGGAAGCCGGCATCGAGGAGCCTCGGCGGGAGGCGCGGCTGATCCTTGCCGCCGCCTTAGGCACCAACGCCGCCGGACTGCTGGCGCGCGATTCGGTGGAGCAGGCGGTTTACGAGCCCCTGGTGGCGCGGCGCGTGGCCCGTGAGCCGCTGGCCTATATCACCGGACATAAGGAATTCTGGGGGCTGGATTTCCTCGTCTCCCCCGCCACGCTCATCCCCCGCCCGGATACCGAAACGCTGGTGGAGGCCGTGCTGGAATTCGGGGCTCCAGCCGCGCACGGTGCTGGACCTCGGCACCGGCACGGGCTGCCTGCTGCTCGCCGTGCTTCATGAATTTCCTGTGGCCTTCGGCGTGGGCGTGGATTTGAACCCCGAGGCCGCCGCCCTCGCCCGCGCCAACGCGGAGCACCTCGGGCTCGCCGCCCGCGCGGTTTTCCTGGCCGGGAGCTGGGCCGGGGCGCTGGAGGCAAAAATTCGACCTCGTGCTCTCCAACCCGCCTTATATCGAGAGCGAGGAAATCCCCCGCCTGATGCCTGAAGTGGCCGCCTATGAGCCAGGCCGCGCCCTGGATGGCGGCGCGGATGGGCTGGATGCCTACAAGGCCATCATCGCCGCCCTGCCTCAGGTTTTATCGGAAAATGGCCTGGCGGTCCTTGAACTCGGCGTGGGACAGGCACCATCTGTAGCCCGGCTGGCGGAGAGCGCGGGGTTTGCCTGCGCCACCCGGCGGGACTTGGCGGGCATAGAACGCGCGGCGCTGCTCAAATTCCGCAAATAAACAATTGGCAGAACGCCATTATGCCGCTAAGCACATTGATGCGCGGGCTGTTTTGCCTCGAGTCTCCAAAAATTACGGGGGCGGCCAAGGGTGGCGTTTGACGCCGCAGCGCGCAAGTCACCAGACGAGGATAGACAAGAGCCTATGAATATGAAGCGCATGCGTGGCCGCGGCCATCGCCAGGGGGGCGGTGGCGGAGGCGGGTTTCGCAACCAGCAGAATGGTATTCCGCTCAACCGCAACCATGTTTTCGACAGTTCCGGTCCGGAAATGCGGGTGCGTGGCACGGCGCAGCAGCTTTACGACAAATACACCCAGTTGGCGCGCGATGCCGCCAGCAGCGGTGACCGCGTGCTGGGCGAAGCCTATTACCAGCATGCCGAGCATTATTTCCGCATCATCGCCGCCATAAACCAAGCCCAGGGGCTGCCGCCACCGAGCCAGGCCGCGCCAGCCTCAGGGCGGTGAGTTCCAGCGCCGCGAATCCGCCGAGGGCGGCGAAGCCCAGGGCGAACCCCGCCAGGAAGGCCGGCAAGAGGGGCGCCACGAAGCCCGCGAACACCGGCAGCACCAGCAGGAGCGCCGCTTCGAGCAGCGCCCGCGCCAGGAATTCCAGCCGCGCGACCGTGGCGAGCAGCGTGGCGAGCGTCCGTTCCGCCCGGCGCCGATCGCGGAAACCCCGATCGACATCAGCTCCGCCCTTGAGGCCGAGCTGCAGGCCGCCGTGGCAGCGCCCGCGGGCCTCGGCGAACAGCCGGACCGTGCTGCGGACCGAGCAGCCGGTGGTGCAGGCCGAACTCCCCATCGCTCCGGAGCCGCGCGCCATTCCCATCATCCCCGACGCCCCGCCGGCAGCTGTCGAGGCCGCGGCGGCAGAGGAACCTGCGCCGGCCGCCCCCGTGCGCCGCCCGCGTGGCCGCCCGCGCACCAAGCCAGTAGCGGCTGAGGCCGAAAAAGCCTCCGAATAAACAAAAAGGCCGGGAAATCCCGGCCTTTTTTGCGTCTGCGGCGATCCGTGCGGCGCCTTATTTCGGCGCCAGCACCATGACCATCTGCCGGTTTTCCATCTTCGGCATCTGCTCGACCTTGGTATCGGCCTCCATGTCGCCACGGATACGCTCGAGCACCTTCACGCCGAGTTCCTGGTGCGCCATTTCGCGGCCGCGGAAGCGCAGCGTGACCTTCACCTTGTCGCCCTCGCCGATGAAGGACTTCATGGCGCGCAGCTTCACGTTGTAGTCGTTCTCGTCGATATTGGGGCGAACTTTCACCTCCTTGATCTCGACGATCTTCTGCTTCTTGCGCGCCTCGTTGCGCTTCTTCTGCTGCTCGTACTTGAACTTGCCATAGTCGAGGATCTTGGCGACCGGCGGTTCGGCGTTCGGGCTGATCTCGACCAGGTCGAGCCCAGCGGCATAAGCGCGCGCAATGGCATCCCGGGTGCTGAGCACGCCGATCATCTCGCCATCCTGGTCGATCAGACGAACCTGCGGGATTCTGATTTCTTCGTTGACCCGGGGCCCCTCGCGAGATGGCGGGGCGGGTGGCGCTGGCGGTCTGGCTATTGGGAAGTCTCCTGTTACGGTTACGGAGTATCGCCTTAAGGCAAAATGGGCAGGAAATGCAATCCGCCCGGGCGCTGGGTGGCAAAATCTTCACCGCCGTGGTGCTTCCGCACCAGATTATCCCAAATTCACCCGAGGTTAAGGTAAAAATCCCGGTTCCGGCGGAAACAATGACTATGTGCCAGCAATAACCGCAAACAAAGACGTTTGCGGAGGAGCAGGCCATGCATATCCGCAACCCAATGGAATGGGTCCTTGCACAGTTCCAAGCCACAGAAATGCTCGGCAGCGCTGCGCCGGAGACATATTTCGCCACCACCGAATCCGCGCCGCCGGAGGTGCGGCACATCACGCTGGGCGACGCGCTGCTCGCCCTGAAGCTGGGCTGGGATGATTTTGCCGCGGCGCGGACCGACCTGATCATGCTCTGGCTGATCTACCCGGTGATGGCCGCCTATCTCGTCGCGGCTGATTTCTACGGCCAGCTCATCCCCCTGCTCTTCCCCGTCGCGTCCGGGTTTGCACTGGTCGGCCCGCTTTTCGCCATCGGCTTCTATGAGATGAGCCGCCAGCGGGAGTTGACCGGGCAGATGCACTGGCGGGACGGGTTCAACGTGCTGCGTTCGCCGGCCATCGGCGCCATTGCCGGCATGGGGCTGACGCTGATCGCACTGTTCGTGGCCTGGCTGGTGGTTGCGGAGCTGATCTACAGCGCGACCCTGGGGCCGCAGCCGCCAGCGGGGTGGATGCCCTTCTTGTCCGCCGTGTTCACCACCACCAAGGGCTGGGAGATGATCGTGCTGGGGATCAGCTCCGGGGCGGTGTTCGCGGTGCTGGTGCTGGTCATCGCCAGCATCTCCTTCCCGCTGCTGCTCGACCGCCCGGCAACCCTGGGAGAGGCCATCCGCACCTCGGTAGCGGCGGTGAGGCGCAACCCCTTCCCGCTGGCATTCTGGGGGGCGATCGTCGCGTCCGGGCTGGTGCTGGGTACGTTGCCGGCCTTTGCCGGGCTGATCGTGGTGCTGCCCGTACTCGGACACGGCACATGGCATCTGTACCGGGCCATGGTGCCACGGGCTGGGCTAAAATAGAAAATCCCGCTTGGCGTTCCAGCTTTCCACCAAGGCGCGGGCTTGGGGCGATTTGTCGAGGACTCGGCCATGCTGGGCGGCGAGGCGCTCGGTGAAGCGCAGAAACATCTGCGCCGCCTTCATAGCCGGGTCCGCTGGCTGGGTATGGCGCAGCGCCCCGCCCAGATAGTCGAGCGGCGCCTCGATGGCCTGGTCCAGCCCGAACTCCCGCGCGAAATAGCTGGAATTGCAGAGCAGCTCGCCGGGCTTGTCCCGCATCGTCTCGAAAGGCGAGCGGTAATGCTCGGAGTGCCCGGCCTCGGCAGCGGGACGCCCTGCGGCCACCGCCTTGAGCCAGCCCGCCGCCATCTTCTGCAAAATCTGCCAGCCGCTGCGGCGGGGATAATGCGCGAAGGTGACCTGCGCGTGCCGCCGCGCGGGCAGCACCTTGCCCCCGGCGAAGGCGCCGTGGTTGCCAGCACCTATGGCAACGCCCGGCAGCCCGGCGCGGAGGATCAGCTTGTCGACATTGGTATCCCCGGCCCAGCGATGGCGCAGCCGCAGCGGCACTATGAGTTCGTTCGGGTCATCCAGCTCGGTCTGGCCGTAATTCACCAGCTCGGCGGCGATGGCGGGCTCGTTGACGGATAGCAGCGTGGCCAGCGGCGCAGAATTTTCGGTGGCGATGAACTCGTCCGCGTCGATGAACACCACCCAATCCGCGCCAAAAAGCTGCGAAGCCGCCTGATAGCCCCAGCTGTTGATGGCGACCTCGTCGAAGCTGATGGAGTGTGTCTGCACCACGGTGAGCGGCACGCCTTCGGCCTGGAGCGCGCGCAGGATCTCCAGCGTCAGGTCCGTGCTGCCGTTATCCAGGAACAGCATGTGGTCCACATGCCGGGCGTTGTGGCGGACAAACGCCTCGGCGATGTCGTCCTCATTGAGGATGCGCGTGACGGAGACGAGCTTGAGCAAGTTTCATTCCTTGTTCCAAGCTCGTTTATGCGCCAACCGAAGGCGTAATGTATAGATTGTAATCTTTACGCAAACACACGGTAACGTGGATTTGAAGTTACGCGCGCAAAGGCGGTTCAGAAGTCGCTCTGGCGAGGTGGATTGCCGTCAGAGTAGACTTATGGAGCAGCCGCTTACTCCCACTCAATAGTTCCCGGGGGCTTGCTGGTGATGTCGTAGGTGACACGGTTGATGCCGCGCACCTCGTTCACGATCCGCCCGGCGACGCGGGTGAGGAACCCGACATCGTAAGGATAAACTTCGGCGGTCATGCCATCGGTGCTGGTCACGGCGCGGAGCGCGCAGACGTTGTCGTAGGTGCGGCCATCGCCCATCACGCCCACGGACTTCACCGGCAGCAGCACGGCGAAGGCCTGCCAGATGGCGTCGTACAGCCCGGCAGCGCGGATCTCTTCCAGGTAGATGGCATCGGCCTTCTGCAGCACAGCCACCTTCTCGCGCGTCACCTCGCCCAGCACGCGGATGGCAAGGCCCGGCCCGGGGAACGGATGGCGGCCGACGATGGTCTCGGGCAGGCCAAGCTCACGGCCCAGGGCGCGCACCTCGTCCTTGAACAGCTCGCGCAGGGGCTCAACCAGCTTGAGCTTCATGTAGGCCGGCAAGCCGCCCACATTGTGGTGGGACTTGATGGTGACCGACGGCCCGCCAATGGCGGAGACGGACTCGATCACGTCAGGGTACAGCGTGCCCTGGGCCAGGAACTCGGCGCCGCCCAGCTTCTGGGACTCCTCATCGAACACGTCGATGAACAGCTTGCCGATGATTTTCCGCTTCTGTTCCGGATCCGTTACGCCAGCGAGATGACCAAGGAACAAATCAGAAGCATCGCGGTGGATGAGCGTGATGTTGAACTGGTCGCGGAACACGCGCACCACCTCTTCGGCCTCGCCCGCGCGCAGCAGGCCATGGTCGACGAAGATGCAGGTGAGCTGGTCGCCAATCGCCTCGTGGATCAGCGCCGCGGCCACGGAGGAGTCCACCCCGCCGGAGAGGCCGCAAATGACCTTGCCGCTGCCGACCTGGGCGCGGATCTTGGCGATTTCCGCCTGACGGAAGCCCGCCATCGTCCAGTCGCCGGAGAGGCCGCACACCTTGTGCGTGAAATTGCGGATGAGCTGCGCGCCGTGCGGGGTGTGCACCACCTCCGGGTGGAACATGGCGCCGTAGAAGCGCCGCTCGTCATCGGCGATGAGCGCGTAGGGCGCGCCCTCGGAGACGGCCACGGTGCGGAACCCGGCCGGCGGGGCGGAGATGTGGTCGCCGTGGGACATCCAGACCTTCTCGCGCGCACCCACGGGCCATACGCCCTCGAACAGGGCGCAATCGGCCACCACGTCCACATAGGCGGCGCCGAATTCGCGGATTTCCGCGCCCTTGGCATCGCCGCCAAGCTGCACGCACATGGTCATCTGGCCGTAGCAGATGCCCATCACCGGCACGCCGGCCTGGAACACCCATTCCGGGGCGCGGGGCGAGCCCTCATCGGCCACGCTGGCCGGGCCGCCGGAGAGGATGATGCCCTTGGGGGCAAAAGCCTGCATTCGCGCCACATCGGCGTTGAAGGGGATGATCTCGCAATACACGCCGCTCTCGCGCACGCGGCGGGCAATCAACTGGGTAACCTGGCTGCCGAAGTCCAGGATCAGAATTTTTTCATCGCTCATGCGCTCCCCTAGCGCATCAGGCGGTCACGTCCAAGAGAGTGGTGAGCGGATCCCAGGAATAAGCGGTCTGCGGGATGTCTTCTCCGGCCACCTGTGTCATCCCCGCCGCGATGCATTTGCCGCCGAGGCGCTGGTAGAAATAACGGGAGGGGTTGTCGCGCAGCACCCAGCCATAGGCGGAGCGGCAGCCCAGCTGGGCCAGATACTTGGCCGAGGCGCGCAGCAGCTGGCCTCCCAGCCCCTGGTCGCGGTAGTCGTCCAGCACATAGAGCATCTCCACCTCGCCCTCACCGAACCGGCTCTCCCGGCTGCGGCTGGCGGTGGAAAAGCCCAGGACCGGCGGGGCGCCCGGCATGCCGTAGCTGGCGACGACATGCACGCCGAACCCCAGCCGGATGAGATGCTCGTACTGCCGGGCCAGGCGGGAGATGGAAAGACCAGCCAGATAGTCTTCCGGCAGGATATTCGCATAGGCGCTGCGCCAGGTGGCGACGTGAACCGCGGCGATGCCGGGTGCGTCGACCAGCCTGGCGCGGCGCAGCGCGATCACGTCTCGCGCCGCACCAGCACGGCGGCGAAGAAGCCGTCCGTGCCATGCACGCGGGGTGAAAGCCGCAACGCCTGCCCGCGCAAAGCCGCCGGGGCCTCGATGGGAAGCTGCTCGAACATTGGGTATCTGGCCAGGAATGCCTCCACCTGTTTTTCGTTTTCATCATTGAGCACGGAGCAGGTCGCGTAAACAAGTTTTCCGTTCGGCTTCACCAACTTTTGTGCTTGGTCGAGGATCATCGCCTGTTTTTGCGTGAGTTCGGCGAGATCCGTCTCGGTCAGGCGGGTGCGGGCATCCGGGTTGCGGCGCCAGGTGCCGGTGCCGGAACAGGGGGCGTCCACCAGCACGCGGTCGAATTTCTGGCCCTGGCGCTTCAGCCACTTGTCGCCCGGCTCCAGCAGATGCCGCTCCGCGTTATGCACCCCGGCACGGCGCAGGCGCTTGATGGCGCCTTCCAGCCTGGGGGCGGAGACATCGCAGGCGACGATATGGCCCTTGTTTTCCATGTTCATGGCGATGGCGAGGGTCTTGCCCCCCGCCCCGGCGCAGTAATCCACCACGCGCATGCCGGGCTGGGCGTCCACGGCCAGGGCGATGAGCTGGCTGCCCTCGTCCTGGATTTCCACCAGCCCGTCCTGGAACGCCTTGCCCTGCGTCACGGATTGCCGGTTGGCAAGGCGCAACCCCCAGGGGGAGTACGGCGAGAGCTCAGCCCGCAGCCCCTCGCGCGCCAGCGCCACAATCGCGCCCTCGCGCGTCGTCTTCAGGATGTTCACGCGCAGATCCAGCGGGGCGGGCTCGTTCATCGCCGCCATCTCCGCCTCCAGGGCGGGGCCGAACTGGGCCTTGAGCTTGGGCAGAATCCAGTCCGGGATCTCGTATTTCACCGCCTCCGGCATGTTCGGGTGTTCCAGCGTGTGCCCGGCGAAGCGCTCCAGCACGGCGGCTTCTTCCGGCGATAACGGCGGCGGGCCATAGCGCCCGGCGGTGAAGGCGAGCGCGATCTTATGCGGGGTCTGCCCGGAAAAGATGGCCTGGGCGGCGAGCAGCAGGCGCGGCGTCTGCGGGGCGTGGAGCTTATCCAGCCACCAGCCGAGATGCCGGCGCGCGCGCAGCACACCCCAGACCAGCGTGCTGACGGCCCGCCTGTCTCCACCGCCGATGAAGCGGCGGTTGCGGAAGAAATGGTTGGCCACGGCGTCGGCCGGGCGCGGATCGGCCTCGATCTCGGCCAGCAGGTCGATGGCGGCGGCGAGTTGTCCGGCGGGGGTCATGGGCGGGAGCTGAGAAGAATCATATCCCGCCTATAGCCGGGATATGGAGCGGGCACAAAAAAGGGCGGCGCGTTACCGCACCGCCCTTTCCGTAAACTTTGAAAGCCTTAGATGGCCTTCAGGTTCTCCGCCGAGACCTTGCCCTGCTGGCCGGGCTTGGCTTCGTACTGAAGCTTCTGGCCTTCGTTCAGCGAGCCCAGGTTCGCGCGCTCGACAGCCGAGATGTGCACGAAAACGTCCTTGGAGCCGTCATCCGGCTGAATGAAGCCGTAGCCCTTGGTGGCGTTGAACCATTTCACAGTACCTGATGCCATATCGCATCTCCTTAACAAACAGCGACCCGCAACATACGGACCATGATACTCTTCGGTTGTCAGGGGATGGGGCCGAACTGCAAAAGCAGGGGTAGCACGCAACAACAGATAACGAAAAGCGCCGTGGGCATCGTGTACGCCCTTTTGCCGCAAACCGCAAACAATATTACGGCCCGAACGGCAACCCCGGTTGCAGCGCGGCGGCGCTGGGCAGATCCGAGGCGCTGAACCCGCCACCGAGATCCTGGAACAGCGCGACACTGGCCAGCAACCGGTTCTGCTGGATGGAAAGCTGCGTCTGCTGGTCGGCAAGCAGCGTGACTTGCGCCTGCACCACGGCGGTATAGGCGGCGGTGCCGGCCTGGTATTCGTTGAGCGTGATCTGCACCCCGCGGCTGGCATCGGCCACGGCCTGGGCCTGCACCGCGGCCTGCTGCTCGTAGATCGTCAGGTTGGAGAGGTCGTTCTCCACGTTCTGGAAGGCGTTCAGCACGGTCTGGCGGTAGTTTTGCGCGCTTTCCTGATAGGCATCGCCCGCCGCTGCCACGGCGGCGCTGCGGGTGCCGCCTTCGAACAATGTTTCGGAGACATTCGACCCCAGCGACCAAAGCGAGTTGGAAACGTCGAACAGCCCGCTGATCGGGTTCGCCGCATAGCCGCCCATCGCGGAGAGGGAGAGGCTCGGGTAATACGCCCCCACGGCCACACCGATGAGTGCGTTTTGCTCCGCCATGACGCGCTCCGCCGCGGCGATGTCCGGCCGGCGCTCCAGCAGCGTGCTTGGCACGCCGGGCGGCGTGACCGGCACGTTGGCCATCTGTGCACCCGGCGGAATGGAGAGTTCTTCCGGCGCATGGCCGGTGAGCACGGCGATGGCGTGCTCGTACTGCGCCCGCGCCGCTCCGGCATTGATGAGCTGGGACTGCGCGCCCTCCAGCTCGGTGCGGGCGGTGATCACGTCCGAAGGTGCGGCCGTACCTGCCGCCGCCTGGTTCTCGGTGATCTGCAGGCTGCGCTGATAGGCCGCGACCGTCTGCTGATACAGCGCGATGGCGGCATCCGATGCGCGGAGGTTCACGTAATCGGAGGCAAGTTCCGCCTGGGCGCTCAACGTGGCGTTGGCGAGGTCCGCGGCGCTCACCTGCGCGGCGGCGACATCGCCCTGCACCTGACGGCGGATCTTGCCCCAGATATCGACGCTCCAGGAGGCGTTGCCCTCGAACGTGCCGGAGGTGGTGGGGCCGGATGCACGGGCAAAACCGGAAGCCGCGGTGGCGCTGGCGCCACCCCCGCCCTCGCCGGAGCGCGTGGCGGTGCTGGTGAGGCCAAACGAGGGGAAGAGGCTGCCGCGCTCCTCCTGCACAATCTCCACCGCCTGCTGATAGGCGTAGTAATCCGCCTTCAGCGTGGCATTGTTCACCGCCACCTGCGGCTCCAGCTGGTTCAGCACCGGGTCGTTGAACACGCTCCACCAGGCGCCTTTCGGCGCGCCATCCGCCGGTTTCGCCGCCACCCAGCCGGGCGCGGTCTTGTAGGCGGCGGGCACCGGCAGCGCGGGCTTATGGTAATCGGGCCCCACCATGCAGCCGGAAAGGGCCAGTGCCCCCAGCGCGCTCAACCGCTTCATAACGCCTCCACAATGCTGCCCTGGCGCGGCGGCGCCTTGTCCCGCCCGCCGCGCAGTTTCGTCGCCAGCCGTTCCAGCCACAGATACACAACCGGCGTGGTGTAGAGCGTCAGCGCCTGGCTGACGACAAGCCCGCCGATGATGGTAAGCCCCAGCGGCTGGCGCAACGATGCCCCCTGCCCCAGCGCGATGGCCAGCGGCAACGCGCCGAGAATGGCGGCGAAGGTCGTCATCAGGATCGGGCGCAGGCGCAGCGAGGCGGCGCGGAAGATCGCCTCCTCCGGTGTCAGCCCCTCCCCGCGCTCGAGCTGGATGGCGAAGTCGATCATCAGGATTGCATTCTTTTTAACGATGCCAATGAGCAGGATCACGCCGATGAGCGCGATGATGGTGAGCGGCGTGTTGAGCATGAGCAGGAACAGCGTGGCGCCGATACCAGCCGAGGGAATGGTGGAGAGGATGGTGATGGGGTGGATCGTGCTCTCGTAGAGAATGCCGAGCACGATATACACCGTGACGATCGCCGCTAGGATGAGCAGCGGCTCGGAGGCCGAGGAGGACTGGAACGCGGCGGCGGTGCCAGCGAAGCTGCCGGTGATGGTCAGCGGCACGTCGAGCCGGGCCATGGTCCCCTGGATGGCGGCTGCGGCGGTGCCGAGCGCCACGCCCTGCGGCAGCGAGAAGGAGATGGTGGCGGCCACACGCCCGTCCTGGTGATTAACCGCAATCGGCGTGGTGCCGGGCCCGACCGTGGCGAGGGCGGAAAGCGGCACCATGGTCTCGCTGTTGGTGCTCACCGCAGCGCCCGAGGACGCGCCGCCCCCGGTGCTCGTCGCCACGGAGTTGATCGCCGCGTTGGTCGCGGAGTCCAGCGCCACGGCGGCGGTCGTATTGGTGGCCTTTGTGTTCGTCACCACCGCGCCAGCGGCAAGCTGAGAGGATGACGTGCCGCTTGCCTTGCCGCCCGAGGTGCTGATGTAGATCCGTGCGAGGTCCTGCGGCGTCTGCTGGTATTTCGGCGCCAGTTCCATCACCACCTCGTACTGGTTCAGCTCGTTATAGATCGTGGAGACGCCGCGCTGGCCGAACGCGTCGTAGAGCGTGTTGTCGATCTCGTTGGGCGTGATGTCGAGCCGCGCCGCCACGGGGCGGTTGATGTGGATGTCCGTCTCCAGCCCGCCCTGCTGCATGTCGGAGTTCACGTCCACCAGTGTGCGGTCCTGCTTCAGCGCCTCTACGATCTTCGGCACCCAGGCGTAGAGATCGGCCGCGTCGTCGCTCTGCAGCGTGTACTGGTACTCGGCATTGCCCTGCCGGCCACCGACGCGCAGATCCTGCGCCGGGACCATAAAGGTCTGCACGCCAGGAATTTTCCCGAGCGGACGGCGCAACCGCGCCACGATCTGCGTGGCGCTGATATGGCGCTCGCTCAACGGCTTAAGCGTGACGAACAGGAAGGCCGTATTGGTGGTCCGCCCGCCGGTGAAGCCGGCCACCGAGGCCACGCCGGGGTCAAGCTGCACGATGGTCTGCAATTGCAGCAGCTTCTCCTTCATCGCCGCGAAAGAGATGGACTGGTCCGCCTGCACCTGGCCCATGACGAGCCCCGTGTCCTGCTCGGGGAAAAAGCCTTTCGGCACAACAACGAATAGAACGACATTGAGCACCACGGTAAGGATTAGCCCAAGGCCGACAAGTCTGGCGTGATCTAACGCCCAGCGCAGGGAGACCTCGTAGGCCGCGCGGGTGGCGGCAAAGCCGCGCTCCAGCGCGGCAACGATGCGCCCTTCCGACTTGGCGTTTTCCGGGCGCAGCAGCAGGGCGCAGAGCATCGGCGTGGTGGTGAGCGAGACCAGCAGCGAGATGACAATGGTGAGCGACAATGTCTCGGCGAATTCCTGGAACAATCTGCCCAGCAGGCCGGGCATCAACAGGATCGGCAGGAATACCGCGATCAGCGAGGCGCTCATCGAGAGCACGGTGAACCCCACCTCCGCCCCGCCGCGCAATGCCGCGTTCAACGGGTCCATGCCATCTTCCAGGTGGCGCATGGTGTTTTCCGTCACCACCACCGCGTCGTCCACCACGAAGCCCGTCGCGATGGTGAGCGCCATGAGCGAGAGATTATCCACCGAAAAGCCGAGCAGGTACATCGGCCCGAAGGTGCCAAGGATGGAGACCGGCACGGCAAGGCCAGGGATGAGCGTGGCGCGCGGCGAGCGCAGGAAGATGAACACCACCCCCACGACGAGCAGCACGGCGATGAACAGCGTGCGCTCGGTGTCGGCCAGCGCGGCGCGGATGGATTGCGAGCGGTCCATGGCGATGCCGAAACGGATCGCCGGCGGCAATGCCGCGCGCAATTGCGGCAGCTCGGCTTTGATCTGATCCACAGTGCGTATGATATTCGCCGTCGGGCTCGGGCGGATGATAACCAGCACCGCGCGCTTGCCGTTGTAGAATCCAGCATTCTGTAGATTCTCGACCGAGTCATTCACCTCGGCAACGTCCGACAGCTTCACCGCCTGGCCGTTGCGGTAGGCGATGACGAGATCGCGGTACTGTGCGGCGAGTTTTGCCTGGTCGTTGGTGTAGAGCTGGTAGCGGCTGGGGCCGATGTCAAAATAGCCCTTCGGCGAATTCGCATTGGCGGCGGCCAGTGCGGCGCGCACATCCTCCAGCCCGATGCCGTATTTGGCGAGCGGCCCTGGCTGCAACTCCACGCGCACCGCGGGCAGCGCCGCGCCGCCGAGTTCCACATCGCCCACGCCCTCGATCTGCGAGAATTGCTGGGCCAGCACGGTGTCGGCGGAATCGTAGAGCTGGCCGGGCGTCATCGTGTCCGAGGTCATGGCCAGCACGATGATCGGCGCGTCCGCCGGGTTGAATTTCTGGTAGCTTGGGTTGGCGCGCAGGGTTGTCGGCAGGTCGGCCCGCGCCGCCTGGATCGCCGCCTCGACATCGCGCGCCGCGCCGTCGATATCGCGGTCCAGCCCGAATTGCAGCGTGATGCGGGTGACGCCGATGCCCGATTGCGAGGTCATCTCGGTAACGTCGGCAATGGTGCCGAGATGCCGCTCCAGCGGCTCGGCCACGGTGGCGGCCATGGACTGCGGGCTGGCGCCAGCCATGTTGGCCTGCACCTGGATGGTGGGAAAGGCGATCTGCGGCAGCGGCGCGACCGGCATCTTCAGGAAGCCAAGAATGCCGGACAGCGCGATGCCGAAGGTGAGCAGAATCGTCGCCACCGGGCGGCGGATGAAGATCGCCGGGAGGTTCATGCGCTGGCGGTGTTCAGGCGCAGGCCGTAGCGCCGGGCCAGCGCGTCAAACGCCAGATAGATGACCGGGGTGGTGAACAGCGTGAGCACCTGGCTCACCAGCAGCCCGCCGACGATGGCCATGCCCAGCGGCGCGCGCAGCTCCGAGCCCATGCCACCGCCGAAAATCAGCGGCAAGCCGGAGAACATGGCGGCAAGCGTGGTCATCAGGATCGGGCGGAAGCGCAGAAGTGCTGCCTCGTAGATCGCATCGCGCGGGGATTTGCCCTCGTTGCGCTCGGCGTGCAGCGCGAAGTCGATCATCATGATCGCGTTCTTCTTGACGATGCCGATGAGCAGCACGATGCCGATGATGCCGATGACGTCCAGCCCCTCGCCCGAGAACCAGAGAAAGATCAGCGCGCCGATGCCCGCTGATGGCAGGGTGGAGAGGATGGTGACCGGGTGGACGAAGCTCTCGTACAACACGCCGAGCACGATATAGACGGCGATGATCGCGGCGATGAGCAGGAACACCTCGTTGGTCAGCGCGCTCTGGAATGCCGCCGCAGCACCCAGGAAGCTGGTTTGCATCGAAGCCGGCAGGTTGAGCGAGGCTTCGGCTTTCTGGATTGCCTTCACCGCCGCGCCGAGCGAAGCGCCGGGGGCGAGGTTGAAGGAGATGGTGGTGGCTGGAAACTGGCCGAGATGCTCGATGAGCAACGGCGCTGTCTGGATGTTGAAGCTGGCAATGGCGGAAAGCGGCACCTGCCCGCCCGAGGCGGCAGAGGACGGCAGATAGATGTTCCCGAGCGATGCGGCTGACGTCATCTTCGCCGGGTCCACGGTCATGATGACGCGGTACTGGTCCGTCTGCGTGAAGATGGTGGAGATGATGCGCTGGCCGAAAGAATCGTACAGCGCCGAATCCACGGTCGCCGGGGTGATGCCGAAGCGCGCGGCATTCGTGCGGTCGATATCGACGTACACGGATTGCCCGGCCGCCTGCAGCCCGCTGGCAACGCCGGCAAGCTGGGGCAACGCCCGGAGCTTGGCCATCAGCCGCGGCACGTAGGTTTGCAGATCCGCCTGGGACGCCCCCTCCAGCGCAAACTGGTATTGCGTGGGTGAGATGGTGGTATTGAGCGTGAGGCTCTGCACGGGCTGTAGATACAGCGCGACGCCCGGCACGCCCGCCACCTCCTGGCTCAGCCGGGGAATGATTCCGGCGGCGGAGAGGCCACGCTCGCTCTTGGGCTTCAGGTTGATGAGGAAGCGCCCCTGGTTCAGCGTGGTGTTGCTGCCATCCACGCCAATATAGGAGGTCAGGCTCGCAACGTCCTTGTCCTTCAGGAGCGCATCGGCCAGGGCCTGCTGGTGCGCCGCCATGGCGGCGTAGGAGGTTCCCTGCGCGGCCTGGGAGAAGCCCTCGATAACGCCCGTATCCTGCACCGGGAAGAAGCCCTTGGGGATGAACACGTAGAGCAGGATGGTGAGTGCCAGCGTGCCAACGGCAACCAGCAGCGTGGCACGAGCATGTTTCAGCACCCAGGTGAGCGCGTGCCCGTAGGCGGTGATCAGGCGGTTGAACTGCGTCTCGTTCCAGGCCTCGAACCTGCTTGGCTTGTCCTCCCCCTTGTGGTGCAGCAAGCGCGAGCACAGCATCGGCACCAGCGTGAGCGAGACGACCGCCGAGATGACGATGGTGAAAGCGAGCGTGATCGCGAATTCGGAAAACAGCCGCCCGACGACATCGCCCATGAACAGCAGCGGGATCAGCACCGCGATGAGCGACACGGTGAGCGAGATGATGGTGAAGCCGATCTGCCCAGCACCTTGCAGCGCGGCCTCCAGCGGGGTCTCGCCCATCTCCAGATAGCGGGAGATGTTCTCGATCATCACGATGGAGTCATCGACGACGAAGCCCGTGGCGATGATGAGCGCCATGATCGAGAGATTGTCGAGTGAGAACCCGCACAGATACATGAAGGCAAGCGTGCCGACGAGCGAGACCGGCACCGAGATGCTGGGAATGATGGTCGCCCGCATGTTGCGCAGGAAAACAAAGATGACAGCAACGACGAGGAAGATGCTCAACGCCAGCTCGAACCCGGCATCCGACACCGAGGCGCGGATAGAGGTGGTGCCGTCGCTCATCACGGCAATCTGCATGGAAGCCGGCAGCCCGGCGGTGAGCACGGGCAGCGCGCGCTTGATCGCATCCACGGTGGCGATGACATTGGCATTTGGCTGGCGCTGGATGTTGAGTACGATGGCCGGCGTGCGGTTCGCCCAGGCGCCCAGCTCAGTGTTCTGCGGCGCGGACATGATTTTCGCCACATCGCCGAGATAAACCGGATTGCCGTTCTTATAGGCGATCACCAGCTTCGCGTACTCGCTGGCATCGGTGATCTGGTCATTGGCGTTGATGGTGAAACTCTGTTTCAGGCCGGAGAAGCTGCCCTTCGGCGAATTGACGTTGAGATTGCCGATATCGGTGCGGATATTGTCGATGGAGAGGCCATAGGAGGCGAGCGCCTGCGGGTTCACCTCCACCCGGATGGAGGGCACGTTGCCGCCGCTCACCGTGACCAGGCCGACGCCCGGGATTTCCGAAAGCTTCGAGGCCAGCCGCGAATTGGCGATGTTCTCGACATCGGTGAGGTTCATCGTCTTGGAGGTGATGGCCAGCGTCATCACCGGCGCGTCGGCCGGGTTCACCTTGGCGTAGACCGGCGGGGCCGGGAGGTCCGATGGCAGCAGATTGCCCGCCGCGTTGATCGCCGCCTGCACCTCCTGCTCGGCCACGTCCAGGCTCAACGACAGGTCGAACTGCAAGGTGATGACCGAAGCCCCGGCGGAGCTGGACGAGGCCATCTGGTTCAGCCCGGTCATCTCGCCCAGCTGGCGTTCCAGCGGCGCGGTGACGGCGGATGTCATCACCTCCGGCGAGGCGCCGGGGTAGAAGGTCTGCACCTGGATGGTGGGGTAGGTCACATCCGGCAGGGCCGAGACGGGCAGGTAGCGGAATGCCACCAGCCCGACCAGCACGAAGGCGATCATCAGCAGCGATGTCGCGACCGGCCGGAGGATGAAAAGCTTGGACGGATTCACTGCGCGGCGGCGGCGTTATGATGGCGGTGGTGATGGTGAGGTTGCGCTGGCGGGTCGCCCGCCGAGGCCATGGCCGCTGTATTGGCAACCTGCACCGCCATGCCGTCGGAGAGGCGGTCCACCCCATCCGTCACCACCACATCGCCGGGTGAGACACCCTTGGTGATGACGGTGTTGGTGCCATCCGTAGGCCCGGTGGTGACGGGCTGCACATGCACCGTGTCATCCGGCTGCACCACGTACACATAAGCGCCGGGTGCGCCATTCTGCACCGCCTGGGTTGGCACCAGCGTGGCGTTCTGCAGCGTGTTCACCAGCAGGTGCACGTTGACAAACTCGTTGGGAAACAGCGCATTGTCGCTATTGGGGAAATCGGCGCGCAGCTTCACCATGCCGGTGGCTGTGTCGATCTGGCTGTCCACGGCGGAGAGCGTGCCGTCTTCCAGCTTGGTTGTGTCGTCGCTCGAATAGGCGGCGGCGGTGAGCGTGGCCCCCTGCCCCAGCCGGGTGAGCACCGGCGCCAGGTCGGTCTGGGACACCGAGAAGATGACGGTGGTGGGCGAGATGCTGGTGATCACGGCCAGGCCGGTGGAACTGCCTGAAGTGACGTAGTTGCCAATATCGACGAGGCGCAGGCCGACCCGCCCGCTGATTGGCGAGGTGATGTGGCAATAAACGAGGTTCAGGTTGGCGCTGTCGATATTCGCCTGGTCGGTCTTGGCGGCGGCTTCTTCCTGCCGCACCAGGAATTGCTGGTCAGTCACCTGCTGGGCCGAAATGCTGTCCTGCGCCGCCAGTTTTTCGTACCGCGCGAGATCGGAACGCGCCTGGGCGAGGGAAGCGTTGTCCTTGGCCAGGGCGGCCTCATACTGCTCCAGCTGGATCTGGTAGGGGCGCGGGTCGATCTGCGCCAGAAACTGCCCGGCCGTGACGCTCTGCCCCTCGGTGAAGGCGACCTGCGTGAGATAGCCGCTGATCTGCGGCAGCACGGTAACCGTGGTGATGGGGGTGACGGTGCCAAGTTCGTCCAGCACGACCGGCATGGAGCCGGAGACAGCCTTGGCTACACCGACCGCCGGCCCGCCCGCCCCGTGCTTCTGCTGCTCCGGGCCGCTATGCCGCCACCAGACGAACAGCCCAAGCAACAGCAGTACAGCCGCAAAAAACCAGCGTTTTCCGATCCGTTTGCGCTGCCCGACCGATTCCGCCACGCTCTTTGCCTCCGCATAAACCGGGCACGCCTATAGCCTTTTCCGGAAGAGATGTCCCGGCACCCAGTTTATCCGTTGATGACAAAGAGTAACTCCTGTCGCGCGTTACGCGGCGGTGATCGTCTCCTGCCCGCCCATGTAGCGGTGCAGCACGCCGGGAATGGTGATGGAACCATCCTCGTTCTGGTAATTCTCCAGCACCGCGATGAGCGCGCGGCCCACCGCCACGCCGGAACCGTTCAGCGTGTGCATGAAATCCGGCTTGCCCTCGCCCGCGCGGTAGCGGGCGTTCATGCGCCGGGCCTGGAAGGCGCGCATATTCGAGCAGGAGGAAATCTCGCGATACGTCTGCTGCCCCGGCACCCAGACTTCAAGGTCATAGGTCTTGGCGGCGGAGAAGCCGGTATCGCCAGCGCAGAGCAGCATGCGCCGGTACGGCAACTCCAGCCGTTCCAGTATAGTCTCTGCCGCACGGGTCATGCGCTCGTGCTCGGCCTCGGACTCCTCCGGCGTGGTGATGCTGACAAGTTCCACCTTGTTGAACTGGTGCTGGCGCAGCATGCCGCGCACGTCGCGCCCGGCGGAACCGGCCTCGGAGCGGAAGCATGGGGTAAGCGCGGTGACGCGGATCGGCAGTTTGGCGGCGGGCAGAATCTCCCCGGCCACGAGATTGGTCAGCGAGACCTCGGCGGTGGGGATCAGCCAGCGGCCATCGGTGGTCTGGAACAGGTCTTCGGCGAATTTCGGCAGCTGGCCGGTGCCGAACATGGTGGCGTCGTTCACCAGCAGCGGCACCATGGTCTCGGAATAGCCGTGTTCGGTGGTATGCAGATCGAGCATGAACTGCCCCAGCGCGCGTTCCAGCCGCGCAAGCGCGCCACGCAGCACGGTGAACGCGGCTGCCCGCGATCTTGGCGGCGCCAGCGAAATCCATCAGCCCCAGCGCCTCGCCCAGCTCGAAATGCTGTTTTACGGGGAAGCTGAATTCGCGCTTCGTGCCCCAGCTTTTCTCCAGCTTGTTGCTGTTCTCGTCCTTGCCCTCAGGCACGGCGGGATCAAGCAGGTTGGGGATCTTGGAGAGCATGTCGCGCAGAAGGTTGTCGAGGCGCGGCGCCTCGGCGTTCAACGCTTCCATCTGCTCGCGTAGGGCCGAGCCCTCTTCCTCCAGCGCGGAGGTGTCGGCCTTGTTGCGCTTGGCCTCGCCGATGCGCTTGGCCAGGGCGTTGCGTTCAGCCTGCAGGGTCTGCAGCTGCGCCACGGCGGCGCGGCGCTGCTCGTCCAGTTCCAGCAACTCCGTCGAGATCGGCATGATGCCGCGCCGTGCCAGCCCTGCGTCGAACCCGGCGGCATCTTCGCGGATCGTCTTTATGTCATGCATTGTCAGCGTCCACCTTGGGCTCGACCAGTTTCACGGAAAACACGGAAATCTCGAACAGAAACACCAGCAGCCCGGCCATCAACACCTGGGAGGGAACATCCGGCGGCGCCATGATGGCGGCCAGGATGAAGCAGCCGACATAGGCGTAGCGCCGGTATTTGCGTAAAGCGGCGGCGTTGATGATGCCGACCTTGCCAAGCAGCGTGAGCAGCACCGGCATCTCAAACGACAGGCCAAAGGCGAAGATCAGCTTCATCACGATGTCCAGGTAATCGCTCACCTTGGCCATCAGCGAGATGTCGATCCCGCCGCCACCCATGTCCTGGAAGGAGAGGAAGAATTTCCACGCCACGGGGAAGAACACGTAATACGCCAGCGCCCCGCCCGCGAAGAACAGGATAGGCGTGACGACGAGGAATGGCAGCAGAGCCCGCTTCTCGCGCTTGTACAGCCCCGGCGCGATGAACAGCCAGAGCTGTGCCGCGACCACGGGGAAGGAGATGAACGCGGCGGCGAAGACCGAGACCTTCACATAGGTGAAGAACGCCTCATACAGCGCGGTGTAGATCAGCTCCGGCTTCTCGCCGCGCGCCTCCAGCGCATGCGCCAGCGGCGCGGCCAGGAACTCATAGATTTTCGGCGCGAAATGGTAGCAGACGACGAAGGCGATGGCGAAGGTGAGCGCCGACCAGATCAGCCGGCGGCGCAACTCCGCCAGATGCTCCAGCAGGGGCATTTCCTTGTCGTTGATCTCGTCGTCATCGGCGGTGGTATTGGCCATGGCTCAGAACCCCCAGCGCCTGGTGCCAGGCGGAATGAAGCCCGGCACGGGCGCTTTCCGGGCGGCGTCGGGCGGGATGAAATCCGGCGCGTCAGGCGGCTCCTCCACCACCGGCGCCGGCGGGGTATAGCCCGGGGAGGCAACCGGCGAGGCCGAGGCAGCGGCGGCCTCAGCAGCCTGCTTCATCGTGGCGCGCATGGAGCCGTCCGGGTCCACCGTCTGTTCGGCGGCGGTTTTGAAATCGAACCGGCGCAGCTTGTCGATCTCGCCCTTCACATCCGAAAGGTTGGCCTCGCGCATCATCTCGTCGACATGGCCCTGGAACTCGGCGGCCATGCCCCTCGCCTTCTTGATGAAGCTGGTGACGGTGCGGATGGCGATCGGCAAATCCTTGGGGCCGATGGCGATCAGCGCCACAGCCAGGATCAACGCGATCTCACCCCAGGAAAATCCGAACATGCGGTTCTGCTAGCAGGCTCCTGAGCGTTCAGCAAATCGCTGAACCCTCAGTCTTTATTGTTAGGCAAGCAATTTCATCCGCTTACGCGCATATTGCTCTAGCGTTTCGGCAAAGCCGCCGCGATGCGCGACAGCCCGGTATCGCGCACGCCGAGCTGGCGCAGATGGGTGATGGTGTTCTCCAGATACTCGCGGCAGGTGCCCAGATCGCCCTGGGCGGTGGCGATGATCGCGGCGGCCTGCTCCAGCGTAAGCTCGCGCGTGTAGCGCGGATGGGCGTGGTTGATGACGAAGGTGAGTGCCTTGAAGCGTTCCCCGCCCGCCTCCAGCGTGATCCAGCGGGCATTATAGGAGCCGCCATACATCTCGCGCTGCCAGAGCAGCCCCAGCTCCTGCGGCACTTTTGCCGCCTCGATGCGGAAGGCCACGCCCCGGCAGGCACCGCCCCGGTCCAGCGCCAGCATCAGCCCCGGGCGCTCCGGCGTGCCGCGGCCCATATACATCTTCAGGCAGAAGCGCCGGTGCCAGCCGTGCAGCAGGGCGCAGCGCTTCTCCACATAGTCGAAAGCCGGGTTCCAGATGAGCGAGCCATAGCCGAACACCCAGAGGTCATCGGCGGGGGCGCGCGCCGCCAGCGTCTCCTGCAGCAGCCGGGCCATTTCCGCCTCGGTCCGCCAGTGCATGTCTGGGTGCGAGGCCGCGTGATGCCGCTGCATCTCCCGCACGGTGCCGTCCAGCAACGTCTCCCGGGTGATGCGCAACTTCATGGCGTCTCGTCTTCCGGTACGGCGGCATCCTCTGGCTCGGTGTCAGCCTGTTCCTCGGGCAGGAAGGCCGAGGCGGGCGGCGGCGCAAGCGCCGGGCCGGCGGGGTCGATCAGCAATTCCTCGCGCTTGGGCAGGTCGCGCAGATCGTTCAGGCCGAATTGCGCCAGGAAGGCCGGGGTGGTGCCCCAGAGCGTCGGGCGGCCCGGCGTCTCCTTGCGGCCTTTTGGCGTGATCAGCCCGTTCTCCAGCAGCAGGTCCAGCGTGTTCTGCGACAGCGCCGCGCCGCGGATTTCCTCGATTTCCGTGCGCGTGACCGGCTGGTGGTAGGCGGTGATGGCCAGCGTCTCCATCGCCACGCGCGGAAGGCGGCGCGGCAGCTCCACCACCTTGCGCAAATGCGGCGCGACATCCGGCGCGGTGCGGAACTGCCAGCCGCCGCCCACCTGCACCAGGTTCACCCCGCGCCCGGCATAGGCGGTGGTGAGCGCGCCCATCACCGCGTCCACGTCGGTGTTCTCCGGCAGCAGGTTGGCCAGCACGCGCGGCGTGACCGGCTGCGTGGCGGCGAACACCACGGCTTCCGCCAAACGCAACGCCTGGGTCATGCCGTCATTCATCGCCTGCCTCGAGCTCCGTCCGGTTACGCATCAGAATCGGGCCGAATCGCTGATCCTGCCGCAAATTCAAGCGCCCATCCTTGGCCATTTCCAGCCCAGCGATCAAGGTGGAAGCGATGGCGACGCGCTTGGGCAGCCCGTCCTCCAAGCCCTCGGGCAGGAATTGCTCCAGCGAGGCCCAGTCCGGCACGGAGCCCAGCAGCCGGCCGATGCGCTCCAGCGCCTCGCGCACCGAGAGATAGACCATGGGCCTGGGCTTGTATTGCAGCTTGGCCCCGGCGCGGCGGCGGGCGGCGAGATAGGCCGAGAGCAGCCCGGCCATCTCCACCTTCAGCTTGGAGCGGTCGGTCTCCGTGAAATCCTCGGGCATGCCACTGGCGAACACGTCCCACCCAAGCTGAGGCTTCTGCCCCAGCCAGGCGGCGGCCTGGCGCATGGCTTGCAGGTCGATGAGCCGGGCGGCCAGGGTCTCGGCGGCCAGCTCGGCATCCTCGGGCTCGCCGAGCTGGGGCACCAGCAGGCGGGATTTCAGCCAGGTCAGCCATGCGGCCATCACCAGCCAATCGGCGGCGAGCTCCAGGCGGACGCGGCGCGCGCCCTCGATAACAGCCAGGAACTGCTCGACCAGTTGCAGGATGGAGATCTTGGCGAGGTCCACCTTCTGCGTGCGGGCGAGCTCGAGGAGCAGGTCCAGCGGACCCTCGTACCCCTCCAGATGCAGCACCAGCGCTTCAGCTTCCACCGTCGTTTCCCGTGAGAACCAGGACCAGATGTTCCGCCCAGGGCAGGATTTTGTCCATGGCGGCCCGGAAGGGGTCGAAGGCGATGCCGAACTGGGCCAGCGCCGTGGGCAGCACGAAGAGCGCCAGCAGCACCAGCAGAATACCGTAGCGCTCCGTTCCGGCGAGCCGCTTGGCCACAGGCAGCGGCAAGATGCCGACAGCGACACGCCCGCCATCCATGGGCGGCAGCGGAATGAGGTTGAACAGCCCGAGCACGAGGTTGATCTCGATGAAATAGGCCAGGTATTCCAGCGCCACGCCGCCATGCAGGGCAAACCCGGCGGCCAGGGCCAGGGCCAAGTTCATCGCCGGGCCTGCGATGCCTACCACCCCCATCAGGCGGCGCGGGTCGTAGCGGCCATTGATGTTGAGATTCAATGGATTGATGGGCACCGGCTTGGCCCAGCCGTAGAGAAACTCGACATGGCCGATGGTGGCGATCTGCGCGAAGGCCAGCAGCAGCGGCAGGGCGACGGAGCCGAACGGGTCCACATGCTTCAGCGGGTTGAGGGTGAGCCGCCCGGCGTTCTTGGCCGTCTCGTCGCCCAGCAGATGCGCGACATAGCCATGCGCCAACTCGTGCAGGATGATGGCCGGGGCCAGGGCCAGCAGGAAGAGCAGCAGGCCGTTCATGCCAGCGCTTCCAGCACCGCGCGGTTGCCCGCCATGTCGCCGGGGCAATACAGCGCGACATCGCACCCCGCCGCGAGCGCCGCCACCGCGCGTTCCGCCGGTGTGCTGCCGGAGAGCGCACCCATGGCCAGATCGTCGGAGACCAGCGTGCCGGTGAAGCCGATTTTGCCGCGAATGATCTCGCTGATAACGATTTTCGAGAGCGTGGCCGGGTGGTGCGGGTCGATGGCTTCGTAAACCACATGCGCTGTCATCGCCCAGGGTAGCGCCTTGTTGCGGATGAACGGCAGTAGATCATCCTCGTGCAGCGCCGGCACACGGGGCAACGAGACATGGCTGTCCACCAGGGCGCGGCCATGGCCGGGGATATGTTTCATCACCGGGGTGACGCCTTCCGCCATGATTCCACGAGCGATCTCGCCGCCCAAAGCCGCGACGGTGGCGGCATCGCCGGTGATGGCGCGGTCGCCAACGACATCTGACGCACCGGGAACGCGCAGATCCAGCACCGGGGCGGCGGTCATGGTGAAGCCAGCCTCACGCACCATGGCGCCTAGGGCGCGGCCATGGGCGAAGGCCTCTTCCGGCGTGCGCAGGCTGCCAGCCGCGGGCAACGCAGACCAATGCGGCGGCTTGAGCCGGGCGACGCGCCCGCCTTCCTGGTCCACCATCAGCACGGCCTCCAGCGGCAGCGCTGCGCGCAAATCAGCGTTAAGTTCAGCTAGTTGCGCCGGATTTTTAATGTTGCGGCTGAACAGGATGACACCGCGCGGGCGGTGTTCCAGGAACAGGGCGCGCTCATCCGGCGTCAGCGCCGGGCCGGAGATGCCGAGGATCGCGGGCTTCAAAACGCCGCCACCGCGCATTGCGCGCCCTTCGCGGTGAGCTGGGCGCAGAAGGACTTCGCCGCGTCGGTGCTCGGGAAGCCGGAGACGCGCAGGCGCCAGACGCTCTGGCCATTCACCACAGCGGGGACGATCATGGGTTTCTTATCCCCCAAAAGGTCAGGGTATTTCTTCTGCAAGCTGGCCCAGGTGGAAGCAGCACTTGGCTCATCCTGCGTTGCGGCAAGCTGCACGTCAGTCGGTACGTCAGGCTTTGCCTCGTCGGGGGCCGCCGCGCTGGCTTGGGGCGCGGGGGCAGCGGCGGCAGGCGCCGGAGCGGATTGGGCGGCAGCAGGCTGGGCGGTAGCCGCGGGCGCGGCAGCTGGGGGCGCGGGGGGCGGCTGGTTCAACCCCGCGGCCTGGTCCAGTTCCGCCACGTCGGGGGCCTGCCCGGCGGGAGCAAGCTGAGGTGTGGCGCCACTGCCGGTATCGCCAGACATGATCGGCACATTCGCCCCTGGCACCACCAGCCCGCCCGGGCTGGCGGGGGCGATGCGCAGCGGCGTGTCGGGCGGGTTGACGACCGGCGGCGGGCCGAACCCGCCGGTGCGGAACCCGCTCCAGCCCAGCGCAACAACGATGACGAGCATGGACACGCCGCCCGCAGCAAAGACCATGCGGCGCAGGGCGGGGTCGAGGCGCTCGCCCCTCGCCCGATGCGGCTGGTAGAGAAAATCGTCGTCCGGGTCCCGCAAGCCTATCTCATCTCCTCGACCGGCTTCACGCCAAGCACGGCGAGGCCCGAGCGAAGCACGATCGCGGTAGCCGCGACAAGCGCGACTCGCGCGGCCGTCTCGGCGGGCTTGTCCTCCTGCAGGAAACGCAAGGAGGCGTTATCGCGCCCGGCATTCCACAGCGCGTGGAAATCGCCCGCCAGCTCGTAAAGGAAGAACGCCACGCGGTGCGGCTCGCGCGACTCGGCCGCCTGCTCGACCAGGCGCGGCCAGGTGATGAGCCGGCGGATCATCGCCATCTCCTCCGGCGCGGTGAGGCTGGAGAGGTCTGCCTGCGCATCCACCGCCGGGGCGGCGCGCAGCACCGAGCGGCAGCGCGCATGTGCGTACTGCACGTAGAACACCGGGTTGTCGCGCGTCTGCGCCACGGCGGCGTTGAGGTCGAAATCCATCTGCGCGTCGGATTTGCGCATCAGCATCAGGAAGCGCACGGCATCCGGCCCGACCTCGTCGATCAGGTCGCGCAGCTCCACGAACGTGCCCGCGCGCTTGCTCATGCGCACCGGCTCGCCATCCTTCATCACGCGCACGATCTGGCAGAGCACCACGTCCAGCCGCGCGGGTGCGGTGCCGGAGAGCGCCTTCACCGCCGCCTGCATGCGCTTCACATAGCCGCCATGGTCGGCACCCCAGACGTCGATCATGGCGTTAAAGCCGCGCGTCATCTTGTCGGCATGGTAGGCGATGTCATTGGCGAAATAGGTGTAGGAGCCATCCGACTTGGCGATCGGGCGGTCCACGTCGTCACCAAACTGGCTGGCGCGGAAGAGCTCCTGCTCGCGCGGCTCCCAGTCATCCGGCGTCTTGCCCTTGGGCGGCTCCAGAATGCCGCGATAGATCAGCCCCTGGTCGCTCAACCGTTGCAGGCCGCGCGCCACGCCGCCGTTTTCCACCAGCGCCCGCTCGGAGGAGAACACGTCGTGCACCACGCCGAGGGCGGCCAGATCCTCGCGGATCAGCTCCATCATCCGGGCCACGGCGAAGTCGCGGAAGGTGTCGAGCCAGTTGGCTTCCGGCGTCTCGGCGAACTGGTCGCCGTATTGCGCCGCCAGCGCCTCGCCGATGGGGATCAGATACGCCCCGCCATACTGCATGCCGCCTTGCACGGTCTCGATATAGGCTTCCGGCGAGAGCTTCAGCGCCTCCAGGTAACGGACATAGACCGAGCGGGCGAGCGCGATGACCTGCGCCCCGGCATCGTTGATGTAGTATTCCTTGGTGACGTCATACCCCGCCTTGGCCAGCAGGTTGGACAGCGCGTCCCCCACCACGGCGCCACGGCAATGGCCGACATGCAGCGGCCCGGTGGGATTGGCGGAGACATACTCCACGTTGACCTTTCCGCGCGCCGCACGGCTCTGGCCGTAGCCCTCCTGCCCCGCCAGGATGACGGGAAGTTGCGCCAGCAGCAGCTCCGGCGCCAGGGTGAGGTTGACGAAACCCGGCCCGGCGGCCCCGGCCAGCACAATCTCCGGCCTCAGCGCCAACCGCTGCGCCAACGTGTCCGCAATATCTCCAGGCCTCTTGCCCGCCGGCTTGGCCGCGATCATGGCGGCATTGCTCGCCATGTCGCCATGGGCAGGGTCTTTCGTCGGCGTCACCTCCACGCGGGCGAGTATTTCCGGGGCCAGGCCGGGGGCGATGGCCTCCAGCTCGCGCAGCACAATGCCGCGCAGGGCGGCGTACAAATTCTCTTCGCTCATAGACATGCTTTCAGGCAGGGACGGCGGGATCGGTCAACCGGGAAAATTCATCGAGGGCGTAGCGGTCGGTCATGCCCGCCACGTAGTCGCGCACCACCTCGGCGGCTTGCTGGGTGCCGCCCTTGCCGGCACGGTCGCGCCAATCATCGGGCAGCAGGCCGGGCTGCTGCAAAAGCAAGGTAGTAAGCGTCTTGGCCACATGCTCGGCCTTGTGCGTCTGCCGGTTGACGCGCCAGTGCCGGTACATGCGGGCGAACAGGAACCGCTTCAGTGCCACATTGGCGGCGCGGATCTCGGCGGAGAAGCCAATCACCGGACCGGGGGCGTTGCGGATGTCCTCGGTGCTTTGCGGGTTAAGTTCGGCGAGGCGGCGCCGGCTCTCGGCCAGTGCGTCGTGGACCAGGGTGTTGATAACGGCGCGACTCAGCTCGTGGCGGATGCGGTTTTTCGCCGTGGTAAGGGACTGGGCGCGGCGCACCAGATCGCCGATCACCGGCAGGTCCAGAATGTCCTCGAACTCGAACAGCCCGGCGCGCAGGCCGTCGTCGAGGTCGTGGGTGTTGTAGGCAATGTCGTCGGAGAAGGCGGCGACCTGCGCCTCGGCCGAGGTCTGGCGCGAAAGGTCGAGCGGCATCACCCCGTTGAACGAGGCGATGGTGGGCGGCGGGTTCTTCAGCGGCCCGTTATGCTTGGCCAGGCCCTCCAGCGTCTCCCAGGAGAGGTTCAGGCCGTCGAAGGCGGCGTAGCGCTGCTCCAGCAGGGTGACGACCCGGAAGCTCTGGTCGTTATGGTCGAAGCCGCCGAAATCCCGCAGCGCCTCGTTCAGCCCGCGCTCGCCGGCATGGCCGAAGGGCGGGTGGCCGAGATCATGCGCCAGGGCCAGGCACTCGGTGAGGTCCTCGTCCAGCCCCAGAGACCGGGCGATGGAGCGGGCGATCTGCGCCACTTCCAGGCTATGGGTGAGGCGCGTGCGGTAGAAATCCCCCTCACGCGTCACGAACACCTGCGTCTTGTACTGCAGCTTGCGGAAGGCCGAGCAATGCACCACGCGGTCGCGGTCGCGCTGGTAGGGGCTGCGATCGTCCGAATCCGGCTGGGCGTGCTGGCGGCCGCGCGAATCCCGCGCCTGCACCGCATAAGGGGCTTTTGTCATGGCTCTGCCTTAACGCAGCCCACCCTTACCTCCAAGACCCCGGCGGACTATATAGGCGGCATGAGCTTTACCATCTCTCCAAATGCTGCTGCCCGCGTGGCGGAAATCATGGCCAGCGAGCCGGGCGCACAGGCGCTGCGGGTGGAGGTGCTCGCTGGCGGGTGCTCCGGCCTGCAATACAAATTCGACCTCACGGAGACGCAGAATCCGGATGACCTCGTCATCGAGCAGGGTGGCGCGAAAGTGCTGGTGGACCCGGTAAGCCTCGATTTCCTCGCCGGAGCGGAGCTGGACTTCAAGGATAGCCTGATGGGCGCGCATTTCCTGGTGCAGAACCCCAACGCCACCGCCTCCTGCGGCTGCGGGACATCGTTCTCCGTTGAGTGAACGTCATTGCGAGCGCAGCGAAGCAATCCATCTTGCACGCCGCACCGGGAATGAAAATGGATTGCTTGGGCCGCGACGCGACCTCGCAATGACGGGGATGGGACAATGCCGCGCATAACCACGTGGAACGTGAACTCCGTACGTATGCGCGAGGCGCATGTGGCGGATTTTCTGCACCGCGAGCAGCCGGACTATCTGCTGCTGCAGGAGATCAAGTGCGAGGAGCACCAGTTCCCCGGCCTCACATTCAAGAATCTCGGCTACGATGCCGTGGTGGTCGGGCAGAAATCCTATAACGGCGTCGCCATTCTGCACCGCGCTCCGGTGGAGGTCACCTTACGCAAGCTGCCGGGCATGACCGAGGCGGACGCGCATTCGCGCTATGTGGAGGTGATGGCGCAAGGGATGCGGATCGGCGGGTTGTACCTGCCAAATGGCAATTCCGGCGGCGAGGCGGGCTATGCCTACAAGCTGGAGTGGATGGAGAACCTGCGCAAACACGCCGAGGCGCTGCTAGATGCGGATGAGGATTTCATCCTGGCCGGGGATTACAACGTATGCCCCACCGACGCCGATTTCGCCCCGCGCGCCCTGCCCCCAGGCGATGCGCTGATCCGCCCGGAGACCCGCGCCGCCTTCAACGCGCTGATCTATACCGGACTGACCGAGGCGGTGCGCGCTTTGCACCCGCGCGAGACGCTCTATACCTTTTGGGACTATCAGGCCGGGGCGTGGGACCGGAACTCCGGCCTGCGCATTGACCACGCCCTGCTCTCCCCGCGCCTGGCCGAACGGCTGGTTTCGGTCACGATCCACAAGGATGAGCGCGCCAAGCCCCAGCCCTCCGACCATGTGCCGGTGACGGTGGAGCTTTCCGACTAGGAGTTCCCTTCAAAACCCTACTATGCCGGCCGCCTGGCGCCGCATTTCTGCGCTCCGGTGCTCGTAATACGGCACCATTCGCCTCGGCATAGCGGGTTTTTGAAAGGAACTCTAAACGTGGAAGCTCTCGCCGCAGCCGCAGCGGCCCTTTTCGTTCGGGTTGTCGAAGGTGAAGCCGCGGGTGAGCGTGTCTTCCTTGTAATCCATCGTGGTGCCGATCAGGAACAGCGTCGCCTTGCGGTCCACCAGCACGGTAAGGCCCTGGCTGGTCACCGTCTCATCCTGCGGGCCGGGAGCTTCGACCCAGGTCATGTCGTAGGACATGCCGGAACAGCCGCGCGTGTTCACGGAGATGCGCAGCAGCTTGCCCTTCCGCGCCCTCGTAGAGCTTGCGCAGCCGCTCCGCCGCGGCGTCGGTAAGCTGCATCAGCGGCGGCAGTTCGCGTTTCGGCTTCGCGGGCGTGATCGTTGTGCTCATGGCATCTACCTCAGAACATGTTCAGCGAGAGGCGGGCCTCTTCGCTCATGCGGCTCGGGTCCCATGGCGGGTCCCAGACCGTTTCGACCGTCGACATCGCCGACACCATCGATGCACGGCAACCGCGTTGCGCACCTTCTCCGGCAGTTCCTGCGCGGAGGGGCAGCCAGGCGCGGTCAGCGTCATTTCGACCTTCACCTCGCCGTCGTCGCTGATCTCGATCGCGTAGATCAGGCCGAGTTCGTAGATGTTCACCGGGATTTCCGGATCGTACACGGTGGCGATAGCGGCGATCACGGCATCTTCCGAACCTGCGGGCTGGTTTCGCCATCCGGCGTCCAGGCGGTCACGGGAACCATTTTTTCAACTGTCAGACATGGTGCAGGGCCTCGATCAGCGCATGCCAGGGCAGCGTGGCGCAACTCATGCGGGAAGGATATTCAGCGATGCCGGCAAGCGCGTTCAGCTCGCCCAGCGGCCGGATTCTCGCGCCCGGTGGTAACGAGCGTCTCGAAATCCCGGCGATTTGCTCGACCTGCGCCAGGGTCTTGCCGGCCACGGTTTCGGCCATCAGGTCGGCGGAGGCGTTCACGATGGCGCAGCCTTCGGCTTCGAATCGCACAGCGATGCCCGTCGGGGCTGAGGTACACGCGCACCTTGTCGCCGCACATCGGGTTGTCGCCCTTGCCCTTGCGCGTCGAACTGCGCGGGCCTGCCTGCGTGCAGCGGATGTTTATGGCGCTCCAGGATGAGCGCCTGATACAGATCGCGCTCATTCGAAAATCTGCCTGATGCGATGCAGACCGGCAGCGAGCGCGTCGATTTCCTCGTGCGTCGTGTAGATGCCGAAGCTGGCGCGCGCCGTGCTGTCCAGGCCGAAGCGGTGCATCAGCGGCTCGGCGCAATGATGCCCGGCGCGCACGGCGATGCCCTGGCGGTCCAGCAGCGTCGCGACGTCGTGCGCATGCGCGCGGTCGATGGCGAAGGACACCACGCCGCCGCGATCCTGCGCCTGCCCGAGGATGTGCACGCCCTCGATCTGCTCAGCGGCGCCAGCGCATGCTCGGTCAGCGCACGCTCATGCGCGGCGATGGCGTCGTAGCCGATCGCCTGCACATAATCGATCGCCGCCCTCAGCCCGATGCCTTCCATGATCGCCGGCGTGCCAGCCTCGAACTTGTGCGGCACCTGGCCCAGGTGGATTTCTCGTAGCTCACGCGACGAGATCATCTCGCCGCCGCCGAGGAACGGCGGCATCGCCTCCAGCAGTTCGCGCCGGCCTAAAGCACGCCGATGCCGGTGGGGCCGTACAGCTTGTGGCCGGTGAAGGCGTAGAAATCGGCGTCGATGCGCCTGCACGTCGACCCGCCGGTGCACGATCGCCTGGCAGCCGTCGAACAGCACCTTGGCGCCGTGCGCATGCGCGAACTTCGCCAGACGCTCCGCCGGCGTGTAGGTGCCGAGCACGTTGGACATGTGGGTGATGGCCACCAGCCCCACCTTGCCGTCGGCCAAGCAGCTGCTCGAGCGCAGTCGATGTCGAGTTCGCCGGCATCGGTGATCTGGCGAACGCGCAGTTCGGTGCCGTGCGCGTCGCGCAGCATCTGCCAGGGCACGATGTTGGAATGGTGCTCCATCGCGAGATCAGCACCGCCTGGCCCGGCTTCAGCATGGCGCGGCCGTAGCTGTGGGCCACCAGGTTGATCGCCTCGGTGGCGTTGCGGGTGAACACGATCTCGTCCCGCGAGGCCGCGTTGATGAAAGCCGCGACCGCGTCGCGCGCGGCCTCATAGGCGTCGGTGGTGCGCTCGCTCATCCAGTGCAGGCCGCGATGCACGTTGGCGTATTGCGTCTCCATCGCGATGCGCATGGCGTCGATCACGGCGCGCGGCTTCTGCGCCGAGGCGGCGCTGTCGAGAAACACCAGCTTCTTGCCGCGCACCTGTCTGCGTGAGGATCGGGAAATCCTCGCGGATCGCGGCGACGTCGAATTGTTGCAGCGTGGTGCTCATTGCTTCTCCCACCAGCTGTCGACCGCGGCTTCCAGCAGCGGCTTGCGCGTCCGGTCTGCGTCACCGGCTCCAGCGCCTCGGCCAGGAAGGCGCGCACCAGCATCGACCGCGCCTGCTGCCTCGGGGATGCCGCGGCTGCGCAGGTAGAACAACTGCTCCGCATCCAGCTCGCCGACCGTGGCGCCGTGGCTGCACTTCACGTCGTCGGCGAAAATCTCCAGTTCCGGCTTGGTGTCGATCTCGGCGTCGGGCGAGAGCAGCAGCGCCTGGTTCATCTGGTAGCCGTCGGTCTTCTGCGCCACGCGGGCCACCTCGATGCGGCCCTGGAACACGCCGCGCGCCGTGTCGGCCAGCACGTTCTTCACCGTCTGGCGCGAGGCGCAGTGCGGCGCGTCGTGCGCGCACCACCGAGGTGAAATCGGCGTGCTGCGTGCCGCTGAGCAACTGCGCGGCGTTCAGATGCGCCAGCGCGCCCGGTCCGGCGAGCGTGGCATGGATTTCCGTGCGGGCGAGCTTTGCGCCGATGGTGGCGGTGAAATGCTCGTAGGTCGCCGCCTCCGCCATCTCCGCGCGGATGGTGGCGAGGTGGAACGCCTCGCGGCTTTCATCCTGCAGACGGACATGGGTCAGCGCCGCGCCTTGTTCCAGCGTGATATCGGTAACCGGATTGTGCCAGTAGACGCCATCGCCTTGGCGATTTCGATCAGCGTGAGCTTCGCGCCCTCGCCCAGCGGATGCGGTGGCGCAGATGGAAGGCGAAGGGCTCGGCACCCGAGGCGTGGGAGATGAGCAGCACCGTGCCGGCATCCGTGCCTGCGGGGATGTGCAGCGTCGCGCCGTCCTGCGTCCTGCTCGGCATTGATGCGCGCCAGGGGCTGTGCCGACTCTTCCGCAACAGCCGCGAAGTTTTGCGAAAACGCCAGCGGCGAGGATAGCTCCGCCGAGAGGGTGCCATTGAGGAACACGAGACGCGGCAGCGCCAGCGCCGGCAGCGCCGGAACGGAAGCAGGCGGCGGGGCGGAAAATTCGATGCTGGAGAGCGCGACGCAGATCCGTATAGCGCCAGGCTTCCAGTTTTCCGGTCGGCAGCGCGGTCATGTCAGGCGGCTTCCAGCCCGGCATAGCCGCGCGCTTCCAGTTCCAGCGCCAGCTCCGTCGGGCCCGAGCGCACGATGCGCCCGCCGGCCAGCACATGCACCAGATCCGGCACGATATGGTCGAGCAGCCGCTGGTAGTGCGTGATCACCAGCGCGGAGAATTCCGGCGCCGCGCAGCGCGTTCACGCCGTCGGCGACGATCTTCAGCGCGTCGATGTCGAGCCCGCTGTCGGTCTCGTCGAGAATGGCGAGCCGGGCCGCAGGATCGCCATCTGCAGCACCTCGTTGCGCTTCTTCTCGCCGCCGGAGAAGCCGACATTGACGTTGCGCTTGCAGCATGTCCTCCGGCATGTGCCAGCGCTTCACCGCCGCGCGCGCCAGCTTGAGGAACTGCACCGCGTCCAGCTCCTCCTCGCCGCGCGTGCGGCGGATCGCATTCAGCGCGGTGCGCAGGAAATTGGCGTTGCCGACGCCGGGCAGCTCCACCGGATACTGGAACGCCAGGAACATGCCCGCCGCGGCGCGCTCCTCCGGCTCCATCGCCAGCATGTTCTGGCCGTTATAGACGACCTCGCCCTCGGTGACCTCGTAGCCCTCGCGCCCGGACAGCACGTAGGCGAGCGTCGACTTGCCGGAGCCGTTCGGCCCCATGATGGCGTGCACCTCGCCCTCCGGCACGGTCAGGTCGATGCCGCTGCAGGATCTCCTTGTCGCCAATGCGCGCATGAAGATTCTTGATTTCCAACATCAGCCGACCGAGCCTTCCAGACTAACAGCCAGCAGTTTCTGCGCCTCGACGGCGAATTCCATCGGCAGTTCCTTCAGCACTTCCTTGCAGAAACCGTTGACGATCAGTTCCACCGCATCCTCTTCGGCTGAGGCCGCGCTGGCGGCAATAGAACAGCTGGTCCTCGGCGATCTTCGAGGTGGTGGCCTCATGCTCCACCTTCGCCGAGCGGATTGCGGCTTTCGATATAGGGCACGGTATGCGCGCCGCACTGGTCGCCGATCAGCAGGGAGTCGCACTGCGTGTAGTTGCGCGCACCCGAGCGCCGCGGCAGCATGCGCACCAGGCCGCGATAGGTGTTGTTGGAATGGCCGGCGCTGATGCCCTTGGAGACGATCGTGCTGGTGGTGTTCTTGCCGATATGGATCATCTTGGTGCCGGTATCGGCCTGCTGGCGATTGTTGGTCACCGCGACCGAGTAGAACTCGCCCACGCTGCCGTCGCCGTGCAGCATGCAGGACGGATATTTCCAGGTGATCGCCGAGCCGGTTTCCACCTGCGTCCAGGAGATCTTCGATTCGCTGCCCGCGGCAGGCGCCGCGCTTGGTGACGAAATTGTAGATGCCGCCGCGGCCTTCCGCGTCGCCGGGATACCAGTTCTGCACCGTGGTGTACTTGATCTTCGCCTCGTCCAGCGCCACCAGCTCGACCACCGCGGCGTGCAACTGGTTCTCGTCGCGCATCGGCGCGGTGCAGCCTTCCAGGTAGGAGACGTGGCGGCCGGCTCGGCGATGATCAGCGTGCGCTCGAACTGGCCGGTGTTGCGCGCATTGATGCGGAAATAGGTGGACAGCTCCATCGGGCAGCGCACGCCCTTGGGGATGTAGACGAAGCTGCCATCGGTGAACACGGCGGAGTTCAGCGCGGCGAAGAAATTGTCCCGCACCGGCACCACGGTGCCGAGATATTTGCGCACCAGCTCGGGATGCTCGCGCACCGCCTCGGTGATCGGGCAGAAGATCACGCCCGCCTTCGTGAGCGTCTCGCGGAAGGTCGTCGCCACCGAGACGCTGTCGAACACCGCGTCCACGCGCCGACGCCCCGAGCCAGAGGCCGGCGCGCTCCTTCAGCGGAATGCCCAGCTTCTCGTAGGTTTTCAGCAGTTCGGGATCGACCTCGTCCAGGCTCTTCGGCCGCGCCTTCGGCTCGGCGCGGCGTAGTAGTGCAGGTCCTGGTAGTCGATCGGCGGGTGCTCGACGCGCGCCCAATGCGGCTCCTCCATCTGCTGCCAGGCGGCGAACGCCTTCAGCCGCCATTCCAGCAGCCATTCCGGCTCGTCCTTCTTGGCCGAGATCAGCCGGATGATGTCCTCGTTCAGCCCGCGCGGGACTCCATCTCGATGTCGGTGGTGAAGCCGTATTTGTATTTCTGCTCGGCAATCGCCTGCATGTTAGCGGACATTGTTACGCAACCTCGTTCATCGGCTGGGGCAGGCGCAAACCGGGCGGCAGCGCCGCGGCGGCCATGTCAGCCAGGGTAATATCGGTCAGCGCCTTGCGGATCGCCTCGTTCACCGGGTCCCAGCGGCCCGCCACGGGGCATAGGGACTGGCTCTCGCATATGCTGCTCGCCCCCTCCACGCAGGAGGTCAGCGCGATGGGGCCGTCGATGGCGCAGATCACCTCGGCGACGGCGATGCCGGAGAGCGGCCGGCCAAGCCGGTAGCCCCCGCGCGCGCCACGCGTGGAAATGACCAGCCCCTGCCCCGCCAGCGCCTTGAGCACCTTGGCCACGGTCGGCTCCGGCACGCCGATGGCCGCGGCAATGCCGGGAGAGGTCTCCACCCCTTCCGCCGCGCTCAGGCGCACCAGGGCCGCCACGGCGTAATCGGTCAGGCGTGAGAGTTTCAGCATCAGCGCTCCGTTAAGCGGACCTGTTTGGTCCTGTTTGCCAAATGGGGCATGTGGAGCGCCTCGTCAACCCCGATTCCCGGGGCTCAGCCACCCAGCCTGGCGATGAGTTCCGGCAACTCCCCGGGCGTGTGAGCGGTAAAGCTGGACTCGGCCTCGCCATACCCCCAGCTGACGAAAATGCCCGGCAGCCCGAGCCCGGTGGCGGCCAGGATGTCGTTGGCATGATCGCCGATCATCACCGCCTCGCCAACCTCCAGCTCGGCCAGGGTGGCGGCCAGATGACGCGGGTCGGGCTTTTTGTACGGAGTGGAATCACCGCCAACCACGGCGCCGAAGAACGGCGCCAAACCCAGCTCATCCAGGATTTTCTGTGCCGGGCCGATCGGCTTGTTGGTGCACACGCCGAGCGAATGGCCCGCCTCGCGCAGCCCCGCCAGCACTGGCGGAATGCCTGCATAGGCGACCGTTTCCACCACCGGGTTGGCGCTGTAATCGGCCAGGAAGGCTGCCAGATGCCGGGGCTCGGCCTTTACCCCATGCGCGGCGAAGGCCCGTTCCAGCAGCTGCCTGGCGCCATCGCCGATCATCCCCCTTATGGCCTCCAGAGAATGCGGGGCCAGCCCGTCGGCCGCCAGCACGCGGTTCACCGAGGCGGTGATGTCGGGGGCTGAATCGATCAGCGTGCCATCCAAGTCGAAGATCACAGCGCGCATGAAATACTCCGTCGTATAATTTGACTTTTCGTGCCTTTGACACGGAAGCGGCGACGGCGCTACCGCAAGAAGAGGCTAGAAAAGGGTTAAGCAGATGTGCGGAATTGTAGGTGTTGTAGGTCTTTCTCCGGCGGCGCCGTTGCTGCTGGATGGGCTGCAGCGCCTGGAATACCGCGGCTATGACAGCGCCGGCATCGCCACGCTGGTGAACGGCCATATCGAGCGCCGCCGCGCCGAGGGCAAGCTGAGGAACCTCGCCGCGGTGCTGGAGCGCGCAGCCGCTGGCCGGAACCACCGGCATCGGCCACACGCGCTGGGCCACGCATGGCGCGCCGACCGAGAGCAACGCCCATCCGCACGGCACCGCGCGCGTGTCGGTGGTGCATAACGGCATCATCGAGAACCACGCCGAGCTGCGCGCCGAGCTGGAGGCCGAGGGGCAGGAATTCGCCACCGAGACCGATACCGAGACCGTGGCGCAGCTGGTCGATCTGCTGCTGGCCGCAGGGCCTTAGCCCCGTTGAGGCGGCCGGCGCAGCGCTTTCGCCGGCTGGAGGGCGCCTATGCGCTGGCGATGATCTTCGCCGGCCACCCGGAGCTGATCATCGGCGCCCAGCACGGCGCGCCGCTGGCGGTGGGCTTTGGCGAGGACGAGATGTATCTCGGCTCCGACGCCCTGGCGCTGGCGCCGCTGACCCGCGAGATCGCCTATCTGGAAGACGGCGACTGGGTGGTGGTCGACCCGCGAGGGCGCCGAATTCTTCGACAGCGACGGCGCCGAGGTGCACCGCGCGATGAAGCTGACCGCGCTGACCGGCGCGGCCATCGGCAAGGGCAATTTCCGCCATTTCATGGAGAAGGAGCTGCACGAGCACCCGGCGGTGATCGGCGACACGCTGCACCGCATGGTCGATCGCGGCACGCGCGCGGTGCCTTGCCCGCCCTGCCCTTCGACCTCGCCGCGGTGCCAGCGCATCACCATGAGCGCCTGCGGCTGTGCGTTCTATGCCGGGCTCACCGCCAAGTTCTGGCTGGAAAACCTCGCCCGCATGCCGATGGACGCCGACGTGGCCAGCGAGTTCCGCTACCGCACGCCGCCGCTGGAGGCAGGCGGGCTGGGCCTGCTGGTCAGCCAGTCCGGCGAGACCGCCGACACGCTGGCGGCGCTGCGCTACATGCAGGCGAGCAGGGCACAGCATGTGCTGTCCGTTCTGAACGTGCCGGAAAGCAGCATGGCGCGCGAGAGTCGGACGCGATGCTGGAGACCGTCGCCGGGCCGGAGATCGGCGTCGCCAGCACCAAGGCCTTCACCGCGCAGCTCACCGTGCTGGCCGTGTCTCGCCCTGGCGCTGGCCGCGGGCGCAAGGGCGATGCTGGCGCAGGCCGAGGAGGCGGCGATGACCGCCGCGCTGCTGGAGGTGCCCGGCCAAGGCGGCGGAGATGCTGGATAACGACGCACGCGATCCAGCACGCTGGCCAAGCGCATCGCCGAGGCGCGCGACGTGCTGTACCTCGGCCGCGGCAACTGCTTCCCGATCGCGCTGGAAGGCGCGCTGAAGCTGAAGGAGATCAGCTACATCCACGCCGAGGGCTATGCCGCCGGCGAAATGAAGCACGGGCCGATCGCGCTGATCGACAAATCCGTGCCGGTGATCGCCATCTGCCCCTCCGGGCCGCTGTTCGAGAAGACCGCCTCCAATCTGCAGGAAGCGGCGGCGCGCGGCGGGCAGATCGTGGTGTTCAGGACGCCGAGGGTGCGGCCAAGCTCGCGCGGCATCGCCGCCGAGACGATCCTGCTGCCCGAGATCGATCCGTTCGTCGCGCCGATCCTGTACGCCATCCCGGTGCAGATGCTGGCCTATCACGTGGCGGTGCTGAAGGGCACCGACGTCGACCAGCCGCGCAACCTGGCGAAGTCCGTGACGGTGGAGTGAGCTCCACCGTTTTTGCCGGCTGGCGGCGGGATTTTAGAATTTGTGAAAATGCCGCCCCTGATGCCTGTTTTTAAAAATTTGTTTGCCTGCCGTCCTTTTTTGCTGCGCCGCGAGCATCGCAGCGCACAAGGCAAATCTTGGTGAAAATTCGGCAAAATTGTGTTTTAGGATTTGAACTCGGCGCCCATTTCTATGTAGGCTCTTGCCCTGAGCAAGAGGAAATCCGTGATGCCACTTCCACCTAATAATGGACTTACTGGCCAAGCCCGGATCATCGCGCTGCGCAAGGGCGGGGTGCCATCGTCAAACGCGGCACATGAGAAATTTTATGTCGAGGACGGCTGGGTGTTCCGGGAACACCACGGCAAATATGTGGAATGCATCTGCCGCAGCGAGGATATCTCCACCAGCCCGGCGCAGCCTCTGCCTGTCAATCAATTGGCCTGAACCTGGCCGCCCCCGGGCAAGTACTACCGCATTACTGTGGGCCAAACGGCACCGCGCCATTCCCAATTACGGAGTGGCTGGTGCCGCCGGGGCCGACAATCGGCACATCAGAGCCGATCATTCCCGTCGGGTGCTGCGCGATGGTGGGCAGCGTCGGAATATTGGCGCCGATATTGCTGTAATCGTCCGGGTTACGCTTCTTCGGCTGCGGCGGCAGGGTGCCTGCCGGCGGCTTGGCGATGCCCGTCTGCTCGGTGCCCTTGTTGGTGGCGCTGCCGGTCGTGGTGCTGGCCGAGGTCTGTGCCCATGCGGCGCCGGAAAGCGCCAGCACAAACGCGCAAGCCAATGGTAGACGGGTCATATCCCTGCTCCTGAAGTTCAAGATTAACAGTATATAACAAGCCATGGGACAGCAATCATGCGCCGCAAGCAACCCAGGGGCTTGCAGGGGGGCTTCTGAACATTAAGCCTCGGGTCATGGGACAAACATCGTCGTCGGCGCCAGCGGTCGGCTGGGCGCGGCGCTTCTCAGTTAGCTCCGCCCGCATCCATCTCAATTCGTACTTTTGGCATACAATTCCGAGTGAATCTTGCACGCCAAAATAAATTTTTTTGTTTGTTTTCGGTTTATTTGCAAACGCTGGCGGAAGAGGTGGGATTCGAACCCACGGTGGGCGTAAACCCACGGCGGTTTTCAAGACCGCTGCCTTAAACCACTCGGCCACCCTTCCTTGCGGGCTGTATCCTTTCCCGCACCTGCCTTACGAGGTCAAGCGCACGCCGAGCCGGCCGGCGAGGTCCTGGATGAACTGCCACGCCACGCGCCCCGAGCGCCCGCCGCGCGTGACCGACCACTCCACCGCGGCGGCATGCAACTCTTCCGTGCCGATTGGCAGGTTGTAGGCCTGGGCATAGCCCTCGACCATGGCGAAGAACACCTCTTGCCCGCTGTTATGAAAGCCAAGCCAGAGGCCAAAACGGTCGGAGAGCGAGACCTTTTCCTCGATCGCCTCGCCCGGATTGATGGCGGTGGAGCGTTCGTTCTCGATCATGTCGCGTGGCATCAGATGCCGGCGGTTCGAGGTCGCGTAGAACAACACATTTTCCGGCCGCCCCTCGATGCCGCCGTCCAGCACCGATTTCAGCGCCTTGTAATCGGCATCCTCGCGCTCGAAGGAGAGGTCGTCGCACAGAATCACGCAGCGGCGCGGCCCGCCCCGCAGCAGGTTCAGCAGCTCCGGCAGGGTGCGGATATCCTCGCGGTGGATCTCCACCAGCGCCAACGCGCCGGACGATTCGCGGTTCACCTCGGCATGCGCCGCCTTCACCAGCGAGGACTTGCCCATGCCCCGCGCCCCCCAGAGCATGGCGTTGTTGGCTGGCAGCCCGGCGGCGAAGCGGCGGGTGTTCTCCAGCAATATCGCCTTCTGCTGCTCTATGCCCTGCAGCAGCCCGATGTCCACCCGCGCCACGCGTGGCACCGGCGCCAGCGCGCCGCGCTCCGGGTGCCACACAAAGGCGTCCGCCTCGGCCAGATCCGGCACGGCGGGCGGCTTTGGTGCCAGGCGCTCCAGCGCCTCGGCGATCCGGCGAAGCAAAGCGTCATCCATTCGACTCACCCCCTGTTGACTGCACCGCCGCGCAACCTATGGTCCGCCGCACGTCCCGGCAACCATGGAGCCTACATGTTTATCACCCCCGCCTTTGCGCAAACCGCCGCCCCCGCCGGCGCCTCCACATTCGCCACCATCGTTCAGTGGGCGCCCATCATCCTCATGGCGGCGGTGTTCTACTTCCTGCTCATCATGCCGCAGCAGAAGCAGCAGAAGAAACTTAAGGCCCAGCTCGCCGCCCTTAAGCGTGGGGACAAGGTGGTCACCTCCGGCGGCATTATCGGCACGGTGAAGAAGGTGGCCGAGGGTGCTGCGGAAATCGAGATCGAGATCGCCCCGAACGTAACGGTGAGCGTGGTTCGTTCCACGGTCAGCAGCGTCGTCACCGACAAGGCCTGAGCCAAAACGATGGGCGTCCGCCAGCTTGGTGGACGCCTTTTTTGCCTAGAACCGCCGCGCTGTGGTGTAGCGCGCCACGTCGATCAGCGCCGTACGCATCTCGCTCTCGGGAAAGCCGTCCAGCGCGGCGCAGGCGGAGTCGATGAACTGTTCAGCCCGGGCGATGGTTCGCGCCGTGGCGTCGTACTTCCTGATCAGCTCCAGCGCCGCCGGCAGGTCGGCCTCGGTCTGCTCGCCCTGCTCGATGGTCCGCATCCAGAAGGCCTGTTCCTCGCCCTGCGCCGCGGCGATCGCCACCAGCACCGGATAGGTCAGCTTGCCCTCGCGGAAATCGTCGCCCACCGTCTTGCCTAGTTCGGCCTGCACGGCGGAGTAGTCCAGCGCGTCATCCACCAGCTGGAAGGCCATGCCCAGATCCATGCCGAAGCGGTGCAGGGCTGCGCATTGCTCCGCCGGGCAGTCGGCAATCACACCACCCACTTCGCAGGCGGCGGCGAACAGCGCGGCGGTCTTGCCGCGGATCACCTCGAAATATTTTTCCTCGGTGGTGGATAGGTCGTTCTGCGTGGTCAGTTGCAGCACCTCGCCCTCGGCGATGGTGGCGGACGCGCTGCACAGGATGCGCAGCACTTCCAGTGAGCCGTCCTCGACCATCAGCTGGAAGGCGCGGGCAAAGAGGAAATCCCCCACCAGCACCGAGGCCTTGTTGCCGAACACCGCATTGGCGCTGGCAAACCCCCGGCGCAGCGTGGATTCATCCACCACATCGTCATGCAGCAGCGTGGCGGTGTGGATGAATTCGACACAGGCGGCGAGGCTGATCTGGCGCTCGCCCTCGTAGCCGCAGAGCTTGGCCGTGGCGAGGGTGAGCAGCGGCCGGAGCCGCTTGCCGCCCGCCGCGACGAGATGCGCCGCCAGCTGAGGGATCAGGGCCACAGGGCTCTCCATCCGGGCCAGGATGGCCTGGTTGGTGGCTTGCATTTCTGGCGCCAGCAGCGCCGTCAGCCGTCCCAGAGCATCGTTTGTCACCGGCGTCGAACCATCCAATTTTTAGCGCCCTAAACTGTATCGCGAATTTGAGATACCACCATATCCAGCCGGTTTTAAGAGAGGTCAAGTTTACAGGTATGGACGAAATGAGCACAGGAGGGTTACTTGGCGGAAGTCTCGTCTACCGCCAGTTGCGCGGCGGGCACCGCAGCGGCTTTGAGCCTGTGCTGCTTGCCGCCACCGTGCCGGCGCGGCCCGGGGAGCGTGTGCTGGAGGCAGGAACCGGCGCCGGCGCAGCCCTGCTATGTTTGGGTGCGCGTGTGCCAGGGATCACCGGCATCGGCGTGGAGCGCGACCCGGCATTGGCCAGCCTCGCCAATGAGAATTTCGCGGCGAACAAGTTTCACCAAATCTCCGCAATCCAGGCGGATGCCACCGCCCTGCCCTTCGCCCCGGATAGATTCCACCACGTGCTGGCCAACCCGCCCTGGTTCGGCGCGCGCAACACCGCCTCGCCCGATGCCAGACGGGCCCTGGCGCACCGGGCCGAGGCCGGGCTGCTGCAAGGCTGGATCGCGGAGCTGGCGCGGGTGCTGCGTGGCCGGGGCAGCATCAGCCTGATCCTTCCTGCCTCCAGCTTCGCCGAGGCCGCCGCCGCGCTGAGGGCACGGCATTGCGGCGGCATCACCCTCATCCCCCTCTGGCCGCGCGCCGGCATGGCGGCGAAGATGGTCATCCTCACCGCCCGCAAGCACAGCAAAAGCCCGGCTGCGGTGCATCCGGGCCTGATTCTGCACGACGAGACCGGCATCACCCCCGCGGCCGAGGCGGTGCTGCGCGACGGTGCCGCGCTCGCCTAGCCCTCGCCGCGGAACGGGTAGAGCCTGGCGCGCTCGCTCACATCCTCGCCGCCGCTCTGGCTATGGCGCGGCAATTCCGCCACCTTGCGCGACAGAATACAGGCCTCGGCATAACCTGGGTTGAGAGGCATCTGCTACAGCCCATTAATCCGAATCTGCGGATAGATGTTCCCCGGCGTCGCCAGCTTGGCCTCGATGACCTCAAACCCGTAGGCCGGGCTGAACAGCACCTTCAGCCCTTCGCCGGAAAAGCGCCAGAAATCGTTCGGCACCTCATGCAGCGGCCAGGAATGGACGGTGCTGTGGAACACATAAAAATAAGGGCTACACTCCACTCACATGATGATGCAGGCTCAATATCAGCGCCACTCCCACACGCCAACAATGGCGAGGGATGCCCGCTCAAGCCCCCCGCCCCAACTTAAATTTCAACCATACGGCGCAATGCGCCGCCTCCCCGTCTGAGACCGATTCGCCTCGTCCGGGCGGCTTGACGCCCTGCCCGGCCCGCCCCACCTTGTGAACATAAAGTGAACACATTTTCCGCCCCTGGCGATGACTCGAGGCAAGCCGCGGCGTTGGAAAAAATCTTCGCAAGCTCGATGTAGTAGCGATTGCGCGACGCCCTGACTATATGTTGTTATGTCCCTCGCTTTAGAAACTGGGAGCCAGCAGATGAACATGATGACTAAACCAGAGGCTGCGCTGCTCAATGAAGACATCGTGCAGATGCGCAGGCCGCCATCCAGGTGCAGGTCGACCGCTCCCGTGATGCGCTGCTGACCGATTTCGGCCGCGCCACGCTGACCGACCGCTATCTGCTGCCGGGCGAGGAGCTACCAGGACCTGTTCGCCCGCGTCGCCTCCTATTACGGCGACGATGCCGGCGCATGCCCAGCGCATCTACGACTACATCTCCAAGCTGTGGTTCATGCCGGCCACGCCCGTGCTGTCCAATGGCGGCACGCAGCGCGGCCTGCCGATCTCCTGCTTCCTGAACGAGGCCTCCGACAGCCTGGACGGCATCGTCGGGCTGTGGAACGAGAATGTCTGGCTCGCCTCCAAGGGCGGCGGCATCGGCTCCTACTGGGGCAATCTGCGCTCGATCGGCGAGAAGGTCGGCGCGGAACGGCAAGACCTCCGGCGTCATCCCGTTCATCCGCGTGATGGACAGCCTGACCCTGGCGATCTCGCCAGGGCTCGCTGCGGCGCGGCTCGGCGGCGGTCTACCTGCCGGTCTGGCATCCCGAGATCGAGGAATTCGTCGAGATCCGCCGCCCCACCGGCGGCGATCCCAACCGCAAGGCGCTGAACCTGCACCACGGCATCCTGGTCTCCGACGCGTTCATGCGCGCGGTGGAGGCGGACGAGACGTGGGCGCTGATCTCGCCCAAGGACGGCAGCCGTGGTGCGCTCGATCTCGGCGCGCGCGCTGTGGATCCGCATCCTGACCGCGCGCATCGAGACCGGCGAGCCGTACCTGATCTTCTCCGACCACGTGAACCGCGCGCGGCCCGAGCATCACAAGCTGGCCGGGCTGGAGGTGAAGACCTCCAACCTGTGCAGCCGAGATCACCCTGCCGACCGGCATCGACCAGCACGGCAAGCAGCGCACCGCGGTGTGCTGCCTGTCCTCGCTGAACCTGGAGACCTGGTTCGAGTGGCAGAAGCATCCGACGTTCATCGAGGACGTGATGCGCTTCCTCGACAACGTGCTGCAGGACTTCATCGACCGCGCGCCGGACGGGCATGGAGCAGCGCCAAATACGCCGCCGATGCGCGAGCGCTCGCGTGGGCCTGGGCGTGATGGGCTTCCACTCCTTCCTGCAGGCGCAGAACGTGCCGTCGGAGAGCGTGATCGCCAAGGTGTGGAACAAGCGGATGTTCAAGCACATCCGCGCGCAGGCGGATGCGGCTTCGCACGATGCTGGCGCGAGGAGCGCGGCGCCTGCCCGGATGCCGCCGATTACGGCATCATGGAGCGCTTCTCGCCACAAGATGTCGATCGCGCCGACCGCGTCGATCTCGATCATCGCCGGCAACTCGTCGCCGGGCATCGAGCCGATCGCGGCCAACGTGTTCCTGCAGAAGACGCTGTCCGGCAGCTTCTCCGTGCGCAACCGGCATCTGCAGAAGCTGCTGGCGAGAAGGGCATGGATGACGAGGAGATGTGGTCCTCCATCACCACCACCAAGGGCTGGTGCAGCATCTGGATTTCCTGACCGAGCAGGAGAAGGCGGTGTACAAGACCGCCTTCGAGCTGGATCAGCGCTGGATCATCGAGCATGCGGCCGACCGCGCGCCGTTCATCTGCCAGAGCCAGTCGGTCAACGTCTTCCTGCCGGCCAATGTGCATAAGCGGGACCTGCACCAGATCCACTATCATGGCCTGGAAGCAGGGCGTGAAGTCGCTGTATTATTGCCGTTCGCTCTCGATCCAGCGCGCGGACAATGTCTCCGAGAAGAGGGAGAAGGAGTCCATGCTCACCCCCGCGGTGGCAAACGATGCGGACAACCCCCTGCCGATGGCGGCCAGCAGCAGCAATTACGAAGAATGCCTGGCCTGCCAGTAATGAGCTTGCCGGTGCCGATTACTCCCGACACTTGGGAACAGCACGTTCAATTGACTGAGTCGTACATTGAGGAATACGAAGAGCGTATATCTCGTTCTGACGACTTAGCTTTAATCGGACGGGTTCGGCTGAAAATAGCACGGTTCGAAAGGTTTATTTGGCATCTGACCAGAGTCTACGGCCAGTAAGCCAGGGCTTCGCCCCTGCACCCCACCAGGGCTCCGCCCTGGACCCGCTGGGGCCTGAGGCCCCAGACCCCCATTAGTTTTAGATCGGGGCAACAACATGGCCCAGACTTTGAAAGCCTTTCTCATGAGTGGACAAATCACCAACCCTGGCGCTACCGCAGGGGAGCAGAAATTCGACCTGCTGACCGAGAACCCGGTCTACAAGCCGTTTCGCTACCCCTGGGCATACGAGGCGTGGCTGACCCAGCAGCGCGTGCATTGGCTGCCCGAGGAAGTGCCGCTGGCCGATGACGTGAAGGACTGGCACAAGAACCTAACCGAGGCCGAGCGCAACCTGCTCACCCAGATCTTCCGCTTCTTCACCCAGGCGGATGTCGAGGTGAACAACTGCTACATGAAGCAGTATTCCCGCGTGTTCAAACCGACTGAAGTGCTGATGATGCTGTCAGCCTTCTCGAACATCGAGACCGTCCATATCGCGGCCTACTCGCATCTGCTCGACACGGTGGGCATGCCGGAGGTGGAGTACACCGCCTTCCTTAAATATAAGGAAATGAAGGACAAATACGACTACATGCACGGGTTCTCGATGGATAATAAGCACGAGATCGCCAAGACGCTCGCCGCCTTCGGCGCCTTCACCGAGGGGCTGCAGCTCTTCGCCTCCTTTGCCATCCTGCTGAACTTCCCGCGCTTCAACAAGATGAAGGGCATGGGCCAGATCATCACCTGGTCGGTGCGCGACGAGTCCCTGCACTGCGAGTCGATCATCAAGCTGTTCCGCACCTTCGTGGGCGAGAATCCGGAGATCTGGACCGAGGAGCTCCGCCGCGACATCTACCTCACCTGCGCCACCATCGTCGATCACGAGGACGCGTTCATCAACCTTGCCTTCGAGCTTGGCCCGGTGGAAGGCCTCACCGCCGATGAGGTGAAGCGCTATATCCGCTACATCGCCGACCGGCGCCTCGCCCAGCTTGGGCTGAACGCGCTCTTCCATGTCGAGAAGAATCCGCTTCCCTGGCTGGACGAGATGCTGAATGCGGTCGAGCACGCGAACTTCTTTGAGAACCGCTCCACCGAGTACAGCAAGGCCTCCACAACCGGCAGCTGGGAAGAGGCCTTCGCCGATTTCGATAACGGCGAGCCTCTGTCCTCCATCTCCGCCTGATGCTCCGTCAGCAAAGCTCTACCTGTGGTAGAGCTTTGCTGTGTCAGCGGGTTGGTCCTAATATCAGGCCTAGCTACAAAAATTTTGCATCATTTGGTGACAAACGACCTGTTCATTACCTTCAAATCCATGCAATACAACCGGAAAGCGATTATCGCCGCTCCGGGTTTAGACTAGACTGTATGATGAAATGCCAGGCGTGACAGACTCAGAAGACGATTCAGACCTCTCGGCCCGCGGACAAAGTGCTGCGCCACGTTATAGCCGCCGCCTTTCGGACAAAATCCTGATTGCCTTCCACCATGCCTGCGACCAGGGCGATTACGAAATCGCCGAGCAGTTGCTGCGCATTCTGGAGACCATGCTGACCCGCCGGACCGTGCCGCCCGACGCCAACCGCCGCAAGAGCATCGAGAGCCTGGTGGCGGCGCATGAGCGCCTGTGGCACCTGCGCCACCCGGAAAGACAATACGGCTGAGCGGCTCAGCTCGTCACGTATTTCTGGAACATCTCGTCACCATCGACGTGAAATTCCATGCCGGCCCACCGGTTATACTGGTCATACCACAAGCTTAAGTGCAGCTTGCCAGTGATGTCGAAGCGCTGCGCCAGCAGCTTCCCGTCCTCGGCCGTTGGCAGGTAGTTCCAACCCGGCGAGTTGACGATGGCAGGGTAATGCCGCCCGGTCTCCACGTTCAGGATCATCGCGTTCAGCATCGCCTTGTTCCAATAGGTCATCGGCAGCATCGGCGGCTGGTCCGTGTAGTTGTAGTTACCGGCCTTAGTGCTCTGTATGGCGTAGCCGCCCTGAATCGGCTGTGCATGCACCTCCAGCGGCGTGCCGTTGTGGTTCACATGGCTGTCCAGGGTCTGGAACGTACCGCCGGACCAGCACTCCACCGCCTGGGCCGTGTAGCTGAACACCGAGATCCCGGCCAGTGTAACGGCCAGCGCAACATTGATCTCCACCCGCAAGTCATCGCCGCTGCGGGTGAACGAGACATGATGCTCGCCGATTGGAGAGCCGTTGCGCAGGACCTTGAACGCGATCTCGCCACTTGGCGGCACAGGCAGATCATCCGCGCAAGCCGGGCTCGCCAGCGCCAATGCCCCGGCCCCGGCCAAAAATCGCCGTCTGTCCATCACCAAGCTCTCCCTTCGCCTGTTCCGTTACATTCGTGGCCGCAGATAGGGGCGACACGCGCCGCGCGCCATGGCACTATAATGGCATGCACCAGCTGATTCTACTCCGTCACGCCAAAGCCGAACCGCAGGGCAGCGCCGCAGACCATGAACGCAAGCTCACCGATGCCGGGCGCGAGGCCGCCGGCAAGATCGGCCGGGCCATGCGCAAGGCGGGGCTCGCGCCGGACGTTGTGCTGGTCTCCACCGCCACCCGCACGCAGCAGACGCTGGAGGCGCTGGAGGAAGCGAATGTTTGGGATGAATGGCCGAACATTGATTCCCTCCCCCAGCTTTACATGGCTACCTCCGGCCAACTGCGGGACGTACTTCAGAACCTGTCCGAGAGCGTGCGCAGCGCGCTCGTCATCGGCCACAACCCAGGCCTGCACGAACTGGCGCTCAGCTTGGCCGGCCCGGTGCGCTCCCGCCCGGAACTGAAGCGCATCGAGGACGGCTTCCCCACATCGGCAATGGCTGAATTCCTTGTTGCGACGCCGTGGCGGCGCCTCGCCCCCGGAGGCACGGCATTGCAGCGCTTCATCGTTCCCAAGGACCTCGCCTAGGCCATTCCGCATGGCTGCGCCGCCCTCTGCGCCTTCCCTGCAGCTTTACAGGGGGCGGAGGATTTAATAACGCTCTTTGTGTCTCCCGGGCCAGGAAAGCAGTAATCCTGGCATATGATTACCCAAACAGAAGGTGAATCCGCATGGCTCAAACCGCATCCAGCAAGCAGGTCGGCACGGCAACGCTGACCCTCGGCGACAAGACCGCCTCCCTGCCGGTTCTCGGTGGCTCGCTCGGCACCGATTGCGTTGACGTTCGTAAGCTCCAGAGCGAGCTCGGCGTCTTCACGTTCGACCCGAGCTATGGCGCTACTGCTTCCTGTGAAAGCGCGATCACCTATATCGACGGCGATGAAGGCATCCTGCTGCACCGCGGCTACCCGATCGACCAGCTGGCCGAGAAGTCGAGTTTCCTGGAAGTCGCCTACCTGCTCCTGAACGGCGAGCTGCCGAAAAAGGACGAACTGACGAAGTTCTCCAACGGCGTGATGCGCCACACCATGCTGCATGAGCAGATCCGCCGCTTCTGGGACGGCTTCCGCCGCGACGCCCACCCGATGGCGATGCTCTGCTCCGTCGTCGGCGCCATGTCCGCCTTCTATCCGGACAGCATCGACATCCACGATCCGAAGCAGCGCGACATTTCCGCCTTCCGCATGATCGCCAAGATCCCGACGATCACCGCCTGGGCGCACAAGTACAACATCGGCCAGCCCTTCGTGTACCCGCGTAACGACCTCTCCTACGCGGAGAACTTCCTGTATATGTTCCACGCCGTGCCGGCTGAGGATTACAAGCCGAACCCGATCCTCACCCGCGCGATGGACCGCATCTTCATCCTGCATGCGGACCATGAGCAGAACGCCTCCACCTCCACGGTGCGTCTGGCCGGCTCCACCGGCGCCAACCCGTTCGCCTGCATCGCCGCCGGCATCGCCTCGCTCTGGGGCCCCGCGCATGGCGGCGCCAACGAGGCCGTGCTGAAGATGCTGGCCGAGATCGGCCACAAGGATAACATCCCCGAGTTCATCGAGCAGGTGAAGGACAAGAACAGCAACGTTAAGCTGATGGGCTTCGGCCACCGCGTGTACAAGAACTTCGACCCGCGCGCGAAGATCATGCAGAAGACCTGCTACGAGGTGCTGGGCGAGCTTGGCATCAAGGACGAGCCGATGCTCGACCTCGCCATGGAACTGGAGCGCATCGCGCTGGAGGACGACTACTTCGTCTCCCGCAAGCTCTACCCGAACGTCGATTTCTATTCGGGCATCATCCTCAAGGCGATGGGCTTCCCCACTCAGATGTTCACGCCGATCTTCGCGCTCGCGCGCACCGTCGGCTGGATCAGCCAGTGGAAGGAAATGATCGAGGATCCCACCAACCGCATCAGCCGTCCGCGCCAGATCTATACCGGCGCGCCGACTCGCGACTACGTGCCGCTCGAGCAGCGCGGCTAATACGCAGGAACTAGACCTGCCAGGGCCAGGGGGCTTCCCCCTGGCCCTTTTTGTTTTTACATCAGCGCATGAAAGCCCCGCCCCCCGGCCCCTGGCGCAATCTCATCGCCGGCCTGATCTACATGATCATCATCATGGCGCTGGCCACATGCGCCTATATGCTGACCGGCTGGAACCTGAGCGACGCGTTCTATTTCGTCGTCATCACCGTCTTCACCGTCGGCTACGATGAGGTGCACCCCATCGTCTCGCCGGAGATGCGGGCACTGACCATAGGCACCATCGTGCTCGGCTGCATCGGCGTCATCTTCCTCACCGGTGCGATGGTGCAGCTCTTCACCTATACGCAAATTCAGCAAATGCTGGGACACAAACGGATGATAGCGCAAATCAAAAAGATGACCGGACATGTGATCATCTGCGGCTATGGCCGGATCGGCGCAGCCCTGGCGGAGGCGCTGCAGGCCGGTGGCGCCGAAGTCGTGATCGTCGATCTCGAAGAGGCCCGGCTGGCGCAGGCTTCGGCACAGGGTTTCACCACCTGGCTGGGCGATGCGACGACCGAGGAGGTGTTGGAGGACGTCGGTGTGCACCGGGCGCGGGCTTTGGCCACCGTGGTGCCGAACGACGCCGTAAACGTGTTCATCACCCTCACCGCGCGGAGCCTGAACAATCAGCTGGAAATCATCGCCCGCGGCGTGTCGCCCAGTACGAAGGCCAAGCTGCTCCACGCCGGGGCGAGTTCCGTCGTCATGCCCACGCATATCGGCGCCGAGCGAATCGCCCAGTTGATCCTGTACCCCCGCACCTCGAGCATCACCGAGGGTACGCAGCACATGCAGGCCATTGCCGCCGGGCTGCACGGGCTGGGGCTGAGTCTGGAAGTGGTGGCGGTGCCGCCGGACAGCAAGTTCGTAGGGACGACGATAGAGGTCGCGGAACGCGAGACCAACGGCACCATGTTCGTCATCGCCATCAACCGCAAGAATGGCGAAACCCTGACGCGCCCCGAGCCATCCACCGTGATCGAAGCTGGCGACGGGGTGGTCTTGGTTACCCGCTCCAGCCGCAACGCACCGAAAGTCAGCTAGCGCCTCAGGCTGCGCACCGCCGAAAAGCATAGTTGCATGATGGCGGACCTGAAGCGTGGAGCGCCAAGGGCGACCCCATTGTAATCCCGCCCCTTGAATCGAAAAAAACCGATCTATATATCGTGTATTAACGATGCAAATAGCACCTCCCCTTAACGTTGACGACGCGCTGAAAGCGCTCGCCAACCCGGTGCGGCGGAAAATTCTGTCCGGGCTGAAGGACCCGGCACAGCATTTCCCCGGCCAGGAGCACCCCTATGCGTTCGGCGTCTGCGCCCAGCGTATCGAGGCGGTGTGCGGCTTGTCGCAATCCACCATTTCGGCGCATCTGGCCGTGCTGCATCAAGCTGGGCTACTGACCAGCCACAAGATCGGCCAGTGGGTGTTCTACCAGCGCGACGATGCGGCGATCGCCGCGTTTCTGAATTATCTAGGCCAAAACCTCTAGGAGTTTTCCATGCCCAGCCTGTTCGACCCCATCCAGATCGGCGACCTCACCCTGCCCAACCGGATCATCATGGCGCCCCTCACCCGCTGCCGCGCCAGCGCTGGCCGCGTGCCCAACGCCATGATGGCCGAGTATTACGCGCAGCGCGCCGCGGCCGGGCTCATCATCTCGGAGGCCACCGCCGTCACCCCCATGGGCGTGGGCTACCCCGACACCCCCGGTCTGTGGAGCCAGGAACAGGTGGAGGGCTGGAAGCTCGTCACCAGCGCCGTGCACAAGGCCGGCGGGCGCATCTTCGCCCAGCTCTGGCATGTCGGCCGCATCTCCGCCCCGCTTTATCTTAATGGCGAGCTGCCAGTGAGCGCCTCCGCCATCGCCGCCGAGGGCCATGTCAGCCTGGTGCGGCCGCAGCAGGAATTCGTTACCCCCCGCGCCCTGGAACTGTCCGAGATTCCGGGCGTCATCGAGGCCTACCGCAAGGCGGCGATGAACGCGCAGATGGCCGGGTTCGACGGCGTGGAAGTGCATGCCGCCAACGGCTACCTGCTCGACCAGTTCCTGCAGGATTCCACCAACAAGCGCACCGATGAGTATGGCGGCCCGATCCAGAACCGCGCCCGGCTGCTGCTGGAGGTGACGGATGCCGCCGCCTCCGTCTGGGGCCCGGATTTGGTGGGCGTGCACCTCGCCCCGCGCGGGGATGCCCACTCCATGGGCGATTCCAACCCGCTTGCCACCTTCTCCTACGTGGCGCGGGAGCTGGGCGAGCGCGGCATCGCCTTCATCTGCACCCGCGAGCACAAGGGCGAGGACTGGATCACCCCGCAGTTGAAGAAGGCGTTCGGCGGGGTCGTCATCGCCAACGAGGGCTTCACCCTCGAATCGGCGCAGCAGGTGCTGGATGCCGGCGAGGCCGACGCCGTCGCCTGGGGCAAGCCCTTCATTGCCAACCCGGACCTGGTCACCCGCCTGGCCAAGAAGGCCACGCTAAACGAGCTGGACACCGCGACCATGTATGGCTCCGGCCCGAAAGGCTACACCGACTACCCGGCCCTGGAGGCCGTGGAGGCCTGAAGCCCCTGGCCGAACCGCATTTTCGTTAAATTTTTCAGCCCCCAGGCGCCAGGAATCGCGTCTGGGGGCGCTTCCATGCACGCCAGCCATGGCGCTTGGCCGCCTAGGTTGGTATAGACCGCTTCCATTAAATTTCCGAAGGTACCCGATCATGGCCCGCCGCCGCCAGCTCTATGAAGGCAAAGCCAAAATCCTGTTCGAGGGCCCCGAGCCCGGCACCCTCGTGCAGTATTTCAAGGATGACGCCACCGCGTTCAACGCCCAGAAGAAGGGCATGATCACCGGCAAGGGCGTGCTGAACAACCGCATCAGCGAATACCTGATGATGCGGCTGGCCGAGATCGGCATCCCGACGCATTTCGTCCGCCGCCTGAACATGCGCGAGCAGCTCATCCGCGAGGTCGAGATCATCCCGCTCGAGGTGGTGGTCCGCAACGTCGCCGCCGGCAGCATCGCGCACGCGCCTCGGCATCCCGGAGGGCACCCGCCTGCCGCGCTCGATCATCGAGTACTACTACAAGAACGACGCGCTCGGCGACCCGATGGTGTCCGAGGAGCACATCACCGCTTCGGCTGGGCCAACACCGCCGGACATGGACGACATCGTCGCGCTCACCCTGCGCATCAACGACTTCCTGCACCGGCCTGTTCCTCGGCGTCGGCATCACCCTGGTCGACTTCAAGCTGGAATTCGGCCGGCTGTGGGAGAACGAGGAGATGCGGATCGTCCTGGCCGACGAGATCAGCCCGGACAATTGCCGCCTGTGGGACGCAAAGACCAACGAGAAGATGGACAAGGACCGCTTCCGCCGCGACCTCGGCAAGGTCGAGGAAGCCTACCAGGAAGTCGCCAAGCGCCTGGGCATCCTGCCCGAGGCCGGCGTGCGCGACATGAAGGGCCCGGAGACGATGCAGTAAGCGCCGGGGTATTGAGTTTAGAGAAAGCCATTGTCACCGTCATGCTGAAGAACGGCGTGCTGGACCCGCAGGGCAAGGCGATCGGCCATGCGCTGCACATCTCGGCTTCGCCGAGGTGGGCGAGGTGCGCGCGGGCAAGGTGATCGAGCTGGAGCTGGCCGAGACCGACGCCGACAGCCGCCAAGGCCGCCGCCGAGGACATGGCGCGCAAGCTGCTGGCCAATACCGTGATCGAGAGCTTCAAGGTCGAGATCGCGGCGTAACGCCCGGTCTCCCCCGCGCCCGCAGGAGTACACAGTGAAAGCCGGCATTGTCACTTCCCCGGCATCAACCGCGAACGCGACATGGCGATCGCGCTGCGCCAGAGCCTTCGGCCGCGAGCCGCGCATGATCTGGCACAAGGAAACCGACCTGCCCGACGTGGATCTCGTCGTCATCCCCGGCGGCTTCTCCTTCGGCGACTATCTGCGCTGCGGCGCCATGGCGGCGCATTCCCCGATGATGCGCGCGGTGCACGAGCACGCGGCCCGCGGCGGCTATGTGCTGGGCGTCTGCAACGGCTTCCAGATCCTCACCGAGGCCGGGCTGCTGCCCGGCGCGCTGCTGCGCAATGCGTCGCTGCGCTTCCTGTCGATGGACTGCCATCTGCGCGTCGAGCGCAACGACACCGTGTTCACCAGCCGCTACCAGACGCGGCGCGGTGTTCCGCGCCGTCGATGGCGCATGGCGACGGCAACTATTTCGCCGATGACGCCACGCTCGACCGGCTGGAGGGCGAGGACCTGGTCGCCTTCCGCTATGCGACCGATCGGCGAGATCACGCCGGAGGCCAACCGCAACGGCAGCGCGCGCGCCATCGCCGGCATCTTCTCGCCCCAATCTGCGCGTGCTCGGCCTGATGCCGCACCCGGAGGACCTGGTCGACCCGCTGATGGGCGGCACCGACGGCAAGCCGCTGTTCGACGCCCTGGCCGCCGCATGACCGCAAGTCAACGCAGATCTCGCGCAAATCCTTCGGCCTGAGCGCCGAGGAATACGCCAAGTCCTGGAGATCATGGGCCGCACGCCGACCCTGACCGAGCTTGGCATGTTTCAGCGTCATGTGGTCGGAGCATTGCAGCTACAAATCCTCCCGCGTCTGGCTGAAGGCAGCTGCCGACCAAGGCGCCCTGGGTCATCCACGGCCCGGGCGAGAATGCCGGCGTCGTCGATATCGGCGACGGGCTGGCCGCCATCTTCAAGATGGAAGCGCACAACCACCCGAGCTTCATCGAGCCCTACCAGGGCGCGGCCACCGGCGTCGGCGGCATCCTGCGCGACGTGTTCACCATGGGCGCGCGCCCGATCGCCAACCTGAACGCGCTGCGCTTCGGCGACCCGACGCTTCCCGTGACCAAGCGCATCGTCGATGGCGTGGTGCGCGGCATCGGCGGCTACGGCAATTGCGTCGGCGTGCCGACCGTCGGCGGCGAGATCAATTTCCACCCCGCCTATGACGGCAACCCGCTGGTCAACGCGATGACCGTCGGCATCGCCCAGCAGGACCAGATCTTCCTCTCCGCCGCGGCGGGCGTCGGCAATCCGGTGGTCTATGTCGGCTCCAAGACCGGGCCGCGACGGCATCCATGGCGCGACCATGGCCTCGCACCGAGTTCGACGCCGATCCGAGGAGAAGCGCCCGACCGTGCAGGTCGGCGATCCGTTCACCGAGAAGCTGCTGATCGAGGCCTGCCTGGAGCTGATGGAGACCGACGCCATCGTCGCCATCCAGGACATGGGCGCCGCCGGCCTGACCAGTTCCTCGGTCGAGATGGCCGGCAAGGGCGGCGTCGGCATCGAGCTGGACCTCGACGAGGTGCCGCAGCGCGAAACCGGCATGACCGCCTACGAGATCATGCTGTCGGAAAGCCAGGAGCGCATGCTGATGGTGCTGCGCCCGACCGCGCAGCGAGACTGGCCCGCGCCATCTTCGAGAAATGGGACCTCGACTTCGCCGTCATCGGCCATCTCACCGACACCGGGCGCATCGTCGTCCGGCACAAGGGCGTGGTGGAAGCCGACATCCCGCTGGCCCCGCTGAACGAGGCCGGCGCCGCTCTATCGCCGCCCCATCGCCGAGACGCCGAAGCCGGCACCGCTTGGCCCGGTGGACACCAGCGCGCCCCTGGATGCGGCGCTGCTGAAGCTGATCGCCTGCCCGGACCTCTGCTCGCGCGCCTGGGTCTGGGACCAGTACGACTCCACCGTCGGCGGGCAGACGGTGAAGCGCCCGGCGCCGGCCGACGCCGCCGTGGTGAAGCTGGAAGGCACGAAACGCGCGCTCGCGCTCACCACCGACTGCACGCCCCGCTACTGCGCCGCCGACCCGGAGACGGGCGGCGCCCAGGCGGTGGCCGAGGCCTGGCGCAACCTGACCGCGATCGGCGCGCGGCCGCTGGCCGTGACCGACAACATGAATTTCGGCAACCCGGAAAAGCCCGAGATCATGGGCCAGTTCGCCGCCGCCATCCGCGGCATGGCGGCGGCCTGCGAGGCGCTGGACTTCCCGGTCGTGTCCGGCAACGTCTCGCTCTACAACGAGACCGAAGGCCGCGCGATCCTGCCCACCCCGGCGATCGGCGGCCTCGGCGTGCTGGACGATGCGGCCAGGGCCGTCGGGCTCGGCATCTGCCGCCGTGGCTCGACCTCGTGCTGATCGGCGCGACCAAGGGCTGGCTCGGCCAGTCGCTGTGGCTGCGCGAGATCGCCGGCCGCGAGGACGGCGCCCCGCCGCCGGTCGACCTCGCCGCCGAACGCGCGAACGGCGATTTCGTCCGCGCCCAGATCCTGGCCGGCCGCGTCGCGCGCCTGCCACGACGTCTCCGACGGCGGCCTGCTGGTCGCGGTGGCGGAGATGGCGCTGGCCGGCGATGCCGGTGCGGAGCTGACCGCGCAGCGGCGGATGCCGGCCAGCCTTCTGGTTCGGCGAGGACCAGGCCCGCTACGTTCTGGCGGTGCCCGATGCCGCCGCGCTGCTGGCCGCGGCGCGGGAAGCCGGTATTCCGGCCTGCGCATCGGCACATACCGGGCGGACGGATAATTGACACTGCCTGATGGCGGCGCCATATCGTTGCCACAGTTGCGCGAACGCCCATGAACGCTTCTTTCCGCATTGGTTCGCCTGAAAAGGGTAGCAGAGACCAATGGCGATGCCGGCGAGTGAAATCGAGGCCCTGATCAAGGCCGCCTTCCCGGATGCCAAGATCGCAGATCGAGGACCTGGCCGGCGACGGCGACCACTACGCCGCCACCGTCGTGTCGGAAGCATTCCGGGGCGTGCCCCGGGTGCGCCAGCACCAGATCGTCTATGCCGCGCTGCACGGCCGCATGGGCGGCGAACTTCACGCTCTCGCGCTGCAAACCTCAGCCCCCGATTAAGGATTCTAGAAGCTTATGGACAATCCGATTTTTGTTGAAATTCAGAGCCATATCGACGGTTCTGAGGTCATGCTCTTCATGAAGGGCACGCCGCTGTTCCCGCAATGCGGCTTTTCCGCCCGCGTGGTGCAGATCCTGAAGCATGCCGGCGTGCCGTTCGCCTCGGCCAACGTGCTGGAGGACCCGGAACTGCGCGAGGGCATCAAGGAATTCTCCAACTGGCCGACCATCCCGCAGCTCTACGTCAAGGGCGAGTTCGTCGGCGGCTGCGACATCGTGACCGAAATGTTCCAGTCGGGCGAATTGCAGGCCCTGCTCAACGAAAAAGGCATCCAGCAAAACGCAGCCTGACCGTGCCTCTCCTCCGGTGATCGCTTTCGTCACCGATGAACTGCCCAGGCCCGGCGCCGCCGGGCACCTGGCGCTGAATCACGCGATCATCGACTGGCTGAAGCAGGAAGGCTTCGCCGTCACCATTCTGCTCACCGGCTCCAGGCTGGCTTGGCCGGTGCAGCGCTACACCGAGACCCGGGTGCTGGGGCCGCATATCACCCGGCTTGGCCCGTATCTCGGCGCTCTCTCGCCCGCCACTGCTTTGAGCATCACCCTGCGCGCGTTGCTGCGCCGCCTGCCCCCGCCGCTCGCCGCCCGGCTGCGGCGCGCCCGGCACAATGCCGATGCGGTGCTCGGCAGCTTCCCCAGCCCGTCCGATCTACGCTGGTGCGCCCGCGCCATCGAGCGCCTGCAGCCCCGGGCCGTGCTGATCGACACGGTATTCCGCGCCCCCCTGCTGGCCGAGCCGGAACTGTCCGGGGTGAACAGCCTCGTCATCACCCACGATGTGTTTCACCGCCGCGCCCAGGCGCTCTCGGCCGCCGGCTACCATGTGCTGCCGGAGAATTTTTCGCGCATCCGGGAAGCAACCCTGCTCGGGCGCGCCATATCCATCGCCGCCATCCAGCCCGAGGAGGCGGAAGAGCTGCGCGCCATGTGCCCGGCGCGCAATATTTTCACCGCCCCCATGCCCGCCTTGCCCTGCCCGCGCCCGCCAGATGTGGAGCGCATCCCTGGCAGGCTGATCTTCGTCGGCAGCGACTCGTTGCCCAACCTGGACGGGCTGCGCTGGTTCTTCTCCGAGATCTGGCCGCCATTACTGTCCGAGGGGCTGACGCTGGACCTGGTGGGCGATTGCGGCCCGGCGCTCACTCGCCTGCCCCGTGGCGTGAAGGCGTGGGGCCGCGTTCCTTCCCTTGCCCCGTTATTGCACCGCGCGTCGCTGGCCATCTCGCCGCTGCGCGCCGGTTCCGGGCTCAAGATCAAGCTGCTCGATTACGCCCGGCACGGGCTCTACACCATCGCCACGCCGCCGAGCCTGCAGGGTTTCTACCTGGACGCCGACTCCCCCTTCATCATGGCTGGCAGCGCCAACATGTTCGTGCAGGCGGTGCTGCGCCATGCCGCCTCCCCGCCGCAGCCGGGCGCGGCGCTCTCCTATGTCTCCTTGCATTACGGCGTGAAAACCAGCTTCGCCGGGCTGCGCGCCGCCCTTACTCCAGGCCCGGCCCCGGAAGCGCAAGATAATTTGCGGTCACTCAAGCTCTGACGCCCGGACGCCATAAAAACGTCATGCAAAGTTAACCTCGCCGCAACAGATTTCCACCATTACATCCCGTAACAGCCCTCCCTGAAAATCGACTAACGATTTGTTAATCCGCCATGCATACCGAGTAACCGAGAGGCTGTAAGTGAACAAACGATATATTTTCCGCAACAAACTGCGGAATTGTACGGCTTCGCGCGCCGTTGTGTTTGGCTTGGCCGCCAGCATTGCCATCGCGCCTGCCGCTGCTCCGCAAAGCGTGCCTAACACCATCTGCTTCGTTTCTGCCAATCATGGCCTCGGTGGTCAGCCGGAAATTCATGCAGAACAACATGACGCCGCTGATGAACTGAACCCGCTTCACGAACTTCCCGCTCTCCGCTTCCTTCACCAATGAGCAAGGCCTGGGCCTGACATAAAGACATCACACCCCGCTGCACGGCATCGCCGGCCATGACACGGGTGGTTCGCACGCCACCCACCTGGCCGGCACCGAGGGCAATACCCGCCCCCTCTATCGGCTTATCCGGTGAAACTTTGCCTAAATATACAAAAAATTCTTTTCCACTCCGTTAACCATGGCAACGCAGTGTCAGACGCATGACCTTCCAGACATGCCATGACAGAGCTTAACTTTCCCATTCTTGAGGACCTGGTTTCACAACAATCTGTGCGCGAGCTGCGTCAGCGTACCGCCAGGCGCGAAGTCACCGAACGCCGGCGAATGACCCAGCGCCTGCGCGAGGCTTTGGCAACGGACGGCTTCGCCCTGCATTACCAGCCGATCATCACCCTGGGCAGCGGCTTTGCCCGGGGGGCTGAAACCCTGCTCCGGCTGCGCCATTCCCGCCGCGGCTACATCCCCGCCCAGCATTTCATGCCCGTTGCCGAGCGCTCGGGCGTCATCACCAGCATCGCCGGCTGGGCACTGCACGAGGCCTGCCGGCACGCCGCCACTTGGCCCGCGCATTTCTCCATCGCCATGGCGCTGTCGCTGCCGCATCTGCAAAGCGGCCAGCTCATCCACCAGTTGCTCGAGTCGCTGAACCAGTCGGGAGTAGCACCCGAACGTCTGGAACTGGAAATTACCGAACCCGCGCTGCTGGACGGCAATAACGACACGGTGTTCGCGCTGAAAGCTCTGCAAGGCCTCGGCGTGCGGCTGGCGCTGAACAATTTCGCCACCTGCCATGCCTCCTTGAGCGCGCTCAAGCGCCTGCCCTTCTCCACGCTGCGGCTCGACCGCTCCCTGGTGCAGAACCTGGAAGAAGACTCGGGCAGCGCCATCGTGCGCGCCGCCATCAAGGCCGGGCACGCCCTGGGCCAGACCGTGCTGGCCGACGGCGTGGAAAGCGAGACGCAGTACCAGTTGCTCATGGAATTCGGCGCCGATGAGGGCCAGGGGCCGTATTTCGGCCAGCCCGTGGGGCCGGAGGAAATGGCCGCAATGTTCGCCCCGGGCTGAACACCTTTGAACATCGCGGGCAATCAGGCATAAGCCTTGCCTTATGACCACAGATCCAGCCGAACAGGCGATCCTTGCCACGCTCGCCGCCCGCGGGCCGAACAAATCCATCTGCCCCACCGAGGCCGCCCGCACCCTGGCTGGCAACCCGGCGGACGATAGCTGGCGCAAATCGCTGGCCCCCGTGAAGCTCGCGGCGCAGCGCCTGGCCCGCGCCGGGCGCATCGAGATCCTGCGCAAGGGCAAGCCCATCAGCCCGGATGTGCTGCATGGCGTGCTCCGCCTGCGCCTGAAGGCGGAAGACTGATCATGGGCGAGCGGATGACCAACTTCATCACCGGCGTGGTGGAGGCCTGGAGCCTGGCCAAGCCCTATTTCCGCTCCGAGGAGCGCTGGGGCGCCTTCCTCCTGCTCGGCTCGGTCATCGCGCTGAACCTGCTGCTGGTCGCCATCAATGTTGTGTTCACCTACTGGCTGAACGACTTCTACAACGCCATCCAGGTCTACAATGTCTCCCTGGTGGAGAGACTGCTCTACGCTCCCATTACGAAGGTTTCCGCCACGGCCTACCCGATGCCGGGATTCGCCGAGCTGGTCATCACCTATGTTCTCATCGCGGTGTACGCCTTCTACCTCAACCAGATGCTGCAGATAAAATGGCGGCAATGGCTGACCGCGCATTACGTGGAGAACTGGCTCACCGACCGCGCTTATTACAACATCAGCCTGAGCCATACGCCGAGCTCGATCATCGACAACCCGGACCAGCGCATTGCCGAAGATTTGCGGGAGTTCACCGCCAGCACACTGAGCCTCGGCCTGGATTTTATCTCCAACGTCGTCACGCTGTTCAGCTTTGTCTTCGTGCTTTACGCCATCTCCGGCCCCATAAAATTGTTCGGCATCACCATCCCAGGCTACATGCTCTGGGTTGCCATTCTGTATTCCGCCATTGGCACAGCCATTACCCAGCTCATCGGCCGCAAGCTGGTGCCGCTCTCCTTCAACCAGCAGCGGCTGGAGGCGAATTTCCGCTACCGGCTGATCCGCGTGCGCGACAATCCGGAGGCCATTGCCCTTTCGCGCGGCGAGGGGGAGGAGCGCGCCTCGCTCGGCGCCAGCTTCCAGGCATTGCGGGATAATTTCTGGGCGATCATGCGCCGAACCAAGGCGCTGAACTTCTTTACCGTCGGTTTCAGCCAGATTGCCAACATCTTCCCGCTGGTGGTCAGCCTGCCGCGCTATTTTGCCAAGCAGATCGGTTATGGCGGGCTGGTGCAGATCCCCACCGTGTTTTCCCAGGTGCAGGGCGCGCTGTCCTGGTTCATCAGCTCCTTCCAGGACCTTGTCACCTGGCGCGCCACCGTCTCACGTCTCTACGGCTTCCGTGAGGCGATGGAAGCCGCGCGCGCCGCCGCCGCGAACGGGCCGCGCCTGGGCGAGCCAGGCGAGGCGCTCAAACTGGAAAACCTCACCCTTACTTTGCCCGATGGCCGCAAGCTGCTGAACCACGCCAGCGTAACCCTGCCGCCGGGCGAGAAGATCACCGTTACCGGCCCGTCCGGCTCCGGCAAATCCACGCTGTTCCGGGCCATCGCCGGCATCTGGCCGTTTGGGGACGGGCAGATCACCCCGCCTTCCGGCAGCATCATGTTCCTGCCGCAAAAGCCATATTTCCCGCTTGGCAGCCTGAAGCGCAGCATCACCTACCCGGTGCCGGACAGCGAGATCACCGATGCCGCTGCGCAGGATGCACTCACGGCGCTGGGCCTGGGGCACCTCGTTCCACTCCTGCACGATGTCAGCAATTGGGGCTTGCAGCTCTCGGGGGGCGAGCAGCAGCGCCTGGCCCTCGCCCGTGCGCTCGTCGCGGCGCCGGACTGGCTGTTCCTGGACGAAGCAACCTCCGCGCTGGACCCGGAACTGGCCGCCACGGTGCAGGCAGCGCTGGCGGAACGTCTGCCGCACACCACCATCGTCGCCATCAGCCACCATGACGGCGCCGGCCAGAGGCAGCTGCATCTGGCCAATGGCATGCTGGCCGCTGCGGCCGCCGTCGAGCAAGTGGTCTAGCGGGAGAGCCTGATCCCCACCATCCGGCTGGCGATGCACTGGCGGATGGCCTCCAGCACCGGCCCGGCGGTGCAGAGCGGCGCACAGCTCTCCGCCTCGCGCCGCGCCTGCATGGCCTCAGGCAGGGTGATGACAGTCTCGTCCGCATTATCGAACACGCCGCGATGCCCGGTATCGAGGAAGCTCTCCACTGGAGCCGCCTCAGCGAAGATGACCCCATGGCGCGGCAGTTCGAGATGGTAATAGGTCACCCGCCGCGCCGCATGGTCCTGGCGGATATTCGCCCAATTGATCAGCGATTTTGCGGGGACCAGCACGCCGCCGAGATACAGCGCATGGTCTGGCGAGAGCCTTAGCTCGCGCGCCGGCATCCCCTCGCCCAGCGCCCCGGCCTCGATGATCACCGGCCGCACCGCCTCGGGGCGCAGCTGCGCCGCAAGCTCGATCTCCCGCCGCCCGATCCAGATGACCGGCTGCTCCTCGCCCTCCCGGGTGATGACCAGATCGCCCACGCGCAACTCCTCCACCGCCACCTCGCCGCGCGGGGTGAGGATGCGCGTGCCTGCGGCAAAGCACGGGTTCACCGGCGTCTCGGTGGTGAACACGCCATCGACGAAGGGGTGGTTGCTGTTCGGGTTCTGCCGGATATCGGAGAAGCTGAGGACCAGAGTGGCGCCGTTGGCGGCGGTGCCGAAGAGCCCCACGGCCATCTCGTCGATGATCTGCTGCTCGTTGGCATTCAGCGTGAACGGCGCCGCGGGCCCCGGCGCCACCGTGCCATCGGCGATCAGGATCACATCCCCGCTCTGCGCCGCCAGCGTGGCGATATTGGCGAAGTCAGCATTATCCGCCGCCGCGGTGCTGGCCACGTCCAGCTCCGAGAACAGGCTCTTGACCACCTGCAGCGTCACCTGATCGCCGCCAATGCCGTAGCTGCCGGGCTGGACGTTCAGCACCGTGCCGCCGAAATAGGCGCTGGTGGAGAGCGTGCCGTTGACCGTGGCGGTGTTCACCCCCATGGCCCCGTTGGTGAAGATCAGCACGCCGTTATCACCGGCATTATTGAGGAAATCGATATTCGTGCCGACCGTGAGCGGCTGCGTGATGGTCAGCGTGCCGCCGGACGCTATGCTGTAAGTCGCCATACCCGTTCCCGCCGGCCAAGCGCCGCCCAGCACAACCAGCGTGCCAGATCAGACCAAGGCAACCTATCTCAGATTGTATCCGATCCGGTTAATGAATCAACAAACGGGGGTTAAAGAATGAACCCGCCGCCGAGCACACGCGAACCATCATAGAACACCGCCGCCTGGCCGGGCGCGGCCAAGGCCGGTTCGTCCAGGTACAGCACGGCGCCGTTGCCCTCCGGGACGATGCGCGCCGGGTGCAGCGTGTCGCGCGCCCGCAGCTTCACCGCCGCATGCAACTCACGCGGCTCCACCAGCCAGTTCACATCCCGCAGCCGCACCTCGGCGCTCTGCACCCCGCGCGGGCCGACGACAATGCGCCGTGTCCCTGGTTCGATCTTCTTCACCACCATATGCGCGGCGGCATCGGGCAGTCGCTTGGCCTGGCCGATGGTGTAGCGGGCGATGCCCTGATGCTGGCCGAGCACGCGGCCATCCTCGGCCACCACCTCGCCAGCCTCCAGCGCATCGGGGCGGTATTTCTCGACAATGCCGGCATAGGAGCCGGAGGGAACGAAGCAGATATCCTGGCTGTCCGGCTTTTCCGCCACGGCGAGGCCCATCTCCGCTGCAACCGCACGGACCTCCGCCTTGGACGCATAGTCGCCAAGCGGGAACCGGCAGAACTCCAGTTGCTCACGCGTGGTGGCGAACAGGAACCAGCTCTGATCGCGGCTTTCATCCACGGCCTTGTGCATCTCGGCGCCGTCCGGGCCTTCCAGGCGGCGGACATAATGCCCGGTCGCCATCGCCTCGGCGCCCAGCTCGCGCGCCATCTCCAGCAGATCCCCGAATTTCAGGTGCTGGTTGCAGGCGATGCACGGCACAGGCGTCTGGCCGCCGGCATAGGAATCGGCAAAGGCGGAGATCACGCTCTGCTGGAAGCGCGTCTCCGAGTCGATGACGTAATGGGCAATGCCGAGCCGGTCCGCGACGCGCTTGGCGTCGTGGATGTCCTGCCCGGCGCAGCACGCGCCCTTGCGGCCCACGGCGGCGCCATGGTCGTAGAGCTGCAGCGTCACGCCGATCACCTCATGCCCGGCGCGCGCCATCAGCCCGGCAACCACCGAGCTGTCGACCCCGCCGGACATGGCGACCACAACCTTCATGATGTCTCAGCCAGCCTTCTTGCTCGCCGGCAGGCGCACGGTGAGCCCGTCCAGCGCCTCGGTAATGACGATCTGGCAGCCAAGGCGGGAGGTCTTCTCCAGCCCGAACGCCACGTCCAGCATATCCTCCTCGTCCTCGGAGGGGGACTTCAGCTTGTCGAACCACTCCGGCGCGATGATGACATGGCAGGTGGAGCAGGCCAGCGAACCCTCGCAGGCGCCTTCCAGATCCACACCATGCTTGTGCGCCACCTCGAGCACGGAGAGCCCGAGCGGGGCCTCCACCTCACGCGGCTGGCCGTTACGTTCGATAAAAGTCATTTTCGGCATGTATAAAACCCTGATGATTTCCGGGCGTCGTTAAGCCGAAGCAGCCTGCGGACGCAAGGCTCGTTTCGCCATGGCGGCGTAGGCGGCGGTAAATGTCTCCACCGCGCCCGCCGTGACATCCCATGGCAGGGAGACGCGGATCGCCTGCCCCGCCCGCTCGCCCTGGCCCATGGCGACCAGCACATGGCTCGCCGTGACCTTGCCGGAGGAACAGGCGGAACCGGCGGAAACCGCAATTCCCGCCATGTCCAGCGCGATCAGCTGGGTGTCCGCCCGCACGCCAGGCAAAGCGAGGCAGGTGGTGTTGGGCAGGCGCGGCGCCCCCGCGCCCATCACCACCGCCCCCGTGGCCATGCAGGCGACCTCCATCGCGTCCCGGTAAGCGGCAATTTTCCCGGCCTCGTACGGCTCGCCCAAAGCTGCCGCCAGCGCGGCAATGGCCGGGAGCGCTGGCGTTCCGCCGCGCCGCCCCAGCTCCTGCCCGCCGCCGCGTGTAAGCGGTTTGATCTCCAGCCCCCGGCGCGTGACCAGCGCGCCCGCGCCCATCACCCCGCCGAATTTATGGCCGGAGAGGGCGAGGCTCGCCGCCCCCAGCCCCAGCCAATCCTGGTTGCAGCGGCCGATGGCCTGCACGGCATCGACATGCAGCAGCGCCCCATGTGCCGCGCAGAGCCGCCCCGCCGCCGCGATATCGTGCAGCACCCCGGTCTCGTTATTCGCGGCCATCAGGCAGACCAGCGCATCCGCGTGCATCGCCAGCAGCGTCTCCAGCGCCGCCAGGTCCAACGTGCCGTTCTCCAGCACCGGCACGAGCACTGCCCCTGGTGCTGCGGCGCGGACGGAGTCATGCTCCGTGGCGCCGGTCAGCACGGTACGGCCACCGCCCAGCGCATGGATTGCCAGCGCATTCGCCTCGGTTGCTCCAGACGTGAACACCACATCCGCCGGGCGAGCGCCGCAAGGCCGGGCTATGGTCTCCCGCGCCTCTTCGAGCAGCTTGCGTGCCGCCCGCCCGGCCGCATGGGTGGAGGACGGGTTGCCGAGCGTGTTCATCGCCGCAAGTGCTGCCTCGCGCGCGGCCGGGCGCACCGGTTCGGTGGCATTGGCGTCCAAGTACAGCATCGCCGTCAGATCCCCGATTTCTGCGCCTGGGCGGCACTCCGGCCTTCCAGCGCGGCCAGTTCGGCGCGCAGCAGCTCAACCTCATGGAACAGCGGATCCAGGCAGGGATCGCACGGCGTGCCATAGGCGTCGAAGCGCGGCTTTCCGGCGGCCCGCTCCACCGGCCGCGCCGGTATGCCCACCACCGTCGTCTCCGGCGCAACCGGCGCCACCACCACGGCATTGGCGCCAATCCGCGCCCCGTCGCCGATCTCGATCGCCCCCAGCACCTTGGCCCCGGCGCCAATGATCACGTTATTGCCGATGGTCGGGTGCCGCTTGCCCCCCACCGTGCTGGTGCCGCCCAGCGTCACCTGATGGTAGATAAACACGTCATCGCCGATCTCGGCGGTCTCGCCGATCACCACCCCCATGCCATGGTCGATGAGGAAGCGCCGCCCCAGCTTGGCCCCCGGGTGGATCTCGATGCCGGTAAGGAACCGGCCGATATGCGAGATAAACCGCCCCAGCGTGTGCCAACCATGCCGCCAGCAGAAGCTGGCGACCGTATGGATTCCAACAGCATGCAGGCCCGGATAGCAGAGCAGCACCTCAAGATTCGACCGTGCCGCCGGGTCGCGCTCGCGGTACGCCCTGACCGTCTCCGTTAAAAACATAAGGGACATGCGAATTTCCGTGGATAAACAGGCGAGAAGCAGGCTATATTAGCAGACCAGTGGGGAGACCCCGCGTTAAACGTTTTGTAATGCCACGAAGCTGTGAGGAGCATTTAGTTATCTGGACCGGCTAGGTCAACTTTCCGCTGGCCAAGGGCATCTGTCCTCGCCGGTCGTTTTTGCGGCTAAAGCTCTTTTTTAGCGAATTCCCGTATGCTGTTGATGAAAGACGAATCAGAGAATGCCTGAAGTGATGTTTGCCGGCCCGGAAGGCCGCCTTGAGGGTCGCTACCACCACGCCAAGGAGCGTGGCGCCCCGCTGGCGCTGGTGCTCCACCCGCACCCGCTGCACGGCGGCACCATGAACAACCGCATCACCTATACCATGTACCAGGTGTTCCAGCGCCTGGGTTTCTCCGTCATGCGCTTCAATTTCCGCGGCGTAGGCCGCAGCCAGAGCAAGTTTGACGGCGGCATGGGCGAGATCAACGACGCCGCGGCGGCACTGGACTGGATGCAGTCGCTCAACCCCGGCCATGGCGGGCTGTGGATCGCCGGCTATTCCTTCGGCGCCTTCGTGGGCATGCAGTTGCTCATGCGCCGTCCGGAGGTCTCCGGCTGGGTGTCCGTCGCCCCCCCGGCGGCGCATTACGATTTCGGCTTCCTCGCCCCCTGCCCCTGCGGCGGGCTGATGATCCATGGCGATTCCGACGAGTTGGTGCCCGAAAATTCCGTGCGCAAGCTGGTGGACAAGCTCAACCTGCAGAAGGGCGTGGCCATCGATTACCGCGTGTTCGAGGGTGCGGACCATGTGTTCGCCAACCATGCGGAAAAGGTGGCGGAAGCGACGGAAGGCTATGTGACCCAGCAGCTTGCCCGCAAGCAGATGGCCCTGGCGGCGGATTAATCCTCGCCCCGCACCAAACATAAAACGGCGCCTTTCGGCGCCGTTTTTTATGCCTGGCGGCGGGGTTACACGGCTTCGGCCATCTCCTGCATCTCTGCATCGGGCATCAGCGCCGGGATGGAGATGACACTGATAATGCGGCTATCCAGCATCACCAGCCCCTCCAGGAATTCCTTTGGCGCCGCCGTGCCAGTTTCGGGGATTGGCTGGCGCATGTCATCGGTTACGGTGATGATGTCGCATACCGCGTCCACCAGCAGGCCGGCCACCTTGTCCCCGGCCTCCACCACCACCACCACCGAGGCCGGCCCCGGCTCCCACGCTGGCAGGCCGAGCCGCACGGCCAGATCCACGACCACCAGTACCGTGCCGCGCAGATTGATCATGCCTTTGATGAAACCGGGCGCATGCGGAAGATATGTGGAAGCGATCCAGCCACGTATCTCGCGGATGGAGCGGATATCCATGGCGAATTCCTGCGCCCCGCTGCGTACTGAGAGCAATTCCATGCGCCGCTCCTGGTTGCCATGGCGGTGATGCATTCCATCCATCTTTAAAACATCTCCAATTCGCCGGATTGTTGGCTGGCCTCTTCCAGCCTAGGCGCGCCCTTCAGCCGGTATTGCAAGTCCGATAGCGTGACATTGCTGAGCGCGCTGTCCGGGTTCACGCTCCACTCCTCGGGCAGTAGCCGGCCAATGGTCCGCACATATTTCGCCAGAGCCGCCAGCCTCTGCGCCAGCAGGTCCAGCGACTGCACATCACGATGGCGCTCCGGGTTGTTGGCCACCTCCAGCAGGGCCGGGCCAAGTGAGGCCTGCAACTGCTCGGCAAACTGCCAAAGCTCGTGAAACTCCTCGCCGAGAGCCTCCAATATCGAATTCAGCGGCGCATGGTGCCGCTCGTCTTCGCAGCTCCGGCTATTATCCATCCTGTCTCTCCCGCCTGGCACTTCAGCAAGGCCTGTGGCCTGAAAATGCCCGGCGCAGGTTAACGGCTGGCGAACATTCAGAACAATTCGACATTGCCGGTGCTGGCCGGCATCTGCGGGCGCACCCACTCCGCGCGCAGGATGGATTCTGTTTCCTTGGCCAGCAGCACCTGGCGCGCCCGGCCCGTATGCGGCCAGAACTGGATCCGCCGTCCCTGCTCGCCGCGCAGACTGCCGCCGACCAGGTTGATCCCCTCCTCACACAGGAAGCGTTCGGCAAAATGCGCGTTCATCTCGCCAATATCGGTCAGGCCCTTGATCATGCGCGCCCCGCCAAACAGCTTGGCCTGCATGCGGCTCTTCTGGGCACCTCGGCGCAGCAGCGCGTTCAGCAGCAGCTCCATGGCATGCACGCCAAAGCGCATCGCATCACCGCCGGGCTGGCGGTGCTTGCCATCACCGGGCAACAGAAAATGATTCATCCCGCCGATCCCGGCAACGCCATCCCAGATGCAGGCGGCGATGCAGGAGCCGAGGATCGTGGTCAGCACGGTGCGCGGGTCGTCATCCACATAATTCTCGCCTTGCACGATGTTGATCTTGCGCTCCTGCTCCTGCGCAGGCGTGCTGCTGATGGGGTTCATCCAGCATACTCCGGGTTGCGGACATTGGTACTGAGCAGAATGCGCTCCGCGATGCGCTCCAGCGGCAATTGCCGCATCACCGCGCCAATCTCATAAGCCGCGCGCGGCATGCCGTAGACCACGCAGCTCGCCTCATCCTGGCCTATCGTTTCCGCCCCCGCCTCGCGCAAAGCCAGCAGCCCTTCGGCGCCATCGCGCCCCAGCCCGGTGAGAATCACGCCCACCGAGCGCGCCCCCGCGCTTCGCAACACGGAATGGAACATCACATCCACTGATGGCCGGTGACCGTTCACCTTCGGTCCGTCGCTCAACCGCACATAGCCTCCAGACACTTCCAGATGCGCATTGCCCGGCGCCAGATACACATGCCCGTTTTGCAGCTTCGCGCCATCCACCGCCTCGCTCACCTCCGCGGCGGATAATTTATTCAGCCGCGCGGCGAAGCTCGCCGTGAACGTCGGCGGCATATGCTGGCTGATCACGGTTGGCGGACAATTGGCTGGAAACTTTGAGAGGATGGTGATCAGCGCCTCCACCCCGCCGGTGGAGGACCCGATCGCCACCAGGCGTCCATCCGGCGCATAGCTGCCCACGGGCTGCGCCGCTGCGCGCTGAGCCAATACCGGCCTGCGGCGGGATTTCGCGGCTGCTTTCACCTTCTCGGCGAGCTGCTCGAAGCTGTCCCGGTTGTAAGAGGAGGGCTTGGCCACGCAATCGAACGCACCGATTTCCAGCGCCCGCAAATTCACCTCCGCCCCGGCCTGCGTCAGCGTGGAGACCATGATCACCGGCGTGGGCCGCAGCCGCATGATCTTGTCGAGAAACGCCAGCCCATCCATGTTCGGCATCTCGATGTCCAGCGTGATCACATCCGGCGAGAGCTGCTTGATCAGCTGGCGTGCCTCATACGGATCAGCCGCCTGCCCCACCACCGCGATCTCCGGGTCAGCCCGCAGCGTCGCGCTGATCACGCCTCGCATCGTCGCGGAGTCATCAACAACCAGCACCCGCACCGTCATTTCTTGTCTCCGCTGCGGCGCTTGCGGTAGGTGGTAATACCGTCAGTGGCGAGCAGTGCCTCAGCCGGGCCGGAAACCCTTTCGGAGTGCCCGATATACAGCGCCCCGTTATCTTCCAGCAGCGGCGTCATGCGTGACCACACCGCCTCCTGCGTATTCGCATCGAAATAAATCACCACGTTGCGGCAGAATATGACTTGGAATTTACCTCGCATTGGCCAGGAGCCGATGAGATTCAGCTTGCGGAAGCTCACCAGCTGCCGCAACTCGTCATTGGCGCGCAGGCACCCAGTGCCATCATTCAGCGGCGAGAACCAGGCCTTGCGCAGCGCCACCGTTACAGGCTCCAACGCGCTGGCGTCGTAAATCCCCGCCTCGCCCGTGGCCAGCACGTTAGGGTCGATATCCGTGGCCAATATTTTCACATCATGGCGCGGCGCATCCGGCATCACGCTCAGCAGCGTCAGCGCGATGGAATACGGCTCCTGCCCCGAGGAGCATGCCGCCGACCACAGCCGCACCCGCCCCCCTGCCCGCGCCTGTGCAACCAGCCCTGGCAGCACCCGCTCGCGCAGATGCTCAAAATGATGCGGCTCTCGGAAAAACCGCGTTACATTCGTGGTCAGCGCCGCGATCATCTCGCCGCGCTCCTGCTTGCCAGAATCGCTCTCCACGAGGGCGCAATATTCGGCAAAGCTGTGCAGTTCCAGCTTGCGTACCCGCTTGGCCAGCCGGGAATACACCAGATTTGCCTTGGCGCCGGAAAGGGAAATGCCAGCCTCTTGCTGCATGATTCGTGTAATCACCGCCAGGTCCCGCACGGTCATGGCGAACTCCGCATTCTCCACCAAGGCGGCTTTGGTGGCCTCCAGCTGCGCTGTCATGCCGCTTCCAGCTCTCCGCCAGGCAATACGTTATCAAGCCCGATCAGACTGATCATCCGCCCCTCGACCGGCAGCAATCCCTTGACGAAATTCCTCACCAAATCCGAGGATAAATCAGGCGACACCTGAACCTCCGTGTCGTTCGCCGTTAAAATATCAGACACGGCGTCAACCAATAGCCCGATCTGCTGATGCCCGATCTGCACCACGATGATCACGTTGCGCGCCGTTGGCTCCGTGCCCGGCAGGCCCAGCCTTAGCGCGAGATCCACAATCGGCAGCACCGCGCCACGCAGATTGATCACGCCCTTCACGTAGCGTGGCGAACGCGGCAGCATTGTCGCCCCGGTCCAGCCACGGATCTCGCGCACCATCATCACATTGATGCAGAATTCCTGACGGCCGACACGGAATGCGATCAGCTCCCGGTTGCCCAACTCGCCCTTGCCCACGCTATTGGTCATGTCTCAGCCCGCCTCCATCGCCGCTGCCTCGCCGCGCCCGCTCTCGCTGCGGGCATTACGCACCACTGCATCCACATCCAGGATCAGCGCCACGCGCCCATCGCCCATCACCGTGGCGGCGGCGATACCGGGCACCGCGCGGTAATTCGCCTCGAGGCTCTTGATCACCACCTGGCGCTGGCCGTGGATGGCATCCACCAGCAGCACCGCGCGCACGCCGCCCTCGCCTTCCACCAGCAGCGCCACGCCTTGTTCGGGCTCAAGGGGCTCCTCGCAATAGCCAAGGCTGGCGGCCACATCGACCATCGGCACGTAACCGCCGCGCAGCGCCAGCAGGTTCGTATCCCGGTCCAGCGGGAATACATCCTGCGCACGCGGCTTCAGCGTCTCAACAATCACGCCAAGCGGGATGATCAGCGTGTGGTCGCGCGTGGACACCACCATACCATCCAGCACCGCAAGCGTGAGCGGCAGCGACAATGTGAAGATGGAGCCAAGCCCTAGCCTGGAGGAGATGGAAATCCGCCCGCCCAGCGACAGCACCGATTGCCGGACCACATCCATACCCACGCCACGGCCCGAAATGTCAGAGACTTTCGCCGCCGTGGAAAACCCTGGCAGGAAGATAAGATTATCGATCTCATCATCGGTAAGCTGTGCATCGGGTGCGATCACCCCGTTCTCGATCGCCTTTTGCTTCACCCTGGCGCGGTTGATCCCGGCGCCGTCGTCGGAGACTTCCAGCACGATCCGCCCGGAGCGGTGCATCGCCGTCAGCTTTACCGTGCCTTCCTCCGGCTTGCCCGCGGCGATGCGCTTTTCAGGTGTTTCCAGCCCGTGGTCTATGGCATTGCGGATCATATGCGTCAGCGGATCGGCAATACGCTCGATCACGGTCTTGTCCACTTCCGTGCCTTCGCCCTCCGTGACCAGCCGCACCTGCTTGCCTGTCTGCGCCGCCACCTCGCGCACCAGGCGCGGCATGCGCTGAAACACGGAACGCACCGGCTGGGCGCGGATCGCCATCACGCTGTCCTGGATTTCCCTCGTCAAATGCTCCAATTCTTCCAATGCCATGGCTACGCCGGAGGCGCGTGCGATCCCCGCCTCCAGCACGCGCTGGCTCAGCATCGCCTCGTTGATCACCAACTCGCCAACAAGGTCGATCATGCGGTCCACACGGTCGAGATCCACCCGGATGGTCGCGCCCACCGCCGTGGCGCTTTCCGCCTTGGCCGCCATCGCATCCACGGCGGCATGCTTCGGCGCAGCGGAAGGAGGCTCCTGATGCACCGGCTCAACCACATGCACTTCCTCGGCCGCAGCTGCCTCATCCGCCAGTGGCATTGGCGCGAAGAACTCGAACTTGAAGCCGTTATCGCCGGTGATCACCTCGCCCGGCACAAAGCCGTCCGGCTCGGTCCGGGAGACTTGCAGCTCGCAATCATCCTCGACAAATTCAAACACGTTGCGGATCGCTGCCTCATCGCAATTGGCCACCAGCGAAACCCGCCAGGTGAGATACGCCTCCTCGGGGTCCAGTTCGTGCAGCTCCGGCAGGCGGCTGGAGTCCAGCGTCACCTGCATCGTTCCCAGCCGCCCCAGTTCGCGCAAAAGCAACGCCGCCTCATTGGCCTTGGCGTACATCTCCCAACGCGGCGTGAACACAATGTCCCATGCACCGCCGCCATTCTTCGGCGCGGAGTCCGCCGTTGCAGCCGGTTCCGCAGCAGGCGTCCCACCGGGATTTTTGATGTGCTCGAGTTCCGCCACCAGACCTGCGGTACGCGCCTCATCCACGCTGCCGCCATCCTGCGCCGCACGCACCACATCCGCCAGCACATCAGCAGCGCGCAGGAACACTCCAACCACAGCCGGCGTCGCCGCTAATTCGCCAGAGCGCACCTTGTCCAGCGCGGTCTCGAACACATGGGCGAAGCGCACCAGCGCATCAAGCGAGAAAATCCCTGCCCCGCCCTTCATCGAATGCACGGCGCGGAACACGGCGTTCACGGTTTCCGCCTCCGCCGTGCCGCTCTGCATGTCGGTCAGTCCGGCTTCAAGCGCCGCGAGCTGTTCTTCGCATTCCTGGAAGAACGTCGCCCGGATTTCCGCCATCGGATCTTCCATGGCCCCCTCCCTTTCAGGCCGCGACGCGGCGAATGGCCTCAACCAGCTTCACCGGATCGAAAGGTTTCACGATCCAACCCGTGGCGCCTGCTTTCCTCGCGCGGCTTTTTTTCTCCGCGTCCACCTCGGTGGTCAGCACCAGCACCGGCACTGCGCGGTTTGTCTCATCCTTGCGCACGGCTTCGATAAAGCCAAACCCATCCATGCGTGGCATGTTGATGTCGGTCACGATCACATCCGGTGTTTCGGCGCCCAGCACCTCGAGCCCATGCACGCCATCCTCCGCCTGCAACACGCGGAACCCCGCTGCCACCAGCGAGTGCCGCAACATGTCCCGCATCGCCCGGGAATCATCCACTGTCAGTACCGTCGTGGTCATGCGGTCAGCTCCTTGTCTTGCGTCAATGCGTGATGCGCCAATCCGTCAGGCGTCACGCCCATCAATTCCAACGCGGCGGAAAACTCTGGCGATGGGTTTTCCAGCCGCAACTCCAGCCCATCCGCCGCCCAAGCGGCGCGCGCCGCCAGCAGAATCTGCAAACATTGCGCGCCCAGCCGCTGGACCGCGCCCGCTTCCACTGTCAGCGCCTGTCCGCGCCGGGCGGTAAAGGCTTCAAGCAATCCGTGGGCGGCGACGAGATCAAGCACCGCGGGCAATTCAAGAGCATCTGTCATGGATGAAACTTTCGCGGATAATGCATAATGCTTCGCTAACAACGCACAATCAGAATTCGGCCCAGTCATCTGCCGCGCCTTGCGGAACAGCAACAAACTTGCCCACCGGCGCCATGGGTGCGGTCTTTCCCACGAGCCTGCGCACCACTCTCTCTTCCGGCAGGGGCGCAGCTGCCTCACCAAGGCGGAAATGCCCGACGAGATGCGCCAGCGCCTCTGCTTCCTCGGCCAAAGCATGGCTCGCCGCTGTGCTTTCCTCCACCATCGCGGCATTCTGCTGCGTCACCTGGTCCATCTGGTTCACCGCCGAATTCACCTGGTTCAGCCCGGCAGCCTGTTCCTGTGCCGAGCCCGCGATGTCGCTCACCAGCACGTTAAGCCGCTCGACCTGCTGCACAATTCGTGTCAGCGCCCGGCCGGTCTCGCCTACCAGCTTCACCCCGGCCTCAACCTGGCTGCCGGACGCCTCGATCAGCGCCTTGATCTCCTTCGCAGCATCCGCCGAACGCTGCGCCAGCGCGCGCACCTCGGTCGCCACCACGGCGAAGCCTCGCCCGGCATCGCCCGCCCGCGCCGCCTCAACCCCGGCATTCAGCGCCAGCAAATTGGTCTGGAACGCAATCTCGTCGATCACGCCAATAATGCTTGAAATCTGCTTCGACGAGGCCTCGATCCCGCTCATCGCCGCGACCGTCTCGCTCGCCACGGAACCGTAGCGCTCTGCATCCGCCTTCGCCGCCTGCACCACGTTCCGCGCCTCGTTGGCGCCCTCGGCGGTCTTGCGCACCGTGGCGGTAATTTCGTCCAGCGCCGCCGCCGTCTGCTCCAGGCTCGCCGCCTGCTGCTCCGTCCGCCGCGACAAATCATCCGAGCTCTGCGTGATCTCGGCGGCCCCCGACCTCACACCCTGCGCGTTCGCCGCCACGGACTGTATGGTCCGCTCCAGGCTCTCGACGGTCGCATTGAAGTCCGCCCGCAGCTTTTCATACGCGGGCGCGAAGGCCGCATGCAGCCGGAACAGCAGATCCCCAGCGGCGAGCCGCTCCAGCCCCGCCGCCAGATTGCCCATGACCACAGCCTGGGTCGCCGCCGCCGCCTCGGTCGCGGCCCGGGCTTGCTCGCGCTCGGCGTTCAGGGCCGCCGCCGTGCTGGCGGCAGCCGCGTCCGCACGCCGCTTCTCCAGCGCGTTTTCTTTGAACACCAGCAGCGTCCGTGCCATCCGGCCGATCTCGTCGCGCCGGTCAGCGTCGATCTCTACACTGAAGTCGCCATGCGCCAGCCGCTCCATGGTGCCGTGCAGGCCGCGCAGAGGCGCCACCACCGAGGCGCTGATCCCGAAATACATGACCATCAGCGCCAGAGCGAAGCCTCCCAGCATCAGCGCATCGGTTTCGATCACCGAGGTCCTGGTCTGCGCCGCCAGCGCCGCGAAGGATGCCTGCGCGTCCCGCGACAGCGCCACGCGCAGGTTCCCCGCCGCGTCGGCCATGGGCAGGATTTCGGACTGGCAGTTCGCGTTGAATTCCTGCTGCCCCGCCTGATTCTCCTCCACGGAAGACCAGGTCTCAGCCATGCTCACCGTCTTGGCGCAGACATCGTCGAACAAATCATCGCCGCCCTGGAGCACCACCTGCATGTCGCGGGCATGCGCCGGCGCCAGCGCCTTGGCGGCATTCATGTCCGTGTCGAACGCCTTTATCGCAGCGTCCATCTCGGCCTTGGCGGCGTTTCGGTCATCCGGATCATCTGCGATAAGCGCCGATTCCATTGCCCCCCGCCAGGATTCCATCGCGCCGCTGGCAACGGCCACATCCGTCGAGGCCAGCACCACCGTGCGGTTCAGTTCAGCCGCGCGCTGGCTGATGCGCTGCGTCTCCATGGTCGCGAACAAGGTGGCCGCCGCGGCAACCAGGCCAAAGAAGCCAAGCCCACCCAGAAACTTCACGATGATCGGCAGATTTTTCACGCATAGCCCCCCAATGCTCCCTGACGAGCATCAAAGGACTTATGCTGAAGAATATTTAAGACTTGGTTGCCGACATTAAGCTATCCGGCCACTGCCGCAGCCAGCGCGCCTTGCGCCACCGCGTCGTCCTCCAGCGCCTGGCCGATCAGCAGCAACACCGGACCGGAGGGTGCCGCCGCCGCAAGCAGGCGCGGCAAGGCGCCCAGCGTGCCGCGCAGCACGCGCTGCCCAGGCAAAGCGGCACTTTCCACCGCCAAAGCCGGCATGTCGGGGGCCATCCCGGCCTCGATCAGATGCGCCGCCAGCCCCGGCAAGGTCTGCGCTCCCATGTACACGGCCAGAGTGCCGCCGCCACGGGCCAGCGCCACCCAGTCATGCTCAGGCAACCCGCCCGCCGCGCCATGCCCGGTAAGGAAATGCACCGAGCGCGCCACCTCCCGCCGGGTCAGTGAAATCTGCAGCGCCGCTGCAGCGGCCGTGGCGGCGGTAATGCCAGGGACCACCTCAAAAGCGATCCCGGCCTCGCGCAGCGCGTCCATCTCCTCGGTCGCGCGGCCGAATACCATCGGGTCGCCGCCCTTCAGCCGCACCACGCGCTGGCCTGCCTGCGCCTCCCGCACCAGCAGCCGGCAGATTTCCGCCTGCGCGGCGGAGGTTTTTCCACAGCGCTTGCCGACATCGACAAGCCTTGCTCCGTTAGAGACAAGCTCCAGAATTTTTTCCCCAACGAGGCTGTCATGCAGCACAACGTCCGCCTCCCGCAGAAGGCTCAACGCCTTTACCGTGAGCAGATCAGGATCTCCAGGTCCGGCTCCGACCAGGAAAACACTCGCCATTTTTAAAGCCCTTCTCGGATACAGAGCTCTAATTGGACGATTTGACGCGGAATGCAAGCCCTGCCGCGGGGCGGCGCCCGTAATAACATTTGTCTAACAATCAGTTAGACGGCAGGCGGACAGGCTCAGGCCACCATGCTCATCCTGCGCGGCGGCAGCTTGATGGCGCCGATCAGAGCGCGAACCTCGTTGCGGGCAGCGATATGCGACAGCCCCATGGCGATGCCGATATTCGCTTCCTTCACATCCATCAGGGTCAGCCCATGCAGATACAGCTCACGGAAGATCACACGCTCGCCAAATCCCTTCTGGGTGCGGAAGCCGATGCGCTTGGCCAGCGCATCCAGCCGCTCGCCGACATCGCGCTTGTTGCGCGCCTCGGATGCCGCGAGCCGGTTGCGCATCACGATCCAGTCGATCTTGCCGCGGTCGCGCATGAAGCGCTGCTTGCGCGCCTCCCACACCATCTCGGAATAGATGCTGGGGTTGACGATGTCGTGGTTGTCCGGATCGACCTTCGCCAGCATGGAGAAATCGACGAAGCTGTCATTGATCGGGGTAATCAGCGAATCGGCGTGGGAATGGCCGAGCCGGGAGAGATGCGTATCGGCACCCGGACAGTCGATGACGATGACCTCCGCCCCCGCCCCGCGCAGTTCCCCGAAGGCTGCTTCGAAACGCTCTTGCTCCTCGGCCTCCATTTCCAGCCGGTTGTCGAGCGTGGAGCGGTGCACCGGGCGGAATTCCGGCAGCGGCAGCGTGATTCCCTTGGCCTGGACGAAGTTGCGCCGCGCCGCCAGCGTACCGGCGAGCGTGCCCTGGCGGGCGTCCAGGTCCATGGCGCCAACACGGTAGCCATCGCGCAGCAGGGCGACGATGATGTGAATGGAGGTGGTGGATTTACCCGAACCGCCCTTCTCATTCCCCAGCACGATGACGTAGGGGCGGGGCTGCTCGGAAATGATAGTCAAGGGAATCCTCCTGCAACTCGGAATCAGAGCCGCAGTGTAGCCGAGTCATCCGGAACGCGGAGAGGGAAAATCCCGCCCCGCGATACCGTTACTTGCCCGTGATGATCCGCTCCACCAGCTCCTTCACCGTGGGGATGAAGCCGTTCGAGTAGAACGGGTCGGTGGCGAAGCGGTGCGCGTTATGCCCGGCGAACATCAAGTTGTTATCCATCGCCGCCTCGTCATCGGGCGCGGCATGGGCGACGTTCTGCAGGGTTTTCTGGATGCAGAAGCTGCGCGGATCGGCCTTCTTGCCGTTGTCGTAATCCGGGCCTTCCTGGCTCCAGTTGGAGAACCGGCACTGGCTCAGGCAGCCCATGCAGGCAACCTGGTCCTCGTGGATTTCGTTGGCCTTCTCCGGACTGACGAAAATCAGCGTCGAGTCGGGGGTGCGCAGCGCCTCGGTGAAGCCGCCCTCTTCCCAGTCCTTCACCCGCGCGTAATCCGGCGCGGTAAGATACACGGAGCGCTTGCGGGCGCCGACGCCATACTGCACCACATGCTCGCCCACAGGTTCGGGCGAATACGCCACCTGCCGCTCATTGCGCCCGCGCAGTTCCTGGATGAACTGGTTGTTCACCGCGGAGGAATAGAATCCGGTCGGCGAGAAACGGTTGAGGAACACGTCACCCGGCTTCAGGGTGAGCAGCCGCTCCTTCCAGCTCTGCGGGATCGGGCTTTCCTTGGTCAGCAGCGGACGGGTGCCGAACTGGAAGGCGATCGGCCCGATTTCCGGGTTACCGATGTAATCCTCCCACTCCTCCAGCGCCCAGACGCCGCCGGCCATGATGATCGGCGTCTCGCCGAGGCCGAACTCGCGCATCACCTTGCGCAGCGCCACCAGCCGGGGGAACGGGGATTCCGGCTTGTCCGGGTCTTCCGAGTTGGACAGCCCGTTATGCCCGCCGGCGAGCCACGGGTCCTCGTACACCACGCCGCCGAGCAGATGCGAAACCTTGGAGTAGGCGCGCTTCCACAGTGCCGAGAAGGCGCGGCTGGAGGATACGATGGGATAGTAATGCACGTTGAACTTGGCCGCGATATCGGCGAGGCGATACGGCATGCCCGCGCCGCAGGTGATGCCGTTCACGATGCCCTTGGTGCGCTCCAGAATCCCGGTGATGATGCGCTCGGCACCGCCCATCTCCCACAGAATGTTGGTGTGGATGCGCCCCTTGCCGCCGGAAATATCCCAGGCGCGCTGGGCCTGGGCCACGCCGCCCTCGATGCCGTAGGCGATCAGTTCCTCATGGCGGTCGCGCCGGGTCTTGCCGCGGTAGATCTGCGGGATGATCTTGCCATCCTTGTCGTAGCTGTCGGCGTTGACAGCTGAGAACGTTCCAGCGCCGCCGCTGGCGGCCCAGTGCCCGGCGGTCACGCCATTGGACACCGCGACCCCCTTGCCGCCCTCCACCAGAGGAAGAATTTCCATGCCACCCATGCGGATGGCGTTGATAGCCTTCATTAACAAAAACCTTGTACGGCCAGACGCCACCCCAGGATTGGAGCAGATCCCTCGATTATGCTTCTATTACACATTGACACAGGACGTGAAGTGGTTTGCCAGGATTTGGCCCCGTGCCCTGCACATTATATAGTGCGAATAATGGAATTTAACCTCTCTGAAAACGAAATACAGCGCTACTCGCGGCATATTCTGCTGCGCGAGCTGGGCGGCACCGGCCAGGCGAGGCTGAAATCGGCCCGTGTGCTGGTGGTGGGCGCGGGTGGGCTCGGCTCGCCTTTGGCCCTGTACCTGGCCGCCGCCGGGGTGGGCACCATTGGGCTGGTGGATGCCGACGTGGTCGAGCTTTCCAACCTGCAACGGCAGATCATGCATGACGTGGCCAACCTGGGCCGGGCGAAAACCGCCTCCGGCGCCGAGGCGCTGGCCCGGATCAACCCGCTGGTGGAGGTGGCGCAGCACCAGACCCGGCTGGACGCCACCAACGTTGCCGAACTGGTCGGGGGCTATGACATCGTCTGCGACGGCACGGATAATTTCGCCACGCGCTTCCTGCTCGCCGATGCCTGCGTGGCCGCGCGCAAGACGCTGGTCAGCGCCGCCGTGCTGCGCTTCGAGGGCCAGCTCTCCACCTTCAAGCCGCACGAAGGCGGCCCGTGCTACCGCTGCCTCTACCCCGAGCCACCGCCGGAAGGGCTCGTGCCGCCATGCTCCGAGGCCGGGGTGCTGGGTGCCGTCACCGGCGTGATGGGTACGCTCCAGGCAACCGAAGTGATCAAGGAGATCACCGGCATCGGCCGGTCGATGTCCGGCTGGCTGCTGATCTGGAACGCGCTGGACGCGGAATTCCGCAAGATCAAGCTGAAAAAGGACCCCGCATGCGCCGTCTGTGGCTGATTTTCCCGCTCCTGCTGCTCTGCGCCGCGGCGCCGGCCCCAGGGCAGGGCCCCGGGCCAGCACTTGGCCAGGTGACCAAGCTGCCCGTGCCGCGATTTGTCTCGCTGCGCTCGGACCAGGTGAATTTCCGCGCCGGGCCGGGCTTCCAGTACCCGGTGAACTGGGTGTACCAGCGCGATGGTCTGCCCGTGGAGATCATCGGCGAGTTCGATGTCTGGCGCCAGCTCCTGGCCCCGGATGGCGGCACCGGCTGGGTGCATGAGGCGACCCTCCGCGCCCGCAGAAGCTTCTACGTAACCGCCACGCAGGCCGTGCTGCGTGCCGACCCAACCCCCGACGCCAGCGTGGTGGCCTATCTCAACCAAGGGGTCGGCGGCGCATTGCTCCGCTGCGATGGCGGGTCCGACTTCTGCAAGGTTTCCACCGGGCACGAGACAGGCTATCTGGCGCGCGCGGATTTCTGGGGTACCTTCCCCGGCGAGGCGGTGAAGTAGCGCTCCACGAAAGTTTAGTTTTCCACAGAAAAGGACTCGGGCGAACCGCCCTAGATATTGCGAGAAATACCCCTCCCCTCTACTGTATCTGGTAGCAGCAAGAGGAGGACCCACGATATGGAGTGGACGGACGAGACAATCGCCAAGCTCAGGACCCTTTGGGCCGAAGGGCTTTCGACCGCCGAAATCGGGCGCCGCTTGAACATTTCCAAGAACGCCGTGGTCGGCAAGGCTCACCGGCTGAACCTGCCTGCCCGCCCCTCGCCGATCCGCCGTCTTGAGGGCGACGCGACGCCACGCCCGGCCGCGCCCAAGCGCGCCCAGGGCCCGACGCTGCCGCCGCTCACCGCGTCCATCGGCGCACCGGTGCCGGTCCTGCGCGCCATCATGCCGGCTGCCAAGTCCAGCAGCCCGCGCGCCACGCCGTGCTGCTGGCCGATCGGGGAGCCCGGCAAGCCGAGCTTCCATTTCTGCAATGCCGCCGCGGCGACCGGCAAACCCTATTGCGAGGAGCACGCCGCCATCGCCTATGTGCGCGTGCGCGACAAGCGCGAGGACGCGGCGTAAACTGCCGCATCGCTGCAGCTATTACGATAACAGGCTCCGCCTGCCGTATTGGTAATTTTCCGCTGCGCCGCAGCACGTCTTTTAATTGATCATCATATCCATTACGCATAAGTTGAATCCGCCGGCAGCCATTGCCGGCGGATTTTGAGTATGTCCGGACCAACCGGACCAAGAAAGGTGTCGAAATGGGAACGATGCAGGAAGACCAAAAGTGCGCCGAAGGCGCGCTTACTGGAATTGTGAAGTGGTTCAACCCCGGCAAGGGCTACGGCTTCATAGCCCCGGATACGGGGGGAAATGATATCTTTGTGCATATCAGCGCCGTGCAACACGCCGGGCTGCGCAAGCTGAACGAAGGTGAACGAGTACGTTTCGCCCTTCAACAGCGTGAAGGCCGCGTTGCCGCCGTCGGCATCGAACGTCTCCACTAAGCCTGACGCAAGCCAGATCATCTACCAGGCCAGCGGGACATTGCCGCTGGCCTTTTGTTGTTTGCGGTCAAGTGACGGGTAACGCGTTATGATATAAGGCCCGCCGCGAGCAGGAGGCTGAGGATGAGCGGACACATCGCGGGGCTGGCGGTTGATACGGACATAGCAGGCCTGCCGCTGCACGGCGTAAGGCCCGATGGGTTGGCGGCACTGCTGCACGAATTCCCGGATGCCGCCCGCGCCGCGCCGCTGCAGAACTTCACCGCCGCGACCGGGCAGATCCTGCTGCTGGCCGATGCCACCGGCAACGCGGCGCGCGCCCTGGTTGGGCTGGGCGAGGCTCCTGCCCTGCACGGCTTCGGCGCCGCTGCGTACAGCCTTCCCTCCGGCAGCGTGTGGAGCATCACCACAGGCAATTATTCGTCTGAAGACGCCGCACTCGGATTCCTGCTCGGCGCCTACCGGTTCGACCGGATGAAGCACAACAAAGCCCACCCTGCCCATCTGGCCCCCGCCAGCGTGCCAAAGCGCGCCGCCGTGCTCGCCGGCGCGGCCACGCTGGCACGCGACCTGATCAACACCCCCCCGAACCTGCTCGGCCCGGCCGAACTGGCCGACGCGGCGATGCAGTTGGCCTCACGCCACGGCGCGCAGGCGGAACGCATCAACGGCGATGCACTAACCTCCCGCTACCCGACCGTAGCCGCCGTGGGCGCCGGATCCGCCCGCGCGCCGGAGGTGGTGGTGCTGCGCTGGCGGGGTAGCGATGCTGACGAGACCTCGCCGTTCGTTTCACTTTGCGGCAAAGGCGTCTGCTTCGATACCGGCGGCTATGACCTGAAACCAAGTTCTGCAATGCAGCGTATGAAAAAAGACATGGGTGGCGCTGCAATCCTGCTCAGCGTCGCCGAAGCGGCAATGCTGTTAAATCTGCCGATAAAATTAGAATTAAGAATTGGCTGCATCGAGAACAGCGTTTCCGGCCACGCCATGCGCCCCTCGGATGTGCTGCGCACGCGCTCCGGCCTCTCCGTCGAGATCGGCAATACCGATGCCGAGGGACGCCTCGTGCTGTGCGATCTCCTCACCGAGGCGGCCGAGGCCTCGCCACACTGGCTGATCGATGCCGCAACCCTGACCGGCGCTGCGCGCGTGGCCCTAGGACCGGATCTGCCAGCATTGTTCTGCAACGACGAGAAAATGGCGAATATTCTCCTTCATTCCGGGCAAGCGGCGATAGATCCATTCTGGCGGCTGCCGCTGCATGAAGGCTACGCCTCGTGGCTCGACAGCCCGGTCGCCGATCTTTGCAACATCTCCAGCAAGCCCCACGCCGGTGCGATCACTGCCGCCCTGTTCCTGCAACGTTTTGTCCCAGCTCATATGTCCTGGGCGCATATCGACGTTTATGCCTGGAATGATTCCTCGCGGCCCGGCCGGCCAGAGGGCGGCGAGGCGCAAACCCTGCGGGCGCTCACCGCCGCGCTGGAGGCAATCTCCCACACTGCGCGCTGAGCCTATACATTTTGAGATGGCCGCTAAGCGTTTTTTGTTAAATTCGCAACAAACTTTGGATGCGCGACAATGTCTCGCCGGCAAGAATGTTACCTTTTGACACAGCCGCGATTTACAAAACTGCCTCTTCTACCCACATGAGTTGTTAAACGCTCTGTTTGCTTCATTATTACGGCCTAGTGGTTGTACTGGATCATGTTGATAAGCAGCCAAGCAGGAGCACAAAAATGACGCAGCGTTAACAATACCGACAAGGAACTTTACGTCATTCTGTTAGAAGCTATTGGAATTCCTGTATCAGATAGTGTACTGATCGTTTACCGTATCGGTTGCCTAGTTCGTAACGGCAACATTCGGGAATTTTCGTTTCTTAAGGACAAATAGAATATGGCTGCTGCGCCGCTCTCCTCTGACCAGTTGGTTGGAATTTTTCGGGACACGATCGTTTCCCTGGTCCGCCGGGACGGGGTTGACCTCTCCGCCCGCCAGCTTGGCGTGTTCCTGACCTGCTACCTCACCGACGGCGCGCATACCGTGCGCGGCCTGGCTCAGGAGCTTAACGTGTCGAAGCCGGCGATCACCCGCGCGCTCGACCGCCTGACCGAGCTGGATTTCATCCGCCGCAAGGTCGACCCCTCGGACCGCCGCAGCGTGCTCGTGCAGCGCACGGTGAAGGGGGCTGCTTTCCTGCGCGAAACGCGGCATATTATGGCTGATGCACTTTCCGCCAACAAAACCGAAGCCGCCAGCCGCCGCGCCGCGGCCTAAGCTGAACATGAGCCGCCGCCTGATGCTGGCGGCGTTGCTATTGGGATTTGGTCTCGCCACCCCCGCGGTGGCGCAGACCACCCCCATGCAGCTCAGTGCCGCGGACCAGAGCCTGATCTCCCAGGTTCAGGACTATCTCAACGACCAGAAGGGCCTGACGGCGAACTTCCTTCAGGTCGCGTGGGACGGTTCGACCCGCACGGGCAAGGCTTGGCTGCAACGCCCTGGGCGCATGCGGTTCGAATACGACCCGCCCGACCCGGAGCTGCTCGTGGCCGGCTATGGCGTGCTCGTCTATCACGACCCGGCGTTGAACCAGACGACGTACATCCCGCTGGGCAGCACGCCGCTCGGCATCCTCCTGGCCAATCATGTCGATCTGACCTCCGCCGATGTCACCGTTACCGCCATCGACCGCGAGCCCGGCGAGTACGACATCACCCTGGTTCGCAAAAACAAGGTGGCCCAGGGCACGCTGACTCTGGTGTTCGGCACCAACCCGCTGGAACTGCGCCAATGGGTGGTTACCGACGCGCAGGGCAAGCAGACCCGCGTGAGCCTCTACGACATGCTGCCCGGCGGGCCGTATCCTGACTCGCTGTTCCAGTACTCGCGCCCCCCCGCGACGGGACGCACCAAGGGGTAGTTTTTCGCCGCCGCTGTTGTAGGAAGGGGCGATGCAACTCACCGTCGCCACCTGGAACATCAACTCGCTGCGCCTGCGTCAGGCCCACCTGCACAAGCTCGTCGCCGAGTTGTCGCCGGACGTCATCTGCCTGCAGGAGACCAAGGTGCCGGACGAGTTGTTCCCCGAGGGCATCGCCGCGGCCATCAATTTCCCCCACGTGCTCAAGCGCGGCATGAAGGGCTATAACGGCGTGGCCATCCTCTCGCGCCTGCCGCTCACTTTGGCCGAGAATACGCCCGACTGGTGCGGCAAGAATGACTGCCGGCATATTTCCGCCCAGGTGGAAACCGGCGCCGCGCCGCTCACCGTGCATAATTTCTACGTCCCCGCGGGCGGCGACATCCCCGACCGCGCGCAGAACGAGAAATTCGCGCATAAGCTCGATTTTCTGGCCGAAGCAACGGCGCATTTCGCCGCCTATCCGCCGCACCGCGCGGTGCTCATCGGGCGATCTCAACATCGCCCCGCTGGAGCACGACGTGTGGAGCCATAAGCAGTTGCTCGGTGTCGTCAGCCACACGCCGGTGGAGGTGGAGGGGCTGAACGCCTGGATGGCGCAGGGCTGGCACGACGCGGTGCGCCATTTCGTGCCGGCCGGCGCAGAAACTCTACACGTGGTGGTCCTACCGCAACCGCGACTGGGCGGCCTCCGACCGCGGGCGCCGGCTTGACCATATCTGGGTCACGCAGGACCTCACCGCCAGCCTGAAGAGCTATCAAATCCTGCGCACCGCCCGGGATTGGGAGCAGCCCTCCGACCATGTGCCGGTCGCCCTTACGCTAAACGTGTAACGCGATTTCGGAATGGCTCGGGTTTAAAATTCTCGTAACAATCTCCGCTCATTCTCGCCCATATAACGGGCCAATGGAGCCTTGAGATGAGATTTACCCTGCACAAACCCGTAATCCTTGGCCTGGCATTTCTGGCCGGCGTGATCCTGGCGGCAGTGACCGGCTAAGACCTACTCGGCCTCGGGCGGCAGGTTGACCTGCCATCCCCCTTCTTCGGGCATACACAGCATCGGCACGGCATTAGGGGTCAGCCCCTGTTTCGGCAGTCCCATAAGGTCCCGCAGCGCGCGGAAAATGCCCCCATGCGCGACAATCAGCAGCGGTCCCTGCGTCGTGGTGAGGACGCGCTCCATGGCCTCTTCCACGCGTTCCAGAACCTGAAAAAACGTTTCCGCGCCTTCCGGCGTGTAGCTCCCTTCCAGCCACTCGCTGAACCAGGGGTAAAGCGGCTTGCCTTCCATGCCGCCGAACACCACCTCGCGCAGCCCCGGCTCCAGCTCCACCGGCAGATTCAGGAACTCGTTGATGATGCTGGTGGTCTCGCGCGTGCGCTGCATGGGCGAGCAGATGATCGTGGCAATCCCCTGCCCGGCCAGCAGCGGCCCTGCGGCGGCGGCCTGGGCACGGCCCGTGGCATTCAGCGAGATATCCAGCGCGCCCTGGCTCAGGCCCGCGGCGTTGTAATCGGTCTCCCCGTGGCGGAGGAACCAGAACGGGACCCGCGGCAGAGCCAAGGGCTTACACCAGACCTTCGGCGGCCAGCGCGCGCTGCACGGCCGGGCGGGCACGCATGCGCTCGTAATGCGCGGTCAGGTTCGCAGGCATCGGCAGGCTGAAGCGGCCAGCCGCCCAGAGTTCCAGGAAGAACAGCGCGGCATCGGCAATGCTATAATCACCCAGCAGATACGGCTTGGCATCGAGCGCATGGCTGAGCAGCTTGAACCCGTCCGCCACAATGTCCCGCCCGGTTTGCGCCACCGCCGGCTCGTCCGCCGTGGTGGGGGTGAAGGCGCTAGGGCGGAAGATGCGCGTGAAGCCGCGCATATGCACAGTTCCGACGATGTAATCCAGCAACTCCAGCGTCCGAGCCTCGCCTTCCACATCCTCCGGCAGCAGCCCCAACTCCGGGTGCGTCTTCGCCAGATACCAGGCGATCGCCGACCACTCCGTCAGCAGCGTGCCGTCGCCGCGCAGCAGCGCCGGCACCTTCGCCTTCGGGTTCACCGAAGTAAATTCCTGCTTGTGCTGCGCCCCGCTGCGCAGATCGACCAGCGCCAACTCGTAGGGCTTGCCGATCTCCTCCAGCAGAATATGCGTGCCTAGCGAGCAGGCGCCGGGAGAATAGAAGAGCTTCACCAGCGTTTCCCCTTTTGCTTAATCGAACAGCGAGCTAACCGAGCTCTCGGTAGAAATGCGGCGCATCGCCTCGGCCAACAAGGGGGCGATGGAGAGCTGGCGGATGTTATGCGCCAGGCGCACGGCTTCCGTCGCCGCGATCGAGTCGGTGATCGTCATCATCTCGATCGGCGAGGCGGCGATACGCGCCACCGCACCGCCGGAGAGCACGCCGTGCGAGACATAGACCTGCACGGACTTGGCGCCATTGGCCAGCAGCGCCTCGGCGGCGTTGCACAGCGTGCCGCCGGAGTCGCAGATATCGTCGATGATGATGCAGTCGCGCCCCTCGACCTCACCGATGATGTTCATCACCTCGGAGACACCGGCGCGCTCGCGGCGCTTGTCGATGATGGCAAGATCGGTGTTCAGGCGCCGGGCGATGATGCGGGCGCGCAGCACGCCGCCTACGTCCGGGGAGACGATCATCGGTTCACGCCCGGCGAAACGCTCCTCGATATCGCGCGCGAACAGCGGCGCGGCGGGGAGGTTGTCCACCGGGATGTCGAAGAAGCCCTGGATCTGGCCGGCATGCAGATCCATGGTCAGCACGCGGTTGGCGCCGGCCTCGGCGATGAGGTTCGCCACCAGCTTGGCCGAGATCGGCGTGCGGGGGCCGGACTTACGGTCCTGGCGGGCATAGCCGAAATACGGAATCACCGGAGTGATACGCCGCGCGGAGCCGCGCCGCAGCGCGTCCAGCGTGATCAGCAGCTCCATCAGGTTGTCATTTGTGGGGTAGGACGTGCTCTGAACGACGAACACATCCTCACCGCGGACGTTTTCATGGATCTCCACGAACACTTCCATGTCGGCGAAGCGCCGAATGGAGGCCTTCGCCAGCGGCAGGTTCAAACCCGCGGCGACAGCTTCGGCCAGTGGGCGGTTGCTGTTGCAGGCGACAATTTTCATGCTGGCTATTCCCGGTACAAGTCTGGTCGGGCGCGGTGTAGCAACCAGCCCCCGCCTTGTAAATTAAGCGGAGAGCTCCCGTGACCGATCTGTGGCAGCTTGAATGGCCTCGCGGAAAGTTTTTGGCCAAGCGTCATCCGCGCGCAACACTGCCAGGGCTCGCTCCGTGGTACCCTTGGGCGAGGTGACCGCAATCCGCAGTTGAGAGGCGTCCTCGTCCGACGCGGCGAGCAGTGCTGCCGAGCCGATCACCGTCTGCCGGGCCATCTGCCGGGCCAGCGCCGGGGGCAGCCCCTGGTCCAACCCCGCCTGCTCCATCAGTTCTGTGAGCAGGAACACATAGGCCGGGCCGCCGCCGGAAATGGCTGTCACGGGGTCGAGCAGCCCCTCATCCTCCACCCAGGCGATGTCGCCGGTGGCGCCGAGCAGCGTGTCCGCCAGGGCCTTCTGCGCCGGGGTGACAGCGGCAGCGGCATAGGCAACGGTGATGCCCTTGCGCACGGCCGCCGGGGTGTTGGGCATGGCGCGCACAATCGCGGCCGGGGCGCCGAGCATCTCAGTCACCGCCTGCACGGTCTTGCCTGCCATGATCGAGATGAATACCGCGCCCCCCGCGAACCGGGCATAAGCGGGCAGCGCCTCGGCTGCCGACTGCGGCTTCACCGCCAGCACCACGGCTTCCGGCGCGAAGCTGGCGGGGATCGCGGCGGCATCCGCCACCACGCTCACATTCGGGCCAGCGAGCTTGGCGGCCTCCGGCGAGGGGTCCACGACGATCGCCTGCGAGAGGCCGCGTTCGCGCCAGCCGGCGAGCATGGCGCCCCCCATGCGGCCACCGCCGACGAGCAGGAGAGAAGGTAATGCAGTCATGCCCGGCGTTATGTCACGCTTCGCCGGCGCACTCCAGCATGGCCGCGTCCAGCGCCTCATCGGCGCTCTTGCCGCCCCAGAGCACAAACTGGAAGGCCGGGAAGAAGCGCTCGCACTCGGTAACGGCGATATCGATCAGATCCTCGACCGATTCCGCCGAACCCGAGACGCCGCGCAGCAGCACCGAATGGCGGTACACCGGCATGCCGGTTTCCTCATCCATGCCAAAATGCCCGATCCAGAGCCGCTCATTCGCCTTCGCCAGCAGCTCGTACACCGCGCCACGCTGCTTGGCCGGCGCCTTCATGTCGAACGCGCAAGAAAAATGCATGACCGAGATTTCGTCAGACCAGCAGAAAAACAGGCCGTAATCGCACCATTTTCCATTGGCTTCGGCAGCCAACTCCGAGTCGGAGCGGCGATCGAACATCCAGTCATTTCCGGAGACCACCTGCTCAACCAGGTCGAGCGGATTCGAGACGGTGGCGGTATCGTCTTCGTGGAGGGCGAGGCTCGTCATGCACAAGTCTCCTTGCAGCCAGATGTGCCGGGTGAGACGTTTCTGGGGTTTTTCGTGCCGCCGCCAGTGTTTCTCCCCACGACTCCGAGTTTATGCGGATTCCCTGATGCGGTGCAACGAAAAGGTTATCTCGGCGCCAGAGCGCATGGCGCCGGAACAACGCCGCTTCCCGGCGCGATTGGCGGGCCGCAGGCCCAGCGCTACATAAACTAACAATGCGTTTGCAATACTTTTAGCATCCGGTAACAGGCGGTTACGTTGCCACCGCTGCATTTTGGCCCAATTCCGTGCTACAGTGGCGGTGCATGGATATTTGTCCGCCCGCTCCCCAATGAGGTGCGGTTACAGGAGTTCGCATGAAAAGAGTCTTTCTCGTCCCCCTCGCACTGCTTGGCGCCCTGCTGCTCGGCACCGCCGCGCAGGCGCAAACGCCACGCGACATCCAAACCATGATCGCGAATGGCCAGGACGCCCAGGCCGTGCAAGCGCTGAACAACGTGCTGGCACAGCACCCGCAGAGCGGCGTTGCCTGGTATCTGCTGGCCGAGGCCCAGGACGCCCAGGGCAACGAGACCGCCGCCGCCCAGGCGCTGAGCAAGGCCCAGCAGATCGCCCCCGGCCTGCCCTTCGCCAACCAGCAGGAGGCCGCGGCGCTGCAGGCGCATATCTCCGCAGCACCCGTCCGGCAGCACCATGGCAGCGGCATCAGCCCTGCCATCATGGTCATCGGCGGGTTCGTCCTGCTGTTCGTGCTGCTGCGCATGTTCGGCCGCCGCCGCGCCGTCTATCCCGGCTATGGCGCCCCTGGCGGCATGCCCGGCGCTCCCATGGGCTATGGCGCCCCCAATTATGGGCCGGGTGGCGGGTTCGGCGGTGGCGGGCTGGGCAGTTCGCTGCTCTCCGGCCTTGCCGCTGGCGCGGGTTTCGCGGCGGGCGAGCGCATCATCGACGATCTCACCAACAGGGGCGAAGCCCGCGCCGACACGCCGAACTTCCCGGATAACAGCCGCGATGACGGGCTGCTCGGCAACCCCGGCTGGGACAATTCCAGCGACGACGACCTGAACAACAACAGCTGGTCGTAAAAACAAAAACCCCGGCAGCTCACACTGCCGGGGTTTTTTAGGCGCCGTCTCTTAGACGCGGCGCATCAGCGGGCCGTAATACCGGGCGGTGCCGCCCAGCTCGGCCTCGATGCGGATCAGCTGGTTGTACTTCGCCGTACGGTCGGAGCGGGCCAGCGAGCCGGTCTTGATCTGCCCGCAATTCGTCGCCACCGCTAGGTCGGCGATGGTCGCATCCTCGGTCTCACCGGAGCGGTGGGACATCACGGCGGTGTACCCGGCGCGGTGGGCGATCTCGACCGCTTCCAGCGTCTCGGTCAGCGTGCCGATCTGGTTCACCTTCACCAGGATGGAGTTGGCGGTGCCCGCCTCGATGCCACGGCGCAGGCGGGCCGGGTTGGTCACGAACAGATCGTCGCCCACCAGCTGCACCTTGCCGCCCAGGCGCTCGGTCAGCAGCTTCCAGCCGGACCAGTCATCCTCGGCGCAGCCATCCTCGATGGAGGCGATGGGGAAGCGTGCGCAGAGATCAGCCAGGTAATCCACCATCTGCCCGGCGTCGAACTTCTTGCCCTCGCCTTCGAGGTCGTAGATGCCGTCCTTGAAGAACTCGGTGGAGGCGCAGTCGAGCGCGAAGGTGATGTCCTCGCCCGGAATGTACCCGGCCTTCTCGCAGGCCTTGGCGATGAAGCCCAGCGCCTCGTCGGCGGATTTCAGGTTCGGGGCAAAGCCGCCCTCGTCGCCCACGTTGGTGTTATGCCCAGCCTCGTGCAGCTGCTTCTTCAGCATGTGGAAAATCTCGGCGCCGATGCGCACGGCCTCGGCGATGGAGGACGCGCCGACCGGCTGGATCATGAATTCCTGGATGTCGATCGGGTTGTCGGCATGCTGGCCGCCGTTGACGATGTTCATCATCGGCACCGGCAGGGTGCGGGCGGAGACGCCGCCAATGTAGCGGTACAGCGGCATGCCGTTATCGGCCGCGGCGGCCTTGGCCAGGGCCATGGAGACGCCAAGGATGGCGTTGGCGCCAAGGCGGGCCTTGTTCGGCGTGCCGTCCAGGTCGATCAGGATGTTGTCGATGCCGACCTGGTCCTCGGCGTCCAGCCCGGCGATGGTGTCCAGGATCTCGCCCTCGACGGCTTCAATCGCCTTCAGCACGCCCTTGCCGTTGTAGCGGGACTTGTCGCCATCGCGCAGCTCAACCGCCTCATGCGCGCCAGTCGAGGCACCGGAGGGCACGGCGGCACGGCCGAACGCGCCGGACTCCAGCAGCACGTCCACTTCCACGGTGGGGTTGCCCCGGCTGTCGAGGATTTCCCGGGCGACGATATCGGCAATGGCGGTCATCTGACTGGCTCCTGCTTGGTTTTCTGCCGCGCGAGTAGACCAGCGCCAGGGTTGAGGCAAGTTCCATGGCGCCCCCTGGCCGCGCCGGTTGCCATTCGCCATATAGAGCGATAACCCGAGACCCAGCTTTCCCCGATCACCCACCAGGACGCAACCATGCCCGCATACCGCTCCCGCACCTCCACCTCCGGCCGCAACATGGCCGGCGCCCGCGCCCTGTGGCGCGCCACGGGCATGCAGGACGGCGACTTCAACAAGCCGATCATCGCGGTGGTGAACTCCTTCACCCAGTTCGTGCCCGGCCATGTGCACCTTAAGGACCTGGGCCAGCTGGTGGCGCGCGAGATCGAGGCCGCGGGCGGCGTGGCCAAGGAATTCAACACCATCGCGGTGGATGACGGCATCGCCATGGGCCATTCCGGCATGCTCTACTCCCTGCCCTCGCGCGAGCTGATCGCGGATTCCGTGGAGTACATGGTCAACGCCCATTGCGCGGACGCCATGGTCTGCATCTCCAACTGCGACAAGATCACCCCCGGCATGCTGATGGCCGCCATGCGGCTGAACATCCCGGCCATCTTCGTCTCCGGCGGGCCGATGGAGGCGGGCAAGTACATCCATGGCGGCAAGACCGAGGCGCTGGACCTGATCGACGCCATGGTCGCCGCCGCCGACCCGAACGTGACGGACGAGGAAGCCGCGGGCATGGAGCGCTCCGCCTGCCCCACCTGCGGCTCCTGCTCCGGCATGTTCACCGCCAACTCCATGAACTGCCTCACCGAGGCGCTGGGCCTGTCGCTGCCCGGCAATGGCAGCACGCTCGCCACCCATGCCGACCGCAAGGAGCTGTTCCTTGAGGCCGGGCGCAGGATCGTGGACCTCGCCCGCCGCTGGTACGAGCAGGACGACGCCACCGCCCTGCCCCGCAGCATCGCCACGTTCCAGGCCTTCGAGAACGCCATGTCGCTGGACATCGCCATGGGCGGCTCCACCAACACGGTGCTGCATCTGCTTGCCGCCGCGGAAGAAGGTGGGGTGAACTTCACCATGGCGGATATCGACCGCCTCTCGCGCCGCGTGCCGAACCTTTGCAAGGTCGCGCCCTCCAAGGCCGACGTGCATATGGAGGACGTGCATCGCGCCGGCGGCATCATGGCCATTCTCGGCGAAATGGCGCGCGGCGGGCTGCTGCACACCGACGTGCCGACCGTGCATGCCGCCACGCTGGGCGACGCCATCGCCGCGTGGGACATCTGTGCTCCCGGCCGCAAGGCCGATGACGCCGCCTCCACCCTGTTCCTTGCCGCTCCGGGCGGGGTGCGCACCACCCAGGCCTTCAGCCAGAACCGCCGCTATGAGTCGCTGGACACCGACCGCGAGAAAGGCGTGATCCGCGACATCGCCCATGCCTTCAGCCCGGATGGCGGCCTCGCCGTGCTCACGGGCAACATCGCGCTGGACGGCGCCATCGTGAAAACCGCCGGCGTCGATCCCTCCGTCCTGGTGTTCTCCGGCCCGGCACGCATCTTCGAGAGCCAGGATGACGCCGTCTCCGCCATTCTCGGCAACCGCATCAAGGCGGGCGACGTGGTGGTGATCCGCTACGAAGGCCCGAAGGGCGGCCCGGGCATGCAGGAGATGCTGTACCCGACCAGCTATCTGAAATCGAAGGGCCTGGGCAAAGCCTGCGCGCTGATCACCGACGGCCGCTTCTCCGGCGGCACTGCAGGGCTCTCCATCGGCCATGTCTCGCCGGAAGCCGCCGAGGGCGGCGCCATCGGGCTGATCGAGGAAGGCGACAAGATCGAGATCGACATCCCCAACCGCGTGCTGCACGTGGCGGTGAACGACGAGGAACTGGCCGCCCGCCGCGCCCGCATGGAGGCCAAGGGCAAGGATGCCTGGACACCGAAGCGCGAGCGCCATGTCTCCGCCGCCCTGCAGGCCTATGCGGCTATGACCACCAGCGCCGCCCGCGGCGCTGTGCGCGACGTCACCCAGCTCAGCCGCAAGGGCTGAACACAAAAAAGGCCATGCTCCGGGGCATGGCCTTTAAGTTTTAAAAGTTTTTTGGGTGCAGCCTTTTTCACAAAAAAGGCTGCATTTCTTTTGCGCCCCTTTTGAAAAAAAGGCGCCCCAAAAACTCTTATTACGCCGCGTTCTCGCGCGAATACGCGGCCAAAGCCTCCAGCACCCGTGGCGCCAGATGCTTCTGGCAGATCAGCAGGTCGGGCAGATACGGGTTGGCGTTGTTGTAGATAAGCGGCGAGCCATCGGCGCGGGAGGCATGCAACCCGGCGGCCAGGGCCACCGCGGCGGGGGCGCAATTGTCCCACTCATACTGCCCGCCCGTGTGCAGATAGATTTCTGCTCCGCCGCGCAACACTTCCATGGCCTTTGCGCCCGCCGAGCCCATGGGAACCAGCTCGGCCCCCAAAGCCTCCGCTACCGCCACAGCCTCTTTCGCCGGACGGGTGCGGCTGACCAGTACACGCAGTTTTTCCGGCACTGGCGGCAATGTTTGCGGCTCAGAGCACAGCGTTAGCCCCAGCCCCGGCAGCGCCACAGCGCCCACCTCCGGCTTGCCGTCGATGGACAGCGCGACATGCACCGCCCAATCGGTCCGGCGCTCGCCATATTCGCGCGTGCCGTCCAGCGGATCGACAATCCACACGCGGCTGGCGGAAAGCCGCGCCTCATTATCCTTCTCCTCCTCGGAAAGCACGGCGTCATCCGGGCGCTGCTGCTTCAAAGCCTCCATGATGAAGGCATTGGCCACGCGGTCCCCCGCCTTGCCCAGCGCCTTCTCCGCGAACAACCCGGAGGCCTGCAACTCCAGCAGCAACTTCCCGGCCGTCTGCGCGATATGCTTCGCCAGTTCCAGATCGGTCACGGGATCAGTCTTTCGATGATCATATCCGCCGCCTGTTCCGGCGTGACCTTCGAGGTGTCGATGTGAATCTCCGGGGTCTCCGGCGGTTCATACGGGCTGTCGATGCCGGTGAAGTTCTTCAGCTCGCCGGACCGGGCCTTCTTGTACAGCCCCTTCACGTCGCGCCGCTCGGCGTCTTCCAGCTTGGTGTCGATGAAGATCTCGATGAACTCGCCCGGCTGCATCATCTGGCGCACCATCTCGCGCTCCGAGCGGAACGGCGAGATGAAGGCGGTGAGCACGATCAGCCCGGCATCGGTCATCAGCTTCGCCACCTCGCCCACGCGGCGGATGTTCTCGATCCGGTCCGTCTGGGTAAAGCCGAGATCCTTGTTCAAGCCGTGGCGCACATTGTCGCCATCGAGCAGGAAGGTGTGGCGGTTCATCCGCACCAGCTTCTTCTCGACGAGGTTGGCGATGGTGCTCTTGCCCGCGCCCGAGAGCCCGGTGAACCACAGCACAGCCGGCTTCTGGTTCTTGAGCTTCGCATGCACCTCGCGCGAGATATCCAGCGCCTGCCAGTGCACGTTCTGCGAGCGGCGCAGCGCGAAGTGGATCATGCCCGCGCCCACGGTCGCGTTCGTCATCTTGTCGATGATGATGAAGCCGCCCAGCGCGCGGTTGGCTTCGTAAGCCTCGAACGGGATCGGCCGGTCGGTGGCGACATTGGCGACACCGATGGCGTTCAGCTCCAGCGTCTTCGCCGCCATGTGCTCAAGCGTGTTCACATTCACCTGGTATTTCGGCGCGTGAATGCTGGCGGAGACGGTCTGCGTGCCGAGCTTCAGCCAATAGGAGCGGCCCGGCGCCATCGCCTCGTCGGCCATCCACACGACCGTCGCCTCGAACTGGTCCGCCACCTGCACCGGCGCATCCGCCAGCGTGATGACATCGCCGCGCGAGCAGTCGATCTCATCGGCAAAGCACAGCGTGATGGACTGCCCCGCCACGGCCTGCGGTAAATCGCCATCCAGCGTGACAATGCGCGTGACCGAAGACGTCTTGCCCGAGGGCAGCACGCGAATGAGATCACCCGGCTTCACCACGCCGCTGGCGATCTGCCCAGAGAAACCACGGAAGTCGAGATTCGGGCGGTTCACCCATTGCACCGGCAGGCGGAAGGGCTTGGCCTGGTCCGCCGTCACGTCCAGCTCCACGCTTTCCAGATGCGCCATCAGGGTCGAGCCATCATACCACGGCGTGTTGGCGGATTTGGTGGTGATGTTATCGCCCATGAAGCCGGAGATCGGCATCGGGGTAAAGCTCTTGATGCCGATGCTCTCCGCGAACTTGGCATAATCCGCGACAATCGCCTCGTATTTCGCCTGATCGTAGCCGATCAGGTCCATCTTGTTCACCGCCAGCACGATGTTACGGATGCCGATGAGATGCGCGAGGTAGGAGTGCCGGCGCGTCTGCGTCAGCACGCCTTTGCGCGCGTCAATCAGGATCACGGCCAGATCCGCGGTGGAGGCGCCGGTGATCATGTTGCGCGTGTACTGCTCATGGCCGGGCGTGTCGGCGACGATGAACTTGCGCTTCTCCGTGGCGAAGAAACGGTAGGCGACGTCGATGGTGATGCCCTGCTCACGCTCGGCGGCGAGGCCGTCCACCAGCAGCGCGAAATCGATATTCTGGCCCTGCGTGCCGACCTTCTTGGAATCAGCTTCAAGTGCTGCCAGCTGATCCTCGAAGATCATCTTCGAATCGTACAGCAGCCGGCCGATCAGCGTGGACTTGCCGTCATCCACCGAACCGCAGGTGATGAAGCGCAGCAGGCTCTTATGCTGATGCTGCTCCAGATACGCATCGATATCCTGCGCGATCAGCTCGTCGGTCTGGTAGGAGGAAGCTTGCTTATCCATCAGAAATACCCCTCCTGCTTCTTCTTCTCCATGCTGGCGCCGCCTGCATCCTTGTCGATCACGCGGCCCTGGCGCTCCGAGGTGGTGGTCAGCAGCATCTCCTGGATCACCTCGGGCAGCGTCGTGGCGTTGCTCTCCACCGCGCCGGTGAGCGGGTAGCAGCCCAGCGTGCGGAAGCGGATGCTCCGCTCCTCGGCCACCTCGCCCGGGCGCAGCGGGAAGCGCTCGTCATCGACCATGATCAGCAGCCCGTCGCGCTCCACCACCGGCCGCTTGGCCGCGAAGTACAGCGGCACGATCGGGATGTTCTCCAGATGGATGTATTGCCAGATATCCAGCTCGGTCCAGTTGGAGATGGGGAACACGCGGATGCTCTCGCCCTTGGCCTTGCGGGCGTTGTAGAGGTTCCACAGCTCCGGGCGCTGGTTCTTCGGGTCCCAGCGATGGTTGGCCGAGCGGAAGGAGAAGATGCGCTCCTTGGCGCGGGATTTCTCCTCATCGCGCCGCGCGCCGCCGAAGGCCGCGTCGAACCCGTACTTGTCCAGCGCCTGCTTCAGCCCTTCGGTCTTCCACATATCGGTGTGCAGCGAGCCATGGTCGAACGGGTTGATGCCTTTCTCCATCGCCTCCGGGTTATGGTAGACGATCAGCTCCATGCCGCTCTCGCGCGCCATGCGGTCGCGCAGCTCGTACATGGCCTTGAACTTCCACGTCGTGTCGACATGCAGCAGCGGGAATGGCGGCGGGCTGGGGTAGAACGCCTTGCGCGCCAGATGCAGCATCACCGCGCTGTCCTTGCCCACCGAGTACAGCATCACCGGCTTCTCGGTCTCGGCCACGACCTCCCGCATGATGTGGATAGATTCCGCCTCAAGACGCTGTAAATGCGTCAGTCCCACCGTCGCGTCCGCGGCCGTCATGCAAGTCTCCGTCTAGCCACCCCCGCCGCACCCACGGCAGGGCATTATCAGGCTCTCTTGGCATGCCCGGCCAACCACCGCAAATTGGAAAAGCTTTTTACAAATAGGCGATTACCACGGCCAAATCATGCCAAACGCCAAAAAGGCGAGAGGATTATCCCCTCACCCTAGCATTCCAGTAGATTATTCTAGGCGACGGTGAGCTGCAGCGGCTTCGCCACCGTGCCGTTGGTCAGGCGATAATTCGCCTGGTCGGCAAACAGGGCGCGCAGAAGCTGGTTGTTCAGCGCATGGCCGGTGCGGCTGCCGATGAACCGGCCGGAGATCGGCGCGCCGGCAAGTGCGAGGTCACCGATCACATCCAGTAGTTTGTGGCGCACGAATTCGTCGGCATAACGCAGACCTTCCGGGTTCAGCACCTTGGCGTCATCGACGACGATGGCATTGGCCAGCGAGCCGCCACGGGCCAGCCCGGCCTTGCGCAGCGCCTCGATCTCGCCCAGCAGGGTGAAGGTGCGCGCCTGGGCGATCTCCTGCGCGAAGCCCTCTTCCGAGAGGTGGAAGCTATACGCCTGCGCGCCAATGGCGGAGGCGGCAAACTCGATGGACAGAGAAACATCGAACCCCGCGCCGCCCTGATTATGCGGGCGCAGCTCGGCGAAGGCGCCGTTATGCTCGACCTGCACCGGCCGCAGGATCTCCAGGCGCTCGCGTAAGCCCCCATGCTCGGCAACCCCAGCGCTCTCGATGAGGAACAGGAAGGGCGCGGCGGAGCCATCGAACACCGGCAATTCGGGGCCATCCACCTCGATGAGCATATCATCCACGCCGCAAGCCGCCACCGCCGCCATCAGATGCTCGATGGTGCCGATCTTCGCCTCGCCCGCGGATATGAGCGTGCACAACCGCGTATCGGTCACGCAATCGAACCTGGCCGGGATGCTCACGTCCAGATCGGTGCGGCGGAACACGATGCCGGCATTCACTGCTGCCGGCTTCAGCGACAGCGTCACCCCCGCGCCGCTATGCAGCCCGCGGCCAACGGCGGAAATCGCCGCCTTCAGCGTGCGCCGCGGGGCCGGAGCGGCCTCGGACGGGGTAAAGCTGTATCTTTCGCGCAGGGACGACATTGTGAATCCGCCAGTTAATATCAAGTTTAATCTAGCCCCGGCGCCGCCATCGCCTCCAGTCAATCATTATTTCTGATTATTTCGTCACAACTGTTTGATATTAAATTGTTTTACGATCACCAAATATCCGACGAATGAGCCAGCGGGTGGAGCGATGGCTCGGTGTCGTGGAACCGATCGTAATCGATCGACACATCCCCTTGCGGTGAGTGGGTGACAACATCGACGAAGCGACGATTAAACAACACATCCTCCGCCTTGTAGACGTACCGCTCCGAAGCCGTGGCGTTCAGCGCCTCGTCGGTCCCGGTAAGCAGACAGACGAAGACATTGCCGGCCGCCGCCAAACTCTCACTGTCCTTACCCCAAAGCGGGCTAGCCGGTGTGATCTTGTGCGAGACCATCCAGCTAAGCGCAAAAATCGGCGAGGTGTCCTGCTCCAGCTTCAGCGGCAGCATCCTGCGTATCGTGCCGACCTCCGGATCTTCCTCAAGCGTCAGCATCACCACGCTCATACGGGCTTCGGAGACGTCGCCGCGCCGCCGGTTAGCAACGCGGATGCTCCACGTCTGCACCCCGTTGATATCACGCACCACCGCCACCTTGGAAAACAGCACACGCAGGCGCGGGCGCACGAGCCGGGCGAACAGCACACCAGTGGTCACCGCAATGTTGAGCTGGCCAAGCAGGATCTCCACACTGGCAACAATATTGGCCGACATCGTTGCGGGGTAGATAGTGCCGTAGCCGGTGGTCGAGAAGGTCTGTACCGAGAAGAAAAACGCGTTAGCAAACCGCCCTAAATCGCGGCCCGGCAGCCCGCCCAGTCCGCCTATGGCCGCGTAAATGCACGCGAATACCAGATTGACGACAGCTAAGTACGACACCAGAATGACAAGCAGCGCCCAAACCGGCATGCTCATCAAATTGTAATAAAGATCCTTCGGCCCTTGCCAGACCACGCCGCGCCGCTCAATGGCTTGGATCGATTTCGCAGACAGCGGCCCTTTACCGTTGTCCTGTGGCCTGTTGTCATTCTGCTCCATGCCATGCAGCTATGGCTCGGGCGCTTCACCGTCAAGCCGCCAGGAAATCGTTGCCGCGAGACGGGATAAATGCTCTGGTGGTCGCCGCAGGCAAGGAGGGTTCACGATGATCGTCGTCACCACCGAAAACGTCGCCAATCACCGGACAAGAGAGACACTGGGCCAATGCTTCGGCGTGGTCGTGCGCAGCCGGGGCCTTGGCGGCAACATCATGGCCGGGCTGCGCTCGCTCGTTGGCGGGGAGATCGTGGAATATACCCGCATGCTGGAGGAAGCCCGGCGCCATGCCGTGGACCGGCTCGTGGCCAACGCCACGATGATGGGCGCCAACGCCGTCACCATGATGCGCTTCGACTCCTCGGAGATGGGCCAGACCATGAGCGAGGTCGTAGCCTACGGCACCGCCGTCATTATCGAGCCAGTTTGAGATGCTGCGCGGCTTTGTCATTGGCCTGAGCCTGCTGGCTTTGGCCGGAGGTCTGCTCGGGATGCTTGCGGGCGCCGGGCCGGGCATGGTGGGGCCGATGATCTTCGGCCTGCTGCTGCTCATCGGCACCGTCTTCGAGCAGCACTACCACCGCAATGAAGCGCAAGCCCCTGGCCCTGGCTGGGAGCACACTGGGGAAACCTTCAAGGACCCGGCCAAAGGCGCGATCGTCGAGGTCTGGTACAATGAGACCAGCGGCGAACGGTGCTACGTGGCGCGCGGGCAATAAAAAACGGCCGCTTCCGGGGCCGTTTTTCGTAAGGCCTGGTACCGCTTACGGGTTGTTGCGGCGCAGGAAGGCCGGAATTTCCAGCCCCACCTCGTCGATCTGCGCCGGCCGCACGGCGGCGCGGGCAGGCTCGCGGAGTTCCTCATGCGCATGCTGCTCGGCGCGCATGGGCGGCTCCTGCCGGTGAGTGGGCTGCGGCGCCGGGGCCGGCTTGGAGCTGCCGAAACCGAACACGGACTTGAAGATGCTGGTGCTCTTGGGCGGCTCGGGCGCGCGCACCGGGTCCGGCGCCACGTTACGCACCGGCACGGTCGGGCGCGGTGGCTGCGGCATGCGCGCGGCTTCAGCCGCCGGGGCAGCGTGAGCAGCCGGCTGGGCCGGGGCGGGCTCGGCGCCAAGCGCGATCTCGTAGCCGCGGTCGACAAAAGCCTTGGAAACCAGCGGCGCGGCAGGCGGCTCCGGCACATAACCCGCCGGGCGGGACGCGCCCGGCATCGCCGGGGCGGCAGCGCCCTGCTGGTTCAGCGTCTGGCCAGACACGGCATTGGGGAACTGCGCGTGCTCGGCGTTGCCGCCATTCACAACTTTCAGGTTCGGCATCGCCTGCGGCATGGAGTCGATGCCGGTGGCCACCACGGAAACGCGGAGACGGCCCTGCATGCCCTCGTCCAGCGACATGCCGAACATGATGTTCGCGTCCTTGTCGACTTCCTCGCCGATGCGGTTGGCAGCCTGATCCACCTCGAACAGCGTCACATCGGAGCCGCCGGTGATGTTGATCAGCAGGCCGCGCGCGCCCTTCATGTTGGTGTCTTCCAGCAGCGGGTTGCTGATGGCGGCCTCGGCGGCGCGGATCGCGCGATCCTCGCCCTCGGCCTCGCCGGTGCCCATCATGGCCTTGCCCATCTCGCGCATCACTGAGCGCACGTCGGCGAAGTCAAGGTTCACGAGGCCGGGCATCACCATCAGGTCGGTCACGCCGCGCACGCCCATGTAGAGCACGTTGTCGGCCATCTCGAACGCTTCTTTCCAGCTCGTGCGTTCGTTGGCGACCTTGAAGAGATTCTGGTTGGGGATGACGATGAGCGTGTCAACGTAAGCCTGCATCTCGATGATGCCTTCCTCCGCGGCGCGCAGGCGGCGCTTGCCCTCGAAGGAGAACGGCTTGGTAACAACACCGACAGTGAGGATATCGCGTTCGCGCGCCATGCGGGCGATGACCGGCGCTGCGCCCGTGCCCGTGCCACCGCCCATGCCGGCGGTGATGAACACCATGTGCGTATTCTCGAGGTGACGAGCGAGTTCCTCAGCGGCTTCATCGGCGGAGAGCTTGCCGATCTCCGGACGTCCGCCCGCGCCATTGCCCTGTGTGAGATGCGGCCCGAGCTGGATCCGCTTCTCCGCCAGCGAGCGCTGCAGCTGCTGCGCATCCGTATTGGCGACGACGAAATCAACCCCTGGGAGATTCAGGCTGATCATGTTGTTAACGGCATTGCACCCGCCACCACCGACGCCGAAGACCGTAATCCGCGGCGTGAAATCCGTGTGCAACGGCTTCTCGATTGTCAAGTTCAATGTCATCTGCTCATCTCCTCAGGAACAATCGGTAACGAACGCGCCGATTTCATGTCAAACACGATTTTTCAAAAAATCAACAAAATGCCCAAACCAACCGCGACCCCGTTCGGCATCGAAATTGATATCCTGCATATTCTGGCCGTCACCGGTGGCGAAGGCGAGCAGCCCGACAAGCGTGGCGAAATTGGGAGCATTCGCCGAGTCGGGCAAGCCAATAACTTCACCCGGGCGTCCAAGCCGCACATGCCTGTCAAGAATCTGCGCGGCCAGTTCACGCACGCCGCCAAGCTGCGACGCGCCGCCGGTGAGCACCACGCGCACACCGCCCGCGCGGCCAAGCCCGGCTGTTTCCAGTTGGTCCTTCACCAGTTCGAAAATTTCCTCGATTCGCGGACGGATGCAGGAAATGAGATGCGAGCGCGGCATCTGCGCGATCTGGTGCTCAGCCTCGCCCACCATTGGCACAGGCAGCAGCTCGCGCGAATCGTCGGGGCTCGAATGGCAATTGCCGAACAACGCCTTCAATCGTTCCGCATGCGCAATCGATGTCGAGAGTCCCTGCGCGATGTCGGTCGTCACATGGTTGCCGCCCACCGGGATCTGCGCCGTGTGCAGCACCTGCCCCTCGGAGAATACCGCCATGGTAGTGGTGCCGCCGCCCATGTCGATCACCGTGGTGCCGAGCTCACGTTCATCACCCACCAGCGTGGCCAGGCCCGAGGCCAGCGGCGCGGAAATCAGCCCGGCGATATCCAGCTCGCAGCGCGAGAGACAGGCCGAGAGCGTGCGCAGCGCGGTGCTGCCCGAGTCGATGACATGCAGCTGCGCGGTGAGCGTGTTGCAGAACAGCCCGCGCGGATCGGTAATGCCGAGCGTCTCGTCGGTGGAGAAGCTCAGCGGCAGCGCATGGATCGTCGCGCGCCCATCGGCGGCGGCGCGGGCACGCGCCTCGCGCACCACGCGGCGGATGTCATCGGCGGTCACCGCCCGGCCATCCACCGGCCATTGCACGTTGAACAGCCGCGACTCCGGCTGGCCGCAGGAGAGGTTCACGTAAACGGATTTGAGCCGCGTGTCCGCCAACTCCTCCGCCGTGCCCACGGCGGCGCGGATCGCCCGCTCCGCCGCGTCCAGGTCCACGATGCCACCGGACTTGATGCCATGGCTTTTCTGCCAGCCAAAACCGAGCGAGCGCAGCCGCCCATCCGATTCCGCGCGGCCAATCAGGCAGGCGATCTTGGTCGAACCGATATCGAGCACACCAAACGGGCCGGAGCGCACCCGGCGCGCGCGCGGCACATCATCCATTTGTGGCTTCGCGGGCGTCTCAACAGCGGGCGGGCGGCGTGTCATGCTACTCATGTTTCTGCGTCGCTCCCTGTTTCTCCGGCGCTGGCGGCGCGGGCGCCGGATATGGCTTCACCACCAGCCGCCCCGCCTGGCGCAGATCGATCACCTCGACCGGCCGGTCGAGCAGTTGCACACTGGTCTGCAACGCGGCAAGCTGGCCGATGGCATCAGCCTCGTTCTCGCTTGGCAGCTTCACCAGCGTCTGGTTCTTGAGGATGAGGTTCCAGCGCAGCCCGTCCACGCGCTGCGCCGCCGCCACATGCGAGAGCACGGCGGGCGCCGCCTGCAACTCGGTGACGAGCACATTGGCGTTGGCCGGCGCATCCTCCCCCGAGAGCAGCAGCAGCGAAGGTTCGCGCCGCTTCGCCTCGGTGGCGTCCTGGTTGGCGATGACATTGCCCTGCTTGTCGATGAGCACGAATTTCGTCTGCCCGTTGCTCACGGTTTGCCAGATCGCATAGGCATCGCGCTCGGTCACGGTCACCACCAGCGTGCCCGGCAGTTCGCGCGAGACCACGGCGCTCTGCACCGGCCCCAGCTGCTCAACCTGGTCACGGATCGACTGCAACGAGAACCCCAGCGTCGGGTCGCCCGGCTTCACCCCGATCGCCTGTTGCAGCAAGTCGGGATCGGTGGTGCGGGCGCCGTTGACCTGCACGCTGGATGACGCGCAGGCCAAGGTCCGCCGCGAAATTCGCCAGCGGCGAGGACGATGGCGCGGCAGCGGCGGCGGTCTCCGCAGCTTGCGGCGCGGGCGCGGCGGAAGGCAGGCTGCGCACCAGCTCGAACCCGACGATGAACACGGAGGCGATAACGAGGAACCACAGCCCGGGCTTAAGGCTGCGCTTGACGCGGCGGAAAAACAACTTGCGCTGCGTCAGCCGGTCCTGTGGCGGCGCCGGCTTGCGCGCGCGTGACGTACGCGGACGCTGCGGCGCCGCGTCCAGCCGCGACGCCGCGGTAATATCGATCGGTGGCGGCGTGGCTACACGCGGCATGCCGCCCTCTCAACCATCCAGGTGCAGAGCGCGGGAAAATCCATGCCGGTATAAGCCGCCTGTTCCGGCAGCAGCGAGGTCGGCGTCAGGCCCGGCTGGGTGTTCACCTCCAGCAGCACCAGCCGGCCGGTATCGTCGTCGTAGCGCAGATCCGCGCGCGAGGCGCCACGGCACCCCAGCGCCCTGTGCGCCGCCAGCGCGATATCCATCGCCTGCTTGGCCACTTCATCGGGGATTTCCGCCGGCACCACATGGCGCGAGCCGCCAGCGGCATACTTGGCGTGGTAGTCATAGAATTTCTCGGCGGGCAGGATTTCCGTCACCGCCAGGGCATGGTCGTCCAGCACGCCGACGGTGAGTTCCCGCCCCGGAATATACTGCTCCACCATGGCCGGGCCGTAATGCCAGTTGGCCACGATCTCGGCGCGGTTATTGTCCCCTGCCTTGACGATGGACACGCCAACCGACGAGCCCTCATTCACCGGCTTCACCACATAGGGCGGCGGCAGCGGATCATGGTCGGCCAGCTCCGCGATGTCGATGATCCGGTGCGGCGCCACGGGCAGCCCGGCGGCGGCGAACACCGCCTTGGCGGCGGCCTTGTCCATGGCCAGCGCCGAGGCCCGCACGCCGGAATGGGTATAGGGAATGCCCATATAGTCGAGCACGCCCTGGATCGTGCCATCCTCGCCGAAGGGCCCGTGCAGCGCGTTGAACACCACATCCGGGCGCGGGGTGAGCGCCTTGAGCAGCGCGCCGAGATCCTCCGTCACCTCGACGGCCGTCACCTCGAACCCGGCCTTCTCCAGCGCCGCGACCACCTGCGCGCCGGAGCGGCGGGAAACCTCGCTCTCCGACGACATGCCACCAAGAAGAACAGCCACACGCGTCATGCCGGCACTCCAATCCGCTTAATTTCCCAACGCAGCGCCACGCCGGAATTCTCCTGCACGCGCCGCCTCACCTCTTCACCCAGGCCTTCCAGCTCGGCGGCCGTGGCCTCGCCCAGATTCAGCAGGAAATTGCAGTGCAATTCCGAAACCTGGGCCTGCCCCTTGGCCAGCCCCCGGCAGCCCGCGGCGTCGATCAGCTCCCACGCCTTCTGCCCTTCCGGGTTGGCGAAGGTGGAGCCGCCCGTGCGTGCCCGCACCGGCTGGCTCGCTTCGCGCCTGGCCTTGATCTCCGCCATCTTCGCGCCGATCAGCGCCGGCTCGCCCGGCCGCGCCCGCAACCGCGCCCGCACCACTACGGAGTCGGCGGCAGATTGGCATGGCGATAGGAAAGGCCAAGCTCTTCCGCCGGCACGCGGATCAGCTCGCCCGCGCGGGTGACGATCTCGGCCCAGTCCAGCACCTGCGCGATCTCGCCGCCATAGGCGCCCGCGTTCATCGCCACCGCGCCGCCAATCGTGCCGGGAATCCCCGAAAGAAATTCCAGCCCGGTCAGCCCGGCCTCGGCCGCATGTTCCGACACCGTCACATCCAGCGCCGCCGCCCCGGCGATGATGGCGCCGTCCTCCACCACCACATCGCCAAAACCGCGCGCCAGCTTGATGACGACGCCGTTGATGCCGCCATCGCGCACGATAAGGTTGGAGGCAGCACCTATCACCGTCACCGGCATCTCCAGCGGCAGTTCCTTGAGGAAGGCGCACAGATCCTCGACATCCGCCGGGCGCAGCAAAAACTCCGCAGGTCCGCCGACGCGGAACCACGTCATCGGCGCCAGAGGCGCGTGCACGGCCAAACGGCCGCGCGTGGCGGGGATCACCGCCGATCATCGGCGCACCCCAGCGGCGCGCGCGGCGTTCTGCATCTCCGCCAGCTGCGCCGGCAGGGCCGCAGCCCATTGCGTGATGTTTCCGGCGCCGAGGCACACCACGTAGTCGCCATGCCGGGCGATGGCATGCACCATCTCGGCCAGATGCGACGGATCGGACAGCGCCACCACCTGCCGGTGCCCGCGCGCGCGCAGGCCCTCGACCAGCGCCTCCTTGTCCACGCCCTCGATCGGCTCCTCGCCCGCCGCGTACACATCCGCCACGATCACGGTGCCCGCATCGTTCATGCAGGTGCAGAATTCCTCGAACAGCGATTGCAGCCTCGTGTAGCGGTGCGGCTGCACCACGGCGATCACATCGCGCGCCCCGGCCTGCCGCGCCGCCTTCAGCACCGCCGCGATTTCCACCGGGTGATGCCCGTAATCGTCGATCACGGTGATCCCGCCCGTCTCGCCGGTCTTGGTGAAGCGCCGCTTCACGCCTGCGAAATTGGCCAGCGCCGCCTTGATCTGCTGACTCGTCGATCTCCATCTCCGTCGCCACGGTGATCGCCGCCAGCGCGTTCTGCACATTGTGGTTGCCCAGCATCGGCAGCTTGAACGGCCCCATCCGGCGCGCCCGGCCGGTGATGCGGTCGGAGATGCGCACCTCGAAGCTGGCACCATCCTTCGATGAAATGATGCGTTCCGCCCGCACATCCGCCTGCGGCGAAAACCCGTAGGTGACGACACGATGATCCGAGAGCGACGGAATCATCTGCTGCACCGCCGGATGGTCGATGCAAAGCACCGCGAAGCCGTAGAACGGGATGTTGGAGACGAATTGCCGATACCCGGCTTCCATCGCCTCCTTGGTATGCCAATGGTCCAGATGTTCCGGGTCCATGTTGGTGACGATAGAGATGACCGCCGGCAGGCGCAGGAAGCTGCCGTCCGATTCATCGGCTTCCACCACCATCCAGTCGCCCTTGCCCAGGCGCGTGTTGGAACCATAGGCGTTGATGATGCCGCCATTGATGACGGTCGGGTCGAACCCGGCACCTTCCAGCACCGCCGCCACCAGCGAGGTCGTGGTGGTCTTGCCATGCGTGCCGCCAATGGCCACGGCCCATTTCAGCCGCATCAGCTCGGCCAGCATTTCCGCGCGCCGCACCACGGGGATCAGCTTGCGCCGCGCCGCCAGCACCTCGGGGTTGTCCTTGGGCACGGCGGTGGAGATCACCACCACCTGCGCAGCACCCAGGTTTTTCGCGTCATGCCCGATGGCGACGGGAATCCCCGCCTTGCGCAGGCGCGCCACATTGGCGTTCTCGGCGATATCCGAGCCCTGCACCTGGTAGCCCAGCTCGTGCAGCACCTCGGCGATGCCGGACATGCCGATGCCGCCAATGCCAACAAAATGCAGCGGCCCGATGGAAAGCGGCAGCGCCCTCATGCCACGGCTCCTTGTTGTACGAGGTCAGCCAGCTTTGCTGCGGCGTCCACACGCCCGGCCTGCGCGCACACCACGGCGGCATTCGTCAGAGAATCAGAATTCATCAACAAGGTCTCAATCTTTTCAGCCAATATTTCGGGTGTCAGCCCAGCCTGGTCCAACCGCCACGCCCCGCCCGCGGCGGCCAGCGCATCGGCATTGGCGCGCTGGTGGTCGTCGATCGCCGTGGGCAGCGGAATGAAAATCGCCGGACGCCCCGCCACGGCAATCTCCGCCACGGTGGAAGCCCCTGCCCGCGCGATGACGAGATGCGCCTTGGCCAGCAGCGAGGCGACATCGGTAAAGAACGGCGACAGCTCTGCGGAAATCCCCGCCAGCTTGAACACCTGCCGCGTGGTCTCGATCTCCTCCACCCGGCATTGCTGCGTCACATGCAGCCGGTGGCGCAACGCCTCGGGCAGCCGTGCCAGCGCCTCGGGGATCAGCGTGCCAAACACCTTCGCGCCAAGGGAACCGCCCAGCACCAGCAGCTCGATCCGATCTTCCGGCGCGGTGTAGCCCTCGCCGTACAGCGCCACGATGGGCTGGCGCACCGGATTGCCCAGCACGCGGGTCTTCATACCGCGCGGCACCAGCTTGGTGTTGGCGAAGTTCAGCGCCAGCACATCGGCAAAGTGCGAGAGCAGCTTGTTCGCCCGGCCCAGCACCGCGTTCTGCTCGTGCAGAATCACACGCGGCTTGCCCACGAACATCGTCGCCGCCGCCAGCACCGGCGGCACGGAGGGATAGCCGCCAAACGCCACCACGGCGGAAGGCCGCAACTGGCGCAGCAGGCCCCGCGCCTCGAACACACCGCGCAGCAGCGCCAGGGCGCCCTGCGCCGCGCGCTTGAGCCCGCGCCCGGAGAGCCCGGCACCCGAAATCACATGCCGCTCGGCCCGCGCGAATACCGGCGAGGCCAGCCCGCCGGAGCGCGCATCGGTCAGCAGCACCACGCGCTCGCCCCGCGCCAGCAGCTCCGCCGCCAGCGCCTCGGCCGGATAGAAATGCCCGCCCGTGCCGCCAGCCGCGATCACAACGGGTTTCGGCGTCCCGGCTCTCATGCGCCCTCCCCGGCATGACGCTTGCGCGTCAACGCCAACAGAAAGCCCATCTGGGTGGACACGGCCAGCGCCGAGCTGCCGCCATAGGAGAGGAACGGCAGCGTCATGCCCTTTGTGGGAATCAGCGACAGCGACGACGCCATGTTCACGAAGGCCTGCAGCCCGAAGCCGACGACCAGACCGCCCGCCGCCAGCACCACGAACAGGTTAGGCTCCGCCAGCAGCCGGAACAGCGCGCGGAGCACGATGGCGGCGAACACCAGGATGATGAAGGCGCAGAAGAACAGCCCGAACTCCTCGCCCGCCACGGCGAACACGAAGTCCGCGCGCGCATCCGGCAGGAAGTGCTTCACCTGCCCCTCGCCCGGCCCGAGCCCCCACATGCCGCCATTGCCGAAGGCCATCAGCGCCGTCTGCGCCTGGCTGCCCTTCGGCGGGTCGATGAACATCATCACGCGCGTATGCACATGGCCGATGAAGAAGAACGCATAGACCAGCGCCAGCACCACCACCACGCCGGCGATGCCAAGCCATTTCATGTCCATGCCGTCGAGATAGAATTGCGACAGCACAACCATGGTGAACAAGAAGGTCATGCCGATATCCGGCTGCATCTTCAGCACCAGCGCGGTGAGCAGATACACGCCCAAGGCCGCCCTCTTGCCCGGGAACCCCGGCGTACGGTGCGATTCCGCGATCAGCCAGGCGGTGATGATGACGAAGGCCGGACGCAGGAACTCGCTCGGCTGGACGGTAAAGCCCGGCAAGGCGAGCCAGCGGTTGGCGCCGTCCACCTCGGTGCCATGCATCAGGGTAAAGCCGGTGAGCAGGAAGAACACGATGCCGATCCCCAGCGCCGCCAGCTTCACCTGGCGCAGGGAGAGCATGGACATGCCCAGCATCGTCACCCCGCTGAGCGATGAGGAAGAGGATCTGCTTGATCATCGCCAGCGTGTGCGGGTCGGTGATATGCGTGGTCACGCCTGGCATGGCCGCCAGGGCCAGCACGTAGCCAACGCCAAGCAAGATCGCGAGGCCGAGCATCGTGAGGCGGTCCACGCTCCACCACCAGCGGCCCAGTATCGAGGTATCGGCGCGGGAGAGCGGGCGCATCAGGCAGCAACTCCCTTGGCCAGCTTGGCGAACACATCGCCGCGCACCTCAAAATTCGGAAACTGGTCGAAGCTCGCCGCGGCCGGGGAGAACAGCACGACCCCCGCCCCCGCCTTCGCCGCCTCGAAAGCCAAGGGCAGCGCCGCTTCCAGCGTGCCCGACATACTCATTGGCCACGCCATGCGCCGCCAGCTTGGCGGCAAAGGCCTGGCCATCCTGGCCGATCAGGAAGGCTTTCTCGATGCGCGGGAAGAACGGCTCCAGATCGTCGATCCCGCCCGCCTTGGCCACCCCGCCCGCGATCCACACGAAGCGGTCATGGCAGGCCATGGCGCGGCTGGCGGCATCGGCATTGGTCGCCTTGCTGTCATTGATGAAGCGCACGCCTTCGCACTGCGCCACCTCCTGCGCCCGGTGCGCGAGGCCGGGGAAGCTGGCGATGCCCTCGGCGATCGCCGCCTCGCCCACGCCCAACGCCCGCGCCAGCGCGGCGGCGGCGGCGGCGTTCTGCGCGTTATGCTCGCCCGGCAGCGCCTTGGCGCCCGTGGCCTGGCCCGTGCCGGAAATCCGCACCACCTTGGCCGGCTGGGTCTGAAGCCACTCCGCCATTTCGCGCGAGGGCTCGTCATCCACCCCGATCACCGCCGTGCAGCCTGCCATCCTGCCGCGCGAAGATCGCCCGCTTGGCGGCGGCGTAGCCGGCCATGTCACCGTGGCGGTCCAGATGGTCGGGCGAAAGATTCAGCATCACCGCGGCATCAAACCGGAGTGTCGCGATTCGTTCCAACATATAGCTGGACATTTCGAGCACATAGACGCCGTCATCCGGCAGAATCGGCAAGGAAAGCGCCGCCGGGCCCAGATTCGCCCCCGCCGCGTTCGGCACCCCGGCCACGTTGAGGATATGCGCCAGCAGCGCCGTGGTGGTGGATTTGCCGTTGGTCCCGGTAATCCCGGCAAAGCGCGCCTTGCTAGCCCAGCGCCCGCACCGCCCGGTAGAGCAGCTCGGCATCGGTGAGGACCGGCACGCCATGCGCCAATGCCCACGCCGCTTCCGGGTGCGGCTTGGGCAGAATGTGCGGAATGCCGGGCGAAAGCACCACGGCATCCAGATGCCCCGTAACCTCGGAGGGTTTGCGCACCGCAAATCCCTCGGCGGCGGCGCGGGACGCCTCATTATCGTCCCACACGAACACCTCGGCGCCGAACTCGCGCAGGCGAAGCGCTGCCGGCAGCCCGGCCCGCCCCAGCCCGAGCACCGCGAAACGCTGGCCGGAAAACACGCTCATCGGATTTTCAGGGTGGCCAGCCCCACCAGCCCCAGGATCATCGAGATGATCCAGAAACGGATGACGATGGTCGGTTCCGCCCAGCCTTTCTTCTCGAAATGATGATGCAGCGGCGCCATCAGGAACACGCGCCGCCCCGTGCGCTTGTACCAGAACACCTGCACGATGACCGAGATGGTCTCCACCACGAACAGCCCGCCGACGATGGCGAGCACGATCTCATTCTTGGTCGCCACGGCCACCGCGCCCAGCGCGCCGCCCAGCGAGAGGGAGCCGGTATCGCCCATGAACACCGCCGCCGGCGGGGCGTTGAACCACAGGAAGCCGAGCCCCGCGCCGATCAGCGCCGAGAGGAACACCGCCAACTCGCCCACGCCGGGCATGAAGTTGACCTCCAGATACCCGGCGAAAATCTTGTTGCCCACCAGATAGGCGATGAGCGCGAACACCGCGGCGGCGATCATCGTCGGCACCGTGGCGAGGCCGTCCAGCCCGTCGGTGAAGTTCACCGCGTTGGCCGAGCCCATGAGCACGAACAGCGCCACGAACGGGAACAGAAAACCGAACGGAATCAGCAGGCTCTTGAACACCGGCACGGCGAGGTCGGTGGCGATCGGGGCGGGCATCAGGTGGATCATCCACACGCGCGGCAATCAGCCCGATCACGCCCTCGCCCAGCAGCCGCACCCGGCCGGAAACGCCCTTGGTGTTGCGCTTGGTCAGCTTGAGGAAGTCATCGGCAAAGCCGATCGCGCCGTAGCCGAAGGTGACCATCAGCGTCGCCCAGATATAGCCATTGCTTAGATCCCCCCAGAGCAGGGTGGAGAATCCCAGCGCCAGCAGGATCAGCACGCCCCCCATGGTCGGCGTGCCCTTCTTCTCGACCAGATGCCGCTCCGGCCCGTCGGTGCGAATCGGCTGGCCGTGGCGCTGCATGGCCTTCAGGGTGCGGATCACCTTCGGCCCGAGCCAGAAGCTGATGACGAGCGCCGTCAGGCACGCCCCGCCCGCCCGGAAGGTGATGTACCGGAACAGGTTGAAAAAATGCACATGCCCGGCGAGCGGGAAGAGTAGCGCGTAAAGCATCAGCCAGGGCTTTCCAGATGCGAGATGACGTCACGCATACGGCTGCCATAACTTCCCTTCACCAACACGGTGTCGCCGTCCACCAACGCGGCTTTGACCAGCGGAGCCAGGGTAGCGGCGTCAGGCGCATGCGCGCCCTGTTTGGCCGGGGGAAGCGAGTTCGAACAAGGTTCTCGTCCAGATTCCGCAGGTAAAAATAACGTCCGCCGCGGCCAGCGCCGCCTCGTGCAACGCCAGGTGTTCCCGTGGCGATTCGTCACCCAACTCCAGCATGTCCCCCAGCACGGCCACATGCCGCCCAGGTTGCAAGGCCAGCACCGAGAACGCCGCGCGCATCGAGGCACCGGAGGCATTGTAGCTCTCATCCAGCAGCAGGACCGTGCCGCCCTCCGGCAGCATCAACTCGCGCCGCGCGCCGCGCCCGGCGAAGGGGGCAAAACCGTCCAGCCCGGCGGCGGCTTGGTGCGCATCCAGCCCCAGCGCCACGGCGGCGGCCAGCACGGCGATGGCGTTGCGGGCCATGTGCAGCCCCGGCGCCAGGAGCGTGAAGCGCACCGGCGTACCGTAAATTTCAGCGTCAATATCAGAGCTTTCCGCCCCAGCCTTCACGTTCAGCAGACGAGCTTCCCGGCCGCAGACAACCGCCTCCCGCCCCGCCGGCACCGCTTCGCGCAACAACTGAACAAAGGCCGAATCGCCGGGAATCACCGCCGTGCCGCCCGGCTCCAGCCCGGCATAGATCGCGGCCTTCTCCCGCGCGATCGCCTCTTCCGAGCCCATCAGCCCGAGATGCGCCCTGTCCACGCAGGTCACCACCGCCACGTGCGGGCGCACCAGCGCCACCAGCGGGGCAATCTCGCCAGGATGGTTCATGCCGATCTCGAACACCCCGAAATCCACCCCGCGCGGCATCCGCGCCAGGGTCAGCGGCACGCCGATATGGTTGTTGAAGCTGGCCTCGGCCGCGTGCACGGCGCCGAAGGCGCTCAGGGTCCGGCGCAGCATCTCCTTGGTCGTGGTCTTGCCGACGCTGCCTGTCACCGCCACGATCTTCGCGCCCGTCCGCGCCCGGGAGGCCGCGCCCAGCCGCTCCAGCGCCTTCAGCGTGTCGTCCACCAGGATGGTGTTGCCCGCCATGGGGCGCGAGACCAGCGCCGCCGCCGCGCCCTTGGCGAAGGCCGTCTCCACGAAATCATGCCCGTCCCGCTCGCCGGCAAGCGCCACGAACAGATCGCCCGGCTGCAAGCTGCGCGTGTCGATGCTGATGCCGGTCACGTCCCAGGCCTGGGCCACCCCGAACACGGCGACCAGCTCGGCGGCTGTCCAGAGGCTCATGCGGCGCCTCCCAGCTCGCGGATCACGGCGGCATCGTCGAACGGGATCACCTCGCCCTTCACGATCTGCCCCTGCTCATGCCCCTTGCCCGCCACCACCAGCACATCGCCTGGGGCCAGCCCTTCAAGTGCTGCGGCGATGGCGGCGCGGCGGTCGCCGATCTCCCGCGCCCCCGGGCAGGCCGCCATGAATCGCGGCGCGGATCGTGGCCGGGTCCTCGGAGCGGGGATTGTCGTCGGTCACGATGCACACATCCGCGCCCTTCGCCGCCGCTTCGCCCATCAGCGGGCGCTTGCCGGCGTCGCGGTCGCCCCCGGCGCCGAACACGATATGCAGCCGCCCGTTGGCATGCGGGCGCAGCGCGCTCAGCACGCGGGCGATGGCATCCGGCGTATGGGCGTAATCCACGTAGGCGGCGGCGCCGTTCGGGCAGCACCAGCGCACGCTCCAGCCGCCCGCGCACGCCGCGCAGCCGCGGCACCAGGGCGAAGGCATCCGCCACCCCCACCGCCTCGGCAAGGCTCGCCGCCAGCATCGCGTTATCGGCCTGGAACCGCCCGGGCAGATGCAGCTCCACGCGCCGCCCGCCACAGATCACCTCCTGCCCGTCCGGCCGCGGCACCACGCGCTCCACCTCAACGGTCTCGAATTCCAGCCCCTTCTCGGCGGCGATGGCGCGCAGCCGGGCCAGCACCCCGGGCTCCAGATCCGCCATCGCCCGCGCCGCGGCACCCCGCTTCAGCAGTGCCGAGAACAGCCGGAGCTTGGCATCGGCATAGGCCTCCATGGTGCCATGGTAGTCGAGATGGTCGCGCGTGAGGTTGGTGAACCCGGCGGCGGCGAAGCGCAGCCCGTCCAGCCGGCTCTGCTCCAGCCCGTGGCTGGAGGCCTCCATCGCCACGTCTGTCACCCCTTCTTCGGCGAGTTCCGCCAGCGTGTTGGCCAGCGTCACCGGGTCCGGCGTGGTCAGGCTGTCGGTCACCGGCCGCCCGGGGGCGATCACCCCCAGCGTGCCGAGCGAGGCCGATTTGCGCCCCGCCAGGGTGAAGATCTGCCGCAGGAAATCCACGGTGCTGGTCTTGCCGTTGGTGCCGGTCACCGCCACCAGCCGCTCTGGCATCTTCCCGGCCAGTTCCACCGCCATCTCTGCCAGGGCCGCGCGCGGCGCGGGCGAGGTGATGAGCCGGCGCGGCGGCACGCCGGGCGGCCATTGCGTGCCCTCCGGCGCCAGCACGGCAATGGCGCCTTTCGCCACGGCGTCGGCGATGAAGCGCCGCCCGTCCACTTTCACCCCCGGCAGGGCCGCGAACACATAGCCCGGCCGCACCGCCCGGCTATCCGCTGTGATGCCGATCACGTCAATCAACTCAGGCCTTCCCATCGCCGTTACTATCCCGCGAAGTCATATGGCTTCCCATCATTGGCGAGACCGGCGCCATGATCCCGTCATGCCGCACATGCGCACTGTGCGAGGCCGATGGCTCCGGCGCCAGCTTGCTGTCCGTATCCGCCTGCGCGGCCGGTGGCGCCGGTGGTGCCGGCGGCGTCGCCCCCATCAGCTCGTAGGCGAAGGGATTCGCCCCCGGCGGCAGCGGATTGTCCGGCCCCAGCGCCCTCTGCCCCGGCGGTGGAGTGGGGGTGAGCGGCACGGTCAGTTGCTGATCCAGCTGCGCCAGCTGGTCACCGGTCGCCGGCATAATGCCCAGCATCGGCCCGATGCGGGCGATGATCCGCGCCACGGTCGGCGCGGCGATCATGCCGCCGGTGGTGAAGCCGTAAGTGGTGGCGTCCGGCTTGGGCTGCAACACCAGCACATAGATCACGTATTGCGGGTTATCCATGGGGAAAGCCGCCATGAAGGATGCATTGTTGGTGTGCTTCAGATATCCGCCATTCGGCCCCACCACCTGGGCCGTGCCGGTCTTGCCGCCAACCACGTAGCCCGGCACCTGCGCGTTCTTGCCGGTGCCGAAGAGCACGACATCGGTCATCATCTTGCGCATCATGTCCGAAGTGCTCTGCTGCATGACCCGCACACCCTGCGGCTGCGGCCCATCGGGGTCCACTTTCAGCAGTGTCGGGTCGTAGCGAACGCCGCCATTGACGACCGGCAGCACGGCCGTAATGACCTGCAGCGGGCTCACCGCGATGCCCGCGCCGAAGGAGACGGTCATCGTCGCCGCCAGCTTCCAGTTATTGAAGGACGGGAATAGCGGTTTCGGCGGTCCGGGCAACTGGATATCCAGCGGCTGGAAAAATTGCTGTTTGGTGAACCAGGCCTGCTCGATCTTCGGGCCGAGAATGGCGGCGATACGCGAGGCGCCGATATTGGAGGAGACGTTGAGGATCTGCGGCACCGCCATCCACTCATTCGCCGGCTCGAAGTCGGTGATGTGGAAGCGCCCGACTTTCAGCGGATGCGTGGTGTCGAAGTAATCCCAGTAATGCACCAGGCCGGAATCCAGCGCCATGGAGACGGTCTGCAGCTTGAACACCGAGCCCGGCTCGTAGGTGCCGTTCACGCAGCGGTCGAACTGGCTGTTGCGGTCCGCGCTGCCATAGGCGTTCACGTCGTAATCCGGCAGGCTGGCCATGGCCAGGATCTCGCCGGTATGCGCGTTCATCACGATGGCGCAGGCACCAGGAGCCTGGAACTCCTTCACCGCCGCGGCCAGTTCGTCATGCACGATGCTCTGAATCCCGGCATCGATGGACAGCGCCAGCGGCTGGGTATTGCTGCTGGTCAGTCGCTGCTGGAAATACTGCTCCACACCGGCGACGCCGGTGCCGTCCACCTTCACCCCGCCCAGGATATGCGCGGCCAGGTTGCCGTCCGGGTAGTGCCGCTTCTCGTTATTCTCGAAATACACGCCCGGAATGCCGAGCGAATTCACCGCCAACTCCTCCTGCGGGGTCAGCTTGCGGTTGAGGTAAACGAATTCCTTGCGCTTCTCGGGAGGCACCGCCGCGCCGAGCTTCTGCGCGGTCTGCGCCACGTCGATGTCCGGCATGGCGTTGGCCAGCAACTGAGCTGCCGCCTGCGGGTCCGGCACTTGCTGCGGGTCGGCATAAAGCTGCGCGCCGGGCAGCGAGACAGCCAGGATGGTGCCGTTACGGTCGGTGATATCCGCGCGCGAGGGCGGCGGCGGCGTCATATCCAGCTGCGGCTGCATGGCGGCGATCTGCGCGGCACTCGGCAGCAGCGGATGCACCACGGTCGACCATGCAAGCTTCGCCGCCAGCACGCCATAGAGCCCGAGGAACAGCAGCGCTGCGATCACCATCCGTCCGCGCGCCTTGTCCAGCACGCGGCGCTGGTCGAGGTCGGGCGCCGTGACCCGCACATTCTCCATCAGCGGCACGGCGCCGCCACGCGCGGGCGCACCCTTCCGCCGCGAGGGCGGCGGCTGGTCCGGCCGCAAGGTCAGTGTCAATTGGTGCCCCCTTGGGCCATGCCGAGCAGGGAGCCGCCATTATCGATCGGCATCGAGACCGGCGCCACGCTGGCCACGGCCCGCACGGACATCACCTGCGCGCCAAGCGGCTCGGCGCGCGGCATGGGAGCGGCGGCAGCGGCGTACAGGGACGAGGCATTTTCTTCATGCAGCACATGCCCGGGGCGATGGACGGCATGGTGCGCCACGCCCTCGGTGCTGGCCAGACGCAGTTGCTGGGCGTGCCTGGCTGCCGGCCTGGGCGCGGATACGGCAACGCGCGCCGCGTTGACGGAAGCCATTTGTACTGGCGCGGCGGAGGCCGCGGCCACCGTCGCCTGAGCTGGGGAAACCGGCGCTGCCGGAGAGGCAGATGCAGGCGCCGCCTGTGCCAGCTGCGGCATGGCGGGCGCCGGGTCAGCCGGGTTCGCGCCCGGCGGCTGGCTGCCCGGCGCGGGCAGGCTGCTGCCCAGGCTGACCAGCGTCGTCAGCTGTCCCGGCTTCATCGGCTGCAGCCCGGTGAACTGCGCCGCCAGCGAGGCCAGGCGGGACGGATCCGCCTCCAACGCCCACTGCGCCTGCAGCACGCGGATGCTTTGTTCGTCCTGGCGCGTCGCCTGCGTCACTTGGGTAAGCTGGTCGTCAAGCGCCTCGCTATGGTGCTTGACCATGAACAGATACGCGCCGGAGAGCGCGAACATCATGCCGCTGATGAGGGTGAAGGACCGTACGATCATGCTGCGAGCCTTTCCATGACCCGCAACTTGGCGCTGCGGGCGCGGGGGTTGGCGTTGAGTTCCGCCGCGCCGGCGGTGACCGGCGTCTTCGTCACCAGAGCGAAGCGCGGCTTGGCCTGGGCCAGCAGCCCAGCCGGGTCATGCCGCGAGGCGCCTGGCGTGCGCCCGGCGCCAGCCGCGAAAAACTGCTTCACGATCCGGTCTTCCAGGGAGTGGAAGCTCACCACGACCAGCCGCCCGCCAGGCTTCAGCATCGCCGCCGCCTGCTCCAGCGCCGCCTCGATGTCCGTCAGCTCCTCGTTCACGGCAATGCGCAGCGCCTGAAAGCTCCTCGTTGCCGGGTCAAGCCCCGATTTGTCCGCTCTCACGACACTCCGTATCACGCCCGCCAGATCCGACGTTGTTGTGAATTTTTGCACCTTCCGCCGCTCGACGATGGCCTTGGCCACGCGCCGCGCGGCCTTCTCCTCCCCGAACTCGTAAAGAATATCCGCCAGCTCGGATTCGGGGCAAAAATTAACGAGCGTTTCGGCATTCATTTCGCTGCTGCCCATTTGCATGTTCAAAGGCCCGTCATGGCGAAAAGAAAACCCGCGCTCCGGATCGTCGATCTGATACGAGGAAACACCAAGGTCGAACACCGCGCCGTCGAGCGCGAAGACCTCACGCTCCGCCAACAACTCCGAAATATTGCTGATTCTACCTTCACAAATCTCGAATCGACCAGGATATTCACGCGCCAGCTCGCGCCCGCGCGCCACTGCCGCCGGGTCGCGGTCGATGGCGAAGAGCCTGCACTCCGCCGCGTCGAGAATCGCCTTGGCATAGCCGCCGCCACCAAAAGTCCCATCCAGATAAACGCCGCCATCGCGCGGCTGTAGCATCGTCACAGCCTCGGCACGTAGAACCGGAATGTGTGAAAATTCTGTCATCGCGCCGGCACTCCGAAGGCGATTTTCGGTGCCGCGGCGCAGGAGGCTTCAAGGAACGCCCGCCCAGCCTCCGGTTCCCAGATGTGGAAATGGTCGCCACGGCCAAGGAAACACACGGCCTCGGCCAGTTTAGCGCGCGCCGCCAGATGCGCCGGGATCATGATCCGCCCCTGCGCGTCCAACTCCACCTCCGCCGCCTGGCTGTAAACCACGCTGGCCAGCGCGTAATGCTCCGGGTCGGTCTCGGCCAGCGCATCCACCTTCTCCTGAAACTTGGCGTAATCCGGCAGCGGCCAGGCCTCCACGCAGCCCTCCAGCAGCGAGGGCCGCAGCACCAGCGTCATCTCCGGCGTGGCCTTCCACACGTTGCGGAACGCCGCCGGGACGGAAACCCGTCCCTTCGCATCCAGCTTATTCTCGTGGCTGCCGAAAAGTCGCTTCATTGGGGTTAAACGCGAGGCCTTCCACCACTTTATGGGAAATCGTGGGTTTCCTTCCCACTAGCATGTCGCGCTTCCCCCCGTCAAAGAGATTTGCAGGAAACTCCTGCACGAATCGGAACGAATCGCGCGCGCGAAATCTCCAGGTTTTTGCAACAATGTTCTCCATTTGTTCGCACTTCAGGTACGCGAAACTGCGGCAAATCAATTTCGCTGCCGATCCAAACAATTTGGCCGGAACAAAGCAGGAAAATCCAGACGGTCTGTAAGCCGGGTTCTGTCCACACCGCAAGGGTGCTGGACGGCCATTCATCTGGGACGGACGTTACCGCCCGCCTCGCGCGACCAACCCGGGCGGCGAACCGGAAATCGTTCCGCGCCCATGCTCACGCACGGCGCCGGCCACCCCTATTCGGTCTTGCTCCTGGTGGGGTTTACCCTGCCCTCGCTGTTACCAGAGAGGCGGTGCGCTCTTACCGCACCATTTCACCCTTACCTTGGGCGAACCCGAAGGCGGTATGTTTCTGTGGCACTGTCCCTGGGGTCGCCCCCGCCGGCTGTTAGCCGGCACCGTATTTCCGTGGAGCCCGGACTTTCCTCCCGTGGTTTCCCACAGGCGGCCGTCCAACCGTCTGGAACGCCCTCCCTACTCCCGGCGCTTAGGCGCGGTCAACCAGCGCACGCAGCGCGGCGGCCCGGCCCCCGGTTGCGAAATCCACGACACCACTCAGATTTTGCGGCAAAAAATGCCTCTGGAACGCCAACACCACATCACGTTCCGGCAGGCTCACATCGTAGCCGATGGCGGCGAGGTCCGCCCGCACATTGCCGGGCGAGGCAAATTCATCCGTCCAGACGCCAATGCCCGCCTCCGCCAGCCCCTTCCAGCCGAACAACTCGCCCGGGTCCTGCTTGCGGTTGGGGGCGATGTCCGAATGCGCGACCACGTTGCGCGCCGGGATGGAGTGGCGGGAGAGTATGCCCCGGCACAGCTCGCGCACCGCGTCCATCTGCGCCGCGGGGAACGGCCTGTAGCCCCATTCATGCCCGGGATTGACAATCTCGATCCCGACCGAGGCGCCGTTCAACATCCTGTGCCCGCGCCAATAGGAGATTCCGGCGTGCCAGGCGCGCTTTTCCTCGGGCACCAGGCAATAGACCGCGCCGTCCTCATCCACCACGTAATGCGAGGATACCTTCGCCTCCGGCGAGCGCAGCAGGTCGATGGCCGACTGCGCCGTGGGCATGCCCGTGTAGTGCAGCACGAGAAATTCCACCGCCGCATCGCGCTCGTCGAAATTCGGTGAGGGCCGCAGGATCATGCCACTAGCCTCCTTGTCAGCAACAGGTCCAGCCCCAGGACGAGCATCAGCCCGCCCGCCCCTTGGCGCACCCGCGCGATCATCTCCCCGCGCCTGGACAAGGACCCGCGCACCGCCCCCGCCACCAGCGCCACGGCGAGGTCGGCGCTGGTGTTCAGCGCCACGGAGACCAGCCCAAGTGCTGCGAACTGCAGCGCCACATGCCCGCGCGAAAGATCGACGAATTGCGGCAGGAAAGCCAGAAAAAACGCCGCCGTCTTGGGGTTCAGCGCCTCGACGAAGATGCCATCCACCACCGCCCGGCGCGGATTGGCGGGCCTTGCCTCCACCGCCTGCAGCATCGCGGCATCCCGCCGCGCGCTTCGGATCATGCCGATGCCCATCCACACCAGATACACCGCCCCGGCCAGCTTCATCAGCGCGAACAGCTTGGCGCTGGCCAGCACGATGGCTGACACACCCGCCGCCCCGGCGGCGACATGGACCATGCCGCCAATCCCCGTCCCGGCGCCGGAGGCCAGCCCCTCCAGCCGCCCGGCGGCCAGGCTGCGGGTGCTTACGTAGAAGATGCTCGGCCCCGGCAGCAGCGCCAGCACCAGCGCCGCCGCAAGAAACACCTGGAAATTCGGGAACATTCTAGAGCCGCCGCTCGCGCTTGATGGCATCGTAGGCGGCGTTGATCCGCGCCACCTTCTCCGAGGCCAGCTTGATCCTCGCAACCGACGCGCCTTGCGAGGCCAGCACGTCCGGATGGTGCTCGCGCACAAGTTGCTTCCAGCGGGTGCGTATCTCCTCGGCGGTGGCGCTGCGGCGCAGGCCGAGCACGGCATAGGCGTCCCCGGTGGGCTGGGGCGCCGCCACGCCGCCCGAGGCCCGGCGCATCGCCGCATCGTCCAGCCGGAAGGCGAAGCCCACCCGCCCCAGGAAATCCGCCTCCGCCCCGTTCAGCGGGCCATCGGCGCGGGCGATCTGGTACAGCCCGGCCAGCACCTGCTCCAATATTCCCCGGCTATCGGAAAACACCTGGCCAAGCTGCGTCGCGTAGCTCTCGAAGCCTTCGGTGCTGTCGCGCGCTCTGTCGAACAGCCGCCCCACCTCCGCAACATTCTCCGGCGGAATGGCGAAGCTGCGCTTGAACGCGTCGATCTCCACCCGGCCCACCGGGCCGTCGCATTTCGCCAGCTTGGCGGCCAGCACCGTCACGCCGACGGCAAAGATCTGGTCCCGCCCGCCCAGCATGGCCGTGAGCCTGGCGCTGTCGAACGGCATCACGCGGTCGCCGAGGAAGGAGAAAGCGTGAAAGCGCCCCTCATCCGCCGCGTGGCCCAGCGCCGCGCCGAACAACGCGCCGACCGGCCCGCCCATTGCGAAACCGGCCATGCCACCGATGAACTTGCCCCAGTAACTCATATGCCCAGTCTAGCACGCCCTTGAACCCGGCCCAACAATCGGACATCAACCAGGGCGACATTTTTGGGCAGGCGCATGAGCTGGCAGTTCTGGATCGATCGCGGCGGCACATTCACCGACATTGTCGCGCGCTCCCCCGGCGGCACGCTGGCGACGAAGAAGCTCCTGTCGGAGAACCCGGAACGGTACCGCGATGCCGCGATCGAGGGCATCCGCGAATTCCTCGGCCTAAAGCCCGACGAGCCGATCCCCATCGGTGCCATCGGCGGCGTGAAAATGGGCACGACGGTCGCCACCAACGCGCTGCTGGAGCGCAAGGGCGCGCGCACGCTGCTGCTCGTCAACCGGGGCTTCAGGGACCTGCTGCGCATCGGCAACCAGGCCCGCCCGCGTTTGTTCGACCTCGATATCCAGCTTCCTTCAATGCTGTATGCGCGCGTGGCCGAGGTGCAAGGCCGCGTTTCCGTGCAAGGCGAGGAGATCGAGCCTCTGGACGAAGCTTCCGCCCTGGCCGCCCTGCGCGCGGCGCGAGAGGACGGGATCGAGGCCGTGGCCATCGCGCTCATCCATGCCTGGAAATTCCCGGCCATGGAGCGGCGCCTCGGCGTGCTGGCGGCCCAGGCCGGGTTCAAGCAAATTTCGCTCTCGCACATCGCCAGCCCCCTGCTGCGCCTAGTTCCGCGCGCCGACACCACGGTGGCCGACGCGTATCTCTCGCCTATCCTGCTCCGTTACATCGCGCAGGTTTCCGAAGGGCTAAATAATTCGCCATTGTACTTCATGCAGTCGCATGGCGGCTTGGCGCGGGCGGACGCCTTCACCGGCAAGGATGCCATCCTCTCCGGCCCGGCGGGCGGCATCGTGGGCGCGGTGCGCACCGCCGCTGCCGCGGGGTTCAACGCCGTCATCGGCTTCGACATGGGCGGCACCAGCACCGATGTCGCGCTGTATGACGGCGCCTTCCAGCGCAGCCTGGAGACGGAAATCGCCGGGGTGCGGCTGCGCGCGCCGATGCTCGCCATCAACACCGTGGCGGCGGGCGGCGGCTCCATCCTGAGCTTCGACGGCGCCCGCCTTCGCGCCGGACCCGAGAGCGCCGGGCGCCAATCCCGGCCCAGCCTGCTACCGTAAGGGCGGCCCGCTTACCGTCACGGACGCCAACGTGCTCCTGGGCAAGATCATGCCCGCGCATTTCCCCGCCATTTTCGGCCCGAATGGCGACCAGCCTTTGGATGCGGAGATCGTGCGTGAGAAATTCACCGCCCTGGCGGCGGAGGTGGGCAACCTCACGCCGGAGCAACTGGCCGAAGGCTTCATCCAGATCGCGGTGGCCAACATGGCGCAGGCGATCCGCCAGATTTCCGTGCAGAAGGGCCTCAACCCTGCGGACTTCGCCCTGGTCTGCTTCGGCGGCGCGGGCGGGCAGCATGCCTGCGCCGTGGCCGATGAGTTGGGCATGGATCGCGTCTTTATCCATCCGCTCGCCGGGGTGTTGTCGGCCTATGGCATCGGCCTGTCCGATTTCTCACTGATGCGCGAGCAGGCGGTGGAAATGCCCTTCACCCCACAGGCCATGGAGACGCTGGCGCAAACCGCCGCGCGTCTGGCCGCCAAGGCCGAAGCCGCGCTGCGCGCGCAAAACCCCGGCGCCGCCATCACCCACACCGCCACCATCCTGCTGCGCTACGCCGGGACGGACACCGCCCTGCCCGTCGAATTATGCGAATTCAACGAGATGGCGCGGAAATTCACCGCCGCGCATCAGCGCCTGTTCGGCTTCGTCACGCCGGAAAAGCCGCTGGTGGCCGAGACCGTGCTGGTGGAAGCCAGCACCCCAGGCGAGGCGCTCACCGAACCCGGGATCGCCGCCAGCCCGCTCCCTGCCCCGCTGGAAACCGCAGCCATATTCACCGGCGGCGCAGGCGCAGCCCACCCCGGTCTATGACCGCGCTTCGCTCGGCGCAGGCGCCAAGATCCATGGTCCGGCGATCCTGAAGGAGGCCATCGCCACCACGGTGATCGAACCCGGCTGGACCGCTGAAATTACAGCAAAAAACCATTGCATCCTGCACCGCGCTGCGCCACGCGCCAAACGCCGTCATCGCCGACGCCGAAAAACCCGACCCGGTGCTGCTGGAACTCTTCGCCAACCTGTTCATGTCCATCGCCGAGCAGGCGGGGGCGGTGCTGCGCAACACGGCGCAGAGCGTGAACATTAAGGAGCGGCTGGATTTTTCCTGCGCCATTTTCGACGCTGCGGGCAATCTCGTCGCCAACGCCCCGCATGTGCCGGTGCATCTGGGCGCCATGGGCGCCTCCGTCCGGCATGTCATCGCCCTGCGCGGAAACACGCTCCGCCCCGGTGACGCGGTGGCCCTGAACAACCCCTATGCCGGGGGAACCCACCTCCCCGATATTACCCTCATCACCCCGGTTTTCGACGAAACGGGCACGGAAATCCGCTTCTTCACCGCCTGCCGGGGCCACCATGCCGATATCGGCGGCCTCACCCCCGGCTCCACCCCGCCCTTTTCCAAAACGCTGGAGGAAGAAGGGGTTGTTATCGACAATTTCCTCCTTCTCTCAGGCGGTGAGTTCCAGGAGCGGGAGTTTCGCGCCATCCTCGCCGGGGCCAAATACCCGGCCCGCAACCCGGACCAGAACGTGGCCGACATCAAGGCGCAGATCGCCGCCAACGCCACCGCCGCCAACGCTCTGGGGGCCATCACGGCGCGTTATGGCTGGGAAGTGGTGCGCAACTACATGCGCCATGTCATGGACAATGCCGAAGCCGCCATTCGCGCCGCCATTCTGCGCCTGCGCGATGCCGATTTCGCCTACACCATGGATGACGGCTCGCCCCTACGTGTGTCGCTGCGCATCGACCGCGCCACGGCCAGCGCCACGGTAGATTTCACCGGCACCGGCCTGGCGGGACAAAATAATTTCAACGCGCCCAAGGCCGTCACCACCGCGGCTGTGCTGTATGCCTTCCGCTGCCTCACCGGCACCGATCTCCCGCTGAACGAAGGCTGCCTCAAGCCGCTCACCATCATCATCCCCGAGGGCTCCTTCCTTGCCCCGCCGCCCGGTTCCGCCGTGGTCGCGGGCAATACCGAGGTCTCCCAGGCCGTTACCGTGGCGCTGCTCGGCGCCATGGGGGCATGCGCCTCGGCCCAGGCGACGATGAACAACTTCCTGTTCGGCAATGCCCGCCACCAGTATTACGAGACCATCTGCGGCGGCGCCGGGGCCGGGCCGGGCTTCAATGGCTGTTCCGCTGTGCACACGCACATGACCAACACCCGCATCACCGACCCCGAGGTGCTGGAGCTTCGTTTCCCCGTGCGTGTCGAGGAATTTTCCATCCGCAAAAACTCCGGCGGCGGCGGAAAATTCACCGGCGGGGATGGCGTTACGCGCAAAATCCGGTTTTTAGAGCCCATGACCGCCACCATAACCGCCTCGCGCCGTACCATCCCGCCCTTCGGCCTTGAAGGCGGCACGCCCGGCGCGTGCGGCGAGCAATATGTCGAGCGTGCGGACGGCACGGTGGAGCCCCTGCCCGGCTGCGCCGCGGCGGAGCTGGCCGCCGGGGATGCCTTCATCATCAAGACCCCTGGCGGCGGCGGGTACGGCGCGCTTTGAAAAAATACACCGCCCTCTGGGTGATCCCCCTTGGGTTCATCCTCGCCCTGCTCGGCGTGCTGCTGGCCCTCCCCGGCTTTGTCGCCTCCCAGTCGCACCGCCCAGCCGTCGAAGTCTTTCGCCTCCGCGCTCACCGGGCGCAAGGTGCATATCGGCGGCAAGCTCTCGCTCGCCTTGCTCCCGCGGCCCGAGATCACCGCCACAGATGTCACCATCTCCGGCCCTGACGAGGAGGTCATCACCGCCCGCGCCCTGGTTATGGACATCTCCCCAACCGCCCTGCTGCGCGGCCAACTCGCGGTACAGACGCTCAACATCGAATCACCGAGCGTCGAGTTCCCCTGGCCTCTGCCTGCCGGGCCGAAATCCATCGCCCCGCCCCCCTGGCTCGCCGCCCTGCACGCGCATCTGAGCAACGGCACGGTGCGCTTCGGCGGCATTGTCTTCAATGAAGTCAACGCCGATCTGTTCACCGGCCCGGGCGGGGCAGTGAGCGTCTCCGGCAATGGCGCGCTGCTCGGCCAGGGCATTTCGTTGAGCCTCGCCCTGGGGCAGATCGCACTCGACCAATCCGCGCCAATCTCCATCCAGGCCGGCATTCTCGGCAACAGCCTGTCCTTTTCCGGCGCGCTGAGCGGCGAGAGCAGCCTCACCGGCCAGCTCTCCGCCAAGCTGGTCCAGGGCATTACCGGCAACGCCACGCTCTCCGTGGACGCCAGCGGCATCAACGCCAGCCAGATCACCCTGCAGCAGGGCAACGCCAGCCTCTCCGGCAGCGCTTCATCCAACTTCGCAGCGCCCGGGTTGAACGCCACGCTGAGCGGCCAGAACCTTAGTCTCGACGCAATGCGCGCCCAGGCCCAGCCCCTTGCCCTTGTCTGGCCCGCCCTGCCGCCCATCTCGCTCAACCTGCAGGCCAGCAACGTCACACTCGCCGGGGAGAGCTTCCCGGCGCTGCAGACCAGCCTCGCCACCGGGCCGGACGGGCTGGCGCTCAACAGCCTCGCCCTTGCCTTGCCCGGTGGCGGCACACTGAATGCCACCGGCAACGCCAGCCCGGCAGGCGCCCTTGCGGGTCAGGCGAGCCTCACCGTCCCCGACACCGCCGCCCTGGCCGCCGCGTACCATATTGCGTCCCCCGCCTCCTGGCCCAGCGCGCGCCTCGCCGCCCAGCTTGGCGGCACGCTCGTCAGCCCTGTGCTGCAGAACCTCTCCGGCACGCTGGGGCCGGACCATGTCTCCGGCAACCTCATCCTCAGCCCCGGCCATGCCGCCGGCAACCTCGCCTTCGACCATCTTTCCCTGGCCCCGCTCATCGCCTGGGCCGGGCAGCGCCAGGGCGACGGCTTCACCTTCGACGGCGAGATCACCGCCACCCACGCCGATGCCGGGCCGGTGAAGCTGCAAAACCTGGCGGCCGACGCCTCGCTGGACGGCGTGCTGAACATCCGCCGCGTCTCGGCCAATCTCTATGGCGGGCTGGCCGCGGGCAGCTTCACGCTGGCCCCCTCCAGCCAAGTCACCTCGGCGCACGGGTTTCTCGACATTCCCTCCGCCACGCCGCTCGCCGCCCTGCTGCCCGCGGGCTGGGTGCCGCCCGCCACGCTCACCGCGCGGCGCATGACCGTGCTCATCGCCGCGCAGGGCCCGGCCGACGCGCTTGCCACCAGCGCCGTGGCCACGCTGGGGGATTTCACCCTCACCGCCGCGCCGGTCATCGACCTCACCCACATGTCCGCCACCGGCCCGCTCTCGCTGCGCCACCCAGATGCAATCGCGGCCATGCAGCTGCTCGGGCTGAACCAGGGACTGGCCTTCCCAGGTGCTGGCTCCATCTCGCTGCGCGCGCGCTTCACTGCCTCGGCCAGCCAGTACGGGCTGAACGATTTCATCCTCACCTTCGGCGCGCTCGCCGCCAACGGCCAGATCATGGTGCAGAACAACACCATCTCCGGGCAGATCGACGCCGACACGCTGGCCCTGCCGCCGCTGCCCGTCAGCCTGTCCCTGCCCGCCAGCCTGCCGGTGCAGGGCAAGATCGGCATCAATGCCAGCCGCGTGCTCTATGCCGGCACGCCGATCCTCGGCCCCAGCGCCGCCAGCCTCACGCTCGGGCAGAACAACGCCAAGCTGGCGCTCACCCAGGCCGCAATCGGCAATGGCAGCCTCTCCGGCAGCCTCGCCGCCGCGTTTAGCCCCAATGCCGCGCCCGAATTCAACCTTAGCCTGCTGGCCCAGAATATCGACGCGCCATCCCTGGCCCTGCCGGTCAGCTTTCCCTTTAGCCTGCCCACGGGTACGGTGAACGCCACCGCCAGCCTCACCGCCAGCGGCTATAGCCCGAAGAACTGGTTGGCAACTCTGGGCGGCACCGCCACGCTCACCGCCACACATGGGCGCCTGGGCGGCATCAGCCTCGGCGATTTCACCGCCGCCCTCGGCACGCCGGACGCCGCGCGCAAGCTGCGCTCCGCCCTGGCCTATGGCAGCACGCCCTTCACCACGCTCGGCCTCGCCGGCAAGCTGGCCCAGGGCAATTGCACCCTCACCCAGGCAACCCTCGCCGGGCCGGACGGCACGATCAACGCCGCCGCAGACAGCGGCATCGACATCTTCGACAGCGCCCTGGCCCTGCGCCTCACCCTGCATCCGGCGGTGCAGCCGCCGGTGGCGGCCTCGGTGCTGATGCTCGGCCCCTGGAGCGCGCCCAAGCGCACCCCCCAACTCAAATCCGCCCTGGGCTGGAAGCCCACCCCGCCGCCAGCACAATAAAAAACCCGGCCTCAGGCCGGGTTTTTTCGGGGGAGCGGCTGATTACCGCTCGTCGTCACTGCCTTCCGGCTGCACGTCGATATCCGCGTCGATCACGACGGTATCGTCGTCCAGGTCATCCGCATCCTCCAGGATGTCCTCGTCATCGGCGTCATCGGGCACTTCCACGTCCACGTCGTCGCCGTCGAGCATCGGCTTCGCCACTTTCTTCTGCTCTTCCGGCAGCGGCGCGGTACGCTTCAGCCGCGGCTGCTCCGCCGGCTGCTCGGTGCCGCATTTCGGGCACACCGCCGGCTCCTTGCCGAGGTCGAAAAACCGCGCCCCGCAAGACACGCAAGTATGTTTTTCTCCAAGCTCCGGTTTCGCCATGTCCAACCTCAGGGTCAATTCGTCAATTTCACAAGGGCGGCGCGATGCCACGCTCTGCGGCCTATGTCAAACCGCATGAGCCATGCTAATCGCGCGACATGGAATCGCTCATGCCCCGCCCGCACCGCTCCGCCCGCCCCGCAGCGCCTCTTACCGGCAGCATCGGCGTTCCCGGCGACAAATCCATCAGCCACCGCGCCCTGATGTTCGGGGCCCTGGCGGTCGGGCAGACCCGCATTTCCGGCCTGCTGGAAGGCGAGGACGTGCTGCGCACCGCCGCCGCCATGCGCGCGCTTGGAGCTGAAATCTCGCGTGATGGCGCGGACTGGCTAGTCGCCGGGCGCGGCATTGGCGGCCTCACCGAACCGGCTGACGTGCTGGACATGGGCAATTCCGGCACCGCCGCGCGGCTGCTGGCGGGCATCCTGGCCAGCCACGAGCTGTACGCGGTGATGACCGGCGACGCCTCGCTCCGCAAGCGCCCGATGGCGCCGCGTGATCGAGCCGCTGAAGGCCACCGGCGCGCAGTTCTTCGCCCGCGCCGGCAACCGCCTGCCGCTCACCATCGTCGGCGCGCGTGAGGCCATGCCCCTTACCTACCGCCTGCCCGTCGCCTCGGCGCAGGTGAAATCCGCGATTCTGCTCGCGGGCCTGAACGCGCCGCGGCGTCACCGAGGTGGAGGAGCCGGAGCCCACCCGCGACCATTCCGAGAACATGCTGCAGCATTTCGGCGCCGAGATCTCGGTGACCCGCGCCGGCAAGGGCCGCGTCATCCGCCTCACCGGCCAGCCGGAGCTGCGCGCGGCTGACGTGATCGTGCCCGGCGATCCCTCCTCCGCCGCCTTCCCCATCGCCGCGGCACTTGCTGGTGCCGGGCAGCCAGGTTACCGTCACCGGCGTCGGGCTGAACCCGCTGCGCACCGGGCTGTTCGAGACCCTGCGCGAGATGGGCGCGGATCTGGCCATCCAGAACGCCCGCATCGAGGGCGGCGAGCCGGTGGGCGACATTGTCGCCGCTTATACCGAGCTGCGCGCCGTGGACGTGCCGGCCCAGCGCGCGCCCAGCATGATCGACGAATACCCGATCCTCGCCGTGCTCTGCGCCGCCGCGAAGGGCACCTCGCGCCTGCGCGGGCTCTCCGAACTGCGGGTGAAGGAATCCGACCGCCTGACCGCCACCGCCGCGCTGCTGCGGGTGAACGGCGTGCGCGTCGAGATCGAGGGCGACGACCTGATCATCCACGGCACCGGCACTATTCCCGGCGGCGGGCTGGTGGAGACGCATATGGACCACCGCCTCGCCATGTCAGCCCTGGTGCTCGGCCAAGCTTCAGCCCAGCCGGTGCAGATCGACGATGCCAGCTTCATCGACACCTCCTTCCCCGGCTTTTTGCGCCTGATGCGCGGGCTGGGCGCGAACATGGTGGCCGCATGATGATTGTCGCCATCGACGGCCCGGCCGCCGCAGGGAAAGGCACGCTGGCCAAGCGTCTCGCCGCCGCGCTGGGCCTGCCGTATCTGGACACCGGCATCCTCTACCGCGCCACCGCAAAGCGCGTGCTGGAGGCAGGCGCCTCCCCCACCGATGCGGACGCCGCGCTGCACGCCGCCCGTGCGCTGACCCAATCCGATTTGCAGCGCACGGATCTGCGCGACGCGGCAACCTCCGCGGCGGCCAGCCAGGTCGCCTCCATCCCCGCCGTTCGTCAGGCGCTGCTCGACTTCCAGCGCCATTTCGGCAATTCCGCACGGCGCGGTGCTGGATGGCCGCGACATCGGCACCATCATCTTCCCGCATGCGGATGTGAAACTCTTCGTCACCGCCAGCGTGGAGGCCCGGGCCGAGCGCCGCTACAAGGAGTTCCTCTCGCGCGGCGAGACCGTCTTGCTCGCCGACGTCATCGCCGACGTGCAGGCGCGTGACGAGGCCGACCGCACCCGCGCCGCCGCCCCGCTGATGAAGGCGCCGGATGCCGAGCTGATCGACACCACCGGGATGGATGCCGACACCGCTTTCACCCACGCGCTGGACGTGATCCGCCGCAAGGCCGCAAGGCTGGAGTCCAAGACTTTCAGCTTGTAAATCCGCCGAATTCACTCATTATCGCTCCCAACCAAGATAAACCGGGAGCGAAAAAATGCCGAGCCAAGACTATCAGCTGCTGATCAAGACTCTGCTGAAAATGCCGCTGGCCCAGGCCAGCCGCAAGGAAATCGTCTATCGCGGCACGCAGCGCTTCTCCTACCCGCAGCTCGCCGAGCGCATCCACCGTCTGGGCGGGGCGCTCGGCACGCTCGGCGCCATTCACGGGACGCGGGTGGCGGTGATGGACTGGGATTCCAACCGCTATCTGGAAGCCTATTTCGCCGTGCCCATGCTGGGCTGCACGCTGATGATGGCGAACATCCGTTTAAGCCCGGAGCAGATCGCCTACACCATCGACCATTCGGAAGCCGAGATCCTGCTCATCAACAAGGATTTCTACCCCGTCTTCACGCAGATCCAGCACAAGCTGCCGCGCTTGCGGCATATCGTGTGCCTCAGCGATGACGGCGAAGCGGCGGCCATTGGCGGCCCGCTTTATGCCGGGGAGTACGAGGCGCTGCTCGCCGCCGCCACGCCGGTGGCCGAGTTCCCGGATTTCGACGAGCACACCACCGCCACCACATTCTACACCACCGGCACCACCGGCCTGCCGAAGGGCGTCTACTTCACCCACCGCCAGCTGGTGCTGCACACGCTGACGCTGATGTCCACCTTCCTCATGGCCGGGCTGAACGGACGCATCTCGCGCGAGGATGTGTATCTCCCCCTCACCCCGATGTTCCATGTCCATGCCTGGGGTTTTCCATATGTCGCCACGCTGATGGGGATGAAACAGGTTTATGTCGGGCGCTTCCTGCCCGCCACGGTGCTGAAGCTGCTGGCCACGGAAGGTGTCACCATCTCCCATTGCGTGCCGACCATCCTGCACATGATCCTCACCGCGCCCGAGGCGCAGAACATCGACCTGCGCGGCTGGCGCATCATCATTGGCGGTTCCGCCCTGCCGCAATCGCTCTGCCGCGCCGCCCTGGCCCGCGGCATCGACATATTCACCGGCTACGGCATGTCCGAGACCTGCCCGATCCTCACTTTGGCGCAGCTCAAGCAGGACTGCGACCCCGGCGCCCCCGGCTCCGAGAAGGACGTGGCGACGCGCTGCACCGCCGGCCTGCCTGCCGTGCTCTCAGAAATCGCCGTGGTGGACGAGGAGATGAACAAGCTGCCGCATGACGGGCATAGCGTGGGCGAGGTCGTTGCCCGCACGCCCGCCCTCACGGCGGGCTACACCAAGAACCCTGAAGCCTCCGAGGCGCTGTGGCGCGGCGGCTGGCTGCACACGGGAGATATCGGCACCATCGACCCGGATGGCTATCTGCACATTGTCGACCGCAGCAAGGACGTCATCAAGACCGGCGGGGAGTGGATCTCCTCCCTGACGCTGGAAAACATTCTGCTGGAACACCCGGCGGTGAGTGAATGCGCCGTGATCGGCATCGAGAACGCCCGCTGGGGCGAGCGGCCCATCGCCATCGTGGTGCTGAAGCCGGATGCCGAGGCCACGGAGGAGGAGCTGAAGGAGCTAGTGCGCCAGCACGTGGAGACGGGCGAGCTTTCCCGCTACGCCATCCCGGACCAGATCATCTTCGCCCAGGAGCTGGAAAAGACCTCCGTCGGCAAGCTGGACAAGAAGCGCATGCGCGCGATCTACGGCGTGATGGCAGAATAAGAGTTCCTTTCAAAACCCGCTAGGCCGAGGCGAATGGCGCCGTATTACGAGCACCGGAGCGGAGCGTACGTTGGAGTACGTGAGCACCGGAGCGCAGAAATGCGGTGCCAGGCGGCCGGCATAGTAGGGGTTTGAAAGGAACTCTCTCATGTTCGCCGTTTCAAGCTGCAGGCGTGAAAAATTTTTGCTTCCTATTGCGAGCTTTTTTAGTACGGCCGCCACTGGGAAGGGCAGGAAGCACGATCATGAAACGACGGTTGATCATGCTCTGATACGCGGGTTGGTTACCGCCGGACCTGTGATGCGTCGCGGAGCTTCCTCTGTCTAAGATCCAGCGTCGGATAAGATCCGGCTGATAAAGTCTACGAGGGTTCCCCTGGCCGTGATCGTGCCTCCGGCCTTGCCCAGCTTTGGATATATAGTTGCGGCGGAGAGCTCCTTTTTGGCGAGATATTCGATGTCAATGAGAAGGTGTCAGGCTGCTGCCGGTTGCACTTGATTGGCGATCGCCCAAACAAACCCCGCCAGTTCCCGCGCGATCGCGGTGGTTATCACCGTGGTCAACTTTCCGGCCCGGGCAAACTTGCGGTACCGGCGGCACAGTCGTTCCTGCGCTTTCCATGCAATGTCGCGGACCGGCTTGGTGAGCTTTTCCTGACGGATCAGCTGTGCGCGGCCGATCCGGGCCGGGAACCGGTAACTCCAGGCGGCCTCGATCAGCATCCGCCGCGCCGCCTCATTGCCAGCCTTTGTGATACCGCCTTGGCGACGCTTGCCACCGCTGGAGTTCTCGGACGGAACCAAGCCAAGATATGCCATGAGCTGGCTTGGCTTGGTGAAGCGGGTGATGTCGCCCAGTTCAGCAACCAGTGTTGCCGCCGCCACCATGGCCACGCCGCGCAATGCCTGGAGCGCCTGCACGACTGGTGCAAGAGACCAAGCCGGCAGCGCCGCCTCGATATGCGCCTCCAGACGATCGCGTCGGGCGGTCGCCGCATCCACCGCTTCGAGGCAATCCTCGAGCACGATGTAATGTACCGGGTTCTTAAACTTCAGCCCCGCCAGCCAACGCCGGTGTAGAAGCGTCCATGCCTTCTGGCCGTAGTGGCAGCCCTGGCGCAGCAGGAACCCCGACAATTGTTGGCGCGCCTTACGCAATGTGCGCACCGCCGCGAGACGCGCCCGAACCAGGTCACGAATCGCCTCGTGCGCTTCATCGGGAACCCATACCGCGGTTAACTCACCGGCCCGGTGCAGCTTGGCGAGATTGGCCGCATCGCGCCGATCAGTCTTAACGCGGTCGCCGGGCTTTTTAGGGATTAACGATGGCGCCACCACGGAGCATTCGTGCCCGGCCGCTGTAATCTGCCGTTGGATACCGTAGCCGCACGGCCCCGCCTCATAGCAAAACCGCAGTTCATGACCGGTGCTGGCTAACTTGGCGATCAGCTTCTTTAAGGCAGCCGGCGTATTTGCGATCGTTCCGTAATCACGCACCTCCTTCCGCAGCCCCGCTTCGGCGACCGCTATGGAGATCGTATCTTTGTGCACATCAAGGCCAATGTAAGTGATAAGCTTCTCCATGACTCGTCTCCTATGCATGAGGCTCGGCGCCGGCCAATCCAGCGCAACCCTCGAAATCCTGCATATTGTGAGACGGGTCACCCTCCTATCTCAGGCGAACATCTGGTCTAAATCAGGGGTGAATTGCCACGAGCCTGGCCGGATAGCCGCAGCCGTTGAGCGGCTTCGGCCAGCTCGCCAGCAGCAGCGCGCCGGCCTCCGGCACCTGGTCGAGGTTCGCCACCAGCTCCACCTGCCAGCGGTCCTGGCTCAGCACGTGGAATTCCAGGCTGTAATCGCCCTTCGAGGTGGAAAGCCCCGGGTCGGTATCCGTCGCCTCATGGCCGATGGCGCGGACATCGCGCTGCTCGAACAGGAATTCCAGCACCTCGCGCGACCAGCCGGGATAATGCGCCACACCTGCGGCATCCTTGTTGGCAAAGGCCGCGGCGTCGGGCCATTTCTTGTGCCAGTCCGTGCGCAGGGCCACGAACGCGCCTTCGGGGATGCGGCCATGCCGCGCCTCCCAGGCGTGAACATCCTCCAGCGTGGGCGTTGTGTCGGCGTCCTGGGCGGTACGGGCGCTGATATCCAGCACCACCAGCGGCAGCAGCATCTGCTCCGCCGGAATCGCATCCACCGTGCGCCCGCCTGCGACGAAATGGCTCGGCGCATCCACATGCGTGCCCCATTGCCCGACATGCGAATAGCGCGTCACCTCGAAGCCATGCTCGGCCACGGTGAACAGCGTCTCGGCGGTTTCATCGGGGAAGGCCGGGAAATGCGGCTGGCCCGGATGGAAGGCGTGGGTGAGGTCAGTGAAGCGGGCCTTGGATAACACGGTGTTATACAGCGCCCAGAGGGGATTCGTGCCGGTAATGCAATCCATGGCCCGAATGTCAGGCCCGTCCCGCCGCTGGTCAAGCATTTTTGCGCGGCGCAACAAAAAAGGCGGCACCCGCGCGGATGCCGCCTTTGGTTTTCAGCTAACGCGGGTTACGCGCTGGCCTGCGACACGAACTTGGTGACCAAATACGGCTCCAGCCCTTCCACGCCGCCTTCCGAGCCATAGCCGCTGTCCTTCACGCCGCCGAACGGCGTCTCGGGCAGCGCCAGGCCGTGATGATTGATGCCAACCATGCCGGCCTCGATCTGCGCGCCCAGCGCCGTCGCCGTCGCCGCGTCACGCGTATAGGCGTAGGAGGCAAGGCCGTAGGGCAGGCGGTTGGCTTCGGCGATGGCGTCGTCGAACGTCTTGAAGGGCATGAACAACGCCAGCGGGCCGAACGGCTCCTCGTGCATCACGCGCGCATCGGCGGGGATGTCGGTCAGCACGGTCGGCTGGAAGAAATAGCCCTTGTTGCCCGCGCGCGAGCCGCCGGTGGCGACCTTCGCACCCTTGCCCACGGCATCGGCGATCAGCGCCTCCATGGCCGCCACGCGGCGGTCATTGGCGAGCGGGCCCATGGTGGTGCCGGCATCCAGCCCGTTGCCGAGCTTGATCGCCTCGCACTTGGCCACGAACTTCTCCAGGAAGGGCTCGTACACGCCCTCCTGCACGATGAAGCGCGTCGGCGCCACGCAGACCTGCCCGGCATTGCGGAACTTGTTCGCGGCCAGAATGGTGGCGGCGGCGTCCAGGTCGGCATCGTTGAACACGATGGACGGCGCATGCCCGCCGAGTTCCATGGTGGCGCGCTTCATGTGCTTGCCCGCCAGGGCCGCCAGATGCTTGCCGACAACGGTGGAGCCGGTGAAGGAGATCTTCCGCACCACCGGATGCGGGATCAGGTACTCGGAGATTTCAGCCGGCACGCCGAACACCAGCTGCACCACGCCAACCGGCACGCCGGCATCCACATAGGCGCGCACCAGCTCGGCGCAGGAGGCCGGGGTTTCCTCAGGACCTTTCAGGATGAAGGCGCAGCCCGCCGCCAGCGCCGCGGAGATTTTGCGCACCGCCTGGCTCATGGGGAAGTTCCACGGGGTGAAGCCCGCGACCACGCCCACCGGCTCGCGGAGCGAAAGCTGGTACACGCCCGGCACGCGGTTGGGGATGACGCGGCCATAGGCGCGGCGGCCTTCCTCGGCGAACCAGTCGATCACATCGGCCGAGCCCATGATCTCGATCTTCGCCTCGCCCACCGGCTTGCCCTGCTCCATGGTCATCAGCCGGGCGATGGCATCGGCACGCTCGCGGATCAGCTCCGCCGCCTTGCGCAGCAGCTTGGAGCGGTCATAGGCCGGCATCTTGCGCCACACGGCAAAACCCTTGGCCGCAAAGTCCAGCGCCTCGTCCAGGTCATCGGTACCCGCGTGCGCCAGCGTGCCGATCACCTCTTCCGTCGCCGGGTTGACGACGTCGAGCGTGCGCCCGCCGCGCGCCGCGCGCCATTCGCCGCCGATATGCAGCAACACGTCCTGATACATTGTTTTTTCTCCTTTAGCTTTCGCGAATCAATTTGCGTACGATCTCGATCATTTCACTGATCTGGTCCGGCGTGGCGGCGAAGGGCGGTGCCAGCACCACGGAGTCGCCGGCGCAGCGCAGCACCAGACCTTCCTCGAAGGCCTTGCACAGAATCTTGAAGCCGCGCTCGCCCGGCTTGCCCTTTGGCGCCAGCTCGATGGCGCCGAGCAGGCCGAGGCCGCGCGTGTCAACGACATCCGGCTGGCCCTTGAAGCTGGCGACCTGCTCCAGGAAGCCCGGCGTCAGCTCCCGCACGCGGGCGAAGGTGTCTTCCTCGCGGTAGATCTTCAGCGTGGCGAGGCCGGCAGCACAGGCCACCGGATGCGCCGAGTAGGTGTAGCCGTGGTAGAATTCCACCACGTTGGGCGGCGCGGCATCCAGAATGGTCTGCTGGATGTCCTCGCGCACCGCGATCGCCGACATCGGAACCGAACCATTGGTGATGGCCTTGGCCATGGTCATGATGTCCGGGGTGACGCCGAAGGTCTCGGCGGCGAAGGCGTGGCCGGTGCGGCCAAAACCGGTGATCACCTCGTCGAAGATCAGCAAAATGCCGTGCTTGGTGCATATCTCGCGCAGGCGCTGCAGATAGCCTTTGGGCGGCGCCAGGATGCCGGTGGAGCCCGCCACCGGCTCGACAATGCAGGCGGCGATGGTGTCGGCGCCATGCAGGTTGACGAAACGCTCCAGGTCATCGGCGAGGTCGGCGCCATGCGTGCCCTCCCCCATCTCGAAGAAATTCTCCTTGATGTGGGTATGGCGCAGATGCATCACGCCCGGCAGGCCAACACCGAAAGCCTTGCGGTTGTTCACCATGCCGCCGACGGACCAGCCGCCGAAATTCACGCCATGATAGCCGCGCTCACGGCCGACGAAGCGCTGGCGCGAGCCCTCGCCACGGACACGGTGATATTGCAGCGCCACTTTCAGCGCCGACTCCACGGCCTCGGACCCGGAACTGGCGAACATGATGCGGTTGAGCCCCGGCGGGGTCATCTCCGCCACCTCGGTTGCGAGCTTGAATCCGGGCGGGAAGCCGTACTGGAAGGGGGGCGCGTAATCCAGCTCCTCCATCTGCCTGGCCACCGCCTCGCGGATCTCGCGCCGGCCATGACCCAGCGGAATGCAGTACAGGCCGGAGGAGCCATCCAGCAGTTTTTCACCGCGTGTATTATAATAATAAACACCTTCGGCCCGCGCGATGATGCGCGGCTGTTCCATGAACTGCCTGTTGGCGGTGAAGGGCATCCACTGATTGATCAGCGGGTCATTGCTCGGGCGCACAGCAGCACTCATCGGTTGGCACACTCCTTCATGTCGGCATCAGTTTACTATTTTAAACAACCTTGACCAGAGTTTTGTTGTCCCCAGCGCATGAAGTGGCCACGCGCCGTGGCACAACGCCAGCTTGTCTCGAAAGTGTGATCATCGCGGAATGCGATGCTGACCCGCAAATTCCGTTTTGCACTCAAAAAAACATTAGGGTTAAATTGCTGACCGAATTACCCGACTGAGATATTGCATGCTTGAATTACGTGTAAATTTTGACACCCTGCCTCTCCCTGCCCGCCTTCTGCCATTTGTTCTCGCCTGTTCAGGGCAAGACAGCTGCGGAAGACGGCAGGGAGACCAGGCGTGACTGTCGAGCACGGTACGGGCACGCGAGACGAAGTTGCCGGTCTGATCCACGCGGGGCGAATCCTGGTTCTGGCCGGGGCGGAGGCCGACCTCGCCAGCCTGCCCCGCGGACGCTGGATCGGCGGCACGGCGGCGAGCTTCATCACTGCTGCTGGCGGGCAGGAAGCCGATGGGCGGATTTTCTACTCCGACCTCACCGGCATTGCCCGGAATGTCCGGCTGCACCACTTCAACCTTTCGGAAATGCGGCGGATCGGCCGGCTGCATCCAGCCAATGGCTTCACCATGGTCATCATCCCCGGCTTCAGCGAGCTGCTGGCTGGCGTCTCCGCCAAGATCATGGATTACGAGGGCATCTACCACGCGCCGTTGTTCGGCTGGGTCAGCGCGGTTGACTTGGCTCAGCTCGGTCACATGCAGCCGAAGAGCTTCTCCGGCGCCCCGGCAGGCAGCGCCGAGCATGCCGCGGTGATGACCGTCTCCCTGCCCGCTGAACTCTTCGCCCAGCTGCAGATCGCCAATCTCTTCAGCCCCGGCATAGGGCCAGAGATACGTTTCGGCAAACCAGGCTTCCTGGCCGAGGGCGAATGCCTGATCGGCGGCAAGCCGGATAACCTGGCGCGCTATATCGAGGCAGAGACCATCGACAGGCGCCTGCCGCTGGTTACCGACCATGATGGCGCGCTGATTAATATTTCAATCATTGCCAGCGATGCGCAGACCGGCCGCGCCACCTTCCTGGCCCCGGTCAACCCCGCCCTCACCTACCGTTTCGCTGGCGGCATTCTGGATTACCCTCGTGAATTCTCCCACGCCCTGGATGAGCTGCACCTGGGAAGCGCCGCGCTCTCGTGCATCTGCGCAAAGAATTATGAACATGCGGGACTGCGCCAAAGTACCGGCCTGCCCTTCCAAGGGCCGGTCACCTTCGGGCAGATCGCCTATGGCGTGCTCAACCAGACGCTTGCCTGCCTGACCATTAGCAACCACGAGGAGGAAGACGCCGGGCCGGAAACCGGATAAGCCGCCCGCATGAGCCCGACCGACAAGATCGCTTACAAGATCCTCACCCCGGAGCAGTTCGCCGCCCTGCTTGAGGACCGCTTCACCGGCGCGCCGGTGGACATCGCGGATGGCTATATTCACCTCTCCACCGCGGCGCAGCTGGACGAGACCCTGCGCAAGCATTTCACGGGGCAGGATGACCTCGTCATCACCGCCGTCGATCTGGCCGCGCTGGGCAATACGTTGCGCTGGGAGGTTTCACGCGGCGGGCAGCAGTTTCCGCATGTTTACGGTCCGCTGCGCCGCACGCATTTGCTGGCGCATGCGCCGTTGGTCTGGGAGAACGGCTCGGCCAAGCTTCCGGGCTAACCGCAGGCCTGCACCACCAGCGGCGCCATGGCGCGGTACTCGGCGCTGCGCGGACTGCCGGGGCGCCAGGCCATCGCCAGGGTACGCCAGCCGCCAGCGCCTTCCAGACGGCGCAGCTCCACCCCGGTGCCCTCGGCGAGCCCCGCCGCCACCGCCAAGCGCGGCACCAATGTTACCCCCAGCCCGCCAGCCACCATCTGGATGAGCGTATGCAGCGAGGTGGCGGCGAATTTCTGCTCCCGCCCCACCCCGGCGCTGCACACGGCCAGCACCTGGTCGCGCAGGCAATGCCCATCCTCCAGCAGCAGGAAGTTCTCGGCACTCAGCGCCGCCACGGGAATGCTCTCACGCGCTGCCAGCGGATGCCCGGGCGGGAGCGCTGCCAGAAACTCGTCCCGCGCCAGGGGGAATGTCTCCGCCCCGCCGCAGGCGCAGGGCTCGGCCAGCAGCAGCAGGTCCAGCATCCCGTCATCCAGCTGTTCGAGCAGCCGTTCGGTCTGGTCCTCGCGCAGGAACAGCTTCAGCGCCGGGAAGCCCTGGCGCAAAGCCGGCATCAGCCTGGGCAGCAGGAACGGCCCGATGGTGGGGATGATGCCCAGCCGCAATGGGCCGGACATCGGCGCCCGCGCGGCATCCGCCGTCTCGGCCACCGCGCCGATGGCCGCCAGCGCGGCCCGCGCCTTCGCAACCAGCTCCAGCCCCAGCGGGGTGAACACGGCGTGCTTGGGCGCGGCACGGTCGAGGATCTGCGCATCCAGCCCGCGCTCCAGCGCCAGTATCCCAGCGGAGAGCGTGGACTGCGACACCGCGCAGGCCGAGGCGGCGCGGCCGAAATGTCCGGTTTCGGCCAGCATCACCAGATAGCGGAGCTGCTGCGGTGTCGGCAGATAGGCCATTTACGCGGCCTTGGCCTCGGCCGGCACTTGCCGGATCAGGTAATCGAAGGCTGAGAGCGCGGCCTTCGCCCCCTCGCCGGCGGCGATGATGATCTGCTTGTACGGCACCGTCGTCGCGTCACCCGCGGCGAAAATGCCGGGCACCGAGGTCTCGCCACGGGCGTCGATCTCGATCTCGCCGCGCGGCGAGAGTGCCAGCGTGCCCTTCAGCCACTCGCTGTTCGGCATCAGCCCGATCTGCACGAAGATCCCCTCCAGCGCCAACCGGTGGATTTCGCCGCTCACCCGGTCCTCGTAGGACAGGCCGACAACCTTCTCGCCATCGCCATGCACCTCGGTGGTCTTGGCGGAGACGATGATCGTGGCGTTCGGCAGGCTCCTCAGCTTGGCCTGCAGCACTGCATCGGCGCGCAGCTGGCTGTCGAACTCGATGAGCGTGACATGGGAGACGAGCCCAGCGAGGTCGATCGCCGCCTCGACGCCGGAATTGCCGCCGCCGATCACCGCCACGCGCTTGCCCTTGAACAGCGGGCCATCGCAATGCGGGCAGTAGGCCACGCCCTTGTTGCGGTACTCGTCCTCGCCGGGCACGTCCATCTGGCGCCAGCGCGCGCCCGGGGAAAGCACCAGGGTTTTTGCCTCTAGCACCGCGCCCCCGGCCACCTGCACCCCGAACAGCCCACCCGGCTGGCTCGGCGGCACGATCTTCTCCGCCGTGTGGCCCTTCATGATGTCCACGCCATATTCGCGGGTATGCGCTTCCAGGGCCGAAGCCAGCTTCGCGCCCTCGGTATGTTGGACGGAAATGAAATTCTCGATGCCCACCGTGTCCAGCACCTGCCCGCCGAAGCGCTCCGCCACCACGCCGGTATGGATGCCCTTGCGCGCGGCGTAGATCGCCGCCGCGGCACCGGCCGGGCCGCCACCAACCACCAGCACGTCGAACACGCCCTTGGCCGCCAGCTTCTCCGCCTCGCGCGCTGCGGCGCCGATATCAATCTTGGCTAGGATCTGCTCGATACTCATCCGCCCCGAGCCGAACTCGGCGCCATTGAGAAACACGGTGGGCACCGCCAGCATTTTGTGCGCCTCAACCTCCGCGTGAAAGGCGGCGCCGTCGATGGCTGTATGGGTGATGTGCGGGTTCAGAATCGCCATCAGGTTCAGCGCCTGCACCACATCCGGGCAGCTCTGGCAGGATTGCGAGAAATAGGTCTCGAAATGATACGGACCCGGCAGCGCCTTGATCTGTTCGATGATCTCCGGCTCCACTTTCGGCGGATGCCCGCCGGTCTGCAGAAGGGCGAGCACCAGAGAGGTGAATTCATGCCCCATCGGCAACCCGGCGAAGCGCACGCCATGAGCGGCGCCCACGCGGCGGATCTCGAAGGCGGGCACGCGCTTGTCGGCGCCGTCATAGCGCAGGGCGGTTTTGTCGCATTGCGCGGCGATATCTTCCAGCAATCCGCGCATCTCGGCAGAAAGCGCGCTGTCATCGAGTGTCGCCACCAGTTCCAACGGCACGGAAACGCGGGCGAGATAGGCCTTCAACTGGCCTTTCAGGCTGTCGTCCAACATAGCGGCTCCAATTTTCTAACAGATCGCGCGGCCTGCCGGGCGGAGAGCGCAGGGCGAGGGCGCGCAGGTATCCGGTTCCCCCGCCGGCGCAACCGGCGGGGGGCGTCTGGGAAGGTCTTAGATCTTGCCGACCAGGTCGAGGGACGGCTTCAGCGTCTTCTCGCCCTCGTGCCAATGGGCGGGGCAGACCTCGCCCGGGTGAGTGGCGACATACTGCGCGGCCTTCACCTTGCGCAGCAGCTCCGAGGCGTCACGGCCAATGCCACCGGCATTGACCTCGACGATCTGGATCACGCCGTTCGGGTCGATCACGAAAGTGCCGCGGTCGGCCAGACCGGCGGCCTCGATCAGCACTTCGAAATTGCGGCTGATCACCTGGGTCGGGTCGCCGACCATGAAGTAGCCGATCTTCTTCACCGCCTCAGAGGTGTCGTGCCACGCCTTGTGGGAGAAATGCGTGTCGGTGGACACGGCGTAGATCTCCACGCCCAGCTTCTGGAACTCGGCATAGTTGTCGGCCAGGTCCTCAAGCTCGGTCGGGCAAACGAAGGTGAAGTCGGCCGGGTAGAAGAAGACGACGGACCACTTGCCCTTAAGATCGGCTTCCGTGACGGTCACGAACTGGCCGCTCTTGAACGCCTGGGCGGTGAAGGGTTTAACTTCCGTGTTGATCAACGACATAAAATATTACTCCTTCGAGTATGTTTGGGTCTCAACGGAAGTGCTTCTAGCTCGCTTCATAAATTCGGTAAAATTGATTTTTTTTGTTCATATAATCGATTTAACCGATCATACAGCAAGACTGTCCGCACGCCGCGGCCGGGCAACGTGGCACATCCGCGAGCGAGCCGGGCATGACAGCTTTATTAAGGTATAAAAATTAACCAGAATCCGGTTAATCATCCAAACTCCGTGGAATATCTGCCACTTAACAAAAAAAGCCCGGCATGAGCCGGGCTTTTCGCAGGGTCCGGGGCGGAAATCAGCCCTGGCGTTCCAGCATCAGCTGCTTGATCTCGCCGATCGCCTTGGCCGGGTTCAGGCCCTTCGGGCAGGTCTGGGTGCAGTTCATGATGGTGTGGCAGCGATAGAGCTTGAACGGGTCCTCCAGCGCATCCAGCCGCTCGCCGGTCGCCTCGTCGCGGGAATCGGCGATCCAGCGATAGGCCTGCAGCAGCACCGCCGGGCCGAGGTAGCGGTCGCCGTTCCACCAGTAGCTCGGGCAGGAGGTGGAGCAGCAGAAGCACAGGATGCACTCCCACAGCCCGTCGAGCTTGGCGCGCTCCTCCTTGGCTCTGCAGGCGCTCGGCGTCCGGCGGCGGCGGCCGTCTCGGCCTGCAGCCAGGGCTCGATGGAGCGCAACTGCGCGTAGGCCTGGGTCAGGTCGGGCACCAGATCCTTCACCACCGGCATGTGCGGCAGCGGGGTGATCTTCACCGCGCCCTTCACCTCCTCGATCGGCTTCAGGCAGGCCAGCGTGTTGGTCGCCGTCGATGTTCATCGCGCAGGAGCCGCAGATGCCCTCGCGGCAGGAGCGGCGGAAGGTCAGCGTGGGGTCGATCTCGTTCTTGATCTTGATCAGCGCGTCCAGCACCATCGGACCGCAGTCGTCGAGGTCGATCTCGTAGGTGTCGATGACGCGGGTTCTTCCCGTCATCCGGGTTCCAGCGATAGATCTTGAACGCCTTGACGCGCTTGGCGCCGGCTGGCGCCTTGTAGGTCTTGCCCTCGCCGATCTTCGAGTTCGCGGGCAGGCGTAAATTCAGCCATGTGTTCTGCTCCCCTTCCTTAGTACACGCGCTTCTTCGGCGGGAACACGGACACCTCGTTGGTCAGCGTCTGCATCTTCACCGGACGGTAGTCGAGCGTGACCTCGCCATTCTCGTCGCACCATGCGCGAGCGGTGTGCTTCATCCAGTTCGTGGTCGTCGCGCTCGGGATAGTCGTCATGCGCCTGGGCGCCGCGGCTTTCCTTGCGGGCCTCCGCGCCGACCATGGTGGCCATGGCGTTGCCCATCAGGTTCTGCAGCTCCAGCGCCTCCATCAGGTCGGTGTTCCAGATCAGCGCTGCGGTCGGACACCGTCATGTCCGGCCAGGCCGCTCCACAGCTTGCTGCATCTTCTCCACGCCCTCGGTCAGGGTCTTGGTGTTGCGGAACACCGCGGCATGGGCCTGCATGGTGCGCTGCATGCTGGTCGCGCAGCTCCGCCACCGTGCGTGCCGCCCTTGGCGTGGCGGGTCGCGATCGAAGCGGTCCAGCGAGGCCTCGCCGGCGCTCGGCCGGCAGCGGCGGCTGGCTGGCGCCCGGCTTGATCGATCTCGGCGGCGCGGTGCGCCGGCGGCGCGGCCGAACACCACGAGGTCGAGCAGCGAGTTGGTGCCCAGGCGGTTGGCGCCATGCACGGAGACGCAGGCCGCCTCGCCCACCGCCATCAGGCCCGGCACCACCGCGTCCGGGTTCTCCGGCGGTCGGGCGCAGCACCTCGGCGTGATAGTTCGTCGGGATGCCGCCCATGTTGTAGTGCACGGTCGGCAGCACCGGGATCGGCTCCTTGGTCACGTCCACGCCGGCGAACACGCGTGGCGGTCTCGGAGATGCCCGGCAGCCGCTCGTGCAGGATGTCGGCGCCGAGATGCTCCAGGTGCAGCAGGATGTGGTCCTTGTTCGGACCGCAGCCGCGGCCCTCGTTGATCTCGATGGTCATCGAGCGCGACACCACGTCGCGGCGGGCCAGGTCCTTCGCCGTCGGCGCGTAGCGCTCCATGAAGCGCTCGCCCTCGGAGTTGGTCAGGTAGCCGCCCTCGCCGCGCGCGCCCTCGGTGATCAGGCAGCCGGCGGGGAAGATGCCGGTCGGGTGGAACTGCACGAACTCCATGTCCTGGCATCGGCAGGCCGGCGCGCAGCACCATGCCGTTGCCGTCGCCGGTGCAGGTGTGGGCCGAGGTGCAGGACAGGAAGGCGCGGCCGTAGCCGCCGGTGGCCAGCACCACCATCTGGGCGCGGAAGCGGTGGATGGTGCCGTCCTCCAGGTACCAGGCCATGACGCCGCGGCAGGCGCCTTCCTCGTCCATGATCAGGTCGAGGGCGAAATATTCGACGAAGAACTCGACGTCGTGCTTCAGGCTCTGCTGGTAGAGCGTGTGCAGGATGGCGTGGCCGGTGCGGTCGGCGGCGGCGCAGGCGCGCATGGCCGGCTCCTTGCCGTATTCCTTCATGTGGCCGCCGAACGGGCGCTGGTAGATCTTGCCGTCTTCGGTGCGGCTGAACGGCACGCCGAAATGCTCCAGCTCGTAGACCGCCGGCACCGCCTCGCGGCACATGTATTCGATGGCGTCCTGGTCGCCCAGCCAGTCCGACCCCTTCACGGTGTCGTACATGTGCCAGCGCCAGTCGTCCTCGCCCATGTTGCCGAGCGAGGCGCCGATGCCGCCCTGCGCCGCGACGGTGTGGCTGCGGGTGGGGAACACCTTGGTGATGCAGGCGGTCTTCAGACCGGCGGCGCCCATGCCGAGGGTGGCGCGCAGGCCGGAGCCGCCGGCGCCGACCACCACCACGTCATAGGTGTGGTCGACGATGTTGTAGGCGCCGTAAGAAGGTTTGGAGATCGCGTTCATGTTCGCAGGATTCCGTTACGAGAAGGCGAGTTTAAGGACGGAGACGGCAGCGGCGAGCGCCAGGAACCAGACCCCGCCCTTGACGACCAGCAGCGTCAGGAGGCGCTTCGCGTCATCGCGCACATAGTCCTCGATCACGACCTGCAGACCCATCGACACATGGGAGAACATCGTGAAGATAAGCAGCAGGAACAGCACGGCGTTCCAGGGCTCGCCCATGTAGGCGGCCATGGCGGCGTGGTCCGCGCCCTTCAGGATCAGCACGGAGACCACGAAGTACAGCGACAGCGGCAGCAGCGCGACGGAGGTGGCGCGCTCGGCCCACCAATGCGCGGAGCCGTGCTTGGCGGCACCCAGGCCGCGGGCGCGGCCCAGCGGGCTGCGCATGATATGGACGGAGGGGGAGGTATCCTTGCTCATGTGCTTCATCCAACGAGGAAGGCAATGGCCCAGAAGGCCACGGTGAGAACGACGGCGGCGGCGATAGCCAGCTTGCCGGTGCGGTGCATGGTCGGCAGGTCGAAGCCCTTGCCGGCATCCCAGGACAGGTGCCGGATGCCGTTGCAGAAATGGTAGAACAGCGCCAGCGTGAAGCCGAACAGCACAAGCATGCCGATCCAGGACGCGAAAATGGCCTGAACCACGGAGAAGGCCGACGTCACCCGCCGCGGCGGCAACCAGCCAAGCCACCAGCAAAATAGTTCCGGCGCTCAAAGCGACGCCGGTGATGCGGTGGAAGATCGAGGTTGCGGAGGAGATTTGCGGCTTATACACTTGCAAATGCGGGGACAGCGGCCGGCGCACCAGCTTGCCCTCCGAGTTGCGCCCTACCATCAGGGCTTCGCGGACATCCTTCATAGGAAACCTTTCAATCCGGTCGTTTAAGCAATTTTGTGCAGGTGCTTAGTCCCGGGCACGGGCACGGTCAACGCTTTCACGTCAAACCGTATAACCTATTCAGGGGGCAGCTGAAACAACGTAACAATGCGTTGCTGGGTGTCCTCCAGCTCAAGGCTGGTCGGCACCTTGATCGCCGCCAAAGCCTTGCCACGGGCCGAAGGAAGGTATTTCCTGCCAGGATCCGCGATGATCACCGGGACCTGCCTCGCGCACGCCGCGAGCCACGGAAGGATGTGGCGGGTCATCGGCTCTTCATAGCAGACATCCCCGCAGAGAATGACATCCCACCGGCAGGGCGTGCCGACGATGTCTCCCAGGAGTACCTCCAACCCGAGCCCATTGGCGGCGGCGTTCAGGCGCATGGCGGCGGCGGCCAGCTTGTCGATCTCCGCCGCCTCGACATGGGCCGCGCCGGCGCGCACGCAGGCAAGTGCCGCGAGCCCGCAGCCGGCGGCGAAATCCAGCACGCGCTTGCCGCGCACCAGTTCGGGGTTTTGCGTGATGTGCAGCGCCAGGGCCTCGGAGCCCGGCCAGGCGAAGGCCCAAAAGGGCGGCGCCATGCCATGCCGCTGCAAGAATTCTTCGGTCGCCTGCCAGAGCGGCGTCAGTTCGGTGGCGAGGTGGAGCTTGATGTCCGGCACCAGGACGGCCGGAGCGAGTTCGGTATGAGCCTGGACAAAGGCCGCTGCATCCATGAGCGGAGCGGGCATGGCCTCAGGCGGGAAGAAATTCAGGCGAGCTGGCCGACGCTCTCGACCGGGCCGCCGAACAGGCGCGCCGTGGCGCCATGGACCTCGGAGAGTTCATCCAGCAGCGTCTCGATCCCAATGCGCTCCTCCAGCTGGAAGGCCCAGCGGCTGGCCACGGGCCAGAGCACAAGAGTTGCCTGCATGAGCAGGGTGGCGACGCCTAAAACAGTCCGGCCATTGGCGAAGAAGACCGCACAAGGCAGAAACTTAGCCAAATTGAAGGACTTCATGGCAAACTCCTGAAATACCGCGTGATGTTTGTCGTGGGAGCAACTTTTCGTCAAGATTTTTATCGCTCAAATCACCATCGAAACGTTCACGAAATCGCGATGAAAACGGTTCTAAATCAACATCTTTGCAGCGTAACCCATGTAAAAATTGGGACAGGCATTCGGAAAATTAAGCCCTCGATCAGCCCTAAGAAAAGCTGTAAAACCTATTGATTCTTAAAAAATTCACGATCAAATTTTATGTTAACTTTTTACCTTGGAAAGCGGCAATTCGCCTTAAAACAGGATACACAGTAAAAAAATCGGTACAAAAATGCTTTTTAAGCAACCATTTCGGGTATGGAAGCGCCCGCATCCCCCTCCCCGAACCGGCGCGTTTTTTCGTGTGGCTGACGCGCATAATTCACGGAGATTTGATCTAGCAGCGCCTGTATCCGGTGCTCATGGAAAAGCCCTTTCGCCCGGCGTATCGCTGCGGGCCAAAGCACAATGCTGAGCTGCATGGCCAGCATCAACAACCCCAGGGCAACCCGGCCCGCGCGGAACGCGGCAAGACACGGAAAGATAAGCGTAATGCTCATTGTTTTTCTCACTCCGCCAAACGGGACACTCCGCTTCCCGTTGAGAACAACATCGCGCGTTTCCACCTGAGGTTCCAATAAACTTCGCGGGAACTTCATTAACGGACGTTAATGCTGACCTATCGGCAGCGGCGGGCTCCGGCGGCTGCGACGCTGCTCAGCCCGTAATGTCGTCCGGCGTGTAGCGCTCGGGGTTGCCAGCCTCAAGCACGGCGACACGGTGCTCCAGCGCCTCCACCTCGGCCTTCGCGCGGCGCGCGAGCTCGGCCATGGCCTCGAACTCCTCGCGCTTCACCAGGTCCAGCCGGCGCACAGCCTCCTCAACCCGGGCACGAACCAGGGAGGCGATCTCCTCGCGCAAGCCAGCCAGGGCGGAAATCGCGCCGCCGGCGACACCTGCCAGGTCGTCGAAAAATTTCGGGCGTTCGGTCATCGGGCGGGCCTTCTCTGTTGTGGTGGTTCTCCATATAACCCGTCGCATGATATTGGTCACGGGTGGCGCAGGGTTTATCGGGTCCAATCTCCACGCGGCGCTAGTCGCGGCGGGGCAGGACGTCATTATTTCCGACTGGCTTGGCCATGAAGGCAGCAAGTGGCGGAATTTCTACAGCCACCCTCCGGCCACGGTGCTGCGCCCGGAGGAGCTTGACGCATTCCTCGAGCATGACATGCGGCTGACGGCCATCGTGCATCTCGGCGCCATCTCCGCAACCACGGCGACGGATGCGGACCTGGTCTGGCAGACCAATTTCATGCTCAGCCAGAAGCTCTGGACCTGGTGCGCAGCGCGCAGGGTGCGCTTCATCTATGCCTCCTCCGCCGCCACCTATGGCGATGGCTCGGCCGGGTTCGATGACGACATGTCGCTCGACTACCTGCACAAGCTGCGGCCGCTGAACCTGTATGGCTGGAGCAAGCACGCCTTCGACCTCTGGGTGGCGCAGCAGAACAAGGAGCACGCCCACATGCCGCCGAACTGGGCCGGGGTGAAGTTCTTTAACGTCTACGGCCCCAACGAGTATCACAAGGGCAAGATGATCTCGGTGGTGAAGGTCAAGCATGACGAGGTGAAGGCGGGCGGCCCGGCGCGGCTGTTCAAGTCCGACCGGCCGGATATTCCCGATGGCGAGCAGAAGCGCGACTTCATCTATATCGACGATGTGGTGGCGGGACTGCAATTCCTCCTGAACGCGCCGCAACTCTCGGGCATCTACAATCTCGGCACCGGCATCGCCCGCTCCTATGCCGACCTCGCCCGCGCGGTATGCGCGGCGAACGGGGTGGAGGAGCGGATCGAGTTCATCGACATGCCGGAGAACCTGCGCGGGCAGTACCAGTCCTTCACCGCCGCCAAGATGGACCGGCTGCGCGGGATCGGCTTCAACCACGAGTTCCATACGCTGGAGCAGGGCGTGACCGCCTATATCCAGAACCATTTGCTCCAGCCGGACCCGTATCGCTGATGATCTTCACCTGGCCCAATTTCTCGCCCGTGCTGGTCAGCATCGGGCCCTTCGCCGTGCACTACTATGCGCTCGCCTACATCACGGGGCTGCTGCTCGGCTGGTGGCTGGCGCGCAAGCTGGTGGCACTGGAGCCCGTGGCGGCAACCACGGCGCAGGTGGACGACTTCCTCACCTGGGCGGTGCTGGGCGTGATCCTGGGCGGGCGGATCGGCTATGTGCTGTTCTACCAGCTCCACCAGGAGACCCTGGGCCAACTCCTCACCCACCCCATCGACATCATCGCCGTCTGGCGCGGGGGCATGAGCTCGCATGGCGGGTTCATTGGCGTATCGATCGCCATCGCCTGGTTCAGCCTGAAGAATGGCATCAACATGCTGCGCTTCGCCGACCGGATTTCCGTCTGCGTGCCGATTGGGCTGTTCCTCGGCCGCTGCGCCAACTTCATCAATGGCGAGCTATGGGGCCGGGTGGCCGAGGGCCGCTGGTTCCCGGTGCTGGTGGTGTACCCGCAATCCGGCACGCTGGCGCCGCGCTATCCGTCCGAGCTGATCGAGGCGGCGACGGAAGGCGTGATGCTGTTTCTCATCATGATCCTGGCCGTGCGTTCGGCTAGGCTGCGGGCGCATGCGGGCGCGCTCACCGGGCTGTTCCTCATCTGCTACGCCACCGCGCGCATTGTCAGCGAATGTTTCCGCGAGCCGGATGCCTTCCTTGGCTTCCTGCCATTCGGCACCACCATGGGGCAGGTCCTCTCGGTGCCGATGATCCTCATCGGCGCGGGGATGATGGCCTATGCGTTGCGCAAACGTGCAGCCTGAACGCTTCGACCATTTCATGGCCCGGGCGAATGCCGCGTATTACGCGCGCGGCACCTTCACCCGCGATTTCGTCACCGCGCCGGAGCTGACGCAGGTTTTCGGCGAGTTGCTCGGCGCCTGGGCGAAGATCGTCTGGCAGATGCTGGGCGCGCCGGAAGACGTGCTGCTGGTGGAAGCCGGGCCGGGACGCGGCGTGCTGATGGCGGATGCGCTGCGGGTGTGGAACGCGCCGAGCGTGCATTTCATCGAAACTTCACCGGCGCTGCGGGCCGAGCAGGCGAAGCGCGTGCCGCAGGCCAGGTGGCACGACTCCCTGGACAGCATCCCCCCGGGGCCGATGATCCTGCTGGCCAATGAGTTCCTCGACGCCCTTCCCGTGCGGCAATTCGTCCGCGGCCAAGCCGGATGGATGGAACGCTACGTGCAGGATGGCGAATATGTGGACCTGCCCACGGACTATCCCCTGCCCGACGACCCGGTGGGCAGCGTGCGGGAGGTGAACGAGGCTGCGCTGGAATTCTGCCAGAAGCTCGCGGCGCGCGGCGCGGTGGGGCTGTTCATCGATTACGGGCCGCTGCGCTCGGCCCCGGGCGAGAGCGTGCAGGCCATCCGCGACTGTGAATATGCCGACCCGCTGGCGCATCCCGGCGAGGCGGACATCACCGCGCATGTCGATTTCGGGGCGATAAAAGCCGTTGTGAATGCACAGGGGCCGGTGAAGCAGAACGCCTTCCTCACCGCGCTCGGGCTGTATCAGCGCAGCGACGTGCTGGCGCAGCGGCACCCGGACAAGGCGGCGGACCTGAAGCTCGCCGTGCAGCGCCTGACCGCGCCCGAGGCCATGGGCAGCCTGTTTAAAGCAATTGTTGTTTGCCCTGAGAGCCTGCCCGTTCTACCGGGTTTCGCATGACGGAATTCTTCACCGGGTCACTCAAGGCGAAACACGGCTTCTTCACGCGCAGTGGTGGCGTGTCCACCGGGCTGTATGCCAGCCTGAATTGCAGTTTCTCCTCCGATGACCCGGCGCATGTGCGCGAGAACCGCACGCGGGTGGCGGCGGCGATGGGCGTTGCGCGCGAGCATCTGCTCGGGCTGAAGCAGGTGCATGGCGACGGCGTGGTGACGGTGCGCGAGCCCTGGGCGGAAGGTGCCGGCCCAGCGGCGGATGCACTGGTGACAAATGTACCGGGCCTGGCGCTGGGGGTTATCACCGCCGATTGCGCGCCCGTGCTGTTCTGCGCCGATGGCGTGGTGGGCGCGGCGCATGCCGGATGGCGCGGCGCCCTGGCCGGGGTGCTGGAGGCCACGGTGCTGGCGATGCGCAACCTCGGCGCGCGGGACATCAAGGCCGTCATCGGCCCCTGCATCGGCCAGGCGAGCTACGAGGTGGGCGCGGATATGCGCGATGCCGTGCTGGCGCGCCATGCGGCGGATGCGCGCTTCTTCACCGCCGGCCGCCCCGGGCATTGGTGGTTCGACCTGCCGGGCTACTGCACGGCGCGGCTGCACGCCGCGGGCGTGAAGGCAGAGGCGCTCGGTTTGGATACCTGCGCCCTGGAACAGGAATTCTTCTCCTACCGGCGCAAGACGCTGCGCGGCGAGGCGGCGACCGGGCACCAGATCTCGGTGATCCGCGCATGAGGCGCGCCGCGCTACTCCTGCCGCTGCTGCTGGCCGCCTGCGGCACGCTGCCCGAGCCTTTCTACGGCAACCCCGGCCCGGTAGCGGCGAAGCTCGCCATCCCCCCTGCCCCGGTGCTGATGGTGCCGGTGCCGAAATCGGCCCTGCTGGATGACAAATCCGCCACGGCCTACGCGGGCGATCTGGCCTCGGCGCTGGTGAATTACGACGTGCCCACCGTGACTGGCGCGGGGGGCAAGCGGAGCTGGCGGCTTGCCATCAGCGCCCGGCAGAACGGCGATACGGTGACGCCGACCTATGTCATCACCGGGCCGGATGGCAAGGAATACGGTCATCAGGACGGCGCCCCCGTGCCCGCCCAGGCCTGGACGAGCGGCGACGCCTCGACGTTGAGCGCGGCGGCGGCGGCGGATGCGGCGCCCCTCTCCAAGACACTGGCGACGATCAACGCGCAAATCCAGCAGAGCAACCCGGACTCGCTGGAGAACCGGCCGCCGCGGATTTTCGTGGGCACGGTGAGCGGCGCGCCGGGCGATGGCGACACCTCCCTGCCGCTGAACCTGAAGCGCAGCCTGCCCGGACCGGATGGCGTGCTAGCCAATGACGCGAAGGACGCGGATTTCACCGTGACCTGCACGGTGAAGAGCAAGCCTGATACGGGCGGGCAGGTCCAGGTGGAACTGGACTGGGTGGTGCGCGACGGCAATGGGCGCATTGCGGGACAGGTGACGCAGATCCACGACCTCGACCCGACCAACATCACACCGTACTGGGGCGATGTCGCCGCCGCCGCCACGCAGGAAGCCGCGAGCGGCATCCAGCAGGTGGTGAGCAACGCAGTGCTGAAGAAGGCGGCGAAACCCACCACGGCGCCGCAGGGCTAGAGTGCAATCGTATCAGGCTGAGCCAGACATGGCTCAGCCTGATACGTGAATCGCCCTCTAACTTATTGATGAGAGCCTGACCGCGCCCAGCGGGGAAGCGGATAGAGCAATCATCTCAGGCCTCAATAGGGCTTGCGAGCGACCGCCGCGCCATTTGGCCCAGCACATCCCGCACGATTGACGCCGTTCACGCAGGTGACTGTTGACGGCGGGTGAGCATATGTTGGCGGCCTGTAAACCGGCGGCGGGGACTTATGAACGCCGACCGCCCCGTTGGGACCAACGCATCCGGCATTATAGACGCCGTTCGCACATGTGGCAGCATTAGCTTGCAGGGATGTTAATGCCAGAAATCCTCCGGCAACGATTAACCGCAGATTGTAACGGATCATCAGGCCGAACTCCTGTGATTGTTCCGGAAAGCTAAACATGACGGCGGACAGATGTCATGTTAAATAAATATAGATCGTGCCCCACTGCTTGATAAAGGAACGCTGTCCAGAGCAGCATTGGCTGCACGGTCAGGCGACCAATTCTGACAACCTGACGAACGGAGTAACGCTCATTGCGGGCGATATTTTCCAGTAACATGTATCTGGCACACTGCGATAACCCCCAGGGGAGAAAAAATGACAGCTTCGCCATTCTCGCGCCCTCAAAATGCCGCTAGTTTTTCTCCATGGGCACGGGTCAGCCGCTCAGCTGGGAAATATCGGTTGATATTCATTGATGATAGTTTAGTGGCGTGTTTTCAAAGTTTCGTGTATGCATAACGTCGCGGCGTTAGTGATAATGACGCCACGCCACCATTAATAACTGGTGGAAATTAATATAATAATATCAATTCGGTTGGTGGATAGAAGCGATCTCACTCTCCAACCCCGCTTCGAATGCTCCGGGTTGGCAATCCCACTTCAGGAAGGAAATATTCGATGCCCGTGAATAATGCCAAGGAACTATTCGTGAAAATGTTAAGCGACGTCCGGCAGCGGACCGAGCATACGACAAAAATCTACGAGGAGCTGAGTGAGGCCACGAACGATCCAAACATCAAGGAAGCCTTGCAGTCTCGTGCCTTCCTCCAGGATAAAACCCTCAGTACACTCGACCGGTGCTTCAAACTTATCGGCGAAAAACCCATTCAATCCACGGGACGTCTGCAGGATGTCTTCCTCGAGGATTTCCGACGTGAAATTGCCGAGATCCAGTCTCCGACGGCAAAGGCGCTCTTTGCCCTGGCCAAAGCCAACCAAGTGATTCACATGCGCATCGCCGAGTATATGGCGCTGATCGCGATGGCCGACGTAACGGATCATTTCGGCATCGGCGTGCTTCTGGAGAGCTGCCTTGCGGATAAACTCGCCTTTGTCGAGCGGACGCGCCGATTGATCAGGCACAGCATCGAACTCAAGCACGACATGAAGATCGCGGCCTAAAAGCTCGCTCAGGTTCAAGCAAAATAGCAAGATAGGATGGGTGGAGCGTAAGCGTAACCCATCCTACAGCCTGCTTTGGTTAAGATGGATTGCTTCGTCCGCGCGCGGTTTCGCAATGACGGCGCGGGTTATTCGCGCCTCAGCACCGCCGCGTTGATGAACTCCGCCACCTTGCCGGCCTTGAAGGCGGCGCGCAGCGCGTTCTCGTCGTAATCCTCGCGCACCCAGTCGAGGAACGGCTTCTTGCCTTCCCCTGTCCGCTGGTAGAGGCGGAAGAACTCGTCGAGGATACCGGTTTTGGCCTGCCTGATATGGCCGAAGCGCAACGAGAGCTGCTTCAGCGCCTCCTCCACCGTGCCACCCCGGATGAGCACGAACAGCCCGGCTGCCAGCCCGGCGCGGTCCGCCCCCGATTTGCAGTGGATGAGCGCCGGCGCCCGCATATGGGCGATGATGTCGGCATAGCGCAGGATGCGGTCCTTGTGCGGGACGCCGCGTGACTCAAACGCCATGTCGTAGAAATCCAGCCCCAGGCGCTGCGCCGTGTCGCGCGTGAGCGCGTCCGACCCGTTTTTCGCCTGGCCGCGCAGGTTGATCAGCGATTGCAACCCGAATTTGCGGGTAAAGGCGGCGAGGTTGCCCGGCGTGGGGTGGTTGGACCGGTACAGCACGCCCGGCTCGACGGCGGCAAAGTTCGTCCAGACCAGCCGGAAGATGGCATGGTCGATGAACAACGCGTCGATCCAGGCGTTGCGGCGGCCGCGTTTGGAGGCGAGGTCGCCCTTGTAGATGGTGTCCATGGCCTCCGGCTTAGCGCATTTCGCCGCAACCCAAAACTGTGCTTAACCACGGCGCCATGACCGAGCACGCCTCCACCCCCGCCCTGATACGCCGCCTCTGGCATGACCATGTGCAATATTACAAGGGCCGGATCGCCCTGATCGTGGTGACGACGCTGGTGATGGCGGGCGCCACGGCGCTGTACCCGGCGCTGATCGACTGGGCCTTCACCATGTTCTCGCGCAAGGACCCGCGCATCCTCTACCAGGTGCCGCTGCTGATGACGGCGGTGGCGGCGGTGCGCGGCGGCTCGATGTACCTGCAGGCGGTGCTGACGCAGGACATGGTGCTGCTGACCATCCGGCGCCTGCAGAACGCCATGTTCGGGCATCTCACCAACGCCGCCCTGGCGAGGGTGGAGCGCGAGGCCCCGGCTCAGCTCGCGGCGCGCTTCACCACCGATGCCACGGTGATCCGCGAGGCCATGACCCGCGCCGTGAATACCTTGGCCGATGCCGCCACCGTGGTCGGGCTGGTCGCGACGATGATTTCCATCGACTGGAAGCTGAGCCTGGCCGCTGCCGTGCTGTTTCCGGCGGCGGCGGTGCCAGTGGGGAAGATCGGCCGGCGCCTGCGCCGGGCTTCGGGCGGCATGCAGGAGACCATGGGCGTGGCGGCGGCGATGCTGAACGAGAGCTTCGCCCAGGCCCGTACCGTGCGCGCCTACGGGCTGGAGGCGCACGAGATGCAGCGGGCCGAAAAGACCTTCGGCGGCCTCTACGCCGCGCTGATCCGCATGACCCGCGTGCGCTCGCGCCTGGACCCGATGCTGGAGGTTCTCGCGGGCGCCGCCGTGGCGCTGGTCATCGGCTTCGAGGGGTGGCGCGGCGTGCCGCCCGGTAGCTTCATGGGCTTTGTCTCGGCGCTGCTGATGGCGGCAAGGCCGCTGCGCGCCCTGGGCACGATGAACGCCGCCATGCAGGAGGGTCTCGCCGGGCTGGTGCGCGTGTTCGCGGTCATCGACGAACCCGCGGCAATCGCCGACGCCCCCGGCGCCACCCCGCTGCCCGCCGGGCCGGGCGAGGTGGTGTTCGAGACCGTCGCCTTCACCTACCCCGATGGCCGTCCGGGGCTGAAGAACCTCTCCTTCACCGCGGCGCCCGGCAAGACGCTGGCGCTGGTCGGCAGCTCGGGGGCCGGCAAGTCCACCGCGCTGGCGCTGATCCCGCGCCTGTACACGCCGAGCGCCGGGCGCATCCTCATCGACGGCGCGGATATCTCCCATGTGACGCTGGCGTCCTTGCGCGCCTCCATCGCCTATGTCGGCCAGGACGCGCTGCTGTTCGACGACACGATCGGCGCCAATATCCGCTTCGGGCGGCCCGATGCCTCGCCGGACGAGGTGTGGGCGGCGGCCGAGGCGGCGGCCTGCGGCTTCGTGAAGGACATGCCGGACAAGCTCGGCACCCGCGTGGGGGTGAACGGCCAGCGCCTCTCGGGCGGGCAGCGCCAGCGCGTGGCCATCGCCCGCGCCATATTGCGCAACCCGCGCATATTGCTGCTCGATGAAGCCACCAGCGCGCTGGACACCGAGAGCGAGGCGCTGGTGCAGGCGGCGCTCACCCGGCTGCGCCAGGGGCGCACCACCATCGTGGTGGCGCACCGGCTCTCCACCGTGCGCGATGCCGACCTGATCGTGGTGATGGCCGACGGCCAGGCGGTGGAAAGCGGCACGCATGAGCAACTGCTCGCCAGGGAGGGCGCCTTCGCCCGGCTGGTGAAAGCCCAGGCCCTGGCGGCGTAACACCATGCCCTACCGGCTGCTGCTCGCCACCGCCTCGTCATTCTTCTCGGCGGGGTCGTTCTGGATGTTCCTGCCGCTGCTCTCCGTCTCGCTGCGGGCGGAGGGGGTGAGCGACGCCTGGGTCGGCGTGATCTCTGGCCTGCCCTGGGTGGGGCTGCTGCTGGTCTCCGGCTTCATCCCCAAGCTGATGCACCGGCTCGGCCTGCAGCGCATGGTGCTCACCGGCATGGGCATCTCTGTGCTCGTGTTCCTGGGCTTCGCCGCCACGCGCGCCGTGCCGCTATGGAGCGTGCTCTGCTTGCTGCTCGGCGCTTCCCTGGGGCTGCGCTGGGCGGGCATGGATACGTGGATCAATGGCAGCGTGCCGGAGCACATGCGCGGGCGGCTGATCGGCGCCTATGAGCTGGTGCTGAGCGGCTCCATGGCCGCCGGGCCGGGCGTGCTGGCGTTTACCGGCAGCACCGGACGGGTGCCGTTCCTGGCCGCGGCGTTGGTGGTGATGCTGGGCATGCTGTTACTCACCGTGGCCGGACGGGAGCAAAGCGGCATTGCGGAAAAACCGGGCGCTGTGAAGACCGCCACGGTGCTGCGGGCGGAGCTGGCGGCGTTCATCGGCATCGGGCTGGTGGGGCTGACGGAGGCGTGCAACCTCTCCCTCCTGCCGGTGATGGGGCTGGGACTGGGCGCCGGGCTGCACCGCGCGGCGATGCTGGTGGTGGTGTGCCAGACGGGCGTGGCGGCGGGGGCTTTTATATGCGGCGCGCTGGCCGACAAGCTCAACCGCCGCGCGCTGAAATTGGTGACGGGCGTGGTGATGATCGCCCTGCCCCCGGCAGTGCCGTTGTGCCTGGGCGGCGGCGCGGTGTGGCCGGTGCTGGCGCTATGGGGGCTGGCACAGGGCGGGCTGTTCACCGTGGGCATTGTGAAGCTGGGCGCGCGCTTCTCCGGCGTGGCGCTGGCCAGGGCGATGTCGCTCGCCATGGTGATCTACACGCTGGGCGGGATTTTTGCCCCGCCCGCGATGGGTGCGGCAATGAGCACGCTCGGCCCGGCGGGGCTGGTTTATGGCCTGGCGGCGCTGGCGGCGGTTGGCGTGGCGGCGGTTGCCGTAAATTGAGAGGGGAATCGGTGGGGGGTGGAAACCGGTCGTAGGAGACCCAGGCTATCAATGGCTCATTGCGCCCATCCGCGCCGTTTATACCCGCTTGCGAGATGCATGACTCTCTGCCGTCATTGCGAGCGCAGCGAAGCAATCCATCTTTTCCAGCGATGTCGCGGAGATGGATTGCTTCGCGTCGTGCGAATGCACGCATTCGCGTGACGCTCGCAATGACGGTTCTGGATGGGTCATCCATCAACGCGGTTGGTATTAGAGTGCTTCATAGATCTTCCCGAAGCGTCCATTTACTTTGACGGAGCGTGGTCACTTCGGTAGGCTTTAGCGCACAGGCTAGCCTTGTCCGCCACCGTAATTCATAGGCAATCGTATCTTGAGCAGTTTCGTGGGGTCGGTTCCGATCGGTGCCATCATCATCACGATTTTATTCGGCAGCGCGGTTATGGCGATGATTGCGGCCCGTTTTCTGCCCGAGCATCACCTAAGCCAGGAAACCAGAAGCGTGGTTTCCGTATCGGTTGCCATTGTCGGGACCATGTCGGCCCTTGTCGTCAGCCTGCTTATATCAACGGCCAACTCATCCTTTCTTGCCAAGTCGCAGGAGGTGACGACAATCTCTGCGGATACGATCAGCCTGGACCGCTTGCTGCGGCGCTATGGACCGCAGGCGCAAGATATCCGCGCGCTGTTGCAACAATACACGGCGGCGGAACTTCACGATTTCTTTCCGGAAAAATCCGGCCAGCCCACCAATTTGGAGGACAGCGCGAATATCGCCACGCTGGAGACGTTGCAGGACAAAGTCCTAGCGCTCGCGCCCGCTAATGCCAGCCAAACCTGGCTGCAGACTCAGGCGCTTACACTGACTGGTACTATGGTGTCGGCGCGATGGCAGCTGGGACAGGACGATTTGAGCAGATCCCCATGGCCTCTCCTCGTGTTAACGATGCTCTGGTTCGTTATCATTTTCGTCAGCTTTGGCTTGTTTGCGCCTCGCAATGCAACCGTCCTCACCGCGCTCTTCCTCAGCTCGGTTTCCATCGGCTCCGGAATCCGGATGACAGCGGAGTTGCAAACGCCTTTTGATGGGCTTGTCCGGATGTCCAGCGCGCCATTGACCCAAGCTCTGGCGATAATCGAGCGCTGATCAGAGCGGAACTTCAAGAAAAGGCGGACCCGGCGAGCGAGCCTTGGGCTAAATCAGGGGGCGGACACCACAACGGAATAGAGGCCATTGGCGCCATCTGCTGTCGATAAATTCCGTGAGCGAATGTCAGTTGCTCCCGTTGGACACTCCGATGCAGCCGTTCCGGTTCCGGCCGCATCTTGGACAGTCGGGGCGGGAGTATGATCACCCGCCTTGGGTCGCAAACAGCCGTAGCTGACAAGTTCCCTACAGCGCCCGCTTCCCGATATCCCTCCGGCAGAAGCCGTCTTCCCAGTCGATGGCATCCACCACCGCATAGGCGCGGGAGATCGCCTCGCGCAAATCCGCGCCCGTGGCGTTCACTGCCAGCACGCGCCCGCCATTGGCAAGGATGCCGCCCTGGTCGGCCATGGTGCCGGCGTGGAAGATATTCGCCCCAGGCAGTTGCCCAGCTTCTTCCAGCCCGTAAATCTCCGAGCCCGTGGCATAGGCGCCGGGGTAACCCTTGGCGCACATCACCACCGTGGCGGAGCTGCCGGTGTGGAACTCCACCTTGGCGTCCTTCAGCGTGCCGTTGGTGGCGGCCAGCAGCGCGGGGAGCAGGTCGCTCTTCAGCATGGGCAGCACTGTCTCGCATTCCGGGTCGCCGAAGCGGACGTTGAATTCGATCAGCTTCGGGCCATCCTCCTCGACCATCAGCCCGGCAAAGAGGAAGCCGCGGAACGGCGTGCCGCGCCGGGCCATCTCCTTCAGCGCGGGACGGATGATCTGGTCCATGCTCGCCTGCACCACTTCCGGCGTGGCCCAGGGCGGGTTGAAGATCGCGCCCATGCCGCCGGTGTTCGGGCCGGTGTCGTTCTCGCCCACGCGCTTATGGTCGGCGGCGGCGCCGAAGAACACCGCGTCCTCGCCGTCGCAAAGCGCGAACACCGAGATCTCCTCGCCCACCAGGCATTGCTCGATGACCACCAGAGCACCCGCTGCGCCGTGCACCCTGTCCTCCATGATGGCGGTGATGGCTTCATGGGCCTCCTCGGGTGTAACCGCCACGACGACGCCCTTGCCCGCAGCCAAGCCGTCCGCCTTGATAACGATCGGGGCGCCTACGGCCTCGACATACTCATGCGCTTCCAGCGCGTGGGTGAAGCTGGCCCATTTCGCGGTGGGGATTTGCGCGGCCTCGGCAACTTCCTTGGTGAATTTCTTGCTCCCCTCCAACTGCGCGGCAGCAGCCGAAGGCCCGCAACAGGCGATGCCCGCCGCCGCCAGCGCGTCCGCGATGCCAGCCACCAGCGGCGCTTCCGGGCCCGGCACCACGAGGTCGATCTTGTGCTCCACGGCGAAATTCACGATGCCCTGGATGTCCGTGGTGCGCAGCAGCACATTTTCCGCGATTTGAGCTGTCCCAGGATTGCCGGGGGCGCAGTAGAGCTTGTTCAGCCGGGGGCTCTTGGCGATTGCCCAGGCCAGCGCATGCTCCCGCCCGCCGGAACCGATGATCAATACACGCATGTGCTGCCCCCTACTGTTACCGGGGCGCGCTGTATCATAGTCTGGCGCCATGAGTGAAATGGGACAGAACACGCCGGAATTCTCGGTCTCCGAGCTGGCCGGGGCGGTGAAGCGCACGCTGGAGGGCTCGTTCGGCCGGGTGCGGGTGCGCGGCGAGATCACGGAATTCAAGGCCTACGGCTCGGGGCACCAGTATTTCGCGCTGAAGGATGAGGGGGCGAAGATCCGCGCCATCATCTGGAAGGGCGTGGTGCCGCGAGTCGGGCTGAAGGCGGAGAACGGCGTCGAGGTGATCGCCACCGGCAAGCTGACCTCCTACCCGGAACGCTCGGAGTACCAGCTCATCGTCGAGCGGCTGGAATATGCCGGGGCCGGGGCGCTGCTGGCGCGCATCGAGGCGCTGCGGGTGAAATTGCAGGGCGAGGGGCTGTTCGAGCGCCGCCGCCCGCTGCCGATGCTGCCCCGCGTGGTGGGGGTGGTGACCTCCGCCCAGGGCGCGGTGTTGCAGGATATCAAGACGACCATCGCCAGGCGGTTCCCGCGCCCGATCCTGCTCTGGCCAGTGCCGGTGCAGGGCGAGGGCGCGGCGGAGAAGATCGCCGCCGCCATTGCCGGGTTCAACGCCCTGCCGCCGGAGCTGCCGCAGCCGGATGTGCTGATCGTGGCGCGCGGGGGCGGCAGCCTGGAAGACCTCATGGCCTTCAACGACGAAGCCGTGGTGCGGGCGGCGGCGGCGAGCCGCATCCCGCTGATCTCCGCCGTGGGGCATGAGACGGACACGACGCTGATCGACTTCGCCGCCGACCGCCGCGCCCCCACCCCCACCGCCGCCGCCGAAATGGCGGTGCCCGCGCGGCTGGAGCTGCTGGCGGATCTCATCCCAGCGCGCGGCGCGGCTCGATGGCGCGCTAGCGCGGCTGATGGGGCTGGCGCCGCGCCGGGCTGGACAAGGCCGGCGCCAAGCTGCCGGACCTGCCCGCGATGCTGGGCAGCGGCGCGGCAGCGGCTGGATGACCGCACGCGAGCGCTCTGGCCCTGGCGCTTGCCGAATTTTCTGGCGGCCAAGCGCGGGCGCGGGTGGAGCGCCTCGCGCTGCGGCACCCGCGCGAGTTTTGCTCCGGTTGCGCGGCAATGTGCAGCTGCTGGAGCGCCGACTGCGGGACGGCCTGCCCAATCTGCTGCGCGCGGGGCAGAAGCGGCTGGACGCGGCGGGCTATCGGCTGACGCATCCGGGCGCGGAAATTGCGCTGCGGCGCGGCACGGTGGGGCTGCTGGCGCAACGGCTGGACGCCCCCCTGCCCGGCCGGCTGCGCGAGGCGCGGCTGCGGCTGGAAAACGTTTCATCCAGGCTGGAAGCGGTGAGTTACGAACGCGTGCTGGCGCGTGGTTTTGCCCTGGTGACGAACGCGAAGGGCGCGCCGGTGACGAGTGCGGCGAAGGTTGCGCCGGGTGCTGCGCTCAATCTGCGCTTCGCCGATGGCGAGGTGGCGGTGCGGGCGGAGAAGAAAACCGCGCAGCTGGATTTGGGATTGTAGCGTGGCAACCTCACCCGCTATGCGGCATCTTGGAACCATCGGACTGGTCCTGGCGTTCCTGCTCGCCGAAGTGACCGCGCTGCGCTATTACGGCAATCTCTTCCTCGCCCATTTCAGCGCCCCCGTTTTCGCCACGCCGCCGGATTTTCTCTGTTACTGGACGAATGGCGCCATTGCCCGCGGGCAACTTCCCGCTTCCGCCGGCGCGGATGTTGGGCCATTCCTGTATCCTCCGTCATTCCTGCTGGTTGCCGCCCCACTCTCACTGCTGTCGCAAAAAACAGCCTACCTGGTCTGGCTTGGCGGAACCAACTTGGCCGCCGCCGCGGCGGCGCGTTGGGTTGGCATGTCTCCCCGCGCCATCGTGCTGAGTTTGTTGTCGCCGCCGAACCTGTACTGCATCGCCACCGGCCAAACGGGTGCCCTGCTGGCCGCATCGCAACTGCTTGCCTTCGGCTTGGCGGAACGACGCCCAATCGTTGCCGGGCTTAGCGCCAGCCTTCTCATCATCAAGCCGCAATTCATGCTGCTGGCACCAATCTGCTTCCTGGTATCGGGCAATTTCCGCGCCCTTGCCGCCTTCCTCACTGGAATTCTTCTCTGGTGCTTGTTGCCCGCCTTATTCTTTGGCCCCGACCTCTGGCCACATTTCTTGCACGCTGAGCCTGGGATCTCCCGCGTGGTCATGGACCGGCCCTGGCCCGAGCCCTATGAAGGGGTCTTGATCTCTTGGTTCATCATGCTCCGCAGCCTTGGTGCAGGTCTTTCGCTAGCCTACACAGGGCAATTCCTGGTGAGCCTGGTCGCGGCCTGCGGCACAGCCATGTTGTGGTTCAAACACCGCGCACCAAACAGCGCCCGGCTGACGACCACTTTATGCCTTACGACGCTCGCCGCTCCCTACGGCTATCTTTACGATATTCCCGCACTGGCCATGTCGCTGGCCAATGATATGGAGCGCGATCAACGCACGGCACTGGCTTGCGCAATCTTTTGGCTAATTTCCGGTTTCTATTTATTCATATCGATGACCAGCTTCGTGAGCGGTGCCTTGTTTCTCTCTCTGCTGGCGGGATATTTCTATCAAATGGCAAGGCCGGAGAACATGCGTCTTATCCCCGTCAATCTCCCGAGGAGTAAACCATGAAAACGCTGATCGTGCAGATCAAGTGCCAGCTTGGCGAAGCGTATAATGTCGCGGCGTACATTATCGACAAGGTGATCCCCTGCCATATCTATTCGATCTCAGGTCATTACGACCTGTTGGCGATCATCAACCTGGACGACGAGATCGACCCCGGCGTGTTCGTGAACACGAAGCTGCACAAGGTGCCGGGCATTGCAGATACGAGCACGATGATCGCGTTCAACGCGTTCACCCCGGGAGGGGTTTAGCTCTCCAGCTCGGAGTCCCAGTACAGAAAATCCCGCCAGCTTGCGTGCAGGTAGTTGGGCGGGAAGTGGCGGCCGCGGTCTTGCAGCTCGTAGCTGGTCGGGCGGCGGGGCTCCTGGCGCGGGATCATGTTGCACTCGCGCGGCATTTTGGAACCCTTGCGCAGATTGCATGGGCCGCAGGCGGTGACGACATTCTCCCAGCTCGTGCGCCCGCCTTTGGCGCGCGGGATCACATGGTCGAAGGTCAGCTCCTGCGTGGCCCGCTTGCCGCCGCAATACTGGCAGGAGAAGGTGTCGCGCAGGAACACGTTGAAGCGGGTGAAGGCCGGGGTGCGGGCCGAGGGGATGAAGTCCCGCAGCGCGATGACGCTCGGCAGCCGCATGGAGAAGCTGGGCGAGTGGACTTCCTTCTCGTACTCGGAAAGTACGGAAACCCGGTCCAGGAACACCGCTTTCACGGCATCCTGCCAGGTCCAGGTCGATAACGGAAAATAGGATAGCGGACGGAAATCCGCATTGAGAACAAGGGCGGGAAAATGGAGCCCGCCGTCAGGCATTACTGAACCTGTCCCAGAACGGGACTAAATGTTGGGGAGTAGTCACGAAACGCTCCCACATGTGGTAGTGCCTTCGAGTCATGCGGGTTTTATGGCAAAGTAACGGCCGCGCCGCAAGATGTTGCGCCGAATGTAAGGGTTTTGTCATCTGCCTCGCCAAGGTGCTGCGCCCCTGTATAAGCTGGCGGGGCATGAGCATTATCACCCGCTTTGCCCCCAGCCCGACCGGGTATCTGCATCTCGGCCACGCTTATTCGGCCTGGATGGCTTGGCGGCGGGCAGATGTGTTCCGGCTGCGGCTGGAGGATATCGACACCACGCGTTGCCGCCCAGAATACGCGGCGGCGATCCTGGAAGACCTGCGCTGGCTGGGGCTGGACTGGGATGGCGAGGTGCGCGTGCAGTCCCGGCATTTTGCCGAATACGCGGCGGCTTTGGGGAAGTTGCAGGAGCGCGCCCTGCTCTACCCGTGCTTCTGCACACGGGCCGAGATCGCCCTGGCGCAATCCGCCCCGCATGGCGTGGAAGGCGTGTATCCCGGCACCTGCCGCTCACTATCGCCGGAAGACAGGGCGGCGCGGATCGCCTCCGGCGCGCCCTATGCGCTGCGGCTGGACGTGACGGCGGCACGGCAATGCGTCGGGGAATTGCGGTTCTTCGAGGAAAACGCAGGCTGGATCGAGGCGCAGCCGGAGCGCCTGGGCGATGTGGTGCTGGCGCGCAAGGATACGCCGAGCAGCTATCATCTCTGCGTGGTGCATGACGATGCGCTGCAGGAAATCACCCATGTCATCCGCGGCGAGGATCTGCGCGAGGCCACGCATATCCATGTGCTGCTGCAGGCGCTGCTCGGCCTGCCCACCCCGGTTTACGCGCATCACCGTCTGCTGACGGATGCCAGCGGCAGGCGCCTGGCCAAGCGCGACAAGGCGGCGACATTGCGCGAAATGCGTGCCGCCGGTACGAAACCCGAGACAATTCTGCGAAAATTCGAGGCCGCGACATGAGACGAGTCTTCGCAGCACTTGGCTGGCTGCTGCTGTTCACGCTGCTGGGCGGGCTGGCGATGGATGTGGCCGGAGACCTCGCGGCACCGCACCACCCGGTGCCGGTGAAAGCGCTGGCCATGCTGGGCGGCATGGGCGGGGAGTTCGGGATCAATCTATGGCTACTTGCACTCTGCTTCGCCCGCCTGCCAGGGGCGCGCATGCCGCAGCGCTTCCGGCCGCGCCTCGGCCTCGTGGAGGGGCTGTGGGGCATGTTCGGCTTCGGCCTGATTATGGGCGCGGGCGGCGGGCTGTTCGTAAACGTGCGGATGACGGCAGCGTTCTACCTGATCCTGCAACACCCGGACTTCCGGCCGAGCTTTACCGACACCCTGACGCTGACCGGCGCGGTGCTGGCCGGGGAACTGATGACCGCGCTGTGGCTGGCATGGTCGATGCGCCGGCTGGGTCCGCCGCATCTATCTGATGGCAGCCCAAGCGGCGTGGCATGGCGCAGCGCTCCCGCCGCGGCCTATGCGCAGGCGGTGCTGCTGGCGCTGCTGCTCGCCGGGGTGGTGGTGGGCATGTACAAGTTGGTGCCGCCAGACCTGAAATCGCTGGAGAACCTGCCCTCGGCGAAACTGTTCGACGGCCCGCCCGTCACCATCGCGGCCATGCTCGGCGTGGTTCTGGTGCTCGGCCCCGTGCTGGAGGAAATCGCCTTCCGGGGCATCGGCTTTGCCGGGGTGGCCTCAAGGCTCGGCCCCGGCGGGGCGGTGGCCGTCACCACCATATTGTTCCTGGCGGCGCATGGGCCAGAGAAAATCCATTATCTGCCGGGGTTTCTCGATGTCGGCCTGATGGCGCTGGCCTCGTGTCATCTGCGGCTGCGCTATGGTTCAATCAGGCCGGGCATTCTGCTGCACATGCTGTATAATGGCTTCGGGCTGGCGGCGGCGGCGCTAACCTAGCCCGCGGCGGGGGATTTGGCATCCTCCGGCAATCCGCGTAAACATGCTGAATTATCTGGGTGGAGAAGGTTACCATGGGTGGGTTGAGCATCTGGCATTGGCTGATCGTACTGGCCGTCGTGCTGCTGCTGTTCGGCACCGGCAAGGTCAGCAACCTGATGGGCGAGTTCGGCAAGGGCATCAAATCCTTCAAGCAGAACCTGGCTGAGGATGAGACCAAGCCGAAGGATGCCTCGATGGCCGATACCGGCGCGTTGAACGCGCCGCAGCCCGAGCAGCAGAACAAGACGACCGTCAACCAGGGCTGAACAATGGTTCCGATGGAATTGGCGGAGGCGCTGGCTGAGGCCGGCCGGCGCATGGACGCACGTGGCTGGGTGCCCGGCTCGGCCGGCAACCTCTCGGCGCGAATCGATGACGGCCGGATCGCGATCACCCGCAGCGGCGTGCACAAGGGCCGGCTGACCACGGCCGACATCATCGCCGTGGATTACGACGGCAACCCGCTGGTCGAGGGCCAGAAGCCGAGCGCCGAGACACTGCTGCACTGCCAGCTCTACCGGCTGTTCCCGCAGGTGGGCGCGGTACTGCACGGCCACTCCGTGGCGGCCACGGTGCTCTCCATGCTGGGCGGCATCACCTTCGCCAATTACGAGATCCTGAAGGCCTTCGGCTTCACCACCCATGAGCACGAGGTGCTGCTGCCGGTCTACGAAAACGACCAGGATATCGCCCGGCTGGCGGCGTTTATCGAGCCGCTGCTGCAGAGCGAGCCGCCCATCGGCTATGTGATCGCGGGCCATGGCGTCTACGCCTGGGGCACCAGCGTGGAGCATGCCTATTGGCGGCTGGAGGCGCTGGAGTTTTTGCTCCAGTGCGAGCTGGAGCGGAGAAAGATGAAATGAGCCGCCTGACCGTCTACAAGGACGACGCGCCCGGCGTGCCGGTATTCGACTCGGAAGAGCCCGGCGCTGTGGCGGCGGAGTTGAAGCAGATCAATGTCGGGTTCGAGCGCTGGGACAGCCCGGTGCATCTGGCCGCCGACGCCCCGGCCGAGGCGATTCTGGAAGCCTACCGCCCGTATCTGGACGCGCTGATGGGCGCCACCGGCGCGGGTTCCGCCGATGTGGTGAAGCTGACGCCCGAACATCCGCAGGCCGCGGCGCTGCGCGAGAAATTCCTGTCCGAGCATACGCACACCGAGCCCGAGATCCGCTTCTTCGTGGCAGGCTCCGGGCATTTCGTGCTGCATGAGAACGGCAAGGTCTATGTCGCCCTCTGCGAGGCGGGCGACCTGATCCATGTCCCCGCCGGAATCAGGCACTGGTTCGATGCCGGGCTGCAGCCGGACTTCACCGCGCTGCGGGTGTTCACCGATACCTCCGGCTGGGTGGCGCATTTCACGGGTGACGATATTTCCAAGCGCTTCCCCACCGCATGAAGCCCGCCGCCATTCTCACCGATATCGAGGGTACCACCACCCCGATCGCCTTCGTGCACCGTGTGCTGTTCCCTTATGCGCGGGCGCGGATGGCGGAATTCGTCGCCTCCGGCCATGCCGCGCTGGCGGAGGTGCCGGAACCCAGGCTGGAGACGCTGCTCGGCTGGATGGACCGGGACGAGAAGATCACGGCGCTGAAGACCATCCAGGGCATCATATGGGAAGAGGGCTACAAGTCCGGCGCGATCACCGCCGAGCTGTACGAGGATGTGCCCCCTGCCCTGCGCCGCTGGGCGCGCGCAGGGCTGCGGCTGTTCGTGTATTCCTCCGGCTCGGTGCCGGCGCAGAGGCTGCTGTTCGGCCACACCCCGGCTGGCGACCTGACCGGGCTGTTCCAGGCCTATTTCGACACCCGCGTCGGACCCAAGCGCGAAGCCTCGAGCTACGCCGACATCGCGCGCGGGGTGAACGTGCCGCCCGAGGAGATGCTGTTCCTCTCGGACGTGGAAGCCGAGCTGGACGCGGCCAAGGCCTCCGGCCTGCAAACCTGCCAGCTGGTGCGGGCCGAGGACGGTACCACCGCCAGCGCCCGGCACGAAACGGCGAAGGATTTTGACGATGTGGCAAGGAAGTTTGGGTTGCCGCATGGCTAGGTCACCACGTGAGGGCATACAGGCAGTACATGCCTGGCTGAAAAAAGCCCCGCTGATGCGGGCTTTTTTATGGGGTCTGGCTGCGGCTCTGGCGTTGCCGCCAGTGCATTTCCTGCCGGCGCTGCTATTCTCCCTGCCCGCCTTCCTGCGCCTGCTCGACGAGGCGGAGAGCGTCAAGCGCACCATCTACACCGCCTGGTGCTACGGTTTCGGCCTGGCCATCGCGGGGCTGTACTGGATCACCGAGCCGGTGCTGACAGAGGCCTCGACTTTCTGGTGGCTGGTGCCCTTCGCGGCCCCGGCGCTCTCGGCCGCGGTGGCGTGCTATACCGTCATCCCCGCCTTGGCGGTTCGCTGGGTGAAGCCGGGCTTCGGCCGGCTGCTGGTCTTCGCCGGGGCCTGGGAGCTTTCCAATATCGCGCAGCAATTCTGGTTCTCGGGCTTTCCCTGGAATTACTGGGGCACGGACTGGACCATCCCCGGGCGGCTGGGCGACGTCTTCATCCAGCCCGCGGCCTGGGTAAGCGTGCATGGCCTTACCCTGGCCACGGTGATCCTGGCCGGGCTGCCGATGTTCGGCAGGCGCGGGCTGGCGGCGCTTGCGGCGGTGCTGGCGCTGTGGGCGAGCGCGGGCTGGCTGCGGCTGCAAACCCCGGTGGCGCCCACGGGGCTCAACATCGCGCTGGTGCAGCCCAACTTCCCCGAGCCGCCGGATTATTCCCGCCCGGCGCTGGAAGCCAACTGGCAGCGCATGCTGGCGATGAGCAATGCCGGGCTACAGGCCGGGGCCAATGCGATCATCTGGCCGGAAGCCACCAGCCCCTGGCTGCTGGACTCAGATGCCGGGGCGCGCCAGCAACTGGCCGCCGTGACCGGCGCCACGCCCGTGCTTGCGGGCTCTCTGCGCGTGGAGAGCAACACGGATTTCCGCAACTCGCTGGTTGTGGTGGCCGGGCCGGTGCCGGCGCTGGCGGTGTACGACAAGTGGAAGCTGGTGCCGTTCGGCGAGTACATGCCGAAATGGCTGCCGCTGAAGATCATCCCCGACATGCTTGACGGTGGCTTCACCCCGGGAACCGGCCCGGAAAACATCACCGTGGACGGCCTGCCGCCCTTCGCCCCGATGATCTGCTACGAGGACGTATTCCCGGGCCAGATGATCGACGAGCAGCACCGCCCCGCCTGGATCGTGGTCATCACCGATGACGCCTGGTTCGGCGGCTCCGCCGGCCCGCACCAGCATTTCATCAACGCCAGGCTGCGTGCCGTAGAGGAAGGCCTGCCGCTGGCCCGTGCCGGGAACTCCGGGATCAGCGCGATGTTCGACCCCTTTGGCCATGTCACCGCCTATCTTCCGCTCGATGCCCAGGGCGTACTGGTAGCCCCCCTGCCGGGCGCGTTGCCACCGACGCTTTTTTCCAGGCTTGGGCTCATTTTCCCCGCCATACTGGGAGTTGTAGCGGTGTTCGCCGGAAAGTTAGTCTCACGCTGGATTTAATTTGATATTATGTAATATTTTCGATATGAGACGCGATGCGTCTACTTAATAATTCGATCTATGAGTTTTTTGTTGAGAATTTCGTTAAATCGAGGTAATTAGCCGCATAACGTGTAATGCTAAGAAGAATACCGTGTTAGGTTGTTGATCTTATAGTTGTAGCCTGCAAATAATTTGCAACAAGCAGAGAAGAAGATAAGCCGGTGGCTACCACCGCAAGTTGGAGAAGACTAATTTAATGGCTGAAGAAACCGCCGAGCGCCCGGAACGTGAAAGCCGTCCCAGCCCTATCGATATTCATGTCGGGTCGCGAATCCGGCTGCGCCGGACATTACTCGGCATGTCGCAGGAACGCCTGGGCGATGCGCTGGGCCTGACCTTCCAGCAGGTGCAGAAGTACGAGCGCGGGGTGAACCGCGTGGGCGCCTCCCGCCTGTTCGACATCTCACGCGTGCTGGACGTGCCGATTTCCTATTTCTTCGATGATATGCCGGAAGGCATGTCCGAGGGCCCGGTCTCCGGTCCGCGCGGCCGCATGTACGGCTTCGCCGAGCACCAGGAGCCGTTCAACGCCGGGGTGGATGACCAACTGACCAAGCGCGAGACGCTGGAGTTGGTGCGCGCCTATTACCGCATCCAGGACCCGGCGATGCGCAAGCGCATGTTCGACCTGATGAAATCTCTCGCCTCGCCGGAAACGGCGTTCGAGGCGGGCTGAGCACACAACGTAACGGGCTGAACCCTTCCAGGTTCAGCCCGTTTTTTTCGCACCGTCAGAACGCGGCGTCAGCCAGTTCCATCAGCGAGGCCTTGCCGGCCTTGATGGTGAACAGCAGCGAACCCGCCTGCGGTAGAATCCGCTCCATGTAGAACCGCGCCGTGGTCAGCTTGGCCTGGTAGAAGGCGGCATCCGGCCCGCCGAGCGGCGCCTTCTCCGCGGCGATGAGCGCCATGCGGACCCACATGAAGCCCAGCGCCACCAGCCCGAACAGGCGCAGATAGTCGGTGGCGGCTGCACCGGCTTCCTCCGGGTCGGTCATCCCCTTCTCGGCGATGAAGCTGGTGGCCAGTTGCAACGCCCCGAAGGCCCGGGCGAAGCCCTGCACCATCTTGCCCAGTTGCGGGTGGTTCTGGTTGGCCTCGATGAACGCGGACACCGGGTGGAAGAAGCGGCGCAGCGACCGGCCGAAATTGGCGGGCAGCTTGCGGCCCACGAGGTCCAGCGCCTGGACGCCATTGGTACCCTCGTAGAGCATCGTGATGCGCGCGTCGCGGATATACTGCTCCACGCCGTGGTCACGGATGAAGCCATGGCCGCCATAGGTCTGCACCGCGAGGTTGGCGCACTCATAGCCGAGATCGGTGAACAGCGCCTTCGCCACCGGGGTGAGCAGCGCCACGAAATCGGCGCCCTCGGCATTGCCGTGCTCGGCCTCTTCCAGCGCATTGGCCACCCACACGCCAAGGGCGCGGCAGCCCTCGTTATAGGCGCGCATGGTGAGCAGCATGCGCCGCACATCCGGATGCACGATGATCGGGTCCGCCGGCTTCTCCGGGAACTTGGCACCGGAGAGCGAGCGGCCCTGCAAGCGGTCGCGGGCATAGGCCACGGCAGCCTGGTAGGCGGCCTCGCCAATGCCCAGCCCCTGGATCGCCACGCCAAGGCGGGCGGCGTTCATCATCACGAACATCGCGGCCATGCCCTTATGCGGCTGGCCGACCAGCCAGCCGGTGGCGTCGTCAAAGTTCATCTGGCAGGTGGCCGAGGCCTTGATGCCCAGCTTGTGCTCGATGGCGGCGCAGGACGCGCCGTTGCGCGCCCCGGCATCGCCGTTGGCATCTGGCAGGAACTTCGGCACCAGGAACAGCGAGATGCCCTTCACGCCCGCGGGGGCGTCCGGCAGGCGGGCCAGCACCAGATGAATGATGTTGCTGGTGAGGTCTTGCTCACCGGCCGAGATGAAGATCTTGGAGCCGGTGATCTTGTAGGAGCCGTCTTCCTGCGGAACCGCCTTGGTGCGCAGCAGGCCGAGATCGGTGCCGCAATGCGGCTCGGTGAGGCACATGGTGCCCGACCACTCGCCCGAGACCATCTTGGGCAAATAGAGCGTTTTCAGCTCCTCCGAGCCGTGCTTCTCCAGCGCGCGGCAGGCGCCCTGGGTGAGGCCCGGATACATGCCGAAGGACAGATTGCAGCCGCAGATCATCTCCTCAATGAGGTGGGTCACGGCGTGCGGCAGGCCCTGGCCGCCGAATTCCGGCGGGGCGCCGACCGCGCCCCAGCCAGCCTCGTTGAAGGCGTCGTAGGCTTCCTTGAACCCGGCGGGGGTACGGACCACGCCGTTCTCAAAATGGCAGCCCTCGATGTCGCCCGAGGCGTTGAGCGGCAGCAGCACCTCGGAGCAGAACTTGCCGGCCTCCTCCAGGATGGTGTCGAGCAGTTCGGGCGTGAATTCGGCATTGTCCTGCGTGCCGCCATGCAGCTCGTGCAGCACGAAGCGCATGTCGCGCAGGGGCGCGGTATAGGTTTGCATTGCCGTTCTCTCCTAGTTGCGCAGGGGCTTGCCAGTGGCGAGCATATGCTCGATGCGCGCCAGCGTGCCCTCGTTCTTGATCAGCCGCATGAAGGCGGCGCGTTCCAGCGTGAGAATGTCCTGCTCGCTGACCTCGTCGATCAAGTCAGCGGAGCCGCCGGAGAGCACGCTTGCCAGCTCCGAGGCCACCACCATGTCGTAGGTGGTGGCGGTGCCGCGCTTGCGGAAGTCCTCGGCAGCGCTTTCCATGGCCTGACGTGCGGACTCACCGCCCAGCCTGTAGGTGGGTGGCGCGGGCGGGGTGTAGGCCTCGGCAAGCTTGAGCGCGCGGGCCTTGGCGTCGGCCAGCAGGCGGTCGCGGTTCATGGTGATGCCATCGGTGGGGCGCAGGAACAACAGCTCCTTGGCATTGGCCGCGGATTTGCTCACCGTGGCGGTGCTGATCATCTCGAACACCTTGGCCGCGGCGGGCATCGGGCCCTTCGGCATGCCGGGTGCCGCAGCCCAGCGGGCCAGCATCTCGGAGCAGCCGCCCCAGCCCGGCACCAGGCCGACGCCGCATTCCACCAGGCCGATATAGCTCTCGGCATGGGCCTGCACGGCATCGGAATGCAGCAGGATCTCGCACCCGCCGCCCAGAGCCATGCCGGACGGGGCTGACACCACCGGGAAAGGCGCGTATTTCAGCGCCTTGTAGGTCTGCTGCCCGGCGGCGATGAGTTTCTCGATCTCGCTCCAGCCCGCGATGTTGGCGGCGAAGATGGCGAGGCCGAGATTCGCCCCGGCAGAGAAGTTATGGCCCTCGTTGTAGATCACCAGCGCCTTCGGCTTCAGCTCGATGGTCTTGCCGAGCAGGCCGATGCTCTGCGGGTCGAGCGAGTTGCCCTTGGAGGTGAACTCGAAGCAGAGCACGCCATCGCCGATATCCCAGACGGATGCGGCGGCGTTCTTCAACACCGGCTTGCTCACCCGCTTGATGTCGGCGAGCAGCAGCACGCCCTCCGGGCGGATGAGCGGATGATAGGCGCCATCGGTGCCCAGATATTCCTGCCGGCCATCGGCCAGGCGGTAGAAGCTCTTGCCCTTGGCGGCCGCCAGCAGAGGCGGCACGGCGAAGCCATCCGCCGCCAGCTTCTCGGCCAGCCAGTCCGCGCCGAGCTTGTCGATCAGCTCGAACGGGCCCCATTGCCAATTATAGCCGAGGCGCATCGCGGCATCGATGGCGGTGATATCCGCCGCCGCATCCGGCACCAGGGTCGCGGCATAAACCAGGGTCTGCCCCAGCACGCGCCAGGCGTAGCGGGCAGCAGGCGTGGGCGCCGAGAGCAGCGCGCGCAGGTCGCGGATCTTCGCTTCCGGCAGCTCCGGCTTCTGCACCGCGCGGTAAGCGCCGGTGGCGAGATCGATCGCCTCGCGCCCCTTCTCTCCCTTGCGGTAGAAACCGCCCTTGCCCTTGCGGCCGGTATAGCCCTCCGCGATCATGGTCTTGATGAGCGGCAGGTCGCGGTTGGCGGCGTGGAAGGCGTCGGCTGCCGGGAGCGTGGCGGCGAGGCTGGCGTTGATGTGCGGCATCAGGTCCAGCCCGACCAGGTCGATCAGCCCGAACACGCCGGTCTTCGGAATGCCTAAAGGGCGGCCCATGATCGCATCGGCCACCTCGACGGTGATCCCGGCGTCGATGGCCTCGATCACGCCGCATTGCAGCCAGTACACGCCGAGGCGGTTGGCGATGAAGCCCGGAGAGTCCTTGGCCCGCACCACGGTTTTGCCAAGCGCGATGTCGGCGAACTGGCTGATGCGTTCAGCCAGGGCCGGGTCGGTCCGCGGGCCGGTGACCAGCTCCAGCAGGCGCATGTAGCGCGGCGGGTTGAAGAAATGGGTGATCAGGAAGTCCCGCGCGAAGGCTTCCGGCATGCCGTCCACCAGCTTGGCCAGCGGAATGGTGGAGGTGTTGGAGGACACCGCAGCCCCCGGGCGGCGCACCGCGTCGATCTTGCGGTACAGATCCTGCTTGATGTCCAGCCGTTCGACGATGGCTTCCACGATCCAGTCGCAATCGGCAAGCTTGCCGATATCCTCGGCTAAGTTCCCGGGCGTGACCAGCTTGACCGCGGCGGAGGACATGAAGGGCGCCGGGTCGGTCTTCTGCATTTTCGCGACAGCGCCAGCGGCGGCACCGGGAACGATGTCCAGCAGCAGCACGGGCGTGCCCGCATTGGCGAAATGCGCGGCGATGGCGGCACCCATTGTGCCGGCGCCGATGACGGCGGCTTTGTGGATTTCAGCCATCACACGCGCTCCAGAATGGTGGCGATGCCCTGGCCGCCGCCGATGCACTGCGTGGCCAGCGCGTAGCGGCCGCCGGTGCGGGCCAGCAGGCTGGCGGCCTTGCCGGTGATGCGCGCGCCGGTGGCGCCGAGCGGATGGCCGAGCGAGAGCGCGCCGCCATCGATGTTCACCTTCTCCACATCCAGGCCGAGGTCACGGATGCAGGCGAGGGATTGCGAGGCGAAAGCCTCGTTCAGCTCGATCACGTCGAGGTCGGCGGCGGAGATCCCGGCGCGGGCCAGCGCCTTCTTCGTGGCGGCGATGGGACCGATGCCCATGATCTCGGGCGCGCAGCCGGAAACAGCGCTGGCCTTGATGCGCGCCAGCTTCTTCAGCCCGTGCTTGTCGGCATAGGCCTCGGAGCACACCAGCACGGCGGCGGCGCCGTCAGTCAGCGGCGAGGACGTGCCGGCCGTCACCGTGCCGTTGACGTCGAAAGCCAGCTTCAGCCCGGCCAGCGTCTCGGCGGTGGTGTCGGGACGCGGGCAACCATCAGCCTCCACCACGCCAGCCTTGGTGGTGATGGGCACGATCTCGTCCTTAAGGTTCCCGGCGGCGATGGCCGCGGCAGTACGCTGCTGGCTGCGTACGGCGAACGCCTCCTGCTCGGCGCGGGAGAGGCCCCATTTGCGGGCCACGTTCTCGGCGGTGTCGCCCATGCCGATGTAAGCGGCGGGAACTTTCTCGACCAGCGCCTTGTTCGGCAGCACGTTGTAGCCGCCCATCGGCACGCGGCTCATGCTCTCCATGCCGGCGGCGATGAATACCTCGCCCATGCCCGCCGCGATATGCCCAGCGGCGATGTGCACCGCCTGCATCGAGGAGCCGCAAAAATGATTCACCGTGTACCCGGCCACGCTCTGCGGCAGCCCGGCCAGCAGACTCACGAGGCGGGCGACGTTGAGGCCCTGCTCGCCCTCGGGGAAGGCACAACCCATGACCACCGCTTCAATGTCCTCGGGCTTCACGCCGCTCCGCGCAACCAGGGCGGCGATGGTCTGCGCCGTGAAGTCGTCCGACCGCACGCGGGCAAGCTGCCCCTTCGGCGCGGGCGTGAAGGGGGAGCGGGCATAACCCGCGATGACGGCATTGCTCACGGTAATCTCCGTTATTTATGTTTACTTGCTACTTGGTGGCGTTCTTGGTTTTCGCGCCGCCGGCAGGGAGGTACCCTTGGTCTGCAGCGCTTCCTCGGCATGGCGCTCCATATCACGCAGCTCGACCAATGTCTGCTCCAGCGCTTGGCGCTGTTCCTCCAGGCGGGTGATGCGACTCCGCACCGACTTCAGCAGCGACTTGTTCTGCTGCGTCAGAGTCGGATCGATGTCGTAAAGCTCGAGATATTCCTTGATCTCGCGGATGGAGAAGCCGAGCCGCTTGCCGCGCAGGACAAGGACCAGGCGCGCACGCTCCCGCTGCGTGTATACCCGCGTATGCCCGGCGCGCTGGGGCGCGATCAGCCCCTGCGTCTCGTAGAAATGCAAAGTGCGTACGGTAACCCCTAGTTCGGCGGCAAGCTGGGTCACGGTATAGAATGGGTTGTTTTGCGTCATCGCGTCACACCCTCCAGCAGAACCGGATCGGAGCACGCTCCGATCCGGCACGCAGCGTCACGTTACGCGCATGTTTCTCCGATGGTCAGAACTTCGCCGTCAGGCCAGCGGTGACGCTGTTGGCGGAGAGGCCGTAGTCGCCGATGATCGTGCCCGCCGTGGCGCCGGCAGAGTTGTTGATGCTCCCGCCTGGCGAGAACAAGTGCAGGTAGGCAATCTGCAGCTTGGTGCTCGGCAGCACCTGATACTGCACGCCAAAGCCGATATCGTAACGGTTGGAATCCGGTACGCGGGTGGTGCGGATGGAATCCGTCACCGGCGACTGGTCCCAGCCGAAACCGCCTTGCAGCAGCAGTTTTTCATTCAGCTGATAATTGGCGCCGGCACCAATATACCAGCTGTTATGCCAGTTCTCATAGACAATGGTGGCGGGCGTACCATTGGTATGGCTGATGTCCAGCTTATTGAACAGCGACCAATCGGTCCATTCAACGCTGCCCACGAGCGCAAGCTGCGGCGTGACCTGGTGGTAGATGCCGGTGCTCAGCGAATCCGGCAGAGTAACGTTGGTCCGGTTGCCGGTAGTGAGGCTGTTCAGATAGGAGGCGAGCGGCGGACTAATAGTGGAATAGATCGACGGCACGGTGACCCTGGTTTCACCGTCAATATTGTGCCGGATGCGCGAGCGATAATCGATACCGATGCGCGTCGCATCGTCAAACTTGTAGAGTGCGCCAAGATTATATCCGAAACCAATATTATTGCCGTGAACATCGGCAAACGCGTCCTGACCCGTGACCGGCGATAACGGCGTGGCAAGCGCTTGCGTCAGACGCGCATCGAAATAATCGATATTCGGACCGCCGCCGACGGAGAACTTGTCGTTCACCTTATACGACACCGCCATTCCGAGATTGATGTCGGTAACGCTGGTGACCAGGCTCTGATAGCGGCCGACGAAATTGTCCGGATAAGCGATACGCTGACCGAATGGCGCGGTTAAGGAAAAGCCGATTCGCCACGCCGGCGCCAGCTTGAAGACCGCAAACGTCGCCGCCGAGGCGGCCGGAGCGATGTTGTTCCCGTTCGAGTGACCTGTAACGCCGGTTGTATTGCCGCCAGTGACCGGGTCGGTAGCCGTTCCGGTGAAATTCACGGTCGGGCTGATATAGCTGATCCCGGTGGTGAGTTCGTTATCGTCCAGCAACGCCATGCCGGCCGGGTTGGTCCAGACGGTGCTGGCGTCGTAGGCCTTGGCTGGGCCGCCCGAGAAGGCGTTGCCCATCGAATTGGGGGTCGCCTCGCGCAGGCCGTAACCCGACGCAAAGGCAGTGCCCGACGTGCCGAGCGCAGCCACAAGGGCAAGCGCCGAAACCCGGACGAGCTTATTGTATTCTTTTCTTTCCACAAACATTTCTTGCCTCCTCCCGTTGTCCCTAAGTAATTGTTACCCGCACTTGATTTGTTCGGATTTTAGGGCATTAAACTAACGTATTGTGTACTGTATAACTGATAACGAGAGTGGGAATGCAAGTAAAAATCGACCTTCGAATGAAAAAAATTTTTTCCGGCCTGGCGCTGGCGGCTTGTATTGTCTGGGCCGGTGCGGCGCGGGCGCAATCGCAGGACGTGCAGGGCTGGTGGGTGGACGGGTCCGGCAAGGCCGGAATTTTTATCGCCCCCTGCGGCGGGCAGCTCTGCGGCAAGATCGAATGGCTGCGCGTTCCGCTGGACAAGGCCGGCAAGCCGAAGACCGACATCCATAATAACGACCCGGCCCTGCGCCCGCGCCTGCTCTGCGGATTGCAGATCCTCGGCAATTTCACGCCGGGCGACGATGGCCGCTGGCGCGGCGGCTGGATCTACGATCCGGAGAGCGGCAATACTTATAAGTCTGTGATGCATGTGGGTGATGACGGCAAGCTGCATGTGCGCGGCTTTATCGGCATCACGCTCATCGGCCGCTCCACGGCCTGGTCCAAGCCGGCCACGCCGCTAACGCCCTGCACCGGCTGACAGGCAAACGCCTCCCCCCTGCCACTGGACGCAAAATCGCTCTATGACCCGTGGCGGGGACTATGATGCGTGACTTTGACGAGGTTTGGCTGAACGGGCTGGCGGCGCTGGAAACTGCCGGACGCCGCCGGCGGCTGCGCGTGGCGGACAGGCTGGCCGATGGGCGAGCGCGCATGGATGGCGGCAGGACGCTGCTCGACTTCTCCTCGAACGATTACCTGGGCCTGTCGCACCATCCGGAGTTGATCCGCCGCGCCTGCGCGTATGCGCAACGCTGGGGCGCGGGGGCCGGGGCATCGCGACTCGTGACTGGGAATCTGCCGCCCTTCCCCGAGATCGAGGCCAAGCTCGCCGCGGCCAAGGGGACGGAGGCGGCGCTGATCCTCGTCTCCGGCGTGCAAGCGAATTTAACGCTGCTGCCCGCTTTGCTCGATGCCCGGTATCTTGGCGCGGAACCGCTCGTCTATGCCGACCGGCTGAACCATGCCAGCCTGATCCAGGGCTGTATTGGCGCCGGGGTGAAGCAGATCCGCTTCCGCCATAACGATCTCGGCCATCTGGAAGAACTGCTGGAGCGCGACAAGGACTCGCCGCGCCCGCGCTTCATCATCACCGAGAGCGTGTTCAGCATGGATGGCGATTGCGCCGACGTCCCGGCGCTACGGGCGCTGGCCGAACGCTACGGCGCGTTCCTGTACCTCGACGAGGCGCATGCCACTGGCGTGCTGGGCGAAAACGGCTTCGGGCTGGCGCACGGGCTGCGCCAGGGGCTGGCCATGGGCACATTCAGCAAGGGACTTGGCGGATTCGGCGCCTATGTGGCGTGTTCGGCAGCGCTGCGCGAGTATCTGGTGAATCGCTGCGGCGGGGTGATCTACGCCACCGCCCTGCCCCCGGCCGTGCTGGGGGCCATGGACGCGGCGCTGGATCTTGTCCCTGCCCTTACCGCCGAACGCGCGCACCTTGCCCGCATGGCAGCGGGTTTCCGTGCCGCGCTCAACGCCGCCGGGTTGGATACCGGCACCTCGGCGACGCAGATCGTGCCGCTGATCCTGGGCGGCGAGGAGCGGACCATGAGCGTCGCCCGGGCGCTGGAAGCAGAGGGCTTCCTGGCCGTGGCCATCCGCCCGCCGACCGTGCCCGCCGGAACCAGCCGCATCCGCTTTGCCCTCTCCGCCCGGCACAGCGAGGCGGATATCGCAGCCCTGACCGAAGCCGCCATCCGGCTGGCCCGCGCCGCATGAAGCCGCTGCTTTTGCTCGTGCATGGCTGGGGATTCGATGCCGCGTTCTGGGCCCCGTTGCGCGCATGCTTCGCGCCAGAGGAAACGCTAGCCTGGGATCTGGGCTTTTTCGGCCAGCCCGCGCAACCCGCGCCGCCGCCGGAGCGGAACGTGCTGGCGGTGGGGCATTCCTTCGGGCTGCTCTGGCTGCTGCGCCAAAAGCCGTTGCCCTGGCATGGGCTGGTGGCCATCAACGGGTTTACCCGCTTCGCCCGGGGCGAGGGGTTCGCCGAGGGCATCGCCCCGCGCGTGTTGGAGCGCATGCAGGCGCGCCTGGCTACATCGCCCGCCGAAATGGTGAGCGAGTTCCGCACCCGCCAGGGCTGCGCCGCGCCCCTGCCGGGCACGCCATGCACCGAGACGCTCGCCGCCGGTTTGCAGGGGCTCGCCAGCTGGGATGCGCGCCCCGCCCCAGTGGCCGCCGCACTCTGTGGCCGCCAGGATGGGCTGGTCTCCGCCGCGATGAGCCGCGCCTGTTTCCCCGAGGAGCGGATCATCTGGCATGAGGGCGGACATCTGCTGCCGCTCGAAGCCCCCGAATGGTGCGCGGCGCGGCTGCGCGGCGAACTGGAACGCCTATGAGCCACAAATCGCGCATCGCCACCGCCTTCACTCGCCAGGCGGCGGCATATGACAGCGTGGCCGCCGTGCAGCACGAGGTGGCGCGGCGCCTGGCACGCCGGCTCGCCAGCCGCCTGCCCGCCCCGCCCGCGCGCATATTGGAGATCGGCTGCGGCACAGGGCTGCTCAGCGCCGAACTCGCGACCGCCTTCCCCGATGCCCGGTTGCAGCTCACGGATATCTCCCCGGCCATGCTGGAACGCACCCGCGCCCGGCTGGGGGACAGGCACGAATACCGCGTGCTGGATGGCGAGCACCCCGAGGGGGTGGAAGGTGGATTCGACCTCATCGCCAGCAGCCTCGCCATGCAATGGTTCGCCGACCTGCCCGCCGCGCTAGCGCGGCTCAACGGGCTCCTGGCACCGGGCGGAAGGCTGTGTTTCGCCACGCTGGGCGCAAACAGCTTTGCCGAATGGCGCGCGGCGCATGCGGTGCTGGGCCTGCCCTGCGGGCTGCATGACTACCCGGAGGCCGGGGCTTTCCCCTGGCCGCCGGGCGTGACCGGCACGATCGAGGAAGAACTCCTCACCGAACATCATGCCTCGGGCCAGGCCTTTGCCCGGGCGCTGAAAACCCTGGGCGCAAGCGAGCCGGCCCCAGGCCACCGCCCGCTGCCGCCCGGCGCTTTCCGCAAGGTGCTGCACGCCCTGCGCGGAGGCTTCGCCGTGACCTACCATGTGCTGTACGGTGAGATTCACCGCTGAAACCGCAATTAGCGGTTGCGATACACGGGCCGCTGCCCATGCTGACGTCATGCAGGTTGCTAGTATTATTAAATACCTGTCATGTCTGGCGCTTTTCAGCCCGCACGGAGTTGCATTTTGGCGCAATTTTGGGCGCACTAGAGGACAAAAGTAGCACATCCGTTATTTTGACAGCAGCACGACCTCCGGCGGCCAAGCGTCGACCTGTTCACATTTTTTTGACCATTTGGTAATTTCTCGAAACCCCCTGAAACTTTCAGCGTTTTTTTGTGAGAACCAGCCATCCTCTCGAAAGCTTGTTCCTTTTTCTGTTTTTTTATACAAAACGCTCTAGCAATGTTACGGGTGCTTGTTCTAATACTCTGACGCTTCCGTATTGTTAACTAATTTTCACCTGCCTTGTGAGGGACTAAGAGAATGTCTGATACCTGGAGTGGCAAATCGTCCACCTCGTGGTTCACCACGGGCAATTGGAGCGGAAACGCGGCTCCGACAATCTCGGCCGCCGGCAGCCAGACTGTCGTCATCTCGGGCGCCATCAGCAATAAGCCGACGATCTCGCCACTCTTGACCGGCGCGACGAAAATGTTTGTCGCCCAGACGATGAGCGCCGGCGGTTCCACCTACACGGTCTTTGAGGACACGCAGATCGACGGTGAATTCATCACCCTGACCAACAGCGCCAACCTGACCATCCAGGGCGTCGCCATGGGTGCATTCTACGGCGATCCCGACGCCACCACCGCCTCCGGCGGCACCATCTCTGGCCTGCACGGAGCGACCACCAGCGCGCCGAACTACGACTCGCATATGGAGTTGGTTGCGATCGGCTCCGACACGCTGACCGTTAACGACGTCAACCACAATTTCGGCCTCATCACCATCGGCTCGGGCGATACGCTGACCATCGCCAACGCCGCCGGCGGCAACGCGCAGACGCCTAACGGGCTTTTCAATTACGGGCTGATCACCATCGCCTCCGGCGGCGACCTCAACATCACCGCCACCAATGGCAGCTCCGGCACCGTCGCCAATTTCTACAACGCGGGCTGGATCGTTGATAACGGCGGCACGCTGAACATCTCCTCCACGGTGCTCGACGGCGCCAACACCGCCGCCAGCGCCACCTCGATCGACGGCTATATCGAACTCGAGGGCGGTGCCAACGCCATCCTGTCCAACACGGTCGCCTCCCACGAGGAAGTGCTGTTCGCGGACACCTCGGCAAACACGCTGCAAATCACCGCCGGCACGCTGTTCGGCGGCACGGTGGCAGGCTTCGGCGCGACCGACACCATCATCGTGAACGGCTTCACCAGCACCTCCAACGCCACGCTGGTCGCCAATGGCAGCACCACGGACCTGATCACCACCAACGGCAGCGTGCTGACCACCATCACCCTGGCAGGCAGCATCAGCAGCGGCGTCGCCACCGGCACCATCTCTTCCTCCAAGCAGGAAGATATCCAGCTCGGCGGGTCCACGCTTTCTGGCGGCACCACCTTCGGCGGCGGGACCGTCACTCTGGGCGGCACCAGCACGCCGACGCTGACCGTCAGCGGCACCATCGGCGTCACCGGTTCCGGCACGGATGTACAGGTGAACTCCAGCGTCAGCGGCAATGGCACCTTCTTTATCGACAACGGCGCCACCCTCGCGCTCGACAACACCACCGGCACGGATGCCGGCGTCACCGTGGTCTTCGGCACGAATGGCACCAGCGCCGACCCGAACACGCTGATCCTGAACGACAACGCCTCCGGCTTCGGTGGCAAGGTCACCAGCTTCGGGGTGAATGACGACATCATCATCGGGTCGAACGTGCTCGCCCAGCCGAGTGCCGGCACGGGCCTAGTGCTCAGCTACAACAGCACGACCGGCGTGCTGACGGCGGAAGACACCAGCAGCTCCACCGGCAACATCGTCAGCAGCACGAAGATCACACTCTCCGGCACCGCGGCGAGCACGCTTTCCACCGCCTCCTTCGTGGCCCTGGAGAGCGGTTCCGGCATCGAGGTCGAACTCGCCCCCACCACCGCCACCAGCTTCACCTTCTCGGCCTCCAGCACCGGCAGCTTCGAGCAGGCCAGCAACTTTAGCGGCGGCACCGCCCCGGGCGACATCATCACCAGCTATGACACGGTGAGCATCGCCGCCGGCACCGCCTCCATCTCCTCGGGCGGGGTGAGCGAGAACGGGCTCATCACCGTGGCTGGCAAGGCAGGCCTCTACGACGCCGGCTCGCTGACCGGCACCGGCACGCTCGTCGTGGCCTCCGGCGGCGCGGCGACGCTGCTCGGCAGCACCACGCTGGCTTCCATTTCCGATACCGGGACGCTGGTGCTGGGCGGCAGCGATGCCGCGGCCATCACCCTCGCCTCTGGCGCGCAAGCCACCATCGCCAGCAAGTTCAGCGACACCGGCAGCATCACCGGCGCGGGCACCCTGACCGTGAACAGCGGCGTCACCGCGACGCTCGCGGGCGGCTCCAGCATCGCCAGCATCATCGATGCCGGTACGCTCGACCTCGCCGGCGCCATGGGCGGTGTCATCAATATGCAGGGCAACAGCGCCAACAGCGTGGTGGATTTCACCGGCTCCAGCAGCAGCGCCACGCTGACCAATTTCGGGACCACGGATGACATCATTCTCGGCACCGGCGTGCTGCCTGCCCCGACCTCCGGCACGAGCATCGCGCTCGGCTACAGCGGCGGTGTACTCACCGTAACGGAAGGCACGAGCTCCGCTCACGTCACCGTCTCCGGCGTCTCCGGCACCACGCTCTCCGCTGCCTCCTTCGTCGCCCTGCAGGGCACGAATGGCGAGAACATCGAGCTGGCCTCCGGCCTCGCCGGCCAGACCTTCGCTTTCTCGACCTCCGGCACCGGCAGCTTCGAGGCTCCGGCCAACTACGCCGGCGGCGTCGCCCCGGGTGACTCCATCGTCGCCGGCGAAGTCGTGACCATCACCGCGGGCACCGCCTCCGTCACCGGCTCCGCCCTGGTTGACAACGGCACCATCAATGTCGGCACCGGCTTCGTCGATGCCAGCGGCATTACCGGCACCGGCACGCTGAACATCGGCACCGTCGCGAACGCCACGCTCACCGGCAACACCACGCTGGGCAGCATCAGCGATGCCGGCACCCTGGTGCTCGGCGGCACTGACGCCGCGGCAATCAGCCTCGCCTCTGGCGCGCAGGCCACCATCGCCAGCAAGTTCAGCGACACCGGCAGCATCACCGGCCCCGGCACGCTGACCGTGAACAGCGGCGTCACCGCCACTCTGGCCGCCGGTTCCAGCGTCGCCAGCATCATCGACGCAGGCACCCTCAACCTCGCCGGCACCATGGGCGGTGTCATCAATATGCAGGGCAACAGCGCCAACAGCGTGGTGGATTTCACCGGCTCCAGCAGCAGCGCCACGCTGACCAATTTCGGGACCACGGATGACATCATCCTCGGCACCGGCGTGCTGCCTGCCCCGACCTCCGGCACGAGCATCGCGCTCGGCTACAGCGGCGGTGTACTCACCGTAACGGAAGGCACGAGCTCCGCTCACGTCACCGTCTCCGGCGTCTCCGGCACCACGCTCTCCGCTGCCTCCTTCGTCGCCCTGCAGGGCACGAATGGCGAGAACATCGAGCTGGCCTCCGGCCTCGCCGGCCAGACCTTCGCTTTCTCGACCTCCGGCACCGGCAGCTTCGAGGCTCCGGCCAACTACGCCGGCGGCGTCGCCCCGGGTGACTCCATCGTCGCCGGCGAAGTCGTGACCATCACCGCGGGCACCGCCTCCGTCACCGGCTCCGCCCTGGTTGACAACGGCACCATCAATGTCGGCACCGGCTTCGTCGATGCCAGCGGCATTACCGGCACCGGCACGCTGAACATCGGCACCGTCGCGAACGCCACGCTCACCGGCAACACCACGCTGGGCAGCATCAGCGATGCCGGCACCCTGGTGCTCGGCGGCACTGACGCCGCGGCAATCAGCCTCGCCTCTGGCGCGCAGGCCACCATCGCCAGCAAGTTCAGCGACACCGGCAGCATCACCGGCCCCGGCACGCTGACCGTGAACAGCGGCGTCACCGCGACGCTCGCGGGCGGCTCCAGCGTCGCCAGCATCATCGATGCCGGTACGCTCGACCTCGCCGGCGCCATGGGCGGCGCCATCAACATGCAGGGCAACGGCGCCAACAGCGTGGTGGATTTCACCGGCTCCAGCAGCAGCGCCACGCTGACCAATTTCGGGACCACGGATGACATCATCCTCGGCACCGGCGTGCTGCCTGCCCCGACCTCCGGCACGAGCATCGCGCTTGGCTACAGCGGCGGTGTACTCACCGTAACGGAAGGCACGAGCTCCGCTCACGTCACCGTCTCCGGCGTCTCCGGCACCACGCTCTCCGCTGCCTCCTTCGTCGCCCTGCAGGGCACGAATGGCGAGAACATCGAGCTGGCCTCCGGCCTCGCCGGCCAGACCTTCGCTTTCTCGACCTCCGGCACCGGCAGCTTCGAGGCTCCGACCAACTACGCCGGTGGCGTCGCCCCGGGTGACTCCATCGTCGCCGGCGAAGTCGTGACCATCACCGCGGGCACCGCCTCCGTCACCGGCTCCGCCCTGGTTGACAACGGCACCATCAATGTCGGCACCGGCTTCGTCGATGCCAGCGGCATTACCGGCACCGGCACGCTGAACATCGGCACCGTCGCGAACGCCACGCTCACCGGCAACACCACGCTGGGCAGCATCAGCGATGCCGGCACCCTGGTGCTCGGCGGCACTGACGCCGCGGCAATCAGCCTCGCCTCTGGCGCGCAGGCCACCATCGCCAGCAAGTTCAGCGACACCGGCAGCATCACCGGCCCCGGCACGCTGACCGTGAACAGCGGCGTCACCGCCACTCTGGCCGCCGGTTCCAGCGTCGCCAGCATCATCGACGCAGGCACCCTCAACCTCGCCGGCACCATGGGCGGTGTCATCAATATGCAGGGCAACAGCGCCAACAGCGTGGTGGATTTCACCGGCTCCAGCAGCAGCGCCACGCTGACCAATTTCGGGACCACGGATGACATCATCCTCGGCACCGGAGTGCTGCCTGCCCCGACCTCCGGCACGAGCATCGCGCTCGGCTACAGCGGCGGTGTACTCACCGTAACGGAAGGCACGAGCTCCGCTCACGTCACCGTCTCCGGCGTCTCCGGCACCACGCTCTCCGCTGCCTCCTTCGTCGCCCTGCAGGGCACGAATGGCGAGAACATCGAGCTGGCCTCCGGCCTCGCCGGCCAGACCTTCGCTTTCTCGACCTCCGGCACCGGCAGCTTCGAGGCTCCGGCCAACTACGCCGGCGGCGTCGCCCCGGGTGACTCCATCGTCGCCGGCGAAGTCGTGACCATCACCGCGGGCACCGCCTCCGTCACCGGCTCCGCCCTGGTTGACAACGGCACCATCAATGTCGGCACCGGCTTCGTCGATGCCAGCGGCATTACCGGCACCGGCACGCTGAACATCGGCACCGTCGCGAACGCCACGCTCACCGGCAACACCACGCTGGGCAGCATCAGCGATGCCGGCACCCTGGTGCTCGGCGGCACTGACGCCGCGGCAATCAGCCTCGCCTCCGGCGCGCAAGCCACCATCACCAGCAACTTCAGCGACACCCACAGCATCACCGGCGCGGGCACCCTGACCGTGAACAGCGGCGTCACCGCGACGCTCGCGGGCGGCTCCAGCGTCGCCAGCATCATCGATGCCGGTACGCTCGACCTCGCCGGCGCCATGGGCGGCGCCATCAACATGCAGGGCAACGGCGCCAACAGCGTGGTGGATTTCACCGGCACGGACGTTTCCGGCCATGCGCTGAACACGGCGCTGACCAATTTCGGCACCACCGACAAGATCATCATCGGTTCCAGCAATTTCAGCCTGAGCGGCACCACCGACAAGCTGACGGACAGCTACAACAACGGCACGCTGGTGGTGACCGACACCACCGATGGCGCCTCCGTGACGCTGGACGTGTCGCTGACCAGCGGCGACCAGGCAAGCTGGCTGCAGCTGGGCGACTCCACCGGCCAGCTGGTCCTCACCCTCTGCTTCTACCCCGGCACGCGCATCGCCACGCCGGAGGGCGAAGTGCTGGTGGAAGCGCTGCGGGCGGGCGAGCTGGTGCTGACCGCGAATGGCGCCAAGCCCGTGCGCTGGGTCGGCCAGAGTCATGTGCATACGCGCTTCGCGGACCCGCTGCGCAGCCTGCCCATCCGCATCAAGGCGGGTGCGCTGGGCGACGGCCTGCCGGTACGCGACCTGCTGCTCTCCCCAGATCACGCGGTGTTTATCGACGGCATCCTGGTCCAGGCCGGGGCGCTAGTGAACGGCAGCAGCATCGTGCGCGAGCAGGATGTGCCGGAGCAATTTACCTACTACCATGTTGAACTTGCGACGCATGAACTGCTGCTCGCCGAAGGCGTGCAGGCGGAAAGCTTCGTCGACAACGTGGACCGCGTGCATTTCCACAACTGGGATGAGCGCGAGGCTCCGGCTGAGCCGATTGAGGAAATGACCTACCCGCGTGCCAAATCGCACCGCCAGGTGCCAATGGCCATCCGCTGCCGCCTGAACGGTACGGCCGCCAACGCGGCCTGAGCCCAGCTGGAGCCAGACATATGAAACGGGGCAGGCCGACGCCTGCCCCGTTTTGTTTTGGCGCCTATAGCGGCAGCATCGAGGTGCGTTTGACGGTACGCAGCGTCATGGTGGACTGCACGCGGCGGATGCCCGGCAAGCGGGTGAGCACCTCCGAGTGCAGGCGCTCCAGATCCTCGGCGTCCTTATAAACAACCCGCAACAGGTAATCGGCTTGGCCTGCGAGCAGGTAGCATTCCTGCACCTGCGGGATCAGCTTGATGCGTGCCTCGAAGGCGTCGAGCTGCTTGCGGTCCTGGCCGTCCAGCGTGATGGATACATAGGCCGTGCCGGGATAGCCGGCCATTTTCTGGTCCAGCACCAGATGCGTCCCGGCCACCAACTCACCCGCCATGAGCAGATGCAGCCGCCGCAGGCAGGCCGAGGGTGAGAGGTTCACCTTGGCCGCAAGCTCGGCGTTGGATAGCCGGCCATCCTGCTGCAAGGCGTTAAGAATCTTGATATCGGTGTCGTCGAGCGATGGCATGCAATTTTCTTCGAGTATATTTCATATACAACGAATATTTCACCAATTTTATCCTGTACGCTACCAAGAAATCGTGAAAAATTACGCAACACCCGCACTATCCTTCGATTCCAGGCCGCCGCGGCCAGAAACAACCCGGAAGGATACAAATAAATGCGTATCGGCGTACCCAAGGAAATCAAGGACCGTGAAGACCGCGTGGGCATGGTGCCCGGCGCGGTGCATGAGTTGGTGAGCAAGGGCCACGAGGTGCTGGTGGAGCACAACGCTGGCAAGAATATCGGCTTTACCGACGAAGATTACATCGCCGCTGGCGCCAAGATCGCCGCCGATGCCGACGCGGTGTGGAGCGCCGCCGAGATGATCGTGAAGGTGAAGGAGCCGCTGGCCGTGGAGCGCAAGAAGCTGCGCGCCGACCAACTGCTGTTCACCTATCTGCACCTGGCCCCGGACCCGGAGCAGACGCAGGACCTGATCGATTCCGGTGCCACCTGCATCGCCTACGAGACCGTGACCAGCCCCGCCGGCACCCTGCCCCTGCTGCAGCCCATGTCCGAGGTGGCGGGCCGCATGTCGGTGCAGGTGGGCGCGCAGTATCTTGAGAACGCCTACGGCGGCCCCGGGATTCTGCTGGGCGGCGTGGCCGGCGTGCCGCCCGCCAATGTCGTCATCCTGGGCGGCGGCGTCTCCGGCACCAACGCCACGCTGATGGCCGCGGGCCTGGGCGCGGACGTAACCGTGGTGGACCGCTCGCCGGACGTGCTGCGCCGGATCATCGCCACCTTCGGCACCCGCGTGAAGACCGCCTACTCCACCCGCGACACCGTGGCCAAGTTGGTGGCGCAGGCCGACCTCGTGATCGGCACGGTGCTGATTCCCGGCGCCGCCGCGCCCAAGCTGGTGACGCGCGACATGCTGAAGACCATGCGCCAGGGCTCGGTGATCGTGGACGTGGCCATCGACCAGGGCGGCTGCACCGAGACCTCCAGGGCAACCACCCACACCAACCCCACCTATGTGGTGGACGGCGTGACGCATTACTGCGTGGCCAACATGCCGGGCGGTGTGGCCCGAACCTCCACCTTCGCGCTGAACAACGCCACGCTGCCGTATATCATGGCGCTGGCCGACAAGGGCTGGAAGAAGGCTCTGGCCGATGACCGCCATCTGCGCGACGGGCTGAACGTGCAGGGAGGTGCTATCACCCACCCGGCCGTGGCTGCCGCCCTTGGCTTGGCGCTGCGTCCGCTGGAAAACGCGCTGGCCGCCTGATTCTAACTCATCCGGGCCGCGTCATGCGGCCCGGATGCCTCGCATACTAGAACATGTTGAACCGGGTCGGCACCTCGACGAGGATCTTCGCCGCCGGGGCGTATGGGCCCACACCGATGCCCACGCCGATATTCACATTGGTCCGCGGCGAAATCACATAGCCAATGCCGAAATCGAACGTGCCGAAATCGTAGGTCGAACCTGGGATCTGATTGCTATTCTCGGACGAGGCGAACACATGCTCCTCCTGATAGCTGAAGGTCATGGAGGCCCGGTCGTTCAGCGCAAAGCCCATGCCGAACGTGGCAGCCACAGCCTGGCCAGGTTGCAGCGTGTTCCGCGTGGGGGCGGCGCCGCTCGGATTGGGAATATCGAACGTATTGCTGAAATTCTGGATGAATTCAAGATTGCCGAACAGCACGCCAGGCGCGGTGGCGTAGTACATGGTGACGCTGGGCTCCAACGCGTAGAACCCCGTGCCCGTGGGCAGCCTCTTGGGGACACCGATAATATTCGTGTCCGTGGTGTTCACCGCATTGTAGATCGGAACATCGTAGGGGCTTTGGCCGGTCGCCGTCTTGAACTGCAGATTGCCGACGAACACGGGCCAGCCGTTCTGCCCGCTGTTGAACTGATACGAGGCACCGAGCTGAACGTCGCCGATATTGCCGTTGCTCTGGCTCACCTGGATCGGCTGGGCGCTTGTCCCGGCCTCCTGCGCCGTCATCGACCCGAAGGACCCGACAACAGGAAGCTTCAGGTTGATCTCAAGCCGATCCGTCACGCCGTAACGGGCGGTGACCGCCGCGGTAAGAAAGCGCTGATCGACACGCGAAATGAACACATTGCCGAAGGTGATGCCCGGAATGATGGTGAACCCGTTCAGGTTCAGCTGGTTCTGGGTCCAGTAGTCATATTCAAGCGACGGGTCGATGACCAGCTGCCCCTTGGGGGTCAGCACCCCGCCCGTGCTCGCCAGCGTGGTGGATGATTGCAGAATGACCCGGGTCTGCTGGTTCTGGTTTTGTTGCTGCGCCTGCTGCTGCTCCGCGCCGACGGGCTGCTGTTGCTCCGCGCCGACGGGCTCCGGCGCGGCGGCCTGTTCGGACTCCTGCCCGGGCTGCGTGTATATGGGCGTATAGGCCGGAGCGCTCCCCGAACCTTTGTTTTTTGTTTTTGCGACCTGCCCCGCGCCGCGCAGGCTGGACATTTCGGTGTCGAGCAGTTGCTGCTGCCGGCTCAACTCGAGCGATTGCTCCTCAAGCTGCAACTCCTCGTGATTCAGCTTCGCCTGCTGCGCCTCGATGGTCGCTGCCAGAGCTGACATCTTATCCTGCTGTGTCTCTGCCCGTACGGGGGCTGCCGCCGCGATGGCCATGGCCACCGAGAGCGGAAACATCGCCAGGGATGGCGATTGTAAGCTTACGCAATGACGTCCCAAAACACGCGAATGCCTCGACATTGATAGCCCCCTATTTGTGGGAAGTATGGAGCAGTCAAATCCGATTTGTAAACGATTTTATGTTGCAATGCCGTATTTTTAATTTCTTTTCTCAGCCACCCTCTCCTGCCTGGACGCAAGCGGAATGGCCCAGGCGTTACACCCGTTACTGTAAAGCGTTACAGTTTCAACAGCCTGTGCAGCCGCACAAATCGCTTACACACCGTATCAAACAATGAACGCAAGACACTGACAAGCCAAGATCTGTTCGTTCCGTCCGACGAACCGATCGGCCTTGGCACGCGGCTTGCTCATCTCCTGGCGTGACCAAGTTGAAACCTCAACAGTCATCTCGGCCCAAGCAAATTCATCACATCAACACGAGGAGGACTATCAAATGCGTTCACTTCTTCTTACTAGCTCGGCTATTTTCCTGCTGACGGGCGGCGTTGCCCTGGCTGGCGGCATGGGCGGTGGTGGCGGTAACGGTGGCGGGACTCCCCCCACCACCACGACCAACACCACCAACAGCTACAACGACCCCTACACGTCCAACACCAACAACCAAACGACCAACAACACCACACAAGTCCCGGTGGTTAAGAATGCGCTCGCGGTTGACGGCAGCGCTTCCGCGACGAGCGGTAGCTATGCGATAACCGACAGCCCGAACGTCAATAAGAGCTCTACCTCGGGCGCCAACAGCGCCTCCGCGACCACCGGTGGCGCAGCTACCAACAACGCCTACAACAATGATCCCAACGCGACTGATGGCAGCGCCGCTGCGAACAACAGCAGCCTCGCGGCAAGCAAGAGCTTCAATACCCAGGGCAATGCCACTGGGGCTGCCTATGGCAGCACCGCGACCGACGGCGGCCTCGCGTTTACTCTCGACAACAACCAGCTGAAATTGGCGAATACCAATACCAGCCTTTATGTGTCGTCCGGGAATACCGGCACTGTGAACGGCGGCCCCACCACTGTCGGCTATACCACCTGCGGCTGCAAGACCGGCAGCAATGGCGGCCAGTGGGGTCAGGGCGGCAGCGGTAGCTCCGGTGGCTCCGGTGGCTCGCTGTCGACCGGCTCAGTTAGCATGTCTGGCCTCTCCGCGGATAACGGCGTCATCGCCGCGCAGCAGAACAGCGGCATCAACGCACTGCAGCAGAGCTCCGTGTCGATCGCCGCGTCGACAGGCGGTAACGTCAACCAGTAAGCCTCGGGTCACACCTGTAGCTGTTGGCTCCGCATGGCGCGACGACAGGCGCCATGCGGGGTCGCACTATGTGGACACCGCATTACGGTATCGCAATACTCAGTTTAGGAGCGCCCCATGATGAACATGATGAAAGCCGCGGCATCCATCATCGCCGCCGCCGGTGTTTTATGTTCCACCGCTTCTCCCGCTTTTGCTTCCGGCACCGAAGATTCTACCGCGCTGCTCAGCAGCCTTGGCAGCACACAAGTATCCAGTGATCAATTGTCAAAGTACAGGGGCGGGTCGTTCTCTGTATCTTCAATCAATTTAGGAAACGACTCGAACAACACCGCGAATAACTCGCAAACCGGCGCCATCTCCAACAACCAGTCGGTCAACAATAACACCGGCCTCACGACAGTATTACAAAATACAGGCAACAACGCCTTGCTTCAAAGTAGTATGACCGTGAATATCGTTGTACATTAACACCAACTCCCTGGAGTGGCTGTAATGCGCAGAAAAACACAATTCGCAGCAGGATTGCTGGCAAGCATGTTACTGGGCACAGCAAGCTCACATGCAGGACAAATCAGCATCAACGGGCTGGCCATTGGAAGCGCCGGCGGGTATGGGAGTATACCCGTCGAGAGCTTCCAGGCGCGCAAGTTCAGCACAACGTTCAAGCAGCAATATGACTTCTCCTGCGGCTCCGCGGCTTTGGCAACGTTGCTGGTCTATACCTATCATCAGCCAGCGACTGAATCGTCCGTCTTCATCGACATGTATACGAATGGCGACCAGCAGGCCATTCGGCAATCAGGCTTCTCGCTGCTGGACATGAAGGAATATCTAAGCCGGCATGGCATCCCTTCCGGTGGTTTCCGTGCGCCGCTAGAGAAAATCGCCGAGGTCAGGATCCCGGCGATCGTGCTAATCAATGAGCGTGGGTACAAGCACTTTGTCGTGCTGCGGGGTATCCAGAATGGGCAAGTCCTGCTCTCCGACCCTGCCATCGGAATGCGCACAGAATCCGTACGCGAATTCCAGAAGCAATGGTCGGGGATATTTTTTATCGTCCTCTCTGATCTGCCCGCGGCACGCGTCAGTTTCAACGACCACCAGGATTGGGCCGGAGAGCCAGGTGCTCCGGTCGATCTGAGCAGGTTCATGGTCAATTTGGCAACGCTGCAACAAGTTACGATGCCAAACCCGTCGAGGTTCTAATGCCTGGCACACAACAGGAGTATGATACGATGTTGTACAGCCATTTTCTCAAGTACACGACGGCCGCAGGCCTGATCTTCGCGTTTCCTTTCGCACAGGCAGCGCATGCCGCTCCCTCCCCTCTAAATATTGGCGGTGAGATCGCCATACCCGGGGCTATACAATTAACGCCGTCACAACTCGCCAACATACGGGGCGGTTTTGACTTTGGTCCAAGTTTTTCAATCGATTTTTCTTTCCAGCAGATCGCCACCGTTAACGGCGTGGTCATTCAGAGTATCATGGTGCCCCAGGTCACGGTGACGCCCCCCTCGGCTTGGACCTCCCCCTCCGCTGACGTGACGCACCCCTCGGCTGGAACGTCCCCCTACCCTGGCGTGCCGATAACCGTAACCAACGGCAACGGCAGCACAAATACGTTCACTCCCCCATCCGGCTCTAATGTCACCCTGACAAATTCGGCCAGTGGCGGCTTGACCTCGGTCGTCTCCAACCTCGGGGGCAGCGGTATTTCCAACGTCATCAGCAATGAAGCGAACAACGCCATGGTGAGCGTGGCGACGACAGCGAATATCGGGATCACCGGGATGAGCCAGTGGCTCGTGCAACAACAAATCCACTCAAGTATTCAAAACTCGCTAGCTTACAGTAACGGTGGGTTTAAATAGAGGGTAAAATGTACTTACCGCCGGCGATCGCCAGGCGGTAAGTGGACAGAGGTAGAAATGAGAAACCCGAAGATGAAGCGCAGAGACACAGCAGAGCCAAAAGCAAATGGATTAAGACTGCTTTTCATGTGTGGTCTGGGCCTGTGCGTGGCCACATTTGCCACGCCTGTACAATGCTTCGCGCAAGACGGCGTCCAAGCCTCGATCATGCAGGTTGCCGACGTGACTTTGCTTCCGCTTCCCAACAGCATGATCTCAACGATTAAGGGAACGGGATTGCAGGGGCCTTCGCTGAACAGATCGTCAACGCCGATGGGAACCATCACCTTATGGGATGAATTAAAGCCCGCGGCCCAGCAGGAAAACATGCTCTCCGGCACTCAGGTCATTACCATAAATGGAACGACCAGATAACAATATCTTCCTTGCTGGTTGAAAATATACAAGACGCCTGATTCTCTTCAGGCGTCTTTCTCTTGACGCAGAATGTTGTGAAATGCGTCCGAATGGCGTTTCGCCATGCGATAGAACGTCACCCGTGACACACCGATATCTGCCGCGGCCTTCGTCACGTTATTACGGTTCCTATGCAGGGCCTGCAACAAAGCAAGACGCTCCTGCTCTGACCCCGGACTGAAACGCCGCATGGGCGGCGCTGCCGGCGAATGCGCATGCACCTCGCTCTCTGGCTTGATTTAAATCGCCAAGTCATCTGGTCTGATCTGGCACTCCGCACTCATCACGACAGCGCGCCTGATAGCTGCTATCATTTCCCTTACATTCCCGGGCCAGGAGTATGCCTGAATGACAGCTTTGGCTTCCGGCGTTAATTCGAACGGTCCCGCGCCAATTTCCATTGTTATGCGCCGTAAAAAATATGTTGCGAGAAGCAGAACATCTTCCTCGCGCTCCCGCAGCGATGGCATGCGCAGCGGCAAAACATTCAGGCGGTAGAACAGGTCGTCACGAAATGTCCCCGCCGCCATGGCAGCCTCCAGGTCCACGTGGCTGGCTGAAATCACACGGGCGTTTACCTGGATGGGCATGTGCCCTCCCAGGCGCGTAATGGTATGTTCTTGCAAAAAGCGCAGCATATGAGCCTGTAGGTCGAGCGGAAGATCGCCGATTTCATCGAGAAACAGCGTGCCGTTATTAGCTTGCTCGATCAGGCCAAGCTTGCGCGTAACGGCCCCTGTGAATGCGCCTTTTTCGTATCCGAACAATTCTGACGCGATCAGCGTCACTGGCAAGGCAGCACAGTTAATGGCAACAAAAGATCCATCCTTGCGTTCCGATCTTTGGTGGATTGCCTGGGCCGCCAGTTCCTTTCCCGTCCCGGTTTCGCCGGAGATCAGCACTGGCGCGTCATATTTTGCAAACCTCCTGATGCGATCGAATACCTCACGCATCGCGGTGCAATTTCCGACGATAAATTCTTGTGTATTTCCTGCCTCTTCCTGACCAGGGGACAATAGTCCCACTTGAAAATTCGTGTGAACTGGATGATGGGCGACCATCGGCTCAGTTCCTCTCGTTATATCCTGGGCCGACGCAGCACACATACTTTGTCATCCCGTTAGTATACACTTTTTTCGAAACGATCTTAAGTTAGGACTATACATTGAAGCCCAAGAATCCGGAATTACTTTTCCGTTAAACGAACGTTTATAATTACGTGATATAGTACACAATTACACAAAAACATCTTCAGAATCTAGTTTTCTTGTTTGACCTAGATATTTTTGATGCGTCGCTTCAAGCAGCTAGAGCATATACGCTGCGACGGGATCCATGCCAAAAAATGCACCGCCGACATGTAGCGGCACCAGGTATGCGCGAGTCCGCTTGCAGCGGCGATGCAGGCGCGCGAGCTACAGGGTCTAATTTCTACCGACTAAGCTTCCCCCGTTTTAGGGGAGCGGTCTTTGGCTTCGCCTTTTCCGTTCGCGGTATGGCGCAGCCTTTCATGGTTAATGGGCAAGCAAGAGCCCCAGCGGAACAGCATGGGGTCAGGCATTCGCGGGATTAATGAGTGTACAGATCGCCATAACCGGCTTGCACCCGTCCGCCGGTAGCGCCAAATATAGCGAATGAACAGTAGCGGCTCTGAGTCTGTCCGGTGGCTTGCGGTCGCCGCCATGCTTCTGGCGGGTGGTGTGCCGCGCCAAACACTGGCCGCCCAGCTGGACGGCGTGACCTTTCCGGCTACTGCGACCGTGGGGAACACGACGCTGGTGCTGAATGGCGTCGGGTTGCGCACTTATTCGGTCTTGGCGATTAAGGTGTACGTTGCCGGGCTGTACCTGCAGCAGCCGAGCCACGATGCGAGCGCGATCCTCGCCTCGGGCGGGGATAAGGTACTGCTGCTGCATTTCGTTCATGATGTCGGCGTCGACAAGATACGTGACGCCTGGCGCAAGGGGCTGCTCAGCAACTGTCCCGCGCCATGCGCGATCACCCAGGGGCAGCTTTCCGCCTTTCTCAATTCCTTGCAGGCTATGCACGCCGGGGAAGACGTGGAACTCGTGTTCTCGCCGGACGGCATGCACGCCTATTATGACCAGCAACCGGCTGGCTATATCTCCGACCCCGACTTCGCCCGGTTGATGCTGACGGCGTTCATCGGCCAGAATACCTTGGTTCCGGAGCTGCGGCAGGAACTGCTCGGCCTGCAACAAGGCGTGGACGTGGCCTCGAACTGAGCAGGGATTACGGCTACTTCCAGGCGACGGCGGCGCTGGCCGGGCCGGCCAGAGGGAAGGTCTCGATGTACCGGAAACCCGCAGCACGGCACCAGCCGTCGAATTGCGCGAAGGTGTAGTCGTAGCCCTCCGGCGTCTCCACGAGCATATTGAGTGACATCAACAAGCCGAACGCGTTCTTCCGCCGTTCGTTGTCGATCACGTTCTCGATCGCAATGAACGCTCCCCCGGCGGGGAGCGCGGCGTAAGCCTTGGCAATGAGCCGCTGCTTCGTCTCGGTGCCCCAGTCGTGCAGGATGTTACCCATCAGCACGAGGTCGGCTTTCGGCAGGTCTTCGGCCAGAAAATTACCGCTGACGGCCTCGATGCGCCCGGCAAGCCCGGCGGCCTCGATCTTGCGGCGGGCAAGCGGCGTAACCTGCGGCAAATCGAAGGAAATGCATTTGATCTCAGGATGCCGCCGCGCAATGGCGATCGAGAGCGCGCCACTGGCACCGCCAGCATCACAGGCCGTGCCAAACCTGGAAAAATCAAACCTGTCTGCCAAGACAATAAAATTGCTCAGCTGCACGCCGGCCATGGCCTCTATAAATGCTTCGAGCCGCGCCGGGTCGGCGTAAAGTGCTGCGAACAGCTGGTTTTCGTCCTCGCCTTGCGCCTCATTGTGCGGCCGGCCCGTGTGCAAAACCTCCGTCAGGTGCCCCCAGGACGGATACAACCGCTGGCTCGCCATCGCCAGAATGCTGCCGATATAGGTTGGGCTGGCCTTGTCGAGATAAGCCCCTGTATCGACGGTGTTGGCATAGACGGACGCCTCGCCACCACCCTCGCGGTCGAGCAGGCCAAGCGCCACGAGTGCGTCGAGAAAATCGGCCGCGCCGCGCGGGTGCAGGCCGAGCCGCTCCCGCAACTCGGCACAGGGCAGAGGTCCGGCACCGAGAACTGTGAACACCCCAAGTTCGACGGCGCTCAGAAGCGTTTTGGACGCAAGGAATCCCGTTCCTATCTGCATGATCTGGAATGAGTCAGGATGTTGCTCCGCCATATTATTTTACCCTCTAACGAGTTTCCGGCCTATCCCGCTACACGCCCGCACAAAACAGACCCGGCGCAGGCCGAGCCTGCCAGTCCAGCCGCCGATCAGCACGGCCGACGTACCAGGCTTGGCAATCGGCCCAGCAGCATAAGCCCCCCAGTCACCATCTGGCCGACATGCATGTCGGCCAGGCGTGCCGAAGGAAATGGCATGCCGTTTGCCGAGCCCATTAAACGCCCGCGATCCATATCCTCATCGTTTCGGAAATGCAAAGGGTATCCTTGGCCGCTTGATTAAAATCACGATTCCAGTATATTTGAAATATGGAAAAAAGAGAGGCTGTCGCGGCCCTTGCGGCGCTTGCCCAGGACTCCCGCCTGGATGTCTTCCGTTTGCTGGTGCAAGCCGGGACGGATGGATTGCCTGCCGGCCAAATAGCCGAACGGCTTGGTGTGCCAGGCAATACCCTCTCGTTTCACCTCAATCAGCTGCGGCACGCCGGGCTGGTGACGTTTCGCCGGGAGGGGCGGTCGTTGATCTATGCGGCCGAATATCCGACCATGAATGCCCTTCTGGCCTATCTAACCGAGAATTGCTGCCAGGGTAACACGGCAGCGTGCGGTGTTGGTACCTGTGACAACCCGTCCCTCGTTAAAGACAAATTGCACGCATAAGAACCGAAAAAAGGAGAGCGCCAATGCCTGACCGTATTTATAACGTACTGTTTCTTTGCACAGGCAATAGTGCCAGGTCGATTATGGCGGAGTCCATTCTCCGCAAGGATGGCGCGGCGCATTTCCGGGCATTCTCTGCGGGAAGCCATCCGAAGGGAGCGGTCAATCCGTTCGCGCTCAAGGTGCTCGAAAACAATGATTATCCGACCGAGGGTTTGCACTCGAAAAATTGGGATGAATTTGCCCAGCCGGGTGCGCCGGAGATGGATTTCGTGTTTACGCTTTGCGATCATGCGGCGGCGGAGGTTTGCCCGGTCTGGCCGGGGCAGCCGATGACGGCGCATTGGGGCATCGAGGATCCCGCGGCCGTCGAAGGCACTGATATTGAAAAGGAAAAAGCTTTCGTTCAGGCGGGTAAGTATATCAGAAACCGCCTTAGTGTTTTCCTCAGCCTGCCGCTTGCCAGCATCGACAAGATGACTCTCGACAAGCGCCTGCACGACATCGGCAGGATGGAAGGTGCGACATTCGGCCAGGGGAAGACCGCATAATGTTTGACCACGATTTGCCGCGCCGGATTGCCGCGGAGGCTCTTGGAACCGCTCTGCTCGTGGCGACGGTGGTCGGCTCCGGGATCATGGCGCAGTCGCTGACGCATGACATTGCGCTGGCATTGCTTGGCAACACGATTGCCACTGGCGCGATACTTGTGGTCCTGATCACGATTTTAGGGCCGATCTCGGGCGCGCATTTCAACCCTGCCGTCTCGCTGGTCTTCGCCCTCAGGCGTGATCTCCCAGCCCAAGAGGCAGCATCATATACGATTGCGCAGATCCTCGGCGGGATCGCCGGCACGGTGACGGCGCATCTGATGTTCGCGTTGCCCATCATCGAAGCCTCGGTAAAAATCCGTACCGGCGGCCCGCAATGGTTTTCGGAGTTCATTGCCACTTTCGGTCTTGTTGCCGTTATCCTCGGCGGCATCCGCTTCGAACGCAAGGCGGTTCCCTGGCTGGTCGGGCTCTACATCACGGCGGCCTACTGGTTCACTGCTTCGACATCATTCGCCAACCCGGCCGTGGCGATCGCGCGGGCGTTCACGGACACGTTTTCAGGCATCCGCCCCGCCGATCTGCCGGGGTTTATTATCGCCGAACTCATCGGCTCGGTCTGCGCCCTTGGCGTTATGAGTTGGCTCCTGCGCGCGCCGCAAGGGGTGTTAAGCACAATCAAAGAGGAAGCCCGCCTATGAGCGTCACCATTTACCACAACCCTGCTTGCGGCACGTCACGCAACACGCTGGCGATGATCCGCGCGACCGGCGTCGAGCCCGTCGTGATCGAATACCTGAAAACGCCGCCCAGCCGTGAAGAGCTTCGTGAATTGGTCAGGCGCATGGGCGTGCCGTTGCGCGATATTTTACGGCAAAAGGGAACGCCTTACGATGAACTGGGCCTTGGCAACCCGGCTCTGTCGGACGATGGCCTGCTGGATGCCATCGCGCTTCATCCGATCCTGATCAATCGCCCGATTGTGGTCACACCGAAGGGCGTGCGGTTGTGCCGTCCGTCGGAGCTTGTGCTGGAGCTGCTGAGCAACCCCCTGCCGGAGGATTTCATCAAGGAGGACGGTGAGCGGGTTGCCGCGCGGCCGGCGTAAGGAACGATAGCCGCTCCGGATTGTTGCTGCCGCAGCAACCCAACCAGAGTCAGCTTTGGTGCAGCTTGAAGCCGCCCGGCCTTTCGTGAGAATTTCGCGGACAGCGATTCGTCCGCTCCGGCAGCGGACGAGCGGGATGAAAGACAGGGGCGTGCATCAGGATGAAACTGGACGAACCAGCATATTCGCAGGCGGCATCTCCGGTCTCGCCCTTCCGGGAACTGGCTGAGGAGACACAGCCGCAGACCGCGCTGCGTGCCGCCATCACGGCCGCGTACCGCCGCCCGGAGCCGGAATGCGTGCCCGCCCTCATCGCCGAGGCCGAGTTGCCGCCCGCGCTTTCCGCCGCCGCGCGGGAGACGGCCCGCCGTCTCGTCACTAGGCTGCGCGCCAGGCGCAAGTACGGGATCGTGGAGACGCTGCTGCAGGAATATGCACTCTCCAGCCAGGAGGGCGTGGCCCTGATGTGCCTGGCCGAGGCGCTGCTGCGCATCCCCGACACCCCCACGCGGGACGCGCTGATCCGCGACAAGATCGGCACGGGAGACTGGCAGAGCCATCTCGGCGGCGCGCGTTCGCTCTTCGTCAACGCCGCCACCTGGGGCCTGCTGATCACCGGCAAGCTCACCGCCACCAGCAGCGAGGCCAGCCTCTCCACGCTGCTCGCGCGGCTGATCGGCCGGGGCGGCGAGCCGCTGGTGCGCGCCGCCGTGAACATCGCCATGCGGCTCATGGGCGAGCAGTTCGTGCTGGGCCAGACCATTGCCGAGGCGCTGGCCAATAGCCGCAAGGCGGAGGCCAGGGGCTTCCGCCTTTCCTACGACATGCTCGGCGAAGCCGCGCTGACAGCAGCCGACGCCGAGAACTACCTGCATGCTTACGCGCAGGCGATCCACGCCATCGGCAAGTCGGCGCGGCACCGGGGAATTTACGACGGCCCTGGTATTTCCATCAAACTCTCCGCCCTGCACCCGCGCTACACCCGCGCCCAGCGCAAGCGCGTGATGACCGAGCTGCTGCCGCGCCTCACCGGACTCGCGAAACTCGCCCGTGATTACGGCATGGGCATCAATATCGACGCAGAGGAAGCCGACCGGCTGGACCTCTCGCTCGACCTGCTGGAAAACCTGTGCCTCGACCCCGCGCTGGCGGGGTGGAACGGCATCGGCTTCGTCGTGCAGGCCTACCAGAAGCGCGCCCCTTTCGTGCTGGATTTCCTCATCAGCCTCGCGCAACGCACCAGCAGGCGGCTGATGGTGCGGCTGGTGAAGGGCGCTTACTGGGATTCGGAAATCAAGCGCGCTCAGATCGATGGCCTGGAAGGCTTTCCCGTATTCACGCGCAAGGCGCATACGGATGTCTGCTACCTGGCCTGCGCCCGCAAGATGCTCGCCGCGCCGGACGCCATCTTCCCGCAATTCGCCACGCATAACGCGCAGACGGTGGCCGCCATCCACGCCATGGCGGGCGAGGATTTCCACCCCGGGCAATATGAGTTCCAATGCCTGCACGGCATGGGCGAACCGCTCTATGAGGACGTGCTGGCGCAGTTCAACCGCCCCTGCCGCATTTACGCGCCGGTCGGCACGCATGAGACGCTGCTCGCCTATCTCGTCCGCCGGCTGCTGGAGAACGGCGCCAACACCTCCTTCGTCCACAGGCTCAACGACCCCGCGCTGAGCCTGGACGAGATCATCGCCGACCCGGTGGCGACGGCGCGGCTTATCGTGCCGCTCGGCGCCCCGCATGAGAAGATCGCACTGCCCCGTGCGATGTTTGGCGAGGCGCGGTTGAATTCCGCCGGGCTCGATCTTTCCAACGAGCAGCATCTCGCCGCCCTGGCAAAGGCGGTGCGGGAGCAGACGCAGTGGGTGGCGCGCCCCATCCTCGCCAGCGGCGAAATGGAAGGCCCGGAACGGCCCGTGCTCAACCCGGCGGATCTGCGTGATGCAGTGGGGATGGTGACGGAAGCCGGGCCGGAGCTGGTGGACGCCGCCTTCACGCAGGCGCTCCAGGCCGCACCCGCCTGGCAGGCAACCCCGGCGGCGGACCGCGCGGCCATTCTCTGCCGCGCCGCTGATCTACTGGAAGAGAGGCTGCCGGTTCTGGTCGGGTTGATCGTGCGCGAGGCTGGCAAGACCCTCCAGGCCGCGATTGGCGAAATCCGCGAGGCGGTGGATTTCCTGCGCTATTACGCCGGGCAAATTGCCTCCGGCCACCGTCCTCTCGGCCCGGTGGTGGCGATCAGCCCGTGGAACTTCCCGCTCTCCATTTTCACTGGCCAGGTCGCGGCGGCACTGGCGGCGGGCAATGTCGTGCTGGCCAAGCCTGCGGAAGAGACACCGCTGATCGCGGCTGCCGCCGTGCGAATATTGCTCGAAGCCGGGGTGCCGCAAGGCGTGCTGCAAATGCTGCCCGGAGGCGGCCAGCTCGGCGCAATGCTGGTGGCGGATGCCCGGGGGCGTGGCGTGATGTTCACCGGCTCGACCGAGGTCGCCCGGCTGATCCAGGCGCAACTCATCGGCAGGCTGGACGAACGGTGCCTGCCAATTCCCTTCATCGCCGAAACAGGTGGCCAGAACGCCATGGTGGTGGATTCCTCCGCCCTGCCCGAGCAGGCCGTGGCGGACATCATATCCTCCGCCTTCGATTCCGCTGGCCAGCGCTGCTCAGCCCTGCGGATCCTGCTGGTGCAGGAGGACATCGCCCCTCGCCTGCTGGAGATGCTGCATGGCGCCGTGGCGGAGTTGAGCGTGGGCCGGCCGGACCGGCTCTCAACCGATAGCGGCCCGGTCATCACCGCCGAGGCCCGCACCACGATCACCGCGCATATCGAGGCGATGCGCGCGCGTGGCTTCACCATCACCGCCGCCAGCCTGCCGGAGGATGCGACCAGCGGATACTTCGTGCCGCCCACGGTGATCGAAATCCCCGCCATAGACGTGCTGGGCCGGGAAGTGTTCGGGCCGGTGCTGCATGTGTTCCGCTACAAGCGCGCGGAGCTGGATGCCGCGATCAGCGCCGTGAACGCGCTGGGCTACGGCCTGACCTTCGGCATCCATAGCCGCATCGACGAGACCATCGCCCGCGTCACCTCCCGGATCAGGGCCGGGAATATTTACGTCAACCGCAACATCATCGGCGCGGTGGTGGGCGTGCAGCCCTTCGGCGGGCATGGGCTTTCCGGCACCGGACCGAAGGCGGGCGGGCCGCTTTACCTCCACCGCCTGGTGGTGCAGGCGGGGCAGCCCCCAACGCCCGGCAGCACCATTCTGCCCGGCCCGGCGGGCGAGCAGAACAGCTACGTGCTGACCCCGCGCGGGCGGATTCTCTGCCACGCGGCAACGCGGGAGAGGCTGCTGCGGCAGCTCAGCGCCGTGCGCGCCACAGGCAACAAGGCCTTGCTGGCAGGCCCGGCAGCCAAGGAGGCGCTGGCAGAACTGCCCCCGGCGCTGATTGCTGAGCCAGGACCGCCCGACGCTGCGCTGTACGATGGCGATGCCGCCGGGCTGGCTGAACTCCAGGCCGCGCTGGCGCAATTCACCCACGCGGTCGTGCCGGTTTACGCCCTGCCCCGGGAAGCGGATTATCCGCTGGAATTCCTGCTCGCGGAACAGTCCATCAGCGTCAACACCGCCGCTGCGGGCGGCAACGCCAGCCTCATGATGATCGGCTAAGCCGCGCGGGCCCGGCGGGATGTCCGCAAAGTTTCCTCCCCGGTTACAGTCGGTATCCCTTTGATACAGCGCGCCTGCCGGACAGTTTGATATGGCGCAATGGATTTTTTGCAGCCTCGGCGCGATAAGCCCCCGGCAACAGAAATTGGAGATAGCCGTGCGACAATTTCATACCGAGGGCCACCAGATCGGACGGACAGGCTGGCTGCGCGCCGCCGTGCTCGGGGCCAATGACGGCATCATCTCCACCGCCAGCCTGATCCTCGGCGTGGTCTCCGCCAGTGGCGCGCGGCACGAGGCCCTAGTGGCCGGCGTGGCCGGGCTGGTCGCCGGCGCGATGGCGATGGCCGCTGGCGAATATGTCTCCGTCAGTTCCCAGGCCGACACCGAGCATGCCGCCCTGGCCCAGGAGCGGGACGAACTGGCGACCCAGCCCGAATTCGAGGTGGAGGAACTGACCAAGATTTACGTCAGCCGCGGGCTGGAGCCCAGGCTCGCGCGCGATGTGGCCCTGCAGCTCATGTCCCACGATCCGCTGGGCGCCCATGCCCGCGACGAGCTTGGCATTACCGAAGCCAACAGCGCCAACCCCATCCAGGCTGCCATCGCCTCGGCCATCATGTTTTCCTCAGGCGCGGCAGCACCTCTGCTCATCGCCGCATTCGTGCCCATGCCGGTCATCATGCCTGCCATCGGCATCAGCGCGCTGCTGTTACTGGCGCTGCTGGGCACGATGGGCGCGTGGGCGGGCGGTGCTCCGGTCCTGAAACCGACGCTGCGTGTCGCCTTCTGGGGGGCGCTCGCAATGGCGGCAACAACGGGAATCGGCCGCCTGTTCGGCACAACCATATAATTTCGAGGAACCTAGACGATGAAAACAACGTCAATCCCCGCACACTACGACCGCCTTTCGATCGCCCTGCACTGGGTCACGGTTGCGCTGGTGCTGCTGCTATTCGCCTTGGCGGAAACCTGGGAATTCTTCCCCAAACCCGAGCGTCACCTCATGGTCGTTGTGCACATGTCATTCGGCCTGATCCTCACCGCCGTCTTCCTGCTGCGCCTCCTGTGGCGCGTCTCGCCGGGTCATACACGCTTCCCATCTGAGCCGGGGCTGCCTGGCCTCGCGGCCCAGGCGGCGCATTACGCTCTGTACGCGCTCCTCTCGGCTGAAATCGTACTCGGCTTTTTCACGCGCTGGACGGACAACCATCCCTTGAGTTTCTTCGGCGTGCTCATCCCCTCGCCTCTCGGCGCCGTGCCGAAGCCGGTGGGCGAGCTGGTGGGCCGGCTTCACGACGTTGCCGCCTGGACCATCATTGTCCTTGCCGGCGTTCACGCGCTTGCGGCGCTTTATCACCATTATTTGCTCAAGGACGGCGTGCTGCGCCGCATGCTGCCCCGGCATGCGGGGTAGCAACGCGCTTGCCTTGCGCGCCGCCCTGCGTTCTAACGCTGGCATGAGCGAACAGACTGCCTTGGTCCTTTTCTCCGGCGGCCAGGATTCCACCACCTGCCTCGCCTGGGCGCTGGACCGCTTCGACCGCGTTGAAACCATCGGCTTCGATTATGGCCAGCGGCACCGCGTAGAGCTGGAGCTGCGCCAAAACGTGCGGGAGGCCCTGCGGGCGCGCTTTCCCGCCTGGGCGGCCAAGCTGGGCGAGGATCATCTGGTCGATCTCGCCGTGCTCGGCCAGCTCAGCGACACGGCGCTGACCAAGAATGTCGCCATCGCCATGCAGGCGGACGGGCTGCCCAATACCTTCGTGCCGGGCCGCAACCTCGTCTTCATGACCTTCGCCGCCGCCATCGCCTACCGGCGCGGGGCAAAGCATCTGGTCACCGGCGTGTGCGAGACCGATTATTCCGGCTACCCCGATTGCCGTGACGACACGATGAAAGCCATGCAGCTGGCGCTGAACCTCGGCATGCAGTCGCGCTTCGTCATCCACACGCCGCTGATGTGGATCGACAAGGCGCAGACCTGGACCTTGGCAGAACAGCTCGGCGGCACGGACCTCGTCAGCCTGATCCGCGACGAGACCATCAGCTGCTACAATGGCGATACCGCCCACCGGCACGAATGGGGCATGGGCTGCGGCGCCTGCCCTGCCTGCCAGCTACGTGCCCAGGGCTGGGCGGCGTACCAGGGTAGTCACCCGGCGTAGCAGCACTTATCCCCGCTCGCCTCCCGGTACACGCAAACGAGCGCCAAATTGGGGAGCTTGGGTTGGACCTTGCGCCAAATCCACATGGCGAGGTTCTCCATCGTCGCCGGACCGAGATCGGCAATCTCGTCGAGGAAATGATGGTCAAGCTGGTCGCGCACCTCGGCCAGCACGCGCTCGAAGATGCCGAGATCCAGCAGCATGCCGCTTTGCGGGTCAGGCTCGCCGCGCAGCGTCACCTCGGCGTGGTAGGTATGGCCGTGGATGCGCCGGCTGGGCTCGGCATCCACCACGCGGATGAGCGTGTGCGCCGCTTCGAAGTAAAACCGTTTCGAGAGTTCTATCATTCAGGGAATTCCAAGCACTTTATGGGTCTGCACGCTGAGCCGCCAGCGCGGATGCGCGAGGCAATAGGCGATAGCCGCCGCGGTGTTCTCCGCGCGGTTCGGCCCATCCATCGGCTGCAGCAGGAAGTTTTTGAACGCCATGCCGACGAAAGACGAGGGATCGACACCGTCCTGCGGATAGACCAGCTTCAGCTCGTGCCCCACGGTGAGCTGCAACGGCGCGTCCGCCTTCGGGCTGACGCAGATCCAGTCTATCCCCGGCGGCGGGGCGATAGTGCCGTTGGTCTCCACGGCGATCTCGAAGCCATGGCCATGCAGTGCCGCGATCAGCGGTTCATCCACCTGCAAAAGCGGCTCGCCGCCGGTAAGCACCACCAACCGATTGCCTGCCTCGCCCGCCCAGGCCTGGGCAACGGAAGCCGCCAGCGCCTCGGCCGAGGCAAAGCGCCCGCCGCCCTGCCCGTCCGTGCCGACGAAATCCGTGTCGCAGAACTGGCACACGGCCTTGGCGCGGTCCTCTTCCCGGCCGCTCCACAGATTGCAACCCGCGAAGCGGCAGAATACCGCCGGGCGGCCGGCATTCAGCCCCTCGCCTTGCAGCGTGTAGAAAATTTCCTTGATGGCGTATGACATGGCAATTCCGGGGCGGTCCTAAGCCTTCGGCCCCGGCAAATCAACTCGCGACCACGGAGCGGCGGTGAAGCATTCCGTGAGATAGTCCAGCAGCACGGTCACCCGCGCCGGACGCAGAACACTGGGTGGGGTGACGAGATTGAGCGCTATGGGCGCGATCTCCCAGCCGGGCAGCACTTCCTCAAGCCGCTTGTCAGCCAACTCCTGCCAGACCATGAATTCGGGCTGGAGCGCCATGCCTTGCCCCGCCAGCAGGGCCGGGCCGAGCGCGTCGGCATTATTGGCCCGCAGCCGCCCACGCATGGGCACGGCGTATTCCTCCCCCTGCGCGTGCCTGAACCGCCAGACGCCGGGCGAGGCGGTGTTCGCGTAGATCAGCCCTGTGTGATGGCCGAGCTCGCTCGGGTGTTTCGGGCGGCCGTGGCGGTCGAGATAGGCCGGCGCCGCCACAAGCGGGCGGCGCACGGCACAGAGGCGCCGGCCCCGGAGCGAGGAATCCGCCAGTGCGGCGATGCGCAGGGCGGCATCAAACCCCTCCGCCACCAGGTCCACCAGTTCGTCGCTCAGTTGCAGGTCGATATCGACGTCTGGATACCGGTCCAGGAATGCCGGCAGCACCGGGGCCAGATGGCGCATGCCGAAGGACATCGGCGCCGCGAGGCGCACCAGGCCGCGCGGGGCAAGCGACTGCGCCGATGCTTCGGATTCGGCTGCCTCGCCCTCGGCCATGATGCGGTTCGCGCGCTCCAGCGCCCCGCGCCCTGTCTCCGTGACGGACAGGCGACGGGACGTGCGGTGCAACAGCACCGCGCCCAGCCGCAGCTCCAGCCTGGTGATGGCCTTGGACACGGTCGACTTGGACAGCCCCAACTCCTCCGCCGCCCGGGCGAAAGACCCGGTCTCGGCGACTTTGGCGAAAATGGCCCAGGCCTCGAAATCAGGCAACCTCATCATGTCTGTTTTGGCACCAATCTGTTTCCATCATTTCTATTTTAACCAACCACCCTCGGCTCTATCTCATTCCCAGGACAAGGCCAACAGGGCCTGAAAGGAGAGTTGAGATGATCGACCTACGCCCATTCCAGAGCCTCGGCGGTGCCAACCATGGCTGGCTCGACGCCAAGCACCATTTTTCATTCGCTGAATATCATGACCCCAACCGGATGGGGTGGGGTGCGCTGCGCGTCTGGAATGACGACACCATCGCCCCGGGCACGGGGTTTCCCCCGCATCCGCACGCGGACATGGAAATCATCACCTATATCCGCAAGGGCGCGATCACGCACCGGGACCATCTGGGCAATATCGGCCGTACCGAGGCAGGCGACGTGCAGGTGATGTCCGCCGGGACCGGGATCACCCATAGCGAATACAACCTGGAGCAGGAGCCGACGCAGATCTTCCAGATCTGGATCCGCCCCAGCAGCCGCGGCCACGGCGCCGAGCTGGGGCACCAAGCCCTTCCCCAAGGGCGAGCGGGCCGGCAAGTTCGTCGTGCTGGCCTCCGGCTTTGCCGAGGATACCGATGCCCTGCCGATCCACAGCAACGCGCGCTTGCTTGGCGCCACGTTGAAAGCCGGTGAAACCGCCGAATACGCGCTCGGCGCGGACCGGCTTGGGTATCTCGTACCCGCCACGGGCAGCGTGGAAATCGACGGCGTGACCATCCATGCGCGCGACGGCGCCGCCATCAGTATGCTAGACAATCTGCGTGTCACTGCCCTGGAGGATGCGGAGATCGTCCTCGTCGACGTCGCATGACCTGCCTACCCTGAACGTAACCGCATCGTTTCACCAAGGCCAAAGGAGGCATTCATGAGCAAAGTTCTGGTTCTGTATTATTCGAGCTATGGGCACATCGAGCAGATGGCCGAAGCCGTGGCGGCAGGTGCTAGCGAGACCGGCGCTACCGTGACGCTGAAGCGCGTGCCGGAAACCGCGCCGGAGGCCGTGGCCAAGGCCGCGCATTTCAAGCTCGACCAGAAGGCGCCGGTCGCCACGGTTGCCGAACTCGTTGATTACGACGCCATCATCATCGGCGCGCCGACCCGCTTCGGCCGCATGCCCTCGCAGATGGCGAGCTTCCTGGACCAGGCCGGCGGGCTGTGGGTGCGCGGCTCGCTCGTCGGCAAGGTCGGCTCGGCCTTCACCTCCACGGGCAGCCAGCATGGCGGCCAGGAAGTCACGCTGTTTTCCACCATCACCAACCTGCTGCATTTTGGCATGATTATCGTCGGCCTGCCCTACAGCTTCCAGGGCCAGACGCGTCTCGATGAAGTCACCGGCTGCAGCCCCTATGGCGCCACCACCATCGCCGGCGGCGACGGCAGCCGCCAGCCGAGCGAAAACGAACTCGCCGGCGCCCGCTTCCAGGGCAAGCATGTGGCGGAAATCGCCAACAAGCTCTTCGGCTAAAACCTGAAAACCGGGAGGTGGAAAGCTCCATCTCCCGCCCCCTTCCCCCCACAATTCGCAAATCAAGGAGATCACCATGTTCAAATATGGTGCGGAGAAGTTCGCTGATGAGTTGATCCTGGCTGCCCGCTTTCTGCTGGTGCTGCTGTTCCTGATCTTCGGCTGGCAGAAGATCACCAATTACGCCGGAACCGTTGCCTACATGGCGCAAACCGGCGCGCCCTCCCCCGGCATTTCCGCCGTCATCGCCATCATCATGGAACTTTTCGTCTCGGCAGCCATCGTGCTCGGTATTTTCACACGCCCGCTCGCACTCCTGCTTATCGCATACACCCTTGGCACGGCCATCATCGGCCATCACTACTGGACCATGACCGGCATGGCGCAGTACGAGAACATGATCAATTTTTATAAAAACGTAAGCATCATCGGCGGGCTGCTGCTGCTCTACGTGACCGGCGCAGGGAAATATTCGATCGACCGCCTGCTGTTGGCTTCATAATTCCTTCATTGGCCCTGCTACTAGCAGGGCCAATGAATTGTGTTCTACGGCGTCAGGCCCCAATAGAACTGAATCGGGGTGGTCAGGCCGGAGACATGCTTGTTGAACGCGATCGGCTCAAAGAACTGCCCGAGAATGCCAACCGTCGCATCGTTCAGCACATCCTTCTGCACCTGCGCGGCTATGGCTTGCTGGTCCGTCAACATTGTCGCCTGCACGAAAGCCGCACGGTCAGCTTCGAGCTTCGGATCGCTCGGCCAGCCAATCCAGCCATTCTGCGAGTCACCGGAATAGGCAATCGCCTGCGGCGTGGCGATGTCATCTGCGATCCACCAGGTGTCGAACACGTTCCAACCATTTTCAGCGCCGCGGCTAATGCGGCGTTTCAGCATCTGGTCCCAGGTCATGTCCTCAACCTGGACGTTCATGCCGATATCCTTCAGCGTTTGCACCGTGACCTTGGTGAACGCGGCAAGCACCGGAATATCGACCGGGTCGAGCACAACGACCGGCGTTCCATCGTACCCGGCCTGCTTCAAAGCGTAACGTGCAGCTGCCGGGTTAGCGAGCTTCATGCTCCAGTTACCGGCATCAGTCGCGTATGGCGTGCCGCACGGAAAGATGGAGTAGCAGGTCCGCCACCAGCGCTGGTCGCTACCGAATGCCGCCTGCATGTACGCGCTCTGGTCGATGGCCTCAAGCACTGCGAGCCGCACATTCCTGTTGTTGAATGGTGGTATCAGCGAGTTGAAGCGGATCATGCCCATTGCGCCGGGAGGAGATGTCGGCTCGACGATGACGCCCTTATTCGCTTCAAGCATCGGCAGTACGCTTATCGGTGGTGACTCGTAATACTGCACATCGCCATTGATCAGGGCTTTCGCCGCGGCCTCGGGACTAGGGTAGTAGACGAAATCAATCTCTTTCGCCTTGGCGATTTTTGCTCCCGCCGCGAGCGACGGCGCATCAGACCTCGGCTTGTAATACGGATTCTTAACGTAAACCGCTTTGGTACCGGGAACCCAATCCTTCATCACAAACATGTACGGACCAGAGCCCGTGGGGTCCGTGATCGGCGCGAACGGACTCGTGTCCGCGACGCGTTCCGGCATCATGAACGGCACGTTCGACGACAACTTCGCCAGCGATGCCAGCACCATGTCGTCTGGCGCCTTCAACTGCATTACGATTGTTTTGCTGTCGGGCGCAGTCAGGCTCGCAATATCCGCGAATAACAGCTGTCCCATGCCGTCACGCTTGCCCCAGCGTTCCAGCGAGGAGACGCAATCCTCGGCGGTGACATCCGTGCCATCGCTCCATTTCAGTCCGCTGCGCAGCACAAAAGTCCAGGTCATCTGGTCTGGCGATACCGTCCAGCTACCAACCATTTGCGGCTTCGGCTGGAAATTTTTGTCCATCGCGAAGAGCGTGTCATACACTAGGTAACCATGCGTCCTGACGATGTATGCCGTCGTCGTGATCGGATCGAGCGATTGCAGCCCCACGTGAACCGCGACGCTCAGCGTGGAGGGCGTGGACCCGGGATACGTGCTAGCCTGCGCTGTGGACGGCTCAATGCCGCCCAAAGCCAAAGGCACAAGGATCGTTGCAGATAAAGCGAGCTTGCGGAAACGCCCTAAAGACATAGCATAAGCCTCCCTTTCAGCTTACCAAGTCAACTACACCCGCATAGTGCACACGCCTTCGTAACCATGCGTAACGTTCATCTTCGCTCCACTATATCGAAAAACTATCTGCGAGCCTTGACTGAAATCAAAACGATCACGCTAATCGTAATAAGTTTTCCTAGATTTTACAAGGCATTACCAAAAATACCGCCTGAACGCCTTGTACTTGTGGCGGTACTGATATACATCAATGCACTGAGCCTTACATTTCAAGACAATCAAAAATGACAATAACTTAACGTACAGGACTAACTCGGATGGCCGATAGTCTCGCCTTGCAGGCCGCACCGCCGGTTTCAACCGCCGACGAAAAAAGCACTTCCGCCGGGGGCGTTTCGACAGTTGCGGGGTTGCGTTTTTATGGTGACGAATTCGTATTCGATACCGTGTCCGGGATGTTCTTCCGGTTAAGCACGACGGCGAGCTTCATCCTGCGGTCACTTGTCGGCGGTGTCAGCCTCTCAGACCTTCCGGCGATCATGGAGCAGCAGTACGGCGTTGATCATGCAACTTCAACGCGGGACATTCAGCTATTTCTGAATGAGCTGGCCGCAATCGAACCCTTGGATCGGTTTGTACATGACAAAGCAAGTACCTATTAATTCGAGATCAGTCGCGATTACCGGGCTGCACCGCGGCGACAACCCGCAACCCGGCGCCTCGGTCATCATGAGCCTGCGCCGCCGTTTTCCGGGCCTGCGAATCATCGGCCTCTCTTACGATCCAATGGAGAGTTCGATCTACTGCCGGGACAACTGCCGTTTGGATGCCGTCTATCTACTCCCCTACCCGAGAACGGGCGCCAAGGCGCTGCTAGAGCGGCTGGATGCCATTCTTGAGAAAGAGAAGATAGAGTTCATCATCCCCAGCCTCGATTCCGAGATCATGAATTTCATCGAAGTGCAGGACGCGCTCTCTCGCCGGGGAATAAGAGTCATGCTGCCGGGCAAGGCCGCATTCCTGCGCCGCAGCAAAGAGAACCTTTCAATGCTGTGCCACCGGCTGGGTATCCCGACACCTGAAACCAGAGCTGCCAAAGATATAGGTGAATTGAAGAAATTTGCCGAGCAGATCGGTTATCCGGTTTACGTGAAGGGCAAATATTACGAGGCCTATCTGGTCAGCTCGGAGGCGGAGCTGTACTCCAGCTTCGAGGAACTTGCCGAAATGTGGGGGCTGCCAGTCCTGGTACAGGAGATGATCATCGGTGAGGAATACGATGTCGTCGGCCTGGGAGACGGCCATGGCGGCACCATCGGCAGCTGTTCCATCAGGAAGATGCTGCGCACCTCGGCCGGAAAAGGTTTCGCCGGCGTTGTCGTCGCGGATCCGCGCATCGACAACCTCGCCCGGCGCTTTATCCGCGCCCTGCGTTGGACCGGCCCGTTCGAGCTGGAATTCATCAAGGCGCCAGGAAGACCGCATCTTTTGTTCGAGATGAACCCGCGCTTCCCCGCCTGGGTGGATTTTCCATCGCAACTCGGCTGCAACCTCCCGGCCCGCCTGTTGGAGCGGCTGATGGGCACCGAAGAAACACCCCTGGCCCATTGCGACGCGGGACGCATGTTCATCCGTCACTCGGTCGATGTGCTTGGAGATATTTCCGACCTTGCTGAACTGGCCAGCGCCGGGGAACGCATAGGCTCGCCTCTCCTCAACTTCTCTGGGAGGTCTTAATGGATCGCTCTTACGTTCCCCCCGTCATCAGCGGAGAGCTTGGCCGCAACGCCCCGCACGTGGCCGAGGACCGAAATTTCTATGCCCGCGGCCCTCGGGCGCCGTCGCTATTCCAGATCGATGGCCTTCCCGTCGCCGGACTCATCGAGGAATTCGGCTCCCCGCTCTTCGTCTTTTCCGAATATGACATTCGGGAAAAAACCAAGAGAATGCGCGAGGCCTTCAAGAGCCGCTACCGCAAGACCAGTTTCGCCTGGTCATTAAAGACGAATTACCTCGGCGCGATTTGCAAAATTTTCCACGGCGAGGGCTGGATCGCCGAAGTTGTCTCCCAGTTCGAATACGAGAAGGCACGCCAGCTCGGCTTCTTGGGCGAAGAGATCGTGTTCAACGGCCCTCACAAGCCGCGGACAATTCTGAAAAGAGCGATCGAGGACGGCTCGATCATCCAGATCGACAACTGGGATGAACTCAGCCTTGTCGAGGAGCTGGCAGCCAAACACGGAAAATCTGTCGATGTCGGGCTGCGCGTCTGGCTGGACGCCGGGATTAAACCCGTGTGGTCGAAATTCGGCTTCGCGCTCGAGAACGGCGAGGCGGAACGGGCGGCGGCGCGGATTCTGGAAAACCCGAAGCTCCAGCTGCACACGCTGCATAGCCATATCGGCACCTATATTCTTGCACCCAGCGCCTATGCCGTGGCGACGAAGAAGCTGCTGCAGCTGCGCGAGGAGCTTCAGCACAAATACCATCACCTGGTTCCCTGCCTGAACCTGGGAGGCGGTTTTCCGTCGCAAAGCCTGCTGCACGGCTTTACCGGGCCGGTGGAGCAGATCGTGCCGCCGATCGAGGCTTATGCGACAGCAATCACCGATGTTCTCCGTGAACTGCCGGTTGAGCGGCAGCCACTGCTCCGGCTTGAGTCAGGGCGTTGCCTTATCGATGAAGCGGGTTACCTGCTGAGTTCGGTCATCGCCGTGAAGGGCGTCAACCGTCCCATTCTCACCGATGAGAGCCTCACGGCGCGCGCCTACAAGGAACGCATGATCCTGAATGAGGATTCGCGCATCGGCTATGTCATCGATTCCGGAATCAACCTGCTTTACACCAGCGCGTGGTATCAGTTCCAAATCCTGCCCGCCCGCGCGATCGACGCGCCGCCAGTGCCGTCCCGGATCTACGGCTCGCTCTGCATGGCCATCGATGTCATCAGGGATCATGTCGATCTTCCGCCGCTGGAGACAGGCGATATTCTGACGATCCGTCCCGTTGGCGCCTACAATGTCACCCAATGGATGCAGTTCATCCAGTACCGTCCCGCCGTTGTGCTGATCGGCAACAATGGCACGGCGGACATCATCCGCGCCCGTGAGACGCTCGAAGATGTCTGCGGACCAGAGAGCATCCCCCCGCACCTGACTGAAAAATAATGTCCGAACAGGTTAAATCCGGCGCCACGTCGGGCGAGCGGCTGCAGTCTTCGGCACAGCCGATGCGGCGCGCCGGGGACCAGATCATCGCAAAACTGGGGCTCGCCCTCGGCACAGTGTTCTTCGTTGGCGAGTCCCGGCTCGGCCTGCTGCTATGGGCCGCAGTCACGCTGGGGCATTTCCGCAGCCTGATCTTCGGGCTGTTCGGCCTGTGGGTGGGCGACTTTGTCGGCGGGCTGGTGGGAACGCTCGACAAGCCAATGCTTGGTGGCGGCATCAGGGCCAACGCGATCCTCGCGGCCATAGCCATATCCTGGCTTACCTCGGCCTCCTACGTGCCTCTGGAGACCGAAATCGCGGTCATCGCGTTGGGGGCGAGTTCCGCCGCGCTCATCACCGCCGCCCTGATGCGTGCGCTTGCCGGAACACTCTTTCCGCCCATGGTGCTCGGCTTCAGCCTCGTTGCGGGAGCGATGTTCATTCTGTTTCCCGTCTGGGTGGCAGCCGCGTCGAGTACGCTCCTCTCCTGGCCCGAACCCGTGAACGCCTTGGCGGGAGCCACAATTTTCATCCGTTCACTCGGCTCATTGCTCTTTGCGCCCCACCTGAATGTTGGCCTGATCGTTGGCTTGGCGCTGTTGCTGTGGTCCAGGGCCATCTTTCTCAGCGGCATCGCCGGGTGGGTGGCCGGGGCAATCACCTCCATCGGACTGCAAGGCCTGTCGGTGCCATTCTACTGGCAGCCTGCATCGTATAATTTTTTCATCGCCGGCATGGCCATGGGTGCCGCCTATTTCCTGCCCGGCTGGCGGAGCCTCGGCTTGGCCGCGGTGGGCGGCGCGGGGGCGGCGGTCCTCGCGGGCGTCATTCAGCATATGCAGCCGGCCTTGGCGATTCTGCCGCTATCGGCGATCGGCGCGGTGTGGATCTGCCTGGCCGCCTTCACCCTGGCCAATGACGAACCGCTGTTCAGGCGCAATGAACGGCACGACGTGCCACCGGAACAGGCTTGGCTCTGTGAAGTCGACCGGTTGCGCCGGTTTGGCCACGACGAGCCTTTGCTCGTCGTTCCCTTGGCTGGCACCGTGCAAATCTCCCAGGGCTTTAACGGCCGCCTCAGCCATACCGGCCCCTGGCGCCACGCGCTCGACTTCCAGCGCCCGGCGGAAAACGGGTCGGGTGCCGAACCATCAATCTGGGATGCGCCGGTGACTGCCCCGGCATCCGGGTTCGTAGAACGTGTCAGGGATGGCATTGCGGACAACACCATCGGCATATGCAATTACGCCGAAAACTGGGGCAATTACGTGCTGCTCCGCATGGACCAGGGGGGGTGGGCGCTGCTGGCCCATCTGCGGCAGTCGAGCATCGCGGTGAGCACCGGCGCGCATGTCGAACTCGGGGCATATCTGGGCAAGGTCGGCAATTCCGGGCGATCGCCAATCCCGCATCTGCATCTGCAGGTGCAGAACTCGCCTTACATCGGGGCGCCGACCACTCCCTTCCGTCTGGCCAATTATGAGATGCGGTCGGACCGGGGGGACAATGGCGCTCTCTGGCTGGAGTCGGGCATTCCCTCCGAGCGTTCCTTCATTTCCGCGGCATGGCCTAACCCGGCAGCCTATGTGTTGCTGACAAGCATGGCGCCTGGCGCGGGCGTGTGGACCGTGGAGGTGAAGGGGCAGTTGCCATTCCGCTTCCGCCAGCCGCGCGGCCGCTCCAAAATCGAGCGCATCACAACCCGGTTGAACAATGCCGGGCAGCATATTCTTGCCTCATCGTCTGGCGACGCGCTGATCTCGAATCTCGATCCCGACGCATGGCGTGTGCGAGAACTCTACAAACTCCGCGCCCCCCTGCTGAGATTGCTGGGGCTCGCCGTCCCTTCGGTGCCCTACGCGGCGAAGCAGAACATGGAGTGGCGGGAACCGGCCCTGGTAGGGGCCTGCGCGGCCGATCCCTTTACCCTCTCGCTATGGCCGTACCGGCGATTGCCGATACCGGAAATGCGCTGCATCTGCGTGGAAGCTCCCGCGGCGGAAGATGGCGTACTGACGGTGGAATCCACCCCCCTCAGGCCCGCCGCGTTCCTGCCCATGAAAATAACATGCGAGTTCCGGCGCCTGCGCGGGCCGGTTAAGGTCGAGGCGGTATTCGAGAGCGGCATGGCTACCTATTCGCAGCTTTCTTTCGAACCCGGCCTGCCGTTTTAGCAGGCTGCGGAAATAGGCGGTCATCTTGGCCAGTTTCTGCCTGGCACGGGGAGCACCTGCCGCATTAACGGGTGCTTACTCAGTCTTCGGCGGTCACGATCATTCGTTGTTCCGCTATCTGGGCGGCGTCCGGGCATGATCATGCTGCCGCCAGCAGTTTTGGTAACCTTACCAGGTTACAGGCAGCGGCGGTCAGGGTGAAAGTCCAACCGACGCGCTCCTTCCCGCAATGGCGGGCCTTACGGATGCCGCCGCAGGTCTTCATCCAGCCGAACGCCTCCTCGATGCGCTTGCGGATGCGCAGGCTGACGGCATAACCGGGGTGGCGGGTGGTACGGCCATCAATGGCCGAGCGCCGGTTGGCGGTGTTCCGCGCCACATGCGGCGTGACGTTGATCTCGCGCAATTTGGCGATGAAGTCAGCCACGTCGTACGCCTTGTCCGCGCCCAGCGTGATGCGGTGGCGCCCCTGCAGCCGCTCCAGCATGGTCAGCGCCGCCTCCCGCTCGGCCGTGCCGGTGGCGTGGGTCAGCACGGCATCGACGATCAGACCTTGGCGGTTTTCCATCAGCAGGTGACCCATGTGGCAGAGCTTGGCAGCCTGCCCTTGTGCCTTCTTATACAGCCGGGCATCGGGATCGGTGGTCGAGACGTGGGTGTCGTTGCCGCGTTTCTCCCCGCGGAAATCACGCTCGGCATTGCGGCCCGCGGCCTTCGCCTGGCCGCCACCGTCAGCGTCCCCGCCGCCCTGGCCGTCATCCTTCGGCTTGAAGCTTTTCATGCTGGCCCAGGCTTCGATCAAGGTGCCGTCCACCGAGAAATGATCCTGCGACAAGAGCGCCTTCACCCGTGGCTGCTGCAGCACCGCCGCCATGAACTTGGCGGCGAGATCGCCCGCGAGCAGCCGGTCGCGGTTCTTGGTGAAGACCGTCACGTCCCAGATCGGCGCATCCATCGACAGGCCAACGAACCAGCGGAACATCAGGTTGTAATCCAGTTGCTCCATCAACTGGCGCTCGGATCGTACCGAATAGAAGACCTGGAGCAGCAGCGCCCGCAGCAGCTTCTCCGGCGGGATCGAGGGGCGGCCGATCGGCGAATAGAGCGCCGCGAATTCGGGCGAAAGCACCTCCAGCGCCTCGTCCACGATGGACCGGATCGGCCGTAATGGATGATCCGGGGGAACCCGCGCTTCGCAGCTCACATACGAAAACAAACTTTCGCTCTTGATGTCACCGCCGCGCATGCCTCGTCCTCAGTAAGATGCTGGCCGTAGGGAATCACGACATTACGAACAAAGAAAGAGCCTTTTTCCGCAGCCTGTTAGAGCTCCTTACAAAACCCTGCAATGCCGGCCGCCTGGGCCGAAATTCAATCCTGCCTGACATCAGGCGTCAGCCTGGCGTTGAAGAAAGCGAGCATCTTTGATTCGCTATCCTCGGCGGCTTGCGGGTCGTATCCAATCCAATGGCCCAGATAGAGCTGCTTGGGAATCTCGACATCAAAAGAGTGCACTGCATCGGGATAGGTCACCTCGGCGATGCTTGCGCCATTGGCCTTGATCCCTGCGCACTGGCTGGCGGAGACCCAGTTGTCGGCACCGCCGTTGAAGATCAGCAGCGGCGAGGCCAAATTGACCGGCTGCCCCGGGTAAACGCCGCACCACGGATAATAGGCGACAACCCCCCGGAAGGCCTGGGGCCCATCAAACGTTTTCACCCCGCTCGCATCCGCTGCCTCCAGCGCGACGCTCCCGCCGTTGCTCTGGCCCATCAGGAAAATGTCCCGAGGCTCGACGAAGGGCTGGGATTGCAAATAGCGCATGGCATCGAACGCATCATGCGCGCGGTAGACGAGCGCCTGCCTCAACGCCGGGTTGCTCGCGCACATGTCGTCACCCGAGAGGTCGCGCGGCCCGAAGCTGTCGACATTGAGTACGACGTAGCCATGCTCGCTGAGAAATTCCGAGAGAAGTTGCAGCGAGTAATGAACCGCAGGCTGCCAGCCGCCACAGCCATGCATGAGAACTACGGCCGGAAACGGCCCGGCACCGAGCGGCTTGTCCAACTCCCCCGTGAGCATGACATTTTTCGCCGTATATGGGTCCGACGCCGAAAACGCGACCTGCTCCTGTGCACGCGCGGCGCTAGTCAAAGCGCAAGACATGCCAACCATGGCAACAAGTGCCACGGACAAAATCCTTATGATTTTCATTGCGCTCCCAGAGGTGACTTAACAGCGCTTCTCGCCGTCGCTGCCGAAGACGCTGAATTTACAGCAAATCGTCAAATTAAAATTTGCTCATCAGGGCAGAAGAACAATCTTAGTCATGCAAATTGGCTTATTTTGGATTTGTGGAATTTTTGTCACGAAATCAGCGGAGCCGCCGCCGGCTGTTACAACTTGTAGTGCAACCCCACGAACACCCCGATCGGCGCACCGATCGAATAGCTGCGCGGATTCGAATAGTTCGGGCTCTGCGCCACATACACCCCGCCATTGGCCGAATTGGGTGAGAAAGTCCCATAGGTGTAGTAGGTCTGGTCCAGGACATTCTCGATGGTCCCGAACACCTGCATCCGCCGTGTCAGCCAGTAACTGGCGGTGAGGTTGAGCACCACCGAGCCCGGCAGCGGCTTTTGCAGATTCGCCGCATCGCCGGCCAGGAACTGGCTCGTCTGCGCCACGCCGTCCAGGCCCACGCTGCAGCGCCGCGTGATGTCGTAGGTGACGCCCGCCTTGATGACGTTCTCAGGCACGCCGGGCAGAGTGTCGCCAGGAGAGACGATGATATCGCCATTGGCGTTAGCGACGGGGTTGTACACCGAGGAGACCAGATAGCGGTCCTGGTAGGTCGCACTGGTGAAGCTGTAGTTCAAATAGCCGTGCCAGCGCGCCGCCTCGTAAGCCAGCCCAACATCCACGCCCTGGCGCCGCACATTGCCGATATTGGCGAAATACCCCGCCCCCTGCGGGTTGAGCGGTGATTGCAGGAACTCGATGTCGTCGCTGGTCACCGAGCGGAACAGGTCCAACGTGTAGGTCAGCAGCCCGCCGCCCGGCGCCAGGGCCGCGCCTCGCAGCCCCGCCTGCACCTCGCGCGTGACGAGTTGCTTCAGCGGCGGATCGCCGGACATGAAATTGGCCAGGGTGCAGGCGTCTTCCGGGCTCGCGCAGGAAAGTTCGGCGGGGGTCGGCGCGGCATTCTGTTCGGACCATCCGGCATAAGCCGTAAGTTCCGGGGTGAGCTTGTACGTCAGCCCAATTGCAGGGTTGAAATGCGAATAATAATGCTGGCCGTTCAGCCCTCCCCCTGCGGCGTTGGGGTCGGGGGGAAGCTGGTCGTGCAGGTTGATCTGCGCGAGGTTCAGCCGCCCGGCGGCGGTGAGGCTGAGGCGGCTGGTGAGGCTGAACGTGTCGGCTAAGTAGGCCCCGTAATAGACATTACGGATACCCACGCGCGTCGGCACTGTACCCGGCTCGTCCACCTCGTATCCCGGGGCGGGCGCGCCACCGGGCGTGTAGTACACGCGGCTGTCGAGGCCGATGGCGCCGTCATAGGCCGCGGCGCCGTACATGGTGTAGGCGCCGTCCAGGCTCAGCCCGGTGGAGAGGGTATTGTCGTGCTCCAGCACCTGCGCCGTGCGGGTAAGCTGCCCGGCGAGGCCGAAACCGTTGGTGTTGGTGCTGTTCTCCGCGAGCTGGCCGTAATTCATGGCCGCATCGCCCAGATAGGCCGGGATCGGCACCCCGCCCGGGCCAGTCGCCACATCTCCCCCCGGCCCGCCCTGGCACAAATACCCCTCATTGGCGCCAGGGCCGCAGGGCGTGTCGTTGGGGCCGTTGCCGTTGGTCAGGTCCTCGTGCAGGTTCTCGGCATAAGCCGTCAGGCTGAGGTTCAGCGTGTCGCTCAGCCTGGTATCCAGCGTGGCGGCCAGCTTGACGTATTTGTCGTCGATCCGGTTCGGCCCGGTGAACAGCGCGGCGGAATCTGCAGCCAGCACCTGCACCGGCACCGACCCCGGGCCGTTCAGCGCCGAATGCGCCACCGTCACGTTGACATGCAGCGTGGTGTTCTGGCCCTGCCAGCCAAGATCACCGTAGAAATTCTGGATGTCGGAAGCCTGACCGTCCCGCCAGCCGCCCTCATGCGTGGCGGAGACATCCGCATATGCGGCGGTATTGCCGCGCTGCAGCCCGTATTCCAGATTGCCGGTGACGCGCCCGAACGACCCGCCAGAGAGGGAGATCTCGCCGCCCGGATCGGTGAAGCCGTTCTTCATCCGCACATCCACGGCGCCGCCCAGGGCATTCAGGCCGTAGGCCGGGTTGCCATCCTGCACCGAGAGCGAGGCGATGGCCTCATCGGGCAGCAGCGACCAGATGGCGATGTCCCCGAACGGGGCATTAAAGCGCGCGCCGTCGACATAGACAGACAGCCCCGCCGGCGTGCCCTGGATCGGGGAGATTTCAAAGCCGTGGTAGAAAATATCGGGCTGATACGGGTTGCCCTGGCTCTGCGTCTGGGTAACGCCGGGCACCTCCTGGGTGAGCGCGCCGGTCAGGCTGGCGGTGCCGTGCGGCCTCAGCGCCGCGCCGCTGAGCGTATGCACCGGGTGCGGCCATTTGCTCTCGTCGATGACCGCGCCCGCGGCGGGGGCCGTATGCACCACGATCTCGCCCGGAACCGTCTGCGCCCAGGCTGGCCCGGTGCCCGCCAGCAGGGCCAGCGGAAACACCAGATATTTCACGGACGGCGATACCTGAACACGGGCGCTGGGGCTGCGGCCTCGGCCAGCGCGGTCTCGCGGAGGCGGGCATGGTGCGGCGAGCGATGACACACCGGGTCGGTGGCCGTGGCATCGCCCAGCAAAGCCAGCGCCTGGCAGCGGCAGCCGCCGAAATCCACCTCGCGCCGCTCGCAGGAACGGCAAGGCTCCTGCATCCAGCCCGTGCCGCGGAAGCGCTGGAAGGCGTCGCTGGCGTCCCATATCTCGCCGAAGCTCCGCTCGCCCGCGCGCTCGAAGCTCATGCCCGGAATGGAATCCGCCGCGTGGCAGGGCAGCACGCGGCCATCGGGGGCGATGTTGATGAACCGGCTGCCCCAGCCGCCCATGCAGGTCTTGGGCAGGTCGGCATGCAAATCGGGCAGCACATAGTCGATGACAAGCTGGCCGCGCAGGGCCTCGCGCCGCTCCGCGACGATGGCATCCGCCCGGGCGAGCGCGGCTTCGTCCGGGATCAGCGCCGCGCGGTTGACCAGCGCCCAGCCATGATATTGCACATGCGCCACCTCCAGCCGCCCGGCCCCCAGCGCCACGGCAAGGTTGATGATCTCGCTCAGCCGGTCGAGATTCTGCCTGTGCACCACGGCATTCAGCGTCAGCGCCATGCCGAGCTTCGGGACCAGCCGCGCCACTTCCAGCTTCTTCTCATGCGCGCCATCATAGGCGGCGATGCGGTCGGCGCTCTCGGCATCCGCGCCCTGGATGCTGACCTGAACATGGTCCAGTCCGGCCTCGGCCAGGGTGCGCAGCCTGGCATCGTCCAGCAGCACGGCGGAGGTGATGAGGTTGGTGTACAGACCCGCCTGGCTCGCGTGGGCAACCAGCTCCGGCAGGTCCCGCCGCAGCGTGGGCTCGCCGCCGGAGAAATGGATCTGCAGCACGCCAAGCGCAGCCGCCTCGTCGATCACGGCCTTCCAGAAATCCGTGTCGCGCTCGGCATTGGCCTTGAGCAGTTCCAGCGGGTTGGAGCAGTAGGGGCATTGCAGCGGGCAGCGATGCGTCAGCTCCGCCAGCAGCGCCATCGGCGGCGGATGGGCGGTCATGCGGTAATCATCCCCTTGTCGCGCAGATCAGTGAGCAGTTCGAGCACATCAGCTTGCACAATCTCCACGTCGGTCTCGTATTGCTCGGCCAGGGCGGCGCAGAGTGTCTCGATGGCGGTGGCGCCGTCGAGCTTCTCCAGGACCGCGTTGGCGATATCGTCCAGCACCAGCACACGCTCGGGGGCCAGCAGGATGTTCTGGCCACGGGCGGCATCATAGCGCCGGCGCACGCCCGGCTTCAGGCGCGGCACCGCCTGCAAGGCGAGCGCGGTCATGCCGCCACGGGCAGCGAGGACGCCTCGGACAGGAACGCACCGGCCGGGATCATCCCCGGCGTGACATAGGCCATGTACAGCGCATCGAGCTGCGCCCAGAGCAGGTCACACTTGAACCGCAACGCCCCCAGCGCCGCCTGCTGCTGCTCCACCGTGCGCGCGTGCGCTTTCACGTAGTTCAGCGCGAAGTCGGCATCGCGCGGCGCCTGATGCAGGCGGGCGTTGAAATAAACCAGCGTGTCGCGATCCACGAAATCGTAATTCGCCAGCATCCCGGCCACGCGTTCCGAGATAATGGTGGGTGAGAACATCTCGGTCAGCGACGAGGCCACGGCTTCCAGCAGACTGCGCTCGCGCACGAAATTCACATAGGCGTCCACGGCGTAGCGGGTGATGGGCAGGATGGCGCGGCAGGATTCCACCAGCTCCGCATCAAGCCCCACCCCCGTCGCCAGACGCAGCCAGCGCGCGATGCCGCCATCGCCGGGGGCCTCGCCGTCATGGTCCACCAGGCGTTGCCGCCAAGCACGGCGGGACTCCGCATCGGGGAAGCGGGCGATGATCAGTGCGTCCTTCCGGGGGATGCTGCACTGGTAGTAGTAGCGGTTGAGCGCCCAGGCCTGCACCTGCTCGCGCGTGCAGCCGCCGGAATGCAGCATCTTATGGAACGGGTGCAGGTTGTGGTAATGCTTCGCCCCGATCTCGCGGAGCGCGGCCTCAAGCGCTGTGTCGTCAAGCAGTTTCATGTCGTCACCTCCATGCCGTCATGCGCGACTTCCCAGCCGGCGGCGCGAACTTGGGCGGCCTCCGGACTGTCGTCGCACAGGATCGGGTTCGTATTGTTTATGTGTATGAAGATTCGCCGCCCGAGCTTAACCGGGGCAAAAGCGGCGATGGTCCCGGCCTCGCCGGAGACGCTGATATGGCCCATGCGGGCCCCTGTCTTGTGGCCGAGCCCGGCACGGATCATCTCGTCATCCTGCCAGAGCGTGCCGTCGAAAAACAAAATATCGGCACCATCAACCCGGGCGCGCAGAGCATCCGTCACGGCGTTGCAGCCGGGGATGAACACCAGCCGGTGCCCGACAGCATCGGTGATGTCGAGGCCGATCACGGCATCGGGCGAGAGCAGGTCCTCGATTTTGTCGCTGGTCTCGGTATAGAGCGGGATCTTGCCGCCGACACGGAACGGCGTGACGCGCAGGCCGAGCGGCTCGCCGCGCGCATCGCAAATATCCTCAGTGACGCTGGCATCCAGCACGCGGCGCGGCACGCGGGGGGCAGGCAGCACGTCGAAGATGACGTTGCGGTGCAGAATGTCCAGCACCGAGGCGGGGCCGTAGAGGCCGAATTCATGGCCCTCCCGCAGCGAGAGCAGGCCCGTGATGCAGTCCACATCGGCGCCGGTAAGCACCACCGCCGCGATGGGCGAGCCGCGCAGCACGCCGGGTGCTGGGTGCAGGCAGGGCGCCTGGGCAATCTGGCCGGGCAGATCGGGGCTGGCATTGAGCAGCGTCCAGCGAATGCCATCGGCGGAGACAGCCAGCGAGGCCTGCGTGCGCGGCTTGGCGTGGGCATCGCCCGCGCGGGCCTTCCGGCAGGTGGCGCAGCCGCAATTCCATTGCGGGAAACCACCTCCCGCTGCGGCGCCAAGCACCCGGACTTTCATTTTGATCGCCCGAAAGAACGGCTGCCCGGCGCCATGCACTTACTTCCGCGCGGCGGAGACGTACGAGTTGATCTCGGTGCCCACGCAGATCTCGGTCACGGTAGGTTTACGCCACATATGCACTCCTCCTTCACAGTTTTTCACTTCGCCCGTGGCTCATGGATGCGCGGCGGGCCACCGCGGCATGGGGTGGCCGGAGCCGGAAGAGGCCCCGGCCGAAAAGCTTACGGCTTCTGGGAAACCAGCGGGACCTTGGAGGTCAGGCTGGCGGTGTAGTCCAGCTTCGTGGCGCCGGCCGGATAGCCGTTTTGTTGCAGGATGTAGGAGAACACGTCCTCATACTGCTCGTGCGTCAGGCTGGCGGGCTGACCGGCCGGCATCTGCTGCGCCGCCTCGGTGAACATCGAACCGATCGTGTACTTGTTGCCCGCGCTGGCGAAGGCCTGGCCCACCAGCGCGGGGCCTGCGGCACCGGTCAGGTCGGGGCCATGGCACATGGCACAGTTCTGCGCATACACATCAGACCCAGCCTTGGCTTGGTCGGCGGTGTAGAGCGCGGGCGGAGCCGCCAGGGCCGCCGTGGTGGAACCGGCCAGCAGCGCGGCGCCAAGCAGAACGTGAATCTTCAAGCTGTTCATTTCTTCATCCTCTTTTACGTTATTACTCACCAGCCACCTGATACGGGGCCACCAGCGCTTTCAGCTTTCCCGCCTGCTCCAGGCGTTCCAGACCTTGGTTGAACGCCCGTGCCTGCGCCGCCGCGCGCGGCATGTATAACGCTACCACATTCCAGGCGGCATCTGACATATTCATGACAGCTTCGCGCAAGGCGTGCGGATGCGCAGCTTCCTCCCGCACCAGCCAGGGCTGCCAAACCATTGCCGCGCCCACCTCCCCATTCAGCAAGGCGGCCAGCAGGTCGTCATTGGTGTAGTACACGCGCTCCGCATGGGCGGTCCGGGTGTCGAAATAGCTGTTCGGCACGGTGAGGAAGTCCACGCCGATATCGGTGGCGGCGGCCATGGCGTCGAAGTCACGCACCGGCGCACCAGTGGTGGCCATCACGAAGCCGGTGCGCGCATAGGGGCGCGTGGCCTGCAGGCCTTGCGGCACCCCTGCCCCGCTAGCCTCGACAGGCACGCCCATGACGAGGTCGCACTGACCGGCCATCTTGGCGAAGGCCTTGCCCGGATCGATCTTGACGTCGTCGCCATCACCATCCACGCCGTCATCGGCGGTGTTCAGCTTCACGATCTCGGCACGCAGGCCGCTCCGCGCGGCCACGGCCTGGGCCACGGCGCGGTCTATGGAGGACAGCGGGTTGGCCTCATCCACGCAAAAGCGGATGTCGGCAGTACTCGCAGGGGAATCAACCGCGCTGCTAACCGCCCGCGCGGGTGAGGCCAGCGCCAGGGCGGCAAGAGCCGCCAAGGCGCCCAGCGCTGCCCCCGGCCGCTGACGCGACCGGGAGACGCCTGCCTTACGAGTGCAGGGCGAAGACATAGAGCTGCCCGCCACGGGGGATCTTGGCCTCGGGGATGGCCAGCTTGCCCGCCCAGATCGGCCACACGCCCCCCCAGCCTGTCCACACCGCCACGTATTGCACGCCGTCGATCCGGTAGCTGATCGGGTTGGAGATGATGCCCGAGGTAAGCTGCGGGCTGGTCCAGACGACATCGCCAGTTTTGGCGTCGAACGCCTTCAGGTAGCCGTCCGGCGTGCCGCTGAACACGAGTCCGCCCTTGGTCGCCAGCGTGCCGGCATCCCAGGGGAAGGAGCTCTTCTGCTCCCAGACCTGCTTGCCCGTGGAGAGGTCGATGGCCTGCAGCGAGCCGTACTGGCCGGGGCTTTCCGGGTCGTCCTTCATCTCGAACTTCTCGCCCAGGAACGGCAGGCCGGCGGAATAGGTCACCGGCACGCCGACCATGGTCATGCAGGCGTGCAGCGTGGGCACATAGGCCATGTTGGTGTCGGGATCGACGGAGCCCGGCCACCAGTTCTTGCCACCGAGGAAGCTCGGGCAGGTGAAGATCGACTTGGTCAGCGTCGGCTTGTTCGCGTCGTTGGTGATGGCGTGGCCCGTCTTGTCGATGCCCAGGATCGAGGTGTCGTGCACGAAGGTCTTGGCGTAGATCAGCTTCCCGTTGGTGCGGTCGATGGCGTAGAAGTAGCCGTTGCGGTTGGCCTCGATGACCGCCTTGTAGGACTTGCCCTCATAGGTGATGTCGGCCAGCTGCGGCGTGTTCACGCCGTCATAGTCCCAGCTGTCGTTGGCGGTGTACTGGTAGTACCATTTCATCTTGCCGGTATCCGGGTCGAGCGCGAGCAAGGAGTCCGAATACAGGTTCTTGCCTGGGCGCATCTTGGCCAGCCACGGGCTAGGGTTGCCCACGCCCCAGAGCAGGGTGTTGGTGTCGGAATCGTAGGTGCCGGTCATCCAGGCGGCGCCGCCGCCGGTCTGGTACATGCCCTTGGGCCAGGTGTCGCCGCCAGGCTCGTCCGGAGACGGAATGGTGTGGATTTTCCAGACCTGGTTGCCGGTGGCGGCGTCGAGGCCCACAATAAAGCCGCGCGCGCCGTACTCGCCGCCGCCGGAGGCGATGATGACCTTGCCGTTCACCACCAGCGGCGCCTCGGTGATGGAGTAGCCCGTGCCGGACTCGGCCAGCGAGACGTTCCACTGTTCCTTGCCGGTGGTGGCGTCCAGCGCCACGACATGATTGTCCAGCGTGCCGAAGATCACCGAGTTGCCGTACACGGCCACGCCGCGGTTGTTGATATCGCAGCACAGGGTTTTAAAGGCCTCCGGGGCGATCTGATAATCGTACTGCCAGAGCTTCTCGCCGGTCTTGGCGTTGTAGGCGATGACGTGGTCCCTCGGCGTCGTCACGAACATATAGGTGCCGACCACGACCGGCGTGCCTTCGAAGCCGTCGGGGATGGCGATCTTGCCGGAGGACCAGGCGGTGGTGAGGCTGGCGACATTGCCGGTGTTGATCTGGTCGAACGGCGCGTAGTCCTGGCCGGAATAGTCGCGGTTGAACATCAGCCAGCCATCGGAGGTGGCGGCGCCGACAAGGTCGGACTGGCTCACCGGCGTGTAAGCCGGGGCGGCCATCGGAGAGGCCATCGGTGAGGCCATAGGTGAGGCCATCGGCGCTGTGGTTTGGGCGCGCGCCGCGGACGGCACTGTCAGCGCCACGAAAGCCGTCAAGGCCAGCCCTGCACAGCCGAGCGCCGAGGCGCCCTTAAGACGGTCTTGGAGACTCATTTTCAGCATTATTTCACTCCCTCGTTGATACACGCTTGGTCGCTCTGCCCGCGCCGGCTCCGGCTGGCGGGGGAGTAATTCTCTCCCCTTTCTTCTTGCTTCAGCGCGCCCTGCTTCAGCGCGCCCCGGTAAGGCCAGCAGATTCGAGCCGCCGCACGTTGGCACGATCAGCCTTAAAAGTCTTGGTACAATCTCGTAATTAACAGTCCTGCCGGTACGCCGCCGTATCAACCTGTCCGCCCGAGACTTGGCCTTCCGGACGCGATCCGCCCTGCTTTGATCAGCATGAACAATCCTCCTAATTACCGCGCATGGCGGCTCTTGTTTGTCGTGCTTCACTGGTAAGCAAGGCCCATGCCACATTAAAAAATCAGGCCGAGCCTCGGATTTATGCCAGAGCGCGGCCAAGCGCGGCGTCACGAAACATGACAGCGCGCCAAAATGGAGCGCCACACCTGTTGCGACTGTTGCGGCGCGGCATACAAAAAGGGGCATGACGCTGCCATGCCCCTTGTTTAGAGCTCCTGCCGGAGCTTATCCGGCCAGGGCCGCCTGCCCTTCCCCGCCGCCGATCAACCCGCTCGCCTCTTTCAGCCCCACGCCGGTAAGGCCGCGGCGCAGCGCCTCGCGCATCAGCCAGGCCAGCATGTCCCCCGCCGTGCCGTAAGAGAGGCCGCCATGGGTGTGGATGTTGGAGATGCAGTTGCGCCCCGAATCCATCGTCCCGCGCTTGGGGTTGTAGGTAAGGTAAATCCCGAGGCTGTCGGAAACCGTCAGCCCCGGGCGCTCGCCGATCAGGACGGCGCAGAGCTTCGCCCCCAGCGCCTCGCCGATATCATCGCCCAGCGCCACGCGGGCCTGGGTGGCGATAACGGGCGGCGCAATCCGGAAACCGCCCAGGCGTTCCACCGCGGCCTCGAACATCGGCACGGCGTTGTGCATCACGGCGGTGGCCGAGAGGCCATCGGCAATCACCAGCACGGCGTCGTACTCGCCGCGCGGCAGAAGCGGCAGGCAGTCAGGGTGCAGGCGCCGGCCAAGGTCAGGGCGGCGCAGATACTGCTCGCGGTTTTCCGCCTCGCTGTGCACGCAGATCGCTCCGGGCAGCGCCGCCTTCAACCGGGCCATATCCAGCTTGGCGTGCACTGCGTCCCGCGCCGTGGCGTGGGCGAACTGGAATTCAAGCACATCGGCGATTTTCATGGCATCGCCGGCGCGCCCCAGCCCAATGCGCGCGCGCGTGGCCAGGCGCAGCTGTTCCCACGGGTCTTCAGGCTGCATCGCGATGCTCCGCGATAAGGCGCCGCAGCGTCGGGTTCTGCGGCGTGGCGAGGCGCATGCGCCCCGCATGGTCCAGCATATCCATCTTCTCCAGCCAGACCTCGAATTCCGGCGCCGGGCGGGCGCCGAAGGTGGAGCGCAGGTACAGAATATCGTGGTAGGCGAGGCTCTGGTAGTTCAGCATCACGTCGTCCGCCCCCGGCACGGCAATGACGAAGGACACGCCCGCGGCGGTCAGCAGCGTCATCAGCGTGTCCATATCGTCCTGGTCGGCTTCCGCATGGTTGGTGTAGCAAACGTCGCAGCCCATCGGCACGCCCATCAGTTTGGCGCAGAAATGGTCCTCCAGCCCAGCGCGGATGATCTGCTTGCCATCGTACAGATATTCCGGGCCAATGAAGCCGACCACCGTGTTCACCAGCAGTGGCGAGAATTCCCGCGCCACGGCATAGGCCCGCGCCTCGATCGTCTGCTGGTCCAGCCCGAAATGCGCATCCGCCGAGAGGGCTGCGCCCTGTCCGGTCTCGAAATACATCACGTCATTGCCGATCGTGCCGCGATTGAGCGACAGCGCCGCCTCCCGCGCCTCGCGCAGAATGGAAAGATTGATGCCGAACCCGGCATTCGCCGCCTCGCTCCCGGCGATTGACTGGAACACGAGGTCCATCGCGCCCCCCGCATTCATCACCTCGATGGCGTTGGTCACATGCGTCAGCACGCAGGTCTGGGTGGGAATATCGTAACGCGTGCGCAGACCATCCAGCATGTCGAGGAGCGAAATGCAGTTCTGAACGCTGTCGGTGGCGGGGTTGATGCCGATCACGGCATCGCCCGTGCCATAGAGCAGCCCGTCCAGCGTGGCGGCGGCGATGCCGCGCAAATCGTCCGTCGGGTGATTGGGCTGCAGGCGGCAGGACAGCCGCCCAGGCAGCCCGATCGTGTTGCGGAATTTCTTCACCACCACGCATTTGCGCGCGACCGAGATAAGGTCCTGGTTGCGCATCAGCTTGCTCACCGCCGCCACCATCTCCGGCGTCAGCCCCGGGGCGAGCGCGGTCAATGCCGCCGTGTCCGCCTCGTAGGAGAGCAGCCAGTCGCGGAAGCCCCCCACGGTGAGATGCGAGACCGGCTTGAACGCCTCGGCATCGTGCCGGTCGAAGATCAGCCGCGTCACCTCATCCGTCTCGTACGGAATCAGCGGCTCTTCGAGAAAAATCTTCAGCGGCAGATCGGCCAGCACAGCCCTGGCGGCCACGCGCTGGGCGTCGCTTTCCGCCGCCAGCCCGGCCAACTCATCGCCAGAGCGCCGCGCCGAGGCGCAGGCGAGCAGCATTTTCAGGTCATCGAAGCGGTAGGTTTCGCCACGGAAGGCATGAGCAAAGTTCACCATGGCTCATAAAATCACATGATTTTATCAAAAAGCAACTCAAATTCTTTCCAGGAAGAGGGCATTGCCTCCAATGCCGGAAAACGGGATGCCACGACAGCCTTGCTGGCGGCTTTGCCCCAGTTTACCGATAGCCAGATGATCCTGAGCACCGGAGGCGTCAAGTGATACGCATGCCTGAACCAGACCAACAGGTCCTCGCCCGCCGGTAGGACATCATCGCCGCGCTGCTCCGGGCGTGATTGCCACACGCTTCACCATCCAGCGAGGACACCCGGCGCAGCTTGCACTAACCTGGCACTTAAAGTCCCGCCGGATTCTCGCCGGCGGGTTTTTTCATAACCTATATCAACCAGGGATCAGAATTCATCCCAATCTTCAGTGCCTACGGGCGCCAGCGCGCGAGGGGCCCTCGGCGCAACGGGCAGCTTCGGGGCACGCGTGGGGGAGCGGCTCCTGGCCGGGGCGGGCTGCGGTGTCGGACGAGCGGGCTCCACATAGCCAATCTGGAATTGCCCGACCAGGCTGACAAGCTCCTCGGCCTCCTCGGTCAAAGAGTGGCAGGAAGCATTCGCCTGCTCCACCATGGCGGCGTTCTGCTGCGTCACGACGTCCATCTGGCTCACGGCCTCGTTCACCTCATTCAGCCGGACCGCCTGCTCCTGCGCGGAGGCGGCGATCTCGGAAATAAGCTCGTTCAAGCGCGCCACCTGGCCGACAATGCGCTCCAGCGCCTTTCCGGTCTCGCCCACCAGCTTCACGCCGTTCTCCACCTCCGTCCCGGAGGCGGTGATGAGGGCTTTGATCTCCTTCGCCGCATCGGCCGAGCGTTGCGCGAGCGCGCGCACCTCGGTTGCCACCACGGCAAAGCCGCGCCCGGCATCGCCCGCGCGCGCTGCCTCCACACCGGCATTCAACGCCAGAAGGTTGGTTTGGAAGGCGATCTCGTCAATGACACCAAGAATTTTGCCGATCTCCTTGGAGACGCTCTCGATCCCGGCCATCGCCTTCACGGTATCGCCCACCACCTTGCCGGATGTCTCGGCATCGCCCTTGGCATCCTGGGCCAGCTTGCGCGCCTCGCTCGCGCCGTCCGACGTCGTCTTCACTGTCGCGGTGATCTCGCTCAGTGCCGCGGCGGTTTCCTCCAGGCTCGCGGCCTGCTGCTCGGTCCGGCGGGCAAGATCGTCGGAAGCCTGTGTCATCTCCGCCGAGCCCGCGCGCACGCCTTGCGTATTGACGGCAATTGCCTTCATCGCTTCCTGCAGCTTGGTCATGGCCACATTGAAATCCGCGCGCAGCACCTCGTATTCCGGCGCGAATGTCTCGTTCAGACGGAACGCCAGGTCGCCCGAAGACAAACGGGAAAGCCCGCTGCCCAGCGCTTCGACAACCTTGCCCTGCTCCGCCGCTACCGCCATGCGTGCGGCTTCCGCCTCTGCCCGGGCCTGCTCGGCATGGCGGCGTTCCGCCTCTGCCGCCGCCTCATGAAGCTGCCCTTCCGCCAGGGTGTGGCGGAAACCCTCCAGCGCCATGGCAATAGTGCCGGTCTCGTCACGCCGCTCCTGCCCTCGGACTTCGCTGTTGTAATCGCCGCGGCGCAGCGTCTCCACCGCGTTCAGCAGCCCCGCCATCGGCCGGCGGACCAGCAACAGCACCGTGAAATAAAGCGCACCCATCACCAGCAGCAGGGTTAAGGCACCGCCGGCGACCATCGCCCAGACGGCATGGCGCACGGGCGCGTCCACCACGTCCTCCGGCACGTCGATAACAACCGCCCAGGTGGCGTTGAAATTCGGCACCGCGAACGGATAGATGATGCGCTCGACCCGGCCATGATCGAACTTGTTCAAGATGCACGGTTGGCCATCGGCAATGGCGGCCTTGAGCGCGGCGGCGCCTTCCCCGGCATAAGGCTTCATCAACAGTGCCCGGTCCGGATTGGCTATCCAGGCGCCACTGCTGGAGACCAGCATGACACGGCCTTGCCCAAAGGGCTTCATCGCCGCCAGCATGCGGGAAAGCCCGTCGAGACGCACATCGACCCCGGTGACGCCAATCGTCTTGCCGCCCACAATCACCGGATAGGCGATGGAGACCATCATCTTGCCGTTGCCGTTATCCGCGTAGGGTTCGGTAATGGCGCCCTCGCCGGAAGATGCCGCGAGCGTGTACCAGGACTGCGTGTAATCCACGGGAGTTCGCGGAGTATTGGATGCTGCCGCCATCGGCCTTCGTCCAGTAGGGATTGAAGTCTCCATCCGCATTATCGCCGGGCGCCTTGGGGTCGCGCGTGCCGTCGAAACCGCCCGGCGCCTCCTGCATCCATGAGCCGAAAATATCGGGGTAGCGGGTTTCATTCATCCGCAGCATGGCCACCACCATGGCACGGTCCCGAACGCCCGCGTTGAACGCGGCGGTGATTGCGCCGGTCAAGGCATTCACCCCCGAAGCCTGTTCCGTCAGCTTGGTGGAGATGGCATTGGCCACGCTTTCCGCCTGAGTGTTGGCCTGGGCATAAACGGAACTCTCCACACGATCCCGGGTCGCCCAGGTCGCAAGAAGAATTGCGCCCCCCAAGATGATGGCGAACGCCGCGCCGGCAACGCCGATCAGCTTCGTGGACAGGGAACCAAAAATCTCGTTCCGGGAATCGGAGGCCATACCGTTCGCTTCCTGTTGTCTGGACAATACACCGGAAGCCTAGAGGAAGCGGCCTTAAGACGAGATTAATCGACAACAACGCGGCCATTGTGGTGTATCTGGCTCAAACCCTCGCATGGCCCGGAAAGCAAGAACACCCGCCCATTAGCGGACATGGCTTCCAGCACCCGGCCCTGACATGCCGGGCATTTCACTCTGGCCGATTCTCCGTTAATATGATGATCAAGATCAAGGCATTGCTTTCACCGGTTGTAATACCCTGGAAGCCATTTCAACAGGAGATCATCATGCCCCTGCACTCTCATCGGTTAACCGCCGCCGCGGTCGCCCTGATTGCGCTCACCGGCTGTCAGCCTGCTCCGCCCACTGGGCCGACGATTGCCGTCATGCCGGGGCCGCACAAGACACTCAGCCAGTTCCAAAGCGACGATTACACGTGCCGCGGTTTCGCGCAGAACCAGAGCAGCCAGCCGGCGCAAACGGGGATCAACAGCCCTGTTGGCACAGCGGCGGCAACCACCGTTGGTGGCACTGCCGCTGGCGCGTTGCTTGGCGCCGCGGCTGGCAATGCCGGCATGGGTGCTGCCATCGGCGCTGGCGCCGGGCTTATCGGCGGCTCCGTCTGGGGCGCCCAGAAGAGCAACCAGCAACAGGAGACCATGCAACAACGCTATGATATCGCATATGCGCAATGCATGAAGATCCGGGGCAACAGCGTCCCCCCGATGTAACCATGAAGCCAAGCGCGGCAAAAATCTGCGCTGCATCAGCCGGGTGACACCAAGCGAAGCATGATTTTGTCATGCGTTTGATAAAAAGGTGTCCCCGGCGGAATTCGAAGCCACGGCCCAAGGGTCAGAAATTCCAGTCCTGACGACGATGATCGCGGACTGGAAGAAGAAAGCAATCGATGGCACCGGCGTTAATCGAGCCTGGGCATCCCAGCCTCTCGGTGATCCGGCAATGCGCGCCGGTTGAGTGCGCCTATATCCACGTCTTCGAGACCGGATCAGCCCTGCGGGCAGGGTTAATCAGGTCGACCGGCATTTACAACGCCAGGTAGCGCGCTTGACGCCTCCCGGACGAGACGTATTATAGCCTCGAAACAATAACCTGGCGGCGCAAAACGAACCAGGGAATATTTTAACCAGATCGCCTAACTTTATACGCCCTTTATGCGCGACGCCGCATTTTCGCATGTGAAGTTTACGCCTCTGAGCGCATCTCGAAATGCTTGAAAGGAGACCCTCGATGAGCGACCTTATCGCCGTTTTATTTGGCTGCGCCATCTTTACCCTGCTCTTCCTCTACGTGCCCCTGGCGGAGCGCGTGTGATGCTGGACCTCACATTGGGCGGAATCATCTCCGCCGGACTGCTGGTTTATCTTGTCTGGGCGATGCTGCGCCCCGAAGATTTTTGAAGGTTTTTGTTCCCATGACAATTCAGGGACTACTTTATATTGCGCTGATGTTCGCGCTTGTGCTGGGCGCCGCGTTTCCGCTCGGCCGCTACATGGCGGCAATTTTCGAGGGCCGGGTTACCTGGCTGCGCCCGCTGGAGCTGGGCTTCTACCGCCTCGCCGGTGTGGATGAAACCCGCCCCATGGGCTGGCAGGGCTACGCGGTGGCGCTGCTGCTGCTCAGCGTGATCCATTTCCTGCTGCTCTACGCCATTCTGCGCCTGCAATATTACCTGCCGTTCAATCCGCAGCATATCGCCGGCATGTCCCCGCGCCTCGCCTTCAACACGGCGGCGAGCTTCACCACCAACACCAACTGGCAGGCTTACGTGCCGGAAGGGCAGATTTCCAACGGCGCGCAGATGCTGGGCCTGGCCGTTCATATGTTCATCTCCGCCGCCGCTGGCATTGCCGCCGCCGCCGCGGTCATGCGTGCCTTCACCGGCAGCGCGCTGAAGACCATCGGCAATTTTTATGTCGATCTCACGCGCATCACGCTGTACCTGCTGGTACCGGTCTCCATCGTTGCCGCCGTGCTGCTGGTTATCGCCGGTTCACCGCAGACCTTTGCCAGCGTGCCCTTTGCCACCGCGCACACACTGCAGGGCGGCTCGCAGACCATCGCCATGGGACCGGTCGCATTCCAGGAGGCCATCAAGGAACTCGGCACCAATGGTGGCGGCTGGTTCAACGCCAATTCCGCGCACCCGTTCGAGAACCCGAACGCCTGGACCAATCTGCTGGAAAACTGGCTGCTCCTGGTCATCGGCTTCGCCCTGCCCATCGCCTTCGGCCATATGGTGAAGGACAAGGCCCAGGGCCGCGCCCTGATGGCCGCCATGGCAATCATCCTGGCGCTGGGCTGCGTTGGCGCCTACGCTGCGGAGGCCCATGGCAACCCGCTGCACATCGCGGCAGGTGTGGCGCAGAGCGGCGGCAACTGGGAAGGCAAGGAGATTCGCTTCGGCATTCCCGCCTCGGCGACGTTCAACGTCTCCGCCACCGGCACATCCACTGGTGCCGTTGACAGCTTCACGGACAGCTACACGCCGCTCGGCGGAGCAATTCCGATGTTCCTGATGCAGCTTGGTGAGGTGACCCCTGGCGGTGTCGGCTCGGGCTTCTACACCATCATCGTCTTCGCGCTGCTCTCGGTCTTCGTTGCCGGGCTGATGGTCGGGCGCACGCCGGAATATCTGGGCAAGAAGGTGCAGTCCAAGGAGATCAAGCTCGCCATGCTCGGCGTACTCATTCTCACGCTGTTCATTCTCGCCGGCGCCGGGTTCTCGCTGATGACGGCATCGGGCGTCGGCTCGCTCGAAAATGCCGGACCGCACGGGCTCTCCGAGATGCTCTATGCCTGGAGTTCGGCCACCGAGAATAACGGCAGCGCCATGGCCGGCCTCTCCGCCGACACGCCGCTGCTCGATTTCGGCCTCGGTTCCGCCATGCTGTTCGGGCGCTTCGCCTTCATGATCCCGATCCTGGCCATCGCCGGGTCGCTCGCGGCCAAGCCGAAACTGCCCGCCAGCGCCGGCACCTTCCCCACCACCGGCCCACTTTTCATCGGCCTGCTCATCGGCGTCATCATCATCCTCGGCGGCCTGCAGTTCATGCCGGCTGACACACTGGGGCCGCTCGCTGAGCATTACCTCCTCCATGCTGGAAAGACTTTCTAACATGTCAAAAGCTGAAACCATTTCGCTGTTCGACAGCGCGATCATCCGCCGCGCGGCGCTGGATTCCGTCGCCAAGCTCAACCCCGTAACCCTGATGCGCAATCCGGTGATCTTCTTCACCGAGGTCATCTCGGCGCTGACGAGCATCGTCGCCGTCGAGGATGCACTCAACCACCGGCCCTACGGCTTCCCGTTGGTCATCGCCATCTGGCTGTGGCTGACGGTGCTGTTCGCCACTTTCGCGGAAGCGGTGGCGGAGGGCCGGGGCCGCGCCCGCGCCGAGAGCCTGAAGCGCGCGCGTTCCGACACCATGGCCAAGCTGCTGCTCGACCCGCGCGACCGCGCCATCTTCAAACCCACAGCGGCACCGGATCTGCGCCTGGGCGACATCGTGCTGGTCGAGGCGGGGGATATCATCCCCTCCGATGGCGATGTGATCGAAGGTGTCGCCAGCGTGAACGAGAGCGCTGTGACGGGCGAGTCCGCCCCCGTGGTGCGCGAAGCCGGCGGCGACCGCTCGGCCGTGACCGGCGGCACGCATGTGGTCTCGGACTGGCTGGTGGTGCGCATCACCGCCGATGCCGGGTCCACCTTCCTCGACCGCATGATCGCGCTGGTCGAAGGCGCTGAACGTCGCAAGACGCCCAACGAGATCGCACTGAACATCCTTCTCGCGGGGCTGACGCTGATCTTTCTCATCGCCGTGGTTACGCTGGTGGGCTTCGGCAGCTATTCGGGCACGAAATTCACCATCCCCGTGCTCGCGGCGCTGCTGGTCTGCCTCATCCCCACCACCATCGGCGGACTGCTCTCGGCCATCGGCATCGCGGGCATGGACCGTCTGGTGCGCTTCAACGTCGTCGCCACCTCGGGCCGCGCCGTGGAGGCCGCTGGCGACGTAGATGCGCTGCTGCTGGACAAGACCGGCACCATCACCTTCGGCAACCGCATGGCCTCGGGCTTCTACCCGGCCTCCGGCGTGGCCGAGCGCGACCTGGCCGAAGCCTGCGCCCTGGCCAGCCTGGGCGATGACACGCCGGAGGGCCGCTCGATCCTGGCCCTGGCGCGCGACCGCTACAGCATCGTGCCGCTAAAGCCTGAAGGCGCCACCATCATCCCGTTCAGCGCCAACACCCGCATGTCCGGCGTGGATTTCGGCGGGAATAGCGCTCTGACCGAGACTGGTGATTCCGCTGGGTTTGGGGTACTGCCGCCATCGACCGTCAATTCCACAGGAACGAAGTATCGCGTCCAGAACAATAGCTACCGCAAGGGCGCGGTGGACTCTGTGCTGAAGGCGCTCGGTACGGAAGCTGACGCGGTGTTCTCGGAGGCTGTGGCCCGCATCGGCCGCGCCGGATCCACCCCGCTGGCCGTGGCTGCCAATGGCCGGCTGCTGGGGCTGATCGAGCTGAAGGACATCGTCAAGCCTGGGATCAAGGAGCGGTTCTCCGCACTGCGCGCCATGGGCATCCGCACCGTCATGGTCACCGGCGATAACCGCGTCACCGCCGCGGCGATTGCCGCCGAAGCCGGTGTGGACGACTACATCGCGGAAGCCACGCCGCAGAACAAGCTTGATTACATCAGAAAGGTTCAGGCCGAAGGACGGCTGGTGGCGATGTGCGGCGACGGCACCAACGACGCCCCGGCCCTGGCCCAGGCGGATGTGGGTGTCGCCATGCAGACCGGCACGCAGGCGGCGCGCGAGGCCGGCAACATGGTGGACCTCGACAGCGACCCGACGAAGCTCATCGAGATCGTGGAAATCGGCAAGCAGCTGCTTATCACCCGCGGCGCGCTCACCACGTTTTCCATCGCCAACGACATCTCGAAATACTTCGCCATCCTGCCGGCGATTTTCGTTGCCACCTATCCGCAGCTCGGCGCCCTTAACGTGATGCAGCTGCGCACGCCAGAGAGTGCCATCCTCTCCGCCGTGATCTTCAACGCGCTTATCATCGTGGCGTTGGTGCCGCTGGCTCTGCGTGGCGTGAAGTTCCGGCCCATCGGCGCGGCGGCGCTGCTCAAGCGCAACCTGCTCGTCTACGGGCTCGGCGGTATCATCGCGCCCTTCGCCGGCATCAAGCTCATCGACATGGCGCTCGGCGTCTTCAACATCTTTTCGTAACGGATCAGGACAATGCTGATACTCCGCGAACTCCGCCCGGCTTTCTCGCTGGTCGTGCTCTTCACCGTCTTCACCGGGTTTTTGCTGCCCGAGGCCTTCACCGGCGCGGTGCAGCTGGCCCTGCCCTTCCAGGCCAACGGCTCGCTGCTCACACAAAACGGCCAGGTCGTCGGCTCCGCCATCATCGGGCAGAACTTCACGGCTGCAAAATACTTTGCCCCGCGCCCCTCGGCGCTGAGCACGGCCTATGACGCCAGCACCTCCGGCGCCTCCAACCTGGCGCCGACCAGCGCCGCCCTGCTCACCTCCGTGCAGCAGCGCGTCGCCGCCTACATCAAGGCCTACGGGCCCGGGCCGGTGCCGGCCGATGCCGTCACCGCCTCCGGCTCTGGGCTGGACCCGGATATCTCGCTGGCCAACGCGCTGCGTCAGGCGCCCGCGGTTGCCGCCGCGCGGCATCTGTCCACGCCCACGGTCGTCAATCTGGTGAACCAGATGACCCACCACGCAGCGTTCGGCATTGTCGGCACGGATCATGTCAATGTGCTGCAGTTGAACCTTGCACTGGACCAGCTCCCGGCAACATAACAGGTCATGGAAAAACCCCGCCCGGAAGAAGCCCGTCCGGACCCCGACGCGCTATTGGCCAGCCTGCGCCAAACCGGGCGCGGACATCTGAAGATTTTTCTTGGCGCCGCCCCGGGCGTAGGCAAGACCTGGGAGATGCTGGCCGCCGCCCAAGCCCAGAACCATAAGGGTCTGGACGTGGTGGCGGGGATTATCGAGACCCATGGCCGCGCCGGCACGGCGGAAAAACTCGGCGAGCTGGAGGTACTCCCCCGGCTCGCCGTCCCCTATCGCGGTCAGGTGCTTGAGGAATTCGACCTTGACGCCGCGCTGGCCCGCCGCCCGAAACTGCTGCTGGTGGACGAGCTGGCGCATACCAACGCGCCAGGCCTGCGCCACACAAAGCGCTGGCAGGATGTGCAGGAACTGCTGGAAGCCGGCATCAATGTCTGGACCACGGTCAACGTCCAGCACCTGGAAAGCCTGAACGACCAGGTCGCGCGAATCACCGGCGTGCGCGTGGCGGAAACGATTCCGGACACCGTGCTGGACATGGCGGATGAGATCGAGCTGATCGACCTCCCGCCGGGCGAGCTGCGGACCCGGCTGCAGGAAGGGCATATCTACCGGCCGGATGTCGCCCGGCGCGCGCTGGAAGGCTTCTTCCGCGAGGGCAATCTCGGCGCGCTGCGCGAAATCGCGCTGCGCCGCGCCGCCCAGCGCATCGACAAGGACGTGGCCAGTTATATGCGCCTCTCCGCCATTCCCGGCCCCTGGCCGGTGGCCGAGCGGGTGCTGGCGCTGGTGGGGCCGAATGTGTCGGCTCAAAACGTGGTGCGCCACGCCGCCCGGCTGGCCGATGCGCTGCGCGCGCCGCTGGTGGCGTTCCATGCCGAGCGGGGGGATGACAACACCCAGGTGCAGGCGGCGCTGGATCTGGCCGTGCAGCTCGGCGGCACGGTCGTCACCGTGAACACGCGGGATCTTGCTCAGGCAGTGCTGGATTACGCCGCCGCCAACAACATCACGCATATCGTCATGGGCCGCACCACGGCGCGCTGGCTGCCAAGGCAGCGGCTGACCGAGACACTGACACGTCAGGCGACAGCCTTCACCCTGCATCTGGTGCCTCTGCCCGCGGCCCCGCCGCCGCGCCCCCCGGCCCCGGTACGCAAAGGTGCATGGGAGCCCTATCTCCTCGCCGGCGCGCTGCTGGGCGCGGTCACGCTCATCGGCCTCATGGCCCATGACTACATCCCGCAAGAGGCGATGGGGCTGATCTTCACCGGGCTGATCGCCGCCATGGCCAGCCGCTCCGGGCGCAATGCGGGGATGTTCACCGCCGTCATCGGTTTCCTCCTGTGGAATTTCTTCTTCCTGCCGCCGATCTACACCTTCTCCGTCTCCGACCCGCGGGATGTGGTGGCGCTGCTGGTGTTCCTGCTGGTGGGGCTGCTTACCGGCACGCTGGCCGGGCGGGTGCGCCTGGAAGCCGCCACCGCCGCCGCGCGTGTGGACGCGCTGCGGCGAATTTCTGCGTTCAGCCAGCGCTTCTCCCGCGCCGCCACGCTGTCCGATGTCCTGCGCGGCGCGGCGGAGGAAGCTGCGGCGATTACCGGAGCGGGCATTGTGCTGATGCAGGGTACGAGCGGGCTGGAGCCTGAGGCGCGCGTGCCGGCAGAGGCCGTGCTGGACGAGGCGGCGGAAGCCGCGGCGGAATGGTGCGCCAATCACGACATAGAAACCGGCATCGGCACCTCCACCCTGCCCTCCGTGTCCTGGCGGTTTGTGCCCCTCCACGCCAATGGCAAGGTTGCCGGCGCGCTGGGGGCCCGGCCGCAAGCCGTGCCACCGCCGCTGGCGCAAACCCTGGACACGCTGGCGGGGCAGACCTCCATGGCCATCGAGCGCGCCCAGATGGCGATGCAAACCGCCCGCGCCCAGGCCCAGGAGGACAGCCAGAAGCTGCGCAACGCCCTGCTCTCCTCGCTGAGCCACGATCTGCGCACGCCGCTCACCGCCATACGCGGCGCCGCGGAGACGCTGGAGCATTCCGGCACGGCGCTCGACCCGGCCATCCGCGCCGATCTCCTCGCCAGCATCAGCCAGAACACCGCGCTCATGGCGAAGTTCCTCTCGAACATCATGGACATGGCCCGGGTGGAGGCTGGCGGCCTGAAAGTGCGGCGCGAGCGCCTGCGGCTGGCCGAGCTGGTGGAGTCGGCGATTTGCCGCGTGCCTGGCGCGGAGTACACCGGCGTGAACATCGCGCCGGATGCCAGCCACGCTTTGGCCGACCCGGCGCTGCTGGAGCAGGTGCTGGTGAACATTCTCGACAACGCCGTGAAATACGCCCCGCCCGGCAGCCGCATCGCCGTGACGGTGACACGGCAGCGCGACAAGGTGCGTCTGGCAGTGGCCGATGAAGGCGTGGGCATACCGCCCGGCGAGTTGGCCGCAGTGTTCGACAGTTTCTTCCGCGCCACCAGGGGGGACCGCGTCGCCCCGGGCACGGGGCTGGGCCTCGCCATCGCCAAGGCCTTCACAGAGGCGATGGGCGGGCGTATCTCGGCGCAAAGCCCGCGGCTCGACCTGCCGGCCGATGGGCTGCCGGGCACCATCATCACCATGGAGTTGCCCGCCGCATGACAGTCTTCTCGGGCCGCATTCTGGTGGTGGATGACGAGCCCCAGATCCACCGCTTCCTTACCCCTGCGCTCAATGCCGCAGGATTCGAGCCTCTACGGGCCGAACGGGGCGAAGCGGCGCTGCGCTTGGTGGCCGCGCATGCGCCGGACCTCGTGTTGCTGGATCTCGGCCTGCCGGACATGGACGGCCAGGAGGTGCTGCGCCGCCTGCGCGAATTCTCGGCCGTGCCGGTGATCATCCTCTCGGCGCGGGACCGCGAGGCGGAGAAGATCGCGGCACTGGATTCCGGGGCGGATGACTACGTGGAAAAGCCCTTCGGCCTGGGCGAGCTGATGGCGCGCATCCGCACGGCGCTGCGCCATAAGGGGCAACAGGAACCGGCGGATTCGGAACTGGTCTTCAACGGTCTGGTCATCAACCCGCAAGGCGCCACGCTGAATGGTGAAAAGCTGGTGCTGACCAAGCGCGAACACGCGCTGCTGCTGCTGCTGGCGCGCAACCACGGCCGGGTTCTCACACACCGGCAGATCCTCACCGCCATCTGGGGCCCGGCGCATACCGAGGATCTGGCATATCTGCGCGTCTATATCGGCCAGTTGCGCAAGAAGCTCGGACCGGAACTCTCGGCCAAGCTCAAGACCGAACCAGGCGTTGGCTACCGGCTGGAGGAGTGAACTGCGGCCAGGCAGAGCCAATGGCCGACGCGGATACACCGTGATTGCCACCGCATTGACGGCCGCCAGCCAAACGCAAAACAAGGCCAACGCGGGCAAGCGCGCTTTGGGCGGCGGTTTCCCGTCCCCCTCATTCGTTACGTAAGCCTCGGTTACGCATTGCCACTTAGAGCCTTCAGCTTTTAGTTTTAGCGAGCAATTTCATGCGTTTAGCTTGACCATGCCGGTTCAAGCCAAACGCATATTGCTCTAGACCCGATGTCCGATGAATGATCGGGCCTAAAAGGGTCCATCAAAACGGAGCCACTCCAAGTCAAGATTCCGTTTTGGGTTTTGTCTCAAACATCCTGAGGGACAATAAATTTCTTAGCCCTATGGCTGGAAAGCCGTCCCCCCCGCCCCCAACTCATTGGCAGTCAGCGTGGCTCCGCAGGGGCGGTCGCCGGGAGCGGCCTCGACAGAACAGAAGTAACAAAAAGCGTACGTCCTACCTGCCCGCCGGCTTCTGCCGAAACCTTGAGCGTGGCGGACTAAAAAACCAGGAGGTAATCCATGGTCGAGGAGGCGTGGGAACAACTGTTCCACGACAGTCATCAGGCAAAGAGAAAACCCAGCCGTTGGCGCAGGGTTTTGCATGGCACCATTCGTGCTCTGGGCTGGGCCGCATGCGCTGCCGCACTGTTTTTGCTGGGATGGGGGGCAAGCATCGAGGCACGCACTTCGTACATGCAGTCGCGTTTCTTCACTTGGTTCGACAGCGGCATACGATACTGGGCAGCCCCCGGTGCAAGCCCTTCGATCCGCTTTCCCCAATCCGGCCCTCGCGACATAAGGCTGGGCTATGTAGAGCTTCCCGCCATCACCCCCTCACTGAAGGCACATCAATTCCAAATCGTGCGCCAGGCGCAGTGGTCCCCCCGGCTTGACTGGTTCGTCGATAATGGCGGTTACGCGCTTTACACCCCAAAGTTGCGCACCGGACTGCAAATCTATGACCGCAACGGCGAGACGCTGTTCGCAGCCGCCTATCCGCAGCGCGTCTACGCCAATTTTAATGAAGTGCCGCCGCTGGTTGCCAGCACCCTGCTGTTCATCGAGGACCGTAATCTGCTCGACACGCAGTATCCGCTGCACGATCCCGCCGTCGCATGGGACCGCTTCATCCTCGCCTCTGGCGGGCGCATAGCCGGGCTGATCAATCACAGTTGGCAGCGCGGCGGGGCCAGTACCCTGGCGACCCAGATTGTGAAATTCAGTGAGTCGCCGGGCGGCCGCACGGGAGGTGTGGCAGAGAAGCTGCGCCAGATGGCGACCGCAGCAGCAGCAGCGTACCAAAACGGACCCGACACGACAGCGGCCCGCCGGGGCATTCTGGTGACTTATCTGAATTCAACACCGCTCGCCTCGCGGCCAGGCTATGGAGAGGTTATCGGCGTTCCGGAGGCGCTCTGGGTCTGGTACGGCACCGATCTCGCCGAGGCCAACCAGGTGCTCACGCAACCAGCCACGACCACACAGGACCTTGCACGCCAGGGCAGTGTCTACCGCCAGGTGCTGAGCCTGATCCTGGCAGGACAGCGGCCCGCCTATTACCTGATCCAGAACCGCCCGGCGCTGGAAACGCTGACCGATGCGTATCTCAATGAGCTTGCGCGTCACGGCGTCATCCCGCCCCGCCTGCGTGACGCGGCGCTCGCCGCCAGACTGGAATTCCGCGCGGCGCTGCCGCCGCCACCGCAATTTTCCTTTGTCGGCAACAAGGCCACAGATTGGTTGCAGGCGGAGCTTCTCTCCTGGCTGCACGTGCAGGATCTGTGGAGCCTCGATCGCTATGACCTTGCGGCCTATTCGACCATCGATGAAGCGGCGCAACAGCGGGTGACAGCGGTCCTTACCCGCCTTGGCGACCCAGCCTATGATCAATCGCTGGGATTGTTCGGAAAGCTGATGCTCAGTACGGGAAACAATCCCGGCCTCATCAATTGGAGCTTCGTCCTCTATGAGCGCGGCGCCAACGCCAATTACCTGCGCATCCACGCCGATAGCCTGAACCAGCCCTTCGACATCAATTCCGGCGCCAAGCTGCAACTCGGCTCGACTGCCAAGCTGCGCACGCTGATCACCTATCTCGACATCATGGTCGCCCTGCACCAGCAACTGGCCGCCCTGCCCGCGCCCGCATTGCTGCATATCGCGGCAACGGGGCCGGACAACCTCACCCGCTGGGCGGCGGGATACTTTGCGACCACCAACAACCGGGCTGTGCAGCCGATGCTCGCTGCCGCCATGTTGCGCACCTATCCGGCATACCCGGCCACTTATTTCACCGGCGGCGGAAACAACTCCTTCGGCAATTTTGAGCCCTGGGAAAACACCCTGACCCCGACCGTCGAATACGCCTTTGAGAATTCGATCAACTGCGCCTTTATCCGCATCCTCCACGACATCCGCGATTACTATACAGCGCAGAGCGGCATCGATGAGACGAAGCTGCTTGCCGACCCGCATAATCCGGCGCGGATCGCCTATTTGCAACATTTCGCCGAACAGGAGGGGCGCCGTTATCTCCATGGCTTCTACACCGCCTATAGGGGCCTCACGCCGTCCCAGGCGCTTGAAAAGCTGGCGGGCCATACTGCGCCAATGGCCAGCCACCTCGCGGACCTTTTCCTCGCCATCCATCCGGATGCAGAACAGGTGGCGATGACGGCGTTTCTGCAAGCGCACATGCCGAAGCAAGCATTCGCGGAACTCACCGCGGACAGGCTCGCGCAGCTTTATGGGGAGTTTGCTTTGGGCAAACTATCGCTCAACGACGAAGGCTATATCGCCAACGTTCATCCGCTCGAAATCTGGCTCGTCATCTATTTGCAAACACACCCGGCCGCAACATGGAAAGACGTCGACGCAGCGAGCCCCGGCGAGATCCTGAAATCCTATGCCTGGCTGTTCAGGCCGGACAAGACATTCCAGCAGAATGTCCGCATCGCCACGTTGCGTGAGCAGGAAGCTTTCAAACGCATCTGGCAGGATTGGCGGCGCCAGGGCTACCCGTTCGACCATCTCGTGCCGTCGCTGGGCACGGCCATCGGCGCCTCGGGCGACCGGCCGGACGCGCTGGCCAATCTGATGGGCATCATCCTGAACAATGGCGTGCAACTGCCAACCGTCGAGCTCGACCGTCTCAACTTTGCCGACGGCACGCCCTACCAGACCGATTTTGCCAGCCAGCCCAACCCGCAGCAGGCGCTGGACCCGGCCGTGGTGCAAACCGTGCGCCAGGCACTGCTGGGCGTTGTCCAAAACGGGACCGCCGGTCTCGTAGCCGGGGCATACCGGGCACCGAACGGCAGCTTGCTGCAGGTCGGCGGAAAAACCGGCAGCGGCGACAACCGCTATCACATCTACGGCCCTGGCGGCGTTTTTCGCGGCGAACGGGTGGTGGACCGTACCGCGACCTTCGTATTCTTCCTCGGCGACCGGTTTTTCGGCACGGTGACGGCCTACGTGCCAGGGGCACAAGCGGCGGATTTCAGTTTCGACAGCGCGATGTCCGTGCAGCTTTTGAAGATGCTCCAGCCGCAACTCGCCCCGCTGTTGTGGCCTCCGACGTCCGACCGCCCGCAGCCTCCAGGCGCACAAAAGACGATTGCACAAACGACGCCTTAATGGCGGATACGGGCTGGAGCGGGAAGCTGAGCCCCGAATAGGCCGGACCTGTTCAAGCCGTATTTCCCGGACCGGGTGCAGACCGCGGCTCCGGCTGCGCGTTATCCTTCCCTTGATTGGCGCGCTTTTTTTCTAATTCCATGGTCAGCGCGGTTATTCCCGCAAGGCCGCCAAGCTGCATCGTTTCCACCGCGGTACTCGGCACAATCACAATTGTCGAATTCTGCTTCAGCCCTTCGTAAAGCATGTTCATTGCCCTGAGATGCAAGGCAACCGGATCGTCAACATAGGTCCGTGCCGCTTCCGCGAATTTCTGCGCGACCTGCCTTTCGGAATCCCCGAGGATCACGCGGGCCTGGCGTTCCCTCTCCGCCTGGGCCTGCATCGACATCGCGTCCTCAAGGGCCGAGGGAATAAGAACGTCCTTGACCTCCACAGAGATCACATTGATGCCCCAAGGTTCGGTACGAATATCGATGATCTTCTGCAGCTCATTGCTAATTTTTTCTCGTCCTTCCAGCATGTCGGAAAGCATCGTCTTCCCGATCACATCGCGCAGAGCCGTTTGAGAGGCCCAGCTGATGGCGCTGGAGTAATCGGCAACGTCAAGCGCCGCCTTTTTCGGGTCGAGAACCCTCCAGAACAGCACGGCATCGACATCAACCGGCACGGTGTCTTTTGTAAGAGTTTTTTCCGCCTTGAAGGAGGTGGTAATCACACGAATGTCGATCCAGTAAGGTACCGTCTCGATAATCGGGATAATAAAAAATAGTCCAGGCCCTTGAAGGGCATGAAAACGCCCCAGCCGCAGGACCACCACCTTTTCCCACTGATTGGCGATTTTGACGGAGTAAGCGGCTGCTGCGGCAATTATAATTGCGATTGCCGCGATCGATAAGCTTCCGCCATAAGCCGAGCTTTTATATGCGCCATAGGCGAGCGCCAAACCGACGCTAGCGATAACGACAAAGATCAACCCTGGTAATGCACTGGCTTTGTTCATTTTTTAACCTCAACCCCCGCCAAACGGTCTTTTCCCCGGGGATTGAAGACAGGCATACACACGGCAAAAACCGTGAGCGTTTTAACCCGCCGGCCGGCGCATTTGGTCGCAAAAAAGGTCAAACTACAAACTTACGATGTAGGAACAATACCAGCATTCACCAAGAGCTGGATGTGTGTTTTTCCATACCGTAGCTTCTTTGCCCAGGAAGTTGTTAGCGCGCCAACCTGATGCCGGTGAACTGCCAGCGCGCATTGGCTGGAAAAAAGTTGCGATAGGTCGGCCGGGAATGGCCCTCGGGCGTGGCAAGGGATGAGCCTCGCAGGACGTATTGGTTGACCATAAACTTGCCGTTGTATTCCCCAATCGCCCCGCTTGCGGCGGCAAAGCCCGGATATGGGGCATAGGCGCTGCTGGTCCATTGCCAGGCAGTGCCGAAGAGATAGGGTAAGTCCGGCGCCTGAACCGCCGCATGCTCCCACTCGGCTTCCGTCGGCAGGCGCGCGCCGGCCCAATGCGCGTAGGCGCTGGCCTCGTAATAGGACAAATGTAGCACCGGAGCTGATGGGCTAAGGGGGCGCCGGCCACGCAAGGAGAATTCGGCCCAGGAATCTCCAGAGCGCGACCAATATAGCGGGTGCTTAAGGCCGTGAGCGCTGACCCAGTCCCATCCGTCTGAGAGCCAGTGTACAGGGTTTGTGTAGCCGCCGGATGCTATGAAGCTCTGGTACTCGCTGTTGGTAACCAGGGATTCGGCGAGGCTGAAAGGTTCCAGAAACTGGCGGTGCCGCGGGGTTTCGTTGTCGAAGCAGAAACCATGGCCAGCATAGCCGATTTCAAGCACGCCACCTAAGAATGACCGCCAGGACAAGGCCGGCTGGGCTGCGCTGGCGGGCGCACTCGCGCTGTAGGCAGGCAGGGTTGGATTGCAACTCAGGAGATGCTTGATGTCAGTAAGGATCAACTCCTGGTGCTGCTGCTCGTGATTCAGCCCAAGCTCGATAAGGTCGTTCAGTTCCGCGGGCGGATCATGCTCCAGGAGGCCGGTGATTCGGCTGTCGACATTGCGGCGATAGGCGATGACGGTATCGAGGGATGGGCGGGTGATGAGGCCCCGCTGGGCGCGGGGATGCTTGGCGCCGATGCCGTTGTAGTAGGAGTTGAACAGCACACGGAAAGCCGGGTCGAAGGGACGGAAATTTGGTTCGAAGCGTTCAAGGATAAAGGTTTCGAAAAACCAGGTGGCGTGGGCCAGATGCCATTTGACCGGGCTTGCATCGGGCATGGATTGGGCGGTGCAATCTTCGGGCGAGAGTGGGCCGGCGAGCGCCAACGACATGGCACGGACGGCGTTAAACCGGTCGAGCAGGCCGGTTGGCGCGGCCGTCGTTCCGAATGGGGAATGTGCGTCATTCATGAGCATGGTCCTTGAACGCGCGGGCAAAGCAGACGAGGAACTTATTCTCCGGATCGGTCCAGGTGCTCGCAGGGTGGAAACCAGATCTTGCCAGCAACGCGAGAAAATCAGAGGGGCGGTATTTGTAGCTGCTTTCGGTATGGATGCGTTCGCCCTTGGCGAAGTGGCGCACTCCCCCCGGCCAATGGACGGTCTGCGCAATCCGTGCCTCGAGATGCATTTCAACCCGGCTAAGCGGCGCATTGAACAGAGCGATATGGCGCCAGGAGCGGAGATCGAAATCGGCCCCGAGGTCGCGGTTCACACGGCGAAGGATGTTGATGTTAAAGGCGGCGGTGACGCCGAGTGCATCGTCATAGGCGGCCTCAAGCGCGGGTGCGGGCTTGAGGAGATCGACGCCGATCAGCAATCCATCGGCCTTCGGATGCAGGCGAGAGAGGAAGACTTGAGCGTCCTGCGGTGTAAAATTACCGATCGACGAGCCGGGATAGAAGAAAATGCGATGCCCATCATGAATATCGGCTGGCAGAGCAAAATCCAGGGTGAAATCAATGTCCAGCGCTGTCATCGGGGTAGCGGGAAAACACGCCTGAAGTTTCGCCAGGGCGCGGCGGAGAAACTCCACGGAAATATCGACCGCCACATAGGCCGCCGGGCGCAGGGCCGGCAGCAGCTTCGCCGCCTTCTCGCAATTGCCAGCACCAAGATCAATGAAAACAGCACCGGGAGCGACGGCACGGGCGATGCCGTCCAAGTTCGTCTCCATAATGCCAGCTTCGGTGCGGGTCAGGTCGTATTCGTCGAGCAGGCAGATCGCCTCGAACAATGTTGAGCCGATCGCGTCGTACAAAAATTTTGGCGCAATGGTTGCTCGCTGAGCGGTAAGGCCGGCGGCCAGTTCGGCGCGGCAATCTTGCGCGTCCGGTTTAATCATCATGGCATGATCCAGTGGAGGGCGATCCCTTCCAATGGGTCCATTGGGGCGGTCCAAGGGGAGGCTTCGATTGCCCGCAGGGTCTGGGTGTAGCCGGCATCCCAGCGCGCGCGAATGCCGCTTTCACTGAAATCGATATCCTTGGTACAGTCTTCATCTGGCAGGTCCGGTGCCACCAGGGCGACGACGTGCATTCGCGTGGTGCAACCATAGCACGCCATCTCGCGAACATCGTCAGCTGAGCGTTCGGCCTCTGGCAGCCGGCGGGCGAGTTCAGCAATGATGTGGCGCATCTTGTGAATTTGCTGTTGCCGTTCCACATGGCTGCGGGTCCGGCTGGAAAATTGAACATCCAGCTGCCTGTTCAACACCTCGGCGATGGTGCGCGGCTCCCGCCCCTCCTGGTTCCACAAATGCACAGAGAAGACCAGCGCGCTACGCCTAGGGTTGTCATCGAAAATCGCTTCCAGCGGCGTGTTGGAGAGAATTCCGCCATCCCAGTACAGCTCACCGTCGACACGGACGGCAGGGAACGCCGGCGGCATTGCTCCCGAGGCGAGCACATGCTCCATACTGAACTCAATGTCGCGGCTGTCGAAATAGCGCATCTCGCTGGTACAGACGCTGGCGGCCCCGACGGAGATCCGCGTTTCCCGCCGGTTGATCCGTTTGAAATCGACCAGCTCCGCCAGCGTTCCGCGCAGTGGCTCGGTGCTGTAAAACGCGGCGCGCTCGGGGTCGATCGGCCAGGCGCTGCCCAGTAGCGCCGCAGGGTTGGGGGTAAAGAAACCGGACAGCCCATTTGCCATGGTCATAAGGCGGGCCATCGGCCCACCCCCGGGAAGTGCTGCCATGGCGTTGGCTGTCATACTGTATTCCACCCGGCGCCAGAATTCGCATAGCCGCTCCAGCCGGTGCGCCCGTTCATTGCCGGCGATGAGAACTCGCATTTATGGCTCCGATCGAGGTGCCAATGACCCAGTCCGGCTCGATCCCGCTTTCATGCAATGCCTGGTACACGCCGGCCTGATACGCGCCAAGCGCACCACCACCTTGTAGAACCAGCACATTTTGCCCTAGCTGTGGAATTTCATGTTTTTTCATGTTGCCGTTTCCTGGCTGCATCAAGGTTGTTTACATATCGTAGCCGTGGTGAGGCGGGTTCGGCGTTGACAGGCCGTGTAACCGCACCCTGCTTTGGCGACCGTCTGACCAACCGCTCTGCGCTTGCCGAAGGCTGTTTGACTGGAGTTATGGTGTCATGGCTGGATTTTCCAGCATAACGTGTGAACCAACGCGTCGTACTGCCACATGTGTTGCGCAAGGGTGGGGGCGAGGCGACGCCAGAGGAATTCCCGACGGATGCTTTGTGGCCGGCATCGCCGACGCCCGCAGTAAGATAGGGAACGCCTCGGACGCACATTCGGTAATGCGGTACCCAACCCGCGCATCAGAGCTTGATCACCGACGTCTATCTGACTCGCCTCCTCCCCTGCGCATCGAATTTCTAGGGCGTGGCAGATCGCGGCTGTTTTATCGCGCCAGCCCCCTTGAAAACGGACATTAGAGCATCCGGTGAGTGCCGCGGGTATTATTTACCGTGTTTGCGATTGATTTCGATGCGGTTCGGGAGATTTTCGACGCCGAAGTCTGAGAATGCCATGACGCCTTCATCGTTGGCCCATGGACCCAGATGGGGCCGTCTTCTGGCTCCATGCCATTGGCGATATCCACGAGCCAACCCCCATCTTCACCGAGCTCGCGGGCGACGAGGGCGATGGTTTTACGGCAGAAACGTTGTTGAGCTGTGTGCTCATGCCGCGAGGGACGGCTCTGCCGACCGTCCACACATGTCGCACAAGCCCTCGCCACAATGCAACGGCTAATATTTTCCTTCCAAGGAACGTTCCGGTATGCATAGATATCCTGGAGCTTGCTCGAGAAAGAACGATTATCTGGCTTGGCGTCTTCACCGATCGCTGATGGTGAGGGAGGAGCGCGGATGAGTACTCAGCTGGGCGTGAACCAACACCGGGATGATTTGGCCGGGCACGAGTTGCCTCCTGCCGGTATGGCGCGGATCCCAGGCGGGACCTTCCGGATGGGGTCGGATGTGGACTACCCGGAGGAGGGGCCTGCACATCGTGTGACCGTTGATGCATTCTGGATCGACCGCTACGCCGTAACAAATGCCGATTTTTCCACATTCGTCAGCGCCACTAAATATATCACGGTAGCGGAACGCCCGCTCGATCCAGCGCTCTACCCTGGTGCTTTACCGGAATTACTGAAGCCCGGCAGCGCGGTTTTTCGTATGCCCCCTCGCCCTGTGCGGCCCCGCGACCTGCGTGATTGGTGGGAATACGTCCCCGGTGCCGACTGGCGCCATCCGGAAGGCCCGGAAAGCACAATCATCGGCCGGGAGGCGGAGCCGGTCGTGCATGTCGCCTACGAGGATGCAGCCGCCTATGCCGCATGGGTGGGCAAGGACCTGCCGACGGAGGCTGAGTGGGAGTTTGCCGCGCGTGGCGGCCTGGAAGGTGCGACATATTGCTGGGGAGACGAGTTTAACCCCGAAGGCCGCTGGATGGCTAATACCTGGCAAGGTGAATTCCCCTGGCAGAACCTCGAAGCGGATGGTTACGTAAGCCGCGCGCCGGTCGGCTCATACCCCCCTAATGGTTACGGCCTGTTCGATATGGCAGGCAATGTTTGGCAATGGACACAAGACTGGTACGCCGCCAAGCATATCTACGACCCCAGCAAGCCCTGTTGTGCGCCTCGCAATCCGCGCGGAGTGTCCGAGGCACTGAGCTATGACCCCACCCAGCCAGGGCCGCCGGTTGCCCGCAAGGTAATTAAAGGCGGCTCTTACCTATGCGCGCCAAACTACTGCCGCCGCTACCGGCCAGCGGCGCGCTACCCGCAAGCGGTTGACACAACGACAAGCCATATCGGCTTCCGCTGTGTGCTTCGAAAAGAATTAAAAACTAGAAACGGTTGAAGGAGCGCTACGATGAAAAGACGGCAACTGTATGTCTCTACCGCGAAGGCGGCACTGGTGGCCGCGATTGCCAACACAATGACCTTCGGCAAGTCAGCCGCGCAGGCCGTTGGTGCCGCCGCCTCAAGTTTTGGCGGTATAATCCAGGGCACATTGGGCAGCCCGAGCGCAACCATCAACATTGATGGCAAGATGCTGCCGCCGGAGCCCTTGCCGTTTGGCGGTGTGATCGATGAGACTTTGTCCAGTTCAAAATCCTGGTGGCCCCCGCGTGTGGTGCCGCCACAGGGCGCGCCGAATGTGTTGCTGATTATGACCGATGACCAGGGTTATGGTGTTTCCAGTACGTTCGGCGGCGTAATACCCACACCTGCCCTCGACCAGGTTGCAAATGCCGGGCTGCGCTATACGCAATTTCATTCTACAGCACTGTGCTCGCCGACCCGCGCCGCGCTGATCACCGGCCGTAACCATCATGAGGTCGGCTTCGGCGTGGTCACTGAACTTTCAACCGGCTTTCCGGGCTATGACTCCTATATCGGCGTGGAAAACGCGACCGTCGGCCGCATTCTCAAGGAGCACGGTTATGCCACCTCCTGGTTCGGCAAAAACCACAACACTCCTAGCCCGCAATACAGCGCCGTTGGTCCGTTCGACCAATGGCCCTCAGGCATGGGCTTCGACTATTTCTACGGCTTCATGGGCGGCGAGACCAATCAATGGCAGCCCTATCTGTTCCAGGATCATACCCAGATTTACCCTTGGCTTAACAAGCCCGGCTATAATCTCACCACCGACATGGCTGACGAAGCCATCAACTATCTGCGCAAGGTCGACTCCAGCGCGCCGGATCAACCGTTCTTTCTTTATTACGTGCCCGGCGGCAGCCATTCGCCGCACCACCCTACCCAGGAATGGATCGACAAGTTCAAGGGCAAGTTCGACATGGGGTGGAACAAGCTTCGCGAGATAATTTTTGCCAATCAAAAACGCTTGGGCGTCATCCCGCCGGACACCCAACTGACCGAGTGGCCGGACAGCCTCCAGACGTGGGAACTCGCTCTCCTTCGTCGAGAAGAAACTCTTCGCCCGCCAGGCTGAGATATTTGCCGCTTACACCGCCTACACCGATTACGAAATTGGCCGGGTGATTCAAGAGGTCGAGGATCAGGGCAAGCTCGATAACACGCTGATCATTTATATCTGCGGCGATAACGGCACCAGTCCGGAAGGCACGCTGGTCGGCACGCCCAATGACTGGACCGCCTATAACGGCATTCTGGACATTCCGCCGCTCGATCAGATGCTGTTCTACGAAAAATGGGGCTCGGAGGCCACGGCCCCGCATATGGCGGTGGCCTGGGCCTGGGCGTTTGATACGCCGTTTAAATGGACCAAACAGATCGCCTCGCATTTCGGCGGCACCAGGCAGGGCTTGGCCATCTCCTGGCCTGCCCGCATCAAGGATGCTGGCGGTTTGCGCAGCCAGTTCCACCATATCATCGACATTGTGCCAACGATCCTCGAAGCCGCTGGCATAAACGCGCCTGACGAAGTTGACGGGATAAAGCAGAACCCGATCGAAGGGGTCAGCATGGCCTACACCTTCGATAAGGGGAACGCGGCGGCTCCCTCAACCCGGACCACGCAATATTTCGAGATGGTGGCCAATCGCGGCATTTACCACGACGGCTGGTATGCTAACACCACGCCGCCTGTGCCGCCCTGGATGCTCGGCGCGCCGATGCCGGATGTAACCGATTATAAATGGGAGCTCTATAATATCGCTGCGGACTACTCGCAGGCCAATGATCTTGCCGCCCAAATGCCGGATAAGCTCAAAGAGATGCAGGATCTCTTCGATCAGGAGGCGAAGAAATACAACGTCTATCCACTCGATAATTCAGGTTTCGCGCGCGCCACAGCGCCGCGCCCAAGTCCGGTAGCGGGCAAAACCGAGTTCAACTACACCGCCGCCGTCACCGGCATCCCCACAGGCGATGCGCCGAGTATTATAGGCAAGTCATTCACCATCACCGCCGAAATCGAGGTGCCTGACGGCGGCGGTAATGGCATGATCGTCACCGAAGGCGGCCGTTTCGGCGGCTACGGCCTCTATCTGCTCAATGGAAAGCCGGTGTTTTTCTACAACTTTTTCATGCTGAAGCATTTTCGCTGGGAAGGCCCGCGGCTTTCAGCCGGCAAGCATGTTATAGTGTTCGACTTCACCTATGACGGCCCCGGCCCCGGCAAGAGCGGCACTGGCGTGCTCACGGTGGATGGCGCGCAAGCAGACTCGAAAACCATCCCGCATTCGTTCCCCTTGTTGCTGCCTGTGGATGAATCCTTTGATATCGGCTCCGATACACGTTCTGGCGTGAGCGATGAGTACCAACTGCCGTTCACTTTCAACGGCAAAATAAATAGGGTGAACTTCAAACTCGGTCCGTCGCAATTGGCGGAAGACGACCTCATGAAACAAATGAAAGCCCTTGCTGTGGCGAATGACTAGGCTGCCGTGAGAAAAACATTAGCCACTGCGGCCACGCTGGAACTCGTAACCGGCGTGGCGCTCATCACCGCCCCGGGAATTGTAATAGACCTGCTCCTGGGGGGAGCGGGGCCGGGTCTCGGCCCCGCCATCGGCCGACTCCTCGGAATCGCATTGCTGACCCTGGGAATGGCGTGCTGGCCAATCCAGGACACCGGGCGCAGCTCGCCGGCCTTCCGCGCCATGTTGACCTACAACGTGCTCATTGCGGCCAACCTGGCGTTCCTCGGTGCCGTCGAGCATTTTTCAGGTTACCTTTTATGGCCTGCGGTTGTGGTACATGCGGTCTTAGTGGTGTTGCTGGTCTGGCCTATTAGATTGTAAATCAGCGTCCAGCTGTGACCGTGGTTGAAATTGCGTGTGAATTGGTCGAGACGGTGGGGGCCTGATCGGAGCCAATCGGGACCCCGCCCAGAACGCGGGTTCTGCGGCCATATCAATTAGGTTGAAGATGATCAGAGGCAGGGTCGCACGTCGATGCAGATTCACAGCCTGTCCATCACCCGGCCGTAGGCCACGCGCAGCGTCACGCCGAGCTTCCAGAAGCGGTGGAACGGGATCGGCTGCACAGGCGTGGGCGGCAGCACCAGTTCGCCCACCTCGCCGCTGGCAATGCGCGCGGCTAGGCGCTGGCCCAGAACCGTCATCAGCGCCACACCACGGCCGTTGCAGCCAAGCAAGGCGGTCAGCCCCGGGGCAGGCTCGTGGATATGGGGCATGTGGTCGGTGGTTATGGCCAGCTGGCCGTTCCAGTCATGCGTCCATGCCACGCCGCCCAAACCCGGCCAGAGATGTTCGGCGTAAGTCCGGAGGAAGGTACCCCTCCGGCGGGGGCCGCCTTCCGGGATTTTGGGCAATGGGCGAGATTTCCGCCGATAAGGCGCGGATCGGCAAGTTCAGCTGTGAGATCCTGAAGTTTCTCCATGGCGGCGTCGCAGAGACAGATGGATTCGATGGAAATGATCGTCCGTGCGGAGAGCATATCCCGCACGATGCCGGCCCCCATGAATCCGGCGCCCCCCGAACCCGCCATGCCCAATTCACAAACATGTTCTTGCGCCGCTTTTTTGAAAAAGAGCGGCGCTTAAACATGCTTCCTTCCGGCCGCTTCATAGAACCACTCATCCGGATACGGATACCACCAGCTTTGCATCTGCGGCTTATGGTCGATGACCACCATCTTGCTGCGCCTGAAAGTATCAAGCCCCAGCCTGGAGAGTTCCCTCCCCAGACCGGATTGCTTCCACCCGCCGAAGGGCAGCGCGTCATTATCCAGGAGCGGGTTATTGACCCAGACCATGCCGGCCTCCAGCCGCTCGGCGGCCTCCATCGCCTCTTCGAGCGAGGTGGTGAACAGGGAGGCGCCGAGTCCAAACGGGGTAGCGTTGGCCTGGGCGATGGCTTCGTCAAAACTTTTGACGCGCATCACCGCGGCGACGGGGCCGAAACATTCTTCCTGCATGATCGCCATTTCCGGCGTGCAGCCCGTGAGGATGGTGGGCTCATAGAACCAGCCCACAGGATGTTCGGGCGGTATGCGCCCGCCGGTGAGCAGGCTGGCGCCCTTGGCCTTCGCATCCTCGACCAGGCGGATTACATTCTCGCGCGCGACCTTTGAGACCAGGGGGCCGATCTCTGATTTTTTCAGGCCATTGCCCAGACGCAAAGCGCGGGTCCGTTCGGCGAAGAGGCGCAGAAATTCATCATGCACCTCGTCCTGCACGAACAGCCGCTCCGCCGAAGTGCAGACCTGGCCGGTGAGGTGGAAGGCGGCGGTGACGGCGCCAGCGGCGGCGACCTCCAGCGGCGCATGGGAGGTGACGATCAGCGGGTCGGAGCCGCCGGCCTCGATCACCGCCGGTTTCATCTGCGAAGCCGCCGCCATGGCCACCGCCTTGCCCGCCGCGACCGAGCCGGTGAAGGCGACCGCATGGGTTAAAGGCGAGGCAATCAGCGCCGCGGCCAGTTCAGCGCCGCCGGGCAGACAGGCGATGAGCCCGGCCGGCAGATCGGCAAAGATTTGGCAAAATTCCAGGGTGGAGAGGCTAGCGGCCGGGGCGGGCTTGACGATGCAGCCATTGCCAGCGGCGAGCGAGGCCGCGACTGTCCAGCACATCAACAGCACCGGGAAGTTGAAGGGCATGATGTGAACGGAGAGGCCGAGCGGCTCGTAACGGGCGAACTGGAAGGAGCCGGCCTGGGTGCTGCCCGCCACCTTGCCCGCCTCGTCGCGCGCCATTTCGGCGAAATAGCGGAACACACTGGCGCAATTGGCAAGCTCGCCGATCGCATCCGGGTAGGGCTTGCCCATCTCGCGGGACATCAGTTCGGCGCAGCGCCGCATATCCGTTGCCTCGATGCGGTTGGCGAGACGGTGCATCGCGCTGGCGCGACTTTTTGCATCCAACTTCGCCCATAGGCGCTGCGCGGCGCGGGCGGCGGCCAATGCGGCCTCACACTCGGCCGGGCTGGTGGCGGCGATACGCCCGGCCGTGGTGAGGGTTGCGGGGTCGATCACCTCCTGCGCCGGGCCGCTGGAGGCGAGATAGGCGCCGCCGGAGAAATGCATGGGCTGGAAGGGATCGAACATGGTTGGGATCCTGGCAGAGGCCACAAGGGGTTTGATGAATAGTACTAATAGGATAAAAAATACGTCAATACCGCAATGACAAAGGCAGAAATCCGCGCGAAATTCCCAGAAAACCAGGAAAAATCCACTTAGAAACAGCCATACAAGAAAAATTCAACGGTATAAATTCGGAAATAAGGACCGAAAATCAGCCCGAGACGAGGTCCAAAATGGCTTTGGCCGCGCGCCCCGCCCCGTCAGCCGCCTGCATGAGCGTGGCGTTGGCCCGCAGCCGCGCCTGCATCGCGGCATCGCGCAGCAGCGCTAAAATGACCGCCTCCAGCGCCTCCGGGCGCCAATTATAACGCGGCAAGCGCCGCCCGACGCCAACCTCCTCCGCGCGGGCGGCATTGTCGTGCCCGTCCCAGCAATAGGGCATCACCAGGGAGGGCACGCCGAAATACAGCGCCTCGCAAAAGCTGTTATTGCCGCCGTGATGGATGAACAAGCTGGCCTGCGCCACCACGGAAGGCTGGGGGAACCAGCTCGCTATGAGCACATTATCCGGAACTTGGTCATACTCATCCCGCCAGGCGCCGACATTGACCAGGAAGCGGCAGGGCAGCCGCGTGAACACGCCGAACATGCGCTTGATCAGGGGCACATCCATGGCGCCCAGGGAGCCGAAACTGACCAGGACCAGAGGATCGCCGTCACGCGCAGCGACGCGCGGCGGGGCGAAGGGCGCTTCCTGCCGGACGCAGCCATTCAGGAACTGAAAACGCGCCGGGTCCAGCGCCTCGGCCCGGTGATGGCGGACGATCTCGGGTGCGAGCAGCAGGTTGAGCCAGGGCGAGGGCGGCAGGAACAATGGGGCTGGCGGCGGCTTTAACCCGCTTTCAGCCATGAACGCGGCAAAGCGCCTATGCGCCGGGGCGACCTCCCGCTGATACGCGTCGGCGAACGCCTCCCAATCCTTCCCTGGTACCGCGCCGCAGCCGGAGAGATAAGGCGGCACCAGAGGATCTGGCAGCTCGGTCTCGGCGCAGGAGATCACCCGCACCCAGGGCGCGCCGGCGCGCGCCACCGCCGGGAACATCACCACATTATCCAGCACCACCAAATCCGGCTTCAGCCGGGCGAGGAGCTGGCGCAACGGCGCCTCGGCCTGGATCGCGGTCTCGACGATCGCCTCCCAGACCGGGGCGACGTAGGCGCCGAGCTGGGCGAGCGGCGGCTGGCGGAACGCCTCGCGGTGATGCTCGATGAAGCTGTTCCAATCAGCTCCGACGCCTGCATTGGCGGGCTCTAGCTGGTATTCGGCGAAGCCATATTCGGCGAAAATGCCGCTGAAACCGGGATGGCAGATGAACACAGGCCGCGCGCCGCGCGCCCGCAGCGCCTGCGCGATACCGACACAATTCAGCGCCGCGCCGTAGCTGGCCTCTGGAAACAAGGCGATGGTTTTGGGCTGCCCCATGCTAATGCGCCTGCTGCACGAAGGCGGCGGGCACGCCGCGCCCGGCGAGGCGCGGCCGCACCGATTGCGACTGGCGCAGATGCACCCGTAGCAGATCCGCGGCCAGCTCAAACTGACCGCGCTCCATTTGCTCCAAGATCGCGATATGTTCCTCGTTGGATTGCATCAACCGGCGGCTGGGTACGGCCCCGCCCAGCCCGAGCGCTTGGCGCTGGCGGTGATGCGCGGCCAGCGCCTCGGCCAGGAACGGGTTGCCGCAGCCGCGCGCCAGCATCATGTGAAAATCAAAGTCCGTGCGCTCAAACAAGAGCCGGTCGAAGTCCGCCTCGGCCATGGCACGCAGCACCATCATCGCCTGCTTGAGGCCCATCAGCGCCGCCATGTCCCGCTTATGCTCCGGCAGGCAGAGCGCCAAAGGCTCCATGGCCAGGCGGAATTCAAAGGATTTGGCCGCCGCCCCGGCGCCATAAGCAAAGGGCTTGAGCCACCATTGCTGGCCGCCGCCACGCATGGCGAAATTCTCCTCGGACAGTTTTTGTAGCGCGTTTTGTACCGCCTTGCGACTGGCGCCATAGCGCCTTTGCAGCCCGGCGGCATTTTGCGCCCCGCCAATGCGCCCGGCATTGAGGTCCCGCAGCACGGCGCAGAACAGCTCCTGCCCGGCGTCGTCGGCCGCCGCCACCTCCAGCCTCGGCAGGGTCACCGGGTCTGCCGCGAGGACGAAGCCGCCTTCCGCCTCCGGCACCACCAGCCCGCGCGCCGCCAGCAACTGCAGCGCCTTGCGCACCGGCGTGCGGGAGACCTGGCATTGCGTGGCGAGGCTCTGCTCGGCCAGCCGGGCGCCGGGCGCCAGCCCACGCTCACTCGCGAGATCGAGAATGCGCTGCGCCAGCTCCACATGGCGCCGAAGTATCCGCCCGTCCGTCATCATTGCTCCCCTGGCCACCGCCCCCAATATCAGCCGATCATGTCATTTCGTAACAGATCAAAAAACCGGGTTGACGTATTATTTTTTTAAATTGTACCGTTCATCCTAACGTAACCGCGGGAGCCGTATGTCAAAGACCATCGCCTTCTTTCCTGAGGCCGCGTTCGGCCCTGCCCTCAACTCCGTTGGCATTGCACAGGCGGTGGCGGCACTCGGCCACAGGCCGGTTTTTCTTTCTGACCCTGGCTTCATTTCTGTCTACGAAGGTTACGGCTTCGAAGCGCATCCGGTCAGCCTCTCCGAACCAATGCCGCCAGAGCAGATGGCAAAATTCTGGGAGGATTTTATAAATGGCCATATCCCCAACTTCCGCAAATCTCCGTACGAACAAATAGATAATTACGTAAAGGATTGCTGGGCGGCGATCGTCGACAGTGCAAAATGGGCGCAAAAAGACCTGCCCGGCGTGCTGGCGAAGATCGCCCCGGACCTGATCTGCGTGGATAACGTAATCCTGTTCCCCGCGATCAAGCAATATGGCAAGCCCTGGGTGCGGATTATCTCCTGCTCCGAGAATGAAATCGAGGATCCGCAGATCCCACCGCATCTCTCCGGCTGCGGCGCCCAGGATTTCGCGTGCCATTCGGCGTTCCGGGAGCGGTTCAATGCGGTCATCAAGCCGATCCACGCTGATTTCAATGCGTTTCTGCAGGAGAATGGCCAAGCGCCCTATCCGGTCGGTCAGTTCTTCGAGGCCTCGCCTTTCATGAATTTGCTGCTCTACCCGGAGCCGGTGGCTTTCCAGCGGGCGCATCCGCTGGACCCGAAGCAGTTCCAGTATCTCGAAGGTTGCGTGCGGCACGAGAAGCCCTATGAGATTCCGCCGTTCGCCCGCAACAATGACAAGCCGCTGATCTATGTGAGCTTCGGCAGCCTCGGCGCCGGGGATACGGACCTGCTCAAGCGCATCATCGCCGTGCTCGGCACCCTGCCCTACCGGGCGCTGGTGAATGTCGGTGATTATAAAGACTCTTATGAGAGCGTGCCGGAAAATGTGATCATCGAAAGTTGGTTCCCGCAGCCTTCGGTGATCGCCCAGGTGGATGCGGCGATCCATCATGGCGGCAACAACTCCTTCACCGAGTGCCTGTATTTCGGCAAACCAGCGATCATCATGCCTTATGTATGGGACGGGCACGATAACGCGACCCGCGTGCAGGAGACCGGCCACGGCTTCAAACTGCCGCGCTACGAGTGGACCGACGACGATCTCGCGGCGAGGCTGCAATCCTGCCTGACCGATCAGGCGATGCAGGCAAGGCTGGCGGCCACCGCGGCGCATATGCAGGCACGCAATGGGCCGGAAAAAGCGGCACAGATCCTGGATGGGCTGCTCAATGGCTGACACGCTGGCGGCCAGCGCGCCGCATATTCACGGCGCCCGGCATTTCGCCGATCTGAAAGATTGGGGCGAGCAGCCGGATGTGCTCGAAGGTCAATCACATTCCTCCGGCAGACTCTTATACAAGAACCATGAAACTGGCTCGGAAAGCGGTTTATGGGTGTGCACGCCAGGGCGCTGGCGGCTCTCCATCCCGCGTGATGAATTCTGCCATTTCCTTGAGGGGTGCGCCTGCTACCGTAGCGACGAGGGCGAAGTGATCGAGATCACCCCTGGCACCGCCGTCCTGTTCCAAGCCGGCTGGACCGGCGAATGCATCGTGACCAAAACAATCCGCAACCTTTACATGCTGACCTGATCGGAACGGACCAGAATGCCGACGGCGCCTTATCTCCGCGACCCCCTCTCCCAGACGGAACTGACCGACTGGGGCGTGATCCCCACCATGATCGAGGGCGAAAGCCACACGTCCGGCCGGCTGATCCATAAGGGCCCGGACGGACAATCCGAATGCGGGCTGTGGGTCTGCACCCCGGGCAAGTGGAATTGCCATGTCACGCGTGACGAATTCTGCCATTTCCTGGAAGGGCGCGCGACCTATGTGCATGAATCCGGTGAGGTGATCGAGATCACCCCCGATACGGCGGCTTTTTTCCCGCAGGACTGGAAAGGGGTTTGCACCGTGCATGAGACTGTAAAAAAACTCTACATGATACGTTAAGCACAGGAGGCAGGCCCCATAATGTGCAACCAAGGCCGCGGACGGTTGGGAAGTCTCGCGTTTGAGCGCTGAGGCCGCACGCAGCGCGCAACGCCGCGCCTTCGTTTCTGCCCATGCCGCGCCAGCGGCCGACCTGACGCCCCTGCCGGCCGATGCCTCCTCCCGGCGCTATTTCCGGCTGCCGGGCCAAGGATTGCTGCTGATGGATTCGCCGCCTAACGCGGAGGATTTTGCCGCTTTTCTCACCATTGCCCGGCATCTGCGCCAGCTTGGCCTCTCATCCCCCGCCGTGCTGGCGGCCGATGCGGCGGCGGGCTTGGCGCTGATCGAGGATTTTGGCGAGGATACATTCACTAGGCTGCTGGCGCGCGGGCGCAATGAGACGGAATTATACGATCTCGCTACGGATACGCTGGCGGCATTGCACGGCGCGGCGGGCGCCACGGCAGTGAACGTGCCAGCCTATGACGAGGCGCCGCTGTTCGAGGAACTGCGCATGTTCACGCGCTGGTACGCGCCGGAAGTGGCGCCCGGGCTGGATGTGCCGGCGTTCGAGGCCGATTTCCTCGGTCATTGGCACGCCGCGCTGGCGGAGGTAGCGGGCCGGCGCGAGGTACTGGTGCTACGCGATTATCATGTCGATAATCTGATGATCGTCCCTGGGCGCACCGGCATCGCAGCCTGCGGCCTACTGGATTTCCAGGACGCGCTGTGCGGCGCCGCCGCCTATGATCTAGTCTCCCTCACCCAGGATGCCAGGCGCGATATCGCGCCGGCGCTGGAGGCGCGGCTGCGCGCGCGCTATCTCGCCCAGCGCCCGGCATTGGACCGGGTCGCCTTCACCCAGGATTACTGGCGCCTGGCCGCGCAGCGCCACACCAAGATTCTCGGCAATTTTCTCCGGCTCTCCCGGCGCGACGGCAAGCATGGCTATTTGCGGCACATCCCGCGCGTGCAGCGCCTGCTGGCGGGCGCCTTGCTTGAGTCAAGGCTGCCGCAGATCCGGGCGCTGCTGGACTCGGCCTTGCCAGGCTGGGCCGAGCTCCGCCCGCTTTTTCCTTCCGACCAGACAGAACGGGACCCCATGACCGAACCTGCCCCCGCCGCCACCCTACCATGAGCAACGAATCCTCACGCCGCCATGATGTGCGGCTCACGAATGTGGTCAAGGAGTTCGGGCCCTGGACCGCGGTCGACAATATTTCCCTCACGATCAAAGGCGGGGAATTCTTCTCCCTCCTCGGCCCTTCCGGCTGCGGCAAATCCACCAGCTTGTCGATGATCGGGGGGTTTGAATTGCCAACCTCCGGCGCGATCTATCTGGGCGGCGAGGATGTGACCAGGCTGCCGCCCTACCGGCGGGATGTGAACACCGTGTTTCAGTCCTACGCACTATTCCCGCATCTCAATATCTTCGAGAACGTGGCCTTCGGCCTGCGGCGCAAGGGTCTGCCGAAGGCAGAGATCGAGAGCCGGGTGGAGGAGATGCTCGGCCTTGTCGATCTCGCCAGCTTCGCCAAGCGCAAGCCGGGGCAGCTTTCCGGCGGGCAGCAGCAGCGCGTGGCGCTGGCGCGCGCGTTGGTCAACCGGCCGAAGCTGTTGCTGCTGGACGAGCCGCTGGGCGCGCTGGATCTGAAACTGCGCAAGCAGATGCAGCTTGAACTGAAGCGCATCCAGAGCGAGATCGGCATCACCTTCCTGTTCGTCACCCACGACCAGGAGGAGGCGATGGCGATGTCCGACCGGCTGGCGGTGATGTCGCACGGGCGGATCGAGCAGGTGGGCACGCCGGCGGAGGTGTATGACCATCCCGTCACCGAATTTGTTGCCTCCTTCCTCGGCGCCTCCAACCTCATCCCTGGCGAGGTGGTTGAGCGAGGCGTGGAGACGGCCACCGTGAAGCTGGAGGATGGCGCGGTGGTGAAACTGCCGGCTTCGGCGCTGAAGGTTGGCGGCCGCGACGTGAAGATCGGCGTGCGGCCGGAGAAGTTCCATATCCTGCAACCCGGCGAGGCCGCGGAGCCGGGCTGGAACGAGATCGAGGCCACGGCCGGCGTCTCGGTCTATCTCGGCGTCAGCCATCAGTACATGATGGAAAGCCGCACCGACCGGCCGCTTAGCGTTTATGCACAGAATTCCGGGCGCGCCGGCAATCTCGCGCCCGGTGCAATCGTGCGCTTGGCCTGGAATCCAGCACACACGTTCGCCGTGGGATCCAACTCAATACAAGCTGAAGGAGAGTGAAGTTGAGCGAAGACGACAAGCTTGGTAATACTCCGCAACAATCCTTTCTGCGCGGGCTGACGCAGCCCCGCCTCTCGCGGCAGAATTTTCTGCGCGGCGCCGCAGGAGCGACGCTGGCCGCGCTGGCGCCGCAATTCGCCCGCGCCGAGAAGGTGACGGACTGGGCCGCCTGGTGGGCCAGCCAGAAGCCGACCGATGAGTTCGTGTTCGCCAACTGGCCCTATTATATTGACGTGCAGAGCGGCGGCTCCGACCACCCGTCCATCGACGCCTTCACCAAGCAGACCGGCATCAAGGTGAAGTACATGGAGGTGATCCAGAACAACGCGCCGTTCTACGCGCAGGTCGCCCCGGTGCTGAAATCCGGCCAGCCCACCGGCTACGACATGATCGTGATGACCAACCACTGGGAGCTCACCGAGCTGATCCTACAGAAATGGCTGGTGCCGCTGTGGAAGGAAAAAATCCCGAACTTCGCCAAGAATGCGAGCCCGAGCGTGGTGAGCCCGGCCTATGACCCGGGCAATAAATACACCATGGCCTGGCAGTCCGGCTTCACCGGCATCGCCTATAATCCGAAGCTGACCAAGCGCGAGATCACCAGCTTCGAGGATCTGTGGGACCCGGCCTTCGCCGGGCATGTGGGTATGATGAACGACAATATGGAGCTGGGCAGCGCCGCGCTGCTGAAGCTCGGCATCAACCCCGCTACCTCCACCCCGGCCGACTGGGAAAAGGCCGCCGCCACGCTGAGGGACCAGAAAGCCAAAGGCCTGGTGCGGCAATATTACGACCAGAGCTACATCAACGCGCTGCAGAACGGCGACACCTGGATCACCCAGGCGTGGTCGGGCGACGTCTACCAGGCCAACGCCAAAGGCTTCAAGGACCTGAAGTTCGTGGTGCCCAAGGAAGGCATCATGATGTGGCACGACAACATGGCGATTCCCGTCGGCGCGAAGAATCCACTCTCCGCCCTGGCCTGGATGAACTACTACTACACGCCGGAAGCGGCGGGCATCGTCGAGGATTACATTAACTATATCTGCCCGGTGCCGGGGGCGAAGGATTATATCCTCAACGTCATCAAGGACCCTGCGGTGGCAAACAGCCCGCTGGTGTTCCCCTCCGACGCCGACCTCCAGAAGGCGCATGATTTCTACGCCTTCAAGAGCTACGCCGAGTTCCAGAAATGGAACAACATCTTTAACCCCATCATCCAGGCTTAAGGAAGAAACACCCATGCGGCGGCTGCGCGGAAAGCTCACCCCCTATCTGCTCAGCCTGCCGAGCTGGGTGTATCTTCTTATGTTCTTCCTGATCCCTCTGGGATCGATGCTGGGCATGGCGCTGGCCGTGGGCGATCCGCTCGACGGTTACACCATGTCCGGCAATTTCCAGGAATTCGTGGACGCCTTCACCAACTACCAGGATATTATCCTGCGTTCGTTCTGGTATGGCGGGCTGTCCACGTTGATCACGCTGGTTATTGCCTACCCGGCCGCCTACTGGATCGCGTTCCACGGCGGCCGGCATAAGAGCACCTACCTGTTCCTCATCATGCTGCCGTTCTTCGTCTCCTTCGTCATCCGCGTTGTGGCATGGGAATTCATCCTCTCGGACCAGGGCTTCCTGCTCGGACCGTTGAAGGCGATCGGCCTGCTGCCGCAGAATTTCCATGTGCTCTCGACGCAATGGGCGGTTATCGGCGGGCTCGTCTATAACAGCCTCGCCTATTACGTGCTGCCGCTCTACGTGGTGCTGGAGAAGATCGACCGGCGGCTGGTGCGCGCCGCAAACGACCTCTACGCCTCGCCGGTGACGGCCTTCAGCAAGATCATCCTGCCGCTCTCCACGCCGGGCGTGTTCGCCGGCTTTCTCATGGTGTTCGTCGGCAATGTCGGCGATTTCATCAACGCCGGCATCCTCGGCGGACCGGATACCAGCATGGTCGGCAATGTCATTCAGACCGCATTCTTCGTAGAATCAGGATTATCCCATGGCCTCGGCGCTCTCATCCATCCTGATGCTGCTGCTGATGGTGGCGATCTTGGCCTACTCCAAGGCGTTCGGCACTGAGTCCATCCAGGAGTACGCCGCATGAGCGACGTAGCGGTATCCTACCAACCCATACAATCCTCCGCGCCCACAGCAGCCTACCGGCCGAGCCGGCTGGGTGAGCGGCTTCTCGCCTGCTTCACCTGGGCGGTGATCCTCTACACCATGTTGCCCATCGCGGTGATGGTGGTGTTCAGCTTCAACATCGCGCCGAATGGGCGCGTGGCGCTGAAATGGTTGGGCTTCACCTTAGATGCCTACCGTCACGCCTTCGCCATCCAGGATCTCACCGGCGCGTTGGTGAACTCGCTGCAAATCGCGGCGAGCAGCGCCTTCGCTTCGGTAATCCTCGGCACGCCGATGGCGATGGCGTTGGCGCGCCACCGTTTCTGGGGCAAGACCGCGACCGATCTCGTGATCTTCGCAGCGATTGCGGCGCCCTCAGTGGTTGTCGGCGCCTCGCTGCTCGCGCTGTTCCTGGCGCTCGACATGCAACGCGGTCTGTTCACCATTTTCCTCGCGCATGTCGCCTTCAAGCTCGCTTTCGTGGTCGTGGTCATCCGCGCCCGTGTCTCCGGGCTGGACCGCTCGCTGGACCGGGCCGCGGCCGATCTGGGCGCCACGCCCTGGGTCGCGTTCTGGAAGGTGACCTTTCCGCTGATCCTGCCCGGCATTATCGGCGCCTGGCTGCTCGCCTTCGTACTCTCGATCGACGACGTGATCGTCACCACCTTCGTCGCCGGGCAGACGCTCACCTTCCCGCTCTGGGTCTATGGCGCCACCAAGATCGGCACGCCGCCGCAAGTGTTCGTTCTCAGCACTTTGATCTTTGCGGGCGGTATTCTTCTAGCGCTGATCAATGCCGCGATCGCGCACAAGAAGCGCCCGGCGCTTTGAAGTTCCTCTGAGCGCCCGGCCAAACCATCTGCCTCAAGCGGTATCCGGCGCCAGGAACCGGCAACTCCCCGAGCGGCCATGCAACGGCCGTGTGGCTACTCGCATGGAAGCGCGGGGGGATTTGGTATTGAAGGCGCCAGGAGCTGCCCTGTTCGCGGCATTCCAGGCTTGATTGACCTTGTTAGAGCCTGATATTTTTAAATCGACGCATACCCCATCGAATCACCATTCGCCGCACTACAGGTACTGCCGCCAGAACGTGCTGGCGGCCCGTCATCCCTTGCCGGCGCTTAGGTCAGGCGCAGCATCCGCAACCGCAGGGCGTTGCCGATGACCGAGACCGAGCTCAGGCTCATCGCGGCGGCGGCGACCATCGGGCTGAGCAGCAGGCCGAAGGCCGGGTAGAGCACGCCGGCGGCGAGCGGGATGCCGAGCGACGTTGTAGACGAAGGCGAAGCACGAGGTTCTGGCGGATGTTGCGCATGGTCGCGCGGCTCAAGGCGCGCGCGCGTGCGATCCCGGCGAGGTCGCCCTTCACCAGCGTGACGCCGGCGCTCTGCATCGCGACGTCGGTGCCGGTGCCCATCGCGATGCCGACATCGGCCTCGGCCAGCGCCGGCGCGTCGTTCACGCCGTCGCCCGCCATCGCCACGACGCGGCCTTCGCTGCCGCAGGCGCCGGACGATCGCGTGCTTCTGCTCCGGCAGCACCTCGGCCTCGACCTCGGTGATGCCGAGCTTGGCCGGCGACCGCCTGGCGGTCGTGCGGTTGTCGCCGGTGAGCATGACGATGCGCACGCCGTCCGCGCGCAGGCTGGCCAGCGCCGCCGGCGTCGTCGCCTTGATCGGGTCGGCGACGGCGATGAGGCCGGCCGGCCGGCCGTCGACGGCGACGAACATCACCGTCGCGCCCTCGTGCCGCAGCTCGTCGGCCTGCGCTTCGCAGCGCTGCCGATGGTCGACGCCCAGCTCTTGCAAGCAGCTTGGCATTGCCGATGCGCGACCTGCGGCCGCCGACCGCGCCGCGCACGCCCTTGCCGGTGACGGACGCGAAATCCGCGACGTCCTGCGAGGCCAGCCCGCGCTCCTCGGCCGCCGCCACGATCGCCGCGGCCAGCGGATGCTCGCTCGAGCGCTCCAGGCTGGCCGCCAGCGGACAGCACGGTCAGCCTCGTCGAAGCCCTCGGCGCGGCACGACGGCGACGACGCGCGGCTTGCCCTCGGTCAGCGTGCCGGTCTTGTCGACCACCAGCGTGTCGACCTTCTCGAACCGCTCCAGCGCCTCGGCGTTCTTGATCAGCACGCCGGCCGTGGCGCCCTTGCCGACGCCGACCATGATCGACATCGGCGTCGCCAGGCCCAGCGCGCAGGGACAGGCGATGATCAGCACCGAGACGGCGGCGACCAGCGCGTAGGCGAAGGCGGGCGGCGGTCCCCAGATCAGCCAGGCGATGAAGGCGACGACCGCGACCAGCATCACCGCCGGCACGAACCAGGCCGCGACGACGATCGGCCAGCCGCTGGATCGGCGCGCGGCTGCGCTGCGCCTCCGCGACCATGTGCGACGATCCGCGCCAGCACGGTGTCGGCGCCGACCTTCTCGGCGCGCATCACCAGCGCGCCGGTGCCGTTGATCGTGCCGCCGATCAGCTTGGCGCTCCGGCTCCTTCTCGACCGGCATCGACTCGCCGGTGACCATCGACTCATCGACGGCGCTCCGGCCCTCCAGCACCACGCCGTCCACCGGCACGCTGTCGCCGGGCCGGACGCGCAGCCGGTCGCCGACATGCACCTCGATCGAGCGGCACTTCCTCGTCGGTGCCGTCCGTCGCGCGAGCGCCGCGCGGTCTTGGGCGCCAGGTTGAGCAGCGCGCGGATGGCGCCGCCGGTCTGCTCGCGCGCCCGCAGCTCCAGCACCTGCCCGAGCAGCACGAGCACGGTGATGACCGCGGCGGCCTCGTAATAGACGGCGGACGACGCCGTCGCGCCTGCCGGAGCGCCGCCGGGAAGAGGCCCGGCGCGAAGGTGGCCGCCGAGGCTGTAGAGATAGGCCGCGCCGACGCCGAGCGCGATCAGGCTGAACATGTTGAGCGCGCGGTTGCGGACCGAGGCCCAGCCGCGCTCGAAGAACGGCCAGCCCGCCCACAGCACCACCGGCGTGGCGAAGCGCGAACTGCAGCCACACCGAAACGCGCGCGGCACGATGTAGCGGTGCAGGTCCAGGCCCGGCAGATGCCCGCCCATCTCCAGGATCACCACCGGCACGGCCAGCACAGCGCCGACCCAGAAGCGCCGCGTCATGTCGATCAGCTCAGGGCTTGGACCGGTCTCGGCCGTGGCCACCAGCTGGCTCCAGCGCCATGCCGCAGATCGGGCAGCTCCCCGGCCCGTCCTGCCGGATCTCGGGATGCATCGGGCACGTATAGATGACGCCCTTCTGTGCCGCGGGCTTAGGCGCCGGGGCGTCGGCTTTCAGATACTTCCCCGGATCGGCCTTGAATTTGGTCTGACACCCGGCGCTGCAGAAGAAATAGCGGACCCCGTCATGTGTCTCGCTGTATTTAGCCGTGGCGGGATCCACCGTCCATACCACAGACAGGGTCCCGGGCCTGCGCGGCGCTCTTGCCGCCATCATGCCCCGCATGGCAAGCCTGATGGCCGTGGTGGTGATGTTCGTTCGTATTCATGAATGAACTCCCGAAGATCGATTGCCACCCAAACGCGGAATCCACCGTGGTGTTGCCGCGGCGTAGCGCGTGATGTGAGCGCCGCAGCCAAAGCGCATCATCAGAAAGAATGATCCGGCCTGCAGCAAGAAGTACAAGACGTCCTGTGGGTGCATTGTTCATGCTCCTATCAGTGCGATGGCTCCGGGGTGGGATGGTCCGTGGGTCATCCCGCCTCGTGCGCTTGTTGCGTCAGGCGTAAACCACCTCGGTCATCATGCCGGAGGCCATGTGGTAGAGGTTGTGGCAATGGAACAACCATCGGCCCGGATTGTCAGCATCGAAGGCGATGCGCACCGCCCCTCTCGGCGGCACCAGCACTGTGTCGCGCATCGCCCCGGCCAAAGGCGTGCCGTTCAGCGCCACGACCTGGAAATGATGCCCGTGCAGATGCATCGGGTGGGCCATCATCGTGTCGTTGATGAGGTCGAAGGCAACACGCTCGCCCTGCTTCACCGTCAGCGCCTCCTGGTTGGGCCACTGCCTGCCGTTGATACCCCAGTTGTAGCCCATCATGGCGCCGGTGAGATGGAGCTGGTAGCTGCGCTGCGGCGCGCGGGGCGCCAAGGGCCGCGCCGCAGTAAGCTGCGCCTCGAGATTCAGGCCGCAGGGGGCGGAGGGGATGTCGGCCAGCTCCGCCAGCTTGATAATGGTGGCACCCGGCGTGGCGATGATGAGGCCTGTGCGCACCCGCCGACCCTCGCGCTGCGCCAGCACGGGGAATGCCCCAACACCCGGCAGGCGCAGCAGCACATCGGCGCGCTGTGCCCCGGCCAGCGGAAAGCGCCGTACGGCGACGGATTGGACCGGATCGCCATCGACAGCGATGAGCTGGCCGCTCAGCGTGCCAAGGTCGATCCAGAACGCGGTCGCCGTGGCGCCGTTGATCAGCCGCAGCCTGATCTGATCTCCCGGGCTGGCCTTCACGATCTGCGGATCGCGCAGCGTGCGGTCATTGACGAGATAGGCGTCGAAATCGATGTCGTTGAAGTCCATGCCGCCCATGCCGGACATCATGCCGCTGCCGCCCATCATGCCACCCGCCGCGTTCCCGTAGCCCATCATCGAGCCGCCACCCATCATGCCGCCTGTGCCGCTCTGGCGACCGCGCGCGGTGAGGCTGGCAAGGATGTCGGCCGGGTTGCGGAAGGTGAAATCGTGCAGCAGCACGACCACCTCCTGGGCGTCGAGGCGGAGATCATCTTCCGTGCGGACGATGAGTGGTGCCGCCATCAGCTGCTGCTCCTGCAAGCCCTGGTGCGAGTGCATCCAATGCGTGCCAGGACGGGGCGCGAAGTCGTAACCGCGGGTAGCGCCATCGGCGATGGGCCCGACATAGCCGGTATCCGTCACGCCGTCCTGGGCGGCGGGGGGCGTCTGCCCATGCCAATGGATGATCGAGGCTTCGCCGCAGCGATTCTGCACCGTGGCGGCAAAATGCGCGCCAGGGGCGAGGGTGAGGCCGGGCTGGCCGTCAGGCCCGGCAAGGCCGAAAACGGAGGCTGGTTGGCCGTTCACCTCCAGGCTGCGCTTGGCCAAGGTGAGCGTGGACTGCGCGGTTTGGGCGGAAACGGCGGCCGGAAGCGCCGCCATGGCGCCGGTGGCCAGAAAGGCACGGCGGGACAAAGACGTGGTCATGGAAATCTCTTTCTGCTGGATGATCTGACAAGGCAGCATCACCGTTGGCCATCATGCCGATGTCACGGGCTGCCGGCGGGCTGTCAGGTCCAGGAGCGCGGCGGCGGCGCGGGTGGGCGAACGCCCAATCCGCGCCGGACGGCCGGGCTCGCCTCGGCATAGCCGGATTTGGCAATTACCCAGACCGCTGGCGCGATCACGGGCGGCGTGAGGCCCGCGAGCAATGCTCCACCGCAAGAGACACAACAGAGGCCGCCCGGGCAGCAATGCTCGTCGCAATGCCCGAATGGTTCGTGGCGCTGTGTCTCCTGCCCCGGCATATGCATGGCGGACATCACCACCGGCTCGCCGGCATGCGCCGGAGCTGTTGTCCCAGGCCAGCCCACAGCCAGCACGAACACCGCCGCCAGTACTGCGAGTGCTGCCCGGAACCGTTGCCAACCAAGTTGGGATGGGAGAAATCTTGCCATCTGAGCGCCAATCAACCCGCATAACGGACAACGCGCCTTGATCTCCGTCAAGCCTGGCCGGCCTCTCTTGTGTCCCCTCACTCTCTCAGCCGGGGATGAGGCCAGCAGCGCAATGGAGTGAGCCAGAACGCTACAAAGTTCTTCCCATCATCGGTCACCTGGCCAAGGCGAGCGCGACACCACCGGCGGCGCTCACCGCCACGACCAGCAGCGGCGGCGCCCGCCACACCGTCAGCAGCACGAAGCCGACCAGCGCGATCCCGAAATCCCCGGGCGTTTTGACCGAGCTGGTCCACACCGGGCTGTAGAGCGCGGCGCCCAGCAGCCCGACGACGGCAGCATTGACGCCGCGCATCACCGCCTGCGCGCCGGCGCGCTTACGGAACCCATCCCAGAACGGCAGCGCGCCCACCAGGATCAACATGCCGGGCAGGAAGATGCCGACCAGGCCGAGCAGCGCGCCGACCACGCCATGCGGCGAGATGCTGACGACGGCACCGAGATAGGCCGCGAAGGTGAAGAGCGGCCCGGGCACGGCCTGGGCGGCGCCGTAGCCGGCGAGGAACGTGCCGTCGCTGACCCAGCCCGGTGCCACGAAGGCGTTGCGCAGTAGCGGCAAGACCACGTGGCCGCCGCCGAACACCAGGGCGCCGGAACGGTAGAAAGCGTCGAACAGATGCGACGGCCGACGAGCCCGTCATGCCGCGCAGCACCGGCAAGCCCAGGAGCAGCACGAAGAACGCGGCCAGCGCCGCAAGAGCCGACAGTACGCGAGACGGGTATCGGCAATATGGCCGGACGGACCTGCCGGCACATCGCGGCAGAGCCACAAGCCAGCCATACCGCCGAGCAACGATTGCCCCGATCTGCGCCAGGCGAGGTGCTGCTGAACAGGATGACCAGCGCTGCCGCCGACGGCGATGCGGCCCGCTCGCGATCCGGGCAGAGCGAGCGCGCCATGCCCCAGACTGCCTGCGCCACGATGGCGACGGCGACGAGTTTCAGGCCATGCAGCAGGCCCACGCCGGCCGGGCCGGTGAGCGAACCTGCGCCGAAGGCGAACAGCACCAGTGCGATGGCGGAGGGCAGCGTGAAACCGGTCCAGGCCGCCAACGCGCCGAGGAAGCCGGCGCGCATCAGCCCAATGGAGAACCCGACCTGGCTGCTGGCCGGCCCCGGCAGGAACTGGCACAGCCCGACGAGATCGGTGTAGGCGTGCTCATCGAGCCATTGCCGGCGGACCACGAACTCGTCGCGGAAATAGCCAATATGGGCGACCGGGCCACCGAAGCAGGTCAGCCCAAGCTTGAGGAAGACACGCAAGACTTCAAGGACCGAACCGTCCTGCGTCGTTTGGGGCGTTGCTGATTCGGTAGTCGTCGTGGTCATATGGCAGAGGTCTCTTAGTGGAAAGAGGCAACTATCCCCACCGGGCATAGGCGAGGTAAGGCGGTGAAGACCAGTTCGGGAAATGTGAAGTATTCATGCCGCTGGGTGGTAGACAGGGGGCACGACGATGGCAACTTCCGTGCATTGTTGTCACGAAAGCTGTCACTCCGTTTACGGCCCGTTACTGCTGTTTCGCGCCCATCCCGGTCGCTTCGCCCCAAAGGCTCTATTTTCAAGAGCGGACATCATGTCGACGCTGTTCCGTCAGCGGTCAAGGGTGGAGTCCAGCCATTCCCATGTATCAGCCTACCGATGCGCCAACATTAAAAACCGATTTTTAATTGGCTTGACACCAAAATATCGATTAAAAAATGGTCCATAAAATTTCCGGAAATTGGATAAGACCGGCACGGCAGGACTTAAGAAGGATGGTGGTGGCCAAAAAATTGGGCCAAACTGAATTGATTTCCATCATCAAGTGAGGAGGAAATAATGGCAACGCAGACCAAATGGCACTTGGCTGGCGATTATTTCGAGAACTGCAACTGCGACGTGGTATGTCCTTGCCTCGTCTCGCCCGCCGCACCGCTGACGGCGCGGCCGACCCAGGGCGTGTGCGACGTGGCTCTGGTCTTCCACATCGATAAGGGCAGCTACGGCGAGGTTTCGCTCGATGGGCTTAATGTCGCGGTAATTGCGCATACGCCGGGCCCCATGGCGGACGGCAACTGGACGCTTGGCTGCCTATATCGACGAGCGGGCGAATGACGAGCAGACCGCAGCGCTCGGCGCTATTTTCGGCGGTGCCGAGGGCGGCCCCATGGCAGCCTTCGCGCCGTTGGTCGGCACGCATCTCGGCGCGAAGAAGGTGGCGATCAAATACGCCATCAACGGCAACAGCCGTTCGGTGGAAATTCCCGGCATCATGCACATGGCGGTGGAACCGTTGGCGAGCATGCATCCGAGCGGCGAGATTTGGGGCGCAATTGGCCATCCGGTCGCGCCGGACAAGCTCGCGTTCGCTGTGGGCGGCAAGGGCAGCACTTTCGCCGACCACGGCATGCGGTGGGACAATTCCGGCAAGAACGGCCACTACGCGCCGATCAACTGGTCGAACTAACAGAACGCCGTTTCCTCGGCGCTTTGATCGCGGCACCAGCCTGCCGCTGTGGGGGGAAGCTGACTATGGAACGCGCCCAGACCGATCGGCTCTTGTTGCAACGCAACGTCATCCTGGGCCTGCTCCTGGCACTGGCGGCGGCGGCCTGGGCGCTGCTCGCCTGGCAGGGTGCCGGCGCCGGCATGGATATGGCGATGGCCTCGCCAACCATGGGCATGCGCGCGCCGCTATTCCTCGCGATCTGGGTGGTCATGATGGTGGCCATGATGTTTCCGACCGCCGCGCCCATGATCCTCACCTTCCATAAGGTGCAGGCGAGCAAGCGCCAGCGCGGCGAGGCCTTCGTTGCAACCTGGGTGTTCGTGGCAGCCTACATGCTGGTGTGGGCGCTGTCGGGCGTTGCCGCCTATGCGGGCGCCCTCGCCGCCGAGGCGATCGCCGCGCGCATGGCTCTATCGTCGGCCACCGCGGCCCGGATCGGCGGCGCGGTCCTCATCGCGGCGGGCCTCTACCAGCTCACGCCGTTCAAGGACCTTTGCCTGTCGAAGTGCCGCACGCCGATCAGCTTCATCATGACCTCGTGGCGCGACGGGGTGGCGGGCGCGCTGCGCATGGGCTTACTGCACGGCGCCTATTGCCTCGGCTGCTGCTGGCTGCTGTTCGTCATCCTGTTCCCGCTCGGCATCATGAACATCGCCGCCATGGCGGTGATCACGCTCGTCGTCTTCGCCGAGAAGACGCTGCCCTGGGGGCGCCCGGTGGCCCGCGCCACGGCCGCTGCCTCGTCGCCTATGGCGCTGTGGTGCTGGCGGCACCGCAAGTCCTGCCCACCTTCATGGCGGGCGGCGACATGGGCATGACCGCCCCGGCCACACCGATGGACATGCAGAACATGCCGATGCCCGGGAACGTCGCCGCGCCGACCACGAATTGAAGTGGCAGAAGGATCTATCCACTCTTGCCCAGGTTAAATCTTTTGACAATTTTGTTCGAACCTTCCGCAGTGAATAGATTATAATATCTTTAAGGATATGACTGCAAAATCCCAGCGCCTGCTCGGTCAAACGAGGAGGCTGGATTACGAAAAAACGCCCTGGAAAGAAGTTATTTTTCATCTGAGATTTCTTTTGCCGGATTGAGCATGTGTCTTCTTCGGCGCAGGAGCATCAATTCGATCGTTATCGCCGGATCGCGGCTATAAGTCATTACCTATCGTCGGTGATCTCCATGAACAAACGTCCGATTGTTGCCAGTGTGCACTTCAATGCAACCGTTTCGTTATCGGTCCACCCTGGCCTGCGCCCAGACGCGCAAAATGACGTCAGCAGCATTCGCGAGGCCAGCCCTCAGGGGCAAGGGTCTGGATACTGGCTTTGCACGTTATTGATCGCCGAGATGGCCTCCTTGGGCAATGTGGCGAGGCTGCCATCAATATCGGCGGCAAGCTGTTCCAGGCTGGTGGCGCCGATGATCGAGCTGGTCACGAAAGGCTGCTGATACACCCAGGCAAGGGCGAGCGCCACCGGCGACAGGCCGAAGGAATGGGCGATCGCGACATAGCGGGCGGTCGCATCCGGCTGCTGCGGTACGCTGTAGCGCGTGAATTGGCGGGCGACTGCAACACGTGAACCTGGTGGGATGACGCCCCCCAGATATTTCCCGGATAGATGCCCGGCGGCCAGGGGGGAATACGCCAGCAGCCCCACCTTCTCGCGCAGCGCGTATTCCGAAAGTCCGTTCTCGAAGGAGCGGTTAAGCAGGCTATAGGCGTTCTGGATCGAGGCGATCAGCGGCAGGCCCTTCTCACGCGCCAGACGCAGATATTCGCCCACCCCCCAGGGCGTCTCATTCGAAACCCCGATCGCACGGATCTTGCCGGCTTTCACATGCACGGCGAGCGCTTCCAGCGTTTCTTCGATACTGACGGTGCCTTCCGGCTCGTCCAGCCGGGTCAGGCCGCGCTGGCCGAACTGCGGCACCGTGCGGTCGGGCCAGTGGAGCTGGTAGAGATCGAGATAATCCGTACGCAGGCGGCGCAGGCTGTCATGCAGGGCAGCGTCGATATTGGCCTTGTCCAGATGGTTGTTGCCCCCACGGATTGGCGCATGGCGGCTGGGGCCTGAGACCTTGCTTGCCAGTACGATCTTTTCGCGCCGGCCTGATGCGGCGATCCAGCTGCCGATATATTCCTCGGTACGCCCGCGCGTCTCGGGCGAGGCCGGTGTCACCGGATACATCTCGGCGGTATCAAGGAAGTTGATGCCACGATCCACAGCGTAATCGATCTGGGCATGGGCCTCGGCCTCGCTGTTCTGTGAGCCCCAGGTCATGGTGCCCAGGGCGATGGCACTGACGTTGATGCCAGTGGTGCCCAGCGGGCGGTATGCGATAGTGGTCACGTTTGATCCTGTATGGAGGGTGGGAAAAGGCAGTCCAGAGCGGGGCCGCAGGGCTGTTACATATGTCTCTGGCGTTGGGACGGAGCGCGCGGGCAAATCATCATACTAAAATAGTAGGGTAAGCATGTGATAACGTGCAAATTTCGGGTGTCGCGCGAAAGAGCGCTGGCTCCGGTATTTCGGACACGGGTATAAGTGGATTTCTGCCTGGGCATGACCGGAGAGAAGTCCATGCGAAGGACCAGACGTAATCATTCTGCAAAGTTCAAGGCGCAAGTGGCGCGCGAGGCGATCTGTGGCGAGAAGACGGTTGCAGAGATCGCCGCGCATCACGAGGTCCACCCCAACCAGGTGACCGCCTGGAAGAACGAGTTGCTGGCGAAGGCGGCGGCCGTGTTCGGTGGGGAGGCGCTGTTGCAGGACAGCCAGGAGCGCATCCGGGAGTTGCACGAGAATATCTGGCAGATGACAGTGGAGCGGGATTTTTGGGAAGGTGCGCTCGGGAAATTCCTCGGCCTGGGCGGCAAGCAATGATCGATCTCGAGGGGAAGCTGCCCGTGAAGGGGCAAGCGGAGCTTGTAAATCGGCGTCACAACGTGACCCCATAAAACAACGTTAAATCATATGGTTGACGCGCCGGCGCTCATCGTTACGCCCACGCCACCCGTGTCGTCATACACATCGAGTTTCTCCACCGTCACCGTGGCGTGGCGGGCACGAGGATCGGCAAGGCAGATCTCCAGCACGCGCTCGGCGAACGTCTCCACCAGCCTTATGTGCCCCTCCGCCGCCAGGCGCCGGATGGCCTGGGAAATGTCGTCATAGCAGACGGTTTTGCGCAGCTCGTCATGCAGCGTATCATCGAGCCGCGCCGCGATCTCCAGGTTGACCCGGATGCGCTGGCTGCCCTTCTTCTCATGTTCATGCACGCCGATGCGGGTCTGCAGCACAAGATCGCGGACGAATATCGTCCTCATCGCGTTTATCCGGCGCTGGCGCAGGCTTTGCACATTCAGTTTATGACTCGGCGGCATCAAAGGACCTCATGGAAAGCTGGTCACGGCCAGGGACTCACCTTAGCCCGGCGGATGGTCGATATCATCAAGCAAGAACAATTGCTTCTCCAGGAAACAATATCCCGGACGATATGTTCTTTTCAAGAACAATTTTTACCTCGTTGTTAATTTCAATATTGCACAACAAAATAAATCCTCATACGGTACAGCACATCGCCACCGTGACGACATTACGTGGAGGAGTAGGGCCAGGCCAAATTTTACACTCGCCACCACAGTTTTTTTAAATCCCAACCCGTACGGCCCGCTTTTCTGGGCAAGAAAAGAATTTGGCCGTCATATTTCTTGAAGGTTTCCACATGACTTTTCGTGTTGCGATCATCGGTGCCGGCCCCAGCGGCCTGGCACAGCTCAGGGCGTTCGAGGCTGCGGAGAAGCAGGGAATCAAGCTACCGGAAATTGTCTGTTTCGAAAAGCAGGCCGATTGGGGCGGCATGTGGAACTACACCTGGCGCACCGGACTGGATGAGTACGGCGAGCCGGTGCACGGCTCCATGTACCGCTACCTCTGGTCCAACGGCCCCAAGGAAGCGCTCGAATTTGCCGATTACTCCTTCGAGGAACATTTCGGCCGCCCCATTCCCTCCTATCCGCCGCGCGAAGTCCTGTGGGATTACATCGTTGGCCGCGTGAAGAAGGGCAATCTGCGCCGCTTCATCCGCTTCCGTTCGCCGGTGCGCGATGTCATCTATGACGACGCGACGGGCAAGTTCACCGTCACCGTTCGCGACCTGGCGAACGACCATGTTTATTCTGAGGTGTTCGATTACGTCGTAGTGGCATCCGGCCATTTCTCGACGCCGAACGTGCCGGAATTCCCCGGCCTCAACAAATTCCCCGGCCGCGTGCTACACGCGCATGACTTCCGTGACGCCGCGGAGTTCGCCGGCAAGACCGTGCTGTGCATCGGCAGCTCGTATTCCTCCGAGGATATCGGCACGCAATGCTACAAATACGGCGCCAAGGAGATCATTTTCTCCTACCGCACCAAGCCGATGGGATTCACCTTCCCCGAGGCATTCTCGGAAGTCCCCCTGATGCTGAAGGTTGAAGGCAAAACCGCCCATTTCAAGGACGGCACCAGCAAGGAGGTGGATGCCATCGTCATCTGCACCGGTTACCAGCATCACTTCCCCTTCCTGCCGGATGAGCTGCGTCTGAAGACCAACAACCGCCTGTGGCCGCTAGGCCTTTACAAGGGCGTGGCGTGGGAGAAGAATCCGAAGCTGCTCTATCTCGGCATGCAGGACCAGTACTACACCTTCAACATGTTCGACGCCCAGGCATGGTTCGCGCGCGACTTGATGTTCGGGAAGGTGAATTTGCCCACTCTGGAAGAGATGAAGGCCGACAGCCAAGCCTATCGCAAGAAGGAGGAATCGACCACCAGCGCCGCCGAGGACATCGACTTCCAGTGCGGCTACATCCGCGACCTGCTTGGCCACACCGACTATCCCGACTTTAAGCCGGAGATCATGGCCGAACAGTTCAAGGAATGGAAGCACCACAAGGAGGAGGACGTGCTGACATACCGTCATCACAGCTTCCGCTCCGCCATCACCGGCACGCTGGCTCCGCCGCTGAACACGCCGTGGATGGAACAGCTGGACGACCGCCTGGAAGCCTTCCTCGCCAACAACTGAACCACGCATCAACGGCCGCCTCCGAGGCAACCCGGAGGCGGTTTTTTGTGCCCGCACCAGCACCAACAAAAAACCCCGCGGCATGACCGCGGAGTTTTCGCTGCCAGGGGAGCGCGGCCTAAATGCTGTCCTGCTCCGCCGCGATGCCCGGGTTCAGCACGCGGCCATCGTCATGCGGCGCGAGATAATCCACCACATGCTGCCGGTAGCGATGCTGCCCCTTATACTCGATGATTTTCGGATGCAGGTCGCGAATGACGCGGTGCATGCGGATCGCCCATTTCTTCACCATGGCTAGTTCCTCCAGGCGGATGAGATAACCACGGATGGAGAACAATATGGCGTTGGAGCGCGGCAGGCGGTAGAGGCTCTGCAGTTCCACGCGCAAGCACATGCGGTGCCCGACATTGTCGGGCGTGATCTCCGCTTTCTCAGGCCCCCACAGCGGATAATTCTCCGGCGAGGTGTCGAGGCGCGGGTTGGCGGTCATCGTCCAGTTCAGCCGGCGCACCGGCTTGCCGTATTGCAGGCGCAGCAGATATTGCAGCGCGCGGTCGAACACCCCGCTCTCATGCGCCAGCGGCACCGGGCCGTGCCATTCATGAAAGGACATGCCGACATCGAAGTTCAGCGACCAGTCCGCCTGCGAGGTGACCATGCCGCCATCCATGAACAAATTGTTGTCGCGCTGGTCCTGTAGCGAGAAATCGCCCTGCGTCTGGCGTGTGATGTACTCGAACGGTCCGTAGGGCAGCGTCTCTGCCCGGCCGAAGATGAACTTCTGGTCGATCTCCAACGGGCGGTTGATCCAGTGCCACTCATCGCCGTTCTTGGTCAGGGTGAAATGCTCAGGATAATCATTCGCGAGATTTTCCATGATGAGTTCGAGCGTGTCCCACTCGGCCTCTTGCATGTGCGGCAGCACTTGGCAGCGCAGCGGGTCCTGCTCCAGCGTGATGGCACGGTCGGCCATGTCGCCGATATAATGCTCGTCGATATCGAAGACGGCATTGTAGACCGGGCTCGCTCCGCCGCGCACATGCGGCTCCATGTTCACGGAGTACATGTAGTTGTCGTCTGGAAACGGGAAAGGGAAACGCAGGATCGCCTGATCCGAGTTGCTGAAGGTGTAATCGTCCCGGAAGGTCTCTTGGGGTTTCAGGCTCAGTTTCATGGTTCAGAAATCCAGCACCAGTTCAGGGGTTTTCGCACGCGAGACGCAGATCATGATGGCGTTGTTGGCAGCCCGCTCGGCTTCGGAAAGATAATGATCGTGATGCGCGGGCACGCCGTCCAGAACCGGCAGCTTGCATTCACCGCAGGCCCCGCCACGGCACAGGCTGGACGGCGTGAGGCCGGCGGCCTCCATCGCGTCCAATAGCGATTCCTCGCGCCCCACATTCACCATCACCCCGGAGCGGCGCAGATGCACCACGAAAAACTCGCCGCCCGTGGCACCGCCGAAGCTCTCCTTGTGCATCTTCGTTGACGGCCAGCCACAATGCGCGGCGGTGGCCAGCACCACATCCATGAAGCTCTCAGGACCGCAGATGGAAAGATGCGTGTCGAGCTTCTGGCGCTTGAGCAGCGTCTCCAGGTTCAGCGTGTTACGGCTGGTATGCAGCGTCACTTGCGGGCCGGAAGGCAGCAGCGCTCGGAACGCCGCCTCATCCTCGGGCTTGCAGCAATGGTGCAACTCATACGCCAGGACGGGCAGCTTAAGGTAGGAGAGAAACGGCGTGATGCCGATGCCGGCCGAGAGCAGCAGATGCCGCTTGGCAAGGCGCTGCGGGGCGAACAGGTTTTGAGGCGGCTGCACTTCCAGTACGTCCCCCACCTTGGCATGGTCATGAAGCCAGGCGGAGCCGCCACGGGATTTCTCTACGCGCCGGACCATGATCTCATAAGCCGCCGCCTCGGTGGCGGAGGTGATTGAGTAGGCGTTCTTCCACACACGCCCCGGCCCCGGGATTTCCAATACCACATGCGAGCCTGCCCCGGCGCGCGGCAGCGGCGCGCCATCAACCGGCGCCAGCTTGAACTTGCGGATGCCGGGAGTGAGTGTGTCTATGGCTTCGATCTTCAGCTTCATGACGTAAACACCTCCGCTTCCGGAATTTCGCCCGGCACTTCGGCGTCCACCTTCACGCCCATGAACGCGGCCAGACGGCGGGAGAAATGATCGCGCACGAACAAAGCCGCCTCGCAGGATGGGCAGGCTACGATGTTCACCGGCACGCCTTCGATGATGGTGCGGCAGTGCGAACAATAAACACGCCGGACAAACGGCCCTGCGCGATGCAGCGAGATCTCGGAAGGGTGCAGCCCAGCGGCGATGGCAGCGTTATACGCGTCCCAGATGAATGCCTCGGGGCCGACCGCATACAGGCGCAACCCGGCCGTCTCGAGTGTCAGGCGGTGGCTGAGCTGCACCAGCAGTTCGGTGGTGGAGCGGAATGGGCGCAGCCCTGCCACGATCGGTGCCGGCACGCCCGGCCCGTTATGCTTCACCGTCCAGACCTCGATATTTGCGAGGCTGTCCTCGATGCCCTCGGGCGGGGCATCGAGGCTGGTAACGACCAGGTGCGCGCGTCCCGCCGGATCCAGACCGAACTGCGTGTATCCCGGGCGGCTCTTGCTCATGGCTCAGCCCACCACTGTGCGCTTGGTCTTCTTGGGATCGTCGAACGGCAGGTTGTGCGCAATGGCTGGCACGCCGCCCAGCGAGCCTTCCACAGTCAGCTGGGTGCCGTGCATGGCATAGGGCACGTCCACGCGGGCGATGGCCATCGACTTGCCGGTGAGTGTGGAGATCATCGGGCAGGTGATGACGCCGACGGCCTTGCCATCGGCCACCAGCTTGTCGCCAGGGGCAGCGGATTTGTCGCTCTCCACCAGCACGCCGAAGATCTTGAAACGTTCCTTGCCCTTCAGCCGATAATGTTCTTCGGCGCCGCGGAAGCCGGTCTTGCCTGGCGAGACCGTGAAGTCCAGCCCCAGCTCCCACAGCGTGTCGCCGTGTGCTTCATTCTCGAACGGGTACATCTCGGAATTGTCGTAGGGGTAGAAGAGCAGGTAGCTTTCGGTGCGCAGCAGATCGAGCGCGGTGAAGCAGCAGGGCACGATGCCCATCTCCCTGCCCTCTTCCAGGATCGTATCCCAGATCACCTCGGCATCCTCGGCCTTGCAGAAGATCTCATAGCCTCGCTCGCCGGTATAGCCGGTGCGCGAAATCATCACCGGCTTGCCGAACAGCGTGGCGCCCATGTGGTGGAAATATTTCAGGTCACGGATGCCTGGGACATGCTTGGCGAGATAGTCCACGGCGAGCGGCCCCTGCAGCGAGAGGTCGAGCAGATCGTCGTCGAACAGCATCGTCACATTGCGGCCATAGGCAGCCTGCGTGAGGGCTTGGTGCCCAGCACCCGAGCCATGCACCACGAACCAGGAGTTCGGCCCGGTGCGGTAGAGGATGCCGTCATCGATGAACTTGCCGCCCTCGTTGAGGAAGCAGCAATAGGCCGACTTGCCGGGCGTGATCTTGGAAACATCGCGGGTGGTCAGATAGTCCAGCACGGCCGAGGCGTGCGGGCCGTGCAGATGCACCTTCTTCAGGCCGGAGACATCCATGAGCCCCGCCTTGGTGCGGATGGCCACATGGTGGTCCTGCACATCCAACTCATAGGTCCAGGCCGTCGGCATACCGTTCCAGTCTTCGAGCTTGGAACCAAGAGCGCGGTGGCGGGAGGCAAGAACGGCGTGGCGCCAGGAGCGAGTCATGCGATGGCCTTCATGGTTGGGGTGGAGAATTGCCCCCGGCACGCTTGGCGGGGGTGTGCAACAGGCGGGTGATGGTCATGGGGCGGCGTCGCCGTGCTGGCGGCGCGGCGCTGGGTGGCGAAAGCCTTGCCGTCGATAAGCTCGACCAAAACAAAATGCCCCAAATAACTTTCTTTGCAGTCACAAACGATAATTAAAGAGAATTCCCTCTGTCAAATTGAAAGTCGTGACTTTCGCCGAACAGGACGAATTTTTTGTGTTCAGCTCGCGAACACCACCGTCTTGGCGCCGTTCAGAATGACGCGGTCTTCCAGATGGCAGCGCACGGCGCGCGCCAGCACGCGGCGTTCGATGTCACGCCCCTTGCGCACCAGATCATCCGGCGTGTCGCCATGGGAGATGCGCTCGACATCCTGCTCGATGATCGGCCCTTCGTCGAGGTCCGCGGTCACGTAATGCGCTGTGGCGCCGATCAGCTTCACGCCCGCGCGCATGCGCCTGGTGGTAGGGCTTGGCGCCCTTGAAGCCGGGCAGGAACGAGTGATGGATATTGATGCAGCGACCGGCGAGTTTGGCGCGTCAACCCGTCGGACAGCACCTGCATGTAGCGTGCGAGCACGACCAGCTCGGACCTGCTCTGCTCGCACCAGCTCCCAGATCTGCGCCTCCTGCTCCATCTTGGTGTCCCTGGTGATCGGCAGGTGATGGAAGGGCATGCCCGCCGAAATCCAGACGCCGGCATAGGTCTCGACGCGGATGGTTGGAGACGATCGCCGTGACCTGTCATCTGCAGTTCGCCGATGCGCCAGCGATACAGCAGATCCGCCAGGCAGTGGTCGAACTTCGACACGAGCAGCAGCACACGCCGCGGCGCGGTGTGATCGCTGAAAGCGTAGTTCATCTTGAACGGCTCGGCCAGCTCGGCAAAGCCTTCGCGAACCGGCGCCATGCCAGCATCACCCCGAAGGTCGAAGGCGATGCGGGCAAAGAACTTGCCGGTCTCGGTATCGTCGAATTGCTGCGCCTCGCGGATGTCAGCACCCTGGTTGAAAAGATACGAAGACACGGCGGCGACAATGCCAGGACGGTTCTGGCAGGAGAGCGTGAGAACGTATTGCGCGTTGGACATGACGGCACTTCCCAGAAATGAACATTGACCTGGATATCGGGTGTTCCCCGGCGGAACCGGCTCCTCATCGACGAGTATCAGGCGCGGACCCTCGTCTTTTCCGGATCGTAATGCGGAAACCGCACGACCTTGGCGGGCAGGCGCTTCTGCTGACCATCCAGCTTGCCAATCTCCAGCTCAGTTCCGATCCCGGCGTGATACGCATCAATGCGCGCCAGAGCGATCGAATGGTGCAGAACCGGCGAGCGCATGGCGCTGGTCACCACGCCCACCTGGGCGCGCCCTACATGAACGCAGTCGCCATGATGCACGGGCTCTCCGCCTTCAATCACCAGCCCGACGAGCTTGCGGAGCGGATTTGCCGCGCGCCGGCGCAAGGCATCACGCCCGACAAACGCCTCATCCCGGTCCGCCACGGCAAAGGCAATTCCGGCCTCGTACGGATCGGTCTCATCAGAAAATTCGTGCCCAGCCAGGATCAACCCGGCCTCGATGCGCAGCATGTTCAGCGCCGCAAAACCCATGGGCTGGGCGCCGGCATCCACGAAAACGTTCCAGAGTTCGACCGCGTTGCTCGGATGCACCCAGATCTCGTATCCCAACTCGCCTGTGTAACCCGTGCGCGAAATCACCAGCGGGATTCCCTGTGGCCCGCCAAGACGCCCGATGGTGAAGCGGAACCATTTCAGCTCAGTGATCGAGGGTTGCGCGGGTGGTGTAAAAATCAGCGGCGCCAGCAGTTCGCGCGAACGCGGCCCTTGCAGCGAGAGATTATGCAGCTGGTCCGTGGAGCTGCGGACAAAAGCCCGGAGCCTGTGTTTGTGTGCCAGCGCCCGCAGCCACTCACCGGAATAATCCGAACCGCAGATGAAGCGGAAATTATTCGGCCCCAGGCGCATGACCGTACCATCGTCGATCATGCCGCCATGCTCGTAGCACATTGCCGTATAGACCACCTGCCCGACGCTCAGCTTGCGGACATTACGGGTCAGCGACAGTGCCAGCAAATTCTCGGCATCCGGGCCGGTGATCTCGAACTTGCGCAGCGTCGAAAGATCCGTCACCGCGACATTCTCGCGGCAAGCGACATATTCCGCCACCGGGCCGCTCGCGGTGAAACACTCCGGCAGCCAGAACCCGTTGCTCTCGATGAAGTTTCGCGTCAAGGCGGCGGTCGCCGGATGGAAACCGCTTTCCCGGGTCAGCCTTGGCTCGGCATTCGGTGTCATGCGATGCGCAATCCCATTTGAGAAATTCTCTGATTTATCGTAGATCCTGACGAGAATATCCGTCGGGTTGTAACCATTCGTCGTGAACACATCATCCGCGCAGGATGAGTTGGCGCAGAGCAGATTCCGCATGGCACGCATCAACACGTAATCGCCGGGCCGCGACCATGCCTCATCCGCGACGATTGCCCCATCAGCGGCAACTTGCGTGTTGAAGAAGAAGTTGATCGCCGGCCAGCCAAGGCGCGGAGCGATACCATATTCAGCCAGCGCGGCGTTGAAATTATCCGAGCAATTGACATGCCCCGGATAACCCGCATCGGCGTAGGATTTCGCGGTGCAGGCCAAGGCGAATGTATCGTGCCTTCCGCAAGTGTCGCGGATCACCTCGACCAGCGGCAGCATCCGGTCGTCGAAAAACTTCGCGTACAGACCAGGGCCTGGATAAATCCGCCCGCCGAGCGTGCGCGTGGTCGTGGCATCCAGTCCGTGTTCTAGCGCCTCGGCATCAAACGCCAGAAAATCGGAGCATTGCTGGCCATCCACATCGATGATCTGGATGTAATCACCGTTCTCGACCTTGTAGGAACAAGCCGTCGCCGCCTTGACCAGAATTTCCGCCTTTACTTTCCCCAGTGGCGGTGGATAGGCTTTTTCCGTGCGCGCGATCGTCACGCGCAGGTCCGTCGGTGCCGCCTGCTCATGCGGCAGCATCGGCGCGCCAGGTGCCGCAATCGAAATTTCACAGTCTTCTTCAGCGACAAAACCGAAGATCGAGCCAGGAAGAGACGCCTCGCCCAACACGCGCCGCGGCGCCTCGCCGGCAATGCTTACGTCGCAAGGCTGCGCGCCCTGCTCATCCAGCACCTCAATCAACTCTCCCTTGCGAAGCTCCAAGGAAACAGCCGCCCCGCCGCGAACATACAGCGTTTCGAGGAAACCAGACGGACTCGAAAGAGAAGAAATGTTCATAAGTTTTTGCATCACCTGACTTTGCAAGAGTTTCTCGTCAGTTAATAAGAATTATGCCGAAGAATGTTGAATTTGTCAAACCGCGTTCCGGAAAAAGGCCCGAAAAATCACCAAAAAAGCCGGAGCGTCAGCTCCGGCTTCGTGTCACGAACGTTGTCGATACGTTACAGGTGGAAGAACCAGTTGGAGGCTAGCACCACGCCAACACCTGCAACCAATGTCAGGTACGGGAGAATGCCCGCCCGCTTGGTCGTCACATCCCCGGAGCCGCCCACGTGCAGATCTTCCAGCATCTGCTCAGGGAACTTGCCTTTATCCTGGATGAAGTGGCGAAAGCAGAACACCGGGATGATCATCGCCGCGAAGATGGCTCCAGCCCAGAGCGCTTCCGGATTCCAGGTCTTTGCGCCAGCACCGAGGAACACGGCGTTGACGAAGGCGAACACCCCGCCTAACCCCAGCAGCCAGGTGGGCGCGCGATAGGGGCGCTTGGTGGCGCCTGAGTCGATGCGGTGGATCCAGCCGGCGTTGAGGTTCAGGAAGTTGAAGATGATGTAGACCAACATTCGAAACCGCAAGCACGAAGAAGAAGCTCGTGGCATCGGTGGAGGCAACGGCCAGCAACAACAGGTTGGCGACGAGGTCAGTCCACATCGCGCGCGTCGGCGCACCGTGCTCGTTCACAAAGCTCAGGTAGCGCGGCAGCCATCCATCGACGGAGCCCTGGTACAGCGTGCGCGAGGAACCGGCCATCGCCGTCATGATCGACAGGATCAGCGCCAGGATCATCAACATGACCATGATCGAGTGGATGATCGGCCCGCTGCCGACCATGTTCGCCATAGCCGCGGCAACGCCTGAGCCATCGGCGATCTTCGGATCCAGCATGCCGGTCAGGCCCAACGCGCCCTGGAAGGTGAAGGGCACAAGGATGAACAGCACCAGGCACAGCAGGCCAGAGATAGAAGATGGCCTTGAACGTATCAGTGCCCGGGTTGCGGAATTCCGAGGTATAGCACACGGCCGTCTCGAACCCGTAGGTGGACCAGGCGGCGATGAACATGGCGCCCAGAACCATCGTCCAATTCGGGATGTTCCAGGTGCCGATCTGCGGCGCGCCATAGGAGGCAAGCGGTGCCAGCGGCGAGTAGTTGGAGAAATGCACAGCGCCGTTGAACAGCGGCACGACGCCAACGATCAGCATCGGGATGATGACGAGCAGGCCCATGTATTTCTGCACATTGGCAGTGCCGAGAATGCCACGATGCTGAATCGCAAAGGTGACCAGCATGATGATCGCGCCGATGAAGAACGTTGCGTTCAGCGAGAAGCCGACCGGGCCCAGCGTGTGGGTGAACAGCGTCCAGTTACGGATGGCCGGGGTGAGTGCCACGATCGCGGTGTTCACCTGCGCCTGCTGCCCGCCGGTGATGGCGGCGCCGTGTGCTGCGATCCATTGCGCCACTTCCGGCGAATTGGCCGATGGGATGGGCGCCAGCGCGTTCAGAATATAAGCCGCCGCAATGGAGCAGCCCAGCGAGAGCACGGGCGACCAGGCGAACCAGTTGCACCATACCGAGAGCGGGGCGATGAACTTGCTGTAGCGCACCCAGGCCGCCGCACCGTACACCGATGCACCGCCCGACTTGTTGGGGAACAGGCCCGCGATTTCGGCGTAGGTGAAAGACTGTACGAAGCCCATCAGCATGGACGCCGCCCACACCAGGAAGGCGAGATTGCCGACCATGTCGGAAATGCCGCCGATTGAGAACAGAACCAACGCCGGCACGCCGCTGGCCACCCAGAAGGCGCCCTTCCAGTCGATGGCCCGGCGCAGCGAGCCCAACTCTGTCGTGCTGCGCCCTATAGGAAAGATGATGTCGCTCACAGTAACCCCTCTATGCTTATAGTTGGCGGATATCAGCGGATAGGCTTAGCAATATCGTTTTACTGTCGAGCAAAAAATATGCCACACACTAAACGGCCAGAAACTACCGCCTAAGCATGCACAACCGACAAATTTTGCACAGATTTGGTAGGCTAAATGATGAAAAACGGTTTTTTATGCCTATATTTTAATCCGCAATGGCGCAGAGAAGCACATCCCCACACCAGTTCACTGCGGTCGTGGTCGAGCAGCTAGACCAGATGTTCGCCTGAGATAGGGGGTGAGCCGTCTCACAATATGCAGGATTTCGAGGGTTGCGCTGGATTGGCCGGCGCCGAGCCTCATGCATAGGAGACGAGTCATGGAGAAGCTTATCACTTACATTGGCCTTGATGTGCACAAAAATACGATCGCCGAAGCGGGCCCGCGGAAGGAGGTGCGTGATCACGGAACGATCGCGAACACGCCGGCGGCCTTGAAGAAGCTGATTGCGAAGTTAGCCAGCCGCGGTCACGAACTACGGTTTTGCTATGAGGCGGGGCCGTGCGGCTACGGTATCCAACGGCAGATTACAGCGGCCGGGCACGAATGCTCCGTGGTGGCGCCATCGTTAATCCCTAAAAAGCCCGGCGACCGCGTTAAGACTGATCGGCGCGATGCGGCCAATCTCGCCAAGCTGCACCGGGCCGGTGAGTTAACCGCGGTATGGGTTCCCGATGAAGCGCACGAGGCAATTCGTGACCTGGTTCGGGCGCGTCTCGCGGCGGTGCGCACATTGCGTAAGGCGCGCCAACAATTGTCGGGGTTCCTGCTGCGCCAGGGCTGCCACTACGGCCAGAAGGCATGGACGCTTCTACACCGGCGTTGGCTGGCGGGGCTGAAGTTTAAGAACGCCGGTACATTACATCGTGCTCGAGGATTGCCTCGAAGCGGTGGATGCGGCGACCGCCCGACGCGATCGTCTGGAGGCGCATATCGAGGCGGCACTGCCGGCTTGGTCTCTTGCACCAGTCGTGCAGGCGCTCCAGGCATTGCGCGGCGTGGCCATGGTGGCGGCGGCAACACTGGTTGCCGAACTTGGCGACATCACCCGCTTCACCAAACCAAGCCAGCTCATGGCATATCTTGGCTTGGTTCCGTCTGAAAACTCCAGCGGCGGCAAACGTCGTCAGGGCGGTATCACCAAGGCTGGCAACGAGGCGGCACGGCGCATGCTGATCGAGGCGGCCTGGAGTTACCGGTTCCCGGCCCGGATCAGCCGCGCACAGCTGATCCGGCAGGAGAAGCTGGCCAAGCCGGTCCGCGACATGGCATGGAAGGCGCAGGAACGACTGTGTCGTCGATACCGCAAGTTTGCCCGGGCCGGAAAGTTGCCCGCGGTGATAACCGCCGCGATCGCGCGGGAACTGGCGGGCTTTGTCTGGGCGATCGCCAACCAAGCGCAACCAGCAGGAGCCTAATGCGTTCTGATCAATATCGAACACCCGCCAAGAAAGGAGGCCACTAGCGCACCGATATATCCAAAGCTGGGCAAGGCCGGAGGCACGATCACGGCCAGGGGAACCCTCGCAGACACTATCAGCCGGATCTTATCCGACGCTGGAACTCTAGACCGAGGAAGCTCCGCGACGCATCACAGGTCCGGCGGCAACCAATCCGCGTATCAGAGCATGATCAACCGTCGTTTCATGATCGTGCTTCCTGCCCTTCCCAGTGGCGGCCGTACTGAAAAAGCTCGCAAAAGGAAGCAAAGAATTTTCACGCCTGCAGCTTGAAACGGCGAACATGAGAGAGTGTCCTGCGGCTTCAATGGACCGGAGAACCTCAAGCCTGCCTTCTTTCGTTAAGGCCGCGGCAACCGCCCAATTATGTCGGCCAGCAATATGGCGGCCACCGAATTCGACCTCTACGGGAGGTGATCTCAGGAGCGGACGTTCATCGTCGCCCCGTGCTGACGGCAACGCGCCGATATTGTTGATTTAGTCGGAAATTGGCGCGCAACGCTCTGGTCGGGCGGCTGTTTCACGGCATTGGAGCTTTCCGCACGTCATTCATGGGGCGTCGTTGCGGCTTATGTTGTGGCTGGGAGCATACCACCTGCTTTCATTGGCCTGAGCTTCGCGAGTTTCCGAAGATTTTGAGCTGTCGCGGCGAGCAGGAACTCGTCACGGGCGCCTGACGGTCCTCGGAGCCTCAGCCGGCCGAGATGCAGGATACGTTTGAGGTGAGCGAACAACATCTCGACTTTCTTCCGTCGATGCCGGCTTCTCTCGTAATCGGGCGTCTTGCATATGGCACGCGCTACGTCGCGGCTGTCTTCGTTCAAGTCGCGTGGTATTTTGCGGGCGGGCGCGTTTGGGCAACAGCGCGGCTTTGACGGGCAAATGGAACAATCTTTTGTAGAAGCGCGGTAACGGCGGAAACCATCCTTGTCGATGCCAGTCCGTGGCGTCGCATAGCTCCGATGGTATTGGACGAGCGCTTTGCCCTCTGGGCAGATATAGCGGTCATTTTTGTCATCCCAGGTAAAATCCCCGCGGGACCATGTACCATCTGTCCGCTGCGATTTATCAAAAACTGGGATGTGTGGCGCGATCTGCTTTTGCTTCACCAGCCACGCCAGATTGGCGGCCGAACCATAGGCGCTGTCGGCAGCCACCCACTCGGGCTTCAGACCAAACCGTTCTTCGACCCGGTCCAGCATAGTGCGCGATGCGCCAACCTCGGCTTGGCGAACAGCTCTGGTTGCCTCGACGTCAAGAATGATCGCATTCTCGGTGTCGATCAGATAGTTGGTGGCGTAAGCGAAGAAGGCCGGCCCTTTGAGCGCTCCAGTCCATTGAGACGCCGGGTCGCTTGAGGATATGAATTTTGGCGTCACCTCGGTTGCTGCTCCGAACGCGGCATCGTTGAGCTTACCGAGATATTCCTGCACCGCCCGTGCGGCTTCACCTGGTGCAAGAGGGGCGTAGTGATCGCCCGGCACCGAGCGTTGCCGGTTGGCGTCTGCGGCGATCAAGCTGGCGTCCACCGCAAAGCCTTCGCCACTGACCAGTCCTTCGGCCAAGCAACGATGGACGATGGATTCGAAGAAATGCCGGAGGATGTCACTATCCCGGAACCGCCCGTGCCGATTACGCGAGAATGTCGAATGATCCGGCACTTTGCCATTCAAGCCAAGCTGGCAGAACCACCGATATGCGAGGTTCAGATGTACCTCCTCACACAGCCGGCGTTCAGAACGAATTCCCATGCAGTAACCAATAACCAGCATGCGGATCATCAATTCGGGGTCAACCGAGGGGCGACCAATCGAGCTGTAGAATGGAGCCAACTTAGCACGCAGTGACGAAAGATCGAGAAACCTGGCGATACCGCGCAGCATGTGATCGGCGGGCACGTGATCATCAATCCTGAAGTCGTAAAACAGCTGCGGCGCTGCCTCCTGCCTGCCCATCATCGCTCTGCCCCCACTGATGATGCGACAAGTAAATCACAGCGATAGCTGGGCTACAACGAAATAAGCAGCGCCTTTTTCAACAATATCCGCCCATAGCGGTCGTTGGTCTGCGAGCCAACTGCTCCCGGGTGCGGTCATTCGATCGAATCGATACTACGGGTCAGGTCGAGATAAACTTCAGCGCCCGGAATTTGGTCGCCAAACGGCGTACTGATGCGCAAGGCGCCGCCAAACTATTTGCCCTCGGGACAGGAGTGGCCAACCACACAATCGCCGACGCGTGTGAGGTATTCGTCGCGCTGCAGCCATTCCAGCGATGGGGGACGCGCTCTGTGCGTGAGCCTCCGCGGTAATGCTTGCACCTATGCTGAGCATGATGGGAATGCGCACCAAGGGCGTGCACGACTTCCTTTCTCAAGATCGATTAGAAGTTGAACGTCGCGTAGATCGCGAATACAACCGCACCAGTATTCTGTGCAAACGCAGGGTGGACAAAAACTTGCATGTCTGGAGTGATGTGCATCCCCTTAAACACCGTGATGTTGTAATAAAATTCCCCTACCCACTCCGAGCTCCGTGCTGGGCTGCCCACCGCGGTCTGATTGGTCTTGTTCCAGGCTAGCCCAAGCCCCGCCTGATCGAGGCGGTTGCGGCCGAACGGATTGTTCATGATTCCACGGAACGCCACCGACGTCTCGATCGGGATCGCGGTGCCTGAGGCGTCGTTGACGCGCAGGAACAGCGCGCCGGAGGCGTTCAGATACTGCACGGCGCTGAAGGAGAGCCCTTGGGACGCGCTCGGCTGCTGCGGCACTGATGGCTGGTCGTAATAAAGGATACCATACGTGCCACCGGCCAGAAAGGTTGGCGACCACTGGGCCGACAGGAAGTATGCGATCTCACCATCGCGAAAACCATTTGTGGTCACCGTTTCTCCGGAGATATCGGTGGCGCCCTGCAGGCCGCCGGCAAACTGCAGCGCTTGGTTTGGCGTGAGTTGCACATAGGCGCCGACGCCAGCACTGGCATAGGTCTGCGTGCCGTTCTGCGCGAGCGAGTAATTGAGGAAATTGGACTGTACGTTGCCGTCGTACTGGCCGAAAGAATACTGGCCGCAGGAGAACGCCAGCCATTTGCCAAGGAATGTCTGGGTGTAGGTGATCTGCGCGTATTGATAGCCGTTCGATCCCCAACTGTTCGGCGCCGCGAGCAGGCCCATATCGCCCTGCTGCGAGTTAGTGTTTGCGCGGGTCCAGAACTGGTTTCCCTGGAAGCTGAAGGTAAAGGCGCCAGAACCGATCGCTGTGTTGGTGAATGGCATCCAGGTCACCGTCGGGGAATAGACTATCACCGCAACGCCAGGACCGCCATTCGGGCTTCCCCACTGCCCAAAAATTGAAACCGGCATCGAGAACTGGACGTTGAGATCATTCTGGATAGTGTTCTTGAATGAAGTGTACTGATCGTAATCTGCATTCAGCTCATGGGTAAACTCGTGCGTGAAGTCGGTCGAATCCGCTGGGGAGGTAAGGTCAATCCGGGGCTTCGTGATGACCGCGTGCCTGCCCCCTCCCTTGCCGGTCCCCGTCGAATGCGCACGCGCTGTGCCGCTGAGCGCCAGCGCCGCGAAGGCTGACATAACGCACAAGCCCGAGCGAAGAACACACGGTTTCACTTTCGCGGGCATGGTTGACCTGCGCTAGTGTCCTGATCGACAAATAGGTTACATTTCTGCCGAACCTTGAGCAAGGGGGCGGGAATGGCGAAGGGGCGAGCGGTGGCGATCGTGCTGGATGACGCGGAGAAGGCGGCGTTGACGGCGCTGATCCGCAAACATGGCGCGCCACAGTCAGCTGGCGGTGCGAGCGCGCATTGTGCTTGCCGCGGCGAGCGGGCTGACCAACAAGGAGATCGCTACCAAGCTTGGATGTCTGCGCCCACACCGTCGGCGTGTGGCGCAAGCGGTTTGCCAGCGATCGCATGGACGGTCTTTACGACGAGCCGCGTCCCGGCGCGCCGCGCCAGATCGGTGACGACGAGATCGCCACTACGATCCGCAAAACGCTAGAGACGCGCCCCAAAGGTGCGACGCATTGGAGCCTGCGGACCATGGCGAAGGCGGTGGGCCATGCGCCGTCCACGATCCATCGGATCTGGCAGGCGTTCGGCCTGCAGCCGCATCGTTCGGAGACCTTCAAGCTCTCGTCCGACCCGCTGTTTGTCGAGAAGGTGCGCGACATCGTCGGCCTGTATCTGTCGCCGCCCGAGCGCGCCGTGGTGCTCTGTGTCGATGAAAAGAGCCAGGTTCAGGCGCTCGATCGCACCCAGCCTCTGCTGCCGATGCGGCCCGGCCAGGCCGAGCGGCGCACCCACGACTACACGCGGCACGGAACCACCTCGCTGTTTGCCGCGCTCGACGTGAAGGCCGGGACGGTCATCGGCAAATGCATGCCGCGCCACCGCACGCAGGAGTTCCGCAAGTTCCTCGACGAAGTCGAGCGCAACGTGCCCGCCGATCTCGACGTCCATGTCGTCATGGACAACTACGGCACACACAAGACCAAGCTGATCCGCAACTGGTTCGCCAAGCGGCCACGCTGGCACGTCCACTTCACGCCCACCTCGGCGTCCTGGATCAATCAGGTCGAGCGCTTCTTCGCCCTGCTGACCGACCGCGCCATCAGACGCGGCGTGTTCCGATCCGTCGCCGACCTCGAGCGCGCCATCACCGCCTATATCGAGGCCACCAATGCCGACCCCAAGCCGTTCCGATGGACCAAGACCGCCGACGATATCCTCGCCTCAATCCAACGCTTCTGCCTTCGCTCCCTCGCGGCAAACGCCTAAAATGCAAGGGACTTCCGAATCAGGACACTAGATGGCGATGACTTTATGTTTAAACGTGAAATGGTTTAACTGAAAATTTGAATCGCCATCTGGAGCGTTGTTTTCGGTCCGATTATATCCTGAGCTTACGATGTAGGTTCTGCTCTCTCCAAGAGTGAATTTATGGAGGAGTTGGATATTCGTTTTTTTGCCTTGGGCGGATGCCCCCGCCGCCGAGGCGCCTCCGCAGGAGATGACGGCGGCCTGCCTGCTGATTAGTTTCGACCTCCAGGAGTGCTCTGTCCTCCAGCAGTCGCGGCCGCCGGGGCTGCCGGTCGCGGCCAAGCTCGGGATCACACTGTCGAACGATCCGAGCTACGACCTTGAGGCCAAATAGTTGTGTTTTCCGATCAGCTGTGGCCGAGAGTTGACGTGAACCACCTTCAGGATCAGATCAACCACTACGTCCAGGTGTTATTTTTTCCGGAACACCGTAGCTTGTGAGCATCGGCATAAAGCGCCGCCGTGATCGTTGCGGCAGGCGCTGTTTGCCAGGATGGCAGCGTTATTGCGAGGTCAACCGCTCCACCATCTCATGTATGGCGGTCAGTTGCATTCCGCCCTGGGTTTGAAAATCCAACCCGGTATATCCAAACCAATCCCAACAGCCCTGGGGATTGAACGGAATGGTACTCGCGTTGACTTGCGGATAGAGCACGATGATATGGTTGCTGTCCGCCCAGTTATTGTAGCCGAGTTTGCTGTAGACGTCGTCTCCGACCTTCGCCGCACTTTGCAGACAGCCATGGAATACCACATGGACGGCGCATTTCACGGCGGACGTTTTGTCGCAGCTGGCGGGGATATAGACGTATCCGGTATCAGCCATGCCGGAGGCGCTGCTGGCAAATTCCCGTTGGTTGAAGGCGACGGGTTGCGCGGACAATGTTGCCGCCTTTGGTTGCAGTGGGCCGTAAATCTGACTGAGGATTGCGCCGGGTTGATCGTAGGGTGTGCCGTGGGAATCGCAACGGTCGACATAGGGGTTATCGTTGGTGCCGCATAAATTTCCGAAATCCGGTGCAATGAACGCATGGCCAGCAGGAAAGGTTTTAACGTATTTGATCCTCGATGCCGGCACGCCGGCATCGAGGTAGAACGTATCGACCGCGTTCATGACGCTTTGCTTCACGACCGTATCATTCTTGCCGCTGAACAGATAGAATTTTTGCGACGCCAAATGGCTGATCGGGTCAATCTCCCCAAGGTCGGCGAAGCCCTCCGCGGCCGCGACTGAGGCCATGCCGCTGGGTGGCAGCGGCATGGCGGCCATGCAGGCGCCGATACCGCCGATATTCACAAAGACGCAGTTATAAGGACCGCCGGCCACAATCCCGGCACCGACCGTGCTGGCGGAAAAGGCAACATCGTATTGGACCGCCATGAAGGCGCCGGAGGACAGGCCGGATACCGATATTTGCGACGGATTGGCCCCCAGTGCCGGCAGGGGCGCGGCCGGTGTTTCAGCTTGCGTGGGGGTGGATAACGAAACGAGACTCAATACCCCAACAAGACCCAGAACGATCATGGCGGAACGCATCAGCGTGTCTCCCAATACCTGTCGGCTTTTATCTCATAACATACTGGTTTTTAGTTTTCTAATGTAAATTTCAACTTCGGCGCGAATTGAGCCTATTTCGGATCGGATTCGTCATTACTATCCGTAAGCCGGCGGCAGGCAGAGCAGAGGTTTCTGTAACGAAAAATTCTTGAAGTTATTGCGCCTGCCTCAGCGTGTGACAGTGATCATGTCGCTCGGTGAGTGCAGAGACAAAGTGCCATTTTTTATCGCAACGTATAAGGACAGCTTGGAGACATGCGTATTAGGCCCGTGAGGTCGTATGCCCGTGGAATTGGTGTAAAGGGCTGGGCGATCAATGTGTGCTCTGCGCCCATTGTTGCCGTTGAGCCGCACCATTGAGCTTCCCAAAAGCGGGCGCGCGTGGTGGTCATGTTCGCTACCTGAACAAGCACAGCTGACCATCATTGAGGGGGCCTTTCTGTCCCTCCTATTTGGAGTTCCGATTGCGGGCCGTTTGTGATTGTAGGTTTGCAAGCGGCGGCTCTAACTCAATGGCCCTGTTGCGATCGGCTGTAGCCCCGTCGATATCGCCCTTAGCTCGCTTGGCACCGCTGCGATCATAGTACGCCACAGCAAGATTTGGATTCAACTCGATGGCCTTGCTGTAATCCGCAATAGCCCCGTCGACATCGCCCATGGTTTCCCTGGCGCAGCCACGATCATAGTATGCCATGGCAAAATTTGGATCCAACCCGATGGCATTGCTGTAATCTGCAATGGCCCCGTCGACATCGCCATAAGCTTGCTTGGCAGCGCCGCTGCCAACGTAGCCTGTGATGTCGTGTGGTAAAGGGTCACCGTAATAGTAGATGGCCGTGAAGACTTCCCCACTGGACAAATTGTCCTGACCAATTTCCTCATGGCGTGACATACCGCCACAAGCGGTAGCCGAAACGGTCAAAAACATACCTAAGCTGAATAACAGGTATCGTCTCATCTTACCGAATGATGCTGAGGCATGTAGGGGTCTCAGCATGCTGCTCAGGCCGTGGACGGCGCCCAGTTCCGCTCCGTTTGGGAGGGGGGGCGAAGCTGAACCCTCCGATAAGAAAAGATGAGGCGCGTAAACAAGCGTGCAAGGGATCTCGCCCGTCGTTGCCATGTCGCCGGGCGATTGTTTCTCACCAACCAGGCGGATGATAGTATTGGGCAACTTATCTCCGGCTGACCCGGACTCTGTTGTGGTGCCAATGAGCAAGAAGTCGTCCCTTCCTCAATGCCGCTGTAAGACCTGTCACTCCAAACTTACCTGATCGTCAATGGCTTCCGATAAAATGAAAGAGCTTATTCAGGAAAGTGTTATAATCCGAATTCATTTCATTGCCATACATTTGCTGATCGGCACCAGCGCCAACGAAGTCGCCCTTCGCGAGCTTGGCTTCGGCGCGATCATGGTACGCAAAAGCAATATAAACTCCATTTAATTCAATGGCCTTGCTGTCATCGGCAATGGCTGCATCAAACTCCCCCTTGAGACGCTTGGTGTTGGCGCGCGCGATGTATCCGTCCTCATAATCCGGATAAAGCTCGAGGGCCTTGTCGTCATCGGCAATGGCCGCATCAAAGTCGCCGCGGGCTTCCTCGGCAACGCTGCGGCTGACGTAATAATGATAATAAGTCGGATCCAGCTCAATGGCCTTGTTGTATTCAAGAATGGCGTCGAGGAAATCTCCGGTTCCTAAGTCAGCGTCGCCTTTCAAGTCATATATTTCGTCTTCCCCAACGCAGGAGGAAGTCAGGATCGCCAATACCATGCCTAAGCCGTATAACAGGTGCCTTCCCGCCGCACCAAACGACCCGACAGATCCCCATTTCATGCGAACTCTCCGCAATGGCGGCATGTTCGGCCAGGATTTCCCATATCAGCCAAGGGTAACGCGCGCCGTCAACCAGCAATGCAGACTATCACAATGCGTGCCGTATTTGCCATATTTTTTGGCTTGGTCAGGGAATTCGCATTCTCAAAATGTGCTGCGTTTGCCGGCGCGGCTACCAACCGGCAGCAGTAGGATGGGTGGGGAAAGTGCTACCCATCGCTTTTCTGGAACGAACGACAAACAGATGGGGTACGCTTCTCTCACCCATCCTATGGGTTGGGCACGCAGCAGTTACCAGCAGCTAGACTACGCAGCCGTTGGATTGAGGGGCGCGACTGTCCGCTATGGCGTTCCGGTGGCTGAAAACGGAAGGTCTCCTAACGGCCCGTCCAGTTACCAACTGACCGGCCGGATTGCGTATTTCCGACCCTTGCATCGCGGTTCCGGCATTCGATATAAGGTATGTCGCAATGGATAGCCTGATCCTTACCGCTGACGCGACGGCGGCTTAAGCAAGTTCAGGCAACCGGGGGCGGTTAATGACTGGCCAATCAGCCTGATGCAGGTTCCGCCCGGATTAGAAGCAGAGGCTGCATCGGGACGATATATAAAGGAGTCACGCTATGTACATTGGTGGTGGTCTGCTCGGACTGGTGGTGCTCGTGGTGATTGTGGTTGTAGTGATGCGAATCCTCTAGACTGGCTTCCGTTAGATCGCGTTGACATTCATTTGGTCCAGATGAAGGCGTTGACGAGGCACAGGATGGACAGGAATGCCCTTGGTGTTTGGTCGTATCGTGTTGCGATCCGCCTGAAGTGCTTGATTTTCAGGAAGAAGCGTTCGACGAGGTTTCGCTCACAGTAAAGGGCAAAATCGCAGGGCCACTGTGGCGATGTTTTTCTGGGCGGAATAACTGGCACGGCATCCGGGTTCACGATGCTTTCACGCAGTGCCTTTGAATCATACCCCTTGTCGGCCAGGACATGATCCGCGGGAAGCCCGGCGATCAGTTCCTCAGCCTGGGTAATGTCACTGACTTGGCCAGGAGTGAGGATGAAGCGCAGCGGATTGCCCAAAGCATCGACGACGGCATGGATTTTGGTTCTCATTCCACCACGCGAGCGTCCGATCGCACGAGCTTCAAGCCCCCTTTTTTGCCCGCCGCATGCTGATGCGTACGAACTATGGTCGCCAGACCTCCGCGCCGGGCATGTGCTGTCCGCCCATGTCGCCGATACGCTGCAGCGGTCCGTCCGCAACCCGCACCCGCATGGCCGCGAAGCGGGCCGACAGGCGGCCCTTGGTGCCGCGGCGCCAACTGAGCGATCGCCACGTCGCATCGGCGAGCATGGTCTCGGCCGCAACCTATTTGCTGTCCGGGATATAACGCTGCCGCGGCCGGCCATGATCGGCAACGGGAAAGATCAGGCTCACGTTGGCAGGATAGACTTTCTGTTGCCGGGGGATGCCAACCGCCCAGAGTAAGCCGCGCGCGCTCAGCGCTTGGCGGAACGACGCGCTCAGCCCGTAGCCGGCATCGGCCAGCACACAGCCGAAGCGCACACCAGCCGCCCTGATCCGGTCGATCTCTTCGACTGCAATCTCTGGCTTGCTGCGGAATATCTGGCGATCTTCCGGCACCCGCGCCCGGCGCAGGCGGGCAGGATCGTTGATCCAGCTCCCTGGCAGGAACAGCCGAAGTCCGACCATCACCGGCACCTCGCCACACGCCAGTGTCAGGGATACCAATGTCTGGCAATTCGCTGCCTTGCCCAGGGCTGAGGCGTATTGGGGGGCCACGCCAACGGAGTGGTTCCCCTTCTTCGGCAGGGCCGTGTCGTCGACAACCAGAACCGCCTCATTGCCGCCGACCAGGCGATCGGCCTGCACAAGCAGCTCCGCCTCCAGCGGTGCGGCATCCCAGACACCCGCGGCGATGAAATGGTGCAGCTGGTTGTAATCACCCGGTACAAAGCGCGCCGCCATCGGCTGCACGCTCTTGCGGTCACCAGGACCAATCAACCCAGCAACATAGCGCAGACACATGCGCCGGCGGGTCTTGTTGCCAAGGCGCTCAAGGAACGGTGCCAGCCACCGTTCCAACTCATTCCTCCAATCCGATCCGCTCCTACGCATGGCCGGCCTCCATCATGCCGACCATCCACGAATCACTCAAATCCCGATTCGGAAATCCCCTAAAATGCCGCCGCTAAATAATTTACGCCAAAGTGGTGCTTGTACATGTGTATTCCTATTGAGTGAGCACCACATGACTACGTCTCACGACTCTGCGAGCACGCGGCTGGTTTACGCCCGTCGGAATATTCCGGTTTCGCCATGCCAGCTATCGAAGATAGCGCCCTGGCGCTCCATCATCATGATCAAACCTTGCGGTGAGAAGTGGGTGATGTTGACACTATTGTCCAAAAAAGGATCGGCTAAATCCCAGTTTTTTCGGGATCGGCGGCAGTTTCAAGAAACTTCCATCGGTCGCGCCGGACCATCGGAACACGCACCACAATATAGCCGCCAGGTTTTGCAGATCTCATCAGCTCGCGCGCAAAGGGGGCCGGTTGTTCAAGGTGTTCTAGGGTCTGTTGAGATTTGGGATTCCCATCCTTGTTTGGCTGTGATTTAAGCTTTGGATGGACCGATTCGTATTGACTGAGGCCCAATGGGCGAAGATGGAACCGCATTGTTTGGGCAAACCGAGCGCCCCTGGATGCGGATTCCGACGATCGCGCGCATGTATTCCGATTTGATGCCGCGCAGCGTTCCGATTTGATCGCGCGCAGGTGAAGCACCTGATCGTTGGTTGAACGATGTCACTGTGTTTGGTTGCTGGTCAAGCGCCTTCTTGGGTGATGCGGCGCAGGGAGTCGCCGGTTATTTCCAACCGGTGGGCATTATGGACGAGGCGGTCGAGGATGGCGTCAGCATAGGTGGGATTGCCGATCAGCTCGTGCCATCTGGCGATTGGAAGCTGGCTGGTGACGAGGGTTGAACGCCTGCCATAGCGATCCTCGATGATTTCGAGCAGGTGGTGCCGGGCATTGCCGTCGAGCGGTTCGAGGCCCCAGTCATCAAGGATGAGCAGATCGACCTTGGCGAGGCTTTTCATGCGCGTGGCGATCCGGCCATCGCCCTTGGCCAGGGCCAGTTCTTCGATCAGGCGCGGTAGCCGTGTGTAGAGTACCGAACGGTTGCTGCGGCAGGCGTTGTGACCGATGGCGCAGGCCAACCAGCTTTTCCCGACACCGGTTGGCCCGATGATCGCCAAATTTTCATGGGCAGCGATCCAGTCGCCCCTGAGCAGCCTCTCGAACAGCCGGCGGTCGAGGCCGCGTGAGGCGCGGTAATCAACGTCCTCGGGCACGGCATGGTGGCGTAGGCGCGCCTGACGCAGGCGTAGCGCCAAGCGCCGGTCATTGCGATACGTCACCTCATGATCGAGCAGCAACGCCAGCCATTCGGCATGATTGAGGCCCTTGACCTCGTCGTTGGCGGTAAATTCGGCGAAGGCGTGCGCCATTCCGGCCAGGCCAAGCTGGTTGAGCAGGTCAAGCGTGGGGTGTTTCAACATTCTCGTTTCCTTTCAGTGGTAATAGTCAGAACCCCGGATATTGGCGTGGAGGATCGGCTCGCGCTCCGGGGCTTTCGGGGCCGGGATGCTGTCGAGCCCCTTCTCGAGGATCGATTTGACGGACGGGTAATTGCGCGCCTCAATTTCCAGGGCGCGCAGGGCGGCGGCTTCGAGCCGCTCAGCGCCAAAGCGTTTTTCCAGCCCGATAATGCCCAGGCATGAGCGGTAGCCCTGCTCGGGGTGCGGCCGGCTTTCAATGATCTTCTCGACCAGAAGGGACAGCATCGGCCCAATCCGCCTTGCCTCCTCGCGGATCTTCGCTGGCGTCCATTCACCATATCGCCGGTGGCTGGAGGGCATATGCTCGGGCACCGTCGTATGCCGCCCATTGCCGCTGCCGCGCATATGGACGGCGATGCGCTCGGAGCCGAGGAACACCTCCACGGTCCGCGCCGTAATCCGCGCTTCGACCTCGCGCCGGGCAAAGCGGTAGGGCACCGAGTAATGGTGCCGCTCAATAGCAATGTGGTAGTCGAGCCCCACCCGGCAACGTCGCCATTCGGCATGAACCCAGGGTTCGTTCGGCAATGGCTTCAGGTTCGGCGCATCGACCTCCTCGAACAACTGACGGCGTGTCTTGCCGAACTGGCGCAGCACACGCACGTCGTTGAGATCCGCCATACATTCGGCAATCGCCGCATTGACCTCGGCCAGGCTGTAAAAGGTCCGCTTGCGGAACCGGCCAAAAAGCCAGCGTTCGACAATGCCGACGCAAGCCTCAACCTTCGCCTTGTCCCTGGGTTTCCTCGGCCGGGCCGGCAATACCGCCATCCCGTAATGGCGCGCCATATCGGTGTAGCTGCGGTTGACCATGGGATCGAAGTGGCAGGCCCGGATCACCGCGACCTTGGCATTATCGGGCACCAAAAGCTGCGCGGCACCACCAAAGAAGGCGAAGGCCGCATTATGACTCTCAATCCAGTCGGCCAGTTGTTCCGTCCAGGTCGCACACGCGAATGACAGGCTGGAACCGCCCATCACCGCCACAAAGATATGTGCGGCGCGGACCTCGCCGGTTTGACGATCAACCACCGGCAACGTGTCGCCGGCATAGTCGACGAACAGCTTCTCCCCGCCACCGTGGCTCTGCCGCATCGTCAGTGGCAGTCGTCCCTCCCAACCGCGGAACAGGTCGCAATACCGGCTGTACCGGTATCCGTCGGGATGCTCGGCTATATACTCCTCCCAGAGAACCTGAAGCGTCACATGTTTGCGCTTCAACTCCCGGACCACTACCGACCAGTCCGGCTCTGCCTGCTTGCGACGGCCTGGCTTCGCCACAACCAGCCCATACAGCCGCCCTTCCAGCTCCGCGTCACTGATCTCCGGCGGTACCGGCCAGGAAAGGCCCGCACGCGCAAACCGCCTCAGCGTGTCACGCACCGTCGTCGGCCCGATCCCAACACGTTCGCCAACCACCCGCGTCGAAAGCCCGGCCTCCAGGCTCAGGCGCAAAATCTCGCGCACTTGGCGCATCTCTACCCTCCTCGTCGGCATCCACGTCCTCCGGTTGTTCAACAACCAGGGAACTGTCCCCCAACGATCAGGCTTCACACCATCCGAAACTGCGCGCCTTCAAATCGGAATGCTGCGCGGCATCAAATCGGAACGCTGCGCGCGATCATCTCGGAATCCCGCGCGCGATCAAATCGGAACAGTGCGCGCGATGATCTCGGAATCCGCACCCCTGGACGCAGTGGCGGCAATAATAGGCTGTTTCTTGAAGCTGTTCTGTGGATTACGCGCACCGGCAGCCCCTGGCGTGATCTGCCGGCACAGTTTGGCAACTGGAACACGGTCTTCAAGCGCTACCGGGATTGGGTAAAAGCTGATGTTTTTCAGAGGCTTTTTGAGGCGGTGTCGGATGAGCCTGACATGGAATACGCCATGGTTGATGCCACCATTGTCAAAGTCCATCGCCATGGACAAGGCGCAAAAGGGGGACTTCGAGCCAGGCCATAGGCCGCTCGAAAGGCGGAATGACGACCAAAATACTGGCGCTGACAGATTTGCTCGGCTGCCTCGTGCGCTTCATTCTGCTGCCTGGCCAGAGGTTCGATAGCATTGGTGTCCCGCCGCTCATCGATGGTATCGATTTCGATGGTTTGATCGCGGACAAAGCTTTCGACAGCAACAGCATCATTGCCGAGTTGAATGAGCGTGGCGCGAAAATCGTCATTTCCCGGCATCCAAGGCGTACCAAGCCGCTCCCTATCGACACTGAAATCTACAAATGGCGCCACCTCTGGTTGTGCCAGATATCCGGCACAGAGCCTCATACATGGAGGGCGGACCAGATGGACAATATCACGTTTGTTGGATTGGATGTGCACAAGGCGACGGTATGCGCGGAGGTGGCTGAGACCGGCCGTGGCGGCGAGGTGCGCCAGGTCGGTGTTTTTGAGAACCGGCCGGAGATTCTGAGCCGGATGGTCACTCGGCTCAGCAAGGGCGGCCGGCGGCTCAGCTTTTGCTACGAAGCGGGGCCCTGTGGCTACGGTCTGCAGCGACTGCCGACTGGTGCCGGGCATGAGTGCGTGGTGGTTGCGCCATCGTTGATCCCGATAAAGACGGGCCTTCGTCATCTTTTTGACTGCTCGGGCGAAGCCAACCATGTGATTCCCTGCCTTGCTGAAGGCAGTATTGGCTAATAAGGACAGAATTCGCAACATTTGCGGAAAGATTGCGGCACACCGGCCAGCCTTCGGCCTCTACCCGGTTTGGCCGTGGCAGGTTGCGGCCGGCATCAATGGGGATGATCCGTGCCTGGTCGGGAAGGCAGGCACGCCACTCGCCACGTTACACCACCAGGGCCAATGAGATGCTGGTGGCAGAGGCGTATTAGCGTTACGCGCGTCTCCGCCGCCCGGCCGATTCATGTAATTTATCCGGGGGTTCGCAGCTTAGCAGGAAATTCGCCCTATTTGGGGATGTAGCTGTCTGCTTCCTCCTCTGGCAGCGGGACCTCGATCCCCGCTAGCTGCTGTAGTGCTTTTTTCGCCCTGAGAGCGGCAACCCGCCGCCCCATTGCTGCCTTTTCTTCGGCCTGGTTTCGTTGCACCTGTTGCTGCCTGACGGCGCGGGCCATTTCCAGCAGCGTCTCCCGCCGCCCGCCTCCGATGGAGCAAGCAGCTTCGGCACCGGCGACGCGGACGTCGCCGGCATGCTCAGCGCAGGCGGCAGCCCAAGAACGTCGAGCGCATTCCGCGGCGCTGTCACACGTTGCATGGACTTGTCAATCGCAGCGACGATTTCCGCGTCACTGCGGTCATCGACTGGTTGCTCCGGATCAACCAGCCCACGCCGCCCGACGTTCACGGCCACGTCCTCGGAATGCAGGCTCGACCGATCCACAAACACCGCCAACTCGTCGCGGTGGCGGGTCATGGCCACCAATGCGGACCGCGAATCTTCGTGGCTCGCCAGCCATAAGGTCCGACTCCACGTCCCCCGCGCTGCGTGCGTCGTGACAGCATAGGTGTGCTGCATCACGATCGGCTTGCCTTTCTTCTCCGCTCGCGCCAGGTCATCGGGGCTGGTCTCCCAACAAAAAATTCACAGAGGGCTAGGGACACAGCGCTTACCTTCCGTTACCTGTCATTGCTTTCAAACTTGTATCTCGCGCTGTGCCAGCCAGGTTTGACTTGGTGCGCGCGGGTGAGGCCGGCGAGCTTCATGCCGGAGTGCAAGTTCAGCAATTCGGAGAGTTCATTGCTTTCCACGAGATGAATGAAAAATTGGCGCGCAAATTTCGCCCTATCTATTAAGCAAATTTAGCCGCATTAGCGCGTTTTACAGATTTTACCGTAAGCCCCCTCCCCGCTCCACATCACCTTGATACATCCCACGCAAGCTGCCGAACGAGCTATCCTGAGCCAACGCAGCTATGACTGCCAGTCCTCGCATCTCAGCCCCTGAACCCGCTGGAACTCACCCAGATTACCGGTGACGACAACCAAGCCCCGACTGCGCGCGTGACCGGCGATCATCAGGTCATACGGTCCAATCACACAGCCCCGACTCTCGAGATCGCCCCGTATCTCCGCCGTGTGCGCCGCCGCCTCACTGTCAAATGGCAGCACTGTCAACCGGCCGGCAAAATGCTCGACCTCGCGCCGGATACGCGGCGGGTCATTCGAGCGCTCGGCCCCGTAGAGTAGCTCATAGAGCACCACATCCGAAAGGCCCAGCGCCTCGGCATTGGCATTGAACCGTGCCCGCAGCCCCTGCGGCCGGTCCCTGAGCACGCGGATGCAGAGATTGGTGTCCAGCAGGTAACGCAGCATCAGAAGCGCTCACGCTCCTGCATCTCCGGCTGCTCGCGCGCGCCCGGATCAATCCCCGGTGCATCAAAGAAATCGTCCCAAGCCGCTTCGGCCGGCGCGATGATGCGCCGCGGTCCGTCCGGAACAATGACCACCTCGCGGACCTCCTCGGCGAAGGCCACGGCCTTGGGCAACCGGACGGCCTGCGAGCGGTTGGAAAGGAAGAGAGACGTACGTGCCAACATGGCCAAACCCCAGAGTATATCCAGAAAGGATATACTCTCAAATTCGACCTGCTTCAACCCCATTCCGCAGATACTCCGCTCCGAAAATCGGCCATCCCACTGTGCAGCAGCCGGCATCTTGCGCGGCAAAGTGCCGCACCTGCCTCCGCCTCCCGCAGCGGGGCATTGGTGAGGTCAAGGGGCGGTCCTTGCCGATGTCGCTGGTGTCGAGCATCGCCGCGAGATCCAGATCCTTCACCCAGACATCGTAAAACGGGTTGCCGGCATGACCGGTGGGGACCAGCGAGGCGCCCATAAAGCGCTACGAAAAATCGTAGGCCAGGGCACGCGCCATGATGGCGGCGATAACGGCGCCGCCCGATGTGCCGGTGGCCACCTTGAGCGTAATGTCGTGGTATGTGGACTCCGGCTTTGTCTATTCGGCCTCGAAGCAGTCCAGCGCCTCGATCAGGAAGTCGATGGCGCCGGCGGTGTAGGCGCCGACCGAGACCGTTCCGCGCAAAACCAGCGCGAATTCGTACTTGCCGGGCGGCGGCTGCTCGGGGGGCCAACTCAACTCCTTTTTGCCTTCCTCAGGGGCAAGAAAGGAGGACAACAGCTGCATATCGTGATCCACTAAGTGGGTTAAGATTTGAAAATGATCGCGAGTAAGTTGGCGGCGTAGGATGCGAACAGCGCGGCCCCGCCCTGAACTGCGCGCCTTGCCCGACGAAGTCTCTCGGCCGGGAACAAAATATCTGCAGTAGCGGCAATGCATCCAAAAAAGAGCACACAGGCTAAGCGCTTGCCCCACCAACAGAAGGCCACTTAAACCTCACACCACCAGGTGAGCCAAAGCCGCCGGTAACTCAC